>CAWFNS010000005.1:0-165944 GCA_963817235.1 uncultured Actinomycetes bacterium
GCCACCGCTCACCCAGGAGGCCAAGAACGTGTCCACACCCACCAGCACCACCCTGAACTTCGGACCCTGGTACCGACGTTCGCCGTTCTTCGACGCCACCCTTCGCGCCGGCTGCTCCGCCTACGACGTCTACCAGCACATGCTCCACCCCAACACCTACGGCGACCCCGTCGAGGAGTACTGGGCGCTCGTGAACGACGTCACCCTGTGGGACGTCGGCGTCGAGCGGATCGTCGAGATCACCGGGCCCGACGCGAGCGCGTTCACGAACCTCCTCACCTGCCGCGACCTCACGACGTGCGCCGTCAAGCAGGGCAAGTACGTGCTGATCACCGCCGCCGACGGCGGCATCGTCAACGACCCGGTGCTGCTGCGGATCGAACCCGACCGCTGGTGGCTCGCGCTCGCCGACTCCGACGCCGGCCTGTACGCGATGGGCGTCGCGGTCAACTCGGGGCTCGACGTGCACGTCGGCCACCCCGAGGTCTACCCCGTGCAGGTCCAGGGCCCGAAGGCCAAGGACGTGATGCGCGACCTGTTCGGCGGGTGGGTCCTCGACATGAAGTACTACTGGTGCGACGAGGCCGACCTGGACGGGATCCCGGTCGTGATCAGCCGCACGGGATGGACCGCGGTCGTCGGCTACGAGATCTACCTGCGCGATCCGAGCCGCGGCGACGACCTGTGGGAGCGGATCCTGGACGCGGGCAAGCCGTACGGGATCCGCGTCACGCCCTCGTCGGACATCCGTCGCATGGAGGCGGGCATCTTCGACTGGGGCTCCGACTTCGGCCTGGAGACCAACCCGTTCGAGGTCACCGGCCTGGAGCGCCTGGTCGAGGAGCAGGAGGCCGACTACGTCGGCAAGGAGGCGCTCGAGCGGATCCGGCGCGAGGGCGTGACGCGCAAGCTGGTCGGGATCGAGCTGGACGGCGACCCGGTCGAGCAGCCCACGCAGCACTGGCCGGCGTTCGCGGGCGGCGAGCGGGTCGGGCACGTGACGGACGCCTGCTGGTCGCCGCGCCTGGAGAAGAACATCGGCTACGTCTGGGTGCCGATCGGGCTCGCGGAGCCGGGCAACCGCCTGGAGATCCACGCCGACGACGGCGAGCGCACCGGCACCACGGCGACGATCCCCTTCATCGACCCCACGAAGAAGGTCCCCGCCGCGTAGCCTCGGACCCACGCTGCACGAAGCGCATCAGCCGCAACGGGGGTGTGGACCTATCTCCCAGTCAGTACACCGCGAGCTGTTCTCGCGTCAGGCCGGACAGGCCCATCTTGTCCATCGTGCGGGCACGCTCGGCGGCGAAGTCTTCGCCCGCGACGATCGAGGCGATGCGGATGACGGCATCCATGGTGGGGGTCGGCACCGACAGGTGCCGAGCCAGGTCGGTGAGGAACACCATCGAGTAGCCCACGTCCTCGGTCAGGTAGCGGTGATGAAGCTCGTCCTGCGCCTTGATGCCACGAAAGCCTGGTGCGGTGGAGTAGCCGGTGGAGTAGTTGGACTCGCTCATGTAGCCCTGCCGAACCCCGAGATCCGGCTCGGCGAGGATCTCCACGCCCAAGGCCCTGGCGACGGATAGCCGCTCGCCGTCGACCGCCTTCATGAGGCGACCGACCGCCTCGGTAACCCCTTCCTCATAGAACATGAAGTCACCACCCGTGCGTTCGATGAGGGCGGCGTTGAGCAAGGTGACGGCCGGATGGATGACCGGGTTGCCGTTCTGCAGCGTGGTCTGGAAGATCCCCGCGGCCTCGTCGGTGTTGCGGTACACCTGCCGCAGGACCTCGAGCAGGCGAGGCGTGTTGCTGCGCGGGGCGGCAGCGGCCGAGAAGCCGGTGTCGAACCGGTGGAAGATCCGCACACTGGCGTGCATCGATGCGCGTGCGGCGTACGGCAGCGTGCTGGTCTCGCCCACGACGACGCTCTCGTCATGGAGGTCCAACCCCGCGGCGTGCTTGAAGGCCAGACTGCCGACGCACGAACTGGGGCAGACCACGACGGTCATCCCGGGGCGCAGGTGACCGCGAGTGTCACGGCCGAACGGCTCCGTGGCATAGGCGGGGCCGACGACGAAGACCACGTCCACACCGTCCAGCGCCTCGGCGATGTCGGTGGTGACCGTCGCCAGAGACACGAACCCCTCAAGCTTGCCCTCGGCTTGGATCCCGCCGCGCTCGCGGACCGGCACCAGATGGTGCTCATGGGCATGTTGTGCGTACAGCGCGACCTCATGCCCCTGACTCCTCCACTCGTAGGCGACCGCTAGCCCTCCACCGCCGGCCCCCAGAACCGCGATCCTCATCCGGCTGACTCCCTTCGTGCGCACGCCTGCAGCGTCGTCAACCCACTATGAGGCGTCCCGTCGTCAGAGGGCCAAACCATTCACGCGCCCCGGCGCGGGCTGCCGACCGCGGTCCTCCGATTCGCGATCCCCACGACCCCGTTCGATGATGTCGAAGAACGCCAGCAGCTCCGCGAACCGTCTCCGGAGGCAGAAGGGAACAGGCATGGTGGGTGAGCCGGTGGCTGAGCGTCTCCTGAGAGCGATGAACGCCCATGACATCGAAGGCTTCGTTGAGTGTTTCGCGCCGGGTTACGAGAGCGAGCAGCCAGCCCATCCGGACCGAGCGTTCGGTGGGCGCGATCAGGTGCACACGAACTGGTCATCGATCTTCCGTGACGTCCCGGACCTTCGCGGAGAACTACTCCGTACATCCTCCTCGGACGACGAGGAGTGGAGCGAGTGGAGGATCCACGGTACGCGACGCGACGGGTCGCCGATGGAGATGCGAGGCGTCATCATCAACGGGATCCGTGAGGGACGGATCGCGTGGGCTCGCCTCTACTTGGAGCTGGTCGAGGGCGGCGGGGCGGGGATCACTCGTGCCGTCGAGGACATCACGCGCGGGCGCGCGTAGCGATCGCGTCTGGAGATCCACGCCGACGACGGCGAACGCACCGGTGTCACGGCGACGATCCCGTTCATCGACCCCACGAAGAAGGTCCCCGCCGCCTGAGCGAACGCGGGGAGCCGGTCATCAGCCGGAGGGTAGGCTCGCCCCCGCAGAGGCCGGGGAGACCTCGAACAGCTGCACCGGCTCCGAGAACCCCTTCAAGGTCGCGCGTCCCCGATCGATGTACGTGAAGCCCTTCCCCGAGCGTCAGTTCGCGCACCGCTGCAGGTACGTACACCGTTCCCGGCTCGGCGGCGGCGCACAGCCGGGCCGCGAGGTTCACGGCGGCCCCGAAGAATCGCTCGCCCTCGACGATCGGCTCGCCCGCCGCGATACCGATGCGGATCTCGACCGTCACGGGATCACCGCTGCGTGCGGCGACCGTATGCTGCAACGCGAGCGCGCACGAAACGGCATCGGCCGCCGACGTGAACGCCGCCATGATCCCGTCGCCGGTATGGTCGACGCGGCTGCCCGAGAAACGTCCGAGGAGATCGTCGCTCTGCTTCTCGAGCGACAGCTCGATGTCTTTGGCTGCGACGTCGCCGATCCGCTCGAGCATGCTCGTCGATCCCACGACGTCGGTGACCATGATCGTGCGGAACGCCGAGGCCGCCCACGGCGTGCCGGGTTCCGGGTCGACGATCGCGCCGAGGAACGAGGAGACGGAGCGAGGATCCACCTCGAGGATCGCGTGCGGCATGAGTCCGTGCGACTCGCGGTGGACCTGCTCCATGGCCTCGGCGTCCGGCCCCTCGGCCAGGCAGAAGACGTGGCCCCGCTCCTCGTCGAACCAGTACGTCAGGAACCGGACGCCGTGCTTGTCCTGCACCAGCAGATCCTGCGAATGCGCGCGGGCGGCGTCCTCGGCGCTGATGCCGGGGACATCGTGACGGTCCATGAACGTCGGCATCGCGGCATCGTGCCTCGTCGCTCCGGTCAGGACAAGATGCCGCCGGGACTGGGAGCAGGCAGCACGGCTGGGGTTGCTGCCGCCAGGTGGTACGAGGATGTCAGCCGATGAGCGGGTGCGTTCCCCAGTCGCCTTTGCTATCGAAGGTGGGGCTGTTCGTCAGCACGTGGACGTCGCTGCCGTCGGCGTTCGCCGTGGCGATCCCCTCACGGCCGCTGTCCTCGATCAGCAGGAACGTGCGGGTGAGCGGACCCTGCTGAACCGATCGGCCGGTGAACTTGACTCTCCCCCTTGGGGAGGCCGCACACTCGATGTGTCGAGCCGTTCGGCTCGATGACGAGGGAGTATGAGGCGTGGAAGAACTCAGCATCGGCGAGTTCGCAAGGCGCTCACGTCTGTCAGTGAAGGCGCTGCGTCTCTACGACGAACGTGGAGTGCTGGTTCCCGCGCGCGTCGATGAAGCCTCCGGCTATCGCTACTACGACGCCGCGCAGCTCGAAGCGGCGCGCCTCGTCGCGATGTTGCGTCAGCTTGGATTGCCGCTCGCGGCGATCAAGGAACTGCTCGTATGCGATCCGGTTGTTATCGCAGAGCGGATAGCGACGCATTGGCGGGAGGTCGAGTCCGCACACGACGCGCGCCGCGCGCTCGCCGACTACCTCGTCAACCGACTGAGCGGAAAGAGGTCCGTCATGTACGAGGTCGCTACGCGAGAGATGCCCGAGCGGAGCTTGCTCTGCCTGAAGCGCAATGTCGACGAACAGGGCGCGTGGGCGCTCGGCAAGGAGTTCATCGCGATCCTGCGCGAGCGACCGCTACCGAAGATGAACGGGCGAGAAGGCGCGATGTTCACCATCTACTGGGGTGAGGTGAGCGCCGACAGCGACGGCCCCGTTGAGATGTGCAAGCCGGTCCCGGAGTCGGACGCGAAGGCGCTGGCATCGCATTACCCGGAGTTGAGTTTGCGGACCGAACCCGCACATCGCGAGGCGTACGTCGCGATACCGAACGACGCGCTACCAGCTGGGCCGGGAGGGAACCCGGGAGTGCAGTGGCAGCTCGCGTCGGAGGCATTGCGTGCGTGGGCGGACGAGCATGGCATCGACCTGAGGAGTCTCGCCCTCAAGCCCGAGGATCTCGGCGTGCGAATCACCTACCTCGCGAGCGAGCCGGTCACTGAGACGAGCGCCCCCTACTGCGACTTCGCCGTGCCGTTCGCCGTTGCTTGATGCGGCACTAGATCGTGATGACGGCCGTTCCTCGCGCGTGTCCTTCCGCGACGTGGTCGATCGCCTCGGACGTCGCGCTCAACGGGTACGTGCCGTCGATGACCGGCGTGATCTTGCCGGCGTCCACGAGGTCCTTCAGGACGACGAGGTCCTCCGGGTTCTGTTTCTTGAGGGACGGGGCCAGCTGTTGCTGCGAGAACATCGCCGAGAAGGCCGTCTTGATGACCGGCCGAGGGCGCCCTTCGCATGGCCCCCACCGTTCGACTGGAGGTGCCCGTTCGGGGTGAGCGCGCGCCTGACATCGGACGCGAGGACGGTCGCCGACGTTGTCGAGGATGAAGTCGTAGCGGGACCCTCCCTTGGTGAAGTCCGTCTCGGTGTAGTCGATGACCTGATCGGCCCCGATCGAGCGGACCATGTCCACGTTCGTGGTGCTGCACACGCCGGTGACCTCGGCCCCGAAGGCCTTCGCGATCTGCACGGCGAACGGGCCCACGCCTCCGGACGCACCGTTGATCAAGACGCTCTGTCCCTGCTTCACCTTCCCCTGATCGCGCAGCAGCTGGAGGGCGGTCGTGGCGGATACACCGACGGCCGCGGCCTGCTCGAAGGAGAGCCCGGCCGGCTTCGGCACGAAGTGGTCCTCGGGCGCGCTCGCATACTCCGCGAAGGCGCCGTCGCAATAGCCGAACACCTCGTCGCCGACGTGGAGCTTCGTCACGTCCTTGCCGATCGCCTCGACCGTGCCGGCGATATCGGTCCCCGGGACCGGATGCTTGGGGGCGCGCAGGCCCGTACTGAGTCGCATGATCCGCGGCACGCCGGTCATGAGGACCCAGTCACCGAGGTGGACCGACGCGGCATGGACGCGGACCAGCACGTCGCCGTCGCCGACCGCGGGCTTGTCGATGTCCTGGAGGACCAGGACATCATCGGGTGAGCCGTACGTTGACTGGACGATGGCCTTCATCGGTTGCTCCCTCCGCTCCGTGACACCACCGTAGTCGGAGTGGTCGGCGGTCGGAGGGGCCGAAGGGCCCTCGACCGACGAGACCGGTCAGGACACGATGCTGCCGGGCCTGGGGAGCAGGCAGCTCGGGCTCGAGGTCAACGTCGGCGTCACGCGCCGCCAGCGCGGCATCGAGCTGAGCGATGAGGCTCGGGAGGCCCGAGCGGAGCGCCGCCCCGTACGCCGGCGCGATCACCTCCATGGCTGCTTTCTCCCGCCGGGTCTTCGCCGGGCCGTACAGGAAGTGGATCATGGTCCCCTCGGCCTGCGGCTCCAGTTCGATGGTGTGCAGGACCTTCACCGGCCCCTCCGGGGTCGCCAGGATCGTCCGATCCGTGACGTAGTCGTAGGGGCGCCAGTCGAGGATCTCCTCGACGACCGCATCCTTGCCGTGCATGCAGTGGTTGGCCGACCCGAGCCCACGACGTCCTCCGGTGGCTCCCTTGATCGTGACCTCCGTCACCCAGGGCTGCCAGGTCATCCGCTGCCCGGGCTTGGTGAGGAACTCCCACGCCACCTGCGGAGGTGCGTTCGTCGGCACCGACACGATGAGGATGGAATCCTCGAGGGTCGACCCGGACACGGCCCCGCTCCTCTTCCTCCTGCCAGCGGTGCCCGAGGTCCCACACCCAGGCCGGCACATCGCCGATCCGGTCGTAGACCTCCGTGTGCTCGCGCATGCCGATCGCGGCTGGGTCGATGTCGGACGCATCGATGCACGCCTGGGTGATGAGGGCATAGGCGCTGATGCCGAGCCCTTCCACGACGTCGTTCTTCAGCAGGCGGTGCACGACGATCGCATCCATCCCCAGGAGTTCCTTCCGACCGGCGACCTTCTGCACGAGCGCGGGGCCGTGGTGCACCACGAACTTGAGGTCGAGATCGGGGATCCGCAGGCAGGCGTTGCACTCGCAGGACGTCGCCTGACGGACGTCGCGTTGACGCCGGCGGAACCCGAAGTAGCACCGCTCGATCATGTCGAGGAGCATCGACCCGTCGATCTCTCTCGAGCGTCGCGAACATGAACACAGCGTCGCCCTCGATCCTCGACAGCCGGAAGTTGGGCCTCAGGGCGGCGACGGTCACACGCGAGGAGGTCCGAGAGGATGTCCTCGGCGTGGTCGAGTTCGACGTCGGCGAGGTAGCCCGTGTATCCGGAGATGTCGGCGATCAGGAAGCACGTGGGTTGCGCCGCTGACTGCATGGGTCCTCGCTCGAGAGGGAAGATGTCGCTCCCGGTGTTCGCGCTGGTCGGGATCCGGCCGACGTCCTTCGCTACGTGACCTTCACGGTCACCTTCGCCCCGTTGTACCCGCCCTTCGTCGCGGTCGCGACGTGCTTCCCGGTCGCCTCGCCCTTGCCGAAGTGGAGCTTGACCACGCCCTTCGCGTTCGTCCGCCCGCTCTTACCGAGGCACGAGACCTTGGCGCCGGCGACCGCCTGACCCGCGTCGGTCACGGTGAAGGTGACCGTGGCGCTCGAGCCGTGACCGAACGACGCCGGCTTCGCGGTGAGCTTCAGACCGGGGAGCAGCTGCGTGTGCCAGATCTCGACGGGGTTCCCCGCCGCGCCCGAGACGATGTTCGCCAGCACGTCGACGCGGCCCGAGGACCCCTCGGCAGACAGGCGTTCGAACAGGGCCCACTTCGGCGGGGGCTTGATCGACACGACGGAGCCGAAGCCGCTGCCGTTGGTGCCGGTCCGGACGGCGTCGATCCGCGACTTCACCGAGTCCCACCACAGGACCCACAGGCGGCCGGCGTTGCCGGCGACGAGGGTCACCAACCGCGCGTTCCCGCTGGTCGTTCCGGGCACCGTCGCCGCCTTCGCGGCGCCCACCTTCCAGAGGCTGACGTGCGCACACGGCTTGGTCTTCGTCGGCGAGCAGTACGCCATGTAGACGCCCCCGCCCTTGCGGGCGGCCAGCGCCACCCGCTGCCGCGGGCTGTTGTCCTGATCCTTGTTCCCGGAGTTCGGCGCCTTCAGCGGCGACCCCTGGCTCGGCAGGATCTGCTCGACGTAGTAGCCCTGGGTGGCGGCGTCCGTCCAGCGCCACCATCCCAGCCAGACCGACCCGTCGCTGTTCGTCGCGAGGGCCTCACCCTCGTTGTCGGTCGTCGAGGCCTGCGCGATCGACCCGTCGGGTCCGGTGGCAGGGGCAGTGGCGTCGGTCCCCTCGTGGAAGTAGGTCATGGCGTTCAGGCCGAACGCGGTGACGGGCGTGCCGTTCAGCTCCGCGGCGGCGCCGAAGTCGCCGTTCAAGACGGTGTGCTGACCAAGGGTGACGTTCTGCAACGTCCAGGTCTGCCCGTTCGGGCTGGTGGCGGTGTAGATGGGGCCCCTCGCGAAGAAGTTCGCCCCGTTCGTGTCCTGGTTGCCGATGAAGACGACCCGCAGGCCCCCGGACCCGTCCGGGAGCAGCACCAGCTCGGGGTCGATCGCGACCCAGTTCGACGGCAGGACGTTGCCCGACGCCAGCGTCTTGCCGGCCTGGGAGAGCGTGACCCACCGGATGTTGTGGAGCGTCGCCGTGGGCTTGATCTCGTACACGACGTGGAGCTTCCCGTCGGCCGTCCGCACGGCGCTCGGCTGGTCGAAGCCGTCCGCCTTCTGGCTGGTGAGGGAGAGCTTGGTCCACTTGCCGGGGCCGCCCGCGGACGCGGGCCCCACCACGAACGTGAGGATCGCCGCGAGTGCGATCGCGATCGCCGCCAGCCGCTTCCGCCGTGCCATATGCCCTCCCCCTGAACCGGAACCGCTGATCCGTTCCACCGAGCGTGGACGTGGCCGCGGCCGGCGTCAAGAGTCGCTGCCATCGTGAACGCCGCCGCTGCCCGATCGCAGTGAAGAACGGAAGAACGGGAGCTACGCCTGCGAGTTGAAGGCTCAACTTCTCGACCATGACGGCTGCGTCCTCTAGGCCGGCTGCCGCTGACACCGGCGTCCGATCTCCCTCGCTGGCGCCTGGTCGGCTCACTCATAATCTACTAGTCTAGTAGTAGAGATAGGTGGCCGACAGGAGGAGGGCGAGTGTTCCGCATCGACGCCGGGTCCGGGGTACCTGTGTATCGCCAGCTGGTCGAACAGGTGCGCCGCGAGGTGATGCTGGGAAGGATGCATCCAGGAGATCAGCTCCCGACGCTCAAGGAGGTAGTGGGGGCGCTCGCCATCAACCCCAACACGGTAGCGAAGGCATACAGCGAGCTGGAGCACGAGGGTCTCGTGGTGCGCCGGCAGGGGGTGGGAACCTTCATCGCCACGACGGCCGCAGCCCTGCCCCAGGCCGCGCCACCTGCGCTGCTGCACTCGCTGCTCCGCTGGGTGCGCCGGGCCAGGGACGCGGGGATGTCGGCCGAGCAGATCCGGGCACTCGTCGCGGTCGTCCTCGATGAGGACCTCGCGACCGAGAAGGATCCGTCGCGTGAAGGCGGTGTGGCGTGACCGCCATCTTGCGCACCGAGCAGCTGGGCCACCGCTACGGCGGTGGGGTGTGGGGACTCCGCGAGTGCACGATCGAGGTGCCGCGTGGGCGGGTGATCGCCTTGGTCGGCCCGAACGGGTCCGGCAAGACGACGCTGCTGAACATGGCTGCTGGCTTGTTGCCGCCGAGCACGGGCAGCGTGCGGATCACGGGAGCCGCACCCGAGGACCGGTTGGACCGGATCGGCTACGTCGCCCAGGACGCACCGTTGTGGCCCCGGCTCCGGGTCACCGACGTGCTCGAGATCGGCGCCTGCCTCAACCCTCGGTTCGATACCGGGCTGGCGACGGGACGCATCCATCAACTCGGCATCCCAACCCGAGCACGGATCAACACGCTCTCAGGGGGCGAGCGAGCCCAAGTCGCGCTCACCCTCGTATTGGCGAAACAGCCGGAGCTGATGCTGCTCGATGAGCCTTTGTCGAACCTCGACCCGCTGGCCCGCCGCGACTTCCTCACCTCGATGTTCGCTGCGTGCTCCGACATGGGCGCCGCCGTGCTGTTCTCCTCCCACGTCGTGGCCGAGCTGGAGCGGATCTGCGACTACCTGATCGTGCTGCGCGCTGGGCGCGTTCGACTGGCAGGAGACATCGACGAACTCCGCCGGACCCATCGGGTCATCACCGGTCCGACCGGTTGGCCGGGGTCGAGCGGCCGAGAGGTGATCAACGAACGCAGCGGCGGAGGAAGGACGATCGCGCTCGTGCGCTCGGACGCATCCTCGCTGACCGGCCCAGGGCTCGAGGAAGCGGCGCCGACCTTCGACGAGCTCGTGCTCGGCTACCTGGAGGACGACGAGCCGCTGTCGGAGGAGGCGTTCGTGTGATCTGCCTCCTCTGGCGTCAGCACCGCGGGCAGGCGCTGTGGACCGCGCTGATCCTCACGGTCTTCTGCGCGCTGATGGTGGGGGTAGGGCTGAGCGCGAACCACTGGCTCGCCGGCTACCACCAGTGGGTCAAGGCGCTCGCCGATGCCGGCTGCCCTCCGCCCGATGCGCACAGCGGGACCTTCCACGTGCACTCGGCGGCGGCCTGCCAGGCTCTCCGCGGGTTGTATCCAGGGGGCCTCCAGCCTGCCTTCGGCACCCGGTACAACTTCGCGATCCTCGTCTTCCAAGATGGGCTCCCCGCCGGGCTCGCGATCATCGGTGCCCTGATCGGCGCCCCGCTGGTGGCTCGGGAGATCGAACAGCGTACCCAGCTCGTGTCTTGGACCCAGTCGGTCTCCAGGCGTCGCTGGTACGTGACGAATGTGACCATCCTGGCCGGGGCGCTCGCCATCGTTGGGCTGACAGCTGGGGTTGTGGCCCACCAGCTGCAGAGGCCGCTCGGCACGGGTGGATTGATCGGCTCGCGCTGGGTCTGGTTCTTCTCCATGGACCTCGCCCTCGTTGGCGAGATCGTGCTGGCGTTCGCCCTCGCGGTGGCTTTCGGTGCGTGGCTGCGGCGGACGCTGCCGGCTGTGGGCGCCGCCTTGGCCGGCTTCCTTCTTCTGCTGTTCGCGTCTGGGTGGACCGTGCGCACCCTTACCCCAGCCAGCCACACGACCGGGCCGTCGTCCGACGTTCCTGTTGGCAGCTGGATACTCCGAACCAGCCAGGTTCACAGCGTCCCCTACCATCCGGCAGGCCAATACTGGGCTCTTCAACTCGTCTTCCTGACCGTGCTGCTCGTACTCGCAGCGGGCACGCTCGCCGTAGGCTGGTATGCGACCAGAACCCGCGCGGTGTAGTCGACGCCCGCGCACGTTCGCTGGACCGGGACTTGCCGGCCGGATGACCGGTCGTCGGAATAAGCGTCCAGATCGGCGGCGATCGGAGGGGTTCGAGGGCCTGTATCCAGATACTCCATGAGCACATGACCGAGCACTCGTAGCCGAGTAACAGCTCTCCACCGCTACCATCGCGCCACCGCTTACTCAGGAGGCCCGATCCGTGCCCACACCCACCAGCACCACCCTGAACTTCGGACCCTGGTACCGCCGTTCGCCGTTCTTCGACGCCACCCTTCGCGCCGGCTGCTCCGCCTACGACGTCTACCAGCACATGCTCCACCCCAACACCTACGGCGACCCCGTCGAGGAGTACCGGGCGCTCGTGAACGACGTCACCCTGTGGGACGTCGGCGTCGAGCGGATCGTCGAGATCACCGGACCCGACGCGAGCGCGTTCACGAACCTCCTCACCTGCCGCGACCTCACGACGTGCGCCGTCAAGCAGGGCAAGTACGTGCTGATCACCGCCGACGACGGCGGCATCGTGAACGACCCGGTGCTGCTGCGCATCGAACCCAACCGCTGGTGGCTCGCGCTCGCCGACTCCGACGCCGGCCTGTACGCGATGGGCGTCGCGGTCAACTCGGGGCTCGACGTGCACGTCGGCCACCCCGAGGTCTACCCCGTGCAGGTCCAGGGCCCGAAGGCCAAGGACGTGATGCGCGACCTGTTCGGCGGGTGGGTCCTCGACATGAAGTACTACTGGTGCGACGAGGCCGACCTCGACGGGATCCCGGTCGTGATCAGCCGCACGGGATGGACCGCGGTCGTCGGCTACGAGATCTACCTGCGCGATCCGAGCCGCGGCGACGACCTGTGGGAGCGGATCCTGGACGCGGGCGAGCCGTACGGGATCCGCGTCACGCCCTCGTCGGACATCCGTCGCATGGAGGCGGGCATCTTCGACTGGGGCTCCGACTTCGGCCTGGAGACCAACCCGTTCGAGGTCACGGGCCTGGAGCGCCTGGTCGAGCTGCAGGAGGCCGACTACGTCGGCAAGGAGGCGCTCGAGCGGATCCGGCGCGAGGGCGTGACGCGCAAGCTGGTCGGGATCGAGCTGGAGGGCGACCCGGTCGAGCAGCCCACGCAGCACTGGCCGGCGTTCGCGGGCGGCGAGCGGGTCGGGCACGTGACGGACGCCTGCTGGTCGCCGCGCCTGGAGAAGAACATCGGCTACGTCTGGGTGCCGATCGCGCTCGCGGAGCCGGGCAACCGTTTGGAGCTCGAGGCCGACGACGGCGAGCGCACGGGTGTGACGGCGGCGATCCCCTTCATCGACCCCAAGAAGAAGGTCCCCGCAGGATGATCAGACCGTGTCACCGCTCCCGCGTACGATCCCGCAGTGGATCCGGGTTCTGTGCGCTCGCTCGACCTGCTGCTTGAGCACGTTCGCGAGGAGCGCCAGCATCAACTTCAGCACTTCGACGCGTTGGACGGCAAGGCAGGCATCTTGCTCGGGTTCGCAGGGGCGATCGTTGCGCTCGCTCCCACAGGTGACGCCATCACCCTCGGGATAGGCCGGCTGCTAGCGATCATCAGCGCGGCTTCGGCACTTGCGGCATTCTGGCCAAGGGTCATCCCCGTTACGAACCTCATAGCCCTCCGCGACCGGTACCTCTCGACGGAGCCGGCCTTCACGAAACTGGCCCTGATGGACACGCAGATCGACATGACCGGGCGATCGAGGCAGATCCTCCGCAGCAAGGTCCGCAGGCTGAAGATCGCGATGGCGGCCCTCGCCGTGGCATCCGTCTTCACCGCGGTGGGAGTGGGTCTACGATGAGTGGCATGGCCGAAGAGCAGACGCCGCCTGAGTCGCAACAGACCCCACCCGAGCCACCGGCTCCACCGCCGTACCATCCCGATCTGAACCTCATCGACGTGATGGAGCGCGGCGAGCACACCACCGACGAAGAGGTCCGGGCGATGCTCGATCGGTACCGCGAGCGTCGGCGGTAGCCGCGGTCCGCTCCTACCTCAGGCGGCTCCCGCTGGGCGTGGTCGATCCGCCGTTCATCAGCTCGACCGGGCGTGGACCTTCCGCGGCCGAGATGGGACATGAAGCCGAGCACCACGGGTCGTAGATCGCGAGCATGACGGGGTTGTAGCCGGCCTGGCCCTTGTCCGCGGGATCGTGCCGGTCCACCGTGCCTGCCGACCCTCAGGCCGCCTCGAGCTCGGCGGGTTCCACGACGACCGTGCGCGTGTCGCCGTCGCGCCAGATCAGCACGTGCACCGGGCCGTCGGGCGCGTCACCCACCATCAGGCGCTGGAGGTCGGCGACGTCCGCGATCGGGTGCCCGCCGACCTCCACGATGATGTCCGCCGGCCGCAGCCCGCCGCGCGCGGCCGGGCTCGCCGCGAGGACCTCCACGATCTCGACGCCGGCGGCGCGCCCGACGGCGGCAGCTGCGCGCGGCGGCAGCGGCCGGCCGCCGCCGGTGATCCCGATGTAGGCCCGCTTGACCCGCCCGTCGTGCATCAGGGCGCCCACGATCTTCTGCGTGGCGTCGTCGATCGGGACCGCGAGCCCCAGGCCGATGCCGGCGACGGCGGTGTTGATGCCGACCACCCGGCCGCCCCCGTCGGCGAGCGCACCCCCGGAGTTCCCCGGGTTGAGCGCCGCGTCGGTCTGGATCACGTTCTCGACGAGCCGCACCCCGCGGCCGGAGCTGAGCGGCAACGCCCGCCCGAGCGCGCTCACGACGCCGGCCGTGACGGATCCGGAGAACCCGAGCGGGTTGCCGATCGCGACCACGAGCTGGCCGACGCGGAGCTTCGACGCGTCGCCGAGCTCGGCGGGGTGGGAGGCGCCGCCGTCCAGGCGGAGCACGGCCAGGTCGGACAGCGGATCGCGGCCGACCACCTCGAAGCGCACCTCCTGGCCGTCGACGAACTCGGCCGAGCCGCTCGAGGTCCCCGCCACGACGTGCGCCGACGTGAGCACGTACCCGTCGCTGATCACGACGCCCGAGCCCCCGCCCTCGCGGCCGCGACCGCGGCCGTCGCGCTGCACGACGCGCAGGCTCGCCACCGACGGCGTGAGCCGCTCGGCGACGGTCGTCACGACCCGCGAGTAGGCGTCCAGGGCGTCGGCGTCGGTCTCCATCCCGACAGCCACGATAGGCCGTCGCGCGCGATACGCTCGGGTCTGGGCTCGCGTGGAGGAGCGATGCGGTTCGAGGACTACCGCTTCGGTTCGATCCGGATCGACGGTCGCACCTACGAGCACGACGTGGTGATCGACCGCGGCGAGCTCCGTAAGCGGAAGAAGGGTCCGTCCAAGGCGTATCGCGGCCCCTTCGGCCACACGCCGCTGTCGGTGGACGAGGCGATCCCGTGGCGGTGCGAGCGGCTCGTGATCGGCACCGGCGCCGACGGCGCGCTGCCGGTGATGGACGAGGTGATCGACGAGGCGGCACGGCGCCACGTCGCGTTGGTGCTGCTGCCCACCGAGGACGCGATCGCGGAGCTCCGGGCAGGACCGAAGCACACGAACGCGATCGTGCACGTCACCTGCTGAGTCGCGAGCGCGACCGTGAGGTGGCATCGTTGGGTCGGACGGTGGCCCGCCTACGCCGCGACCGCGATGGGCGCGGCACACATCCCGGCGCGCCGCCCCACCTGCTTGACCACGTAGGCCGCATCCCTGCCAACGCCCGGCAGCACGTCCGATGCGACCGAGAACTGCAACGGCAGGCCCACGAAGTACCCCGGCTCGCTCGTGACCACGCCGCGCTCGTGCATCGGCTCGCCGTCCTCCGAAGAACGGCGGGCGAGGCGTCGTCCATCCCCGGCGCCTACTCGCGCCAGGCCAGCGTCGCCCGATCGACCGCCTCGACCTCATCGGGCGAGAGGCGGAACGAGAGGGCCTGGGCATTGGCGGCGGCTTGGGACCCGTTCTTCGCCCCGGGGATCGGCAGGACGGAGTCGTTCTCCATCAGCCATCGGATCGCGACCTGGGTAGGCCCCATGCCGTCCCGCGCACCGATCTCCCGGAGTGCGGCGACCACGGACGCGACCGATCCCCGGCGGCTCCTGCGGAACTCGGGCATGAAGCGCCGGAGACCCCGAGGCCTGGCACCGAGGTACTTGCCACTGAGCGCACCGCTCGCGAGGGGCTGGTAGGCGATCAGCGTCACACCCAACTCGCGGCAGGTGTCCAACACGCCGTCGACCTCGGGCCGGCGGTGCAACAACGAGTACTGCACCTGGTTGGACGCCAGTGGGATACCCCGCTCGGCGAGCGAGACGTGAGCGATCCGCATCTGCTCCGCCGAGTAGTTGCTTACCCCAACCGCCCGGATCCTGCCCGCGTCGACAGCATCGGCCATCAGCGTCATCAGCCGCGGGATGTCCACCCGCCTGGACGGGTAGTGATGCTGGTACAGGTCCACCGTTGAGCGCTCCAGCCGCGCCAGGCTCGCCTCGAGCGCGCGCGGCATGTCCTCGGCCGTCGCTCGCATCCCCGGCGGGAACTTCGTCGCGATGAGTGCGATCCGGCCACGGGCCAGCTCCCCCAGCCGTCGCTCGGAGGCGCCGTTGCCGTACAGGGCCGCGGTGTCGAAGAAGGTCACGCCGGCCGCAAGGCTGGCGTCGAAGGCGCGTGCCTCCTCCTCGGCTCCATCAGCCCCGCCGTACGCCAGCTTCGCCGGGCTGATGCGGCCCCACCCCGTCGGAGCGCCCCAGGTCATCGCTCCTATCCCCAGCCTGGGCACATGCAACTGGCTTCGACCAAGCGGCTGTGTGTCGCTCACCCGCACCTCCCGGTCGTCGCGGGCCGATGTCGCGACCTCGACCGCGACCACTGAAGCACAGGTCGCCCAACCGTGTGTCGTGACCAGACGTCTCCGGCCGCAACACCTTGACGTTCAGTCAGCCGCCAGCAGGAGCATGACGTCGTTCGCCTGCAGGGTCGTCGTGCTCGCAGGTCGCGGCATGACGGAGCCGTCCGAGCGGCGCACGGCTAGGACGACTGCCGGCACGTCGCCCACGGTGCGCCCTTGGAGGGCGTCGCCATCGTCGATGAGTCGTTCCTCGACGGGGATCGAGCGATCGGCGCCGGAGCCCTCGTCGAAGAGGTCGACGATGCTCGGGTCTTGGGCCATCCGCACCATGTGGCGACCGCTCGACACGAACGGCGATACGACGCGATCGGCGCCCGCACGCTCGAGCCGCTCGGTTGACCCCGGATCGGAGGCCCGCGCCACGATGAACAGATCCGGGTTCATCTGCCGCGCCGTGAGCGTGATGAATACGTTCGTCGCGTCGGAGTCGACCGCGCAGAGCAGCCCCCGCGCCCGTTCCACGCCCGCGCGCCGGAGCACGGGCTCCAACGAGGGGTCGTCCACGAGGTAGAGCAGGGCGTCCTCGTCCATCCGCTCGCGCAGGTCCTCCTTCGGATCCACCACCACGAAGGGGAGCCCCGCTGCCTCAAGCTCACGGGCGGCCGCCCGTCCGACGCGCCCGTAGGCGCACACGATGAAATGACCTCGCAGTGCCTCGATCCGCTTGTCCATGCGTTTCCTCCTGGTGGCCCCGCCGATCTCGGCCTGGGCGACGAGAGCCGCGGTGAGGGAGATGCCCACGAGGGCGATCGCGACCCCGAGCAGAACGATGGTGAGCGTCAGCCACTGACCGCTCTCGTCGAGTGGGCGCACCTCCCTGAAGCCGACGGTCGTCATCGTGATGACGGTCATGTAGATGGCGTCGCTGAAGCTCCAGCCCTCCAGGACCACGTAGCCGACCACGCCCGCAACGAACACGACGAACAACGCGAGCATGGTCCACGCCAAGCGGCGGACCAGGGGAGGTGTCCGGGAGCTTGTCACGGAGGAACCGTATCCGATGCGCAGGTGGCTTCGTGTGGGTGCCGATCGCGCTCGCGGAGCCGGGCACACGCCTGGAGATACATGCTCGCTGCCTGCGAGGAACGTCAGCCGGCGCCGGAAGGAGATCGCGGACCTCCACGCGACGGTATCGTGGAACCGGAGGGGTGATGCGGAGGCGAACCTTCCTCGCAGCGAGCGCGTTGGCGCTGGCCGAAGCATGCGGAGCGGACCGCCCGCTCCCTACCTCGACCGAACCGGGGACGCCCCTTCCGTCCCCCCGGCGCGGCTCGGCTGCCCGGCTCGATGACGTCCTCACCACGCGTCGTTCGATCCGCAGCTACTCGGACGAGCCGGTCGAGGACGCGGACATCTCGCGGCTCCTGTGGGCGGCGCAAGGGGTCACGGCCTCCTGGGGAGGCCGGACGGCTCCCTCCGCCGGTGGCCTCTACCCGCTCGAGATGTACGTGGCCACCTCCGACGGGCTCGCTCGCTACGTCGCGGACGAACACGCGACCGCCGGACTCACATCGGAAGACCGGCGCGCACGCATCGCGGCCGCCACCGGCCAGGACCCTCCCGCGATGGCGCCGGTGCTCGTCGTGATCACCGCGGTGCCATCCAGGACAGCGTCCAAGTACGGCGATAGGGCCGAACGCTACGTGCACTTGGAAGCCGGCCACGCGTGCCAGAACCTGCTGCTCGAGGTGACCGCCCTCGGCCTGGCCGCGGTTCCCATCGGAGCCTTCTCGGACGACGCGATCCGGGCCTCGATCGGGATCGGCGGTGACGAGGTGCCGCTCTACGTGGTCCCGATCGGGCATCCAGCGTAGGCGTGGTCGGTCGACCAGCCCCAGGTGGTCTCTCATGGCCGTGCTCTTCGGGTGGATCACCGCGGCCTGGAACACGGCCGGCGCCACCCGGGTCAGGCTGAGACCTTCCGCGTGCGGGACGCCGCGAACAGCGCGGCCGATCCCGCCACCTCGACGTCCACGTCCTGGAACGACTCCCCGAGGATCCCGCGCAGGCCGTCGACGGTGTCGCCGAGGTTGTCGAAGCCACCCTGCTTGTTGCCGGCCCGGAGCACGAAGCGGGCGGAGCGCGAGTGCGGCTCGTCGATCCCGAGCACCGTCCCCCCGAACAACACGCCGTCGGGGGTGAGCACGTCGGCGACGTTCCTGATCGCGATCGCCTTGTTCGACATCGGGCCGCGCAGGCAGTGCAGGACGAAGCTCAGCGCCGCCGAGTCGAACGGTCCGCGCACGGGGAGCGGCTTCATCACGTCCGCCTCGACGAGGGTGGGCTCCATCGCGGCCAGGCGTCGAGAGGCGTGGTGAAGGACGTGCGGGTTCGGATCGAGCAGCGTGATCTCGGTACCGTCAGGTGGCTCGGCCTTCTCGAGGAAGTAGCCGGTCCCGGGTCCCACATCCAGGTGTCGATGTCCGAGGTGCTTCCGATAGAGGTCGACCCCCATCGGGACCGGCGTGTGCCACACGGCTCGCGTCATGAAGCCGAGCACCCACGGGTCGTAGATCGCGAGCATGACGGGGTTGTAGCCGGCCTGGCCCTTGTACGCGGGATCGTGCCGGTCCATCGTGCCCCCCTTCAAGCGGAGCGTGACGCATAGGGATGGGCGACGTCATCCCCTGGCACCCTGCGTGTGCGAGGGGATGCCACCACCCCTTCTACGGGAAAGGGGAACGCCCGACGATCTCAAGGGTCTCGTATGCTTGCCGCTCGAGCCGGTCGGCGTCCCGAAGGAGACTCGTCATGCCCCAGATCATCGTCACCGCGGCGGTCAACGATGTCGAGGAGTGGTTGAAGTTCAAGGCAGAGATGGTTCCCGCGATGTCGGCGGTCGCGTCGGACGGGGCCAGCTACGTCGCCAGTGATGGCAGCAACCAGGTCGCCAGCACATGGGACGTCCCTGACATGGAGGCCTTCATGGCGGCGCAGAGCTCCTTCTCTCCGGAACTAGCGGCGGCGTCGGAGCGAGCCGGGATGATCCCATCGACGATGATGGTGTACATCAAGAAGTAGACCCCTTCATCCACCCCAAGAAGGAGGTCACCGCCGCGTAGGGCTTCAGCCCAGGACGACCCTGAGTGCGTCCGTCGCGCCGTTCAACTCCTGGACGACGTACCCGACGATCAGGATCAGCGCAGCGGCCCACACCAGGAGCGCGACCTCCCAGTAGCGCATCTGCGTCACCTCCCGACACGATCGTGGTTCCAGGCGAGCTGACGCGGCAGGGCCGAAGGGCATGGGAGATCCGGTTCGTTCCGCGGACCGGACGAGCGGTCTCGCGATCCATGATCCCGTCCGTCACGGGCACCGAAGTAGGCTGGCCAAGGTGACGTCGTACGCACGCGAAGATGCCGCTGAGCGGGTCGGGGTCGACCCTTCCTACCTGCTACGACTGATGGATCTCGGCATCGTCGCTCCCGAGGAGCCGGATCGCTTCTCCGGTGGCGACGTGCGCCGCGTGCTGATGGCCAAGTCGCTCGAGGATGCCGGGATCCCTCTCGACGGTGTGGCCGCTGCCATGCGGCGCGGTGCCCTGTCGCTCGGATTCCTCGACGCGGCCAGCTTCGAGCGGTTCGCCGCCCTCGCGGCCGAGACGTTCCAGCAGGTGAGCGACCGGACGGGGGTCCCCCTCGAGCTGCTGATGGTCATCCGCGAAGCGATCGGCATGGCGCAACCGTCGCCCGAGGACCGGCTCCGCGAGGATGAGATGGCGGTGGTGCCGTTCATCGAGCTCCAGGTCTCGGAGGGGTTCCGGCCGGCCGCCATCGAGCGCCTGCTCCGTGTCCAGGGCGATAGCACCCGGCGGATCACCGAACAGGAGGCCGCCTGGTGGAACTCCGAGGTGATCGAGCCGGCCATCGCCGCGGGCAAGGGCGCGGAGGAGATCGCGAACCCCGACCTCGCGGATCGGAACGCCCCGCTCTCCGAACAGGCGGTCCTCGCCATGTACCACGCGCAGCAGGCTCGGGCCTGGACCGCCAACATCATCGAGGGGTTCGAAGTGCTGATGGCGAAGGCGGGGATCCATAGCCGCCTCGAGCGACTCCCGGCGATGTGCTTCCTCGACATCACCGGCTACACCCAGTTGACGCAGGAACGCGGCGACGATGCGGCCGCGGACCTCGCGACGACGGTACGGCGGCTCGTGGAGCGCAGCTCCGTGCAGCACGGCGGCAAGCCCGTCAAGTGGCTCGGGGACGGCGTGATGTTCTACTTCGGCGATCCCGGTCCCGCCGTGCGTGCCGCCCTCGAGATGGTGGACGGGCTCGCAGCTGCCGGGTTGCCCCCGGCGCACGTCGGCCTGCACGCCGGTCCGGTCCTGTACCAGGAGGGCGACTACTTCGGCCAGACCGTGAACCTCACGTCGCGGATCGCGGACTATGCGCGTTCCGGCGAGGTCCTCGTGAGCCGGGCGGTCGCCGACGCCTCGACGGATGAGCGGATCGCGTTCGACGAGATCGGTCCGGTGGCGCTCAAAGGCGTATCCGGAACGATGCACCTCCTACGAGCCCACGGAAAGGGAGGCGACGAGCCTTGAGGATGCAGGACGAACCGTTCCACGTCAGCGGCGTCGGCCGACCACCCAGGCCGTCATGCCCCACCCGATCGCGGTCCACGCGATCACCACGCCGTACCAGTGCGCCAGGTCGGTCACGATCCCGGTCGTGAGCGCTGCCCGCACGACCTGCGCCATCGCGTAGAACGGCAGGACCTGGGCCACGTCCGCCAGCCAGGTCGGGAGGTGGCTCACCGGGTAGACGATCGGCGAGAACAACAGGACCACGAACACGAGCATGTTGGTGATCAGGTTCACGATGATCGGGTTCTGGATCGCGAGCGCCATCCCGAACCCGACCGAGATGGCCATCAGCGCGGACAGGAGCACGGCCGGCACGATCGCCGGCGTCACCGTGAGGGTCACGCCGTAGCGCCACGAGGAGATCGCGACCGCCACGACCATGCCGGGGATCGACAGCGCGGTCCACAGCAGGAACGTCGACGCGGCCTGCGCGGTCCTGGGCGCCGGCAGTGACCAGATGAAGTCGAACGTCCCCTCCACCTTCTGCTGGCTCACGCCGATCGGCACCATCACGAGCCCGAGCGGGATCAGCGCCAACGTCGGCGTCCCCGTCACGATGTAGAGCGCAACGAGGGGCGTGATCACCGGGTAGAAGAAGCCGTAGGTGATCGCCATCCCCGCGCCCATCATCACCTGGACGATCGCCATCATCCCCGCCCATTCGCGCGCGCGACCCGCGTCGAACCGGAGCATCAGCCCGACGCTCCGGAACCACTGCATCGGGCCCGAGCGCAGTGCGCCGGCGGTTGCGAGCCCACCGGGGACGCCGGTGACCCTGGCCGCGCTCATGCCCGCCTCCCCAACGCCCGGGCCGACAGGGCCGTCCCGACGATCCCCCACATCGCGACGATCAGGTACGAGCGACCGATGCCCGACACGATCCCGGTCGTGAGCCCGGCCCGCACGATCGTGGCCATGTGCTCGAAGGGGAGCCACCAGCTGATCGTCGCCATCCAGGGTGGTTGCTGCGAGGCGGGGTAGAGGATCGGCGAGAACCCGAAGACGAAGAACACGAGCATCTGGGCGATCAGCCGCGTCCGCATCGGATCGTCGATCGCGTGCGACAGCGCGTAGCCGAGCATCGTCCCCGTGAACGCGGTCAGGAGCACGGCCGGCACGATCGACGGCGTGATCGTGAACGAGATCCCGTACCGGAGCTCGGCGACCACCAGGGACACGACCGCCGCCGGGAGGCTGGCGATCAGCGAGACCGAGAACCAGGCCATCGCGGCCGCAGTGGCCGGGACCGGGAGCGCGCGGAGGTACTCGTACGTCCCCGCGAGCTTCTCGTCGGCCGTCATCTGCGGACCGACGATCAACCCGACGAGCGTCAGGTTCAGCACGACGACCCCGGTGGAGACGTACAGGGCGACCGGCGCGGGGATGTGTTCGAAGAACAGCCCGATCCCCAGGACGAACCCGACGCCCGCGAGGATCTGCACGACGACGATCAGCGGCAGCTGGAGGCGGAGCGCGGCCAGATCCCACCGCGTCATCGTCGAGTACGCGTGGACCCACGAGGGCCTCCGCAGCGTCCCCTCGGCGAGCTCGGCGGTCACCGCCACCCCCGGGTCACCCCTCCCCGTCGTCGCTCGAGACGTGGCCGGTCAGGCGGATGTAGACGTCCTCGAGCGTGGTGGCCCCCAGCGCGTACTCCTCCGCGACCCCGATCCCGATCTGCTCCTGCGCCCACCCGATCGCGTGCGACGCGTCTTCCTGGCCGATCGTGGTGACCAGGTTGTGCCCGACCCTCGTGTGGCTGCTGACGAACGGCGGCATGGCCGGCGTCTCCGCGCCCGGCACCAGCATCAGCTGGAGCCGGAGGAAGCTTCGGTCCTGTGCCTTCAGCGACGACGGGGTCCCTTCGGCGATCAGCCGTCCCTCCGCGATGATCGCCAGGCGGTCGACGGACTTCTCGGCCTCCATCACGTTGTGGGTCACCAGGAAGACCGCGCTCCCCCACTCGCCGAGCCGGCGGACCTGGTCCCAGAGAAGACGCCGCCGCAGCGGGTCGACGTCGTTCGTGGGCTCGTCCAGGATCACGACCCGGCCCGGCCACACCGACACCATCGCGAACCCGACCAGCCGCTTGACCCCGCCCGAGAGCTTCGCGCCGACCACGTCGCGCCACTCGCCGAGGTCGAGCGCCTCGATCAGCTCGTCGGTCCGACGATCGACGGTGGCGCCGTCCCCTCCCCGGATCCGGCCAGTCAGCCGGATCGCCTCGCGCATCTTGAACGACTCGATCGGCATCTGCGCCTGGGGGAGGTACGAGCACAGCTGGCGCGCGACCGCCGGATCCTCGACCAGGTCGAAGGGGCCCAGCGTGATCCGTCCCTCGGTCGGCTTGAGCAGGCCGATCACCTGCTTCACCAGGGTGGACTTGCCGGCGCCGTTCGGGCCGAGCAACCCGTAGACCTCGCCCGGCTCGACGTGAAGCGTGATCGCGTCGTTGGCCCGGAGGGAGCCGTTGAACACCTTCGTGACGCCCTCGGCCCGGAAACTCCCATCGCCGTTCGGATCCATGCGTCGCCTCCCACCGACATCGGAAGGCTGGCACGAGGCCGGCGGCGTCGGAGCGGCCGAACGACCCTGTTCCTGCCGGTCGCCCGGCCCCCATCTACACTCGCCCCACGACCGGCAGGAACGACCCCAAGGATGAGCAGTCCCCGGTGAGGGATCTCCGGACGACTGCGCTTGCCGTCGGGGCGCTCGGCGTGGTGTACGGCGATATCGGGACGAATCCCCTCTTCGCGCTCCGTGATGCGTTCGAGGGACCTCACCACGTCGGGATCAGCGAGGCGAACGTCCTGGGTCTGCTCTCGTTGGTGTTCTGGTCGCTCATCGTCGTGATCACCATCAAGTACCTAACGTTCGTCACGCGCGCGGACAACGATGGCGAGGGGGGCATCCTCGCGCTGTCGGCGCTCGCGATCGGCAAGGACCCCGTCGTGCGGGGTCGCCGATGGCTGCTCCTGTTGATCGGTCTGTTCGGAGCTGCGTTGCTCTACGGGGACGGCATGATCACGCCGGCCATCTCCGTCCTGGCGGCCGTCGAGGGAACCTCCGTCGCGGCCCCGAGCCTCCACCGCTTCGTCGTGCCCGCCGCCGTGCTCGTCCTGATCGGCCTGTTCTCGGTGCAGTCGTCCGGCACCGGGCGCATCGGACGGGTCTTCGGTCCGGTCATGATCGTGTGGTTCATCACGATCGGCGTCCTCGGCGCCGCCCAGATCGTCAGGCAACCGACCGTGCTGCGCGCTGTCTTCCCCGGCTACGCGATCTCGTTCTTCGTGCGGAACGGCTTCACCGGGTTCTTGGTGCTCGGAGCCGTGGTCCTGGTCGTCGTCGGCGGCGAGGCGCTGTACGCCGATCTCGGCCACTTCGGCCGCAAGCCGATCCTCGTGGGGTGGTACGCGGCGGTCCTGCCGAGCTTGCTGCTCGTGTACTTCGGCCAGGGGGCACTGCTGCTCCGCGAACCCACGGCCGTCCACAACCTGTTCTACCGGCTGGCCCCTCAGTGGGCGCTCGTTCCGCTCGTGATCCTCGCCACGAGCGCCACGGTGATCGCGTCCCAGGCGCTGATCTCGGGTGCCTTCTCGCTCACCCATCAGGCCGTTCAGCTCGGCTACTCGCCGCGGGTCCAGATCCGTCACACCTCTGCGACCCAGTTCGGCCAGATCTACATCTCGTCGGTCAACTGGGTGCTCATGCTGGCATGCATCGGGCTCGTGCTGGGGTTCCGACACTCGGCGAACCTCGCGGCCGCGTACGGCGTCGCGGTGACCACGACGATGTTGATGACGACCGTTCTCTTCTACGTGGTGGCCCGAGAGCGCTTCGCCTGGAACCCGGTGCTCGTCGTTCCGCTGTGCGTCTCGTTCTTCCTCGTCGACTTCGCGTTCTTCAGCGCGACGCTGTTCAAGATCCCGGACGGAGGATGGTTCCCGCTCTTGGTCGGCGCCATCGTGTTCACGATCCTCACGACCTGGCGCTCGGGTCGACACCTCGTGCACGAGCGGCTGCTCCACGGTGGGCTGCCCCTCACGTCGTTCCTCGAGAGCCTGTCCAAGGAGCCGCCCGTTCGGACCCGGGGAACCGGCGCCTACCTCTTCGCCACACCGGGGATGACGCCGCCCGCCCTGCTCGCCAGCCTCCGTCATACCGATGCCCTGCACGAGCAGGTCCTGGTGATCTCCGTGCTCACGGAGAAACGCCCGCGCGTGCAGGCCGTCAGGCGCGCCGAGGTCATCGACCTGGGACTCGGTTTCTTCGAGATCGTCCTGCACTACGGGTTCATGGAGATCCCCGATGTGCCGCACGCGCTGGCCGACCGGGTCCAGATGAAGGTCGCCATCGACCTGGAGACCATCAGCTACTTCGTGAGCCGAGAGTCGCTGCGGGTCACGAAGAAACCGGGCATGGCCCGGTGGCGCGAGCACCTGTTCGCGCTCATGTCCAGGAACGCGACGAGCGCAGCGAACTACTTCCGTCTCCCATTGGATCAGACGATCGAGCTCGCCGTGGCCGTCGAGCTCTGAAACCCCCCGGGATCCCGCCCGGTCCACGCCGTGGTCGTTGGCGAGGTGTCGTTGGAGTCATCAGCACGGAGATCGTGGAACGCCCGGGTTCACCGAACCGGTTCGTCGCCCACCATCTGCTCAAGACGGTCGAGGAACGGGGCCTGTGCTGCCTTGATCCTCACGCGGGCGGCCCTCAGGCCGAACCATGCGACCCGGTCGATCTCCGGGAACTCCCGAACGCGCCCCGATCGGGGCGGCCACTCCATCTCGAAGGAGTTGCTCACGGCGGTCTCGGGGTCGAGATCACCCTCGACAGCCCAGGCTCGAACGAGCTTCCCGGACTTCTGGCGGATCTCGCCCAGCTCGATCAGCGGGCCGACCGGCGGCTGATGTCCGGTCTCCTCGGCGAACTCACGCCGCGCGACCGAGATCAGGTCCTCGGTGGGTTCGACCTCGCCCTTGAGCACCGTCCAGTGATCCGCGTCCTTCCCGGCGAAGTAGGGACTTCCCGGATGGCCCAACAGCACCTGCAGGCGTCCCTTCCGCCTGCGCCACAAGAGCAGGCCGGCGCTGGTACGGTCGGACTTGTCGAGCTTCGGCTTCCGCGCGCGCGCCACTCAACGCATGATGGCGTTCATCGACCCCAAGGAGAAGGTCTCCGCCTCGGCCATCACGTTCGCGCCCGTCCGGGTCACCCTTCGGGTTCGATGTCTTCCCCTCCGCTCGTCGCTTCGGCGGACCACCGCTCGCGACGGTTGAGCGTCCGGTAGGCGATGACCGCCCAGAACCCCCACATCGCCGTGATGATCCCGAGGCCGAGGTACGCGTACCTCAGCGCGACGCCGGTGGCCACCAGGTAGATCACGAAGCCGAGCGCCACGCGGCGACGTGTCGACGTGATCAGTCCGGGCGGCACGCCGGGCTTCAGCAGCCCGCGCTCGGGCCGCAGCGCCAGCATGAAGATGTTCCATGCGGCGCTGGTGCCCAGCACGAACAGGCCGTACGTCGCGACCGCGGCAGTGCCCGCATCGGTGTTCAGGTACTTGCCGACGATCGCCGTCGGGTACGACAGCGCCACGACGGTCATCAGCAAGAAGCCGTTGCTGAACATGAGCAGGCCGTCGACCCGTTCGACGAGGGCCAAGCGGGCATGGTGGTTGATCCACATGATCAAGATCGTGGTGAAGCTGAGGACGAACGCGAAGTAGGACGGCCACTGCTGCAGGATGCCGGTGATGAGGTTGCCGGATGTCGGGGCGACCTGTGGAACACGCAGATCCAGGGCCAGGATCGTGATCGCGATCGCGAAGACCCCGTCGCTGAACGCCTCGAGGCGGGCCGTCTCGTGCCGGCCGGCTACCGATCCGGTCACCTCATCGCGCTTGATGCAACGAGCCTAGTCCACGGGCGAGCGCGCGGATCGGTAACCCCCGGCAGGTTGCTCGACTGGCTAAGGTATCCGCCATGACGACGATGCTCCTGTTCCATCATGCGCAGGGACAGACGACTGGCTTCCTCGCCTTCGCGGACGAGCTGCGTGAGGCGGGCCACACGGTCGATGCCCCGGATCTGTACGACGGCCGGACGTTCACGGACCTCGACGAGGGTGTTGCCTACGCTCAACAGCTCGGCTTCGACGAGATCGTCCGGCGCGGTTCGGCGATCGCCGAGGATCTGCCGCCCGACATCGTCTACTCGGGGTTCTCCCTCGGTGTCATGCCCGCGCAGTCGCTGGCGCAACAGCGCCCAGGTGCTCGAGGAGCGCTCCTCTATTCCGCGGCTTTGCCCACATCCGAGTTCGGCGGGCCGTGGCCCCAGGGCGTGCCCGTGCAGATCCACATGATGGATGCCGACCCGTGGGCGGAGGAGGATCGGCCCGCCGCCGAGGCGCTCGTCGAGGAGGCCGAAGACGGCGAACTGTTGCTCTACCCGGGGTCCGGTCACCTGTTCGCCGACCCGAGTCTGGACGACTACGACGCCCAGGCGGCCGACGTGCTGAAGGAGCGCACGCTGGTCTTCCTCGATCGGGTCGGCTAGGAGAAGGACCTCACCGGCGATGCAGGCCGATGAGGAGCGAAGCCTCGAGAGCGTCCCTATCTCGATGCGCGGTCCGGTGGCAGGCTTGGTCCGTGACCGCACCGTCCTCTGAGGGTCCCTCGCGGTGATCACGCGCGAGGCGCGCGGCGAAGGACGCACGACCCTGGCGCCTTTCGCGCTCGGGCCCGTCCTGGTGGCCGCGGGGATCGGCACGGCGGTGCTGCTGCTGACCGCCGGACGCTACGGGTACCACCGGGACGAGCTCTACTTCCTCGCGTGCGCGAGGCACATGGCCTGGGGGTTCGTCGACCAGCCGCCGCTCACGCCGGCGATCGCGAAGCTCTCGCAGGCCGTCGCCCCTGACTCGCTGGTCGCGCTGCGCGTGATCCCGGCGCTGATCTACGGGTCGCTGGTCGTCCTCGCCGGCCTCACCGCCCGGGAGCTCGGGGCCGGCCGGACCGGGCAGCTCGGCGCGAGCCTCTGTGCGGCGGCCGCGCCGGGACTGCTGTTGGCCGGGCACCTGCTGAGCACGACGACGCCCGACCTCCTGGTGTGGGCGCTCGTCAGCTTCCTCCTGATCCGGCTCCTCCGGACCGAGGACGAGCGGCTCTGGCTCGCGATCGGGCTCACGATCGGCGTGGGGCTCGAGAACAAGTGGTCGATCGGGTTCCTCGTGATCGGGTTGCTCATCGGGCTCCTCGTCACCCCACAGCGACGGTCCCTCGAGACGCCGTGGTTCGTGGGCGGCGTGCTCCTGGCGCTCGTCCTCTGGGCGCCGAACCTCTGGTGGCAGTGGCAGCACGGCTGGCCGCAGATAACGTTGTTCCGGAGCCTGGGGAGCAGCTCCCACGATCTCGGTTCGACGATCACGTGGATCCCCTACCAGTTCCTCATCACGGGACCGGTCGCCGCGGCCGTCTGGGTGGCCGGGCTCTTCCGCCTGCTCAAGCAACCCGAGGCTCGCACGTACCGTGCGATCGCGATCGCGTACGTCGTGCTCGCCGTGGTGCTCGCGATCACCGCCGGCGACAAGCAGTACTACGTCGCCGGTCTGTACGTGCCGCTGTGGGGTGCCGGCGGACGTCCCCTCGAAGGCTGGTTCGCCCGGCACCGGACCGGACCGGCTCGCGCGATCGCCGTGATCGGGCTCGCCCTCACGACGCTGCTGTTGCTCCCCGCGGCGGTCCCGGTGCTGCCCGAGAGCGCGCTCGCGAACGCGGGAGGTCTGAACCCCGAGCTCGGCGAGCAGATCGGGTGGCCCGACCTGGTGTCGCAGGTCGCCGGCGTCTGGCGGGGGCTGCCCGAGGCCGAGCGAGCCGATGCGGCGATCCTCACCGCGAACTACGGCGAGGCGGGAGCGATCGATCGGTTCGGGCCGAGCGTGGGGCTGCCGCGGGCGTACAGCGGTCACAACACGTACTGGTGGTGGGGATCGCCCCCGGCCGCGACCCGCACGGTCGTCGCGGTCGGCTTCGACGACCGCGCGTTCTTGGCGTCGATGTTCGGGACCGTGCGACGCGCCGGCACGATCACCAACCCGTGGAACGTCGCGAACGAAGAACAGGGCCTGCCGATCTGGATCGCCTCCGACCCAAAACAGCCGTGGCCGGAGATCTGGTCGAGCGTCCGCCACTACGACTGAGGACGTCCCCTAGTCCATGTCCGGCCAGGGAGCGACGTCCACCTCGTTCCCCTCCGGATCGGCGAGGGTCCACCATAACGGCGCGCGGACGTCGTAGACGATGCGGCCACCCGCGGCGACCGCCGCATCGATGCGGGCCTTCGCCTGGTCCTCGGGGAGGTAGAGGTCGATGTGGATCCGGTTGCGCTGCGGGCGCGGAGCATCCATCTGCTGGAACCAGAAGGTCGGCCCCTCGAAGTCGGGGTCGACCAGCGCATCGCCGAAGGGCACGTACCCGAGGACGGCCTCCCAGAAGGGCATCACGTCGGGGATGACGAGCGCGTCGATCGCGATCTGGAAGGTCTGCAGGCCCGTCAGATCGACGGAGGCGCCGAGGTCGCGGGCCGCCCCCGAGATCGCACCCGCGAGCGCGAGGTCGGCCTCGGTCAGCTCTCCGGACTCGTCCCGCTGGAGCCGGACGGTCACGCCCGTCGACCGCAGATCGATGTCCGGCTGCCTACCCGCGGTGCCGGCGAGCCCCGAGATCGCCTCCGCGAGCGCCGCCCCCTCGGCGAGCGATGCGGTCCGGAAGTGCGTGCATATCGCGTACGCCAGGACCCGCCATCCCACCTCGTGGAAGCCGGACGGTTCGATCGATCCGCTCATGTCGCCCCCTCGATCGGTGTCTCCGCGGCCCAGCCTAGACCCGCGTGATCGACGGATGCGGCGGGACGCGCACACGCGCGGCTCGGCGGTTGCAACGAAACCTCAACGCGCGCCGGCCTTCCCGTTGGGTCGCGATGACCGGAGACTCGGGGGATGCACCTCGAACGGAAGACCTTGGTGAAGGTCCCCGAGGTCACGGCGATCTTCTGGGTCGTGAAGGTGCTGACCACCGGGATGGGCGAGACGACCTCCGACTTCTTCATCCACCACGAAGGCGTGACGAACACCTCCGGTCTGATCGCCGTCGTCCTGATCGCGGCGGCGATCCTGGCGGTGGCCCTCGCGATGCAGCTCGCCGCCGACCGCTACGTCGCTCCGATCTACTGGTTCGCGGTCCTGATGGTGGCGATCACGGGGACGATGGCGGCCGACGGCGTGCACGTAGAGCTGGGCGTGTCGTACGCCGTTTCGACCGCCTTCCTCTCGGTGGTGCTCGCCGTGTTGTTCGCCGTGTGGTATCGGGTCGAGGGAACGCTTTCGATCCACAGCATCACCACGCGCCGGCGCGAGCTCTTCTACTGGGCCGTGGTGATGGCCACGTTCGCGCTCGGGACCGCGGCCGGTGACCTCACGGCGTTCTCGTTAGGCTGGGGGTTCTTCACGTCGGCCGTGCTGTTCGCGGGGCTGTTCGGCTTCGCGTTCGCTGCACGGCGTTGGCTCGGGATCGGCGAGGTCGCGGCGTTCTGGTTCGCCTACGTCGTCACGAGACCGCTCGGGGCGTCGCTCGCCGATCTGTTCGCGGGTCCGAAAGAGCTCGGCGGGCTCGGGTACGGCTACGGACCCGTGAGCGTGGCGCTCCTGATCGTGATCGTGGCGTTCGTCGCCTACCTCGCGATCGGCCGGCCGAACTCGGGGACGATCGACGCAACCCCGGTCGCCGAGCTGTGAGCCGTCGGGCTAGACCCGCGTGATCGACGCGAGCCAGGCTTCGATGTCCGTCCCACCGCCCAAGATCGTCTGCAGCACGGCCGACTCGATCGCGTCGACGCGCCATCTGTCGGCGAAGGACTCGCGGATCTCGGCCTCGGTGATCCGGCGGGGGCCGAACCCGCCGGGAGCCCGGTCGCTGAAGCACAGCATGAAGAACCGGCCGCCCGGCACGATCGTCGAGCGCAGGTAGGCGACGTAGGCGCGCCGGTCCTCGTCGTCGAAGACGTGGAAGCAGCCGCAGTCGAGCACCGTGTCGAACGGATCATCGGGATCCGCGGGACCGGTGAGGTCGCCCACGACGAACCGGACGTCGAGGCCCCGTTCGCGGGCCTTCTCCCGTGCCTTCTCGATCGCGGTCGGCGCGGCGTCGATCCCCGTCGCCTCGAGGCCCAGCGCCGCGGCCATCAGCGCGTGCTCGCCGGTGCCGCAACCGGCGTCGAGCACGCGGCCGCGGAGCTCGCCGGCCCGGGCCAACGCCTCCAGCGCGGGCTGCGGCCGCCCGATGTCCCACGGCGGCGTGCCCGCGTACGCGCCCTCGAACCGTGCCATCGTTGCCGGGATCATCTCGCGATCGGGACCTGTGCGGCGAGGTGAGCGATCATCGAGCGTTCGGGTCCGCATATCCTCGGCAACGGCCCACGCCAGGTACCGTCCAGTACCTGTCAACAGGGACAAAGAGGTGCGTGTCTGGGTCGCTATTCGAGATCCCAGTCCCACACGCCCTCCCAGATGTTCATCTGTACGATCCCAGCCAAGGTCGTTGGGTCCATCGGGGAGCAGCAGTCGAACACCAGGGTTCCCTCACGATCGGTCTCCTCGACCCAGCACTTCACGACGAGCTGAGTGTCAGGGCATCACTGGTTGCTGTATCGCCTTCGTTCGGCCTCCAGCTCCTCGACTACCCGGTCTGCTCGCGCAAGTCGGTCGGTAAGCCACATGATTCGGGGCTTCTGCACGGCGTTGGCAATCAGGCTCGTCCCGTCGCGCAAACGAATGATGATCCCCAGTAGTCGTCGCCAACTTCGAATCCGCAGTCTCAGGCCAGCGATATGAGTAAGTCTTGAGATAGTTCACGACGACCAACCCAGAGTCGCTCACAATGATCTTGGGCTTCAAGAGCAACCTGAATAGGAAGACCACCCCGGCGAACAGAGCAACAAGTAAGGCAACCACCAGGGCTGCCTCGACTCGCCCGCCCTTCTGAGGTGCAGCAGGGCCGGTTCAATGCACGATCTGGGGAACGATCGCAACGAGGAGCGCAAGGAAGAAGCAACCGAGGAACACAAGGCCGAGCCACATGGCTAGAGCGGCCGTGCTCGTCGATCCGTAGATCCTCGCTCCGTCGGGCTGCCGCGTTGAGTACTCCACGGGGTAAGTATCGGGGAGAGGCATCGACACCTGCAGCGTGAGCCCGGTTATCCGGTCAGCCCAGGTACCGTCAAGTACCTAATAAGAGCCGATCCCCCGCCGCGTGACTCAGATACCGACTACGACGGCAGTCCCGACGGACCTAGCGCCTAGCCTTGCTCCGGCGCTGATCTCCAGACCTCTCGCTCAAGGTCCCCCGTAGGGTTTCAACTCCTTTTCGACTTCCTCCAGACCCCTAAGGACGTCTCGATCGCCGACGCTACTATTCATCCTCTGATCGAAAATCCATCGATAGTCAGTGAGAGCGGCCCTAACGTGCTCCAACGCGGAACGTCGGTGGTCGACAGCCAGCCGCTGCATATCCGCCATGGCGGAGTCCAAGGCCTTCCGTTCGGGACTCACTTCGTCGCTCATCAGACCTCCCATCGCCGCCTTGTTCACTAGCGTATATATGTGGGTGCCTCAGCGCGCTCGCGCTTCGAACGTCTACGTACATCGCTCACATTGGGCTGACCCGAGGGTCCTGTCGCTGGGTCAGCTGGTCGCCCGACGGCAACCCGGATCGCGTTCCGGAAGATGAAGCTCTGCTGGAGGGCGGGCTCGGGATCGCGGACGTCGACGGGACGCACGTCCAGTCGCTCGCCTTCGCGCGGTCCGGTCCGTGCAACCCACTCCACCGCTCGACGTGACCGATGTCACATCCGGTTGCGCCGGAAGCGCTTACGCTTGGGGTTACATCACCCATCAAGGATGACGTAGCATGCCTTCCGTGAAGCGCCTTCAGATCATGATCGACGAGGACCTCGACCGGATCCTCGAGCGGATGGCCCAGAAGGAACGCACGTCCAAGGCCGCCTTGATCCGGCGGTTCGTCCGCGAGCGTGTCCAGCCACTCCCCCCGATAGAGGAGGACCCGCTGTGGCAGATGGTCGGCGCGGACGACGTCCCGGGGTACGAACGCGAGTCCGTCGATGACGTCGTGTACAGCGAGGAAGCCATCTTCGGTCGATGATCTTCGTCGACACCTCGCATTGGATCGCCCTTCGGATCCGACAGGATGCTCGCCACGGGGAGGCCGCAGAGGTCTTCCGATCCGCTGGATCCGAACAGCTCGTGACGACGAACCACGTCCGCGGAGAGACGTGGACGTTCCTTCGGCGGAAGGTTGGTCACCACGCAGGTGTCGGGTTCCTCGACCTCCTCGATCGATCGCCTCGCCTCCAGATCGTCCACGTCGATCCGGACCTCGAACGGCGCGCGCTCGAATGGCTCCGCCGCCACGACGAGCGCGAGTACTCGTTCGTGGATGCGACCAGCTTCGCGGTGATGCGCTCCCTGAAGATCCGCCGGGCGCTCGCGTTCGACGGGGACTTCACCGCGGCGGGCTTCGTGGAGCTGCGACCCGCCTGACCGGCCCGATACGTCCTACGGGAGCTCGGTGAGCGCGATCACGGCGCGGCGGCCCCCGATCCCCTCGATCAGCTCCTCGCGTGTCGGGTACCGCTCACCGGCCAGCACGAGCCCGAGCCGCTTCGCGTGCGCGACCCCAACGGTCGGCAGCACCGTCGCGTACACGTCGGCCACGCGCTCCGGATCCTCGACGAGCGTCGCGTGCATCCGACGGGTCGTACGGCCGGCGCGGACCTCGACGTCGGCGCCGCCCCGCAGGTTCACCCGCCACCCTGCCGCCGTCAGGATGATCGGTGACCCATCCAGGTCGATGACCGAGACCGGGATGGCGTACCGCTTCCCGGTCTTGCGTCCGGTCAGCGTCAGGATCGAGAGGCCCTGCATCTTCTCGCCGAGCCGGGTCGGCACGATCATGCGCATGCACGCGTTCCCGATCCGGAACAGGCTCGGGTGCCGCTCCGCCGGCGAATAGGACGTCACGTACGGCCGGGTCTTCCGTTCTCCCGTCGTCGTCGTCATGAGACGCACCTCCTCATCCCGAGGATGGCGCACGTCCCCGGATCCGACCCCGGGCATCCGTCCCGCCACGGACGGGCCGTTCAGTCGGCCGACCGCTCGTACCAACCGAGCACGCGCAGCGCCCGGAGCGTGTTCCATCGGCTGGGCAGGCCATCGCCGTCTTCGAGCGTGAAGTGAACCGCGCCGGGATGGGTGTTCTCCAGCAGCCACGTGCCGTCGGGCCGCTGCTTGGATCGGAGCACCTCGATCGCTTCGTCCACACGCTGATCCGGCGGATCCCCGGCCTCCCGGAGATACTCCAGGCCGCGCAGCACGTCGTAGTGCCAGCGCGTCGGGAACGAGAACCGCAGCCAGTCGGGATCGACGACCTCGCCGGTGCTCTTCCGCCGGAACAGCTGCCGTTCGAGGAGGTACCCCTCGCCCCGGCGTCGGACCGCGATGGATCCCGCCGAGCCACCGGTCGCTCGCTCGTGCGCCAACAGGCCTTCGAGGACGCAGATCGTGCTGTGGAACGACGAGCGGACCGAACCGTTCTCCGCCTCGCAGTTCCACCCGCCGTCCTCGAGCTGCTCACCCAGCAGTCGCTCGACGATGCCGTCGACGTCCTGGCCGAAGGAGGCCCCGAGGACGACGGTCATGCCGTTGATGCACGGCTCGACCTCGCCCTCGAAGAACGGCTGGTCGTCGTGCTCCCAGCGGCAGTGGTCCCGGACCTGGGCAACCGCCCGTCGCACCGGTTCGGCGTCCGGGTCGACCCCGAACAGCTGCAGCAGCGTGAGCGAGGGCTCCGTGGCGGTCCAGGGCTGGGTGTCGTCGTGGTCGGATCCCCACCACCCCGCGGGGAAGAGCGCGCCTCCCTCCCACTGGCCGTCGTTGCCCTGCAGGGCCAGCAGCCGCGCGCCCCACCCCTCGGTGACGACCCGCGCGCGCTCGGCCGCGACGACCTCGGCCGGCGCGTCGGCCAGATCGCGCAACACCTGCCACCGGATGGCGGGGTCGGCGTCGAGCAGCCAGTCCATGTCGGTCACGCGGCGAGTCTAGGGTCCGCCCCGGACATGGGCTCCGTCGGGCTCGTGTCGGTGGTCGGTGCCAGCATCCGGCCGTGAGCGACGACGCCACGATCCTGCACGCCGACGCCGACTCCTTCTATGCATCGGTCGAGCAGCGGGACGATCCTTCGCTGCGCGGCAAACCGGTGATCGTCGGCGGCGGGGTGGTGCTGGCGGCCAGCTACGAGGCCAAGGCCTTCGGGGTGTATACGCCGATGGGCGAGACGCAGGCGCGGCGCCTGTGCCCGCAGGCGATCGTGGTGCGGCCGCGGATGGAGGCGTACTCGGCGGCGAGCACCGCGATGTTCGAGGTGTTCCGCGACACGACGCCGCTCGTCGAAGGGCTGTCGATCGACGAGGCGTTCCTCGACGTCGGCGGCCTGCGGCGGATCGCCGGCACGCCGACGGAGATCGCCGAACGCCTGCGCGCGGAGGTGCGCGAGCGCGTCGGGATCCCCGTCACGGTCGGCGTGGCGCGCACGAAGTTCCTGGCCAAGGTCGCGAGCCAGGTGGCGAAGCCCGACGGCCTCCTCGTCGTGCCGGTCGACGAGGAGCTCACGTTCCTGCACGCGCTGCCGGTCGAGTTGCTGTGGGGCGTCGGACCGGTCACGGCGCGGAAGCTGCACGAGCGCTCGCTCAGGACGGTCGCAGACGTCGCGCGGCTGGAGGAGGCCGAGATGGAGCGGATCCTCGGGCGAGCGTCGGGGCGGCACCTCCACGCGCTGGCGCACAACCGCGACCCGCGCCCGGTCGAGGTCGGCCGCCGGCGACGCTCGATCGGCACCCAGCGGGCGCTCGGGCGGCGGCCGCGATCGCCGGAGCTGCTCGAGACCGACCTGCTGGCGCTGGTCGACCGGCTGGCCCGGCGTCTGCGCGGCGCGCACCGCGTCTGCCGGACGGTGGTCCTTCGCCTGCGGTTCGACGACTTCGCGCGAGCCACGCGCTCACACACGCTCCCCGAGGCGACCGGCGAGACGGCGACGCTGCTGGACGTCGCACGGATCCTGCTGACCGAGTCGCTCCCGATGATCCGGGAGCGCGGGATCACGCTGCTCGGCCTGACGTTCACGAACCTCTCGCGCGACGACGCCGTTCAGTTGGCGCTCCCGCTCGACGGCGTCGCCTCGTCCTCGGCGATCGACGAGACGCTCGACCGCCTGCACGACCGGTTCGGCTCGTCCGCGGTGAAGCGCGGCGTCCTGCTCGGACGCGCCGAAGGTCTCCGGGTCCCCCTCCTCCCGGACTGACCGGATCAGACCGTGACGACGACCTTGCCGGTGGAGTGACCCCGCTCGAGGTACCGGACCGCGTCGGCGGCCTCATTCAGCCCGAACGTCCGATCCACGACCGGCGTCACCGACCTGGCCTCGATCAGCTCGCGCAACTCCTCGAGGTCCGCGTGGGGCTCGGTCGCGACGACGGGGCGGAGGCGCTGGCCGACGAACAACGACAGGAGCGGCGCTCGAAGGATCTGGCGGCCGAAACCGCCGGTCCAGTTCCCGCCGCCGTCGCCGCCGACGATCGCGAGGGTCCCCCCGCGCGTCAGCGCGTGGCGGAGATGCCGCAGCGGACGCCGGCCGGCGCAGTCGACGATGACGTCCCACTTGCGGCCGCCGTCGGTGAGGTCCTCGCGCGTGTAGTCGATCACGTCGTCGGCCCCGATCGAGCGGACCAGGTCGGCCTTCGAGCCGCTGCACACCGCGGTGACCCGGGCGGCGCCGTACGCCTTCGCGATCTGCACGGCGAGGGTGCCCACGCCGCCGGCTGCACCGATCACCAAAACGGTCTGCCCCCGCTGCAGGCGAGCGACGTCGCGGAGGGCCTGTACCGCGGTGAGCCCCGAGATCGGCGCGGCGGCGGCCTGCTCGAACGTGAGCCGCTCGGGCTTTCGGACCAGCTTCTCGGGCGTGCCGACCGCGAACTCGGCGAACGAGCCCTCGACGATGCCCATCACCTCATCGCCGGGCCGGAGGTCGGTCACGTTCGCGCCGACGGCCTCGACGCGGCCGGCGACGTCCCTGCCCCGCACGCCGACGTTCATCTTCCGGAACCCCGGCATCGCCCGGACGAAGTACGGCTTCCCGGCCATCAGGTGCCACACGTCGGGGCCGCAGCCTGCCGCCCGCACCTCCACGAGGACGTCGTCCGGGCCGACCACCGGGTCGGGAACGTCGCGGAGCTCGAGCACGTCGGCCGAGCCGAACCGGTCCTGCACGATGGCCTTCATGGTGGTTCCCCCTCTGGGTTTGGTTGGTGGGTGTACGCCGTACGCCGACACACAGCAGGCTACGTGTACGGCGTACACTTGTCAACGTGAAGACCGAGCCCGAGGTCCGGACCACGACGCGCGAGCCCCTGAACAGGGAACGGATCCTGGCGGCCGCCGTGGCGCTCGCGGATCGGGAGGGCGTCGACGCCCTCAGCATGCGCCGCGTCGCGCAGGAGCTCGGGGTCGTGCCGATGGCGCTGTACAAGCACCTCGCGAACAAGGAGGAGATGCTCGGCGGCATGCTTGACGTGGTCGTCGGCGAGATCGGCCCGCCGCGCACCGACACCGACTGGAAGACGGCCGTCCGCGAGCGGATCCTCTCGGCGCGACGGGCGCTGCTGCGGCACCCATGGGCCTCGCGCGTCATGGAGACCCGGAGCGAGCCCACCCCCATCGTGATGGGCTACATGGACTCGATGATCGGGATGTTCCGTGCGGGCGGGTTCACGATCGACCTGACGCACCACGCGATGCACGCGATGGGCAGTCGCATGCTGGGGTTCTCGCAGGAGCTGTTCAACGACCAGACCGACACCGATCCGCAGCTGGAGGCGGAGATGTTCGCGGCGATGTCGGCAACTTACCCCTCGATCTCCGAGCTCTTCCTCGCGGTCTCGCATGACGACGCGTCGGTCGTCGGACCCGGATGCGACGACCAGTTCGAGTTCGAGTTCGCGCTCGACCTGGTGCTCGACGGCCTGGAACGGCGCAGGCTCGCCGAGCAGACGTAGGTCCCGGACGTGGCGACCTTCGACGACGTGGCACGGATCGCCCTCGGATCGCCGGAAGTGATCGAGGAGGATCGACGCGGGACCCGGACGTGGTCGGTCGCGGGGAAGACGTTCGCGTGGGAACGGCCGTTCTCGAGGGCGGACCTGAAGCGGTTCGGCAACGCGCCGGTCCCCGACGGAGAGATCCTCGCGGTCCGCGTGGACGACCTGATCGAGAAGGAGGCGGTGCTCGGCGCGAACCACCGGGGGTTCTTCACGATCGCGCACTTCGACGGGTACCCCGCGGTGTTGATCGAGCTCCGGAAGGTCGGCACGAAGGTGCTAAGGGATGCGATCGTCGACGGCTGGCTGGTCTGCGCGCCTCGGGCCCTCGCCGAACGACACGCACCGCACTTCTAGACGGTGGACAGGGACGAGCGGCATCGACGTGCGGCAACGAGGCACCACCTCGCGCGACCGGCGACGTCGGTCGAGGAAGCGACCGCCGGACTCGTCGGTCTCCACTCGAGCGACCCCGTCACCGTGCACCTCTCGCTGTTCGCGCGGGTCGCCGACTTCATGCCGGCGGATCTCGAGGACGCGCTCTACGAGCGCAAGTCGATGGTCCGCATGCTCGGGATGCGTCGCACGATGTTCGTCGTCCCGCTGGACGTCGCGGCGATCATGGACGAGGCGTGCACGAAGGCGCTCGCACCTCGCGAGCGCCGGCGCCTGATCAAGCACCTCGAAGACCAGGGCATCGCGAAGCACGCGGATCGATGGCTGGACGACGTCTGCGAGCGCACCCTCGCGGCGTTGCGCGCACGCGGTGAGGCCGCCGCGGTCGAGCTGACGCAGGACGTCCCCGAGCTCGGCCGCAAGATCGTCTTCGGCGAGGGCACGACATGGGCCGGCCAGATGGGCGTGTCCACCCGCGTCCTCACACTGCTGGCCGCCGAGGGACGGATCGTGCGCGCCCGTCCGCGCGGCTCGTGGATCAGCGGCCAGTACCGCTGGGCCGAGCTCGAGACCTGGCTCGGCGCGCCGCTCCCGGCGATCGACCACGACGAGGCGTGTGCCGAGCTCCTGCGGCGCTGGCTGCGCGCCTTCGGACCGGGAACCACGACCGACATCCGGTGGTGGACCGGCTGGACGGTGAAGCAGACGAAGGCGTCGCTCATCGACGTCGGCGCGATCGAGGTCGACCTGGGCGACGGCGCCACGGGCTGGATCATGCCCGACGACCTCGATGGCACCGAGCCGCCGGGCCGTTGGGTCCGGCTGCTCCCCGGCCTGGACGCCACGGTCATGGGATACAAGGAGCGCGAGTGGTTCCTCGGCCCGCACGGGGCGCAGCTGTTCGACCGCAACGGCAATGCGGGGCCCACGATCTGGGTCGACGGACGCGTGGTCGGCGCCTGGACCCAGATGGCCGACGGGCGGATCGTGACGGAGCTCCTCGAGGACGTCGACCGGCGGGGGCGGACGCTCCTGTCGCGAGAACGCGAACGACTCGAAGCGTGGTTCGGCGACGTCCGCATCGTCCCGCGTTTCCGTGCCCCGGTGGAGCGCCACCTGCGGGGCTCGTAGGCCCTACGGACACGGAGGGGCGAGCGCGCCGCAGAGCACCTGGTCGTCGGCGGCGGCGACCGCGGCGATGAGGTCGGCACGGGACGTGAAGGAGAGGCCACCGTCCGGCGCGAACGACGGCACGCCCGGCTCGGTGATCGTCGAGGTGTAGGTCACGCACCCGCCCTCGACCGGGATCTGTTCGGTCCCTTCGACCGGCGCCGGGCAGGAACCGGTAAGGGTCACCGTGACAGGCTCGCTCGAGCCACCGCCTACGCCGATCGTGAAGTTGGCCCGCCCCCGGATGGTCTCGGCGGTTCCGACGCTCCATCCGACCGGCAGGTCCGCGACGCACGGCAGGCGCGTGGCGCTCGGCACCGCCTGCGCCATCAGCTGCATCGGCTGCTCGGTGCCGCACATCGGCGCCGTGACCGTGCCCCGGCTCGGGAACAGCAACGCGACCCCCGTCAGCCCGACCAGGAACAACACCACGAGCGTGGTGACGATCAGCACGACCCGGCGGACGCTCCAGCGCTGGACCGCGATCGGCCGCCGCGCCGGCGCCATCGCTCGGAACTCGGCCAGCAGATCGCGTCCGTCCTGCTTCATCTGCTGACGCAGCTGCGTCGGGCTCGCGACGCCGCGCGTCGCCGCGAACGCCTCGGCGAGCTCGTCGGGGGAGAAGTACCGAAGCGCGGCGTCGTACACGGTTCGCGCGTCCGAGCGCAGCGCAAGCACCAGCATCATGTTCCCGAGGTCGACGGCCTGGCGCCACGGCGAGGGCCGGACCTGAACGAAGAAGACGTCGATCAGCTTCAACTCCCCGCGCTGCACCATCAGGTTGGCCGGCTTGATGTCCCGGTGGGCGAGCCCGACGTCCCACATCAGCCGGATCATCGCGAGACCCTCGTCGATCACGTGCGCGTCGATCTCGGCCTCACCGATCTCGACCGCGTCGTCGAAGAAATCCATCGCGATCAGGTACTCGCGCTCCGGAGTGATCTCCACGATGCCCAGCGCCGCGGGCGTCGAGAACCCGTACTCACCGAGCATGCGCAGGGTGTAGTCCTCGTACTCCACGAACCGGCGGACCGTCGAGAACGGCGTCTCGTCCTCGAGATGTCCGTAGAGCATCGTGCGGCCGAGCTTGTACCACCGGTCCGCGCGCACGTGGCTCCTGGCGTAGAGCTTCGCGAAGATCGTGCGCCGGCGGCCGTCCTCGTCGATCACGGTGAGCTTCAGCGGGGTGGAGCCGCCGGACCCCTCGAGCCCGACCGGCTTGATGTCGTGCACCATGAACCCCAGCTGATCCCGCAACGCGGTGCGGATCGCCTCGCCGCGACGGCCGGTGATGTCGAGGTGCGCGGCCTTGCCGTGCTCGCCGTAGCTGACCGGGAACAGGTCGTTGGGGGCGAAGAGGCGGAACGCCGCCAGCGGGATCGCGACCCCGACGATCGCACCGAACACGACATCGGAGACGTGGTCGACGCCGAGGTAGATCCGCAACGTGCCGGCGATCGCGATCGCGGCAGCGACGGCGAGCTTCGCCCAGAACCGCGGCCGGCCCGGCACGACGAGCATGAAGGCCGCACCGATCCCGAGGATCGCGATCGCCCCGATCGGGATCGACGGCGTCGCGTAGCCCTCCCAGCTCGCGAGCTGCTGCACGCCGAACGGCCGCGGTCGCAGCGAAAGGAGCTCGAGCCCCTGCAGGAGCGCTCCGGCGATGCCGAGGGAGATCATCCAGATCACGAGTTGGCGCCACCGGCGGAACCACGCGGTCGCGAGCACGAGGAGCGCACCGAGCGCCGCGAACCCGACGCGGGACCCGACCGTGTGCGCCTTGCGCGCGAGCGTGTCGAGCCACCCGGTGCGGATCGAGATGACGGCGTCGGTGACCCACTTGTCGAACCGGTCGAACCCGCCCGGATGGGCCCGGAGCCACCAGCAGCCGGTGACGACGACGGCCACCAGCAGGATCAGCCAGATCCAGCCCGTGGAACCGATCTGCCTGGGCAGAGGCGGGGCCGCGCCCGTCGGCCGCCGACGTCGGTGGACCGCGACCCCGGCATCGGCCGACGCGCCCACCACCTGGTCACGCTGATCCACGCGGCTCCCCCCGCGAGGATCTTCGCATGATCGGCCAGGGCGCCGGAAGCGTCACCGCCGTATGGTCGGGCCTGCGTGAACACGGTGGGCATCGCTCTATGGTGACCAACGGCGACCTCGGCGAGTTGCTGTGGAACGCCTCGCGTGAGGAGTCGGACCATCGCCGGACGGCGCTCGAGCGCGCCTCCCGCGCGTCCCGGTTCTGGACCGAAGAGGCGGCTGAGCTCGTGGAGGCCGGCCGGCCCCTGACCGAGCTCCGCGCCGTCGGCCCCTGGGTCGCCGAGCGGATCGCGGCGTGGCTCGAGGATCCCCCGGCGGTTCCGGAGCCGGAGGAGGCGCGACGCGGGTTCCTGACCGCCGCTGAGGTCCGGCGGGCGCTCGCCGACGATCCCGGGTGGGAGTCGGAGCCCTGCGGCGACCTCCAGATGCACACGACGTTCAGCGACGGTTCGCTGCCGCTCGAGGAGATGGTCGCGGCGGCGCGATCCATCGGCCGGTCCTACGTCGCGGTCACCGACCACTCCGAGACGCTCACGATCGCGCACGGCATGACGGCCGACCAACTCGCCGAGCAGGGACGCCAGATCGACGCGCTCAACGGCTGGTTCGGAACCGAGGGCGACCCGTTCCGCGTGCTCCGATCCATGGAGGTCGACGTGTTCCCCGACGGCACGATGGACATGGACGACCCGACGCTCGCCGGCCTGGACCTCGTGCTCGGCGCGTTCCACTCCAAGCTCCGGTCGAAGGAGGACGAGACGGAGCGCTACCTGGCCGCGCTCCGGCAGCCGCGCCTGCACGTGCTGGCCCATCCGAAGGCGCGCATGTACGGCCGGCGCGTCGGCCTGGTCGCCGACTGGCGCCGCGTCTTCGCAGAGGCGGCGCGGCTGGGCAAGGCGCTCGAGCTGGACGCCACCGTGTGGCGGCAGGACCTGAGCGTCGAGCTGGCCACGCTCGCCCGCGAGGAGGGGGTGCGCTGGTTCTCGATCGGGAGCGATGCGCACTCCGCGGAGGAGCTCGCGTTCCTGCCGTTCGGGATGGCGACGGCGTCGCTCGCCGGGATCGGGCGCGACCGGATCCTCAACTACCGATCGGCGGCGTTCGTCCGGTCCTGGGCCGCAGAGCTCGCATCGGCCGATGATCCGGACAACACGTAGCATCGTCGGAGTCACCTCGCAGAAGGGACGAAGGCCATGACGGGCAGGAACGGAGGGGCGGCCGCCGGAGCCGGCGCGATCTATGGCCTCGGGATCTTCGGCGCGTGGGTGTGGTTCTTCCAGCAAGCGGACACGTTCCTCGGGTATGTGGTCGCGGTGTTCCAGGGCATCTTCTGGCCGGCGTTCATGGTCTACGACGTCTTCCGCGTCATCGCCAGGTGATAGCGGGTCAGATCGAGGCGTCCACCGCCAGCGGGACCAGCGCCGCGAACGCGGACACCTTCTCCCGCCATCCCTGCTCGAGCGGACCCTTGATGCCGGTCACGTAGACCTTCTCTTCCGCCACCTCGACGAGGCCCTTGCCCTGGAGCACTTCGTTCATGATCGGCCGGACGTGCTGGTACCGGCCGATCTCCTCTTCGGTCGGCATCAGGCCGGTCTTCTTGTCCGGCTTCGGCGCCATCTCGGTGGTCAGGAGCGCGTAGCGGGTGCCCGCGGGCAGCACCACGTCCTTCAGGAAGCGGCGCATCTCGCGGATCGGCTTGCCGAGCCGCCCCGGCGAGCTGAACAGGTACACGTCGGCGGGCGGCAGGTGCGTCGCCTCGACCTCGTGGATGTGGTGGACGTCGACCGCGATGCCCGAGGCCTCCATCCGTTCCTTGAACTCCTCCGCGACCGTCGCCCCGTTCCCGAACTTCGATGCATGCACGTACTCGATCTTCACGGCGCCCACCTCCCAACGCCACTGTCGCTCCGGTCGGGAGCGATCGACAGGGACCAACGACCCTGCGATGTCGGGCCGAGCGATGCCTCCGGAGCACCGGCCGACGTGGTCCAGTGGAGGTGTGAAGACCGAGACGGATCTGCGATCGCTCGTCGGGAGCGGAGACAGGATCGCCCTGGTCACGCTGCCGTTCGTGATCGTGGGCCTGTTCCTGAACGTCGCCTACCCGTCGTTCTTCGGCGTCGGTGGTCCGGGGCCCACCCTGCGGGCGCTCTCGATCGTCGCCTTGATCACCGGGGTCGCGATCTGGGCCTGGTCGGTCGTCCTGATCCTGCGGGAGGTGCCGGAGGGCCACCTGATCACGTCCGGTCCCTTCGCGTTGGTCAAGCACCCGCTGTACACGAGCGTGTCGCTCCTGGTGCTCCCCTCGATCGGCTTCCTCCTCGACACGTGGCTGGGAGCGCTGATCGGCATCGTCATGTATGTCGCGACCCGGAGGTTCGCTCCCGCCGAGGAGGAGGCGCTCTCGGCGAGGTTCGGCGCCCGCTGGGACGACTACCGCGCCACGGTGAAGATCCCCTGGCTGTAGCCCTCGGCTAGCCTTGCGTCCTACCCGTCGGACGAGAGGGGAGCACGGTGACCTTCCAGGCCTACCTGGACAACATCAAGGAGAAGACGGGCAAGACCCCTGCGGACTTCAAGGCTCTCGCCGAGGAGGACGGCGTCTACGCGCCGGACATGAAGGCGGAGCAACTCGTCGTGTGGCTCAAGGAGCGCTTCGACCTCGGGCGCGGGCACGCGATGGCGATCTGGGCGGTCTTCAAGGACGAGGGGTGGGTCGGCCCCGGAGCGAGCACGAAGTAGCGTGCACGACATGGACACCGCCGCACTCAGCTCCTTCGGCAACGCGTTCCAGGGCGAGGTCGTGCTGCCGGGCAGCGCGAACTACGACGCGGCGCGCGTCGTGTGGAACGGGATGATCGACCGTCGCCCCGCGCTGATCGCCCGGTGCGCCGGTGTCGACGACGTGATCGCCGCGATCCGGTTCGCGCGCGAGCACACGCTGGTGGCGGCGGTGCGTTGCGGCGGCCACAGCGTCGGGGGCTTCTCCACATGCGATGAAGGGATCGTGATCGACCTCTCACCGATGAACGGCGTCTCCATCGACCAGGGAACGCGGACCGCACGCGTCGCCGGCGGCAGCCTGCTGCGCAACCTCGACGAGGCCGCGCAGGGCTTCGGCCTGGCGTGCCCGGTGGGGGTCGTCGGGCACACCGGTGTCGGCGGGCTGACGCTTGGCGGCGGGATGGGCCGGCTCCAGCGACACTGGGGCTACTCGATCGACAACATGCTCGCGGTCGAGCTGGTGACCGCCGACGGGACACGGTTGCGTGCGAGCGAGGAGGAGAACCCCGACCTCTTCTGGGGCATTCGCGGCGCCGGGCCGAACTTCGGCGTCGTCACGTCGTTCGAGTTCAGGCTCCACGAGCTCGGGAACGTAGTCACGCAGGGCGTGATGCTCTTCTCGGGCGAGCAGGCGCACCGGATCGCCACTCGCGTGCGGGAGTGGGGACCCTCGGCGCCGGTCGAGGTCATGTGCTCGTTCGGGTTCGGCCTGGGGACCCCCGACGACGGGCCGGAGCTGACGGACCGTCCCCTCGTCTACATGGGCGTCACGCATTCGGGCGCGCCCGGCGATGCGGACGAGGCCTTGCGGCCGCTGCGCGATCTGGGTGCGCTCGTCGACACCATCGAGCCCCGTCGCTACCTCGACGCGCAGACCATGGCCGACGAGGAGATGGCGTGGGGGAAGCGCTTCTATATGAAGGGCGGCTTCCTCGCCGCGCTCTCCGACGGGTACGTCGACGCCGGCCTCGAGAGCGTCGCGGCGGCGCCCGGACCTGGGTGCTCGATCACGCTGTGGCTCCAAGGCGGGGCGATCGCGCGGATCGAGCCCGACGCGATGGCGTTCACCGGCCGCGAGGCGCCGTTCTGGCTCGGCGTGGAGGCCGAGTGGGACGACGCCGCGCTCGACGCGGCACACATCGAGTGGGGTCGCACGACGATGACGGCACTGCAGCCGTTCACGGCCGCCGGCCACTACGTGAACGACATGGTCGAGTCCGGCGAGGACGTCGTCCGGTCGATCTACGGCGATGCGAAGTACGAACGCCTCGTCGGCCTGAAACGGACCTACGATCCGGACAACGTCTTCCGCCTGAACCAGAACGTCGCCCCGTGAATACGCAGGACACCCGACGCTGAGGAGCGAGCAGCCGATGCACACCTGGGACGCGATCAGAGCACGCCGGAACGTCCGCCACTACGGGGACCGCCCCATCCCGCCCGCGGATCTCGACCGCATCCTCGAGGCCGCATGGCGCACGCCGTCGTCGCGCAACGGCCAGCCGTGGGACTTCGTGGCGTGCACCGACCGCGACACCCTCCGCGAGCTGGCGCACACCTGGCGGCACGCGCAGCACGTCGCCTCGTCCGCCGCGACGGTCGTGCTGGTCGCGCCGGAGCCCCACGACGCCGACGAGCGCGACTGGATCTTCTACGACATGGGCCAGGCGACGATCCAGATGATGATCGCCGCCGCCGACCTCGGCATCGGGAGCTGTCACTCCTCGGTCGACGATCAGGCGCTGGCGCGGCGGATCCTCGGCCTTCCGGAGGATCGCTCCTGCATCGCGCTCGTCGCCCTCGGCTACCCGAGCGATCGCCCGCTGAAGCCGGTCGAGCACCCGAACCGCCGCCCGAAGGACGAGGTCATCCACCGCGAACGCTGGTGAGCGCAGGGCTCACACGCTGAGGATCTGCTGGACCGCTGAGGAGACGTGGTCCGCATGCTCGGGGCCCAACGTCCCGACGAAGTCCGCCGCGATCCGCTCGGCGCTCGTTGACTCGGCCACCGTGCCGTCGTCATCGCCGGCCGCGTCGAGCGCCCGCGCGAGCGCGGCGTGCGCCCGCCAGCGGGTCCGGCGGATGCCCGAGGCGGTCGGCGTCGTCGGCGGCCGTTCGCAACGCGCGGACCGCGTCCGACGCCTTCCCGAGCCCGAGCTGCGCCGTCCCGAGGACGATGCGCGCCGACACGTCGTATTTGACCCGTCCGATGCGCCGCGCGATCTCGATCGCCTCGAGCGCCGCGTCGACAGCCGCCTCCCACCGTTCCTGTCGTGCGGCGATCTCGGCGTGCGCGACCGAGAGCCTGCCCGGCGCGAGCCACCGTTCCCACCCGGACGCGTCGGCGAGCCGCGACCACAGCCCCGGCCACACGCGGTCCGCGTTCGCGACGTCGTCGGCGGCCAGGTCGGCGTAGAGCAGGTCCATCTCCCCCTGCATCACGCCGCTCTCGAACCCGATACCGCGGAAGAGTTCGGTCGCCTCCTCGTTGCGACGTCGTGCCTCCGCCAGGTCCAGCACGTCCCGGAGCGCTGCGGTCGAACAGCAGAGCGCGTACGCGGTGAGCATCGCCGACCCCGCCTCGCGCGCCGACGCGATCGCCGCGTCGCCCACCTCGATCGCGTATTCCGGGCGGCCGAGCGCCGTGAGCGCGAGCGCCTCCGTCGCGCCGTCCCCGCCTCGGCGGCACAGATCGGCGGCCTCCGGGTACCGCCCGACCCAGTAGTGCGCCAGCCCGTGCAGGGACTCGTGCTGTTCCAGATCGGCCGCCCGCATGCCGGGGACCCAGGCCTCCAACGCTCGATCGCCCAACGCGAGCGCCCGATCCAGATCGCCGTCGAGCCCACGCTGGCCGAGCACCTGGCTCAGCAGCGCCAGCGCGGGACCGCGCATCTCCGGATCGCCGGCGTCGGCCAGCTCGATCGACCGCTCGGCGCACGCGAGCGCTTCGTCGGTCTGCTCGGCCCACATCGCCACGCGCCCCAAGGCGAGGAGGGCGTCGAGCAGCTCCCGCCCCTCGAGGTTCGGGATCAGGCCCCTGAGCGCGGCCGCACCCGCCTCGTCCTCCGCCTCGACCATCGCGAGCGCGCGCGTGAGTTCGTCCGAGGCCACGTCTGCACGCTAGTGCGACGAGCGCCCCGCGTCGATGGTGCCACAGCAGAGACGTGATGGCACGATGCTGATCCCTGGCCATATCACCGCGTCCGTGCCATACTCTGCTCGTGAGCAGCACCGGCCCTGTTCCCGTTCGCCTTGGCCCGCAAGGGCGGCTGGTCGTGCCGGTCGAGCTACGCCGCCAGCTCTCGCTCCACGAGGGCTCCGAGCTCACGATCCGCTCCGATGGCCATCGCCTGATCCTCGAGCCTCGAGCCGAGGTCCTCCGGCGGCTGCGTGGGAGGTTCTCACGGGCGACGGAGGACGGTGTCAGCCTCGCAGACGAACTACTGGTGGATCGACGCGAGGAGGCTCGTCGCGAGGGCCGGCGTGGCTGAGCGCCCGTTGGTGCTCGATGCGTCCGCGGTCCTCGCGCTGCTCCAGGGCGAGCCCGGTGCAGAGCAGGTCGAGGCCATGCTCGAGGGGGCCTTGATGTCCTGCGTGAACCTGTCTGAGGTCCTCCAGAAGGCCGAGCAACACGACGTCGAGACCGACGGGCTCGAGTTCGACCTGGAGGCGCTCGGCATCACGTTCCACGACTTCCGCGTGCCGGATGCGCGTGCCGCCGCATCTCGATGGAGCGCGGGTACCGGCTTGTCGCTCGGCGATCGCGCGTGCCTCGCGCTCGCCGCCACGGCGGGCGGGAAGGCGGTCACCACCGAGCGCGCCTGGGTCGGCGCCGCCCCCGACGTCTCGGTCATCGCGATCCGCTGACGAGCCCTCGCCGTCACAAGATCTGCAGGAACTCCGGGCGGGCTCTCAGCTCATTCACAGGCTCCAGCGGGTACCTTCGATGCGTGACCCCCGAGGACGACACGCGCGACCAGCAGGAGCCCTGGGCCGGATACGACGCCGGGATGCCGGCGCCCCCCAGCCTCACCCCCCCACCCGGCACGACCGGCGCCCGCAAGAGCCGCTGGATGGTCGGGCTCGGCGCCCTCCTCGCCGCGCTCATCGTGGCCGTCACCCTCGTGGGGCTGAACCTCGGCACGCACACGAGCGCCATCCCGACGATCTCCTCCTCGAGCGGCACGATCACCACGCCGACGACGGTCGGGTCCGTCGTCGATATCAACACCTCGCAGCAGGGCGTCGGCGGCGGACTGACACCGTTCGGCGCCGGCAGCGGCATGGTCCTGACCACCGACGGCGAGATCCTCACGAACAACCACGTCGTCGATGGCGCCTCGCGCATCTCGGTCTCGATCCCCGGCGAGGGGACCGCGGTCGCGAAGGTGGTCGGGGTCGACCCGTCCGACGACATCGCGCTCCTGCAGATCAGCGGCATGAACGGGCTCGACCCCGTCTCGATCGGCGACTCGTCGTCCGTCGCGGTCGGCGACAAGGTCACGGCGATCGGGAACGCGTACGGCAAGGGCGGCACACCCACGGTCGTGCACGGCTCGGTGACCGCGGTGCACCGCACGATCCGCGCCGGCGATCCGGGCAGCGGGAACTCCGAGCAGCTGAACGACGTGATCCAGATCTCCGCGAACGTCGTGCCCGGCGACTCGGGCGGCGCGCTGTTGGACGCGAACGGGAACGTGATCGGCATCATCACCGCCGGCCCCAGCCAGGGCGGCACCAGCATCGGCTACGCGATCCCGATCGGGTCCGCGATCGACATCGTGAACCAGATCCGCGCCGGCCACGGCAGCTCGACGATCCTGATCGGCGACCGCGGCTTCCTCGGCGTCTCCGTCCGGCAGTTGGACGCGCAGACCGCGGCCCAGTTCGGCTTGAGCGACACCTCCGGCGTGCTGGTGATCGGCGTGCAGCAGGGGAGCCCCGCGGCGAAGGTCGGCATCACGGCCCCGGCGGTGATCCGCTCGATCGACGGCACCCAGATCAACTCCGAGGAGGACCTCGGCACCGCGTTGCACGCGAAGACGCCCGGCCAGACGGTCGCCATCACGTGGGTCGACGGTCTGGGTTCGCACTCCGGAACCGCGACCCTGGTCGGCGGCGGCCCCGCCGTCTGAGCTCGCGGGAACCTGATCCTCGTCCCCGGGTGACGCGCATCACGGCACGACCGCTGACCATATGGTAGTTCATATGCTATGGTCGCTCGGATGGCGCGCAAACAGGTGCTCGTCCAGCTCGACGACGTGCAGATCGCACAGCTCGACCGGCTGGTCGCCGGCGGCGAGGACAACCGGAGCGGACTGATCCGTAGGGCGGTCGACCTCTACCTCGAGGCGGTCGCGGAGGGGCTCGCGGACGTCCGATACGCGGAGGCGTACCGCCGGATCCCCGAGGATCTCGACGAGCACGCCGCCGTGCGCGCGCTCGCGCTCGAAGCCTGGCCCGATCGCTGAGGACCGGTGCGGCGCGGCCAGATCTACTGGGCGAGGCTGCCGGCGCCGATCGGTCGCCGGCCGGTGCTCGTGGTGACGCGCACCGCAGCGATCGCGATCCGGAGCGCGGTCACGGTCGTTCCGATCACCCGCACGATCCGCGGGATCCCGAGCGAGGTCCCGGTGGAACGGCGGCACGGGCTCCGCGCCGCGTCCGTCGCGAACTGCGACGCGATCCAGACGATCCCGAAGGACGTGCTCGCGCCGCGCGCGATCGGAAGCCTCTCCCCCGATGAGCTGCCGGCGCTCGACCGCGCCCTCCGGTTCGCGCTCGCGATCCGGACCTGAGCAGTCACCTCGGCTACGACCGTTTCATCAAGGCCTCGGGGCATCACATCCGACCGGTGCCGTCCCCCAGTCGTAGGAGGTGAAGCCAGGCAGATCGAGCACCTTCGCCGGCCGACTCCCGTCGACGTTCACGGTCCACAAGCTCGTCCCACCGCTCGGGGAGCTCTGCTGGAAAAGGAGCTTCCTGCCACTGGGCGACCAAACGGGGGTCCACGAATCTGACCCATCCGTCGGGAACGTGACCCTCCTGAGACCATCTCCGTTCGGCCGGACGACCCAGACCTGCGGGTCGGCGCCTCCACTCGTGAACGCGATCGACGTGCCGTTCGGCGACCACTGTGCGGAGAGCGCCCCGAGACTGGACGGCGTGATCTGGCGGAGCCCGGTCCCGTCAGAACGCACGACGTAGACCGCTCGAACCGCTTCGTTCGTGGAAAGATCCCTGCCGGCAAAGGTCACCAGAGAGCCATCCGGGGACGGATCTGTTCCGAGCCCTTCGGGCAAGCCGTCCGGCTCGACGATCGACAATCCAGGGGGGCTCAGTCGAAGGAGACCCGTCCCATCGAGCTTCGCTGAGTACAGGGCCCTGTGGTCGCTCGGGTCGGTTCGCATGAAGAGGATCCGAGAGCCGTCCGGCGCGTATCCACGAGCCGAATCGAAGTACCCATCTGGGGTCGAGATGACCCGCGCCAGACCCCCTCCGTCTGAAGATCGCACCGTGTACAGGCCATAAGCGCCCGGCGCTTGACTCCCGACCTGATCGTTGCTGTTGCACAACAACCGAGCGCCGTTCGGCGACCAGTAGGCGCAGAACAGCCCCTGGCGCAGCTTCGGGTAATGGTCGAGCACCTTGAAGTCGGACCCGTCGGGGTCGACCGTCGCAGGTCGCGTTTCCCCGCCCTGCGGGCCCCCGCCTTGCCACACGCAGACGAGCAGCTTGCTCCCGTCCGGCGACCACGCTTGACAGCCGAGGCCGCCGGTCGCCGAGATCTGCACCTCATGCCTCGCGTCGGGGTCGATCGCGAGGACGACGCCGGCATCGTCCGGACCGGGAGCAGCAAGGGCGATCTTCCCGTCGATGCGACGTTCGCTCGCCATCGTGGGCGTCACCGCCGTCGCCGTCGCGCCAGCCACAAGCGTGAGCACGGCGAGCAACCTGAAGACGATCCTCATGCGGTACCTCCCATCCCCGGCATCCGCACAGACACAGAGGTATGAGGGATCGGATGTTTACCGGGTCAGCTCACCCGGATGAACGGTGCGACCTCGAACGCGGTTCCCGCCCATTCGTCCTTGCCCACCAGGTGGATCGTCAGCCGGTCGCCGTGGATCCGGAACGTGAACGAGTACGTGCCGGTGAAATTCTGATCCCCGTCGTTCACCGTGAAGGTGTGATCGTTGACGAGAACGAACGAAGCGTCCGCGCCCGCAACGTGGTCGGGGGGGTCGAAGAGCGCCAGCCGTCCGTCGCCGATCTTCAGGATCCGGTATCGGGGACGGGCCCCTACGCAGAGCCCTTCCGGCGTGAGCTCCGTGCCCTTCCTCGGACCCCACGCGAAGTCGCTTCGAACGAACTTCCGATACCGGGCACGCCCCGCCGCGCCGTGTTCGGACGTGAGCCGATGGAAGGTGCGGACGGACTGCTCGCACGTGAAGTCCTGACGCCACACCCCGGTGAGGGGATCGGCGGTGGGCGACGCGGCCCCGACGATCATCGTGCTCGGCGATCCGGCGTGAGGCCGCGCTGACGCGTGTCCGCATGCCGCCCCGAGGAGCACGATCCCGATCATCCAGGCCATCCGATCCGTGCGCGAGCGCATCAGAGGCGCCAATCGAGCGGCAATGCGTAGTCGATGTGGAGCCGCGCGATGCACGAAGTGTTCGGCGAAAAGGTCGGGTGGTCGAGCCATGCGTCCCGGATCCGGACCATGCACGAGTTGGGCATCGCGTCGGTCCCCGTCACCACGCGCCCGTCGACAGGCGACACGACGACGGTCGATCGGCGGAGCGAGCGCGTCGCCTCACGCGCGTACGACACCATCCCGAATGGATCGAACCGTCCGACCAGCACGAGCGTGGGAACGTCGGAGCGGACCGGCGTGGCGACGGTCTCATCGCCCGGCCCCGCATCCCACACCTTGCAGGCGCCCAGCCACGGAGAGTGCCCGTACGCCTCATCGGAATCCGGGATCGCCTGCCACGAGACGCTCCACATCGCTCCCGCCTGTGAACGGCACCACGTCGCGGCACATCACCGAGAGATACACGCCGTAGCTCAAGACCAGTTGCGTCTCGCAGGGGCTGGGAAGGAACCCCTCGCACAGCTGCCGTTCGACGAGACGGCTCGCCTCGAGCCGGACCACGCGATCCGACCCTCGAGCGAACTCGGCGATCGCATGCGGTACGAACGTTCCTGGCGGCTCGATCGCGGCGAGTCGGGAGCGCAGCCACACGAAGAACCATCCGGCGTCGAAGTAGACGTGGCCCGTCTTCCCCTCCCCCCGAACGCCGGCACTTTCGAAACGTCGACCTCGACCGGCGAGGCGTCAAGTCGCACCGTCACGGCTCTGATCTCCGAACGCAGGTCGGGCGCGAAGCGGCGGCAGGAGATGCTTGCGGAACACGCGCCTACGAGAGCGGTGATCGCGCGCCGGGTCGCCTGAACGCTTTCGACCGATGGGCTGACGCCCGGCCATTCGGGGCTGTCGAGGACCGCGGCGCGAACGTGATCCGGGTATGCACGCAGATACTCCAGCGCGATCCTGGACGCGGTGCCCAACGCCATGACGTCCCATCGATCGATCCCCAAGGCGATGCGCAGATCGTCGGCGTCCGCCGCCATCTCGCGCAGATCGAACGCGGTCAGATCGACCCCCTGCGAAAGGAGCCGGTCGCGACATCCTCTGAGCGCGCCGAGGAGTGCGGCCCTGGTTCGCGGATCGTCCACACGGGACTCCACCGGCGGCTTCCCGCCGGCATCGAGTTCCGGACAGACGAGGCTCGGCTCCGAATGACCGCTGCCCCGCGTCTCCAACACGATGACCTCGCGATCGAGGACCGCGACCTGGGAGCCGAGCGTCGTGTAATCGGGCGCGACACCCAGATCTCCGCCGACGTAGAGGATCGGATCCGATGCCGGCGAGGGAAGCCCCGGCTCCATCTTCGTCACGAACACCTTCAACGTGCCTCGGCTCGGGTCGTCATGATGGGCGGGAACCGTCAGGCTTCCGCACGAGATGTCGACGAGGACGATCGACGAGATGTCCACGGGACAATCGGCCGGCGCGAAGCTCACCACGGAGGGAAGGCGGCGCGGTCCCGGACCGAAGGTGCAGGCGGCGAGCCCGAGAGCGAGCGCGATGGGGACGAGGAGCCATGCTCTCGCGTTCCTGCGGCTGGCCGATCCGAACATCGCCCTCACACCGGCTGCCACGGGAGCGACGTGAGGATCGCCTGCCGGATCGGGCAGTCATCGCGCACGACCACGAATGCGAGCGCGCCACCAGACCGGGTCCATCCGTACGATCCGATGCCCGAGCCTCGGCAGAGGTCCCGCGAGAAGAGGTTCGTCGCGATCCTGTCGCCCGAAAGCTGATACGTGTCGCGAGGTAGGAACTCGCTCAAGCCGGCGTCGGGGGGTGCGTTCCACACGACGGAACCGTCCCCGTCGAACGTAAGGCTCCACACCCCGTCGACGCTCGCCGCAACCAACGGTCCTCCGACGCCGGAGAGGTCAGCCCGGTACGAGCCGACGAGTGCCGTCGGCGAGGGAGACGATGGGTTCGCCGGGACTTCTCGCTGACTCCGGATGATGTCGAGGGCTCGGGGGCCGAGGACCACGACCACCACGAGCGCCGCAGCTACGAGGAGCGCATACCCGACACGCTGCCGTCGCATCGCGCGCTGCTTCCGCTGGCGCACGGTTGACAGGTTGCGACGGACATCCGGCGCCACGATCCGAGCCGAGCGCTCGAGGGCGTCCTTCACACGGGCGTCAAGAGGCATCCTCGTTCACCTCCTCCGCCAGGTCCTCGGCGAGGTGTTTGCGCGCCCGATGCAGATGCACACGGGCCGTTGCCTCCGAACAGCCAAGGATGTCGGCGATCTCCGCGGTAGGCCGATCCTCGAAGTAGAAGAGGACGACCGCCGCGCGCTGCATCGGGGGCAGGCTCCGGACGGCGAACAGCACGTCGACATCCGCGGGCCGCGGCTCCGTTGGTGGCTCGACCCGTCGTTCGAGGATCGACCGCATCCGTTCCCTCTTCAGGGTGTCCACAGCGAGCCGCATCGCGACGCGGCGGACCCAAGCCCCCGGCCGGTCATAGCGGGAGACCTTCTTCCAATGCTTGAGGAGCTGGACGAATGCGTCCTGGGTGATGTCCTCAGCTCGGTCGAGCTCGTGGACCATCAGGTACACCGTGCGCATGACCGCGGGGAACTCCACCGAGAACAAGAGGTCGTAATCGGCTTCGGTCTCGTTCATCACGAGCTTCCCGCCATCCATGCGCGCGCGAGCAACCCTCATCATGACGTCGTCAGCTGCACGGCGCATGCGTCGTCGTGATCTCGACACAGGGACGGGAGTCCCGAAGTGTTTACCTCGAAGGGCAAGAGAACGTCCGGGACGGGTCCTCGAAGGACCCGTCCCGGAGGCAGCCCTGCTCGGCGATCGTCGCGCCTAGGACCGCTCCGCCAGGAACGCCGCGCGACAACGGCGGCCCGGGGGTCACTCCGGCGCGAACGACCCCGTCACGATCTCGCCCGCCGGCTCGTACGTGCCGATCACGACGCCCGTGGTGGACACCGTGCTGTCGACCAGCCGCAGCCCGGCGGGGATCGTGCCGTCGGCGAAGAGGCGCTTGCCCGACCCGACCACGACCGGGAACATCCACAGCCGGTAGACGTCGATCAGGCCGTGGCGGATGAGCGTCTGGAGCAGGTCGCCGCTGCCGTGCACCTGGAGCTCCGGGCCGTCACCCTGCTTGAGCGCCGCAACGCCCTCGGCGGCGTCGCCCTCGAGCAGGACCGACCGGTCCCACGTGAGCTCGGGACGGCCCCGCGACGCGACGTACTTCGTGGCGTCGTTCAGCGGCTTGGCACCGGGCTCCTCGGTGGCGTGCGGCCAGAAGGCGGCGAAGATGTCGTACGTCCGGCGCCCGAGCACCAGGTCGAACGGCACGCCCATCACCTCGCCCATGACCTCGCCCATGCGCTCGTCCCAGTAGTTCACGGACCAGCCGCCCTGCGCGAAGCCGCCGCTGTCGTCCTCGTCGGGTCCGCCCGGCGCCTGCATGACCCCGTCGAGGGACAGGAACGTGTTCACGGTCAGCTTCCTCATGCCGTGCCTCCTTCCTCGCGTCGCACGCCGGCCGTGTCGTCGCCATCGCTAGGAACGCTCCGCCAGGAAGGCGGCCAGCTCGTCGATCGTGGACTCCATCCCCTCGACCGCGCCGTACTCCTCGGCGATCCGGTCACGATCGGCCGCCGACGGGAACAGCGAGCGCATCGACAGCCGCGTCTTCCCGCCCTCGTCGTCGAGGATCACCGTCGCGAAGAAGTGGTCCGGCTCCCCCGGCTCGCCGTGGAGGTACGCCAGGCATTCGGGCTCGCGTACCTCGAGGAACACCACGCGGTTCGGGTAGTCGGTGCCGTCGGGGCCGTGCATCGTGTGACGCCACACGCCGCCCGGCCGCACGTCCATCTCCTCGATCGTCGTGGTGAAGCCCTTCGGCCCCCACCACTGCACGACCTGCTCCGGATCGGTCCACGCCCGCCACACGACGTCGCGCGGCGCGTCGAGCACGCGCGTCGTCGCGATCTCGCGCTCGGAGCTGTCGGCCTCGCGGCCCGTCAGCAACGCATCCAGCTTCTCGAAGCTCTGGATCCAGCCCTCCTCCATGCCGGCCATCGGCCCGGCCATCTCCGGGGAGACCCTCGTGACCACGGCGTGGAACGTGAGCTCGGTCTTGTCGCCTCTCTCCGCGAAGGTGGCGGTGTTGAGCGTCTGGATCATCGGCTCACCGTCGGGGCCGTCGAACGCGGTCTCAGTGAAGACGAGGCGCTCCGGTGGAACGATCTCCCGGAACTCCCCTCCGAGGGGCATCTCCGAGCCGTCGGGGCCCCGCGCCACGAGGCGCTTCGCGCCTCCCGGCCGGAGGTCCAGCTCGCATTCCGGGACCGTGAAGCCGTGCGGCATGAACCACTTCGCCAGCTGATCGGCCTGCGTCCACGCCGCCCAGACCAGCTCCCGGGGGGCGTCGAAGATGCGGGTGATGCGGACCTCGCGAACCATCGCGTCGTCCATCACGACTCTCCTTCCTGCTCGGTGTTGCCCGTGTCCTTGCCCTGGATCTCTCGGAGGTACTCGTCCAGGCGATCCAGCCGCTCCTCCCAGAGCTGCCGGTACTGCTCCAGCCAATCCGCGGCTTCGTGCAGCGGCTCGGCCTCGAGGGCGGCGGGCCGCCACTGGGCCTCGCGACCCCGCGTGATCAGCCCGGCCCGCTCCAGCACCTTCAGGTGCTTCGAGATCGCGGGCTGGCTCATCGCGAAGGGCGCCGCCAGCTCGGTGACGGTGGCCTTCCCGGTCGCCAGACGGGCGAGGATCGCCCGCCGGGTGGGATCGGCGAGCGCCGCGAACGTCCGGTCCAGCGTGTCGGCGGTGGTGCTCATCGCTCGTATTCAACCTTTCGGTTATCTATCTCGATGGTTATATACAGGCTCGGGCAGGCACGTGTCAACCCGCGGCGAGGGATCCGTCAGACCCCGGACGAGCTCCAGGTCTCGTGGCGCGGCCGAGGATCCCCGTGGCCATCGGTCCGCGTCAGGAGGCAGCGATCGAGGCGGCACGCGAACAGCCGCTGCGCGTCCAGGTCGTTGCGATCGATGCGGAGCGTCGGCCGCTCCTCGATGGAACCGCGCGATCGCGGCCTCGCGCAGCGCCGGATCGTCGACCGGCTCGGCGGTCCCGGTCACGGAGAACGCGTCCTCGTTGTCGTCCGCCGGGAACGAGTGCAGCGCGAAGCGCTTGTCCCGCAGGAGGTCGTCGCGCTTCGGCGACGGGATCAGCAACAGGTACAGCTCGCCGTCGTGCAGGATCGGACAGACCGGATGCACCCGCGGACCGCCGTCGCGACGGACGGTCGCGAGGAAGCCGAGGCCCACGCCGAACTGGTACAGGAGATCACGGCCGCCCTGCGCAAGATCCGGTCGTTCAGCGGCGAACGTCGCCCAGGACACTCCCCGTTCGGGCATGGGTGCCCATCTTGACGGGCCGGACCGACAGGCGCGGCGGGGTTCGTGCCAGACTGCCCCGATGCGGATGGAGGCGATGCGGGTGCCCGGCGGGCGGACGCTGGAGTTCTGCCGGTCGGGACCGGAGGACGCGGAAACGCTGCTCGTCTTCCACGTGGGGACGCCGAGCGCGGCCGTGTCCTTCCCGCAGGTCGCCGCGGCCGCCGCGACGCGAGGCGTCCGCACGGTCTCGTACTCGCGCGCGGGCTACGAGGGCTCGACCCGCAGCCCCGGCCGCATCGTCGCGCAGGAAGCAGCGAACACCATCGCGCTCGCCGACCATCTCGGGGCCGCCACGCTCCTCGTCGCCGGCTGGTCGGGCGGGGGATCGGCGGCGCTCGCATGCGCGGCGCTTGCTGCCCGATCGTGTGCAGGCGTGCGCCGTGCTCGCGGGGGCCGCTCCCCCGGAGGAGGTCGGACCCGCGTGGTTCGAGTGGCACGCGGAAGAGGACCAGGCCGAGCTGCGGGCGCTCGCGACCGGCTCGCCCGATCCGCTCCGAGCGGGCTTCGAGGAGGCGGCGTTGTCGCTCGCGGCGCTCACGCCGGAGGACCTCGTCGGCTCGCCCGGCACCCCCGACGCCGATCGCGAAGCGTTCGCGGGGACCCCGGGGTTCGCGGAGGCGCTCGTGGACTCGATGCGCCGCGGCATGTCGCGCGGCGTGGACGGATGGCTGGACGACGAGACGGCGTCGGCTCGCCCCTGGGGGTTCCCCGTCGGCGACATCCGGGTGCCCGTGATGATCCGCCACGGCGAGCTCGACCCGATGGTGCGCGTCGAGCACGGCCGCTGGCTCGCCGACCACGTCCCCGACGCGAAGGCCGACTTCCTTCCCGGCGGCGCACACGCATCGGTCATGGCGGGGTTCGACGACGTGATGGACGGCCTGCTCTCGGCCGCGAGCTAGGGCTGCCGCGTCATCCAGCACTTGACGCCGCGCGCTGGCGTGCTCTATAACCTACTCCTTCCATAAGAGAGAGGTTATGGATGGTCACCGACCAGCTCGATGCGGTGTTCGGAGCGCTCGCGGATCCCACCCGGCGGGCGATCCTGACGCGGCTGACGCGCGGGGAGGCGACCGTCGCCGAGCTCGCCGCGCCGTTCAGCGTCTCGCAGCCCGCGATCTCCCGACACCTCAAGGTGCTCGAGCTCGCCGGGCTCATCTCCCGCACGCGTCGGTCGACCGCTCGCCTCAGCCACCTCCGGGCGGAGCCGCTCCGCGACGCGACCGTGTGGCTCGCGGGGTACCGGGCGTTCTGGGAGGAGAGCTACGAGCGGCTCGATGAACTGCTGGCCAGCCTGCAGGAGGAGGAGACCGATCGATCGCACGACGATCCGATGGGTCCGACAGGGAGGAGCGCTTCATGACGGAGATGCAGGTCACCGCCGAGCCGGGGGTGCCGCAGGTGCTGACGACCCGCGGGGTCGACGCGCCACGCGACCTGGTGTTCCGCGCCTTCACCGAGCCGGAGCTGCTGCAGCGGTGGCTCGGGCCGCGGAAGTACACGATGAAGGTCGAGCGGATGGAGGTCCGCGACGGGGGCACGTGGCGCTACGTCTTCAGCGACGACACCGGCGGCACCGACGGCTTCCACGGCGTCTTCCACGGCATGCCCTCGCCGGACGGCATCGTGCAGACGTTCGAGTACGAGGGTGCGCCGGGCCACGTGTCGATGGACACGGTCACGTTCGAGGAGCGGGAGGGCCGGACCACGGTCCGGACCAACTCCGTGTTCCAGTCGGTCGAGGCTCGCGACGCGATGGTCGACGCGGGGATGGCCGGCGGCATGAGCGAGGGCTACGAGCAGCTCGACGAGCTGCTCGCGAAGCTCGTCGCGAACAGCTGACCGGTGGGAACGAAGGAAGGAAGGAGCACGTCATGCAGAGGATCACGCCGTGCCTGTGGTTCGACACGCAGGCCGAGGAGGCCGCGGCCTTCTACGTCTCCCTGTTCGAGGACGCGGAGGTGACGGACGTCCGGCACCTGGACGACACGCCCAGCGGGGACAACGTCGCGCTGGTGTTCTTCACGGCTCGCCGGCCAGGAGTTCATGGCGATCAACGGCGGACCGCAGTTCCCGTTCACCGAGGCGGTCTCGTTCAACGTCAACTGCAAGGACCAGGACGAGGTCGACCGGCTCTGGTCGGCGCTGACGGCCGACGGCGGCGAGGAGTCGATGTGCGGGTGGCTCAAGGACCGGTTCGGCCTGAGCTGGCAGATCGTCCCCGAGCGGATGGGTGAGCTGCTGAGCGACCCCGATCCCGAGCGGGCCGCGCGCGCGATGCAGGCGATGCTGCAGATGCAGAAGATCGACATCAAGGTCCTGGAGGACGCGGCGAACGCGTCCTGAGCGCCGGCGAGCGGTCGACTCAGCGCGGGCCCGCGTCGCCGAGTTCCTCCAGCCGTCGCTCCAGGAGGCGACGCTCGGCGTCGTCGTCGTCGATGAGCTCGAGCGCACGGCGGTACGCATCGCCGGCCTCGTCGGTGCGGCCGAGCCGGCGCAGCAGCTCGCCGCGCGTCGCGTGCAGGTAGCGGTACCCGTCCAGGTCGAGGCCGTCGACGATCGCGAGCCCGGCCTCGGGCCCCTCGGCCTCGGCGACGGCCACCGCCCTGCTCAGCTCGACCACCGGCGAGCCGGTCAGGAGGGCGAGCTCGCCGTAGAGCGCGGCGATCTGCGGCCGGTCGCGCGGCTCGTCGGCGTGCAGCGAGGCGATCGCCGCCTGCACCACGTAGGGACCGCGTCCCCGCAGCGCGAGCGCCTGGTCGAGCACCGCGCGTCCCTCGGCGATCTCCGCGGCGTCCCAGCGTGCGCGGTCCTGGTCCTCGAGAAGCACCAGATCGCCGTCCTCCACCCGCGCGTCGCGGCGCGCGTCGAGCAGCAGCATCATCGCGAGCAGGCCGTGCACCTCCGACACATCGGGCATCAGCTCCGCGAGCGCCCGGCCGAGCCGGATCGCCTCCGCCGCGAGATCGCCGCGGGTCGGCGGCGCGGTAGTAGCCCTGGTTGAAGATCAGGTAGACGACCGCGAGCACCGCGTCGAGCCGCTTCGGGCAGGAGGTGCTCGGGCGGCACCCGGAAAGGGATCCCGGCGGCCGCGATCTTGCGCTTCGCCCGCACGAGGCGTTGCGCCATCGTCGGCTCGGGGACCAGGAACGCGCGCGCGATCTCCGGCGTGCTGAGCCCGCCGAGCGTGCGCAGCGTCAGTGCGACCTGCGCATCGGGCGCGAGCGCCGGGTGGCAGCACAGGAACATGAGCTCGAGCCGCTCATCGGGGAACGTCGTGGCGTCCGTGATGACCTCCGGCGCGTCGGGCTCGGCGAGCAGGTGCGTCTTCGCGGCCAGCGTCCGGTCGCGCCGGATCCGGTCGATCGCCCGGTTGCGTGCGGTGCGGATCAGCCATGCCCGCGGGTTCACCGGCGATCCATCCCGCGCCCAACGCTCGGCGGCGATCGCGAACGCCTCCTGCGCGGCTTCCTCGGCGAGGTCCATATCGCCGAGGAAGCCGATCAGGGCCGCGAGGACGAACCCCCACTCGTCTCGGAAGACGTCCTCGAGGATCGCTACCACTCCACGATCGGCCGCACCTCGATCGCGCCGCCCATCCGGGCCGCCGGGATCCGCGCGGCCAGCTCGATCGCGCCGTCCAGGTCGTCGGCCTCATAGAACAGGTACCCGCCAACGGCCTCCTTCAGCTCGACGAACGGCCCGTCGGTGGTCAGGGTCTTACCGTCCTGCACGCGGACCGTCGTCGCCATCGCGGGCTCGTCGAGCTGCTGGCCCGAGGTGACGCCGGGCGTCTGGTTGATCGCCTGGTAGTCGGCGAAGACGGCCCGCTGCTCCTCCTCGGAGAGCGTCGCCCACGCCTCGGCATCGCGCGGCGTCGGGGTGCTGCCCTGGTGGATCAACAACATGTACTTCATCGTTCCCCTCCTTGTGGGATCGGTCTCACCCACGAGACGAACGGGATCCCGGAGATCGACAGGCCGCTCCGAAAAGATAGACGGGACCCCGACCGTGGTCGCGCTCCAAACGAAACGAGGGTGATGGTCCGGATGGGCCATTGCTTCAAAGGTGGACAGCGGGTAGCTTCATTCGTTCAGATGGGTCGTCACGAGGGAGGTGCGGAGATGCATACGCGATTCACGTTCGTCGGTAGCATCCTCCCGTCGCCTTCCGGGCGCACGGCCTAGTCGGTTCCGCTTCAGCAGAGCTCGCCAGGCCGCCGACCCCGGCGGCTCTTCTGTTTCCCGAAGGGCCGAGCGACGCGTCCACCACTCGAAAGGCTTCCGCATGATGCTCGTCCAGCACTCGTCGATCGGCGATCAGCCCGACCGCGAGACGCGATCCCCCGCCATCGGTGGGGCGAAGGAAGTGGGCCGTCATGGACCCAGACAAGCGGTTGAGAGCGATCACCGACATCGGGGCCGATCGGTCTCGGGTCCTCGTCACGCTGCTCTTCACCGACCTGGTCGGATCCACCGAGACGGTCGCGGAGCTGGGAGATCGCCGCTGGCGAGCGTTGCTCGAACGGCATCATGACGAGGTTCGGAGGCAACTCCAACGGTTCGAGGGCCACGAGCTCGACTGCGCGGGCGACGGGTTCTTCGCGGTGTTCGCCACCGCGACCGGCGCGGTGCGCTGCGGACTTGCGCTGACGCGAGCCCTCTGGGCACTGGGGTTGGAAGCTCGCGTCGGTCTGCATACCGGCGAGTGCGAGCGGTTCGAACGGAAGGTCAGCGGCGTGGCGGTGCACGCCGCCGCCCGCGTCGTCCGCCTGGCGGAAGCGCGCGAGGTCCTCGCGACCGAGACGGTGAAGATCGTGACCGCTGGCGCTGACCTCGCGTTCGAAGAGCGCGGAGTGCATACCCTCAGGGGACTCCCCGGCGAGTGGCGGCTCTACGTTGCCCTGCAGCCAGCGGGCCGTGCGAACGACACGCACGTGCCTCGGCTCGCTGCCCGACGGCGGGCCACGGGGCCCGGTCGGCGGGTGCACGTCGTCGGACCTCGCGGTCGTTGAGGCGGGCGCTAGACTTCCCAGCCCATGGCGAGCAGGCCCGGCTACGTCGTGTTCCGCAAGGTCGGCGCCGACCGCTGGCAGCTCGTGGGCGAGGCCGACCGCAAACCAGGGATGACGGCCTCGAAGGCCCGAGCCCAGGCGATCGCCGACGCGACCGGCGGCAAGGTGAAGCCCGGCGTCGAGTACCGCGCGGTGCTGCGCAGCGAGTGGAAGATCGCGGCCGAGTAGCGCCGCCCTCAGGTCTCGCTCTCGGTGTGGGCGTAGTACTCGTAGGCCGACATCGGCTTGCCCGACTCCGAGCGCCACTCGCGTTCCGGCTCGGGCAGCTTGTCCAGCACCTTCGCCATGGCGCGGACGTGCTCCGCGACCGAGCCGCAGCACGAGCCGATGTAGCGCACGCCGGCCTCGCGCGCGTCCGCGGCGAACGTCGCCAGATCGCCGCGGGGCAGCGTGATCGCCGACAGCGCGTACGGGAACGCCGGGGTGGACGTGAAGTCCGCCGCGTCATCGGTGGTGGCGTACGCGACGGGCTGCGCGGCCACCGGCACCGACGTGCCGACCGCCTCGACCATCGCGACCGCGATCGGCAGCTGTTGCGCGGGGCCGTTCAGGCAGTTCACGCCGACGATGTCGGCGCCGGCCTCCGCGAGTCGCTCCGCGCAGCGCCCCGGCGTGTCGCCCTCGTAGGACGCCGCCGGGAGCTTCTCGAAGGACATCGTCGCCATCACCGGGAGCCCGGTCGCCTTCGCGCGCTCGACGAACAGCAGCGCCTCACCGAGGTACGAGAACGTCTCCCCGATCCAGAAGTCGGGCGGCCCCGCGTCGATCTGATCCTGCAGCTGGCGGTCGAAGAGCCCCCGGACGTGGTCGGGGCTCGCGGGGTCGGCCGGATCGTACGCCCAGGTCAGCGAGAGGTTGCCCGCCACGAGCGCGTCGCCTTCGGCGGCGATCTCGCGGGCGATCCGCACGGCGTTGCGGTTGATCTCGTCGACGCTGCCGCGCATCCCGACCGTCGCCAGCTTGTCGTCGCTGGCGTAGAAGGTCATCGTCTGCAACACCTCGGCGCCCGCACGCAGGAACTCGCGATGCAGCTGCGCCAGCGCGTCGGGATGCTCGATCACGACCTCGGGCGTGAACGGCCCGGCCTGGACGTAGCCACGCTTCTCGAGCTCCAGCAGGTAGCCCCCGTCGCCGAGGACGGGACCCTCGGCCAAACGCTCCACGATCCCCTTCGACATGCGACCTCCTCCGGAAGGGTCCCGAGTCTACGGCGGGGCCTCGCGGCGATCGGAGCGAGCGAGCGACCTCGGGTCACGAGGAGCCGGTCGGCGCGATGATCGGGATCGAGCCGGCGACCGTGGTGCCCTCGCCCACGGCGCTGGAGACCGACACCGAGCCGTCGAGCGCGGCGAGCCGGTCCGCGATCCCCTGCAAGCCGGTGCCGTAGCCCGTCGCCTCGGGATCGAACCCGCGGCCGTCGTCGGTGACCTCGAACCGCAGCGTGCCGGTGCCGTCCGAGACCGTGACGGTGGCCCGCGTCGCGTCCGCGTACTTCGCGACGTTCTGGAGCGCCTCGAGACACGAGAAGTACGTCGCGGCCTCGATCTCCTGCGGATAGCGGCCGAGCTCGGCCGCACGCACCTCCACCGGCAGCGACGCCTTGCGCGCCTGGGCCTCGAGCGCCGCGGCCAGACCCCGGTCGGCCAGCAGCGGCGGGTAGATCCCGCGCGCGAGGTCGCGCAGGTCCTCCAGCGCCTCGGTCGTCTCGCCCTGGAGCTCGCCGAGGATCGACGCGGCGCGCTCGGGATCGCGCGCGACGAGCCCCTCCGCCAGCCGCAGCTTCACCGCCAGCGCGACAAGCTGCTGCTGCGCGCCGTCGTGGATGTTGCGCTCGAGCTTGCGGCGTTCGTCGTCCTGCGCCGAGACGAGCCGCTTCTGCGCCGCGCGCAGGTCGTCCAGGCGCCCACGCAGCTCCTCGGTCAGCCCGACGTTGCGGAACACCAGCGCGGCCTGCGACGCGAGGTCGGCGATCAGCCGCTCCTTCGTCGGGTCCATGGGGTCGTTCGCCGGCATCGCGACCGACAGCGCGCCGAGGAGCTCGCCCAGATGACGGACCTCGACGGTGTGATCGTCGGCGATCGTGGCGTCGGCGTCCTCCGGCCAGGTCGCGACCGGGCGGAGGTGTTCGCCGATCCGCAGCCACACGCGCGCTCGCGTCGCGCCGACGCCCTCGCCCAGCACGTGCGCCATGCGCGGCAAAACGTCGTCGTCGACGTACGCCTCTCCCATCCGTTCGCCGAACGCGGCCAGCACCTCGTACGGCGTCGAGCGCTTGCCGTAGACGACACGGTCCGCGAACCGGCGTGCGCGGCTCAGCACCGGCTGGAACCCGATCGCGATACACACCGCCGCCACGAACGAGAGCCCGGTCGTGGAGTGCGTATTCACCAGCGCCGACACACCGCCGACGATCAGCGCGTAGACCGCCGTGAAGAACACCGCGAACGTGGCGAGGATCACGGCCTTCCGCAGCACGACGTCGATGTCGTAGAGGCGGTAGCGGAGGATGGCGATCCCGATCCCGATCGGCACCGCCGAATACATCACCAATGCGAAGGAGTCGAAGGCGTTCCCGATCTGGCTGCCGTCCCCCGCGCCGAACAGCGGCGGCACGAACGCGAGCGCCCAGCAGACCAGGAAGGTGACGCCACCGGCCGCGATCCAGCGGATCTGGTGCCGCTCGTCGGCGCCGGCGCGGCGAGCGCGGATCACGAGCGAGGCCACCGACAGGATCACGCAGATCGCGAGCAGGAGCAGCGCCGCCGTCGCGATCAGCCCCTGCCACACGGGGGTGTCGGTCGCGTCCGTCGGCGGGAACGACACGAGGCCGACGACGATCGCCGTCGTCGCCAGTCGCGAGACCCACCGCCAGCGCGGGGTCAGGAGCGTTCCGTTCGGCAGCCGCAGCAGCAGGTGCGTGCCCATCAGTCCGAACGGGACCAGCCAGAAGTTGTCGATGAACGGCAGGGTCGGGACGACGCTCGGCGGCAGGACGCCGAGGCTCCAGATCCCCCCGATCACCAGCATCTGCCAGCCGGCGGGATTCGCCGGCACCCGGAGCGCCACGACCAGGCCGACGATGCAGAACGCCGCCGCCGGCGCCAGCAGCATCAGCTGGCCCCACGCCTTCCCGGGGCCGTACGAGCCGTCGAGCAACCGCATCGTGACCTGGACGACCCCGACGAGCGAAACCACGGCGGCCAGGGCGAAGATGCCCCACGCCAAGCGCCGGTGATCCGTCGAGGAGCCCCCGTCCTCCCTCATACGCGGCACGCTACCCCGGCTCGACCTGCGGGTTCGAGGGGGAGCGCTTGCGGGCGGGACCGGGTGCCAGCACCACCTACCGGGGGCGGTGGATGCCCTCGGGATCCACCTTCGACCAGTCGATGCCGGCCCACGGATCGTAGTCGACCTCGAGCGGCTCCTGCTCCGGCCGGTCGAGCTCCGGAACGTGCTGCAGGTTCACCCGGATCCGCGTCCACGTGGTGCTCCGCCCGCGCATCGAGTCGACCAGCACGTCGGGCGGCTCGAGGTGCGGCACGACGTCGGGGTGCCGCGCCTTCCACCGCTCGAAGCCGTCGCGGGCCTCCTGCTTCCGTCGCCGCCCGCGCGATCTCGACCAGCGGCATCGTCGAGCGGCGCCGCCCGGTCGGGCCGCTCGACTTGCCCGGCGCCGGCGGCGGCACGATCCCCTCGGGCGTGGGCGCGCCGCCGCGCCGCTTCGACGGCTGCACGCGGCGCGGCTCGTTCGGCTGCTTCTCGTACTGCGGCGGCCACGGCGCGTCGGCGAACCCCGCCTCCTCGTGCTGGTCGGACAGCTCCAGCAACGGCTCGAGCGAGCCGGCCGCCTCGTCGATCCCGGCCCACGGGTCGCCGATCCGCGCGAACCGCTCGGTCACCGTCGCGATCGTGAACGCGGCCGGATCGCAGCCCGGCACCTCGTCCCACGCGAGCGGCGTCGACACGCGCGCGTCCGGCGTCGGCCGCACCGAGTACGCCGAGGCGACCGTGCGGTCCTTCGCGTTCTGGTTGTAGTCGATGAACACGCCGTGCCGCTCCTCCTTCCACCACTTGCTGGTGGCCAGGTGCGGCTCGCGGCGTTCGACCTCGCGCGCCAGCGCGACGGCGGCGCGCCGCACCTCGGGGAACGTCCACCGCGGCTCGATCCGCGCGTACACGTGGAACCCGCGCGAGCCCGACGTCTTCGGCCAGCCGGTGAGGCCGAAGTCGGCGAGCACCTCGCGCGTCGCCAGCGCGACGTCGAGGATCTGCTCCCAGCCGACGCCGGGGACCGGGTCGAGGTCGACGCGGAGCTCGTCGGGATGCTCGAGGTCGGCGGCACGGACCGGATGCGGGTTCAGGTCGATGCAGCCGAGGTTCACGATCCACGCGAGCTGCGCGGCGTCGCGCACGACGATCTCATGCGCGGTCCGCCCCGACGGGAACTTCAGCTCGACCGTCTCGATCCACTCCGGCCGGGGATCCGGCGCGCGCTTCTGGAAGAAGAACTCCCCGTCGGCGCCGTGGACGTAGCGCTTCAGCGCCATCGGCCGCCCACCGACGCCGCGGAGCGCGCCGTCGGCCACGGCCAGGTAGTAGCGGACGAGGTCGAGCTTCGTCAGGCCGAGCGCCGGGAAGAAGATCTTCTCCGGGTTCGAGACCGCGACCTCGCGCCCGGCGACGTCGAGCAGCTCCTTGCGGGACGGCATGGGCACCACGATAGACGTGAGAGCATCGCGGCATGGCGCGGATCCTCGTCGCGACGTCGGACGGGTTGCACGACGTCGGTCCGGACCGGACGACGGTCGAGCTGGAGGGGCACGCGATCGGGGCGTTGCTCGCCGATGGGCCCGAGCGGTGGGCCGTCGTCGATGGGTCGGATGTCTTCCACCGGCCCAACGAGAACGACGGATGGTCGAAGTTGGTGGGGGTCGAGCAACTTCATATCAATTGTCTTTCGTTCACCGATCGCCTGCTGTTCGGAACGTCGTCTGCTCGGCTGTTCTCGGTGGAGGGTGGTCGAGCAACTCCTCTCGACGGATTCGACCGCGCCGAAGGACGGGGCGACTGGTACACCCCGTGGGGCGGACCGCCCGACACGCGCTCGATATCGGAGTGGGACCGCGACGTCTACGTGAACGTGCACGTGGGCGGGATCCTGCGAACCAGCGACGGCGGCGCCTCGTGGACGCCGACGATCGACATCGACGCGGATGTCCACCGGGTGGTGACCGCGGAGGGGTTGGTCCTGGCAGCGTGCGCGGGCGGGCTGGCGTCCAGCACCGACCGGGGTGAGAGCTGGTCGATGCGGGATGACGGCCTCGCGGCGCCGTACATGCGCGGCGTGACGGTCTGCGGCGACGCGGTGCTCGTCTCGACCTCGAACGGCCCGCGCGGCGGCCGCGGCGCGGTGTACCGGGGCGACCTGCGCGGCGACGGCGGGTTCGAACGGTGCACCGTCGGCCTGCCCGAGTGGTTCGACGACAACATCGACAGCCTCTGCCTCGACGGACCCCCGGACGGATCGTTCGCGGCGTTCGGCACCGGCGACGGACGGGTGTTCGGCTCCGACGACGGCGGCGCCACCTGGGGCGAGCTCGCCTCGGGCCTGCCGGCGGTGCACGCCGTGCTCGTCGTGCCCTGAGCCATGGGCTGGGGCGCTCGATCGCGGGCGATCGGCGATGCTCGTCCTCGCCGCCGTCGCCTGTTCGACGCAGGCGCGACCCGCGCCGCCAACGTCGCCGGTTCCGTTTCCGTCGCCTGCGTCGTCGCCGGCCCTGGCAGCCGCGCGACCTCCGGTTCGCTTCGAAGGCGGGGTCTTCCGGATCGGATCGGTTCTCCGCGCCGAGCTGACCGGTCGCAACTGGCATCCGGGGTGTCCCGTTCCGATCGACGACCTTCGAGTGGTGCGGGTCAGCTACTGGACGTTCGACCACGCGGTCGCGCGCGGGCCGCTCGTCGTGAACGCGACGGTCGCCCACGACGTGCTGTCGGTCTTCCATCGATTGTTCCGAGCACGGTTCCCGATCCAGCGCATCGGACTGCCTCCCCGATACCGGCCGCCACGCCGGTCCGACTGGTACTCGACGCGGGACCTGACGTCCGCGTTCAACTGCCGGCCCGCGACGGGGAACCCCGGTTCGCTCTCGCAGCACTCGTACGGATGGGCGATCGACGTGAACCCGCTCGAGAACCCGTACGTCGGTCCGGACGGGAAGGTGCTGCGCCGCGCGGCGAGGCCGTTCCTCGACCGGACGAAGCGCGTGCCCGGGATGATCCACCCCGGGGACGTCGTCGTCCGGTCCTTCGCGGCGATCGGGTGGAGCTGGGGCGGTGACTGGCACACGCTGAAGGACTACATGCACTTCTCGCTCACCGGACGGTGAGCCGGTCGAACGGAGGGACGCGGTGCCGAAGCTCGAGGCGACGGAAGCGACGATCCACTACGAGCAGCTCGGCGACGGCCCCGACATCGTGTGGGTCGCGGGCGGCGGCGGCCTGGCGGCCGACTGGGTGCCGTACCAGATGCCGTTCTTCACCGGCGCGTTCCGCAACACGATCTTCGACAACCGGGGCATCGGCGCGACGACGACCGAGGTGCCGCAGCCGTGGCCGCTCGCGTCGTTCGCGAGGGACACGGCCGAGCTGATCGAGGCGGTGTGCACGCCGCCGGTCGCGCTCGTCGGCATCTCGTTCGGCGCCGCGATCGTGCAGGAGGTGGCCCTGGCCCGGCCCGACCTGCTGCGGTGCGCGATCGTGATGGGCACCGGCGCGCGGAGCGTCGAGTGGGGCTGGGACTACCAGAAGGCGGAGATCGACTTCCGCAAGGCCGGCGGCTCGCTCGACGGCATGATGGCCGTCACGCACTACGCCGCCACGATGTATCCGGCGCGCGTGCTGGGCGACCGCGAGCTGTGGCCTCGGCTGCGCGCCGAGCTCCTCGCGTGGATCGAGACCGGCGAGAACGAGGTGTCGCTGATCCCGCAGTGGGAGGCGTGCCTGCTCTACGACCAGCGCGACCGGCTGCCCGTCCTGCACCGTGCCGATGCACGTGCTGGCGTTCACCGAGGACGTGCAGGCGCCGCCGCAGGACGCGGAGGAGCTGGTCGAGCTGACGCCGACGGCCGAGCTCCACCTGTTCGAGGGGATGGGGCACTGCTCGATCTACGGGCACACGCACGACGTGCTGAACCCGTTCATCCGCGACCTCGTCGAACGGCACCTGTAGCGCCGCGGGGCGCCCGGCCGGAGATCGCCAGCCGACGTGACGAGCATCACGGTGTCGATCGAGGACGTTCCCTAGACTCGAACACATGTTCGAGGTTGTGGCGTGAGCGAGCTGCGGTCTGCCGTCGAGGCGCTCCGAGTCGGAGACGCTCGCGGAGCTGCCCGACGCGCGCGATCGAGGAGGACTTCGCCGAGCTCCAGCGCGTGATCGACCTGCTCGAGGTCGAACGGCTGCGCCGGCTCGCCGAGATCGAGCGCCGGTGCCTGTTCCAGCGCGACGGCCACCTCTCGGCGGCCTCGTGGCTCGCCGACCGGTTCCAGGTCGTCGTGGGGCGTCGCGCGCAGCGCCACGCGGGTCGCGCGGGCGCTCGAGAAGATGCCGGTGACCCGCGACGCGATCGGCGCCGGCGACGTCTCGATGTCGGCGGCGCGGATGCTCGTGGACGCACGCGAGCCGGACCCGTCGGCCTTCGCGCGATCGGAGGAGCAACTGGTCGAGGCCGCGCGCATCCATTCGATCGGCGGCCTGCGGCAGGTCGCGTCGGTCTGGCGACAGAACGTCGAGCGCGACCGGCTCGAGTCCGGCGTCGACGTGCTGCACGCACGGCGGCGCCTCCACGCCTCGCTCACGTTCCAGGGGATGGTCCGCGTCGACGGCGACCTCGACCCGGAGTCCGGGGAGGCGCTGCTGACGGCGCTCCGCGCCGTGATGGACGCCGACGCGCGGGTCGGGAAGGACCAGAGCGCGCGGTCGCACGCCCAGCGGCGCGTCGACGCACTGCACCAGATCTGCCGGCACTGGCTGGACGAGGCGGATCGGCCGACCGTCGCCGGCGAGCGCCCGCACGTCACCGTGACGGTGCCGGCCGAGGTCGTCGCCGATCCGTCGGCCGGGTCCGCCGAGCTCGACCACGTCGGTCCGGTCCCGGCGGAGATCGCCCGCCGGCTGTCGTGCGACGCCTCGGTGATGCGGGTCGTGATGGCCGCGCCGTCGCAACCCCTCGACGTCGGCCGCCGGACGCCCGTCGTGCCGCCCGCGATCCGGCGCGCGGTGATCGCGCGCGACGGCCGGTGCCGGTTCCCGGGCTGCGACCGCCCGCACACGTGGTGCGACGCGCACCACGTGACGCACTGGGCCGACGGCGGCGACACCGCGCTCGCCAACCTCGTCCTCCTCTGCCGGCGGCACCACCGGCTCATCCACCAGCCGGGCGGCTTCCGGCTGACGATGCAGGACGGCCGGCCCGTGTTCGGGCGGCCCGACGGGTCACGTCTGGAGGATCGGGCGCCGCCGTGAGCGTGGCTGCGCGGCCCGCGCGACGGGTGTATGGTCCGCGAAGGTATTTGGACTAGACATTCGACCATTGAGGGGCGGGTCTGGACCTCGACGCACTCGACGCCGCGATCACCGAACGGGCCGACGCCGCGTTCGGGTTCCTCGAGCGGCTCGTCGCCGCGCCCAGCACGGTCGGCGACGAGCACGAGGCGCAGGCCGTCGTCGAGCAGGAACTGAAGCGCCTCGGCTTCGAGGTCGAGCGGCTCGCCATCCCCGAGGAGATCGGCGACGACCCGCTGGCGGGGGTGCCCCAAACCTCCTACGCGGGCAGGCACGATGTGATCGGGCGGCTCGGCGACGAGGTCGGTCGGTCGCTGCTGCTCAACGGGCACATCGACGTCGTGCCGGCCGATCGGCCCGACCTGTGGACCTCGCCGCCGTTCGAGCCGCGGCGCAGCGGCGACCTCCTCTACGGCCGGGGGGCCGGCGACATGAAGGGCGGCTTCGCGATGGCCGCGCTGGCGCTCGAGGCGCTCCTGGCCACCGACCCGAACGCGATCGCCGGCTCGCTGACGTTCGCGTCGGTGCTCGAAGAGGAGTGCACGGGCAACGGGACGCTTGCAGCAGCTCGCGCCGGCGTGCTGGCGGATGCGGTGATCCTCCCGGAGCCGTCGGGTCTGGACCTGCTGCTGAGCGGCGTCGGCATCCTCTGGCTCGACGTCGTCGTGACCGGATCCTCGGCCCACGCCCAGTCCGCCGACCGCGCCGTGAACCCGGTGCACCACGCGATCGCGATCATCGAGGCGCTCCGCGAGCTGGAGCGAGAGATGAACCGCGACATCGAGCCGGCGATGGACGGCGTCGCCCACCCCTACAACCTGAACGTCGGCACGTTCGCCGCCGGCGACTGGCCCTCGAGCGTCCCGGCGATCGCGACGCTCCGCATCCGCGTCGGCCACCCGACGGCCTGGACCGCGCAGGAAGCCGAGGAGCGCGTGCGCGCCGCGATCGCGTCCGCGACCGAGGACGAGCCGTGGCTGCGCGAGCACCCGCCGGCGATCCGCGCATCGGGGTTCAAGGCGCAGGGCTACGCCCTGCCCGCCGACGATCCGCTCGCCGAGCTCGTCGCGGCCGCGCACGCGCGGTCCACGGCGTCCGCCCGCCGGCGAAGCCCGTCGCCAGCACCACCGATGCGCGTCTGTACCTCAACGACTTCGACGTGCCGGCCCTGTGCTACGGGCCGGTGGCGCACGACATCCACGGCATCGACGAAGCGGTCGAGCTCAGCTCGATCGTCGACGGAGCGCGAGCGCTCGCCCGCGTCGTCGCGGGCTGGTACGCGGAGGCTCGCCCGTGACCGCCGCCGGCCGTGCCCGGGCTCTCGATCCTCGAGCCGGTGAAGCTCAGGAGCGGCGGTGAGCACGTTGCCGACCGGCTCGTGACCGCGATCGCGCTCGGCGAGTTCGTCCCCGGCCAGCGCCTCCCCCCCGAACGCGAGCTGGCCACGACGCTCGGCGTCAGCCGCACGACGGTCCGCGAGGCGATCCAACGGCTCGCGGCGATGGACTACGTCGAGGTCCGCCGTGGCCGAACGGGCGGCGCCTTCGTACTGGAGGGCATGGGGCCCGAAGCGAACGAGATGATCCGGCGCACGCTGCTGCCGGAGTGGTCGAACCTTCAGCACCTGCTGGAGTTCCGCCAGCTCGTCGAGCCGCTGATCGCGCGCACCGCCGCGGAACGCATCGCGCCCGCCGACGTCGACGGGATCCGCGAGGCGCTGGCCGGCTACCTGGAGGCCGGCACGGACCGGGAGGCCTCGCGCGCCGCCGACCAGGCGATGCACGCCGCCATCGCGACCGCGACCGGGAACCCCTACCTCGCCAGCCTGAGCGCGCAGATCCGCCGGCAGATCAGCCTCGGCTTCGGCGCCGAGCCGTACAGCCGGGAGATCCGCGCGCGCGCCGTGAAGGACCACACGGCGCTCGCAGAGGCCGTGATCGCCGGGCGGGCCACGTCGGCGGCGCGCGTGGCCGAGCGCCACTTCCGGCTCACCGAGACCGTCCTGCGGGAGCTCGTGTCGCGGATCAGCGCCCGGACCGGAGCCGCGCCATGAGCCCGCGCGCACGGTTCATCCTGCGCCGGCTGCTGCTGGCGATCCCGGTGATCGTCGCGATGAGCATCTTCGTGTTCCTGATGATCCACCTCGTGCCGGGAGATCCGGTGCAGACGATGCTCGGGTTCCGAGCCACGCCGCAGAACGTCGCGACCGTGCGCGAGCAGCTCGGTCTCGACCGGCCCCTGCTCGCCCAGTACCTGACGTGGGCGGGCGGGTTGCTCCACGGCAACTTCGGTCAGGACTTCATCAGCCACACGCCGGTCGCCACGCTGCTGCGGCAGCGCCTGCCGGTCACGATCGAGCTGACGTTGCTCTCGATGACCCTCGCGGTGCTCGTCGGCGTGCCGTTCGGCGTCCGTGCTGCGGCCCGGCCGGGCGCCGTCCGCCACCTCAGCGAGGGCTGGGTCGTCGGCGGCATCGCGATCGCCGACTTCTGGCTCGGCATCATGCTCGTGCTGCTGTTCGCGGGGATCTGGCAGCTGCTGCCGCCGTCGGGCTACGTGCCGTTCCTGAAGGATCCGGTCCAGAACCTGCGCTACCTCACGCTGCCGGTGCTAGCGCTCGCGTTCGGCGAATCCGCGTACATCCTGCGCACGACCCGCGGCGCGATGGACGAGGTCCTCGGCACGCAGTACATCCTGTTCCTTCGGGCGAAGGGCATCGCCGAGCGCCGCATCGTCTACCGGCACGCGCTGCGCAACGCCGCCGCGCCGATCGTGACCGTCGTCGGGATCCAGTTCGGCGTGCTGCTGGGCGGTGCGATCGTGATCGAGACGCTCTTCGCGTTGCCGGGCGTCGGCCGGCTGATCGTCTCGTCGATCCAGCAGCGCAACTACGTGGTCGTGCAGGGCGGCGTGCTCGTCGTGGCGGTCCTGTTCATCCTGGTCACGCTGCTGACCGACGTGATCGTCGGCTGGCTCGACCCGCGGATCGAAGAGGGGTCGGCGGCGTGAGCCTCGCGGTCGCGAGCGCGGGTCCCGACCGCCGGTCGCTCTGGCGCCGGGGCATCCTGTCCTCGCGCAAGGGACGTGTGGGCTTCGCGATCCTGGTCGGACTCGTCGCGGTCGCGGTCTTCGCACCGCTGATCGCGCCCCACGATCCGAACGCGATCGACGCCTCGCGCATCCTCGCGCCGCCCGACCTCGCGCACCCCTTCGGCTCGGATTCGCTCGGTCGCGACGTGCTCTCGCGGGTGATCTACGCGTACCGGGTGTCGCTCGGCGTGGCGGTCGGCTCCACCCTCCTGGCGTTCCTGGTCGGCGTGCCGCTCGGCCTCTACGCGGGCTACCACGGCGGCTGGGTCGACACGATGATCATGCGGCCCATCGACATGGTGCTCGCTCTGCCGGCGATGCTGCTCGCGGTCGCCCTGATCGCCATCATCGGCCCCGGCACGAACATCTCCGCGATCGCGATCGCCGTCATCTACATGCCGATCCTGGCGCGCGTCGTGCGGAGCTCCACCCTGGTCGTCGCGTCGCAGACCTACATCGAGGCGGCACGGGCCCGCGGCACGGTCAACCGCAAGATCATCGCTCGCCACGTGTTCCCGAACGCGGTGGGACCGGCGATCGTCCAGGCCACCGTCCTGATGGGCTTCGCCCTGCAGATCGAGGCCGCGCTGTCGTTCCTCGGGCTCGGCGCGCAGCCGCCGACGCCGTCGCTCGGCTCGATGCTCGCCGACGGCCGCGACGTGCTGACGCAGGCGCCGTGGGTCGAGATCTTCCCCGGCCTCGCGATCGCGATCACGGTGCTCGCGTTCAACTTCTTCGGCGACGGCCTCCGGACGCGTCTGGATCCAAAAGGGGTCACGCGATGACCGGAACCGTCCTGCAGCTGGAGCACGTCGAGGTCGGCTTCGCCACCGACGACGGGACGGTCTCGGCCGTCAGCGACGTGTCGCTGTCCGTCGCGGAGGGCGAGATCTTCGGCCTCGTCGGCGAATCGGGGTGCGGCAAGACGACGCTCGCGATGGCCACGATGGGCCTCCTGCCCACGAGCGCCACCGTCCGAGGTGCGGTGCGGTTCGAGGGCAACGATCTCGTCGGACTCGAACCCGAGGAGCTCCGCCGGCTCCGCGGCGACCGGATCAGCATGGTCTTCCAGGACCCGATGACCTCGCTCGATCCGGCGTTCCCGATCGGCGACCAGGTCGCGGAGACGATCACCGCCCACCGCGACGTCGACACGAAGACGGCACGGGCGCGGGCGCTCGCGCTGCTGGCGGAGGTCGGGATCCCCGAGCCCGAACGCCGCTACGGCGACGCGCCCCACCGTCTGTCCGGCGGCATGCGCCAGCGCGTCGTGATCGCCACGGCCCTCGCGAACGAGCCCGCGCTGCTGCTGGCCGACGAACCGACCACGGCGCTCGACGTGACGATCCAGGCGCAGGTGCTCGACCTGCTGCGCGACCTCCGTCGGCGCCTGCGGACGACGATCGTGCTGATCACCCACGACCTCGGCGTGATCGCGCAGATCTGCGACCGGGTCGGCGTGATGTACGCGGGCCAGCTCGTCGAGGTCGCGACGGTTGCGGAGATCTTCCGCGCCCCGCGGCACCCCTACACGCAGGCGCTGCTCGCCGCGCTCCCCAACCAGCAGCAGGAGCCCGGCAGCCTCCGCGTGATCCCCGGCCGCGTGCCGAACCTCGTCACGCCGCCGCCCGGATGCCGGTTCGCGACGCGCTGCCCGTCGGTGATGGACCGGTGCACGGTCGTGCCGCCGCTCGCGCACGAGACGCCGGAGCACCTGATCGCGTGTTGGCTCTCGGAAGCGACGAAGCGCGCCGCCGATCCGGCGGGCGCGGCCGCCGCGGGGGGTGCGGCATGAGCGGGCAGGTCCGGGCCGCGGACCGCGTCGCCCCGGTGCCGGCCGGCCCGCCGCTCCTCGAGGTCACCGGCCTCGTGAAGCACTTCTCCACGGACCGCGGCCTGCTCGGGTCGGGCGCGACGCTGCACGCCGTCGACGGCGTCGACCTCCGGATCCACCCCGGGGAGGTCGTCGCGGTGGTCGGCGAGTCCGGGTCGGGCAAGAGCACGCTCGCGCGCTGCATCCTGCGGCTGATCGACCCGACGGCCGGGCGGATCGTGTTCGACGGGCGCGACGTGACCGGGCTGCGCGGCCGGCAGCTCGCCGCCTTCCGCCAGCAGGTCCAGCCGGTCTTCCAGGATCCGTTCAGCTCGATCGACCCTCGATGGCGCGTCGGCAAGAGCGTGGCGGAGGCGCTCGACGCGTTCGCGATCGGCACGAAGCACGAGCGCCACGAGCGTGTGCTGGACCTGCTCGATCGCGTCGGGCTGGATCCCTCGCTCGCCGGCCGCCGGCCGCACGAGCTCTCGGGAGGCCAGCGCCAGCGCGTCGGCATCGCGGCAGCCCTCGCGCCCTCCCCGAAGCTGATCGTGGCCGACGAGCCGGTCTCCGCGCTCGACGTGTCGGTGCAGGCGCAGGTCCTGAACCTGCTCGCCGACCTCCAGCGCGACCTCGGCCTCGCGATCGTGTTCGTTGCGCACGACCTTGCCGTCGTCGAGCACATCAGCCACCGGACCGCGGTGATGTACCTGGGCCGGATCGTCGAGACCGGCCCGACCGAGACCGTGTTCCGCGACCCGCGGCACCCCTACACGAAGGCGCTGCTCGAGGCGATCCCCCACCCCGACCCCGAGCGGCAGCTCACCGGCGGCGGCCTGCAGGGCGAGATCCCCAGCCCGATCGCGCCGCCGTCCGGCTGCCGGTTCCGGACCCGATGCCCCGTGGCGATCGAGCGGTGCGCCACGGACGACCCGGCGATGACCGCGTTCGGCGGCGGCCAGACGGCCGCCTGCCACGTCGCGGCAGCCACCCGCACTGCCGACTGACACGACACGGAAGGAAGGAGCGCGCACATGCCGACGGCAAGCGTCAACGGGATCGACATCAACTACAAGCTCGAGGGCGACGGACCCGAGACGATCGTGTTGGTCAACGGGCTGGCCGACGACCTGGAGACGTGGGTGCTCCAGATGGACGACCTCCTCGGGGCCGGCTACCGCGTGCTGCGCTTCGACAACCGCGGCGTCGGGAAGACCACCGTGCCGCCCGGGCCCTACACCAGCCGGATGATGGCCGACGACACGAAGGCGCTCGTCGACGAGCTCGGCATCACCGGCTTCCACCTGATGGGCACGTCGATGGGCGGGATGATCGCGCAGGAGTACGCGATCAACCACGGGTCGGACCTGAAGAGCGCCGTGTTCTCCAGCACGTACGCGGCGCCGGGACCGTTCTGCTCGCGGATGTTCTCGATGTGGCACGACATGGCGACGGTCAACGGCGTCCCCTTCATCATGCGCGACGTCACGCTCTGGGCGTTCACCGTGCCGTTCTTCGAGGACCGCGAGGACGAGTTGAAGGAGTTCGAGGGCGAGATGGCGACGCTCCCGATCTCGGTGGAGGCCTACCTCGCGCAACTGCACGTGATCCAAGCGCATGACACCACCGACCGCATCGGCGGCATCACGGGGTTCCCCGTCCTCGTGATGGCCGGCGAGGAGGACATCCTGATCCCCGTCCGACTCTCCAAACGTCTGCAGGAGAGCATCCCCGGGGCGGACTGGGCGACGTCGAAAGGGGGTCACGCCAGCATGTGGGAGCACCCGGCGGAGTTCAACCGCACGTACCTCGGGTGGCTCGGCGGCCACGCCTGAGCACGCCTGAACGAGGAGGAGGGGGAAGCATGGACCGCAACAACGAAGAGCGGCGGGCCGAGGCGCTCGCGCGGAGTTTCCTGAGCGGCGACCTATCGCGCCGGTCGTTCTTGCAGCGCGCGGGCGGGTTCAGCGTCGCGGCGCTGAGCGCGACCAGCCTGGGCGCCGTCCTGGCGGCGTGTTCGAAGTCGAGCTCGTCGGCCACCACGAGCGGCGGACCGGCCACCGGGGCGCCGACCGCCGGCGGCACGCTGCAGGCGGCACTGACCGGCGAGCCCGACACGATCGACCCGGCGACGTCGACGATCTACACCGGCGCGCAGGTCTACGACAACATCTTCAACAAGCTGATCGACCTCGACCCATCGAACAACTTCTACGGCCAGCTGGCCACGAAGTGGACCTCGACGGATGAGAAGACGTGGGTGTTCGACCTCGTCGACACCGCGACGTTCCACAACGGAGAGAAGTTCGGGCCGAACGACGTCGTCTACACGTTCGACCGGATCCTGGACCCGAAGACGGCGAGCTCGTACGCGCCGCTCTACAACGCGATCAGCAAGGTCGAGGCGACCGGCCCGACGCAGGTCACGTTCCACCTGAAGACGCCGTTCGGGCCGTTCCTGTCGAACCTCGCGAACAACGGCGAGATCGTGAACCAGAAGGCCATCGAGTCGAAGGACCCGGCGCGCAACGCGATCGGCACCGGGCCGTTCGAGTTCGTCGAATGGGTCCAGGCGGACCACATCACGCTGAAGAAGAACGACAACTACTTCCTGGCGGGCAAGCCGTACCTCGACGGGATCGAGTTCAAGTTCCTGAACGTCGACCAGAGCCGCATCGACGCGCTGCGCTCGGGCGACCTGAACTGGTCCGATGCGGTACCGCTCCAGCAGCTGAACACGCTCAAGACCGATCCATCGTTCAACTACGTGACGTCGGCGACCGCCGGCATCCCCGACTACATCGCGATGAACACGACGAAGCCGCCGTTCAACGACAAGCTGGTCCGGCAGGCGGTCTACTGGGCGCTGGACCGCGACGCGATCCGGCAGGTGGCCTACTTCGGCGCGGGCGAGTCCGGCATCGAGGAGGTGCCGACCGGCTCGAGCTGGTTCGACGGCGTCGCCGCTCGTGACGCCCGACGTGAGCAAGGCGAAGTCCCTGCTCCAGCAGGCCGGCGTGAGCGGCACGCTGGACGTCGAGTACCTGGGCCTGCCGCAGTACCCGGAGCTGCTGAAGACCGGTGAGGTCATGCAGCAGCAGCTGAAGGCGGTCGGCATCAACATGACGATCAAGCAGGTCGAGGTCGGCGTGTGGTTCGACGCGTTCATCAAGGGCAACTACCAGATCACCTCGGCGTACCAGGAGCGGACGATCGATCCGGACAACTTCTACGCGCTGGTGATCCACACGGGCGGCGACATCAACACGACCGGCTACTCGAACCCGCAGGCCGACCAGCTGATCGATCAGGCGCGGACCGAGACCGACACGTCGAAGCGGTTCGACCTGTACAAGCAACTGCGCCAGATCGTGTTCGAGGACTCGCCGATCATCTTCGCGCACTACGAGACCATCAACTACCTGATGCAGAAGAACGTCGTCGGCTCGACGGTCAACCCGACGCTCGAGCTCCGGATGCAGGACGTCGGCTTCACCACACCGCCGTCCTCCTAAGGGTGGGCGGACCGATCACGCGCCCGCGCCCTCGGGCGCGTGATCGGCGCTCCCCTATCATCGCCAGCCATGAGCGCCGAGCGACGCCGGTCGCCGACCGAGGGGCCCGAGCGGCTCGAGGCCTTCAGCGACGCCGTGATGGCGGTGATCATCACGATCCTCGCGCTGGGCCTGCATCCCCCGAAGGACACGTCCAACGCGAGAGATCTGGATCGCGATCCCGGGTCTTGCTGATCTACGTCCTGGCCTTCGTGTTCATCGCGATCTACTGGAACAACCACCATCACCTGCTGCGCGCCACCCGCTTCATCAGCGGCGAGGTGATGTGGGCGAACATGCTCCTGTTGTTCTGGCTCTCGCTGGTCCCGGTGTCCGCCGAGTGGCTGCATGCGGCTCGGGGTCGCGAGCACGCGTGGCGGTCGCCTTCTTCGGCTTCATCGGACTGGCCGCCGCACTCTCCTACACGTGGCTCGTCCGGGCGATCATCCGCGCGAACGGACGCGACTCGGAGGTCGCCCTCGCGATCGAGCGAGACGTGAAGGGGAACGTCTCCCTCGCGCTGTACGCGATCGGCATCGGCCTGTCGTTCCTCGGCATCGCGCTCGGGTACGCCTGCTACGCGGCGGTCGCGGTGATGTGGCTGATCCCCGACCGGCGCTTCACGCACCGGCACGAAGAGCAGCCTCCAGCCGGTCCAGGAACGGGGCCTGCGCCGGGTTGATCGCGGTCCGCGCCGCCTCCATGCCGAACCACGCGACGCGGTCGATCTCCGGGAACGACCGCGTTCGTCCTGATCGTGGCGGCCATTCCATCTCGAACGTGTTCGACGTGGCCGCCGCGGGATCGAGGTCGCCCTCGACCGCCCAGGCCACGACGAGCTTCCCGCCCTTCTGACGGATCTCGCCGAGCTCGATCGCCGGGCCTTCGGGGAGCGCGTGGCCCGTCTCCTCGACGAACTCCCGACGGGCCACCTCGATCGGTTCCTCGCCCGGCTCCATCTCGCCCTTGAGGACGCCCCAGGCGCCGGCGTCCTTCTTCGCGAAGAACGGACCGCCCGGATGGCCCAGCAGCACCTCGAGGACGTCATCGTGCTGCCGCCACAACAGGATGCCGGCGCTCCTGCGGCCGGGGGCCTTCACCGGCTTTGCGCTCCTTCGCCATCGAGGCATGATGCCATCGTCACACCGGCATGGCGGGACCGAAGACCTAGGTCCGAAGGCCCCGAGAGGTATCGCCCTCCGACGGCTACATCGCCCCGGTCGAGGGACCTAGCATCGGCCGCATGGTGTACAGCAGGGGAAGGACGTCGAGGTGACCCTCACCGTGTTCCAGTGCTGGCTCCTCGCCGCCGTGGTGGGCATCGGCACGATCTACCTCGCGCACCTGAACCGCAAGTCGCCCCACTCCTGAGGGCCGCCGCACCTCGTCGATAGACTCCCCTCGTCCGAACGAGGGAGTCGCATGGCCGAGACGGTCACGATCCAGGGGCAGTCCTACCTCCGTCGCAACCCGCTCGGGGTGCTCGGACTGACCTTCATCACGTTCGGGATCTACGCCTTCTACTGGTACTACAAGATCAACGACGAGCTCCGTCGCTTCGAACGAGACGAGACGATCAGCCCGACACGATCGCTGATGGCCGTGCTCTTCGGCTGGATCATCATCGTGCCGCCGTTCATCGCGCTCTACAACACCGCGAAGCACGTGCAGACCGCCGAGCAGCGCTTGGGGATCCAGCCACAGCTCGAGCCGGCGTTGGTGATCGTGATCATGCTGATCATCTCGATCGCGAACGGTGTCTACATCCAGGAACACCAGAACCGGATCTGGGATCGAGCCGGAGGGGCGGTGCCGCCGCCTCCGCCGGTGCTGCCACCGACGCCGGCGGGGTAGCGCCGCCGCTCAGGGGCAGCCGGTGATCGGTCCCTTGCCCGGCCCCTGCTTGCAGACGTCCTTGCCGGTGCCGCCGGCGATCCGGTCGTTCCCCGGCCCGCCGATCAGTCGGTCGTTGCCGTCTCCCCCGATCAGCTGATCGTCGCCCTTCAGGCCGGTCAGGGTGTCGGCGAACGGCGATCCCACCAGGTTGTCGCCGAAGGCGGTCCCGATCACCTTCTCCACGCCGAACAGCAGGTCCGTCCCCGCGCCGATCACGGTTCCGGTCGACAGATCGGCGGCCACACCGTCCGCGGCATCCGAATACGTGACGGTGTCGATGCCGGCGCCGCCGACGACGCGGTCGTCGCCGTCGCGCGGCCGGAACGTGTCGTTCCCTCCGCCTCCCAGGAAGGTCTCGCCGCTCGCCGAGCCCGCCATCGAGTCGGCGAAGGGGGTGCCGATCACGCGATCGATGTCGTTCACGCTGCCATGGAAGGCCCCGTACGAGAACGAGAAGGACGCCAGATCCACGTGGACCGCGCGCCCCGCCGTCGAGAGATCGAGCGTGTCGACGCCCGTTCCAGCGTCGACGACGTCGTTGCCCGGTCCCGGCACGATCGTGTCGTTGCCGCTCCCGCCGGCCAACGAGTCGTCGCCCGCGAGCCCGCGGATCACGTTGTTCCCGTCCTCGCCGTCGAGGAAATCGCCTGCGCTGGAGCCGATCAGGGTGTCGGCACCCGGGGTCCCCAGGTAGCCCTCGAACCCGCTCAGGGTGGATGTCGTGCCCGCGTACACCGCCGTGCCGTGTCCCGCGTCGATCGAGACAGGAGAGGGATCGCCCGCGTACGAGACGATGTCTTGTCCGGGGCCACCGTCGAGCACGGAGGCGCCGCCGCCAGGGTCGACCTCGTCCGCGCCGCCGCCCGCGTGGACGATGTCCGCGCCACCGGCCGGGATGAGGAGGTTCGGGTTCGCGTCGCCGGTGATGGTGTCGGCGAACGGCGTGCCGACCACGGTCTCAACGCTCGAGAACGTGTCCGACCCCTGACCGGTGCCGATCCCGGTCGCGAGGTTCACATCGACCGCCGGCCCGGCTTGATCCTCGAAGATCATGTCCTGACCGCTCCCGCCGTCGATCGACTCATCGCCGGAGGTGAGGATGAAGAAGTCGTCGCCGTCCTCGCCGACGAGCGAGTCGACGCCGCCGGACCCGACGATGGTGTCGCCGCCATCGCCGCCGTCGAGGGCGTTCGGGCCCGTGTCGCCGAGGAGCGTGTCCGCATACGGGGTGCCGTCCGCATCCTCGACCCCGGTCAACGTGTCGTTCCCTCGGCCGGACTCCGTGCCGGCCGACAGATCGACGGTGACGGGCGCTACGGTGAGGCCGAGGTCCGGAGCTTGGGTGATGAGATCCTCGCCGGTCCCGCCGGTGACCTGCTCGCTGCCGGTGTGCAGCACGATCGTGTCGTTGCCGTCGCCGGCGTCGATCACGTCGTTGCCGCCCATGCCGTCGATGTGATCGTCGCCGCCGAGCCCGCAGATCACGTCGGCGCCGGACGTGCCGAACAGGTACTCGGGGCTGCTGGTGCCGGTGATCGTGCAGGAGATCGCGGATGCCTTCGGCGCCGCGACCCCGACGGACCAGACGACCAGCGGCGCCACGGCCGCGACCCGCAGGAGAGCCCGCATGAGCAGGAGTGTCGGGCAGTCGGAACCCCTCCACAACCACCGTTCGGCCTCCCCCGGGCCCGCCCTCCTCGGGCTGTTAGGTTCCGCCGGTGAGCACCAACGACGAACCGGTCCGCTGGGGCATCCTCGGCGCCGCCGGCATCGCGGAGAGCGCGTTCCTGCCGGCGCTCGCGGAGGCGGGCGGCGGGCACGCACTCGTCGTCGGCGCGCGCGACGGCGACCGTGCCGAGCGCTGGGCGAAGGAACACGGCGTCGAGCGCGGCGTCGAGGGCTACCCGGCGGTCATCGAGGATCCCGCCGTCGAGGCGGTCTACGTCGCGCTCCCGAACGGCCTGCACGCCGAGTGGACGATCGCCGCGCTCGAGGCGGGCAAGGCGGTCTTCTGCGAGAAGCCGCTCTGCGGCACGCCCGAGGAGACCGAGCGCGTGCTCGCGGCTGCCCGGACCGCGACGGGACCCCTGTGGGAGGCGTTCGTCTTCCCGTTCTCCGAGCAGATGGACCGGGTGCGCGCGGTGCTCGACGACGGTGCGATCGGCGAGGTCCTCGAGATCTCGTCGCGCTTCCATTTCACGCTCGACGATCCGCACGACATCCGCGTGAACTCGGCGCTTGCCGCCGGCTCGGTGCAGGACGTCGGGTGCTATCCGATCCGGCTCGCCCGGCTGCTCTTCGACGACGAGCCCGACCTCGCGAGGACGATCGCGGACGCGGTGTGGACCGCCGACGGCGTCGACCTGGAGCTCTGGGGCGCGCTCGCGTTCCCCGGCGACCAGCGGCTCGTCCTGTCGTGCGGCTTCGTCGGCGCGTACGACACGTTGACGCGCGTGCTCGGCACCGACGGCGAGCTCCGCATCACGAACGCGTTCCATCCGCGCGCCGGCGACACCTTCACGGTCACCCGCGACGGGACGAGACCGAGACGCACGTCGCCGCGCCGGGCGGCGAGCGCTCCTTCACCCCGGCGTTGCGGCACATCCACCGGGCGCTCCGCGGCGTCGAGCCGCCGCGCCACCTCGCGATCGACGAGGCGATGGGCAACGCCACCGCGATCGCGTCGCTGCTGGCCGCGGCCCGTGCCGCATCCGGCCGCGCCCGGTAGGGTGCGAGGCATGCGCCGATCTCGAGCCTTCGTCGCCGTCCTCGGAGCCGTCGCGACCCTGGCCCTCGTGGCCGGGGGGCCCGGCGCCGCGCCGGCCGCCTCCGCGAAGCCCCACGGCCTCACGGCCGGCCAGATCCTGCGCGCCTCGCCGTACGAGTACCTCGGCTGGGGGAACCCGCCGCGGATGACCAACGTGATGGCGGCGACGGGCGTCCACGCGTTCACGCTCGCGTTCGTCCTGTCGGACGGGACGTGCAACCCGAAATGGGACGGCGAGCGCCCGCTGCTGCACGGTCGCGACCAGCGAGCGATCCGCGCGATCCGGGCGGCAGGCGGCGACGTCGTCGTGAGCTTCGGCGGCTGGAGCGGCGCGAAGCTCGGCCAGAAGTGCACGACGCCGGAGGACCTGGCGGGCGCGTACCAGGACGTGATCGACGCCTATCACCTGAAGGCGATCGACATCGACATCGAGCACACCGAGATCGCGAGCGCGGACGTCCGGCAGCGCGTGATCGACGCCTTGAAGCTCGTCCACGCGAGCGGGGGTGGTCCCGTCGCGATCGCGATCACGATCGGGACCGGACTCCACGGCCCGGAGGGCCCGGAGCTCGACATGATCCACCGCGCGGCGGCCTCCGGGTTGTCCGTGCGCGTGTGGACCGTGATGCCGTTCGACTTCGGCTCGCCGGTCGCGGACATGGGACGCGCATCCGTCCGCGCCGCCGAGGGACTCAAGCGCCGGCTGATGGCGTCGTTCGGGATCTCGGCGCGGGCCGCGTATCACCGCATGGGCATCTCCTCGATGAACGGGGCGACCGACGAGACGGACGAGACCGTCTCGCTCGCCGACTTCCGGAGGATGCGTGCCTACGCGACGCACCATCACCTCGCTCGGTTCACGTTCTGGGCGGTCAACCGGGACCGTCCGTGCGGGCCGCACGCTTCACCCGACGCGTGCAGCGGGGTGCCGCAAGAACCGTGGGCGTTCACGACGGCGATCGCCCGTTTCCACGGCTGATCCGGGAACGAGGAGGAGGTTCGATCATGGCCAAGAGCTCGAAGGAAGCATGGAACGACGTCGGCGAGAGCTTCGCGAACTGGGGCCGGCACCTTTCCGACCGCTACAAGGAGGCCGGCTCGGTCGGCGGCGACGCCGCGAAGGAGTCGCAGCGCAAGCTGGAAGAGGCCGCGCGCGAGGTCAGCGCGCAGCTGAACCGCGCCTTCACCGCCCTCGGCGACACGATCCGCGACGAGGACGCGAAGAAGGCGCTGAAGGACGCGGTCGGCTCGATCGGCGACGCCGTCACCGTCAGCGTCAGCGAGGCCGGCGACGCGCTCCGCAGGATCGGCTCGAGCAACGCCGCGCCGACCGAGCCGCCGGAGCGGCCGGACGATACGCCCGCGGAGAGCTGAGCCCGCGAACGGGGTTGCCTGCGGCAGAAGACCTAGGGCGAACCCCTGCGGAGGTCGAGCCTTCCGGCCCCTGCCAAGCCCCGGGCGGGGGACGTACTATCGGGTGCGGATGGATGAGAAGGCAACGTTCGTCGAGCCCCAGGCGCGCATCCAGACGCTGGAGACACTGCTCTCCCAGTCGCGTGCCCGCGAGGAGGCCCTGACCACCCAGGCCTTCAAGGACCGCGAGCAGATCGCGCTGCTGCAGACCCGGAACACGGAATCGTCGAACGCCGCCGCCGAGGCCCAGCGCAAGCTCGCGATCATCCGCGTCGAGCTGGAGTCACGCCGCACGGAGGTCGAGCGGCTGGGGGCGGCGAACGCCGACCTCCATCGCGAGCTGGAGTCCATCGCCGACGCCGCGTCGGCGGCCGTGGACCGCGCGAAGGCGCAGCGGCACCTGCGCGAGGACGAGGATCGACGCCGGACCCGGGCCACGCCCGCACAGGTCGTCGACCTCTCCGAGGAACGTCGGACCTCCGGCGCCGGCTGGCAAACGACGTAAGTCGAACCGCCGGAACCTATCGCCTTCCGACGTCTACTCCCCCCCGATAGCGGGACCTAGCATCGGGCAGATGGACGACAGCGTTTCGGGAGGGGTTCCGTCCAGTGGGTCGCGTCCGGGCGTGACGATGTCCGGGCTGCGCGCGCGCTTGCAGATGAACGCGCCCGACGCCGTCGATGCGACCGACGTCCCCGACGCGTTCGAAGTGCGGCCGTCGCCCCCCGAGGCCACGGAGTTCCGCCTCGCGAAGGAGCGCATCGTCACCCTCGAGACGTTGCTCACGCAGTCACGCGCCCGTGAGGACGCCCTGACGACGCAGGGGTTCAAGGATCAGGCGACGATCGCCCGGTTCGGCGCGAAGAACGCCGAGCTCGCCGTGATCGCCGCCGGCGCCGCGACGAACGAAGCCGCCCGCAGGGAGGCCGAGTCGGCCGCGGCGGAGGCCGAGCGCCGGACGAAGCTCGCGCACGATGAGCTGGAGACCCGGCTCGTCGAGATGGCCCAGCTGCGCGAGCGGTGCCTCGAGCTGCAGAAGGACCTCGACACGCTCGCCGGACAGGCGGCGGCCGCGACGATCGCGCGGGCCGAGGCCGCTCGGATGATGCGGGAACGCGACGAGGCACGCGAGCGCGCCGAGACCGAACGAGGGCTGGCGGCGCAGGATCGAGCCCGGGCGGAGGCATCGGAGCGGCTGGCGGCGTCGCTCCAGGGCCGGAGCGTCGCGGAGCGGAGCGCGCCGCCCTCGCAGAGCGCGCGGCCGTCCATCGCGCAGCAGAAGCGTTCGATGGCCCCGCCGGTGCCGAAGCTGGTCGGCGCCACCCCTCCGTGGATCGAGCTGCAACGCGGCAGCTCCGAGCAGGCGGCGCCGTCCGCGACGGTACTTCCCTGGCCGCCCAAGGAGCCGAAGGTCCCCGAGGTCCGAGTGGCCGAGGTCGACCCGCCGGCGACCGGCGCGAGGGTCCGACCCCACGGCGGAGCCCGCCGAGGAGATCATCGACCTCTCCGACGGCTGAGCCCGGATGTGACGACCGTGTTGCGGGCCGGTGGAGAACCGGACCCGGGCACAAGGTTCGGGCGATCCAGCCGATATAGAGAGGGTATGGAGCGCAGCGAACTGTTCGAGCTCGTCTCGTCGGCCTCATCCCTGAACCAGATCTCTTCGGTGACGGCCGGCGTCCGCGCCTGGCTCGCCGAGCACCCCGACGACGACGAGATGCGCGACGTCTTCCAGGAGCTCGCCCGCCGCGAACGCGAGCTCCTCACGTACGCCCGCGGCTGAGCGGGCCGCTCAGCCGGCGGCGAGCCTCGCCGCAACCTCCTCGGCCGCCCGCATCACGCGGAGCACGTTGCCGCCCGCGATCTTCGCCCGGTCTGTCCTCCGAGTAGCCTCGCGCGGCCAGCTCCTCGAACAGCGCCGGGAACCGTGCGACGTCTCCGAGCCCCTCGGGCATCGTCCCGGCCCCGTCGAAATCGCTCCCGATCCCGACCGCGTCGATGCCCGCGACCTCCCGGACGTGGTCGATGTGGTCGGCCACGTCGCCGAGCGTCGCCGGCACCTCGTGCGCGTCGAACCACGCGTCCAGGGCCGCGCCGACCGCGTCGGGGTCGTCCGGATGCTCCTGCTTCAGCCGCCGCCACTCCGCGAGCCCCGCCGCGTTCGTCTCGGCGCCGTCGGGGGTGAGGAACGCCGGGACGAACGTGACCATCACGACCGCGCCGGTCCTGCCCACCAGCTCCAGCACGTCGTCGGGGACGTTGCGGGACACGTCGGCGAGCGCCCGCGCCGACGAGTGCGAGAAGATCACCGGCGCTTCGGAGACCTCGATCGCCTGGCGCATCACGTCCGCCGAGACGTGCGACAGGTCGACGAGCACGCCGGTCCGGTTCAGCTCGCGGACGACCTCCTCGCCGAACGCCGTCAGCCCGCCGTGCGGGTGATCGCCGGTCGACGCATCGGCCCACGGCGTGTCGTCGTTGTGCGTCAGGGTCAGGTACCCGGCCCCGAGCCGCGCCAGGATCCGCAGGACGCCCAACGAACCGCCGATCGAGTGCCCGCCCTCGACGCCGATCATGCTCGCCACCTTGCCCGAGGCCGCGATCCGTTCGACGTCGTCGGCCGTGCGGGCGAGCTCGAGGCGGTCCGGATGCCGGCCCACCAACCGGAACAGCGCGTCGATCTGCTCGAGCGTCCGCGTGACCGCCACGTCGGGCGGCAGGTCCGACGGCACGTAGACGGACCAGAACTGCCCGCCGACGCCGCCCTCGGCCAGCCGCGGGAGGTCGGTCTGCAGACCGGGACAGCGCTGCGCGATATCCGGCTCGTCCTCGCCGCGCTCGCGGCACCGCCGAAGCTCCCAGAGCAGGTCGTTGTGGCCGTCGATCAGGAGCACGGAGCGGATGCTAGCCGCCGGCGTCCGTCCCGGTTGGCGGCGGCATCCCGCCGGGGATAGGGTCATGCACATGAAACGAGGGGTCGCGGTGGTGCTGGGGCTCGCGGTCGCGGCGATCGTGTTCTTCGCGGCGCCGGCGTGGGCGCAGGGCGCCGCGACGTCGGCGGAGACCAACGATCAGATCGTGTTCTCCGGCCACCTGCTCGTGGCGAAGGGCGAGGTCGTCGACACCGCCCTGATCTTCCACGGGTCGGCGACGATCGCGGGAACCGTCACCGGCAGCGTGGTCGTCTTCGACGGCGACGCCGACGTGTCCGGCACGGTCCAGGGCGACGTCGTGGCGTTCAACGGGGTCGTGACGGTGCGATCCGGCGCGGTGGTCGACGGCGACCTGGTCACGCGGCAGCGCGCGATCGTCGAGCAGGGCGCGACGATCCGCGGCAAGCAGCAGACGATGAACGCCCGGTTCAACCTCCACGACCTCGGCCTGGCCGGCCGGATCGCGTGGTGGGTCGGCTTCTCGGTCTCCACCTTGATCCTCGGCCTCGGGCTGTTGCTGCTCGCTCCGGCCCTCGACGGCGCGCTCTCCCGGGCGTTCAAGGAGCGGACCGGCGCGTCCTTCGGCTTCGGTGCGGCGGCCTTCTTCCTGTTCCCGGTGGTCGCGGTCGCGCTCCTGGCGATCGTGATCGCGATCCCGCTTGGGCTGTTCCTGCTGCTCGCGCTCGCGCTCGTCTACACCTGCGGCTACGTCGCGGCGGCCCACGTCCTTGGGCGGCTGCTGGTGAAGCCGCCGACGTCACGCTTCCTCGCGTTCCTGGCGGGGTGGGGGATCCTGCGGGTGGCCGGCCTCGTGCCGGTCCTCGGCGGGCTGGTCTGGACGGTCGCGACGATCGCCGGGCTCGGCGCCCTGTGGGTGGCGGCGCGGCGAACGGGTGCCGAGCCGGATGCCGGCGGGCCGCAGGCGCCGCCCGCTCCCTACCCGAACCCGGCGCCGGCTAGCTAGCCGCGCCGATCGCCTCGGTCACCTGCTCCAGCATCTTCTGCTCGCCGTCGCTCACGAGGACGGCGCCGAACCCCATGAACCCGCCCTCCTTCGCCGCGTTCGCCGCGGCCTGCGCGCACGCGATGATCCACGCGCGGAACGCGTCCGCCTCCGCGGGAGTCGCCGTCGCGCGGAGGATCCCGTCGACCTTCCGCAGCTCGTCCAGGACCTGCTGGCCGGCCGTCGCACCCTTCAGCTCGAGCCCGTCCATCGGGTTCTGGTGCTGTTGCGCCATCGCCATCGCGTCCTGCGAGACCGCGACGAGCAGCTCCTCATCGCTCCCCGGCTGCCCGATCGCCTTCAGGGTCGCCATCGTTTCCTTCGACAGCTCGATCGGGCCGCCCGGATCGGCCAGCGAGATCGCGAACCCCGCCACGATCGGCGCCCGCCGCAGCGTCGCCCACGCGTCGTCGGTGTAGTCCTTCTTCCCGGTCATCGCCCGCCCTCCCTCTCGAGACCGGCAGCCTACGCGTGGTATGGCTTCGGCATCCGCTCCCCGAGTACGGCTCAGGCCTCGGTCGGTTCCTCCACCTGCTCCGCGGCGGCCTTCTTCTTGGCGCGCTCGTGCTGGCCCGCATCGAAGACCAGGGCGAAGGCGAGGGCGGCGCCGAGACAGGCCAGCGGGAGCGGCGCGTGGAAGAAGGCGAGCACCCCGCCCAGGACCGGGACGCGGACCGCCGGCGTGCCGAGCACGTCCTCGGCCGTGGGACGCCAGTCGTCGTCGGCGGCGTTGTTGTCGCCTCTCGTGAGGAAGCCGTCGGTCGCGGACCCGCCGACGATCCGGTGGATCACGACGAGCCCGGCGCCGAGGTCGCCGGCCGGAACCTTGTACGCGATCACGTCCCCCTTCCCGTACGAGGGCCGCTGCTTCACGATCACCAGGTCGCCGCTGCGGAAGGTCGGCAGCATGCTCGTGCCGCGGATCATCACGTAGTCGGCCGGCCCGCCGAGCTGCTGCGGCCGCAGCGTGAGCAACCACGCGACGGCCACCACCAGGAACACCGCCGCCACCACCCCGTTGCGCCGGCTCATGGCGTCCAGCTGACCGTCAGCTGCGGCACCCGGCCCACGTTGCCGAGCTCGCGGGTCGCGAACCGCGCGTTGTCCGTCGGCGCCACGTTCTCGGCGTCGTCTCGGATCATCCAGCCGAAGTTCGTCTGCGTGCCGGCGACGAAGCGCTGCACGTCCGCCGTCACCGTCCAGCCGTTCACGTACGCCCCCGTCGCCGTGTTCTGGCACGGCGCACCGCCGATCGTGATCGCGTCCGTGCGCGTACCGCTCGCGGGGTTGTTCAGCGTCGTGCCGAACGGCTGGTTGTTCCACGTGATGCCGGTCTCCGACCACGCCGAGGCGGCGTCGAAGATGTCGTACGTGTGGCAGGCGGTGGGGACCTGCGTCGCGTAGAGGCGAAGGGTCGCCAGCTTCACGGTCGCGGTCGAGGGGATCGCCGGCGTGCAGACCGTGAGGTCGAACCAGAGGTAGGCACGGCGGTTCTGGGCGGACCCCGTCTGCACGTCGACGAAGTTGCCGGTGCCGTTGTTCGTGGTGGGGGCGTTCTGGTTCACGTAGGCGTCGTCCTCGGCCGTGCTCGCTCGCAGGGGTCGCGCTGACCACGCACGTCCGCAGGACGGTCAGGTTCTTCGAGGCCACCGTGAGGCCGGCGGCGAACGCGACGCCCGCGATCAGCGTGAGCACCAGCAGGGGCGCCGCCACGAGCGCCGCCGTGCGACGACGACTACGGGCCGACGATCGCAACGTCCACCTCGTTCGCCTGGCGGAACGCGACGACGGCCGCGAGGGTGACCGTCATCGATCCGCCGCCCGCCGGGACGACCGCCGTCCCCGAGGAGTTCGTGGTGCCGTTGTTGACGGTCACCGACAGGGTCCCGGTCGCGCACGTCGCGGCGATCCCGCCGATCGTGACGCTCGAGACGTTCGCGCCCGTGAGGTTCTGGACGATCGTGAAGCCGCCCGCGTCGCACGACGGGACCGCGACCTTCCCGGCGCCGAGGGTCCGCGACGTCGGCGCGAGGGATGCCGCGAACGCGACCGAGCTCAGCGCGCACGTGACGACCACGAGGGCCGCCACCGTCGCCGCCGCGCTCCGTCGCATCTCGTCGTTCCCCCCGCCAAGCGAGGAGGCGACCCCCTCGCGGGGGCCGCCTCCTTCAGATCTCCCGACCGGATCAGCCGGCGATCGTGATGTGGATCCCGGTGACGCTCGCGGCCGAGACCGGGACGGCGCTGAAGTCCGCCGGGAAGCTGGCTCCGACCGCCGGCGTCGTGCCGGTGATCTCACCCAGCGAGGCGTTCGAAGCGCCCGGGCCGGTCAGCGTGACCTTGAACGGCTTCGAGTAGCAGGTTGCGGCGAGGCCGCTCACCGTCACGATGCCCACCTTGTAGCCGGGGATCGTCGGGTCGTACGACGTCGCGTAGCTCGCCGTCAGCGTGCCCGCCTGGCAGGCCGCCACCGCACTGGTGCCGGCGCCGAGCGTGTTCGAGTTCACCCCCAAGCTCGCCGCGAACCCGTACAGGGTCGCGAAAACGATCCCAGCGATCAGTAGTGCCACCGCCATGCGCTTCACGTGCCGCTCCCTTCCTCCGATACCTGATGTCCTGGAGTGGGTATCGACCGGGAAGCTGCACACCTGATACCGGAAAGGGAGGTTCCCGGCTCCCCGGGAACGGGTAGCTACGCGAGGACGAACGGGGCGCCGGCGGCGGTCCGAAGCTCGCCGTCGCGGGCCTCCCACGGCACCCGGGCGAACACGATCGTGCCCGCCCCGACGCTCGCGGCGCTGGTCACGGCCCCGACCTCGGCCCCGGCCAGCAGGACCGGGTCGCCCGGCGCCACGGGCGCATCGCTCCTGAGCCGGAGCAGGATGCGCCGCGGGTGGCCCAGGTTGCGGACCTTCGCGACCGCCTCCTGGCCCAGGAAGCAGCCCTTGTCGTGGGACACGAGGTCGTCGAGGCCGGCCTCCACGGGAAGGTCGCCCTCCGCGATGTCGGTCCCAACCCGGGGAGCGCCGTGCTCGATCCGCCATCGATCGTCGGGGCCGGTCTCGTCGGAGCCGCCGGCCTCTTCCAGCCGGACGTCGGCGGACAGCACGTACCGCGCGAGCAGGTCGCCGATCCAGCGAGGCTCGGCGGGGTCCTGGAGCAGGAGCAGGGCGTCATCCGTTCGAAGGACGGTGAACGACGCGAGCACCGCGCCGGTCGGCGAGAGCAGCAGCGAGCGGCGGGCCTCCCCGGCCGCGATGCCCCGCAGGTCCGCGGTCACCAGCGCGTCGAGCCAGGTCAAGGCGTCGGCGCCGGCAACCTCCACCGTGCGCCATCGTTCGAGGTCCACGAACCCTGCATCGATCGTCGCGCTCATCCGTGCTTCCGAGCGTACCCGGGTACGCTCGATGCAACGCGCGCGGCTCACGAACGAGGAGGTCCCACCGCATGGAGTACCGGACGCTCGGCAGCACCGGCGTGGAGGTCAGCTCCCTGTGCCTCGGGGCGATGATGTTCGGCGCATGGGGCAACACCGACGTCGACGCGTGCGTGCGGATCGTCCATGAGGCGATCGACGCGGGGATCACCTTCGTGGATACGGCCGACGTCTACTCGGCGGGCGGGTCGGAGGAGATCGTCGGCCGTGCGTTGAAGGGCCGTCGCGACGAGGTCGTCCTGGCGTCGAAGGTCCACGGGCAGATGGGGCCGGGTCCGAACCAGCGCGGGAACTCGCGCCTGTGGATCACGCGGGCGATCGAGGACTCGCTGCGGCGTCTGGGGACCGACCACCTCGACCTGTATCAGATCCACCGACCCGAGCCGCAGACCGACATCGAAGAGACCCTCGCGGCGCTCACCGACCTGCAGCGGCAAGGCAAGATCCGGTACTTCGGGTCCTCGACCTTCCCCGGCTGGCAGATCGTCGAGGCCCAGTGGGCGGCCGAGCGCCGTGGGCTCGCCCGGTTCCGGACCGAGCAGCCGCCCTACTCGATCTTCACCCGGGGGATCGAGCTCGACGTCCTGCCGGTGACCGAGCGGTACGGGATGGGGGTGTTGGTCTGGAGCCCGCTCGCGCGCGGCTGGCTGACCGGACGTTACCGGCGCGAAGCGTTCGACCGCTCGCCCGAGGCGCGCGCCGCGCGCGTGGCCGGTCGCGGCATGGGCTGGCAGTTCGACGAGTCGCGACCGGAGGTTCAGCGGAAGCTCGACCTCGTGGAGGAGCTCGCGAAGATCGCGGCGGACGCCGGCGTCTCGATGACGCATCTCGCGATGGCCTTCTCGGTCGCCCACCCGGGTGTGACCTCGGCGATCATCGGGCCGCGAACGCTCGAGCAGCTCCAGGATCTGGTGGCGAGCGCCGACGTCTCGCTCGACGCCGGCACCCTCGATGCGATCGACGCGCTCGTGGCGCCGGGCACGGTCGTCGACGAGCAGGACCGCGGCCTCGACCCTTGGTGGCTCGAACCCGCGGCCCGGCGCCGTCCATGAAGTACCTCCCGGCGATCGCCGGCGGCGTGCTCATCGCCATCGGGGCCGTGTGGATCTTCCAGGGCTCCGGCGTCCTGAAGGGCAGCTTCATGACCGGGCAGCAACGATGGCTCTGGATCGGCATCGTGTGCGCGGGCATCGGCGTGCTCGTGTTCACCCGCGGCCTGCGCGCCGGCCGGCGCTGAGCGGGCGGACGTCGCTGCTAGCCTGCGCCCCCATGCGACGCCCCCTCCTCGTCGCGCTCGCGGTCACGGTGCTGCTGGCGTCCTGCACGCTCGGCGGCGGGCACGGCACGCCCACCACGATCTCGACCTCCGCGCCACTGCCGGCGGGCGTGACGATCCGGACGTGCGGGCCGCACACGAAGGATCGCTGCGGGAAGATCCGGGTGCCGCTGTTCCGAGGGGTCCCCACCGGTCGCACGATCGACGTGCACTTCCGGATCTTCGAACACACGGATGCGGCGGCGGCCGTGCAAGAGCCGATCGTGGCGTTCGAGGGCGGGCCCGGGTACAGCACGATCGATTCGTCCGATTACTACCGGTTCATGCTCGGGCCGCCTGTTGGCGACGCACGACCTGATCCTGATGGACCAGCGGGGCACCGGCGCCTCCGACGCGATCGCGTGTCCCGATCTCCAGCACGAGATCGGCAGCTACGTGGACGCGGTCGCCGCGTGCGCACATCAGCTTGGCGAGGCCGCGAACGCGTACGGCTCGGCCGCGGTCGCGGACGACCTGGCCTCCATCCTCGACGCGCTCGGCGTGTGGCGCGTCGACGTGTACGGAGACTCCTACGGGAGCTACCTCGCGCAGGTGTTCGCGCTGCGGCACCCCAACCGCACGCGAGCCGTCGTCCTTGACGGTACCTACGACGACTCGTTCGATCCGCTCGCACGCGACGCTGCCGCGTCGCTGCGGAACGCCTGGGCGACGCTCTGCGACCGCGCGGGCACCTGCCCGGGCATCCTCGACCAGATCTCGCGCTTCGAACGACGGCTCGAGACGCGACCGCTGGTCGGCGTCGGCGAGGATGCCGACGGCAACCGGGTGCAGGTGCGGCTCACGCCGGCGTCGCTCGCACAACTCCTGTACGACGCCACCTACACGTTCGTGATCTACGGCGACTTCCCGGCCGCCCTCCAGGCGTACGAGCGGGGGGACGACGCGCCCATGCTCCGCCTCGCCGCGGAGGACCTCGGGTCCACCAGCCCCGGCAACGACGTGACCGCCTACTCCGAGGGGGACGCCGCCGCGGTGTCGTGCCACGACTATCCCGTGGTCTGGGACCGGGCGGCCGCGTTCGCCGAGCGCGAACGCCAGCTCGACCAGGTGCTCGACGGACTGCCGGCCACCGCGTTCGCGCCGTTCTCGAACGACGCCTGGCTGGACTCCGTCTACGAGTACGAGCTGGTCAAGGGCTGCCTGCGGTGGCCGGCGCCCCGGCAGGGCGACGACACCATCGTGCCCACGAGGCTGCCCCATCCCGACCTGCCGGTCCTCGTGCTGAACGGCGAGTTCGACGTCACGACCCCGCCATCGGACGCGCGAGCGGTGGCGAAGGCGTGGCCGAACTCGACGTACGTCGAGGTCGCGAACGAGGTCCACGTGACGGCGCTCGGCGACTACGAGGGATGCGCGTCGGGGATCGTGCGGCGGTTCGTCCGCACCCTCGATGCCGGGAACACGTCGTGCGCCTCCCGCACGCCTCGGATCCACGTGGTGGCCGCCTTCCCCCGCTCGGCGGCCGAGGCGCCGCAGGCCCAGCGGGACGGACGGGGCGATGCGTCGACCCCCCGCGACCGTCAGGTGGCGTGGGTCGCCGGCGAAACCGTCGGCGACGCGCTCAGCCGTTGGTGGGGCCTGATGTACGGCACGGTCGGCCACGGCCTGCGGGGCGGGACGTTCACCGTGAAGGGGGACTACCTGACCTACGCGGACCCACTCGTGCTGACCCTCCACGAGCTGCGCTTCACGGGCGACGTGGCGATCTCGGGCCACGTCGTGTGGCACCGGCGCGTCGCGAGGGTCGTCGCGAACCTGGACGTGCAGGGTCCATCGGGCTCGGGACACCTCGTGCTGAGCTTCGGCACGAACCGCTTCGCCGGGAGCTCGACGATCCGTGGGAACCTGGGCGGCCGCGAGATCTCCGTCCGGCTCCACCAGCTCTGGACCACGTGAGCCCCGAACGTCCCTTGCGACCGGGCGCGCCGGTGGGCTAGCGTCCATCGTCGTCCCGCCGACCCAGCAAGGAGTGTGCCCGTGCGTCGCCGAACGTCCCGCCGTTCGATCTGGATCCTCGTGAGCGTCGTGGCGCTGGCCGCGACGTTCGCCGTCGCCGCACCGAACACGGTCTTCGCGGCCCCCGCGAAACCCTTCTACTCGATCCAATCGTCGTCGTTCAAGGTCGCCGGTTCCCCGTACGCCTGGTCCTTCTCCGCATCGAGGAGCGGGACCAAGGGCCCGTGGTCGTTCTCGTTGAGCGCCAGGCGAACCGCGCACGCGGGCAAGGCGACGCAGTCGCACAGCTGGAGCTTCAACCTGCCGGCCACGCGACATCGCGATCTCAGCGAACCTCGCGACCGTGAAGATCAACACGCGCACGGCCCTGTCGAAGCCGATGAACTTCGGCTCGATCGTGATGCGCCTGACGCACGAGTCCAAGCTGCACACGGTCGTCACGAAGTGCAAGAAGAACGGGAAGGTGTTGTTCAGCTCGTCGACCCGGTCCGGGAAGCTGGCCGGCGCTTTCGACTTCAAGCCGAACGCGGCATCGGGTCTGCCCACCGACGTGAAGAAGACCCCGATCGGCGCGAAGGTGACCAAGTTCGTGAACACGAACGCCACGTGCCCGGGTGGCGGTGGCGGTGGCGGTGGAACCAACACCTGTTCAGTCAGCAAGAGCTTCAGCGGGAACAGCTTCTCGCCGAACCCCAACTTCAGCATGAACGCGGGACCGACCGGGAAGACATCGTTCATGAGCTTCAGCCAGGCCGAGAACCCCCCCACCAAGCCGGCCATCAGCGTGACGCACTCCATCACGGTGAACGGCCCCGCGAGCGCTGTAGCGATCAACGCGACGACGGGCAACGTCACGGTGAACGGTGCCGCAGGAACGCCGTTCCTCAGCAACACGAAGCTGACCTACCTGGGGGGGTCGAAGACCTCGTTCGTGTTCGGGAAGTGCAGGATCACGACGTTCCAGGACACGATCAGCGCCGCGACCAGTCTCGTCGTGCACTTCGACACCGGTGATCAGACGTTCGACGCGACGCCCGCGAACCAGTTCCAGATCGCGGCGACGAGCATCACCTCGAAGGCGTAGCGGGGGCTCGGCCGGAAAGACCGGCTACCGAGGCAGCGAGTCGATCTGGCGCTGGCTGAGGCGGGTGGTGCTGCTCGCCACCCGAAGGCCGGCCATCCCGATCGGGGCCGGCTCCCAGAGGGAGGCCTTCAGGGTCTCGACCCAGAGGTGGCCGTCCTCTTCCTGGGAAACCCGGAAGATCGTCCCCGACTCGGTCTTGTAGAAGCCGATCTCCCGCATACCGACAGCTTACGCCCTCGGACGGGGCTCCGGGTAATGGGGGCTCCTCCAACAGGGCACCCCGGGACACGAAAGAGGGAGGCCTCTCGGCCTCCCTCTTCCAGATGCGATGCAGGTCAGACGTTCTTGACGTTGCTGGCCTGCGGGCCCTTCTGGCCCTGCGTGACGTCGTACTCGACGCGCGCACCCTCGGCGAGCTCTCGGTAGCCCTCGCCCTGGATCGCGCTGAAGTGCACGAACACGTCGGCGCTGCCGTCCTCCGGGGTGATGAACCCGAAGCCCTTCTCAGCGCTGAACCACTTCACCGTTCCGGTTGCCATGATGCCGTTCCCTCCTTCCATCACCGTCGGGGCGCACCTCGCGCCCATACGGCCGCGACCCCAACCGGAGGCCGCTCGAGGGAACTGCTCGTAGCGAACCGCGATCTGAACCCTCGCCGCCAAGCATACGGGGTCGGAGGGGCGGCCGCCCGCAGGCATCCGGGCGGACCCTCAACGTTCACCATTCGGTGGTATGTCTATAGGGCCTGCATCGCTGGGAGGGGATGTGGCGGAGGACGGGACAGCGAAGCCGAAGGTCCTGATCCTCGGCGGCGGGTTCGGCGGCGTGGGCGCGGCCCGCTCGCTGAAGGACGCCGACGTGGACATCGTGCTGGTGGACCAGCACAACTACCACACGTTCCAGCCGCTCCTGTATCAGGTCGCGACGGATCTCCTCGAGACCTCGTCCGTCGGCCATCCGCTGCGCGACCTGTTCCACGATCAGCCGAACGTCGCCGTGAAGCAGGACGCGGTCACGTCGATCGACCTCGATGCGCGGACCGTCTCGTTCAAGGAGATGGATCCCACGCCCTACGACTACCTGGTGCTGGCGCTGGGCGCGCGGGTGAACTTCTTCGGCGTCGAGGGCGCACAGGAGCACGCGTTCCCGATGTACACGCTCCACGACGCCGTCCAACTCCGCGCGCACGTGCTCGAACGATGGGAGGCGGCCGACAAGGATCCGTCGCTCGTCGAGGACGGGGCGCTCAACATCGTGATCGTCGGCGGCGGCCCCACCGGCGTCGAGAGCGCAGGCGCGCTCGCCGAGCTGTACCGCAACGAGTTCAGCAAGGACTACCCGGAGCTCCCGCAGGAGCAGGCGCGCATCATCCTCGTCGAGGCGGGCCCCGTGATCTTCTCGATGTTCAAGAAGAACCTCCAGACGTACGCGAAGAAGGCGCTCGAGGAACGCGGCGTCGAGGTGATGACCGGCGAGAGCGTGAAGTCGATCGCACCGACCCGCGTCACGCTCGGAGACGGCACCGTGTTGAACGCGCACACGTTGGTGTGGGGCGCCGGCCTCCAGGGCAGTCCCGCTCGCGGACGAGCTCGGCCTCGAGCTGGAACGAGGCAACCGCATCGCCGCCGAGCCCGACCTCAGCATCGCCGGGCACCCCGAGGTGTTCGCGGTCGGCGATGTCGCCGCGATCACCGACACCACGACGAAGCGGGTCCTCCCGCAGCTCGGCTCGGTGGCGCTGCAGGCCGGCGAGTGGGCGGGCGAGAACATCGCGCGTCTCGTCGAGGGCAAGGAGACGAAGCCCTTCGAGTACACGGACAAGGGCACGATGGCGACGATCGGCCGCGGCGCGGCCGTGGTGCAGTTCCATCGGGGCCGGACCATGAAGGGCGAGCCGGCGTTCCTCGCGTGGGGAGCGGTGCACCTCGCGCTGCTGTCCACCGGCGAGGATCGCGCGAAGGCGGTCGTGAACTGGACGTGGGCGGGGTTCTCCCACGAACGTGCCGGCAGGATCACCGTGTCGGCGGACGAGGAGTGATGCAGACGTGGCGATGACGAACGAGCAGCGGCCCGCCGACGTCCTGGTGATCTTCGGGATCACCGGCGACCTCGCGAAGGTGATGACGTTCCGCTCCCTGTACCGGCTGGAGATGCGCAAGCTGCTGGAGTGCCCGATCGTCGGGGTGGCGGTGGACGACTGGACGGTCGAGAAGCTTCGCGAGCACGCGCGGGAGTGCATCGAGGGCACCGGCGAGGAGCTGGACAAGGAGGTGTTCGACCGCCTCGCCGAGCGGCTCTCCTACGTCAGGGTGACTTCTCCGACGCCGCGGCGTACGGGCGGGTCGCCGACGCGATCAAGGGCAAGGAGACGCCGGTCTTCTACCTCGAGATCCCGCCGTTCCTGTTCGGCACGGTGGTGAAGGGCCTGACCGACGCCGGACTGACGAAAGGCGCACGCACGCGTCGTCGTCGAGAAGCCGTTCGGGCACGATCAGGCCTCGGCTCGCGCGCTCGCCGACGAGCTGCACTCGTACATCGACGAATCGCAGCTCTACCGGATCGACCACTACCTCGGGAAGATGGGCCTGGCCGAGATCCTCCACCTGCGGTTCATGAACTCGATGCTCGAGCCGGTCTGGAGCAGGAACTACCTCGAGTCCGTCCAGATCACGATGGCCGAGGACTTCGGCGTGGAGGACCGCGGCCACTTCTACGACCCGGTCGGTGCGCTCCGGGACGTCGTGGTGAACCACCTGATGCAGGTCGTGGCCGCGTGCGCGATGGAGGCGCCGGCTCGCGGCGACCCCCAGACGCTGAAGGACGCGCAGGTCGGCCTGTTCCGCGCGGTCGTCGAGGCCGACCCCGCGAACTACGTGCGCGGCCAGTACGACGGCTACCGGTCGATCGACGGCGTCGCGCCGGACTCGACGACCGAGACGTTCGCCGCCCTCCGCTTGGACATCGAGAACTGGCGCTGGGCCGGCGTGCCGTTCTTCATCCGGACCGGCAAGCGGCTGCCCGTCACGCAGACCGAGCTCCGCCTCGTGTTCCGGCGCCCGCCGAAGCTCGGCTTCGGGCTGATGCGGAACGCCGAGCCGAACCAGCTGGTGGTCAAGCTCGATCCCACCACGGGGATCCGCTTCGTGATGGAGGCGCATCGGGCCGACATCGCCGGGCGCCGGCGCGATCGAGCTGGACATGGAGTTCGCCGCAGGAAGGCGGCGAGGGACCGACGCCATACGAGGTCCTGCTGCACGCCGCGATGGTCGGCGACAGCACGCGATTCACGCGCCAGGACGGCGTCGAGGAGACGTGGCGCGTGATGCAGCCGCTGCTCGACGCGCCGCCGCCGGTCCAGCCGTACGCCCAGGGATCGTGGGGCCCGGAGGCGGCCGACGACCTCATGGCCGGATACGGACGCTGGCACGAGCCCTGGATCGCCTCATGAGCACGGCGCAGAGCGCCGCGATGCCGTCCCCGTTCCCCCCGATCGAGGACTACGCGTTCCTGTCCGACTGCCACACCGGCGCGCTCGTCGCGCCCGACGGCTCGGTGGATTGGCTCTGCGTCCCGAGCTTCGACTCCCCGAGCGTGTTCGGGTCGTTGCTGGACCGCGGAGCGGGGCTGTTCCGTCTGGGTCCGTTCGGGATCAACGTTCCCACGGCACGCGCCTACGAGCCCGGCACGAACGTCCTCGTGACCACCTGGAAGACGCAGACCGGCTGGATCGAGGTGCGCGACGCCCTCACGATCGGTCCGCCGCAGCGGGAGGACCTGGTCACGCCCGCACACCCGGCCGCCCGCCGACTGGGACGCCGACCACCTGCTCGTCCGGACGGTTCGTGGGATCGAGGGGACCGTCGAGGTCGAGCTGATCTGCGATCCGATCTTCGACTACGGACGGACGCCCGGAGAGTGGACGCTGGCCGGCGACGACCGGCACAGCGCCGACGCGACCGGCGCCGACGTGACGATCCGGCTGCGGACCGACATGGCGCTCGGCATCGAGGGCGACCAGGTGCGCGCGCGGCACACCATCGGGGCCGGCGACCGTCTGTACTGCGCGTTGTCGTGGTACGCACGACCTCGCGGCGCTCGCAGACCGTCGAGGAGGCGAACGAGCGTATCGACGTGACGACCGCGATGTGGCGGGCGTGGCTCGGACCGGGCGCGCCTCCCCGACCACCGTTGGCGCGACCCGCTCCAGCGCTCCGCGCTCGCGATCAAAGGGCTGACGTACGCGCCGACCGGCGCGACGGTCGCCGCCCTCACCACCTCGCTCCCCGAGACGCCGGGCGGCGAGCGCAACTGGGACTACCGCTTCAGCTGGATGCGCGATTCCACGTTCACGCTCCAGGCGCTGCACTACCTGAACCTGGACTGGGAGGCGGAGGAGTTCATCCAGTTCATCGCCGACCTCGAGCCGAACGACGACGGCGGGATGCAGATCATGTACGGCATCGATGGGCACCGCGATCTGACCGAGTCGACCCGCGACGATCTGTCCGGCTACGCGGGGGCCCGGCCCGTCCGGGTCGGCAACGGCGCCTATCGACCAGCGCCAGAACGACGTCTACGGCGCGGTCCTGGACTCGATCCTGCTGCACACCCGGCGCAGCGAGCGCCTCCCCCGGCGGATCTGGCCGGTCGTGGAGGCACAAGCGACGGTGCGCGTCGAAGGTTTGGCGCAACCCGGACCAGGGGATCTGGGAGGCACGCGGTGCGCCGCAGCAGTACGTGTCGTCGAAGCTGATGTGCTGGGTGGCGATGGACCGGGCGGCGAAGCTCGCCGCCGTGCGCGGTCTCCCGGACCTCGAGGCCGAGTGGCAGAAGACCGCCGAGGAGATCAAGGCCGACATCCTGGAGCACGGACTGCGCAAGGACGGCGTCCTTCGGCAGCACTACGGGACCGACGCGCTCGACGCCTCGACGCTGCTCGCGGCGATCTTCGGGTTCCTCCCAGGCGACGACGAACGGCTGCACGCGTCGGTGCTGGCGATCCAGGACGAGCTCACCGAGGACGGCTTCGTCCTCCGGTACAAGACCGACGAGACCGACGACGGGCTCTCGGGGAAGGAAGGCAGCTTCCTGATCTGCTCGTTCTGGCTCGTGTCGGGGCTCGCGATCGTCGGCGAGCACCAGCGAGCGCGCGACCTGATGGAGCGGCTGCTCCGCGTCGCGTCGCCGCTCGGCCTGTACGCGGAGGAGTTCGACACGAGCACGGCGCGGTTCCTGGGGAACTACCCGCAGGCGTTCTCCCACCTCGCGCTGATCGAGGCGGCCGGCCGGCTGATCCTCGCCGAGCGGATCCAGGAGATCTCGTGAGCGACTACGACGTCATCGTGATCGGCAGCGGCGCCGGCGGCGGCACGCTCGTGCGACGCCTCGCGCCCTCGGGCAAGCGGATCCTGCTGCTCGAGCGCGGCGACTGGCTGCCGCGCGAGCCGGAGAACTGGTCGACGCCCGACGTCTTCGTGGACAACCGGTACATCTCCGCCGACACCTGGTACGACGCGGACGGGAAGCCGTTCCAGCCGCAGATCCACTACTACGTCGGCGGCGCGACGAAGCTCTACGGCGCCGCGCTCTACCGCCTGCGGCGCGAGGACTTCGGCGAGCTCACGCACCACGACGGCATCTCCCCCGCGTGGCCGATCGGCTACGACGAGATGGAGCCGTACTACTCGCAGGCCGAGCAGCTCTACCAGGTGCACGGCAACCACGGCGAGGATCCGACCGATCCACCCGCCACCCAGCAGTACCCGCACCCGGCGCTCACGCACGAGCCGCGGATCCAGCAGCTGTCCGACGACCTCGCCACGGCGGGTTATCACCCGTTCCACGCGCCGTGTGGCGTCTTGTTGGATGAGACGAACCCGCCGTTCAGCGCATGCATCCGCTGCGAGACCTGCGACGGCTTCCCCTGCCTCGTCCACGCGAAGTCGGACGCCGAGGTCCTGGCGGTTCGGCCCGCGCTCGAGCACCCGAACGTCACACTGCTCACGAACGCACGCGCCACGAAGCTGCTGACGAACGACGCGGGCACGACGATCAGCGGCGTCGAGGTCGAGCGCGACGGCGAGCACGAGACCCACACGGCGCAGATCGTCGTCGTGTCCTGCGGCGCCGCGAACACCGCGAAGCTGCTCCTCGCCTCGGCGACCGACGCGCACCCGAACGGCCTGGCCAACGGCTCCGACCAGGTGGGACGCAACTACATGTTCCACAACAGCCAGGCCGTGCTCGCGCTGTCGAAGGAGCCGAACCCGACGCGCTTCCAGAAGACGCTGGGGTTGAACGACTTCTACCTCGGCGACGAGGACTTCGGGTTCCCGCTGGGCAACCTCCAGATGATCGGGAAGTCGCAGGCCGACATGTTCAAGGGCGAGAAGCCCAAGGAGACGAAGCTCGCGCCGGGGTTCGCGCTGCGCGACGTCGCGACGCACGCCGTCGACTTCTGGCTGTCCACCGAGGACCTCCCGCGCGCGGAGAACCGCGTCACGCTCGGGCCCGACGGCAATGTGCAGCTCACGTACACGCCCAGCAACGGCGCCTCGGCCGATGGCCTGTTCCACAAGCTGAAGTCGATGCTCGGCCACCTGGGCATGCATCCGGATCACCTGTTCCCGCGCCATGCGTACCTCAAGACCGACATCCCGGTCGCCGGCGTCGCACACCAGGCTGGCACGTGCCGGTTCGGCTCGGATCCGGCGAGCTCGGTGCTGAACACCGACTGCCGCGCGCACGAGGTGGACAACCTCTACGTCGTCGACACCAGCTTCTTCCCGAGCATCGGGGCCGTGAACCCGGCGCTCACCGCGATGGCGAACGCGCTCCGGGTGGGCGACCACCTGCTGGAGCGCCTCGGGGCCTGAGGCTCAGGTCGCCGTCAGCGCGAACCTGGCCGTGAACGACCCGCCCGGCCCCACGAGCGGCGTCGTCCCCTCGACGAGCGCGTTCGTCGGCGCGGCCATCGGCTCCAGGGCGCCGAACGTCCTGCCCGCCGGCACCCAGGCCTGAGCGAACGGGTAGCCGTCGACGCACCGCATCTCGATCCCGCGCCCGTCCTCACCCACGAACGCGAACCGGCGGTCGTGCCCCAGGCCGTAGAGATCGTCGAACGTCCGCCGGCCGACCGGCTCCCGCTCCGCGGGCTCGTGCGTCGACGCGCCGGTGGGGATCGAGCGCGCGTCGAGCGCGCGATGCTCGCGCGGCGGCAGGCGCAGGCGCCAGCGGGAGCGCGGCGTGCCGGGCACGCGCAGGTACGGATGCCAGCCGAACGCGACCGGGACGCGCCGCCTGCCCGTCGCGGTGAGGGTGGTGTCGATCGTGAGCCGCGGCTCGCGCGCCCGCACCCGCACGTCGATCCGGTGCGGGAACGGGAAGGCCGGCGCGTCGACGTCGATCGCGGCCTCGAAGGAGGCGGCGTCGCCGTGTGTCGTGAGCCGGCCGACCGACCACGGCGAACGCCCGAGCAGCAGCCCGTGGATCGGCAGGCCGTTCTCGTCGGTGCCCAGTCGCATGCCCTTCAGGTCCACCGACACCCCGGCCGCTCGGTAGCGTCGCGCGGCCAGCCGGTTCGCCCAGGGGGCGAGCAGCGGGATGCCGGCGCTGCCGCCGGCACGCAGCGTGTCGAGGCCGCCGGGAACGGCCAGGTACTCGCCGCCCCGGTACCGGAGCGAGACGCCGGTGAGACCCAGGCCCGGCAGGAACGTGGTTGAGAGGTCGCCGCTGCGGAGGATCACGGCCGGCTCGCCTCGGAAGCGGCCCTCGGCCGCGTCGACGGCACGCGTCATGCCGCTCAGGGTAGATCGGCGACGGGTGTCGGGGCCGCTAGCTGGCTTCGGCGGGCTCGTCCGGGGACAGGAGCTCGTCGACCGCGTTCGCGACGTCGCGGGGATCGAAGGGCTTCGTCATCACCATGTCGGCGCCCTCGGACAGGCAGAGGTCGCGTTCCTTCGACATCGTGACGGCCGTGAGCACGAGGATCGGCGTGTCCCGGGTCGCGTCGTCGTCGCGGAGGATCTCGAGGACGTCGTGGCCGGTCACGGCCGGCATCATCAGGTCCAGGACGATCGCGTCGGGGTGCTCGGCACGAGCCATGTCGATACCGGAGCGCCCGCCGTCCGCGACGACGGTCTGATGACCGTTCGCCTCGAACGCATAGCGGAGGATCGTCCCCACCACCGTCTCGTCATCGATGACCAGCACGCGCGACATATGCGCCTCCCGGCTATCCCTTGCCCTAGGACATCGGCTCGACATCGCCGAACCTGTAGGGGTTCATCCCATGGTTCTTCCGGGGGGCTGTGAGGGCCCATTCCGATACGCGGGAGTTGCGATTCGGCCTCGTATCGGATATCCTCGCCTGACAGGGACCGACCGATGGAGGCACGCATGGAACACGCGGAGGGCTACGAGCGGAGGTGGTGGATCCTCGGGGTCCTGTGCCTGTCGCTGCTGGTGATCGGCCTCGACAACACGATCTTGAACGTCGCGATCCCCACGCTCGTGCGCGACCTCGGGGCGTCGAACAGCCAGCTCCAGTGGATCGTCGACGCCTACACGCTCGTGTTCGCGTGTCTCCTGCTGACCGCGGGGAGCCTGTCGGACAAGTACGGCCGGCGCTCGGCGCTCGCGCTCGGCCTCGTGATCTTCGGCTTCGGCTCGATGGCGTCTGCGTTCGCGGGCTCGGCCACGACCCTGATCTTCACCCGCGCCCTGATGGGCGTCGGCGGCGCGCTGATCATGCCCTCGACGCTGTCCATCCTCACGAACGTGTTCCCCGCCGAGGAGCGCGGTCGCGCGATCGGCATCTGGGCCGGCGTGTCCGGCCTGGGGATCGGGATCGGCCCGGTCGTCGGCGGCTGGCTGCTGACGCACTTCTGGTGGGGTTCGGTGTTCCTCGTCAACGTCCCGGTCGTGATCTTCGCGCTGATCGCCGGCCGGTTGATCATCCCGAACTCGAAGGACCCGTCGGCGCCGCGGCTCGACCCGGTCGGCGCCGTCCTGTCGATCGTCGGGCTGTTCGCCCTCGTGTACGGCATCATCGAGGCCCCCTCGAACGGCTGGACCGACCCGATGATCCTCGTGTCGTTCACCGTCGCCGCCATCGTCCTCGCGAGCTTCGTCGTGTGGGAGCGCCGCAGCGACCACCCGATGCTGAACCTGGAGTTCTTCAAGAACCCACGGTTCACCGCCGCGAACATCTCGATCACATTGGTGTTCTTCGCGCTGTTCGGCTCGCTGTTCTTCCTGACGCAGTACCTCCAGTTCGTCCTGGGGTACTCGGCGCTGCAGGCCGGCTACCGGGTGGCGCCGATCGCGCTCGTGCTGATCGTGGTCTCCCCGATCACCGGCCGGCTCGTGAACCGGGTCGGGAACAAGATCCTCGTCGTGTTCGGGATGGCCGTGGTCGCGGGCGGTCTGTGGTTCCTCTCGACCGCCACGATCGACTCGGGCTACGGCCACGTGCTGATCTCGATCATGATCCTCGGCACCGGCATGGCGCTCGCGATGACGCCGGCGACCGAATCGATCATGGGCTCGCTGCCGCTGGCGAAGGCCGGTGTCGGCTCGGCCATGAACGATACGACGCGACAGGTCGGCGGCGCGCTCGGCGTCGCGATCCTGGGCAGCGTGTTCGCCTCGGCCTACACGGCGGCGCTCCGCCCGGTGCTGAGCGGCCTGCCGGCGCCGACGACCCAGCAGGCGCTGAGCTCCGTCGGCGCGGCGATCGGGATCGGAACCAAGGTCGGCGGCGCCGCCGGAGATGCGATCGTGATCGCCGCGAAGACGTCGTTCATCCACGCGATGGATCGAGGGCTCATCGTCGGCACATCGATCGCGTTCGTGGGCGCGTTGGTGGCGCTGCTGTGGCTGCCGAGCCGTGCGCCGGCGGTCGACGCGATCGAGGTCGAGGTGGATCGGCGTGAAGGCGCGATCTCGACGGTGGTCGAACGGGTCGAGCCGTGACCGTCGAGACGGCGGAGGCCCGGGGTCCCGGACGCCCGCGCGACCCCGCGGCCGACCGCGCGATCCTGCAGGCGACGATCGAGCTGTTGGGCGAGGAGGGCTACGAAGGCCTCTCGATCGAGGCGGTGGCCGCGCGCGCCGGCGTCGGCAAGACGACCGTCTACCGGCGCTGGCCGTCGAAGGAACCGCTCGTCGTCGACGCGATCAAGCGCTACAAGCAGCCGGAGGACCCCCAGCCACCGCGCGAGGATGAGACGACCCGGGATGCGCTGGCCCGGGTGCTCGGCGGCTTCATCAGGGCGGTCGGCCGCTCCGAGAGCGGCCGCATGATGGCCGGCCTTGTCGCCGAGATGGCGCGCAACCCCGAACTCGCGAAGGCGGTGCGCGCCGGGATCTTGGAGCACCGGCGCTCGGTGGTCTTCGCGATCCTGCAACGCGGCATCGAACGCGGGGAGGTGCGCCCGGACATCGACATCGAGGTCGTGGCCGACATGCTCGGCGGCACCGTGGTGATGCGCGTCCTGCTCACGGGGGGCGCCGTCACGCCCCACCTCATCCGCACCGCGGTCGACACCATCCTGGACGGTATCGCCGCCCGCTGACGACACCGGAACCGGATCCGGGCGTACCCTGGAGGCGAGAGGGGCCACACACGAGCGAGGAGGGGCGTGATGTTGGCCATGTTCGACAGTCCCGAGTCCTGGATCGTGGTCGCGGCGATCGCCGTGTTCCTGTTCGGCAGCGCGAAGCTGCCCGAGCTCGCCCGATCCCTCGGAAGGTCACGATCCGAGTTCGAGAAGGCGCGGCGCGAGGCCGCCGACGAGGACCCGCAGGACGGAGGCGACACCGCGTAGACTCGCGCGACGTGCCGAGCGACGCGCCCCCGATCACGATCCGGCCCTTCACCGCCGAGGAGATCCCGACCTGCTCGCGGATCTTTTACGAGGCCTTCAACGATCTGCATGCCCGGAGGGGTCTGCCCACGGAGGATCCGGCCGACGATGCCTGGATCCGGACCGCGCTGACCCGCGGGCGCCGCACCGATCCCGAGCTCGCCCTGCTCGCGCTGGACGACGACGGCCCGGCCGCGTTCGGGACCGCGGCACGCCGCAACGACTTCTGGTTCCTGTCGTTCCTGTTCGTGCTGCCGCGGGCGCAGGGCCGGGGCATCGGGCGCGCCCTGCTGGAGGCGCTGCTCCCGCCTGCAGCCGAACGCGCGGGCGTGCTGCAGGCCACGATGGTCGAGACGATCCAGCCGGTCTCGACCGGGTTGTACACGTCCTTCGGCATGGCCCCGCGGACGCCGGAGTTCACCCTCAAAGGGCTGCAGGACCCGACGCGCTTGCCGGCGCTGCCGTCCGGACTCCGAGCGACGCCATTGACCCACGATCTGCTGGACGCGTGCGCGGACCTGAACCGCGCGGCGCTCGGGTTCGTGCGTCCGCAGGACATGGACATGTGGGTCGACGACGCCACCAGAGCCACCGCCTACCTGCGGGCCGATGGATCCGTGGCCGCGTACGGCTTCATCGACGACGAGGGCTGGACCTCGCCGATCGCCTCCACCGACGAGCTGGTGAGCGCCGCGATCGTGCGTGACCTGCTCGAGGGCCATGACCGCCCGCAGGACGCGAAGATCGGGGTCCTCGGCTGGAGCGGGACCCTGCTCGCGGCGCTGCTCGGCGCCGGGATGCGCATGGACCCCTACCCCTATGTCTACTGCTCCTCGGAAGGCGCGCGTCCCCACCCCGCGTACGTGCCCTACGCGGCCTTCCTGGTCTGAGCCCGGATGGACGACGCGCGCCGCCACCCGACGCCGGAGTCGATGATGGAGCTCCGTACACCGACCGCCATCGCGCCGTCCGACGACGGCTCGCGGGCGGTGTTCGCGCTGCACGCCAGCGTGGGCGCGCGCGGCGGATCGGTGCCGTGTCAGCTGTGGCTCCTCGACGCGGACGACACGTTGCTCCAGCTGACGGAGGGGACGAGCAGCGACGCGGCGCCGGTGTGGTCGCCGGACGGCGCGCGGCTCGCGTTCGTCTCGGACCGCGGCATGACCAGCCACGCGCTCCCCTACACGATGGTGCCCGGCGAGGAGCCGGTGCTCGCGGCGAGCTTCCGCGGCTCCGCCGAGCAGGTCCTGTGGTCGGCCGACGGCGGGCGGCTGCTGGTCCGCGTGGCCGATCCCGGCTCCTACGGGATGGATTGGTCGGCTCGGCCGGTGACCGGCGCCGAACCCGATCCCGATCCGATCGTGCGCCGCCCCGGACACGCATGGCGGCGTCTGTACCTGGTGGACCTGGCGACCGGCGTCGTCGCCGAGGTCGGTCCCGCGGCCCGCAGCATCTGGGAGGTGGACTGGGACGGCGGGGATGTGGCGGTCGCGATCGTCTCCGTGGATCCGACCGCATCCGGCTGGCACCGGCCGACGCTGGTCGCGCTCGACCTCGCCGCGCGGTCGGCACGGACGCTCTACGAACCGACGTGGCAGCTCGAGGGCCTGGCGCTGTCCCCCGATGCCCGGCGCGCCGTCGTGGTCGAGGGGTACTCGAGCGATCCCGACCTCCTGAGCGGCAGCGCGAAGATCGTCGACCTCTCCTCGGGCGAGGTCAGCGATCCTGGCCCGGGCTGGAGACCGTCGGCGTCGCCGCGTGGTGCGACGACGAGTCGCTCTGGTACGCGAGCTGCGAACGCGTCGGCACGTCGTGCGGGCGGATCCGGCTCGACGGCCGGCGCGAGGAGGCATGGTCCGGCGACGCGTTCATCGGACCGGACGTGACGAAGCCCTCGTGCGCGGTCGCCGCCGGCGGCGCGGTCGTGCTGACGACGCATCAGGCGCACGGCGTCGCGCCCGAGCTGGCGCGGTTCGATGCCGGCACGGGCGAGTGGGTGCGCATCAGCTGGTTCAACGACGACCTCACGCGCGTCACGATCTTCCCCGACGTCCGCGCGCTCTCGTGGATCGCGCCCGACGGCCTCGAGATCGACGGGCTCCTCATGACGCCGGCCGGCGCCGACGGACCGCTGCCGCTGCTCGTGCTGGTCCACGGCGGCCCGACCTGGTGCTGGAACGCGTACTTCTCCGTCTCCGAGCCGAACGCGGTCCTGTTGGCCGACGCGGGGTACGCGGTGCTCATGCCGAACCCGCGCGGCAGCATCGGGCGCGGCCACGCGTTCGCGCAAGCCGTGATCGGCGATCCCGGCGGCAAGGACCTGCAGGACATCCTGGCCGGCGTCGATCGGTGCGTCGCGGACGGCGTGGCCGATCCCGACCGCCTCGGGATCTCGGGACTGTCCTACGGCGGGTACATGGCCGGATGGGCCGTGACGCAGACCGATCGCTTCGGCGCATCCGTCGCGTACTCGGTGATCTCGAACTGGATCTCGTTCCACCTCACCGCCGACATCGGCGCGTTCGACGAGATCGTGATGCCCGACGCGTGGGACGACCCCAAGGGCCTGTACGTGGAGCGATCGCCGGTCTATCAGGCGGCGGGGTGCACCACCCCGACGCTCGTGATCCAGGGAGCGCTGGACCGGTGCACGCCGGTGGGCCAGGCCGAGGAGCTCTATGCCGCGATCGCGGCGCAGGGCGTCGAGGCCGAGCTGGTCGTGTACCCGCGCGAGGGACATCTGCCCTTCGAACGCGAGCACGCGCTCGACTCGATCCGGCGCACGCAGGCGTGGTTCGACCGCCACCTGCGAGGCGCCGCCGGAGGAGACGCGGTGTGACCAACCGGTGCGGGAAGGTGGTGCTCCGTGTCGCCGGGGAGTAGGCAGGAGGCGAAGGCCGTCGCGTTCCGGGCGTTGCACGCCGGCGAGCCGTTCATGATCCCGAACCCGTGGGACGCGGGATCCGCTCGGGTGCTCGCCGCCCTCGGGTTCGCCGCCCTCGCCACCACGAGCTCCGGCTTCGCATTCACGCGGGGTCGTCGAGACGGCGGGGTGACGTTGGACGAGGTGGTCGACCACGTCGCGTCCGTCGACGGGGCGACGGACCTGCCGGTGTCGGTCGACCTCGAGAACGGCTACGGCGCAGACCCGGAGAGCGTGGCCCGCGCGATCCGCCGGGTCGCCGCGGCCGGCGCGGTCGGCGGCTCGATCGAGGACTACGACCGGGACGGCTTCCTCTACGAGCAGCAGCCGGCCGCCGAGCGCATCGCCGCGGCGGCCGAGGCCGCGCGCGGGCTGGGCTTCCCCTTCACCCTGACGGCACGAGCCGAGAACCACATCCGCGGCAACCCCGACCTCGACGACACGATCGCGCGGCTCCGCGCGTACGCGGCGGCGGGCGCGGACGTCCTGTTCGCGCCGGGCCTGCGCACCGTCGAGGAGATCCGCGCCGTGTGCGCCGCCGTGTCGGAGCCGGTGAACGTGCTTGCGGTCCCGGAGCTGTCCTTCTCCGAGATCGCGGAGGCGGGCGCGCAACGCGTGAGCGTCGGCGGTCGACTGACGTGGGTCGCGGTGGCGGCGATGGCGGACGCGGCGATCCGGGTCCGCGACGGCGGCGACCTCTCGGCGCTGTCGGCGACGCTCCCGCTCGACGAGTGGTTCGCCGACTGATCGCGGCGCCGGAACGGGTCCGGCGCCGGAGCTACCGGGCGGCGGGGAGGCCGCCGGGTCCGGCCGGCGGTCCGTCGGCGAGGGCCACGTCGTAGCCGGCGAGGATGACGCGGAGCTGCTGCACCGCGTCGTCCGGAAGTTCGCCGGGGCACCCCTCGACGATCCAGCGGGCCGATGCCATCAGCGCCGCCAGCTCGAAGGTGTGCAACGTGACCGTCGCGACCGTCGGCCGGACCCGTTCGACCTTCATCGTTCAGGCTCCTGCGGAGACGTGCGCGCCGATCTGCCGAAGCTCGTCGGCGAACCGGTCGTAGTCCTCTTGCGTGCCGTTGAGGTACACGCTCCACCCGACGGACATCTTCGAGTAGTGCGCCGCCTCCTGGATCTCCTCGTCCGTGGCTCCGAAGAGCTTCGCGCACTCGGTGTGGAACAGGATGCAGTAGCGGCACTTCGTCTCGGAGTGGATCGCGACCCCCATCAGTTCCTTGTACTTGTTGGGGATCAGGGTCTCGCCCAGCTCCAGACCCTTGAACAGCTCCCACTCCGCCTCCAGGAAGCGGTCCGGGATCCGGTTGAAGAAGCTCGGCACCAGACCGAGCATCTCCTTCATCTCGGTCTCGACCTCGCCCCTCGTTCGTGTCGCGCCCATGTCTTCCTCCTTCTCTCGGCGACATGGACCACGCTAGGGAGGGGGCGCAGGCCATACATCCGTACCGGTACTGAGTTCCGGCTACGCCTGGATGCCGAGCTCAGCCGGCCCTGCGGACCAGCTCGACCCGAGAGTGGACGCCGAGCTTCGCGTACGCGTTGGCCAGGTGCGTCTCGATCGTCCGCTCGCTCAGGAACAGGCTCGAGGCGATCTCCTTCGTGGACAGGCCGTCGGCCGCCAGCCACACGATCTCGCGCTCGCGGCGGCTGAGCGCCTCGGCGCCGAGCCGCACCCGCACGTGCCGTGGTCGCGAGCTGCCGCCGGTGACGAACGCGTCGATGTGATCGAGGACCGGGTCCGCGTCGCCGAGCCACGGCCGGTGGTCCGAGCCCTCGAGCTCCACGAGCGTCGCGCCGGCGATGTTCGCCGCCAGGAACCGCGCGTTCCCGACGTTGACCCAGTGGTCGTCCGTGCGGTGCAGCACCAGCGTCGGCGCGGCGATCGCCGGCAGCAGCGGGCGGACGTCGATCTGGGCATTCTGTTCCATGAGGTTCCGGGCCATGCCGGGGCTCGCGGAGGCCCGCAGGTAGGCGGCCCACCGCTCGCGCGACGTCGCGTCGGTCGATGCCTCCGGATGCACGATGTCCCACCACCGCCCGGTCGCCCACGCGTCGTCGAAGCTGTCCTTGAACAGCTCGAGCTGTTCCTTCGTGACGCCCCAGGGGTAGTCCTCCGTCGCCAGCTTCTTCGCGTAGGAGCCGTACAGCACCAGGGCGTCCACGCGATCCGGGTGCTCCGACGCGAACCCGATGCTGAGCGCGCCGCCCTCCGAGACGCCCAGCAGCGGCGCGCGCTCGACGCCGGCCGCGTCCATCACCGCGCGGATGTCGTCCATCCGCTCCTCGAGCGTCGGCGCGCGCGTCATCGGATCGGACAGGCCCGTCCCCCGCTTGTCGAACACGATCAGCCGCGACACCGACGCGAGCCGATGCAGGAACCGGGCGAGGTTCGGCCAACCCCATGCCGCCTCGACGTTCGAGACGAACCCCGGCACCAGGACCAGATCCGGGCCCTCCCCGACCACCTGGTACGCGATGCTCACGTCGCCGCTCTTCGCGTAGCTGGTTCCTCGGAGGCACGGCGCCACTGTAGGCCGCCCGACGACCAGGCACGATGACAGAACTGTCACCCTCCGCGCCCGTAGCCACCTTCCCACCGCCCACGCGCCTGGCCTAGTGTTCGCACGAGAGGGGACCCTTGGGATCAACGGCGGCACCGATCGACGCAGAGCCCGCTTCGGCGGGACGGATCCTGCTGGTCGACGACGAGCAGCGGATCGTGAACTTCGTTCGTCGCGGGCTGGAGGCGGAGGGCCTGATCGTGGACGTCGCCCTCGACGGCAAGGAGGGCCTGCAGCTCGCGATCGAGCATGCGTACGACCTCGTGATCCTCGATCTGGTGATGCCGGGTCCGGGCGGGCTCGAGGTCCTTCGCCGGCTGGTGAAGAGCAGACCCTCGCAGCCCGTGATGATCCTGTCGGCGCTGAACGACACCACGTCGAAGGTCAGCTGCCTCGAGCACGGCGCCGAGGACTACGTCGCGAAGCCCTTCTCCCTCGACGAGCTTCTCGCCCGCGTCCGCGCACGGCTCCGCGCCGCCGCCCGGTCCACCCCCCCGTTCCTCCGGGCGGGCACCGTGACGCTCGATCTCCTCCGCCGGCAGGCGGACGTCGGCGCCGGTCCCGTGCCGCTCGCGCACCGCGAGTTCCTCCTGCTGCGCGAGCTCATCGCGCAACGCCGGCCACACCGTGTCGAAGGAACGCCTCCTCTCGTCGGTGTGGGGCTACCACTTCGATCCTCGATCCAACGTCGTGGACGTCTACGTCCGGCGGCTCCGGACGAAGCTCGGCTACGACGTGATCACGACCGTCCGCGGTGTCGGGTACAAGATCGATGACGACTGATCGATCGGCCTGGCCCTGGCGGGAGCACTGGGTCGACATCGCCTGGGGCATCTTCGCGGTCGCGAACCTGATCGCGATGACCGTGATCCCCGACTGGGAGACGGTGCCCTTCCATTTCATCTGGGTCAGCCTGACGCTGCTGTACGGGTTCCGGGTCTGGCGCAACGGTCCAACCACACTCGTCCTCGCGGTCGTGATCGTGGCGACCGGCGGCGCGATCTGGTCGACGATCCAGCGCGGGTATCAGCCGCTCGACGAGCTCACCGAGGTACCTCTCATGGCGGCGATGTTCGTCGCGATGGTCTGGCACGCGCGACGCCGCCTCCACGCGATGGAGGAGTCCGAGCGCGTCTCGATGACCAACCTGCGGCTGCTGGAGCGCGAGCATCGGTTCGTGCAGGATGCCTCGCACGAGCTGCGCACGCCGATCACGGTCGCGCTCGGCCACGCGGAGCTGATCCAACGGCGTACGCAGGACGACACCACGGCGGAGGACGCCGCGATCATCGCCGACGAGCTCCTGCGCCTCCGGCGCCTGGCCGACCGCCTCCTGGTGCTCGCGGGATCGGAGGATCCCGGGTTCCTGGACCGCGTCGACCTCGAGCTGGAAGAGATCGTCGCGGACGCCGTGCGACGCTGGACCGCGACGCCTCGACGGTGGCTCGTGCGCACCGACGGAGAGGCGCATGTGCTGGGCGACCCCGAACGCCTCGCGGTGGCGTTGGATGCCCTGATCGAGAACGCGGTGAACCACACACGCGAGGGGGACACGATCGAGCTCGGCGTTCGAGGCACCGCGACCTCCGCCGTGCTCTCGGTCCACGACTCGGGGACCGGGATCCCCGCCGAGGACCTCGAACGGATCTTCGATCGGTTCGCCAGGGCGGACAGCGGGCGCGAACGCCGGACCGGCGGGTTCGGGCTCGGTCTGTCGATCGTCCGCACGATCGTCGAGGCGCACGGCGGGCGCATCGACGTGCAGAGCCGCGAGGGAGCGGGAACGACGTTCGAGATCGAGCTCCCGGTCCCCGCCGGCGCCGCACCGCGCGCCGACGTTCAGGGACAGATCGTCGTCTCCGCGGCGGCCGAGGCGAACACGCCATGAGCTGGCCGGTCGACCCGCTCGTGGTCGCGGGCGTGCTCACGGCCGGCACGGCCTACATCTGGGCCGAGGGACGCGCCCGCCCGACGCGGCGGCCCCGTCGTCCCGCTCCGTCACGCCGCGGGTGGTTCCTGGCCGGGCTCGCCGTGATCGTCATCGCGCTCGACGGTCCGATCGACGGCGCCGTGACGCGCTCGTTCAGCGACCACATGCTCCAGCACCTCCTGCTGACCATGGTCGCCGCCCCCCTGCTCATCCTCGGCGCCCCGATCACGCTCGCGCTGCACGCCTCCGGGCCGCGCACTCGGCGCGGACTCGGATCGGCGCTCGGGAGCCTGCCCCTCCGCGTGCTCGGGAACCCGCTCATCACGTGGTCGGTCTTCTTCGTGGTGATGTGGGGCGCGCACGTGAGCAACCTCTACGAGGACGCGCTCCGGAGCACCTCGCTGCATGCGCTCGAGCACGTCGCATTCCTCACGGCGGCGCTGCTCTTCTGGCTGCCGGTGGTCGCCGCCGACCCGGCGCCCGGGCGCCTGTCGCATCCCGCCCGGATCCTCTATCTGTTCCTGGCGATGCCGGCGATGGCGTTCCTGGGCCTGACGCTCGCGAGCGCCGGACACGTGCTCTACCCGACGTACGCGCAGGTCGAAGGCACCGCCGGCGCGCTCGCCGACCAGCAGCTGGCCGGGGCGATGATGTGGGGTGGGTCGATGGTGCTCATCGTGCCCGCGCTCGGGATCGTGCTGCTGGACTGGATGCGCGCCGACGAGCGCGAGGCACGGCGGATCGGACGCACGCCTGGCTCGCACGACACCCACCGCGTCAGCGACGGGAGGAGGAGCATGACGTCACGCGACCGATGCATCCGCTGCGGCGGCCCGGTGGCGGAGGGCGCCGCCGTCTGCAACCGGTGCAACCCCGCACACCTGCCCAGCCCGAGTTCGACCCAGTACCACGCCACGGTCTTCCTCGTCGTGCTCGCGACACTCGTGCTGACGGCCGCCTGGCTGATCCTGCGCGGGATAGTCAGCGCGCCGCCGGCCGGCGCGTGCGAGCGGGTCACGTCGCGCAGCCATCCGGCCGCCGAAGACGGCGAAGGCGACCGCGCCGAGCGCCAGGATCCACGGGCTGACGATGAACCCGATCGCCAGGATCACCCCGGCGATCGCGAACCCGAACGGCCAGATCGTCGGCCCGACATGGACCTCCTCCTCCTCGACCGCCCCCTCCGACCCCTCGGATGCGTCGCGCCACCATCCTCGTGACGATCCCCAGGAAGCAGAACGTGAGGGCCGCGACCAGCAACAGCGTGGTGCCCGCCGGCTCGTGGCTGGTGACGCCGTAGACACCACCCGCGACGGCCAGGAAGCCGGCGAGGGCCAGGCAGATCCGCGACAGCGTGCTCATCGGGTCACCTCGGGGTCAGCAGGTAGAAGACCGTGAACAGGCAGATCCAGACGACGTCCACGAAATCCCAGTAGATCGCGCCCGCCGCGAGCGAGTCGTGATGCTCGGCCGAGATGCGGCCCCGCGTGGCCTGCCAGAAGACGAGGATCAGGAACACGACGCCGCCGACCACGTGCGCCATGTGGATCCCGGTCATGACGTAGAAGAGCGTGCCGAACACCCCGTCCTTCAGCCCGAACCCCAGCTGCGAGTAGTCGTACAGCTGCAGCCCGAGGAAGCAGATGCCGAGGCCGATCGTGATCGCCGAGCCAGACCAACGCGCGCCGCCGCTGACCCGCGCGCGTGGAGCGCAGGGCCAGCTGGACCGCCACGCTGCTGAGCACCAGCATCACGGTCAGGATCGACGCGATGTCGATCTTCAGGTGGGGGATCCCCGGCGGCGGCCAGGTCGGTCTCGTTCGCGCGGATCGTGAAGTAGCCAGCGAAGAACGCCGCGAAGAACATCGCCTCGGACGCCACGAACAGCACCATGCCGAGGACCGGCCGGCTCATCTCCGTGCGCGGACGGCCCTTCGCCGCTGCGATCGCGCTCACGTCTCGGCCTCCTTCGCCATCCGCAGGTCGTACACGGGCCGGTCGGAGCGGATCGGCGGGAGGGCGTCGAAGTTGTGCGGCGGTGGCGGTGAGGACGTCGCCCACTCGAGCGTGTTCGCGCCCCACGGATCGTCCGGCGCCGTCCGCGGCTTCCGCAGCGTGAGGACGATGTTGATGAGGAACAGCAGCATCGCGGTGGCGATCACGAACGCGCCGATGCTCGCCAGCAGGTTCAGGAAGCTCCAACCCAGATCCGGCGGGTAGTCGGCGATCCTGCGCGGCATCCCACGGAGCCCCAGGATGTGCATCGGGAAGAACGTCAGGTTGAAGCCCGCGAGCTGCAGCCAGAACTGCCAGATGCCGAGCTTGCGGGAGAGCATCCGGCCGGTGATCTTCGGGAACCAGTAGAAGGTGCCCGGCGATCACGCCGAAGAGCGTGCCGCCGAACAACACGTAGTGCAGGTGCGCCACCACCCAGTAGGTGTCGTGGATCGCGAAGTCCATCGCGGGCGATGCCGCCCAGACGCCGTCGATGCCGCCGATCAGGAACATCGCGATGAACCCCAGCGCGAACAGCATCGGCGGCTCGAACCGGAGCTTCCCCTTCCAGAGCGTCGCGAGCCAGATGAAGAACAGGACGCCCGTGGGGATCGAGATGAGCTCGGTGGTGACGCTGAAGAAGGGCAGCTCGACCGCGCCCGTCGCGAACATGTGGTGGGCCCAGACGCTGAAGGACAGCGCGGTGATCAGCATGAACGACAGGACCACGCCTCGATAGCTGAAGATCGGCTTCCCGGAGAACACCGAGATGATCTCGGTCACGATGCCCCAGGCGCCGAGGATCAGCATGTAGACCTCCGGATGCCCGAAGAACCAGAACACGTGCTGCCACAGGATGACGACGCCACCACGGGACGGGTCGAAGAAGACCGTTCCCAGCTGGCGATCGGCGAACACCATCACGAGCCCTGCCGTCAGCACCGGCGCGGCCAGGACCACCAGCAGCGACGTCGCCAGGATGCTCCAGGTGAAGACCGGCATGCGCATCATCGTCATGCCCGGCGCCCGCATCCGCAGGATCGTCACGATGAAGTTGATCCCGCCGAGGATCGAGGCCGATCCCACCAGGATCAGCCCGACGATCCACAGGTCCTGCCCGGTCCCGAGCTGCTCGGACAGCGGCGCGATACCCCGTCCACCCGGCGGCGGCCGCGCCCCCCTTCGCGAGGAACCCGGAGAGGATCGTCAATCCGCCGACCGGCAACAGCCAGAACGAGAGCGCGTTGATCCGCGGGAACGCCATGTCGAGCGCGCCGATCTGCAGCGGCACGAAGTAGTTCCCGAACCCCGCGAGGAGCGGGAAGATCACGAGGAAGATCATCAGGGTCCCGTGCAGCGTGAAGATCTCGTTGTACGCATGGGGCGCCAGGATCTGCGTGCCGGGCCGGGCGAGCTCCGTGCGCATCAAGAGGGCGAAGATCCCCGCGACGACGAAGAAGGCGCCGCTGTTGAGCAGGTAGAGGATCCCGATCTTCTTGTGGTCGGTCGTCGTGAGCCAGCCGAGGGCGCCCCCCTTCGGCTCGGGGACGTGCTGTTGCGTAGGAGCCGTGGTCACCGCCATGTGCGCGTGCTCACCCCCCCGGTCCTGGCACGACGAACGCTCCGGACATCGACGGACCGTGGACGTCGCACTGGAAGTAGTACTTGCCGGGCGGCAAGCCTTCGACCTGGACCGTCTCGCTCGAGGGCCCCGTGATCTTCGGGAGCCGTGAAGTAGTTCTTCTTCTCGAAGAAGCTGTCGTAGATCGAGAAGTTGTGCTGGATGCCGACGTCCTGGTTCGTGATGCTGACGGTGAACGGCGTGTTCGCCGGCACGGCGAGGCAGTACTGGTTCCAGGCGATGTCGTGGGCGATCAACGACAGGGACGTCCCGTTCGGCGCGCACGTCACGCTCGCGGCGGCCTCGCGCTGCTGCTTGATCCACGCCTGGTAGTCGACGGGGGTCACCACCTGGACGGAGAACGTCATCTTCGAGTGGTAGAGCCCGCAGAACTCGGCGCACTGTGCGTGGAACGTGCCGAGCTTGTCCGGCGTGAACATGAACGAGGTCGTCCGACCCGGGATCGCGTCGCGCTTGAACAGGAGATCCGGCACGAAGAACGAATGGATCACGTCGCGGGACGTCAGCGTGATCTGCACCGGCTCGTCGACGGGGAGCACCATGACGGCCGGCTTCACGAGGGTCTGTCCGGCCTCGAAGATGCCTTCGTTCAGGTAGAGGAAGGTCCACTCCCATTGGAAGCCCTCGACCTTGATCTTCACCTGCGGCGTGACGCTCTCCTGGATCTTCATGAGCGTGCTCTCGCCGAACGGGAAGAGCACCGCCACGATCAGGGCGGGGATCACGAAGAAGACCGCCAGCGACCTCGTGCCGCCGACGCTCTGCGGCGGCGCTTCGTCGTCCCGCTTCCGGTACCGGACGACGCACCAGATCAGCAGGCCCTCGACGGCGAGGAAGACCGGCACCGCGAGCGCCATGATGACGAGGTAGAGCTGGTGGACGTCGCGCGACTGCGGCGAGATGCCTTGCTTCGCGCACGCTGAGAGCAGCAGCAGCGGCAGCGTGCCCGCGAGGGACCGGGCTCGCTCGATGCCGGCGTGCGGCGTTGATCTGCGGCTCCCCCCGGGTCAGGAGACGGTGAACTGAGCGACCATTCCCTTCGCGGCGTGCGGCGGTCCGTTGTCGCCGCCGCTCTGCGTGCCGGTCTGCCAGCACGCGAACACGTAGTTCCCCGGCGGCAGGTACAGCGTCTCGACGATGCTCGCGCCGGTGTCGGCGGCGCCGAAGTCACCGCCGATGTGCAGCCACTCGTCCTCCGAGGAGGCCCCGTTCTTCTGCGCGGCCGCGATCACGTCCTGCGCCGTCTTCCCGGCCGGGAGGGCCACGGGGATCATCTCGTGCGTGATCGGGAAGGATTCCTTGTTCTCGAACAGGAACTGCACCACGCCCGACTGGACCGTGGCCGGGACGCCGTTGTACCGGAAGTTCTGCACGAAGATCGTGGTCGGCAGTCGCACCGGCTCCCGACGAGCTCGAGGAATTCGAGCACGAGGTCGCGGCGACGATGAAGAGCGCGGGGATCACGAGGAACTTGCTTCCGCGTCGTACCGAACGGAACATCCGGATCCCCCCTGTTCTGGCCGCGACTGCGATTCTCGCGGCACGAACGATGCGCGGCGGGGGGGTTCCGGGCAAGCGACATGACAGCTCTGTCATGCATGGATCCGACGACTCCCCGCGGGACGCAGCCGGGACATGTCAAGCCTGTCATCGGACGCCGTCGGGCGAGGGTTCGGCTGCTCCGTTCGAAGGGCTCGAGCGAACGCCACGCCGGTGGCGGCGAGGGCGCATGCCATCGTCGTCGCGAGCGCCCAGTCTCCGGGTGTGCCGGGAGCGATCATCGTGTCCTCCTCGTGGGTCGTCGGCGCGACCGTCGCGCGGTTCGACCCATCCGAACGGAGGAACCTTGAGAGAGGCTGAGCGCCCGCGGAGCATCCACGGAGGATCGCCGGTCGATCCCCATCGGGCCATCGGACGTGCCGCCCTGCCAGCCTCGTTGTCTTTCGGCCGGAGCTGGGGCAGCATCTGCGGTACGAGAGGAAGGAGGTGGTCCGACTGCATACAGAGCATGAGACCCTCGAGGTGACTGGCTGCTGAGCCGTCCCTCGCGGGCCGGGCCACCGCCCGCCCGCGGTGCCGGGCGACCGGCAGAATCCACACCAGCTCACCGACCTCGCGGGCTCCGGCCGGTCTACCGGACGAAGCCTCCAGCGAGAGGACGGACGCGCTCGCGAGGCGTGATGCGACGAACGGACCGGGTCCGATCAGGGCCCGGTCCGTTCCGTTGGATATCACGCGTGGGCGGTGATCACCCCACCGACGACGGTCCCATCCCTGCTCGGTGGCCAGCGTGCATCGACGTAGCGGACGCCCCCATCGGGCATGTGGCAGGTGGCCTGGAAGCTCGAGCCGTGCACCTGGGTCACGGTGCCCGTGCAGAGCGAGCCGCTCGGCAGGTACTCCATCTGGAATTCCGTCGACAGGAGTCGCTGCGGAGCGACCAGGAGATCCGCGCGCACGAGCACGCGCTGCGACCCCGTGCCGTTCCCCGCCATCGACACGATCCCTCTCGTGACGCCGGCGTCGGTGATGATCCGCCCGTCAAGGGCGTCGCTGAAGACCGCCGCGTTCCACTCCTTCGGTTGGAACCGCAGCGGTCCTCGTGCGAGCGCTCCGATGAACGCGACGCCGAGGACCGCCGCAGCGACCGGGGCGACACGAAGGAGCACCGGGCTCGGGCGCCATCGCCGGAGCACGCGCCACGTGGTGAGCGCACACACCGTCGCCACGGCAGCCGCATACACCGCGAGCAGCCACGAGGAGCTGCGATCCGTGCCGCTCCCGAGTCCGTGCAGCGTCGCCGCACCCCACACGACGAAGTTGACGAAATGTGCCCGTCGCCAGAACCGGTAGCTGATCGACACGTTCCGGTAGTGGTTGGTGAAGGCGAGGGCGAGCAGGAGCTCGGCGGCGACGATCCCGAGCGCGGTCCACAAAGGACGGTACGAGGCGACCAGCGGGACCACGAGCGACGTGATCGAGAACGGGAGGTACGCGTCGATCGCGACCGCCGTGATGTGCAGGACGAGGAACGTCCCGACCAGGATGCCGCCGAACCGGTGCACGTCCTCGAGCGCGAACCGCGGCCAGCGCTGCATCGACTTCTTGCCGGTCATCAGCAGGCCGATCGCGACGTTCGCGGACAGGAGCACGTAGGCGACCACGCCTCCGGCGCGGGCCGCATACCAGTCGACCGGGCTCGAGGTCAGATGCACGGAGCCGGCTCCTGCATGCTCGCCCGCCACGTCTCGTTGAACGTGACGTCTCCGTTCGCCGCGAGGAACCGAGCCGGGATCGCCTTGCGGTCGAGCCAGGCGGGGCCTCGATCGGCGAGCAGGAACCCGGCTTTCGCGGCGACGTCCGCCGCGAGACAGGTGGCGCCGCACGCGGTGACCTGTGACCAGGGGGACTCGGCCGGAGCGCCGGTCCGCGGGTCGATCAGGTGATGCTGCACGCGCCCGCCTCGGAGCCACCACCTCTTGACGCTGCCGCTCGTCGCGAGCGCCCCTCGGCGAAGCTCCACGGAACCTTCCCCGGGGAGCGCGACGGTGAGCGCGCCGCGCGTGGCGACGTCGCCGCCCGCGGACACGTAGCCCTCGCCGGAGAGGAGGGCGAGCGCATCATCCACCGCGAGCGACTTCACGACGCCGTTGAGGTCGAGCCGCACGCCCGGCGCCAGCCCCACCACGCGCCCGAGCGCGAACACCGGGCTCGACGGTCGCGGCCGATCCGGAGGGGCCGGATCGGGCGCGAGCGACGCGGAATCGCGTGTGTAGCCCGCGGCCTCGAGCGCCGCCCCGAGCGTGGGATGCACCAACCCTTCGGTCTCGTCGGCCGCACGCAGCGCGATCCGCAGCGTCTCGGCGAACAGCGGCGGAACCACCTGGAGACGCCCGGCCGAGGCGTTGACCCGGTTCAGCTGGCTCTCCGGGATGAAGCGGCTGAAGATGAGCTCCCGCTCGGAGAAGAGTCGCTCGATCGCCCGATGCTCACGCGACGTTCCGCCGCCGACCGCGACCTCGCAGCCCATCGAGGCGAAGCGATGCTCGCTCATGACACCGCGGTTTCCGCTCCCGGCGGAGCTTGGGCCGGCGCGACGACGCCCGCCTGCAGGAGGTTCCGACGGACGATGTCGACGAATCGAGGGGACGCGGCGAGCGCGGTGGCCGGCTGCTTCGGATGGCCCGCGTAGGAATGGCGGGAAAGCACCATCGCGGCGGCGAAGACGCACGCTCCCGCGGCGGCGAGCGCCCCCTTCGCGGCGATGGCCCGCCGTCGAGCCGACTCGAGCTCCTCACGCCTGGAGGATGCGGCGCGCGCACGACGCTGCTCGGCGGGTCGAGCGGTGACGGGACGCTTCCTCTTGCTGCTCAACGAGATCACTCCAACCGCCGGCCCGAGAAGAGCACGCGTCCCAATCATCCCGCCTACGACACAGGACCGGGGTTCGTTTCGATTAAGGAGAGGCTAAGGATCGCGTCCGTACACGCCGCGGCTCGCGAGCCACTCGGCTCATCCCGGACCGCGCTCAGCAGCCCCGCGTCGACCACGCCGGAACGTCGGGCTTTTCGCGCCACGTCGGGGGGAGGATGACGACGAGACCGTCGCTCTTCGACGCGGTGATGTTCGGGGCGGGACGCAGCCACGACGGCTCCGGCTCCCGACCCGACGCCCAGGCGAGCAGCGTCGCCGGGATGTCCGCGCCGGCGGCTTCCTCGAACGGATACCCGCCGCCGAACCGCGGGTTCAGGTCCAGGACCGTGCATCGCTCGCCGTCCACGAACACGTCGCAGTCCAGGACACCGAAGTGACCGAGCGCTCCTCCGAGACGCGCGCCGAGCTGTTCGAGCGCCCTATGTTCGATCGTCATCGCGCGATCGGTCTCGCCCGCACGCATGAGGAGCTTGCGCCGGGCGAACGTCGTGACGTAGCGGCCCTGCAGGTCGTTGATCACGTCGATGCCGTGCTCCTCGCCGTCCAACCACTCCTGGATCAACACGGTGGCGCCCTCGTCATCGGCGCCCTGTGGCGTGGATGCGGGCGGTTCGGCGAACCGCTTGTGCTCGAGGGCGTAGGTCAACCGGAGCTCGTCCACGTCGCTCACCTGATCCACGCCGACCGACGCGCTTCCCCAACGGGGCTTCACCGCGAGCGGGAACGCGATCCGCCCGTCCGCGAGCGCATCGAGTGCGTCACGCAGGGTGCAGGAAGGTCGATGGCGTGGGGATGGCGTGCGCTCGGAGGAACCGCACCGTCGCCCACTTGTCGAAACAGATCCGCACGATCTCGGGGGACGAGATCACGGGCACGGTACCGATCGCCTGGAACCGGTCGCGGTTCCAGGCGATCAACGGCAGTTCGAGGTCGTTCAGGGAGATCAGGAGGTCGACCGATCGCTCGTCGCAGATCTCGAGGAGCCGCTCGACGTAGCCGGGATCCTCGACACGCGGGACGACGAACGCCTCGTCGGCGGCCTGGAGCGCCGGAGCCTCCGGGGTGGCATCCGCCGCGAACACGGAGCCTCGGTCGCCGACGGCGGCCTTGAAGGAACGGATCAGGTAGCCGCGACGTCCCGCGCAGGTCACCAGGACGTTCATGCGAGATCCCGCCCCTCCGGCAGCGGCGCGCGCGGCGCGTCTCGCCGTTCCCAGCTGAGCGCCGGCTCGATGAGGTTCGTGTCCGCCTCGACGTCGCCGCGCCGGAGGACCTGCCCGACCGTCATGCCGAGGATCCTCAGGTCCAACCGGAGGGAGCGATGCTCCACGTACCACACGTCCATCGCCAGACGGCGGTCCCAGGGGACGGTGTTCCGTCCGTGCACCTGGGCCCACCCGGTGATGCCGGGGAGGACGCGCGCTCTCGCACGCTCCTGCTCCGTGTAGTACGGCAGGTAGTGGGTGAACAGCGGACGCGGGCCGACCAGGCTCATGTCGCCGCGGATCACGTCGAACAGCTCGGGCAGCTCGTCGAGGCTCCACGTTCGGAGCGATCGGCCGAACGACGTGAGCCGGTCGCGATCGGGGAGCTCGCGTCCCTCCGCATCGACCCCGTCGCGCATCGTCCGGAACTTGTGCAGGGAGAACGGCCGCTCGTGGAGCCCCGGTCGGACCTGGGTGAAGATCACCGGCCGGCCCATGCGCCACGCCACGAGCGCGGCGACCACCGCCATCACCGGCGAGAGCAGGACGGCGGCGGGGATCGCGATGGCCAGATCCAGGAGTCGCTTCCCGGGATAGCGCGTCACGACGCGGCTCCCCCACGGCTGCTCACGGCCGCACCCGTCCGATCGCCCACGACCGCCCGCGTCACCGAGCGGGCCGCGAACCCGGTGCCGGCGACGAACCGCATCAACGGCCCGAACCGCATGGCGGCCGTCGCGCCGACGAAGTGCAGCCCGCGCACGGACGATTCGGACCCGGACGTCAGCCGTGGGTACGTCCCGATGCGCCGGATCCGGCGGAGCAGCGACGGCGCGAGGAACGGGATCCGCGCGACGTCGGGCGCGTACCCGGTCGCGAGCAGCGCATGATCCACCGTTCGGACGCTGCCGTCGCTGAGGTCGATGCGGAGGGTGGCACCCGTCACCGTGGCGGCGACGGGCGCCACCGACGTCGTGATCGGCACCGAGGCCAGGCGGGCGCGGAGCCAGCCGGATCCGGCCGGCCGGATCGCGCGGTAGGCGATCCGGTCCTGGAGCTCACGCGTCGGGATCTTCGTGAACAGCGCCGGCTTGTCGACCAGGAGGTTGATCCCGGGCGGGCCGATGTCCGACGGCGGGAAGAGCAGCGCCCTTCAGCGGGTTCCTCTCGCTGTGCAGCGCGGCGTGCAGGCGGGAGTCGGTCCCGTACCGCAGCCACCGGACCTCGGCGGCGCGGACCAACACCTCGACCTGCGCGCCGGCTTCGTGCAGCAGGGCCGCCGACTCGAGCGCGCTCTGTCCACCACCGATCACGGCGATCCTCCGCCCGGCGAACACGGACAGGTCGGCGTGATCCGACGCGTGCGACGCGAACTCGGGCGGGATGCCCGCGAACGATCCCGGCCGATCCGCGAACGCGGCGATCCCCGTGGCGATCACGACACGGTCGGCGCGTGCGGTGGTGCCGTCCGCGGCGGTCAGCCCGAAGCCGTCGTCGTCCGCCTCGAGGAGGTCGATCCTGCTGGGGTCGATGTCGGGCACGGCGTGCTCGGCGAACCACCGTCCGTAGGAGACGAACCGCTCGACGGGGATGGGCCGCGGCACCTCCACGGAGCTCGCCTGATAGGCGTCGAGCGACAGTGCGTCGTTGGGGTCGGCGATGTGTGAGGCGGACCAATACGATCGCAGCAGCATGCCGGCCGGCATGTGCCCGTCCCAGAAGTCCATCGCGCCGCCGAAGACCGTGGTCTGCACGCCCGCATCCTGCAGATGTGCGGCCACCGCCAGTCCATATGGTCCGGCGCCGATCACGGCTACCCCGGTCATCGCCTCTCCCAGCCGTCGTCGCGCGATGCGCGTCGCTCGAGCGGGGGTCCTGCGTTACTCGAGCGTGTGATGATGTACGCGCGATGAAGGGAACAGGTTCATCGCTCCACCCAGGGTACCGACGGCACACACGAACGAACCACCGAGCGTGTCGTGGTTCCGTGAAGGATCGCGAGATGTTCTTCGCGTCGCGGTTGCGTCGTTCGCGCATGCGTTCCCGGCGGCCGAAACGCGCCGGTAGACTGGCGGCGATCAGTTCGTCCCTGGTCAGGAGGGTTCTGACCGCCTCGTCGACAACCCTCGCCCTCGTAGCTCAGTGGAGAAGAGCAACGGTTTCCTAAACCGTGTGTCGGAGGTTCGATTCCTCCCGGGGGCACGAACGTCGGCGCTAGGGTTGGTGACATGATCGACCGCATCGACCACCTCGTGCTCACCGTACGGTCGGTCGAGGCCACCTGTGACTTCTACGCCGAGTGTCTCGACTTCCAACGTGTCGACGCTCCAGGCAGGCCGACCGCCCTTCGGTTCGGTCAGCAGAAGATCAACGTGCATCAGGCCGACGGCACCTTCGACCCGAAAGCCAGACGGCCCACGGAAGGATCGGCCGACTTCTGCTTGATCGCGGCCGTTCCGTTGAGCGACGTGCTCGATCGACTCGCCCGTCGCCATGTCCCGGTCGAGTTGGGTCCGGTCGAGCGTGATGGCGCACTCGGCCCCATGAGATCGATCTACTTCCGCGACCCCGACGGCAACCTCGTCGAGGTCAGCCGCTACCACCACTAGGGCTGAGCATCTCCCGTCCTCGGTGCGACGTCGTCGAGGAACGCACGCACGTGCGGAAGCACGAGGTCGGCTCGCACGAACGCCATGACATGTCCGAGGTCGGGGATGACGACGGCTCGCCCATCGGGCAGGGTCTCCGCCGCGCGTCGGGCGTGCGCCGCCGCGTCGTCGTTGGCGCCCTCCTCCCGCTGCCCCACGACGACGAGCGTCTGCGCCTCGATCTTCTCGAACTCCTCCCAAGGACCGCCCCACGACGCCCACGCCTCCAGCATCAAGGCGAACATCTCCGGATCCGTCGACCGCATCTGGTCGGCGAACCACTCGGGAAGCTCCGGCTCATCTTCCCGGAGCCACGTCACGAGCGCGTCCGAGCCTTCCTCGCGGATCCTCGCCGCGAGCTCGAGATCCTCCTCGTCCTCGGACGGCCCGGGACCCACGGCCCCGAGCCCGATGAGTCCGACGATCCTGTCGGGGTGCCGAGCCGCGAGCCGATAGCCGACGGCCGCGCCTGCCGAGTACCCGAAGAAGCAGAACCGTCGCTCACCCAGCGCGTCGGCGACCGCGAGGACGTCCTCCACGTAGCGGTCGATGTCGTGCTGCTCTCGCTCCGTCGGCCGGCCGCTCATCCCGTGTCCTCGATGGTCGATGAGGATGAGGCGTCTGCCGGCGAACCCGGCCGTGTAGCCGGCGGTCCGCCACATCCCGAGGTCGCCGCCGCCGCCCGTGTGCAGGATCAGCGGGGGGCCGACCCCTTCGACCTCGTAGTGGATCTCGACACCCGAGCCGTCGACGGTCGGCATCTCGCCACGGTACCGGCCGGTGGGCGACTACGCTGCGCGGGTGCGGCTGACCCCGACCGAAGAGGATCGACTGCGCGTCTTCGCCGCGGCCGAGCTCGCCCGGGAGACGCTCGGCCGGGGGCTCCGGCTCAACGCGCCCGAGGCGGTCGCGCTCGTGTGCGACGAGATGCACATGGCGGCGCGCGGCGGCGCGTCGTTCGAGGAGGTCGTCGAGGCGGGCCGCGCGGCGGTCGGACCTGACCAGGTGCTCGACGGCGTGGCCGACGTCGCACCGGAGATCCGTCTGGAGGTCCTGCTGGAGGAGGGCTCCCGGCTCGTCGTGCTCCGGGAGCCGTTCGGGCCGGGCTCCCCGGATGGACCCGGCGCCGTCCGGTTCGCGGAGGGTGACGTCCCGCTCGTGCCGGAGCGGCCGCGCATCACGCTGCACGTCACCAACACCTCGGACCGACCGATCCGCGTGTCCTCGCACTTCCCGTTCGATGAGGTCAACCCGCGGCTCGCCTTCGACCGGGACGCCGCGCGCGGGTTCCGGCTGGACCTCCCGGCCGGGGATTCGCTGCGATGGGCGCCGGGCGAAACCCGAGACGTCGACCTGGTCAGGTTCGGGGGCTCGACCGGTGCCTGATCGCATCTCGAGGGTCGAGCACGCGCTCCGGCACGGCCCGACGACCGGCGATCGCGTCCGTCTGGGGGACACCGATCTCTGGATCCGGATCGAGGACGATCTGACGGAGCCCGCCGATCAGGTCCTGTGGGGCTACGCGAAGAACTTCCGGTCGCGGATGGGCCAGCACGACCGCGCGACGTCGGAGAGCGAGCTCGACGCCGTGATCGGCGGCGCGATCGTCGTCGATCCGCTGCTGGGGATCGTGAAGGCCGATATCGGCATCAAGGAGGGGCGGGTCGTCGGGATCGGGCGGGCCGGCAACCCCGACATCACCGACGGCGTCGACCTCACGATCGGACCGGGGACCTGGCCGATCCCCTGCCACGGCCTGATCGTCACGCCCGGCGCGATCGACTCGCACGTCCACCTGCTGAGTCCCCGGCTGATCCCCGTCGCGCTGTCGGCCGGCGTCACGACGCTCGTCACGGCCGGCTTCGAGGAGCCACCGTGGCGCATGCTCCGGACGTTCGAGGCGTTCGAGCGGCTGCCGGTGAACCTCGGGTTGCAGGCGTCGGCGCGCACGGACGTCCCGGGGTTCGCCGAGCGCGCGATCGAGGCTGGAGCGATCGGACTGAAGGTCCACGAGGACTGGGGCGCGTCGGCGCGGATCATCGACGCGACGCTCGCGACCGCCGAGGCGTTCGACGTCGCCGTCTGCCTGCACACCGACGGCCTCAACGAGTCCGGCGAGCTGGAGGAGACCGTCGCCGCGATCGCCGGACGGACGATCCACGCGTACCACGTCGAGGGCACCGGCGGCGGGCACATCCCCGACCTGCTGGGGATCGTCGCCGAGCCGAACGTGATCTGCTCCTCGACGACGCCGACCCTTCCGTACGGCCGCGCGGCCGCGGCCGAACACGCGGACATGATCCTGCTCGTCCACGAGGGGAACCCGTCGCTCCCGGAGGACGTGGCGGCCGCGCGCGAGCGGATCCACCCGAAGACGATGGCCGCGGAGGGGCCGCTGCACGAGCTCGGCGCGATCTCCATCGTGAACAGCGACTCCCAGGGGATGGGCCGCATCGGCGAGACGGTCAGGCGGACCTGGCAGCTGGCCGACGCGATGAAGATGTGGCGCGCCTCGGAGGCCGGCGACGGATGGCCGGACGCGCTCCCCGTCGGGGACGACGACAACGCGCGGGTCCTTCGCTACCTGGCGAAATACACCGTCGAGCCCGCGAGGACGCACGGCCTCCAGGACGAGGTCGGTTCCCTCGCGCCGGGGCACCTGGCCGACCTGGTCCTGTGGGAGCCCGCGTCGTTCGGCGCGAAGCCCGCGGCAGTGATGAAGGGCGGGGCGATCGCCTGGGGCCCGATCGGCGAGGGGAACGCCTCGGTGCACGGCGCGGAGCCGACGAGGTTCGGCCCGGACTGGGGCGGGGTGGGTGACGCGCCGGCGGGCCTCGCGACCACCTTCGTCTCGGCGGCGGCGGAGGAGGCGGGGTTCGCCCGGACGCTCGGGACCCGCCGTCGCGTGGTCGCTGTGGTGGGCACCCGCGGCCTGCGGCGGGCGGATCTGGTCGCGAACACCGCGGTGCCGCCGATCGAGGTGTCGCGGACCGACGGCGCCGTGACCCTCGGCGGCCGGGAGCTGGCCGCGGAGCCCGTCTCGCGCGTCCCGCTCAACCGCCTCTACTTCCTCTGAGCGCGGGGCGCCGACTCGCTTGCGCCGCGAGGACGTGTTCGCCACACTCGCCCTCATGTCCCCGGAGGTGCGGGCCGGCGGGATGAGCGCCGACAACGGCTCGGTGGAGCTCCTCGGCGTCACGAAGCGCTTCGGCGCCGTGACCGCGGTCGACGCGCTCGACATCCGGGTCCGCCCCGGCGAGTTCCTGTCGCTCCTGGGCCCGTCCGGCTGCGGCAAGACGACGACGCTGCGGATGCTGGCCGGGTTCGAAGAGCCCGACGAAGGCGAGATCCGGATCTCCGGCACCGCGGTCCAGGGCGTGCCGCCGCACAAGCGCGACGTGAACACCGTGTTCCAGAACTACGCGCTCTTCCCCCACATGTCCGTCTCGGAGAACGTCGCGTACGGCCTTCGACAGAAGAAGGCGGACAAGGCCGAGATCGTGCGTCGGGTCGGAGAGGCGCTCGAGATGGTGAAGATGAGCAGGCTCGCCAACCGCAAGCCGCGCGAGATGTCCGGCGGGCAGCAACAGCGGGTGGCGCTGGCCCGTGCGCTGGTGAACCGGCCCAGCCTGTTGCTGCTCGACGAGCCGCTCGGCGCGCTCGACCGCAAGCTCCGCGAGGAGATGCAGATCGAGCTGAAGCTCCTGCAGTCCCAGGTCGGGATCACGTTCATCTTCGTCACGCACGACCAGGACGAGGCCCTGTCGATGAGCGACCGGATCGCCGTGATGCTCGACGGGCGGGTCGAACAGCTGGCCGACCCGGACACGATCTACGACCACCCCTCGTCGGCCTTCGTTGCGGGCTTCATCGGGAAGCAGAACTTCTTCGAAGGGACGTCGCGCGACGGCGGCACCATCGTAGAAGGTGATGGGTGGACGATCCGATCGGCACTCGAGCCGGTCGGCGCGGTGGACGGACAGGCCGCGCTCGCAGCCGTGCGGCCCGAGGCCATCGCGATGGGTGAGGAGCGGCCCGTCGGCGGAGAGAACGCGATCTCCGGGGAACTCGCGAGCATCTCGCACCTCGGCGACGTGATCCAGTTCGTCGTGATCATGGCTGACCACAAAGAGGTCATCGCCCGGCTCCCGCGGCCGGGAGCGCCTCGCCTGGAGGTCGGCGGCCGGGTCTGGTGCTCATGGGATCCACAGCACACGCACGTGTTCGGCGCGGAACAGGCCGACGTCGTCCTGGCCGACCCCGCGAGCGACGAGGCGGCCGCCGTGGCCGGGTAGCTCGTCGAGGAGCGAAAGGAAGGTGACATGCCTGAGCAGGATGATGAAGGCGGCCTGAGGATCCTCGCGTCGGAGGCGTTCGCGCAGCGCATCAGTCGTCGCGCGTTCATGGGCGGCTCGGTCGCCGTCGCGTTCGCGGGCGGCGCCGCCCTGCTGGCGGCGTGCAGCAACAGCACGTCGTCCTCCGGCTCGACGGGCGGCGCTGCCTCCGGAGCCGTGGAGGACAAGCTGAACTTCCTCCATTGGGCCGCCTACGACGACCCGAACCTCTTCAAGAAGTTCACGCAAGAGTTCGGACCGCAGACCTCGATCGACCACGTACACCTCGAACGAGGACGCGCTCACGAAGCTCCTCATCGCGCAGGGCAGCGGGGGCTACGACATCGTCGTGCCGACCGGTCCGTACATCCCGCTGTTCGTCAAGAACAACCTGCTCCAGGAGTTGGATCTGTCGAGGATCCCGAACTTCAAGAACATCGATCCGAAGTTCACGAACCAGTCGTGGGACCCCAACAACGCGCACTCGGTCATCAAGGACTGGGGTTCGACCGGGTGGATCGTCGACAAGAGCCAGATCTCGCGACCGATCAAGACCTGGAGCGACTTCATCGACGTCGCGATGCACGAGGCGAGCGGCAACGTCTCCCTGCTCGACGCCCAGAACGAGGTCGCGGGTGTGTACTTCTGGGCGAACGGGATCGACTGGACGACCACGGACCCGGCGAACCTCGACGCGTACGAGGCGTGGACCAAACAGATGGCGCCCCACGTGAAGTCGTTCGAGTCCTACCCCGGCTACCAATTCGCGTCCGGGAACTGGGCCTTGTCGCACGTCTGGAACGGCGACGCCCGCCAGGGGTTCAACTCGTTCAAGGACCCGAGCCGGTACGCGTGGGGTCTGGGCGCGCCGCAAACCGAGCTGTGGATGGACAACTGGACGATCGCGCAGGGCGCTCCGCACCCGAACGCCGCGTACGCGTTCATCAACTTCATCCTCGATCCGAAGAACTCGCTCCAGGACCTGGAGTTCCACGGCTACAACACCGGGATCACCGGCGTCGAGGATGCCGCGAAGGCGGCAGGCGCGAAGTTCCTGGACATGGTCTTCTTCACCGACGCCCAGCTCGCCACGACCCGCCCGCAGGTGATCAACTCGGCGTTCGAGCGCGAGGTGGAGATCTTCACGAACATGAAAGCCGCCGCGGGCGGATAGGCGCGCGGGGTGGCCCAGCGGGTGGCGCCGTCGGAGCGGGGGGCTCGGAGGATCCGGGCTCCTCGCTTCACCTTGGCGCTCCCCGCGTGGACCTGGTTCGTGCTGTTCTTCCTGGTCCCGGTCCTGTGGATCGTGTACTACTCGTTCGGCCGCAAGCCCGACATCTTCCGCCCGATCGCCACCGACAAGCTGTCGCTCGATCGGTACAAGGAAGGCCTCTCGGGGTCGTTCCTCCACGTCTTCTCCCAGACGCTCCAGATCTCGATCGTCGGCACCGTCCTCTGCTTGCTGATCGGCTTCCCGTTCGCCTACTGGCTCGCGACCCGCGTGACGGTCAAGTGGCGCGGCTTGCTCCTCGGCCTGGTGATCGTGCCGTTCTTCGTGAACTTCCTGATCCGCACGGTGGCCTGGCTGATCATCCTCGCGCCGAACGGGCCCGTCTCGACCTTGCTCCAGACGTGGGGGCTGCGCTCGGAGCCGCTGCACCTGCTGGAGACCCGTGGCGCCGTGCAGATCGGGGTCGTCTACAACTACTTGGCGCTGATGATCTTCCCGCTGTTCGTGACCCTCGACCGGCTGGACCCCGCGATGCGCGAGGCCTCGAAGGATCTCGGCGCCAGCAGGTGGGGGACGTTCCGCCAGGTGACGCTGCCGCTCGCGTCCACCGGGATCATCGCCGGGTTGCTGCTGGTCTTCATCCCGCTCACCGGCGACTACATCACCCCGTTGGTGCTCGGTGGGGCGAAGGGCAACATGGCCGGCGCGATGGTCGCCAGCCAGTTCATCGCCGCGCAGAACTGGGCCCTGGGAGCCGCGCAAGCCATGATCCTGATCCTGCTGATCCTGGGCACGATCGCGGTGTTCGCCGTGATCGGTTTCGCGATCCGGTCGACCGCGCGCGCTCGCCGGAAGATCGTGCTTCCCGCCGCGGCGGAGGCTGCGGCATGAGCTCCGCCGCGGTCGAGCGCGTCAAGCCCGCTCGTGATCGCGTCACGCTGGCACTCCGCGTGTGGGGGATCCTCGTCTACGCCTTCCTGTTCCTGCCGATCGCGGTGATCGTCATCTACTCGTTCAACAACGGGCGGGCGATGCTCGTCTGGAGCGGGGTGGGTCTCGACGGGTACCGGACCGGGATCACGGATCCGACGATCCAGGACGCCGTGAAGACCTCGGTCGTCGCCGCCGCCGGGACGGCCCTGATCGCGACCGTCCTCGGGTCGCTCGCGGGCATCGCGCTGGCACGACGCAAGGGGAAGTGGACGATCGTGTTCCTCGCACTCCTCTTCCTCATCCTGGTGACGCCCGAGATCGTCGTCGCGATCGCGCTCCTGATCTGGTACGTCCGTCTCAAGGGTCCGTTCGGGCCCGGGATGACGACCCCGCTGGTGAGCTACGGGATCCTGCGTCTCTGGGCCGGTCACGCGCTGTTCGCGACGGCGGTCGTCACCCTCATCGTGCGCGCCCGTCTGATGGGTCTCGAAGAAACCTTCGAGGAGGCGGCGGCCGATCTCTACGCGACGCCCTGGCGGCGGTTCAGCCAGATCACCTTGCCCCTCATGATGCCGGCGGTGCTCGCCGGAGCCTTGCTCGCCTTCACCTTCAGCCTCGACGACACGATCATCTCGTCGTTCGTGAGCGTGGCGGGAGCATCGCCGTGGCCCGTGTACGTGTTCAGCGCGGTCCGCAACGTGCTGCGACCCGAGGTCGCCTCCGTCTCGACGCTCCTGCTGCTGCTGACGCTGATCGCGATCTTCGCGTGGCGTTCGTGCTTCGCCGCAGCGGTCAGTCCGGCGAAGAGGTCGCCAAGACGATGACGGTGGGCGGCTGACGATGGCGGAGATCGTGCGGTGACGTGGCAGATCGGGTTCATCGGACTGGGGTTCATGAAGGATGCGCGGATCGTTCTGGATGCAGCGCGGGAAGCGGGATCTCCACTCCCATCGTTCGAAGTCGTGGCCGCGCAGCTCGAGCGGCTCGTTGAGATGGGCGAGCGGCGAACTCGATTCATCCGCGCTCTACACACTCCTCAGCGACGAGTGAGCAGACGGGAGAACGCCGTGCGAAGGAGCCGTAGGCCGGCTTCGTCCGGATAGGCTCGGCTCGATGCACCCACCGGGATGCCCTCGATGGCGAAGCTGATCTACTCGGCGATCACCTCGCTCGACGGCTACGTGGCCGACGAGCACGGCGACTTCGACTGGGCGGCGCCCGACGAGGAGCTGCACGCCCTCGTCAACGATCTCGAGCGTCCGATCGGCACCTACCTGTACGGCCGCCGCATGTACGAGGTGATGGTGGCCTGGGAGACGATGCCGACGGCCGGCGAGCCGACGGTCATCCGGGACTTTGCCGAGATCTGGCGGTCGGCCGACAAGATCGTGTACTCCCGGACGCTGGCCACGACGTCCAGCGCCCGGACGCAGCTCGAGCGTGACTTCGACGCCGGTGCGATCCGGACGATGAAGGAGCGGGCCGACCGCGACCTCAGCGTCGGCGGCCCCGGTCTGGCTGCGGCGGCGATCGCCGCCGGCCTGGTCGACGAGTACCACCTGTTCCTGACGCCGGTCGTGGTGGGGGGCGGCACGCGGGCGCTCCCCGACCACGTCCGCGCCGAGCTGGCGCTGCTGGACGAACGCCGCGTCGGGAACGTGGTCCACCTCCACTACCGGACCGCGACCTGAGGTGCCGTCCGCGATCTGCGTAGGGTTCGCCGCATGACCCATCCCGACGCCGGAGAACTCCTCGCCCTCTATGACGTGCAGCTGCGCGCGCACCTCCCGGATCACCTGCCGGACGGCGTCCGGGTCGAGCACGACGGACCGCTGCTGCGCTTCACCGGCCTCGGAGGCAGCGGGTTCGTCGGCTATCGCGACCTCGCCGGGCTCGACGGAGACGAGCTCGACGCGTTGATCGCGCGACAGGTCCGCGTCTTCGCGGAGCGCGGCGAGTCGTTCGAATGGAAGCTGCACGGCCACGACCAGCCGGTCGACCTCGCGGCGCGCCTCGTGGCGCACGGGTTCGTGCCCGAGGACCTCGAGACCGTGGTGATCGCGCCGGTCGCCGAGATCGCGGGCGACGTCCGCGCGCCCGACGGCGTGACCGTGCGCGAGGTGACGGAACGCCGCGACCTCGAGAGGATCGGCGCCGCCGAGGAGGCGATCTGGCACGACGGCCGCCAGGCCTGGCTGGCGGACAACCTCGATGCGGAGCGCTCGGTGGACCCCGACGCGATCGCGATCGTCGTCGCCGAGGCCGGCGGGGAGGTGGTCTGCGCCGGGTGGGTCCGGTTCGAGTCGGGGACGGACTTCGCGACGTTGTGGGGCGGCGGGACGCTGCCGGCGTGGCGCGGCCGTGGGATCTACCACGCGGTCGTCGCGCATCGCGCGAACCTCGCCGCCGCGCGAGGGTTCCGCTACCTGCAGGTGGACGCGTCGTCGGACAGCCGTCCGATCCTGGAGCGCCTGGGGTTCGTCGCGGTGACGACGACGACGCCGTACGTCTGGACGCCGTCGGCCGATCCGTCCCGGTCGGCCGGCTGACCCCAGCGATCGGTCACACGATCGTCACGCCGGCGCGTTGCTCCGAGGCAGTGCTCGGGCCGATGATGCTCAGGAGATGACCGACTGGGCGTTCAGGGTCCGGGTGCGGGGCGGCAGGCACGGCCTCGCGGCACGCCTGCGGCTGGCGCCCTCGCCGGCGGAGGGGCCGACCGCCCCGGCGGGGATCCAGGTCGTCGCTTCGCTCCTCCTGCTCGCGCCGTTGCTCGTCGCCGTGGTTGCGGTCGGCCTGCAACACATCTTCGCGCTGGACGGACCGCAGCGGATCCTGACCTCAGCCGAGCGCGGAGGGGTTCGAACCGCGGTGCTCCACGCCTGGGTGCTGATCGGGCCCGCGCTGGCGGTGGCGCTCAACGCCGTGTGGATGACGAGGCTCCACGTCGCGCGCTCCTCGGGCGAGGTCGCCGCGGACGTCACGTTCCGGATCGGCGTGGTGCGCGGGCTGGTGCTCGTCGTGACGCTCTTCGTGGCGGCGGCGTTCTACGGTCACCTCGCCGCGGACGCGGTCGCCTGCTCGAACGGGGTCCTCTCGGCCTGCTGAATCCTCGGCCGGCCGCTCGGCACGGATGAGCCCTCGCCCGACGTGTTCACGTCGATGTGATACACGAGGGACGGATATCAACCGATCGATGGAGGGGTTGCCCGTGGCTGGCAAGCGTTTCGGCGGAAGCATCAACGTCGACATCCGCGATTCGGAGCCCGACTGGTCGCCGTTCGAGCCGCCGAAGGCGCCCGACGGCGCGCCCAACGTCCTGTACATCGTCCTCGACGACGTCGGCTTCTCCGCGATGAGCAACTACGGCGGCCCGATCCCAACGCCGAACATCGACCGGATCGTCGACGCAGGTGTCCGGTACACGCAGTTCCACACGACGGCGCTCTGCTCGCCCACGCGCTCCTGCCTGCTCACGGGACGCAACCACACGCGGAACAGCATGGCCTGCATCACCGAGGCGGCGATCGGCTTCCCGAACGCGAGCGGCACCGATCCCGCCGGAGAACGGGATGCTGCTCGGAGATCCTCGGCGAGCGCGGCTGGAACACCTACATGGTCGGCAAGTGGCACCTGTGCCCGACCGACGAGATGAACCTGGCCTCGACGCGGCGCAACTGGCCGACCGGCCGCGGGTTCGAGCGCTGGTACGGGTTCCTCGGCGCCGAGACGAACCAGTGGTATCCCGACCTGGTCTACGACAACCATCCCGTCGACCAGCCGACGCACCCCGGACGAGGGCTACCACCTCACCGACGACATCACCGACAAGGCGCTCGAGTTCATCCGCGACGCCAAGGCGGTCGCGCCGGAGAAGCCGTTCTTCCTCTACTACGCCCCGGGCGCCTGCCACGCGCCGCACCACGCGCCGAAGGAGTGGATCGACAAGTTCAAGGGCCAGTTCGACATGGGGTACGAGGCGATCCGCGAGCAGACGCTCGCGAAGCAGAAGGAGCTCGGCATCGTGCCCGCCGACACCGAGCTGCCACCGATCAACCCGATCGGCGATCAGACGCGCACCGGCCCGGACGGGAAGCCGTTCCCGATGCTCGACGTCACGCGCCCGTGGGCTTCGCTGAACGACGAGGAGAAGAAGCTCTTCTCGCGGATGGCCGAGGTGTACGCGGGGTTCCTCGCGCACGCCGATCACCACATCGGGCGCCTGCTCGACTACCTCGAGGCAGAACGAACTGCTCGACAACACGATGATCGTCGTCGTCTCCGACAACGGCGCCAGCGGCGAGGGCGGGCCGGACGGCTCCGTGAACGAGATGAAGTTCGCCAACGGCGTCCCCGACGACCTGGCCCAGAACCTGGCGATGATCGACGACCTCGGCGGCACGAAGACCTACAACCACTACCCGAACGGCTGGGCGATGGCGTTCAACACGCCGTTCAAGATGTGGAAGCGCTACGAGTTCAACGGCGGGACCAGCCGACCCGTGCATCATCTCGTGGCCTGCCGGGACGAAGGCGCGCGGCGAGATCCGCGACCAGTACCACCACGCGATCGACATCGTTCCGACGATCCTCGACGTCCTCGGCGTCGAGCCGCCGGCGACGATCAAGGGGCACACGCAGTCGCCGATCGACGGGGTCAGCATGCGCGAGAGCATCGACGACGCGCTCCGGCGGGTCGAAGCGCAAGACGCAGTTCTACGCGATGCTCGGCTCCCGCTCGATCTGGCACGAGGGCTGGAAGGCGGTGACGACGCATCCGACCGTCGCGGGCTGGGGACACTTCAACGAGGACGAGTGGGAGCTGTACCACGTCGACGTCGACCGCTCCGGAGCTCCACGACCTCGCCGACGAGCAGCCCGACAAGCTGCGGGAGCTCGTGAACGTCTGGTTCTCCGAGGCCGGCGCGAACGGCGCGTTCCCGCTCGACGACCGCTCGCCGGTCGAGATCCTGACGGACGCCGCGTCCGCAGCTGACCGCTCCGCGCAACCGGTACGTGTACTTCCCGGACACGGCGCCGGTCAGCGAGTGGCAGGCCGTCAACACGCGGAACCGCTCGTTCGTGATCGGCGCGCTCGTCGACATCCCGGCACCCGGCGCCGCAGGGCGTGCTCTTCGCGATCGGGTCCCGCTTCGGCGGCCACGCGCTCTACGTCAAGGACAACCGCCTCCACTACGTCAACAACTTCGTCGGCGCCGAGGAGCAGATGATCGTCGGCACCGAGGACGTCCCGACCGGCGAGAACCTGATCCTCTCGGCCTCGTTCGAGAAGGAGGGGATGGAGCCGACGGCCGCCACCGGGACGCTGTCCCTCTACCACGGGGAGACCAAGGTCGGGCGAGGGCACGATCAAGACCCAGCTCGGCGCGTACGCGATCGCCGGCTCGGGGCTCTTCGTCGGGCGGCACGGCGGCGAGCCGGTGACCGACGACTACCCGGGCGAGGCCCCGTACGCCTTCACCGGCGGGACGATCGACCGGATCGCGGTCGACGTCAGCGGCGAGCCGTACGTCGACCTCGAGCGCCAGGCCGAGATGCTGCTCCGGTCGCAGTAGGAGCTCAGACGCTGGCTCAGCCGGAGGGGCAGGGACCCAGCATCGTCGTGACACCCTGGTGATCCGAGCCCGGGATGAAGTACCGGAACGGGTTCTCGGCGCACCACGTCGGACTGACGAAGATGTGGTCGATCCGCAGGAACGCCGCGCCCCAGCTGCCCCGGATGTAGGTGTCGCGGGCCCAGTGGCCGGCGCGCATCCCGTCTCGGAAGTCGCCGACCAAGATCCGATAGCCGTGGGTGCGATCGGACAGGTTGAGATCGCCGGCGATGGCGACCGGTCCCGAGGCTTGTGCCTGCACCGCCGCCGACGCGAGATCCTCGATGAAGGCCTGCTGTTCGCTGAACGACGTCTCGAAGGCCGGGTTCAGCGCGTGCACGACGAAGACGGTGAGCGGCCGGAACGCCCGGTGGGGAGAGGCGAAGGACCGCGACCTCGTGCTCGGGAAGGCCGGCCGGGATCGGTGAGCGGTTGCACCGGGAACATCGACCGGACGGCGAACCACGGCCCCGCGTATCCGTACCGGTAGGACGGGCCGGCGGCCGCGGCCAGCTCGTCCTGGAAGAGGTTCGGCGTCTCCACCGCGATCAGGACCTCCGCGCCGGTCCCGGCGATGGCCGTCGCGGCGTCGCTCGGGTCCCGGTTCCCGTCGTAGACGTTGGCCGACGCGATCCGGAACGGGTCGACGGGGGCTGGGGCTGGACTGCGGCATGCGGGGCAGGGCCACCGCCGAGACCCCGAACAGCAGGAGCGAGGCCGCGACGATGAGCGGCCACCATCGCCGGGCCGCGATCGCCGCGAACACGAACACCCCGGTGACGAGCGCAACGAGGAGCGGGATCGCCACCGAGAAGAAGTTGATCCCGCCGGAGAGGTTGCGCCACAGGTACCAGGTCCACGGCAGGAGCGCGAGCACGACGATGGTGACGGGACGGGCGCGCCGGCGCGCCCGCGCTCGTGGTGGTGGGGCGGCGGGCTCGTCCACATCGACGAGCCTACAGACACTCTGGGGAAAGACCCCTCAGCGACGAGGCGGGTTCCAGGGCCCGACGCCGCCGATCCGCTCGGGCGTGATCCTCGTGACGAACCCGGGCGGCGGATCGGGCATGTTCGGGAACACGACGTCGGGCCCGATGTACGTGTGCGCGAGGCGCTGGAGCATCTCGGCGGCGCCGCCCTCGGTCACCCGAGCGCTCCCGTACACCACGAGGTACTCGAGCAGGCCCCACTCGTTCCTCGTCGTGGACTGCACGGAGAGCACGATCCGGGGATCGCGACGGAGGTTGCGGAGCTTCCGCTGCTCCGGCATCGTCGCCAGGACGATCTCGTCGCCCTCGAGTCCCACCCAGGCGAGGGTGACCTGTGGTCCCCCGTCCTCGTCGACCGTGATCACGTGCGCCACCGCATCGCTCTCGAGGAGCGCTCGAGCCGCCTCGGGGAGCGCGATCGCGGCCATCGGCGGATGCTATCCCACCGCGGACGCTTGCCTGTCGGCCCGGAGCCCGTCCGGTATACGCTCCCTCCACCGAGGGCCGACCATGGTCCGATGGCACGGGAGGGACGGATGCGCACGGCGGCGAAGCTCATGGTGGCGATCTCGGCGGTCGCGGTGATCGCTGTCGGCTGCAGCAACAACAAGAGCGGTGGTTCGTCGGGCGACAACCACCTCATCATCGGCACGACGTCGAACATCGACACGATGAACCCGTTCGTGACCTTCCAGCAGAACTCCTACGCCGCGTTCGAGTACATCTACCCGCAGCTGGTCCAGTTCGATGCCACGGGCGACAAGCTCCTGCCCGACTTCGCCACGAAGTGGAAGACGTCCCCCGACGGGCTGGTGTGGACGTTCGACACGGCGCCGAACGCGCAGTGGTCCGACGGCCAGCCGCTCACCGCGAAGGACGCCGACTTCACGTTCAACACGATCCTCAAGTACGGCGACGGCCCCGCGGGCAGCCTCGTCGGCGGGCTCGCGAACGTGAAGTCGGTCAAGGCGACGGACGACGACACGCTGGTCGTGACGTACTCCCTGCCCGCCGCGAACGTCCTCCAGGAGCTCCAGGGGATCCCGATCCTTCCGCAGCACGTCTGGCAGCAGTACGCGACCGGCGACGGCAAGGGGCTGCGGCAGTTCCCGAACCTCCCCGAGAACGGGCAGCCGCTCGTGAGCGGCGGTCCGTTCATGCTCTCGAAGTACGAGAAGGACTCCGTCGCGATCTTCTCGGCGAACCCGAAGTTCTACGGCCCGAAGCCGAAGATCGACGGGTTCGGCCTGCAGTACTTCTCCAACGACGACGCGATGATCTCGAACCTGCGCAGCGGTCAGATCCAGGCCGCGATCAACGTCCCGCCGACCGCGGTGTCGACGCTCAAGGGCGACTCCAGCATCCACGGTCGACGACGGCCCGGGCCTGCAGTTCCGCGACTTCATCATCAACTCCAGCCCCCACAAGACCACGAACCTCGAGCTGCTGGACCCGAAGGTCCGGATGGCGATGGAGTACGCGATCGACCGCACCTCGATCGTGCAGACCGCATGGCTCGGCTACGCGAAGCCCGGCGCCACGATCCTGCCGCCTGCCGCGGGGATCTGGCACGACCCCTCGATCAAGCCGCTGCCGTTCGACATCGCGAAGGCGAACGCGATCCTGGACGCCGCCGGCTACCCGAAGGGCTCGGACGGGATCCGCGTCGCGAACGGCCACCCCATGAGCTACACGGTCCTGTTCGCGAAGGACGAGTCGGGCGCCGGGGACACGGCGTTCCAGATCATCCAGAACGGCTTCCAGCAGATCGGCATCAAGATCACGCAGCGCAAGGAGGACAACGACGCCGTGAACACGGCGATCCTCGGCGACAACGCCACGTACAACAAGTTCGACCTGGCGATGTGGGACTGGTACCCGTGCTGCCCGGTGCCGGACTTCATCCTGTCGGTCGTCGAGTGCTCGGAGTTCGGCAACTGGAGCGACACCGGCTACTGCAACCCGGAGTACGACAAGATGTACAAGGCGCAGGGGTTGCAGCGTGACCTGAGCAAGCGCGAGAAGATGGTCTACGCGATGCAGAAGATCATCTACGACGCGCGCCCATACATCGTCCTGAGCAACGACGACACGCTCAACGCCTGGTCGACGCAGTGGGACGGGTTCGTCGAAGGGCCGCTCGGGCTGTTCAACAACCTGTCGAAGGCGAGCCTCACCCAGGTGCACCGGGTCTAGACCGGTCCGGGTCGAGGGAGGCCGAGGTGCACCGCGCCGACTACGTCATCAAGCGGGTGTTCTTCGCCCTGATGACGGTCTTCGTCGCGGTCACGATCAACTTCCTCCTGTTCCGGGCGCTGCCCGGCAGCGCCGTCGCGAACTTCTCCCGGGCGCCGCACGCGTCGCCCGAGCTGAAGGCGACGTTGACGCACGAGTTCGGCCTGGATCAGCCGCTGTGGAAGCAGTACGTCCTGTACCTGAACCAGCTGGTGTTCCACGGGAACATGGGCGTGTCGTTCGCCGACAACCAGCCGGTCACCGGCGAGCTCGCCGGCAAGCTCGGGCAACACGATCGGCATGGTCACCGTCGGCACGGTGCTCGCGATCGTGATCGGGGTGATCACGGGGTTCGTGTCCGCCTGGCGGCGCAGCGGCGCCGTCGACGCCGTGAGCACGAACACGGCGATCGTCTTCTACGCGCTGCCGACCCAGTTCATCGGCATGATGCTGATCTTCCTGTTCGCGAAGTACCTGCCGACCGCCGGCATGCGCAACGAGGTCAACAACTTCTTCTCGGGCGGCAACACGTGGTCGAGCATCACCGACGTCGCCTCGCACATGGTGCTGCCGGCCCTCACGCTGGCCCTGACGCTGTTCGGCGAATACACGCTGGTGGTCCGGTCCTCGATGCTGGAGACGCTCGGGGAGGACTACGTGCTGACCGCCCGGGCGAAGGGCCTGCCGCAGCGACGGATCGTGATCTCCCACGCCCTGCGGAACGCGATGCTGCCGATCGCCACGCTGGTCGCGCTCTCGCTCGGGTTCATCGTCGCCGGCGCGATCCTCGTCGAGATCGTCTTCTCGTGGCCGGGGATCGGCCAGGCGGTGTACGAGGCCGTCGCGACACGCGACTACCCGATGCTCCAGGGCGCGTTCCTGATCCTCACGTTGTCGGTCGTGTTCTTCAACTTCATCGCCGACCTCATCTACTTCAAGCTCGATCCGAGGATCACCGAATGAAGGCCGTCGAGCCCGCGATCGCCGAAGGCACGGCGCTCGAGGCGGTCCCGTCGGCACGCGGCAACCCGGTGATCCAGGTCCTGCGCGAGCGCCGCTCGGCGCTGCTCGGGTTCTTCATCGTCGCGTTCTTCATCGTCCTGGCGATCGTCGGACCGAGCCTCGCGCCCTACAGCTGGACGGCGCCGTCGGGGCCGGTCTACGCGCCGCCGTCCTCGCAACACCTCCTCGGCACCGACGGCAGCGGGGTCGACGTGCTCAGCGAGATGATGTACGGGGGTCGGACGTCGCTCATCGTCGGGTTCGCCGCCGCCCTCGTCGCGATGATCGTCGGCGGCGGCATCGGGCTGACCGCGGGCTACACCGGCGGCGGAACCGACGTCGGCCTGATGCGGCTGACCGACTACTTCCTGGTGATCCCGGACCTCGTGCTGATGATCGTGATCGCGACGGTGTTCGGTCCGAGCCTCTCGCACGTGATCCTCGTGATCGGGCTGCTCCTGTGGACCACGACCGCCCGCATCGTGCGATCCCAGGTGAAGAGCATCCGCGAGCGCGTCTACGTGCGGCGAGCGCGATCGCTCGGGGCGAGCCACCGCCGCATCGTCTTCCAGCACATCCTGCCGCAGGTCGCGCCGCTCCTGATCGCGACCACGGTCCTCACGATCGCGTACGCGATCTTCGACGAATCGGCGCTCGCCTTCCTCGGCGTGGGCGTGCCCGGCGTCTCGTGGGGAACGATGCTCGAGCACGCCTTCGAACGCACCGCGATGACCGAGGGCGCCTGGTGGGCGTTCGTGCCTCCCGGCCTGGCGATCGGCCTCGTGGTCGTGGGCTGTTACCTGATGGGCCAGGCGATCGAGGACGCCCTGAACCCACGCCTTCGCGTCGCCCATCTGTCGATCCACAGCTGGCGGGTGCGGCCGGCCGGGCGCCTGGTCGCGCCGGCGGAGGAACCGGGAGGATGAGCCTCCTCCGCGTCGAGGATCTCCACGTGCGGTTCGATCTGCCGCACGGAGGCCGGCTGCACGCGGTGCAGGGCGTGAGCTTCGGCGTGGACGAGGGCGAACGCCTCGGGTTGGTGGGCGAGTCCGGATGCGGCAAGACGACGGCGCTGCTGGCCCTGATGGGGCTGCTCCCCCCGACCGCGGAGGTGGACGGGCACGTCGAGATCGACGGGGTCGAGATCCTCCGCGGCGGCGAGGACTCGATGCGGCCGAGCCGCTGGACCGACATCGCGATGATCTTCCAGGGCGCGATGAACGCGTTCAACCCGGTGAAGACGGTCGGCTCCCAGATCGTCGAGCCGATGGAGTTCCATGGGATCGCGACCGGCTCGGCCGCGAAGGACCAGGCCGCCGAGCTGCTCCGGCTGGTGGGGATCCAGCCCTCGGCCGCGGACCGCTATCCACACGAGTTCTCCGGCGGGATGCGGCAGCGGGCGGCGATCGCGATGGCCCTCGCGTGCAACCCGAAGGTGCTCCTGGCCGACGAGCCGACGACCGCGCTCGACGTGATGGTGCAGGCGCAGATCCTGCAGCTCCTGGTCTCCTTGACGAAGGAGCTCGGCCTGGCCGTGATCCTCGTGACGCACGACCTGCCGCTCGTCACGCAGGTCTGCGAACGGGCCGTCGTGATGTACGCCGGGCGCATCGCGGAGTCGGGGCCGGTCGACACGCTCTTCCACGATCCGCGCCATCCGTACACCCGGCTGCTGTTCGAGGCGACGCCGGACCTGACCGGCGACGTGGACGTCGTGTCCATCCCGGGCGCGCCCCCCCGGCTCGATCGCGAGCTCATCGGGTGCCCCTTCGAACCTCGATGCGACCGTGCCTTCGACCCGTGCAAGGTCCGGACGCCCGCGCTGATGGACGTCGCCGTGAACCACGAGGCGGCCTGTCACCTCAACGACGCGACCGTGCTGGCGGGATGAGCGCGCCCGTCGTCGACGCGGAGCTGCTCGAGGTCCGCGATCTGGTGGTTCGGTATCCGATCCGCCGCGGGCTGCTGGCGGCGCTCCGGCGCGAGCCCCGCCGGTTCGTCTCGGCGGTGGACGGCGTATCGCTGTCGGTGCGCCCGGGCGAGATGCTCGCGATCGTCGGCGAGTCCGGGTGCGGCAAGACATCGACCGCCCAGGCGATCCTGCGGATGGTCGAGGCCGAGTCGGGCGTCGTCGAGGTCGAGGGCCGCGACGTCACGCACCTGGGAGCGGCCGACCTCAGGCCGGTGCGGCGGATCATGCAGATGGTCTACCAGGACCCGTACGAGTCGTTGGACCCCCGGTTCCGGGTCCGGCGGGCGGTCGAGGAGCCGATGGTGATCCACGGCATCGGCGGGTCGAAGGAGGAACGCGAACGCCTCGTCCTCGAGGCGCTCGATCGGGTCGACCTGTCTCCCCCGGACCTGTTCGTCGATCGCTATCCGCACGAGCTGTCGGGCGGCCAGCGGCAGCGCGTCGCGATCGCGGCGAGCCTGGTCCTGGACCCGAAGCTGCTGCTGGCCGACGAACCCGTGTCGATGCTCGACGTCTCGGTCCGGGCCGGCATCCTCACGCTGCTCGATCGCCTGCGACGCGACGGCGACATGGGCGTGCTCATGATCACGCACGACCTCTCGACGGCTGCGCACTTCGCCGATCGGATCGCCGTGATGTACCTCGGCCGCATCGTCGAAGAAGGGCCGGCACGCCAGGTCATCCGCGACCCGCAGCACCCGTACACGAAGGCCCTGCTGTCCGTCGTTCCGAAGCGCGATCCTCGGGACCGGACGGAGCCGCAGATCCTCCAGGGCGAGACGCCGAACCCGGTCGACCTGCCGACGGGGTGCCGGTTCCATCCTCGGTGTCCAGTGGCCGAGGATCGATGCCGCACGATCGATCCCGAGCTGCATCCCGCGCGCGGCGCCGGCGAGGATCATCGCGCCGCCTGCGTACTGGTCTGAGCGTCGCGTGGACACCGACGGGATCGTCCGTGAGACTTGGCGGCATGGATCGGCCGTCGATGTTCGCGTTCGCGGGAGGCGAGCCGGCATTCCACGCGCTCGCCGAGGCCCATCACCGGCGCTGCCTGGACGATCCGGTGCTGAGCCACCCGTTCTCGCACCCCGGGAACCCGGAGCACATCCAGCGGCTGGCCGACTACTGGATCGAGGTGTTCGGCGGGCCGGCCCGGTACGCGCCGTTCGGCGGGCATTCGGCGATGCTCGGCATCCACTGCAACCAGGGCGCCGACGACGACCTCGGGGACCGGTTCGTGCGGGCGTTCGTGCAGGCGGCCGACGACGCCGGCCTGCCCGACGATCCGGCGTTCCGTGCGAGCCTCCGCGCCTACATGGAGTGGGCGGTCGCCGACGTGCTCTCGTACTCGCCGAAGGACGCCGAGGTGGCGCCGGCGCTGCCAACCCCCCATTGGGGCTGGGACGGCCTCGAGTAGCTCAGGCGCTCCCCTCCGTCCATCGGTTCCAGCACGAACACCGGGATCTGCCGCGTCGTCTTCGTCTGGTACCTGGCGTAGTCGGGCCAGGTCTCGACCGCCCGATCCCACCACACCGCCTTCTCCTCGCCGGTCACCTCGCGCGCCAGGTAGTCGCGCTTCGTCGCACGGTCCTGGAGCTCCACGTGCGGATCCGCCTTCAGGTTGTAGTACCAGACCGGATGCTTGGGATCCCCGCCGAGCGAGGCGACCACCGCGTAGACGCCCTCGTGCTCCACCCGCATGAGCGGGGTCTTGCGCAGCTTGCCGGTCTTCGCGCCGACCGAGGTCAGCACGATCACGGGTCTGCCGCGCAGATCCCCGGCCTTCTCCCCGTTCGTCGCCTCGTAGCGCTCGACCTGTTTCCGGGACCGCCTCGAGGTGCTCGGTTCGTACTCCCCCATGAGTGGCACGTCTCTCGTCCTCCTCGTCCGGCAACCTAGCGCAGCGCGGGCACGATGCTCAGAACGCGAACAGCGGCGGGGTGATCGTGAACCGGAGCGAGGCGCCGAGCGCGGCGAACGTGCCGATCATCACGAGCGAGGCGCCGAGCATCATGACGTTGCGGTAGAAGGCCGACTCCTGCGTCCGTCGCGCGGCGGGATCCTCGATCCTCCAGAACGCATGCAGGTACCACGAGGCCGGGATCAGGAAGAGGGCGAACATCACGGCGCCGACATCGGCCCAGATGCCGAGGGCGACCGAGACCGAGCCGGCGATCAACCACACGCCCGTCGGCCAGCCCGCCAGCCGAGGGATCGGGAACCCCGAGGAGGTGGCGGCCTGCTCGTACCGGGCGCTCCGGCGCAGATGGCCGAGCCCCGCGAAGAACCCGTAGAAGACCGCGATGAGGAGCCGGCCCCCCAGCACCACCAGGCCCGCTCCCGTGCTCACCCCGCGCCGATCCTCCCGATCCGGTCCAGCCCATCGGTAACCGTCCGATACCGGGCCGATGTTCCCTGCGGTCGAGACGTATGCCCCTTGACGTGCAGCTTCGGTCCGAAGTACGTTGCACCTGCAATTTCCCATGGAGGAGATGGGGATCCGGGTGATCTGCACGAGGATCGTTGGGAAGGTCGCGGCGATGATCCCGGCACGCCTGTGCTGTTCGAGCCCCGTCGCCCACGATGGCGAGATGCGACGCATGCGGCGCTGAGACACACCACCCAGGAGCGATCGGACGGGGAGCCGCAAGCGGCTCCCTTTTTTCATCCCCCTTCGGAAGACAGGAACGATGGCGGAATCCCCCCGGACGACACCGCGGAAGCGAGGCGAAGGCCAATGGGCGCTCGGCTACCACGAGCCGCTCAACCCCGCCGAGCGCGTGAAGAAGGACGACGACGGCCTGCACGTCCGCGCCCGCATCGAGACGAAGTACGCGAAGCAGGGCTTCCGTTCGATCGATAAGGCGGACCTGCGCAGCCGGTTCCGCTGGTGGGGCCTCTACACCCAACGCAAGCAGGGACTGCCGGGCGGCGTCACGGCGACCGCGGAGCCGCACGAGCTCGAGGACGAGTACTTCATGCTCCGCATCCGGATCCCCGGTGGCCAGCTCTCCACCGATCAGCTCCGCGCGGTGGCCCACTGCTCCGAGTACTACGGGCGTGACGTCGCCGACGTCACCGACCGGCAGAACATCCAACTGCATTGGATCCGGATCGAGGACGTGCCCGCGATCTGGGAGGAACTCGAGGCGGTCGGGCTCTCGACGCAGGAGGCGTGCGGCGACACCCCGCGGGTGATGATCGGCTGTCCCCTGGCCGGCGTGGACGCCGGCGAGATCATCGACGCCACGCCGGCCCTGCTGGAGACGGAGCGCCGCTACGTCGGCGATCCGGCCTTCTCGAACCTGCCGCGGAAGTTCAAGACGTCCATGAGCGGGTGCCGGCAGCAGTGCGCGCAGCACGAGGTCAACGACGTCGCGTTCGTCGGCGTCCTGCACCCCGAGCTCGGCGCCGGGTTCGACCTGTGGGTCGGCGGCGGCCTCTCGACGAACCCACACATCGGCCAGCGGGTCGGCGTGTTCGTCGAGCCCGGTCTGGTGCCGGAGGTGTGGGCCGGCGTGATCGGCCTGTTCCGCGACTACGGCTACCGCCGAGCGCGGAACCACGCGCGCCTGAAGTTCCTCGTCGCCGACAAGGGCGCGGCCTGGTTCCGCGAGACGCTCGAGGGCGAGTACCTCGGCGGCCCGCTGCCCGACGGCGACGCGCCACCGGTCATCGATCGACGCGCACCGCGATCACGTCGGGGTCTTCGCGCAGAAGGACGGCCGCAGCTACGTCGGCTTCGCGTCGAAGGCGGGGCGGATCCCGGGGCACCAGCTCCGCAAGGTGGCCGACCTGGCCGACCGCTACGGCGAGGGCCGCGTCCGCACGACGACGCAGCAGAAGATGGTGATCCTCGACGTCGATCCCGGCCGGGTGGACGAGCTGGTCGCCGCGCTCGAGGACGAGGATCTGTCCGTGGACCCGAGCCCGTTCCGCAAGGGACTCATGGCCTGCACGGGCATCGAGTTCTGCAAGCTGGCGCTGACCGAGACGAAGGGCCGGGCGATCTGGCTCGCGAACGAGCTCGAGCGGCGTCTGCCCGACTTCGACGAGGACATCCGGATCCACGTGAACGGCTGCCCGAACTCGTGCGCACGGTTCCAGCTGGCCGACATCGGGCTGATGGGCGCCGTCCAGCTCCGCCCCGACGGGACGAAGTCCGACACGTTCCTGGTGCACCTGGGCGGTGGCCTGGGCGAGGTCGGCGCGTTCACCCGCAAGGCGAAGGGGATCCGCATCTTCGCGGAGGACTCCGCGGACTACGTCGAGACGCTGCTGGTGCGCTACAAGCACCGCCGCACGGACGGCCAATCGTTCGGCGCCTTCGTCCGCGGGCTCTCCGAGGAGCAGCTCGCGTCGTTCGCGAGGTGGGACGGATGAGCGACACGCCGCACGCCCAGCCGTTCTATTGCCCCTTCTGCGGCGAGCAGGACCTGCGGCCGTCCGCGACAACGGGCTGGCATTGCGCGGTCTGCGATCGCCGTTTCGAACTCGCCTTCCTGGGCTTGGGCCTGGGAGAGGAGCAGACGTGAGCCTCCGGGAGCCGATCCACGAGCCGACCCTCCCGGTCGTCGAAGAAGAGGGCGGCTGGGTCCGCGAGGTCGCCGCGCGGTTCGAACACGCCGGACCACAGGAGATCCTCGGCTGGGCGCTCGAGCGGTTCCACCCTCGGATGGCGATCAGCGCGGCCGGCGGCATCGACGGCATGGCGCTGATCGACATGGCCTGGAAGATCGACCCCGAGGTGCGCGTCTTCACGCTCGACACCGGCCGTCTGCCACCGGAGACGTACACGTTGTTCGAGGAGGTCCGCGACCGCTACGGGATCGAGGTCGAGTTCGAGTTCCCCGACCGGCTCGAGGTCGAGCGGATGACCGTGAGCGAAGGGCCGAACCTGATGTACCGCGGCGTCGATCTGCGGCTGAAGTGCTGCCAGATCCGCAAGGTCGAACCGCTCTCCCGGAAGCTCGCAACGCTCGACGCGTGGGTCGCCGGCCTGCGGCGCGAGCAGTGGAAGAGTCGGCGCAACATCGCGAAGGTCGAGGTCGACCGCCAGCACGGAGGGATCGTGAAGCTGAACCCGCTCGCCGACTGGACCCTCGACGCCGTGTGGGACTACGTCCGCGAGAACGAGGTCCCGTACCACGAGCTCTTCGACCAGGGCTACCAGTCGATCGGGTGTGCGCCGTGCACGCGCGCGGTGCTGCCCGGCGAGGACGAGCGCGCCGGCCGGTGGTGGTGGGAGTCGAACGCCGACAAGGAGTGCGGCATCCACTGCTCGGTCGAGTTGCTGGGCACGAAGTCCGATTCCGAACGAGCTGCGGAGGTCTCCTAGCCATGTCCTTCTCCTACCCCGTCATGCTGGAGCTGCGCGGCCGTCGCGCGGTCGTGATCGGCGCGCTCGCGGCGTCCGAAGGCAAGGACGTCGCGCTCCGCGATGCCGGCGCGATGGTGACCTTCTACGCGAACGGCGCGTGGCGACCCGAGGACCTCGACGGGGCGTTCCTCGTCGTCGCCTCGAGCGAGGACCCGGACGAGCGCGACGCGATCGCCCGCGCCGGCCGGGAACGCGGTGTGCTGGTGAACGTGATGGACGACGTGCCGAACTGCGACTTCGCGGCGCCGGCGATCGTGCGCCGGGGCGAGCTGGTGATCGCGGTGGGCACGGGCGGCCGCTCCCCCGCGATCGCGTCGAAGATCCGGGCCGAGCTCGAGGACCGGTACGGCTTCGAGTGGGCCGAGGTGCTGTGCATCGTGGGCGAGGTCCGTGAGGAGGTCGGCCACGCGATGCCGGACCTCGGCGAACGGGCTCGCCGGTGGCGCTGTGCGTTGGACCTTGACGAGGCGGCCTCGCTCGTGCGAGCGGGAAGGCCGGAGGAGCTGCGCCGCCGCCTCCGCGCGCGGATGCAGCTCGAGTCGAGCGTCGCATGAGCGGGATCGTCTACCTCGTGGGCGCCGGTCCCGGCGATCCGAAGCTGATCACGCTGCGCGGGGCGGAGGTGCTCGGCCGCGCGGACGTCGTCGTGTTCGACCGGCTGGTCGCGCCGTCGCTGCTGGACCTCGCACCCGCGAACGCCGAGCGGATCTACGTGGGCAAGGAGCCGACCCGCGTGGCGATGCCGCAGGCGGACATCGATGCCTTGCTGGTCGCACGCGCCCGGGCCGGCGACGTCGTGGTCCGCCTGAAGGGCGGCGATCCGTTCGTGTTCGGTCGGGGCGGGGAGGAGGCGCTCGCGTGCGCGCGGGCGGGCGTGCCCTTCGAGGTCGTGCCCGGGGTGAGCGCCGCCATCGCGGCGCCGGCCGCCGCCGGCATCCCGGTCACGCATCGCGGGATCGCGCGGAGCTTCGCCGTGGTCACCGGCAGCACCGCGCACGGCGACGGCATCGACCTGGGCACGCTCGCGACCGCGACGGACACGCTCGTCGTGCTGATGGCGGCCGGGAGGCTCGAGGAGACGTGCGCGCAACTGATCGCCGCGGGCCGCTCTCCCGACGAGCCGGCGGCGATCGTCCAGTGGGCGACCACCGGCGATCAGCGGACCGTGGTCGCCACGCTCCAGGAGCTCCCCGAGCGGGCGGCGGCCGTGCCGATCGGGCCACCGGCGACGATCGTCGTCGGCCACGTCGCCGCGCTCGCCGAGCAGCTCGCGCCGGATCTCCTCGGCTCGGCCCTGCTCGCCTGAGGTCTACCCAGCGGCGTAGGACTCGGCCGTCTGGCTCTGGAACTCGAGACCGGTGAACGTGGTGGTGCCGGTGACCCACGCGTCGTGTCCCGGGTGGAGCTCGTACGCGTCGCCGGGACCGACGTCGAACTCGACGCCCTCGTCCGTCACGACGTGCAGCCCGCCCTCCAGGCAGTACCCGACGTGATGGGCCTGGCAGGAGTCCGTGCCCACTACGGGCTTGACGTCCGTCGACCACCGCCACCCCGGCTCGAACGTCATCCTCCCGGCCGTCGATCCGGCCAGGTGGACGAGGTCGACCCTTCCGTGGTCGAACGTCCGCGTCTCGTCGGATGCATCGAACCGCTTCTTCGCCCCGTCACCCATCGCTTCTCTTCCCCCTTCTTCCCTCGGACTTCGGTCAGTCAACACCGGCCCGCGGAGGTGGGTCAACCGACGGTGGTCGCCTGTTCGCGATCGCGGGACGTGCTCTCTCCGATCCGGAGAGGGCTTCGCCGCCGTCGCGGTGGACCCGATACAGCGCGGCGCCCAACTTGCGGGCGGGCTGGGGACGGCCTAGGCTGCGCGCCCTCATGGGCTTCACGCTCCCCCAGTTCGGGATCTTCGCGCAGGGGACACGTGCCCATCACTTCCTGGAGTTCGACCTACGGCCGGGCGTGCACGCGACGGACGCGGTGGCCTCGTTCCGACGGCTGCGCACCCCCGACGTGTCGGCGGGCGGCGTCAACCTCGTGCTCGGGTTCGGCGCCGACGCCTGGCGCGAGGTCGCCCCGAAGGAGGCGCCGGCGTCGCTCGAGCCGTTCATGGAGGTCGTCGGCACCGACGGGCACCGCGCGCCCGCGACCCAGCACGACGCGTGGATGTGGATCAGCGGCAGCTCGCCGGACGTCACGTTCGATCACGCGCGCGCCGCGGCCGCGACGGTGGCCGACGTCGCGGCGTTGGCGTCCGAACAGCCGGGCTTCGCCTATCACGAGGGTCGCGACGAGACCGGGTTCGTCGACGGAACCGCGAACCCGCCGATCCGCCGCGCGGCCGACGTCGCGCTCGTGCCCGACGGCATGCCCGGTGCGGCCGGCAGCCACGTCCTCGTGATGCGCTGGGTGCACGACCTCGACGCGTTCCACCAGCTTCCGATCCCCGACCAGGAGCGGGTCATCGGACGGACGAAGGTCGACAGCATCGAGCTGACCGACGAGGAGAAGCCTCCCGACGCTCACATCGCGCGCGTGGAGCTGGCGGTCGACGGGGAGGAGCTCGAGATCTTCCGCCGCAGCGTTCCGTACGGCACGGTTGGCGTGCACGGCTTGTCCTTCGTCGCGTTCAGCGCCGATCCGGCGCGGTTCCATCGGATGCTGGCGCGCATGTTCGGACTGGACGGCGCCCGCGATCGGCTCACCGATTTCTCGAAGCCGGTCACCGGCGCGCTCTACTTCGCGCCCTCGCTCAACGCGCTTCGGGCACTGGCCGGGCCCGAGGACGACTGAGCGCGTCAGGCGGGCAGCGTGGTCGGGATGCTCTGCGCGAACCGGAAGACGTCGTCCGGGTCGTAGCGGCGCTTCACGCGGACCAGCTTGGCGAGGTTCGCGCCGTAGTACGCGTGCAGCCAGTGCGGCAGATCGGGATCGATGTAGTTCACGTACGCGAACCCGCTGGCCGCCGGCCGCAGGTCGTGCCAGAGGTGCTGCAGCCATCGCCTGTTCGCCTGGGCCTCGGCACGGGTGAGGCTCCCGAACGTCACGAACTCCTGGGCGAGGAAGTGCGCCCGCCGGTGCCGGAACGCCGTCGCCGCCGGCCCCACGTCGGCGATCCGCCCGCCCCAGGCGTCCAACAGCACGCCCGCGCTGTGGGAGCGCAGCGCCGGTACGCCGCTCCGGCCTTCGATCCGCCCCAGGAGCGCGTCGATCACGGCCGGCCCCATCGGACGGTCGAAGAAGTCGGACTTCGCGAACGAACCTTGACGGGACAGGCGACCACCCGTCGTCGACAGGCTGCACTCGTCGACCGAGAAGGAGCTGCACCCGGCGAAGTACATCTCGGCGCTGCAGGTACGACATCGTCCGGACGGACCGGCCGGGAGCCGTGCCGACCGCCGCCGCCAGGGCGTTCAGGTGACCCGTGAGCGCGCCCGGCGCACCTGTCCACGCGCCCGAGACCGAGACCGTCGGTCCCGAGCCCGGGATCCAGCGCAGGCGGCAGCTGGACCACAGCGCCGGCGGCGCGTTCGGGCGCCCACGCCTGCCATGCATGGAGGACCTCGTCGGCCCGCGACCACGGCCACGTCAGCGAGAAGACGGTGAGGCGCGAGAGCGCGGTGCGTCGCGAACGTGAACGACGTGACGACGCCGAAGTTCCCTCCGCCGCCGCCGCGGAGCGCCCAGAACAGGTCCGGATGCACGTTCGCGTCGCACCGGACGATCTGACCGCTCGCGAGCACCACGGTCGCCCCGCGGAGCGAATCGCTGGTCAGGCCGAACCGCCGGCCGGTGACGCCCTGGCCCCCGCCCATCGTGAGGCCACTGATCCCGACCGTCGCGCACGTCCCGCTCGGGATCATCGCGGCCGCCGGGCGCCAGCCCCGCCGCGACGTCGATCAGGCGAGCGCCCGCCCCGATCGTCGCCGTCTGGGCCGCCGGATGGGGATGGACGGTCGCCATCGGCGAGACGTCGATCACGATGCCGTTCGAGAGCGAATACCCGCCGTAGCTGTGGCCGCCGCACCGCGCGGCGAACCGCAGACCGTTCGCCTGCGCGAAGGCGATCGTCCGCGCGACGTCGGCGGGGTTCGCCGCCTGCACGATCGCGCGCGGGCGGATGCCGTCGAAGCGAGGGTCGTACCCGAGCCGAGCCCTGGGGTACGCCGGCATGCCGGGACGGATCAGCCGACCGGTGAGCTGCGCTGCCAGCGTGGCCCACGGCGGGGCGGCGAGGACACGCGAGGTCGCCAGGAGCGCCGAGACCGCCGGCGCGGCGACGATCGCCTTCCCGGCGTGTTGCAGGAACCGGCGCCGGTCCATGGCCGGATGCTAATGCTCCAACGCCTCCCGCGCCGGGCCATCTCCTGCGGCGTTACGGGGTCTTCCCAGCATGGATCTACGGAGCGGACGGGCGGCCTCGACGGCCGGCCTTCACCCGGTCGTGCTGCCCGAGGATCGCTTTGCGGAGCCTGACGTTGCCCGGCGTCACCTCCACGCACTCGTCCTCCCGGATGAACTCGAGCGCCTGCTCCAGCGCCAGCTCGCGTTTCGGGATCAATCGGGTGAACTCCTCCGACGTCGACTGGCGCATGTTCGTGAGCTTCTTCTCGCGCGTGGCGTTCACGTCCATGTCCTGCGCGCGGACGTTCTCGCCCACGATCATGCCCTCGTAGACGGCCTCGCCGGGGCTCACGAACAACGATCCCCGCTCCTGGAGCGCGACGATCGCGAAGGCGGTGGTGACGCCGGAGCGGTCGTTGACGAGCGACCCGGTCGGCCGCGTCCGCAGCTCGCCGTGCCACGGCTCGTACCCCTCGAACACGTGGTGGAGCTGTCCGGTGCCACGCGTTTCCGTGAGGAACTCCGTCCGGAAGCCGATCAGGCCGCGCGCCGGCACCACGTGCTCCATGCGGATCCAGCCGGTCCCATGGTTCACGAGGTTCTCCATGCGCCCCTTGCGGAGCGCGAGGAGCTGCGTCACGACGCCGAGGTACTCCTCCGGCGCGTCGATCGCGACGCGCTCCATCGGCTCGTGGAGCGTGCCGCCGATCGTGCGCGTGACCACCTGGGGCTTGCCGACCGTCAGCTCGAATCCCTCACGACGCATCACCTCGACGAGCACCGCCAGCTGGAGCTCGCCGCGACCCTGCACCTCCCAGCGGTCGGGTCGATCGGCGGGCAGGACGCGGATCGAGACGTTGCCGACGACCTCCTGGTCGAGCCGGTCCTTCACGGCGCGCGCCGTGACCTTCGTGCCGTCCTCCCCCGCGAGCGGCGACGTGTTGATGCCGATCGTCATCGACAACGAGGGCTCGTCGACGCGCGTGACGGGGAGCGGTCGGGGATCGTCGGGGTCGACGAGGCTCTCGCCGATCGTCACCTCGTCCAGTCCCGAGACGGCGACGATCTCGCCGGGGCCGGCCTCGTCCACGGCCACGCGGTCGAGGGCCTCACTCACCGACAGCTCGCCGATCTTCGCGGGCTCGATCGTGCCGTCGGCCCGGCACCAGGCGACCGCCTGGCCGCGGCGGATCGTGCCGTTGCGGACGCGGCAGAGCGCGAGCCGGCCGAGGTACGGCGAGGCGTCGAGGTTCGCGACGAGGGCCTGGAGCGGGTGGCCCTCCTCGTACGTCGGCGCCGGGATCCGGTCGTGGAGCAGCCGGAAGAGCGGCTCGAGGTCATCCTCGAGCCGCTCGGGATCCTCGCCGCAGCGGCCGGCACGGGCGTCGCAGTAGAGGATCGGGAACTCGATCTGGTGCTCGTCGGCGTCGAGGTCGAGGAACAGCTGGTAGACCTCGTCGACCACCTCCGCGGGGCGGGCGTCCGGCCGGTCGATCTTGTTCACCAGGAGGATGACCGGGAGGTGGGCCTCGAGCGATTTCCGGAGCACGAACCGGGTCTGCGGGAGCGGGCCTTCGCTCGCGTCCACGAGCAACAGCACCCCGTCGACCATCGTCAGGCCTCGCTCGACCTCGCCGCCGAAGTCCGCGTGCCCCGGCGTGTCGACGATGTTGATCTTCAGCGCGCCGTGGCGGACCGCGGTGTTCTTCGCGAGGATCGTGATCCCCTTCTCGCGCTCCAGGTCGTTCGAGTCCATCACCCGCTCGGCCACGTCCTGGTTCGCGCGGAACGCGCCCGACTGCCAGAGCATCGCGTCGACGAGCGTCGTCTTGCCGTGGTCGACGTGCGCCACGATGGCCACGTTGCGGATGTCGTCGCGGGTGGGCACGTCAGGCCACCGTCACGGAGATCGTGTGGTCGCCCGAGGCGCCGTTCGGCGCGGGCTCGGCCTCGAGGGGTGTCTGCACCGCGCCCGTGCCGTCGGTGGCGCGCACCGACAGGGAGTGGCGTCCGCCCGTGGCCGTCCACGGATAGACCCATTGGCGCCACGTGTCGACCGTGTCCTCGGCGGCCAGGCGCGCGGCGCTCCACGGCCCGTCGTCCACGCGGACCTGCACCGCCTCGATGCCGCGGTGCTGCGCCCAGGCGACGCCGGCCACCTGGACCACGCCGGGCTGGACGGTCGCCCCGCTCCGGGGCGTGTCGATCCTCGACTCGGTCTTGATCGGCGCCTGCTGCGACCACCCGCGCCGCACCCAGTACGCATCGAAGGCCTCGAACGTCGTGAGCTCGATGTCGACGAGCCACTTCGTGGCCGAGACGTAGCCGTAGAGGCCCGGCACGATCATCCGCACCGGGAAGCCGTGGGCGAGCGGGAGCGGCTCACCGTTCATCGCGACCGCGAGCATCGCGTCACGCCCGTCCAGCGCGATCCTCGTCGGCGTGCCGACGGTGAACCCGTCGGCCGAGCGGGACACGATCTGCGACGCGCCCGGGCGCACGCCGGCCTCGTCCAGCAGGTCCTTCAGCGGCGCCCCGATCCAGCGCGCGTTGCCGATGTACGGCCCCCCGACCGGGTTCGACACGCACGTGAGCGTGATGTCGCGTTCGATCAGCGGCCGCGCGAGGAGCTGCGCGAAGTCGATCGTCATCTCGTGCTCGACCGCGCCGTGGATGTGCAGCTGCCAGCCCGCCGCGTCGACGGCCGGGACGAACAGCGCGGTGTCCACCCGGTAGAAGCGGTCGTTCGGCGTCAGGAACGGTCCCAGGCCCGGCACGTGGAGGTCGGCGCCGGCGGGCGGCGGCGGCGCCACGTCGGCCGGCTTCGGGATACGGACGGCCGCGCGCGACGCGCTCGCGTCCGAGCGCCGCACCAGGTACTGCCCGACGAACCCGGAGACGGCGGCCAGACCGGCGGCCGCGGCCCCCGTCCGCAGGAATCGCCGGCGGTCGAAGCCGGGCGGCGGCGGCGCGGACGGGCCGGTGCTCGTGGCCGTCTCCGGCGTCGCCCATCGCACCGGCTCGAGACCGGCGGCGGCGCGCAACCGGACGTAGGCGACCAGGCCGGCCAAGCGTCCCGATCACCGAGGGGATCGCGTCGGCCGGCCCGTTCGCCGGACGCGAGATCGAGGCCAGCGCTCCGATCAGCCCGAACGCGATGATCCCGATCGCACCGATCCACGGCCGTCGGACCGAGGCGGCGCCCAGGACGGCCGCGGCGATGGCCAGGATCGTGCCGATGCCGATCAGCAGCGCGCGCTTGTCGTTCGCCCCGAACTCGCGGATCGCGAAGTCCTTCAACCAGGGCGGCGTCGCGTCGATCGCCACGCCGCCGACCGCGATCATCGGCGAGGACGCGCCCCCGAAGAGCCCGGCCGCCAGCTGCGCGACCCCGAGCGCGACCGCGCCCGACAGGAGCCCGACCAGCGCGCCGACGCCCCATCGACGTGGCTCGGTCGCGGGGGCGATCGTCGGCTCGATGTCTGCCTCGGCTCGTGTCATGCGCTCCCCTGGACGGTACGCGACCCGTGCGGTTCCGTTACGGAGAGGCCCGCCGTAGACTCCCCGCGATGGCCGAGCGGCTCGAGGACCAGCGTGGCGCGGGCGCACCGGCGACGGACCCGCCCCATCCCGAGATGGTGTGGATCGCCGGCGGCACGTTCCTGATGGGATCGAACGACCACTATCCGGAGGAGGCCCCGGCGCACGAGGTCGAGGTCGACGGCTTCTGGATCGATCGCGTCCAGGTGACGAACGAGCGCTTCCGCGACTTCGTGCGGGCGACCGGCCACGTCACGCTGGCCGAACGGGCCCCCGACCCCGCGGAGTACCCCGACGCCGACCCGTCGCTGTTGGTGCCCGGGTCGTCCGTGTTCGTCCGGCCGGGCCGGCCGGTGAGCCTGCAGAACCACTACGAGTGGTGGGGCTGGATCCCCGGCGCGGACTGGCGGCACCCGCAGGGACCCGGCAGCACGCTCCGCGGCAAGGCGAAGCATCCGGTCGTGCACGTGGCGTACGAGGACGTCGAGGCGTTCGCCGCGTGGTCCGGCACGGACCTGCCGACCGAGGCCGAGTGGGAGTTCGCGGCCCGCGGCGGTCTCGAGGGCGCGGAGTTCACGTGGGGCGACGAGCTCAACCCGGACGGCCGGTGGATGGCGAACTCCTGGCAGGGCGAGTTCCCGAACGAGAACCTCGAGCTGGACGGCTTCGACGGCACCGCGCCGGTCGGCTCGTTCCCGGCCAACGGGTACGGCCTGTTCGACATGGCGGGCAACGTCTGGGAATGGACGACGGACTGGTACCGGGAGCACGGCCGGATCGAGGACGCGTGCTGCACCGTCACGCAACCCGCGCGGCGGCGATCGCGACGCCAGCGTCGACCCGAACGCGCCCGGCGCAGCGGATCCCACGGAAGGTGATGAAGGGCGGCTCCCACCTCTGCGCCCCGAACTACTGCCGGCGCTACCGCCCCGCGGCGCGGATGCCGCAGGCGATCGACACGTCGACCTCGCACCTCGGGTTCCGCTGCATCGCAAGGCCTCACTGAGGCCGCTCCCGGCTGGGTAGCCAGGAGTGGCCATCCCCACGTAGGCCACCACGGATCCGACTCCGCGCCCTTCGACTCCTACGGCATCTGCGGTACGTGCCGAGATGGATGGGGAGGAGGTTCGAGATGGCCCTGTGGACGATGATCCGGTGCGAACGGTGCGGCTTCTCCGGGTGCGCGGCGCCCATCGGCGAGTGCTGCCCTCGGTGCAACCCCCGCTCGAGGACCTCACGCCGAAGCGCCCCGAGCCCGCGACCGAACCGGCCGACAACCCCGAGACCTGAGCCGCACCCCAGAGAGGGAACGGCGAAACACTCGCCTTTCCGTCGCTCGGGTATCGTGCGCGCGTGCGCATCCGAGGCTCATCCCGCCCCCTGACGACGACGTGGCGCGTCACGGTATCCGTCCTGGTCGCGGCGACGATCGCCGTCGGGTGCACCGGTTCGAGCGCCGACTCGGGTTCGGCCGCGAGCACCTCCGTGACACCCCTGTCCCAGCCCTCCCCGGGCTCCGGCGCGCCGGTCCGCTTCAAGCTGATGGAGTTCAACATCGAATACGGCGGCACGCAGGTGGACTTTCGCCAGCGTGCCGAAGGCGATCCGGGCCTCGGGCGCCGACGTGGTCGGGATCGAGGAGGGCTACGCGACGATGCCGAAGATCGCGAAAGCCCTGGGCTGGGACTACTACGACGAGCGGACGCAGATCGTTTCGCGGTTCCCGCTGCTGCGCCCGGCGGACGGCAGCCAGTACACCTACGTGGAGGTCGCGCCCGGACGCGTCGTGGCCATCGCGAACGAGCACCTGCCGTCGTGGAGCTACGGACCGGACCACGTGCGCAACGGGATGCCGCTGGACAAGATCCTGCACGTCGAGGAAACGCTCCGCGTCCCGGCGGTGAAGCCGGCGATCGAGGACCTGGCGCCGCTCGCCGACCGCCGGCGTGCCGTCGTTCATCATGGGCGACTTCAACACGCCGTCGCACCTGGACTGGACCGCCGCTGCGCTCCGCGATCAACCGGGACGGTTCCCCGTGGACTGGCCGGTGGGTGAGGCGGTCGAGGCGGCGGGCTTCCGCGACTCGTACCGCCAGCTGTTCCCCGATCCGGTGAAGGATCCCGGACTGACCTGGCCGGCGAACCGGCCGTTCGTCGCCGGCTACAACCCGTACCGCCACGGCGACCCGCGCGACCGGATCGACTTCATCTACGACGGGGGGCCGGCGACGCCGATCGAGAGCAAGATCGTCGGTGAAGGCGGCGTGCCGGGCGTCGACATCGTCGTGTCGCCGTGGCCGACCGATCATCGCGGTGAGGTCACGACGTTCGAGGTCACCCCGGCCGTGCCGCCCGTGCTCGTCTCCGCCGATCGGCGGCTGATCACGACCGGGGACACGGCGCTCGTGCGGTACCACGCGCCGGGCGCCGCGGGCGAGCACATCGTGGTCGTCCCGACAGGGGGGGACCCCGCGACGGCGTCGGTCGCCGACGCCTCGACCACGGGGACCGACGGCGCCGTCGAGGTGCAGCCCGCGAACGGCTGGACGGCCGGCGCGTACGACGCGGTGCTGCTCGACGCGGGCGGGCAGCGACTGGCCACGACGCAGCTCTGGGTGGCGGACCCCGACCAGCGAGCCGGTGCTCGCGACGGGGAAGCATGCCTACGGGGTCGGCGAGCCGATCGACGTCACGTGGAACTGGGCTCCCGGCAACCGGTGGGACTGGATCGGCGTCTACCGGCGCAACGCCGACATCGGGTCGTACCTCGACTACATCTACACCGAAGCGACGGTCCAGGGCACCGGCACGGTCGACGCCGCCGCCGAGGGCACGTGGCCGCTGAAGCCGGGGAAGTACAGCGTGTGGCTGCTGCGGGACGACGACTACGTCAAGCTCGCCAGCGCGGACTTCACGATCACGTCGTAGCTCAGCGGCCGGCGACGCGACCCCGCCGCGCGACCGCGTCGATCGTGACGGCCGCCAACAGGACGATGGCCGTCACCATGTACTTCGTGGACGCGTCGAAGCCGAGCAGTCCCATCCCGTTGTCGATCGCCGCGATCACGATGCCGCCGAGGACGCCACTAACCGCCTTGCCGCGGCCGCCGAACAGGCTCGTGCCGCCGATCACGGCGGCCGCGACGGCGTAGAGCACGAGCGTGCCGCCGTCGACCGACGTCGAGATCGAGCGGAGCCTCGACACGTAGATCGACCCCGGCGATCCCCGCCGTGAGCGAGCACAGCACGAAGGCCAGCGTGCGGATGCGAGCCAGGTTCACACCGGCGCGGCGCGCGGCCTCGGCGTTGCCCCCGATCGCGTAGACGTAGCGTCCGAACCGCGTGCGACCGAGGACGAACGTCCATACCGCCAGCAGGCCGAAGACCAGCAGCACGACCCACGGCACGCCGCGGATCGGGACGAGCCGTCCGCGATCGGCGTTGCACAGCAGCACCAGCGCCACGCCACCGATCAGGACGGCGACGATCTTCACCACCGTGAAGCCGGGAGGGGGCGCCACCAGACCGGCCGCGCGACGGCGCGCCTCGCGTCGCCAGGTCATCACCGCGAACAGCCCGACGACGACGAGCATCACGATCCAGCTGGCGAGCGGTGTGAGGTTCCCGCTCGCGATGTCGTTCACGATCTTGTCGTTGATGAGGATGGAGCCGCCGTTGCCGAGGATCCTCAGCATCACGCCCTGCCAGAACAGGAGCCCGGCGAGGGTCACGATGAACGAGGGCAACCCGATCCGCGTGATCAACGAGCCCTGGAGCAGTCCGATCAGCGCACACACCACGAGCGCCGCAGCGATCGCCGCCCACCAAGGCCAGTCGGCCCCCGAGGGCTTCAGGAGCTCGACCAGCACCGTGCCGCCGAGACCGGCGACGAACCCGATCGACAGGTCGATCTCGCCGAGCAGCAACGCGTAAACCTCGCCCATCGCCAGGACGCTGAAGACCGCGGCCTGCACGAGCAGGTTCACGAGGTTCGCCGCCGTCAGGAAGTGCGAGTTGAGCGATTGGAAGATGATCGAGACCAAGAGCAGCCCGCCGACCACCGGGAGGATGCCCGTGTTCCCGGCGCGGATCCTAACGAAGGACGCCCGCAGGTACTCCGAGATCGAACCGGAGACCAGCTCCGGCGGAACCGCCAGCTCCGCCGACTCCTCGGCGGCTTCCGCTGACTCCTCCTCCGCCGGCGAGACGCCCGGAGCCGGCTCGTCGACCTTCGCCATCAGCTGGCCCCCCCGCCGGCCGGCGCCGAGCGCGTCGACGCGCCGCTGGTCATCAGATCGACGACGATCTGACGATCCATCTCGGCGGCTGGACGGACGGCGACCATGTGGCCGAGGTACAACACCGCGATCCGGTCGGCGACCTGGAAGACGTCGTTGAGGTTGTGGGAGACGAGCAGCACCGCGTGGCCGCGATCCGCGAGGCGCCGGACCAACTCGAGCACCTGCGCCGTCTGCGTCACGCCGAGCGCGGCGGTGGGCTCGTCCATGATCACGAGCTTCGCGTCCCAGAGGACCGCTTTCGCGATCGCCACCGACTGCCGCTGCCCGCCGGACAGCGACGCGACCGGTTGGCGGATCGACCGGACGGTCGTCACCCGGAGGCTCGAAAGCGTCTCCCGCGCGGCGGTCTCCATGTCCTCCTCGTCGAGGATGCGGTGTCGCAGCCGCTCGCGGCCGAGGAACATGTTCTGCACGATGTCCAGGTTGTCGCACAGCGCCAGGTCCTGATAGACGGTCTCGATCCCGAGCGCGGCGGAGTCGCGCGGGGTCCGCAGGTGCACCGGCTTGCCTTCCCACGAGATCTGCCCATCTTCGGGCGCGTGGATGCCGGCGATGCATTTGATCAGCACGGACTTGCCCGCGCCGTTGTCTCCTGCCAGCGCGGTGACCTGCCCAGCCGGGATGTCGAGATCGACGGCCGTCAGGGCCTGGACGGGGCCGAACCGCTTCGTGACACCCCGGAGCTGGACGAGCGGCTCGGCGGCGTTGGCCGGTGGACCCGGAGGCGGTCCCGATCCGACGTCGGTGACGGTTCCCGTGACGACCCCCTCCGTACGACGGCGATCGGGCCGCACCCGATCCGCGGGTGCGGCCCGATCCCGTGCTCCTGCGCCTAGCTTATGCCTGCCTTCGTGCAGGCGCTCTGAAGGCCACTGGTGCAGATGTCCGTGGCCGTCGGACCCACGCCCGTGGTGTTCGAGTCCTTCACCACGGTGTCGGCCATGTTCGTCGTGGTCACCCAGACCGGCGTCGTGTAGACCGACGCGATCTCCTTGCTCAGCGTGGTGTCGGTCGTCGTGTCATTGACCAGCGACGAGGGCGGCGTCTGGCCGGCCCGCAGGTACAGGGCCAGCGCTGCGGCGGCCTGTGCCTCCGCGTAGACCGGCTTGTAGACCGTCCCACACTGGTACCCCTTCAGGATGTCCTGCAGTCCCGCCGTCGACGCGTCCTGACCGGTGGTCGGGAACGTGTTCGCCGGGATCTTCAGGCCCTGGATCACCGCGATCACGGCGGCCGCGTTATCGTCGTTCGGCGTGATCAACGCGTTGATGTTCGGGTGCGCCGTGTACTGCTGTTGGAACGTCGTCGCGGCCACGTCCGCGGTCCACGTGCCGGCGGGCTCGCCCACTTTCACGTACGACTTGTCGGCGAAGTGCGGCGTCAGGACGGCGAGGTAGCCCTGTCGCGAAGAGTTTCGCGTTGTTGTCCGTGGCCGCCCCATCCATGACCAGGATGTTCGGGTTCTTCACGTTCCAGGCGGAGATGCAGTCCACGAGGCCCTTCCCGATCAACCCGCCGACCTGGACGTTGTTGAAGCTGACGTAATACCGATCCGCAGGACCGCCCAGCGTCAACCGGTCGTAGTCGATCACCTTGACGCCCTTCGCCGCGGCGTTCTGCTCGATCGCCGCGCCGCTCGCCGAATCGATCGCATCGATCAACAAGACGGTCGCGCCGGCGTTGATGTCGGCCTCGGCCTGCGTCTGCATCGTCTGGGCGCTGCCCTGGGCGTTGTCGATCTTGAACTGGTCCGACGTCAGGCCCGCGGCCTCGAACGCCTTCTTCAGGAACGGCGCGTCGTACTGGACGTACCGCGTCGACGTCGTCGTGTCGGGAAGCAGGACACCGACGAGGCCGGTGCCCGACGATGCGAGGCTCTTGAGCTGATCCATCACGGCGAAGTCGGCCGTGAAGTCACCCGCGGCGATCGCGGGCACCGTGACTGACCCGGTCCCCGCCGGCGTCGAACTGGAACTCGACGACTTGCTACAGGCCCCGAGCCCCGCCCCAAGCACCAGGACGACGGCCGCGGCCGCGACGGTCTTGAACGACCTGTTCATGGATGGTCCTCCCTTTCCTCAGGCCCTTTGAGGGCCTCCGCCATCGATCGGCTGTTCCTCACCGCCATCTCCCCCGAGACCGGAACGGTCTCATCCTCGACCGTCGATCGGCCGCACCCATTCATACGGTTCTGGCCAACCCTCGCGCTTCCTCCGAGAGCGAAGGCGCTGCCCGGAGCCGATCCGGGCCACTGCGAACGGCCTCGGTCCGGCACCCGGACCACTTCACGATATCTGTTGCGCACGGGCCGGATAGGGTCCTTCGGCCCGAGGGATCGGGTCGTTCGCCGAAACGATCCCAAGAACGGCGGCGGCGATACCATCGCGCCCATGTCCGGGGCCGCCCGAT
>CAWFNS010000006.1:0-463821 GCA_963817235.1 uncultured Actinomycetes bacterium
CAGCTCGATCTGGTGGGCGACGAAGAACGAGTGGCTCGGCTTGATCGACGTCGCCGGGCTCGAGCTGGAATCGCTCGCAGGCGGGTTCAACGGGGAACCCGTCGGCGGCGCCGGCACCGAGATTCGTGTTCGTCGCTCGCCGCGGACCCTCAGGCGCGTGACCGGAGCGCCGCCTCGATCTCGTCCAGGTGTTCGCCGCGATGCTCGGCGCGCACGGCGTACAGCGGGCTCGTCCGGGATCGAACGGCCACAACCGATCGGGCGGGAGCGTCGCGACCAATGCGTCGGTCTCCTCGGCGATCCCCACCGAGAGCGCCGCGAGCTCCCGCGCGGGGACCGCGTGGATCAGCGGACGCGACGCGTCGTTGATCCAGTCGACGTCCTCGGGGTCGGTGTCCGTCGGCGCGAACGGCTCGCCGCGATCGAGCTTGCCGGCCAGCGAGAGGATCCGCGCGTCCCAGAACGCGATGTGGCCGAGCACGCCGGCGACGGTCCAATACTCGTTCACGGGGGACTCGAGCGTCTCGTCGTCCAGCCCGTCGACGATCCGGCGCATCCGTTCGAGCTCGCGCGCGTTCTCCGCGATGTAGGGGCGATCCTGCGGACATCCTCCGATGGTACCCGCCGCGCGCGGGCTAGGCTCGATCGGTGTCGGTCGAGATCTTCCCGTTCGTGCTCTTCGGCGCGATCGCGGCTGTCGCGGTGGTCGGGATCGTCGCGTTCCGGCCCGACCGGAGCAACGTCGGACGCGAGCATCGACGGAGCGATCGAGCGACGGCGCGAACGCATGAAGACGGTGCGCGATGGCTGTTGGGTCGCGCTGGCGATCGCGGTCCTCGGGCGATCGCCTACATCGTCTTCCCGCGGTAGAGCGCTCGCTGCTCAGCCGACGTGGTCGATCGCGCCGTAGGCCTTGGCTTCGTCCGGGCCGAGGATGAAGTCGCGATCGAGGTCCTCGTGGATCCGTTCGATCGTCTGCCCGGTGTGCTTCGCCAGGATCTCCTCCATCAACCGACGCTGGCGGACCATCTCCTCGGCCCGGATCTTGATGTCGATCGACTGCCCCTGACCGGTGCTGCCCCACGGCTGGTGCAGCAGCACGCGCGCGTTCGGCATCGCGTGGCGCTTGCCCGCCGCGCCGGACGCGAGCAGGACCGCCGCGGCGCTGGCGGCCTGGCCGATGCACCACGTCGCGACGTCGGGGCGGATCGCCTGCATCGTGTCGTAGATCGCGAACAGCGCGGTCATATCCCCGCCCGGTGAGTTCACGTAGAGCGAGACGTCACGCTCGGCGTCGTCGGCCTCGAGGAACAGCAGCTGCGCGATCACGACGTTGGCCAGCTCGTCGTCCATCTCGCCGCTCAGGAACACGACGCGTTCGCGGAGGAGCCGCGAGTAGATGTCCGATGCCCGCTCGCCGGTGGCCGACGGCTCGAGCACGGTGGGAACGCTGCGCATGAACGCCTCCTCGGGTACGATGGCAACCCTGCAGTTGCCGAAGCTAGCGCACGGAAGCGGCAACGGCAACCGTGCGGGTTGCCCAGAGCAGATCGGAGAGCCGACCGATGCGATCCGAGATCCACGAGGAGACGATCGAGGCGCCGCCGGCCGACGTCTGGGGGTTCATGGTCGATCCCGCCGCGCTGTCCGCGTGGTTCGGCGCCGACGCATGGCTCGTGCCCGCCGTCGGCGAGGCCGTGCGTTTCCGGTTCGCCGACGGCACCGAACGGCGCGGCACGGTCGAAGAGGTCGAGCCGTTCCGGGTGCTGCGCTGGCGCTGGCGACGACACCGCGGCACGGGCTTCGGCAGCCAGATCGGCGAGATGTCGACGGTCGCGATCGAGCTCGCGGCCGTGCCGGGCGGCACGCGGGTCCGGATCGTCGAGACGCCGGCGGTCCGCGCCGTCTCCCGGAGCGCGTAGGAGCAACCGGATGGCCGAACCCGATGCCGTGTTCGAGGCGCTCGCGGATCCGACGCGACGCACGCTGATGGCGACGCTCTCCCGCTCCGGGCCGGCGACGCTCGCGCAGCTCTCGGCACAACTCCCGGTCTCCCGGCAGGCGGTCACGAAGCATCTCGCCACGCTCCAGGAAGCGGGCCTCGTGACCGGTCACGGCGAGGTGCGCGGGCGGCGGTACGAGCTGACGCCGGGGCCGCTCGCCGACGCGATGGGGTGGATGGTCGACGTCGGTGCGGGCTGGGACGACCGGCTCGCGCGGCTGAAGCGCGACGTCGAAGCGCGACGTCGCTGAGGCCCCGGAGGGCCTCGGGAGCGTCACCTCGGCGGCCTATCCTTTGGTGCGATGACGTGCTCGGTCTGCGGCGCCGACGCTCCGGAGGGGGCGCAGTTCTGTCCGAACTGCGGCTCGCCGCTCGGCACGACCCTGCCGACCGAGGAGCGCAGGATGGTCACGGTGCTGTTCGCCGACCTGGTGGACTCCACCGGGCTCGCGCGCCGGCTCGATCCCGAGCGCGCCCGCGAGGTCCTCGGGCGCTTCTACGACGCGACGTCCGAGGAGCTCTACGCGCTGCGCGGCCAACCGGAGAAGTTCATCGGCGACGCGGTCATGGCCGTCTTCGGCCTGCCCCAGACGCACGAGGACGACGCGGTCCGCGCGGTGCGAGCCGGGCTCGCGATCCGCGGAAGGCTCCGGCGGCTCAGCCAGGAGCTCGGACTCGACCGGCCGCTCGAGGTCCACGTCGGCGTCGAATCGGGCGAGGCCGCGACCGGGATGGGCCCTTCGTCGCAGCTCCTGATCACCGGGCCCGTCGTCAACGCGGCGGCGCGCCTGCAGGCCGCGGCCGCGCCGGGCGAGGTGCTCGTCGGCGAGCTCGCGCGCGCGCTCACGGAGACGTCGGTGTCCTTCGCGGAGGCGCGGACCGTTCCGGCCAAGGGGTTCGACACCGAGCTGACGGCGTTCCCGGTACAGGGCCTCACGACCCGGTCGGCGCGGCGCACGATCCCGTTCGTCGGACGGGCCGACGAGCTCGCGCTGCTGCGGCAGTCGTTCGCGCGGCGTACAGGCCACGGGCACGCCGATGCTCTTCACCGTCGTCGGCGAGCCCGGCATCGGCAAGTCCCGGCTGCTCGACGAGTTCGGCGCCGGCGTGGACCCGGGGGTCCTCACGCTCGTGGGCCGGAGCTCGTTCGATCAGCGACTCGGCCACGTTCGCGCCGATCGCCTCGATGGTGCGCGACGCGGCCGGCATCGACGACGGCGATCCGCCGGAGAAGGCGCGTCGCCGGCTGACCGAGCTCCTCGACGGCGCCGGCGACGATGCCGAACGGGAACGGACCGTCGAGCGGCTCGCGCTCCTGCTCGGGCTCGGTGAGGACCGGCGCGAGGAATCGGCCTTCATCGACGAGGTCCTCCAGGGCTTCACGGCGCTCGTCGACGCGCTCGCGGCCGAGCAGCCCGTCACGCTGATGTTCGAGGACGTCCACACGCTCCGCCCGCCGATGCTCGACCTCATCGAACGCGTCGCGGCGCGCCGCCGCGACGGCGCGTGTCCGGCCTTCGTCCTGGCCGCCGCCCGGCCGCAGCTCTTGGACGAGCGGAGCGGCTGGGGTTCCCGTGCGGCGAACCACCTGCTCCTGCGCCTGGAGTCCTTGGGGAACCACGAGGCCGTCGGTCTGGCACGCCAGGCCGGCGGTGCGCGGATCTCCGAAGACGAGGCCGCGGCCGTCGCGGCGCGTGCCGGCGGCAACCCGTTCTTCATCGTGGAATCGACCGGCGCACTCATCCGGGTCCACGAGCGGGGCGAGCCCGCGAGCGCCACCCCGATCCTGCCGCCGACGGTGCAGGCGATGATCGCGGCCCGGCTCGACGCGCTGCCGGCGACGCTCCGCGACGTCGCGCGCCGGCTGTCCGTCTACATGTACTCGTTCGACCTCGACGAGGCGGCGCTCGTCGCCGAATGCGGCGTCGAGGGGATGGGCGAGCTGGTCGACGCCGAGATCGTCGTGCGCGACGAGCGGCAGCTCGGGCCCACCCACGTGGCGCTTCCGCAACGACACGCTCCGCGACGTCGCGTACGCCAGCCTGCCGAAGCGACTGCGGGCCACCCTGCACGAGCGGATCGCCGAAAGCCTCGAGGAGAGCGGCCATCAGGCCTGGGCCGCAGAACATCTGGAGGCTGCGGCGAGGGCGGCGCAGGACATCGATCCCACCGACCGGCGCGTGCCGGAACGCGCGGCCGACGCGCTCGATAAGGCCGGCGACCGGGCCAGACGCCGCATGGAGAGCCGGTCCGCGATCGACTACTACGACCGCGCGCTCGCGCTCGGGCACGACGGCGAGCGGCTGCGCGAGGCGCGGGTGCTGGCCGGCGTCGGCGAGGCGCACTACTGGCTCGGCGAGTATCCGGCGGCGATCGGCGCGCTCGACCGGGCCATCGTCCTCGGCAGCGAGCTCGGCGACGACTGGACGCTCGCGCACGCGCTCCGGTTCCGCGGCGACATCGCGATCAACGTCGAGGCGGACATGCCGCGGGCGGAGGACCTGCTCGAACGACGCCCTCGCCGCGGCCGAGTGGCTCGGCGAGCCGTGGGCGCTGGCGCGCACGCTCCTGTTCGTCGGGTGGGTCCCGTGGACCAGGAACAAGCCCGAGGACGCCGACGCGGTGTGGCGGCGCGCGCTCCAGATCGCCCGGGAGCACGGGGACCATTGGGCGGAGGTGCGCGCGCTCACCTCGTTGTCGATCAACGCCAACAACCTCAACGACCTGGACGAGGCCACGCCCGTTGATCCGGCGAGGCGCAGCAGCTGGCCGAGGAGACCGGCGACCGCTTCAGCGTCGCCGTCGCGATCACGCAGCACGCGCGGCTGCACGAGGAGCGGAAGGAGTTCGCCGAGGCGCTGCCCGACCTCGACCGGGCGATCGGCATCTTCACCGAGCTCGGCGCGCGCTGGGAGCTGGCCGACGCGCTCGCGGAGCGCGGCGTCGCCAAGCGCGAGCTGGGCCAGCTCGACGAGGCCGAGGAGGACCTGCGCCGGACCACGCGGATGTCCGAGGAGCTCGGCGAACGGCAGCTGGCCAGCTGGACCTGGCGCGAGCTCGCGATGGTCTCGCAGCGCCGGGGCGACCACGCGGCAGCCGAGGAGCGGTTCCGCCGCGCCGACGAGGAGCGGGCGCGCGGCCCGCAGTGATCAGCCCTCCAGCGCGGCGACGATCCGGCGACGGATCCCCGTCACATCCATCTCCAGCTCGCGATCGTGTTCCGCCGGCGTCCCGTACGCCGTGATGAACCGGCGCGGCACGCCGACCGACGCGAAGCGCGACGGCACGTGCCGGAGCGCCTCCGCGAGCGCCGGCGTCAGCGTTCCCTCGTAGAACGGCTCCACGGCGATCACCAGCGGGTCCTCGCCCACCACGGCCGCCAGACCGTCGGCGTCGAACGGACGCACGCTCGTGGCGTAGACGACCGAGACGTCGAGGCCGTCGCAGGCCTGCAGCGTCCGGCTCAGCAACGGACCCACCACGACCACCGTGGCGAGCGACCCGCGCCGGAGCACCTCGATCCGGCCGGGCGCGACGTCGAACGACCGGTCGTTCTGGGCGCCGCTCGCGCGCAGGTACGTGAGGCGGCCGTTCGCGTACGTGCCGCGCAGCAGCACGTCGAGCTCGGCGGCGCTGCCCGGCACCAGCACCTCGGCGCCCGGGATCGTCAGCATCGCCTGCACGTCGCCGGGGGCGTGGTGCGTGCCGCCCTCGGTGCCGTAGTCGTAGGGCGCGCCGACGCTCGCGAGCGTGCCGCCCAGCCCCTGGTAGCCGAAGTCGAGCTTCACCTGCTCGTAGGGTCGCTCCACCAGGAACGGCGCGATCGTGTGCGCGATCACGTGGAACCCCTCCATCGCGAAGCCGGCCGACACGCCGATCAGCGTCTGCTCCATGATCCCGACGTTGATCACGCGGGTCGGCGCGACGGTGAAGGCGCGTTCGAACCGATCGACGCTGATCTCGGCGAGCACGACGGCCGTCCGGGGATCGCGCTCGAGCAGATCGGTCGCGGTCGCCGCCAGCTGCGTCCGCATGTCCATCACCACTCGCCCTCCGGGATGTCGGCGACGACGGCGTTCGGCCCGCCGGGCCGGCGCGAGAGCGCCTCGGCGAGCGCCGCACGATCGTGCCCGCCGACCACGGCCACGTCCCACCCGAACGCGCCGAGCCGCTCCTCCCACGGGCCCATCTCGATCGACGAGCTGTGGTTGTCGATCACGAGGAGCGTGAGGGCGTCCAGGCGGAGGTGGGGAGCCAGCAGGATCGCCTCCCAGTTCGAGCCCTCGTTCAGCTCGGCGTCGCCGCACAGCACCACGACGCGACGGTCGGTCCGGCCCTTCGCCCGCAGCGCGAGCGCGACGCCGACCGCGAGGGGCAGGCCATGACCGAGCGAGCCCGTCGAGGCCTCGACGCCCGGCACCTGCCGCCGGTCCGGATGCGAGCCCAGGCCGCTCCCCCAGGTCAGGAAGCCGTCCAGCTCGTGTTCCGGGAAGAAGCCTTTCGCGGCCAGCACCGCGTAGAACGCGGCCGGCCCATGGCCCTTGCTCAGGATGAAGCGATCGCGGTCGGGATCCGTCGGGTTCGCCGGATCCACGTGCAGCACGCGGTCGTAGAGCACCCACAGCGCGTCCAGCGTCGAGGTGCTGCTCTCGTCGTGCTTCTCGTCGCCGGTCATCCGCGCCAGCGACGCACGGACGTCCTCGATACCCAGCCGTGTGTCCATCCGCGCGACGGTACGACTTCAAGTTCGCTTGAAGTCAAGCATCCCGCCGCCGGCCGGCGTCACGAATACGTGTAGATCGCCGTGACGTTCGACCCGCGCTGCGTCACCTTCTCGATGCGCGCCCACGGGAACAGCACGCGGACCTGCTCGTCGTTCTCGCGTTGGAAGACCTCGACGCCGTAGGCGGTGAGCTTCACCTCGGTGGTGTCGTCGAACTCCGCGACGTCGCCGCCGAGGAACGTCACCTCTGTCTGCACCGGGACCCACCTCTCCTGGGGTTTCCACGGGAAGACCTCAAGCGTACCCTTCCGTCCCGAACCCGGCGAACGGGGGTCTGTGGGATGAAGGAAGTCACCTGTCTGTGCGGCTGGAGCGCCCGCGGGACCGACGACGAGGTCGTGGAGCAGCTCACGCGCCACGCGTGGGAGGACCACGGGATCCGGAAGACGCGCGAGGAGATCCTGGCGAACGCCACCCCGATCGAGGTCTAGCGCTCGGTGCAACCGGCCGAGCACGCGCCCCTCGTCGAGATCGAACCGGCGCTGTCGAACGTCTCCTGGGCGCCGGACATCGTCGTCCAGTCGATCGAGCCGTTGTTCGTCTACCTGGGTGCGGACGGGCCGCGGCACCTCCGGCCGATCCACGCGAGCTCGCTCCGCCTCGGCATGCGGCCGGACCAGCAACCCGGAACGGTTGTGGTGCAAGCAACGCGCCGCTACGGGCTCGCGCCGCTGCTGGTGCACAGCACGTCGTGGCGCTTCGAGTCGGGCCGCGTCGTGCTGACGTACGTGGCCGTCGTGCGAGCCCCGGAGGGCGATCCGAACGAGAACCTCGCCGACGAACCGGTCGAGCGCGCCGACCTGGCGCGGGGCGACGCGTTCGCACCGCCGCCCCAGATCGACGTGGCGCAGGTGCTCGAGCATGCGTTCCGGCACCTCGCGTGGCTCGTCAAGGACGACGAGGAGGTCCACGCCGCGCTGCCGGACTGGGCCGGGTTCCTGTCCGCCTACGAGCCCGAGCCGTTCCGCTCGTTCGGCACGCCGCCCGGATGATCGCCGCCGCACCCCAGGCCGGGGACGGCTTCGCGCCCGAGGATCCGGCGTTCGTCGCCGACCCGTATCCGGTGTACGCGGAGCTCCGCCGCGACCGCCCGGTCTGCTACGACGAGGCGACGGACCACTGGCTCATCACGCGGCACGCCGACGTGAACGCCCTGCTGCGCGACCGCCGGTTCGGACGCACGTACCTCCACGTCGCGTCGCACGAGGAGATGGGGCGGCCGGCGCCGCCCGGGTGGCACGAGCCGTTCTGGCGGCTGATCAACGCCGGCATCCTCGACATGGAGGCGACCGATCACACGCGCGTGCGCCGGCTCGTGTCGAAGGCGTTCACGCCCGGCTACGTGGAGGGCCTGCGGCCGCGCGTCCAGGCGATCGTCGACGGCCTGCTGTCGCAGATCGACGACACCGGCGTCGTCGATCTGCTCCCCACCGTCGCGGAGCCGCTGCCCGTCACCGTGATCGCCGAGATGCTCGGGGTGCCGCAGGACGAGCGGCATCTCCTTCGGCCGTGGTCGGCGGACATCTGCCGCATGTACGAGCTCCATCCCTCGGTCGAGTCGCAGCGCGAGGCCGTCCGCGCGAGCATCGAGTTCTCCGACTACCTCCGCGCCCTCGCCCGGGAGCGCGCGCGCCGGCCCGGTGAGGACCTGATCTCCGAGCTGGCGGCCGTGGTCGACGACGGCGAGCGTCTCACCGAGGACGAGCTGGTCGGAACGGTCGTCCTGCTCCTGAACGCCGGGCACGAGGCGACCGTCAACGCGACGCTCCTCGGATGGTGGACGCTGTTCCGCCATCCCGAGCAGCTGGAGCGCCTCCGCGCCGATCGCGGGCTGGTCCCGACGGCGGTCGAGGAGCTGCTGCGCTTCGACACGCCGCTCCAGCTCTTCGAGCGGTGGGTCCTCGAGGACGTCGAGGTGGACGGCGGTGCGGATCCCGCGCGGCGCCGAGCTCGGCCTCGTCTTCGGCTCGGCGAACCGCGATCCCGCGGTCTTCGCCGAGCCGGACGCGCTCGACCTGACGCGCGAGCCGAACCCGCACCTGACGTTCGGCGCCGGGATCCACTTCTGCCTGGGCGCGCCGCTCGGACGGCTCGAGCTCCAGACCTCGTTCCGTTCGATGCTCGAGCGGTTCCCGCGGATGGAGCTCACCGAGGCGCCGCACTGGAAGCCGAACTACATCATCCGCGGTCTCGAGGGGCTGCGCGTGCGGCTCCGATAAGGTGCGGACGATGGACGACGAGCGGTACGCGCGCGGGCGCGAGCGGTTCCTGGAGGTCCACGACGAGAAGGCGCTCCGCACGGTCGAGGGCCTCGGCGACATGGGCCGGCAGATCGTCGAGGTCGTCTACGGCGACCTCTACACGCGGCCGGCGCTCACCGATCGCGACCGCGAGCTCGGCGCGGTCGTCGCCCTCACGGCCCTCGCGCGATCCTCGCAGCTCCCCCAGCACCTCCGCGCCGCGCTGAAGGCGGGGCTCAGCGAAGACGAGCTGCGCGACGCGATCATGCTCACCGCGTCGATCGCCGGGTTCCCGCCGGCGATGAACGCGATGGCCACGTTGAAGAGCGTCCTGGCCGAGCGCGAGCGCGACCGGGGAGAACCGGGCGATGACGCCGTCGTCTGACCTGGTGCTCGTCGCGCTGCCGAAGGCGGAGGTCGTCTGGGGTGAGCGCACCGCCACGAACCGCGTGATCCTGCGGAGCATCCCCGCGCCGGCATCGGGCTTCCGCTGGCTCGACGAGGTGCGGGTCATCCCCGCGACGCTCGCCGAGCTCGCGATCGACGACGTCGACTACCCGGTGCTCCCGGCGCCGGAGGTGGTCGAGCGCTCCGGGATCCCGACGCTGCTCGCACGGGTCGCGTGCGCCGATGAGCTGGATCTGTCGGACCTCGTCGAGGAGTTCGACACCCAGGGCGCGCGGTGCGAGGAATGGACGCGCGGCGACGGACGAGCCGAACGGCCCGCTGCGGACCCACGGCGTCGCGATCGCCACGACGGCCGACGACGCGGGGTCGACGCTGCGGATCTGGATCGACGAGGCGCCGGATCGGCGAGCGCTCCTGGAGATCGACGAAGCCCCCTGACCTCGCACGATGGGCTCGACCGAGCCCCTATGCTCATCCGATGCGGCGGCTGTCGGCGCAGGACGGCGGCACCCTCACGCGGATCCTCGTCACGCTGCTCGTGTTCGCGGTGCTGATCTTCGCGGGCCTCTACTTCTTCACGAAAGCGCAGAAGCCGCTCGCGCTCGGGAACGCCGTCGACGCCCACCTCGCGTTCAGCGATGTGCTGCAGAACCACGGCACCGCGATCGATCCGAAGATCACGCTCGAGCCGAACGGCCAGGTCTACGTCGCGACGACGGTGCACAACACCGGGGGATCGACCGTGACGCTCGAGGGTCTCGGCACCGTCGACCCGGAACCCGAGGTCCCGTACGTCCCGGTGGACACTCCGGCTCGGCGACGGCACGGCCACCGAGACCGGGGCGACCGCTCCGTTCACCCCGACGCCATTGCCGTCGGGCGGCAGCGTCGGCGTGCTCGTGCTCTACGTGGTGAACCCCTACCTGAACTGCGACCTGTTCACGGATCTGTCCGCCGGCAGCGGCACCGAGATCGCGTCGTTCCCGATGCGCTTCACGACGTTCGGGATCGAGAACGAGCAAACGCTCTCGTTCACGAAGGCCCTCGTCACGGTCGAGCGACCCACCCGCGCGGACTGCGACGCCGCGACCGGCGGCTGAGCCTCACACGTCGCGACGCCCTTCGATCCAGTACGCGACGTACCAGACGGCCGCCACGTAGCTCAGCATCAGCCCGAACGCGGCGAGATGGCCGAACAACAGCGGATCGGGCGCGCCGAACGCACCCTGGGCTCCACTGAACGGCGCCCACCGCTTCAGCGAGGGCAACAGCGAGGTCGCGAGCGGCTCGACGACCAGACCGAACCCCAGCAACCCGAGGATCGCGACCACCTGGCTCCGCAGCGCCGCCCCGACGCAGACCGCGATGACGGCGGCGTACGTGCACTGGAGACCGACCTCGAGGATCGCGGTCAGCACCGGGACCCCGAACGGCAACCCGCCGCCCTTCACGGCGAACCACGCCGCCGCGATGATGACGGGCAGCCCGCCGCCGATGAGGCCGGCCACGAACCCGATCGGGATCGCGGCTTCCATCTTCGAGGCGAGCACGCGACCGCGCGACGGCGTCGCGAGGTACGTGCCGGCGGCGGTGCCGTAGCGGTACTCCCCGGTGGACATCGTCGCCGCGAGGACGGCGGTGAACAGCCCGAACACCGCGCCTCCCCACACGAGCGACTGCACGTCCTCGACCGTCGTGATCGGACGGATGTTCGCGCGAGCTCCCTCCGCCGTGCCGGCGATCGCGAGGGTCGCGATCACGCCGACCGCGTCGAGGGCGACGGCGCCGATCAGCAACCCGAGCCACAGCCGGGTCGTCCGGACCTTCAGCAGCTCGGCGCGGACGAGCCGGATCACGGCCCCTCCGCGTCGGGGCGTGCCGGCGGCTCCGGCGGCACGTCGCCGGTGAGCGCGAGGAACGCGTCTTCGAGCGAGGACGTCTCCCCCCGGAGCTCGTGCAGGACGAGGCCCTCGGCGGCCGCGACCTCGCCCACCCGTTCCGGCGAGAGGTTCCGGATCGAGAGCGAGCCGTTCGGCTCCTCCGCGACCACGGCGCCCGCGCGCTCGAGCGCCGTCCGCAACGCCGCGGCGGAGGGCGAGCGCGCGATCACGCGTTCGCCGGCGGCCGCGGTGAGCTCGGCGACCGAACCCTGCGTGACGAGCCGGCCGCGATCGATCACGACCACGCGGTCGGCGACCTCGGCCACCTCGGCCAGGATGTGGCTGGACATCAGGACCGCGCCGCCGGCCGTCGCGTAGCGGCGCAGGAACTCGCGCAACCACGCCACGCCCGCCGGGTCGAGGCCGTTCGCCGGCTCGTCGAGGATCAGGACGGTCGGCTCGCCGAGCAGCGCGGTCGCAAGCGCGAGCCGCTGCCGCATCCCGAAGGAGAACGTCCGGACCTTCGCGCTCGCGGATCCGCCCATGCCGGTCATCGCGAGCACCGCGTCGGCCCGTTCCTCGGCGAGACCTCCCTCGAGGCACGTGATCCGGAGGTGATCGCGCGCGGTCCGGCCCGGATGGAACCCGGTGATCTCGAGCGCCGCGCCGACCCGCCGGAGCGGCTCGTCGAGCTTCGCGTAGGGGACGCCGAGGATCGTGGCCGTGCCCGACGTGGGCGAGGCCAGACCGAGCATGAGGCGCATCGTCGTGGTCTTCCCCGCGCCGTTCGGGCCGAGGAACCCCGTCACGCTGCCGCGGGGAACCGCGAACGAGAGCGCATCGACCGCCGCCACCGCGCCGTAGCGCTTCGAGAGGGAGCGAGCTTCGATCGCCGGCGCGTCCGCGTTCATCGGGCGGCAAGCCTAGCCGCCGGCCATCGTCGGGGACCCCCCGACTATGCTGCCGGCGTGACCCTCTATCAGCTCGAGGACCTGCCCGAAGGGCTCGCGGCCCCGGTGTTGATCGCGGCGTTCGACGGCTGGATCGACGCCGCCGGCGCGGCGAGCGCCTCCGCGGACCACCTCGCGCGCGGCGGCGAGCTGATCGCGACGTTCACCGGCGACGTGCTCTTCGACTACCGATCGCGGCGCCCGACCCTCGACGTGATCGACGGCGTGCTCACGCGGCTCGTGTGGCCGGCGCTCGAGCTGCACCGGCGAGCCGTCGACGGGCGCGATCTCCTGGTCCTGCACGGCGCCGAACCCGACTTCCGCTGGAAGGAGCTGGGCGAGGACATCCTCGAGCTGGCGCTGCGCCTCGGCGTGGTCGAGTGGGTCAGCCTCGGCGCGATCCCCGCCGCCGTCCCGCACACGAGGGCCGTGCCGGTGATGGCGACCGCCTCGGCCGACGGCTTGCTCCACGAGTCGGAGATGCGGGGCCCGGCCGGATTGCTCCGCGTGCCCAGCGCCTGCCTGTCCGCGATCGAGCTCGCCGTCAGCGGCGCGGGCATCCCCGCGGTGGGGTTCTACGCGCAGGTCCCGCACTACGTCGGCGGGCCGTACGCGGGCGCCACCCTCGCGCTGTTGCAGCACCTGGCCCGCCACCTCGGCATCCACGTCCCGACCGGCTCGTTCGAGGAAGACGCCCGGGAACAACGCGAGCGCCTCGACGCCGCCGTCGAGGGGGACGACGACGTGCGCGAGATCCTCCACCAGCTGGAACGCGCGAACGAGGAGGAGATCCCTTCGGGCGACGAGCTCGCCGCCGAGATCGAACGGTTCCTGCGCAACGAAGGCCCGGACGGCGGCCGCGGCTGAGCCTCAGCGTCAGCGGTCGGTGCGCAGGTCCTCGGGGCCGGCGGGGATGCGCTCGTATTCGCGGAGGCGATGCCACGGGATGCCGAGGCGGCGAACGGTGACGCGGCGCGGATCGTCGACCATCGGCGTCTGCAGCACCACCGTGACCGCTCCCTGACCGACCTCGAACATCTCCGTCGGCACCGTGATCTCCTCGCCGGAGGCCGACCCGTCGTCGATCACCACCCGGACCCGCGGCCCGGCGCGCTCCTCGGGGGCCACCGCCTTCGGCGCGAGGTCCCACCAGAAGCGGTCGACGCGATGCCAGGGAACGAACCGACGACCGATCGTCACGCCGCGCTCGCCGGGCTCGAAGTCCTCGGACCCGGTCGCGACGTTCGAGGTCGATCCGTCGTTCCCGACGATCACGACCGTCACGGTCGCCGCGGAGGCGGACGGGTGTGCGGTGTCCATCGGGGGAGCCTACGCCCCCGTCATGCGCGCCGCGACGGGCACACTGCTATCGTTCGGTCCGCACACGCGCCGCGGAGGCGAAGTCCGGTTGGAAACCGGCGCTGTCCCGCAACTGTGAGCCCAACGGGCGAGCCAGGCCGCCCTCTCCGGCGCAGCGGCTGAACGAACCCTCGAGGCAAGGGGGATCGGCCGACCGGCCCGACCCGGCCGCCGCCTCCTCGATCGTCCGTTCCGTTGGGCGCGCGGACGCCCGGGAAGGAGCGCATCATGGGCCGGATCCTCCGAAGGACGATGAGCGTCGTCCTCGTCTGTTCGATCGCGTGGGCGATACCCGTCCACGCCGCCACGCCCAAGGCCGACCGGCAGCGGGCCTTCGCCGCCGGTCGCTTCATCGTTGCCTCGCAGTCGGCGAACGGCTCGTTCGCCGGGTTCTCCCCGGTGGGCAGCACGGCGGACGCGGTGCTCGACCTCGTGGCGCTCGGCCGCGGCGCGGCACCGCTCCGGGAAGCGCTCGGGTTCCTCCGGCGGCAGGTCGTGCGCGGCAACGTCGACACGGTGGGCCTCCAGGCGAAGGTCGTGCTCGCGGTCGAGGCGGCCGGTGGGGATGCGACCTCGTTCGGCGGGAAGGACCTGCTGAGCCAGATCACCGACACGTTCCGCCCGAACGGGCGGTTCGGCACCGCCGCCGTGCTCGATCAGGCGCTCGCGATCCTGGCGCTGCGCTCGGCCGGCGTCGCGTTGAACCTGAAGGCGGCCACGTGGCTCGCCGACGCGCAATGCCCCGACGGCGGCTGGCAGTACGACCGGCCCTATCGTCCGAGCGAGAACCGCCATTGCATCGACCCATCGAACCCGAACGACTTCTACGGCTCGGACTCGAACACGACCGCGTACGCGATCATGGCGTTGCAGGGACTGACGAGCCCGAGCCACGATCCGTTCGCGTTCCTGGACCGGCTGCGCGATCGCACGCGCGGACCCGCACACGGGGGTTGGGGCTTCACGTGGGGCTTCCGGACCACCGACGCGAACTCGACCGCGCTCGTGCTCCAGGCCTACGCGGCGGCCGGCATGACCGTGCCGGTGGGCAGCGTGGCGGCGCTCCGGCGTCTGCAGTACCCCTGCGGCGCGGTCGCCTACTCGTGGAAGAAGGGGAAGCGCACGGGGCCCGACCTCGGCGCGCACGATCGGCGCGGTCCTCGGCTTCCTCCGCGCGCCGCTGCCGGTCACCGGGACCGTCAGCGGGAACTTCGCGCCGTCGGCCTGCGCGACGTAACGCGCATGCGCCGTCGGCTCGCGGCCACGCTCCTCGTGGCCGCCGCGCTGCTGGTCGTGGCGATGCCCGCGGCCAGCGGCGGGGCGGCCGCGTGCGCCGCCGCGACCGGCCCGCACGCGGCGCTGGTGGTGGACACGGGTTCGCGACTCGACCGCCTACTGCGTGGCGCTGGACGCCCCGACCGTGACCGGCATCCACCTGATCCAACTGGCGGCCGCGCAGCACGGCCTGACGTACGGGCTCGGGTTCGGCGGCCAGGCCGTGTGCCGGCTCCAAGGGGTCGGCCCGGCAGGCGACGACTGCTTCGCCGACTATCCGCGCTTCTGGGGGTACTGGCACGGGGGCCAACGGGCCAGGAGGGCCAGGAGGGCTGGACCTGGGCAGCGACCGGCGCCGCCTCGGCGACCGTCGGGAGCGGTGACGTGGAGGGCTGGGCCTGGGGAACGGGCGATTCGCCGGCGACCCACCCGATGCCCCCGCGCGTCGGGATCGACGCGATCTGCGCGCCGGCGGCGCGACCGACCGCGCCAACCAACCACGCCGCCGAGCGTCGGCGCGGCCTCGGTCGCGCCGAGCCGTGCCGCGCCGTCGGCCGGCGCGTCGCCGACACCGCGCGCACGGACGGCGACACCGACGCCCGGTGACCCCTCGTCCAGCCCGGTGGTGCAGATCGTCGCGGCCGGACCGCCGCCGACGCCGCCCGCCAACGGCGGCGTCCCGCCCGGCGTGCCGATCGCGGCGGCGCTGGCGATCGTGTTCGTCGGCGCGGGCCTGGTCAGGGCCCGCGGGCGGAAGGACGTGGAACGGTGAGCGTGCGCCCGACACAGACCCTCCATCCCGCCGCGTGGATCGTGTGGGCGACGTGCGCCGGGTTCGTCGCGTTCGTGACGACCGACCCCGTCTACCTCGTCCTGCTGGTCGCGGTCTCCTGGTTCGTCCATGCGAGCAACCGCGCGACGACGGCCTCGGACCGGTCGTTCCGCGTGTTCCTGATCGCCGGTCTCGTGGCGCTCGTGCTCCGGACCTCGCTCGCGTTCCTCGGCGCCGTGGTGCCGTCGATCGGCGCGGTGACGTCGGCGACGATCGCGTTCGCGTTCCTCGAAGGGCTCCGGCTCGCCACGATCCTCGTGGTCTTCGGCACGTTCAACGCGGTCACCGATCCGTTCGGGCTGGTCCGCATGGCGCCGCGGCGCTTCCACGAACCCGCCCTCGCGGCCGCGCTCGCGCTGTCGATCGCGCCGCGGACGATCGCGAGCGTCGGCGACGTCCGCGAGGCACAACGCCTGCGGGGCCTGCCCGTCTCGGGTCTGCGGTCGCTGCCGTCGCTCGCGGTGCCCGTCCTGGAACGCGGGATGGAGGAGGCCTCGACGCTCGCGGAGTCGATGGACGCACGCGGCCACGGCCGGGGTCGCCGTTCGCGGTACCGACCCCAGCGGTGGTCGGTCGCGGCGGTCGCGGTCGCCGCCACGGCGGTCGGTCGCGGCCGCGACGTTCCTGTCGGCCTCGATCGGCGGCTGGGGCGGACTGCATCCGGCGACGGCGCCGATCGTCTGGCCGCAGGCCGATCCGCGGCTGCTCGTCGCGATCGCCCTGCTCGCGACCCCGGGGTTGCTCCGGACGGACGGCGCGCCGTGACGGCCGACGCGATCCGCTACGACGGGGTGTCCTTCACCTATCCGGACGCCGAGCGGCCGGCGCTCACCGACGTCGACGTCGCGCTCCCGGAGGGGACGTTCGCGCTCGCGGCCGGGCCCACCGGCGCGGGCAAGTCCACCTTCCTGCGCGCGGCCAACGGCCTCGTCCCGCACTTCACCGGGGGCCGGTTCTCCGGCCGGGTGACGACGGGCGGTCGGGACACCCTCGAGCACGCGCCGCGCGCCCTGGCGGACGTCGTCGCGTTCGTGCCGCAGGATCCCGGCGGCCTCCTTCGTCGTCGACCGGGTGGAGGACGAGCTCGCCTACGGCATGGAGAACCTCGGGGTCGACGCGGCGCACATGCGCCGCCGCGTGGAGGAGATGCTGGATCTGCTGGATCTCGCGGCGCTCCGGGACCGCTCCGTCCGGACGATCTCCGGCGGCGAGCAGCAACGCGTGGCGATCGCCGCCGCGCTCGCCACCGGGCCGCGCATCCTGATCCTGGACGAGCCGACGTCGCAGCTCGACCCGCAGGGGGCCGAGGACGTCATGGCCGCGCTCCAACGTCTCGTGCACGACCACGGCATGACGGTCGTCCTCGCCGAGCATCGGCTCGAGCGCGTGGCCGGCTGGGTGGACCTCGCGCTCGGGTTCGATCGAGGCCGCGTGCGCGCCGGCGATCCGAGCGGCGTCCTCCGCGAGCTCGGGCGTCGGTCCACCCGTCGCTCGCCTCGGCCGGCTGATCGGCTGGGATCCGGTGCCGCTGACCGTCCGCGCGGCGCGGACGGCGGCGAGCTCGCGGCCGCTCGCGGCGCCCCCGGCCCACGGAGCGTCGTCGAACGGCGGCGGCGAGCTCCTGGCCGAGGCGGAGAGGCTCACCGTCCGCTACGACGGCCGCCCGGCGCTCCGCGATCGTCGACCTGCGCGTGCACGCGGGCGAGATCGTCGCGGTCATGGGACGCAACGGAGCCGGCAAGTCGACGCTGCTCGCCGCGCTCGCCGGGGTCCGCGAGCCGGCGGCCGGCACCGTCACGGTCCGGGGGCGGACGCCGCGGCCCGGCGTCGACGCCGCGCTCTGCCCGCAGGATCCCGACCGGATCCTGTTCACGGACTCCGTGCGCGCCGAGGTCGACGCGACGCTGCACGCCCGGGGCGACGCGGGCCCCGCCGATCCGTGGCTCGAGCGGCTGGGCATCACCGAGCTCGCCGACCGCCATCCCCGGGATCTCTCCGCCGGCCAGCGCCTCCTGGTCGCCACCGCGGCGACCGCGGCCACCGACGCGCCGCTCCTGCTGCTGGACGAGCCCACGCGCGGGCTCGATCCCGACGCGAAGACCCGGCTCGTGCGGTTCCTCCGCGCACGCGCCGCGGACGGCCTCGCCGCGATCGTCGCCACGCACGACGTCGAGCTCGCGGCGGCGGTCGCGACGCGCGTCGTGATGCTCGGCGCGGGCGAGATCGTCGCCGACGGCGACCCCGGGTCGGTCCTGGGCGACTCGTACGTGTTCGCCCCGCAGATGACGCGCGTCTTCGGCCCGGGCTGGCTCACGCCCGAACAGGTCGCGGCGGCGATCGCATGAACGTCGCGGTCGAGACCCCGCGCATCGACCCGGTGCTGCGCCCGCCGTGGCTCGCTCGGGCGCCCAGGGTCCGCACCGGCCTGCTCGTCATCGCGAACCTGCTCGGCCTCGCGGCGTTCTTCTGGCCCTTCGCCGTGCCGTCGCTCGTACGAGCTTCGGACGAGAACCACGGCGGCGACGGCCCGTGGATCCTCGTGGCGCTCGGCGCGATCCTGCTCGCGCTGCTGTTCCTCGAGCTCGGCCGCGGCGGGCTCGGCCCGAAGACCGTGGCCCTGCTCGGCGTCCTCGGCGCGGCGATGGTGGCGCTGCGCCTGCCGGGGTTCGTGGCCGGCTTCAGCGCGATGTTCATCGTGGTCCTCGTCGCAGGGAACGCGTTCGGGCCGTCGTTCGGGTTCCTGCTCGGCGCCGTCGGGACTTTTGCCAGCGGTATGTTCTTGGGCGGCCTCGGGCCGTGGCTGCCGTTCCAGATGGTCGCGGTCGGCTGGGTCGGCGCCGGCGCCGGCCTGCTGCCGCACGGGAACGGCTGGACGACCCGGATCGCGTGGCTCGCCGGCTACGGCGTCGTGAGCGGCTACGCGTTCGGCATGATCATGGGGCTTGTGGTTCTGGCCGTTCCTGACCGACGGCTCGCCGCTCGCCTGGAGCCCCACGGCCGGCGCGGGGACGAACCTGCGCCACTACCTCGCGTTCTACGCGGTGGACGCGTTCGTGTGGGATTCGTTCCGCGCGGTGGGCAACGCCGTGCTCGTCGTGGTCGTCGGGCGGCCGCTCCTGGGCGCGCTCGATCGCGCGGCGCGCCGGATGCGGCTCGACGTGATATGACGGTCGCCACACCGGCCCCCCACGATCGGAGGATGCGATGACCAAGCTCCCGCCCTCGTTCTTCCAGGACGGCGACGCTTTCCAGGACCCCGACGTGACCGAGATCCTCGACGAAGAGGAGCTGGAGGGCCACGAGCACGGTGAGGACTGCGGCCACGAAGCCGTCCAACATGGCGATCACGTCGACTACGTGACCGATACGCATCATCACTTCCTCAAGGACGGGATCTGGCACCGCCACAAGAAGCCAGACGCCTGAACGCCCGGTAGCCTCTCCGCATGGCTGGAGCACCCACCGAGCGCACGCGCGTCCGTCGTCACCCTGAACGTGCCGACTACGACCGCGACATGGTCGAACGCATCGTCGACGAGGCGTTGATCTGCCACGTCGCCTGGATCGACGACGAGGGCCGGCCGCGCGTGCTCCCCACGATCCAGGCGCGCGTCGGCGACACGCTCTACCTCCACGGTTCCCGTGCGGCCCGAGCCTGGAAAGCGGTCGCGGCGGGCGCCGAGGTCTGCGTCGTGGCGACGATCGTGGACGGTCTCGTCCTGGCCCGGAGCGCGTTCAGCCATTCGATGAACTACCGCAGCGTCGTGCTGTACGGGCGGGCCCGCGAGGTCACCGATCCCGACGAGCTCCTCGTCGCGGCGCGGGCGATCACCCGCCACGTCCTGCCCGGGCGCGAGGACGAAGCCAGGATGCCGACGCGCCGACGAGTTCCGCCAGACGATCCTGTTCGCGATCCCGATCGACGAGGCCTCCGCGAAGGTCCGGACGGGGCCGCCGATCGACGACGAGGGCGACCTCGCGGCGCCGATCTGGGCGGGGGTCCTGCCGCTCGTCACGGTCGCCGGGGAGCCCGAGCCCGCACCCGATCTCACGGGAGGGATCGAGGCTCCCGCCTACGTGCGCAGCCCCGAACGTCCCTAGCCAGGCTCGACACACCCGGCCGATCCGTGGTATCCATATGTCGGTTCGTTATATCGTTCCGATATATCCGATGTATCCAGGTATCTCTCAGGCAGGAAGGTTCGGTCGAACGGTGCTGGAACTCGGGATCTTGGGGCTGCTGAAAGAGCAGCCGATGCACGGCTACCAGCTCTCGCGCGAGCTCGCGGAGCAGCTGGGCGGGATGTGGAGGGTGAGCTACGGGTCCCTCTACCCGACCCTCCGCCGGCTGGAGCGTGACGGCGCGGTGGAGCAGGTGCCCGGCGACGCCGCCGGGAAGGGCCGGCGGAAGCTCGTCTACCGCATCACCCCGGAGGGCGAACGGCTCTTCCTGCGGTTGCTCGAGGAGCCGCCGCAGGAGGGACAGGCCGAGGATGCGCGGTTCCGCGTCCGGCTCGCCTTCTTCCGGTACCTCCCGCCCGAGACCCGGATCCGGTTGCTCGACCGCCGGCGCGCGGGGCTCCGGGACCGTCTCGACCAGCTCACGGCCGCGACCCTCGCGGCCACCGATGACGGCGACGAGTACCAACGCGCGCTGATGGAGCACGGCCGCGCCGCCACCGAGGCGGACATCGCCTGGCTGAGCGGCCTGATCCAACAGGAACGCACGAAGTACGGCATCACGGCTCCCGTCGGGGAGCGGCGTCGCGCGTCCGCGACGCTGCGCAGGAAGGAGCGCACCGTATGAGCAAGGTCCGTATCGCGATCGTGGGCGTGGGCAACTGCGCCTCATCCCTCGTGCAGGGGCTCGAGTACTACCGGGACGCCGATCCCGCCGACCGGGTGCCCGGGCTGATGCACGTCGAGCTCGGCGGCTATCACATCCGGGACGTGGAGGTCGCGGCCGCGTTCGACGTGGACGCGAAGAAGGTCGGCAAGGACGTCGCGGAGGCGATCTTCACCGAGCCGAACAACACGATCCGCTTCGCCGACGTCCCGCCGCTCGGCGTGACGGTGCTGCGCGGCCGTACGCTCGACAGCCTCGGCCTGTACTACCGGGACACGATCGTCGAGTCCGACGAGCCGGAGGCGGACGTCGTCCGGGTCCTGCGCGACGCGAACGTCGACGTGCTGATCTCCTACCTGCCGGTCGGATCCGAGCAGGCCGATCGCTTCTACGCCGAGTGCGCGATCGAGGCGGGCGTCGCGTTCGTGAACGCGCTGCCGGTGTTCATCGCGAGCGATCCGATCTGGGCGAAGCGCTTCGCCGACGCCGGCGTGCCGATCGTGGGCGACGACATCAAGAGCCAGGTCGGGGCGACCATCACCCACCGCGTCCTGGCGAAGCTGTTCGAGGACCGCGGCGTCGAGCTGGACCGGACGTACCAGCTGAACTTCGGCGGCAACATGGACTTCATGAACATGCTCGAGCGCGAGCGGCTGACCTCGAAGAAGATCTCGAAGACCCGGTCGGTGCAGTCCCAGCTGGAGACCCCGCTGCCGAAGGAGAACATCCACATCGGCCCCAGCGATCACGTGCCGTGGCTCGAAGATCGCAAGTGGGCGATGATCCGGCTCGAAGGACGGAACTTCGGCGACGTGCCGCTCACGATCGAGATGAAGCTCGAGGTGTGGGACTCCCCGAACTCGGCCGGCGTGATCATCGACGCGCTCCGCTGCGCGAAGCTCGCGAAGGACCGCGGCATGGGCGGCCCGTTGATCGGGCCCGCCGCGTACTTCATGAAGTCGCCGCCCGTGCAGTTCACCGACGAGATCGGGCGGGAGATGGTGGAGCAGTTCATCCGCGGGGACGGCGAGGGCGCCCGCGCGGACTGGACGGCGTTCTTCGACGTCACGGCCTGAGGGGCGCGGCACCCGGGCCGATGGCCAGGTCCGCGCCCGAGGGCACGATCGCCCGCGTCCGCGGGGCGCTGCGCAGTGAGCGATTTCCGGCGGCTCTTCGCGATCCGCCTGGCCGGCCAGGCCGGCGACGGATGCTTCCAGGCGGCGCTCGTCGCCTCGGTGGTGTTCGCCCCGACCGAGCACAGCACGACGGTGGGGCTGTTCAAGGCGGCGCTGATCACCGCGCTGCCGTTCTCGCTGCTCGGGCCGTTCGTCGGCGTGTTCATCGACCGATGGCGGCGGCGGCGCATCCTGGCGCTCGCGCCCGCTGCTGAAGGTGGCGTTCGTCGGGCTCGTGCTGTTCGATCCGGTCAGCCAGGCGGTGCCGTTCTACCTCGGCGCGCTCGTCGTGCTGTCGATCAACCGCTTCTACCTCGCGACCGCCTCCGCGGTCGTGCCGAGGCTGGTGCCGGTCGAGGACCTGCTGATGGCGAACTCGCTCGCGACGGTGGGCGGCACCCTCGCGCTCCTCGTCGGCGTCTTCGTCGGTGGAAAGATCGCCGGCGCGGTCGGTTCGACGCCCGTCGTGGTGATCGCCGGCGTCGGCTGGCTCGCGGCGGCCGCGATCGCCACCCGCATCCGCTCGGACCTGGCGCCGATGGCGATCCGCGGACCCGCGGCTGCCCTGCAGAACGAGGTCCGTCGCGTCGTCGCGGAGATGCTCGACGGCGCGCGCATGCTGGTGCGAACGCCGCGGGCGATCGGTCCGATCACGTCGATCACGCTCGATCAGGTCGGGCAGGGCGTCATCCTCACGCTCGCGCTCGTCGTGTTCCGCGACGTCTTCGGCGCGGGGGTCGGCTCCTTCTCGAACGTCGTGGGGGCCGGCGGCGATCGGCGTCCTGGCGGGGATCGCCAGCATCGGCGCGCTCGAGGGTCGTTTCTCGAAGGAGCAGATCGTGGCCTCGGCGTTCGTGATCGGTGGGATGGCGCTGGTCCTGACCGGCGCCTACCTCCGCGGCTGGACGATCCTGGTGGCGAGCTTCGTCGTCGGGCTCACGTTCGCTTGGAAGAAGATCCCGGTGGACACGATGGTCCAGGAGGCGCTGCCGGACGGCTACCGCGGGCGCGTGTTCTCGGTCTACGACGTCTTCTACACGTCCGCCCGCATCGTCGCGGCCGCCATCGCGATCGCGCTCGTTCCGCTGTTCGGCACGCGGGGGTCGGTGATCCTCATCGGGATGCGTGTTCCTGGTGTGGGCGCCGGTGCTCCCACGCTGGGTCGGCGGCGTGCCCGACATCCGGCTGCTGTTCGTCGAGGGCGGGCGGGCCGAGGAGTGGCCGCGCGCGTTGCGCTGGGGCGCCGCGGAGGAGCCGGTCGAGGTCGTGCGCAGCTGGCTCGAGGAGCGCGGCGGCGAGCGCCGCCGATGCTTCCGGCTCTCGCTCCAGGACGGCACGATGCTGGACGTCAGCCGGGTCGAGCCCGACGGGAACTGGACGATCGACCGGGAGCGCGAGGACCAGCCGACCGGCTAACCGGAGGCGGCGACGGGCAGCTCGGCGTCGGCGGCGCCGACCGGCGAGCTCCGGATCGGCGGCCGACGGCCGCGCTACACCGGCGAGCCGGCCGGTCCGCCAGCCGCGCGCCAGGACGACGGCGCCCACCGCGATCGCGAACCCGCCCGTGAGCAGGAAGGTCGCCGGTGCGCCGATCCGCTCCGCCACGACGCCGACGATCGGCGCGCCGATAGGGGTCGAGCCGAGGAACACCACGCCGTACAGCGCCATCACGCGGCCGCGCGCCTCGGGCCGCGACGCCAGCTGGAGCATCGTGTTCCCGGTGATCATGAACGACATCGCCGCGAACCCGACGGGGACCATGAGGAGCAACGCGACCGGAAGGCCGGGAGCGAACGCGACGAACACCATCGAGACGCCGACCCCGCAGAGGAACACGGCGAGCCGGCGCATCGTCGGGGCCGCGCCCCGGTTCGCCATGAGGATCGCTCCGATGAACGAGCCGAGCCCGGCGGCCGCGGACAGCAGGCCGAACTCGCGCGCGCCCGCGCCGAACGTCTGCTCGGCGAGCAGCGGGACCAGCACCTGCCACTCGAAGACGAACGTGAAGATCAGGGCCATGATCAACAGGGGCCGGCGGAGGTCGTCGGTCGCCCAGACGTACTTCAGGCCGGCCTTGAGGTGCCCCTTCTGTCGCGTGGTCCGGCGCTGCGCGTGCAGCTCCGAGGTGTGCATCGCGAGGAGCGCGGCGAGCACCGCCAGGTAGGAGACGCCGTCGATCAGGAAACAGACCGCCGTGCCGACGAACGCGATCAGGAGGCCCGCCACCGCCGGCCCGACGATCCGCGCGCCGGTGAACGCCGCGCTGTTGAGGCTCACGGCGTTCGTGAGCGTCTCCTCGCCGACCATCTCCACGTAGAAGCTCTGGCGCGCCGGGTTGTCGATCGCCGTGATGACGCCGGCGGCGAGCGACAGCCCGTAGACCAGCCACAGCGCTCCCGGCATCGACGCGGCCGAGATCCCGCCCGTGAAGACGAGGGCCGCGAGCGACAGGGACACGACGGCGAAGCACGACTGGGTCGCCGTGAGGATCCGGCGCTTGTCGAAGCGGTCGGCCAGCACGCCGCCCCACGGCCCGAGCACGAGCACCGGGCCGAACGAGAGCGCCGCGTTCACGCCGAGCGCGGTGCCGCTGCCGGTCAAGCTGAGGACCAGCCACGACGACGCGGTGAAGTTCATCCAGGTGCCCGACCGCCGATACGAACTGCCCGGACAGGTAGAGCCGGAAGTTCCGCGAGGTCCGCAGCGACGAGAAGGTCCGTGCGAGCGAGGCGACGAGGCGCGACCTCATCGATCGCCTTCGGCGAGCGCGCTCGAGGATGCCGGCCGCGGCGTCCAGGGTCGCGCGATCCTCCGGGGAGAGATCGCGGACCCGCCTGGCCAGGAACTCATCCGTGCGCCGGCGGGCGCGGAGCAGGAGCTTGCGCCCCTCGGGCGTGACCTGCAGCCACGTGACGCGGCCGTCCAGCGGGTCCGGCGTCCTCGTCACGAGGCCCTGCTCGACCATCGACGCGATCGTCCGGGTCATCGTGGGCTTCTGCACGTGCTCGTGCGCGGCCAGCTGGCCGGCGGTCATCGGGCCGTGCGCCTCGATCGAGTACAGGGCGGCGTGGACGGTCGGCGTGATCCCCGGCGCGGACTCCCGCCGCATCCGCCGGGCGAAGCGCCATCCGGCGACCCGGAGGCGTGCGGCGAGCTCGGCGGGGGCGACGTCGGAGGCGGTCGAGCGCATGCCGGGGATTATAGTACGCAAAGCTAACTAGTGTCCCGTACCATCTCGGCCGCGGCGGTATCGTCCGCGCCGGGCATGCCTCGGGATTGGAACGCGTCCGCGTACGACCGTCTGTCCGAACCGCAACGCCGCTGGGGTGCGGTGGTGGTGGGCCGGCTCGAGCTGGAGGGCGACGAGCGGGTCCTGGACGCGGGCTGCGGCACGGGCAGGGTGACCGAGATCCTGCGCGCCCGCGTCCCGCGACGGCGAGGTCGTCGCCGTCGACGCGTCACCGTCGATGATCGAACGGGCGGTGGCCCGGCTCGGGCGCCGATCGGACGACCTACGTGATCGCCGACCTCATGGAGCCGCTGCCGGTCGAGCCGGTCGACGCGATCGTCTCGACCGCCACGTTCCACTGGGTGCCCGATCACGACCGGCTCTTCGGCAACCTCGCCGCGGTCCTGCAGCCGGACGGCCAGCTCGAAGCGCAGTGCGGCGGGGCGGGCAACGTCGCGAACCTCGCCGAGGTCGTCGCGTCCTTCGGCCTGGACGCCAACCTCGGCAAGGTCTACGCGGGCGCCGAGGAAACCGCGGAGCGGCTCGACCGCGCCGGGTTCATCGAGGTCCGGTGCTGGCTCCAGGACGAGCCCACGCCGATCCCGCCGGCCGACCTGGAGGCGTTCCTGCAGACGGTCTGTCTGGGCGGTCTGCTCGAGGGTCTCCCGGAGGGCGAGCGCGAAGGGTTCGCGGGCGAGGTCGCCGACCGGATGCCGCAGAGCAGGCTCGATTACGTCCGGCTGAACATCAGCGCTCGCCGCGCGCCCGACTAGATGAACAGCGACACGGCCGCGTCGCGCATCTCGGCGATCGCCGTCGCCGCGCCGATCGGCTCCTCGAGCCCGTCGATCAGGTCCTCGGCCTTCAGACCGAGGAGGTCCATCGTCATCTGGCACGGGATCAGCCGGACGCCCGAGGTCCTGCGCGAGCCCGATCAACTCGTCCGGCTTCGCGACCGCGTGATCGTCGGCGAGCTTCTTGAACATCGCGGGGCCGGCGCCGAGGAACTGGTAGTGCGACAGCTTGGCCTTCTGTGCCGAGCCGGGGTTCATCACCGACATCATCTTCTGCATCCAGTTGTCCCCGGTGATGCGCACGCCCGGCTTCACGATCGCGAACAGACCCCAGAACGTGAAGAAGACGCTCGACTCCATCCCCGAGGCCGCGGCCGTCGTGGCCAGGATCGTCGTCGGCCAGATCCGGTCGAGGTTGCCGCCCCACGCGATGATCGTCAGCTTGTTCTTCTTCTCGATCCGCTTCTCGCCGGCGGCCTCGAGCGCCTCGACGCGCTGCAGCAGCTCCGCGAACGCGAGCGCATCGACCGGCTCGGCCAGGACGCGCTCCTCGGTCGTCGCCACCTCAGACCACCTTCCGGACGACGTAGCGGAACGAGCCGTCCTCGAGCGTCTCGGCGTCCAGCAGCTCGTTGCCGCTGATCGTCGCCCAGCTGGGGACGTCGGACTTCGAGCCGGGGTCGGTGGCGAGGAGCTCGAACAGATCGCCCTTCGACGCGTCCTTCAGCGCCTTGGCGAGCGACACGAGCGGGCCCGGGCAGGACTGCCCTCTGGCATCGACGGTGCGGGTGATGACGTCCATGGGTACGGCGAACCTCCCGGGAACGGTTGGGGCGGGACAGGGAACGGAGCGATGGGCGCGGTGAGCGCGCGTCCCGATGTCAGCGTGGACAGCAGCAGCGATCAGGGATCATCGCTGCGACGGTGCCGGCTTCGCGGGTGCAGACCATTTGCAGGTGCAAATCCTACGGGAACGAGGCCGTTCCGGGCAAGGGGCCAAAGGCTCGAAGGTCCGCGGGGCCCTCAGCGGACCACGGCCCGACGGTCGATCGGCAGGTAGATCACCACGACCTTGGCCTTCAGCTCGGCGCCCGTGACCGGCCCGAACTGCCGCGAATCCGTCGACGCCTGGTCGAAGTCCCCCTCGATCCAGTACTCGTCGGGCGCGAGGACCCGCTCGCCGATCCGGTCCCCCGGGAGACCCCGTAACCGCTTCACCATCTCGTAGCCGGGACGGCCGCGGATGTTCCACGACGACGACGTCGCCGGTCCGGTAGGACCGCGGCGTCACGACGAGCACCTGATCGCCGGGCAGCAACGTCGGCGCCATCGAGGGGCCTTCGATCGCCACACGGGAGGGCCGGTACCGGAGGAACGCCCAGCCGGCGACGACGACCATCGCGACGGCCGCGGCGGCGCCGGACACGCCTATCCGACCCCGGCGGTAGGATTCCTCGTCTGGTCTGGAGTCTCGTGATGAAGGAGGGGGTTGTTCCATGTTCGAACGCATCCTCGCACCACGCCGGGTCGCGCACGCCCACTGCGACCTGCCGTGCGGCGTCTACGATCCGGCACAGGCGCGGATCGAAGCGGAGTCGGTCAAGGCCTGCCAGGAGAAGTACCAGGGGAGCGACGACCCGGTGTTCCGCGAGCGCGCCGTCGGCATCAAGGAAGAGCGCGCCGACCTGGTGAAGCATCACCTCTGGGTGCTGTGGACCGACTACTTCAAGCCGGAGCACGTGGAGAAGTACCCGCAGCTCCACGAGCTCTTCTGGAACGCCACGAAGGAAGCCGGGAACGCGAAGAAGTCCGTGGACCCCGCGCAGGGACAGAAGCTGCTCGACGCGGTCGATGAGATCGCGAAGGTCTTCTGGGAGACGAAGTCCTAGCTCCGACCCTCGACGTGGAGGGCGCGGAGGGCCGGGCGCGATGCCCGGCCCTTCGCGTTCCGGCTCAGCCCTTCGCGATGATGCCCCGCATGTCCCCGGCGTCGAACGCCCGCATCGTCTTCGTGCGGAGGTTGCCCTGGGATGCGACTCCCAGCAGGAACGCCGTCGCCGACTCGTCGTCGGGGAACTCCGAGATCGCGACGATGTCGTACTCGCCGAGCGTCCAGTACAGCTCGAAGGCCCCGCCCAGGTCGCTCGCGAGCTTCTGCGCGGCATCCGCCCGGTCGACCGTGTCCCGGTAGTTCTTGACGCCCTGTTCCGTCCAGTTGAACAGCGACACGTACTTCGGCATGTGCGTTCCTCCCCCTCGCCGCAGCGGCGATGAGCGCTCAGCCTATGCCTTCACCCGCGAGAGGGGAACCGCGGCAAGGAACGGCGAGCGGGCGGGGCCGTCGGTCCCCGCCCGCCCACGCGTCGCGTGCCACGACGACGCTATGGCGTCGCCGCAGCACGTCGAGAACGGCGGCCGGGATGGGTCTGGCGGCACCCCGGCCGGACCGGTCTCAGCGAGCATCATCGACCCCGGTCCACATCGAGGAACATCCACCGGAAGTCGGTTCGTCGGGCCCGTTCGGCGGATGCGGGAGGGGACGGAAGGTCGCGGAGGGCGGCTGCTACCGTGCGCCCGTGAGGCAGATAGGCCTGGTGGGCACGCCCTTCAGCGGCACGTCGACGCTCTTCACGGCGCTCACCCACGCGGGATCGCACGGCGGGCAAGCCAACGTCGCCGTCGTGCCGGTACCCGATCCGCGGGTCGACGTGCTCGCCGAGATGGAGCGATCGAAGAAGCGCGTCCACGCGCAGGTGGGTTTCGTCGACGTGCCGGGCGGCCTCTCCAGCGCGAACGGGATCGCCCGGCTGCGCGAGGCCGAGGCCCTCGCGGTGGTCCTGCGTTGCTTCGCAGAGGCCTCGCCGCTCCGCGACCTCGCGGCGGTCCGCGCCGAGCTCCTCCTCGCCGATCTCGCCGTGATCGAGAGCGCCCTGCAGCGGGCCGAGAAACGCGCCCGCGGCAAGCCCGGCTCGGACGTCGACGCCCTGCGCGCCGCGAAGGGCGCGCTGGAGTCGGAGATCCCGATCCGCGACGCGACGCTCGAGGAGGCGCACCTCGCGGAGCTCAAAGGCATCGCTCCGCTGACCCTGAAGCCGGAGATCGTGATCGCGAACCTCGAAGAAGGGACCTCGGTTCCGGCGGAGCTCGGCGACGCCGTCGGCGTCTACGCGGCGATCGAGGCCGAGGTGGCCGGGATGGATCCCGAGGAGGCGCGTGCACTGCTCGCCGAGTTCGACGTGCACGAGCCCGGGCTCGAGGCCGTGATCCGCGCGTGCTACCGCGCGCTCGACCTGGTCACGTTCCTCACGACCGGCGACGACGAGACGCGGGCCTGGCAGGTGCGCCGCGGCGCGGCCGCCCCGGAGGCGGCCGGGGTGATCCACACCGATCTGCAGCGCGGGTTCATCCGGGCCGACGTGATCTCCTACGACGAGCTCGTCGCGGCGGGATCGATGGAGCAGGCGAAGACCGCCGGCAAGGTGCGGGTGGAGGGCAAGGACTACGTGGTGCAGGAAGGCGACATCCTGCACGTGCGGTTCGCGGTCTGAGCCGCGTCCGCCCGGTCGGGACGAACTATCCTCCGAGCACCGTGGACAGCTACCGGATCGGCGAGGCGGCGCGGCTGCTCGGCGTCCGGGTCGAGACCCTGCGCCGGTGGGAGCGCGACGGCAAGCTCACCGTCGAGCGCACGCCCGGCGGGCAGCGGGTGGTCGCCGCCTCCGAAGTGGCTCGACTGCTGTCGCTCCGTCAGGAGACGCGGCCGGTGGCGGCGCGGAGCGCGCGCAACCGGTTCCCCGGCATCATCACCGAGGTCAAGCGCGACGCGCTGAGCGCCACCGTCGAGATCCAGGCCGGACCCCACCGCGTCCTGGCCTTCATCACCCGCGAGGCCGTCGATCAGCTCGGGCTCGAGGTGGGGATGGAGGCCGTCGCGACCGTGAAGGCCACGAGCGTGATGGTCGACCTGCCGGAAGCCTGATCCCTAGCCGACGCCGACCATCACGTCGGTCGCCTTGATGATGGCGGTCACCGACATGCCGGCCGCGAGCCCCAAGCGCTCCGCCGATTCCTTCGTGATCGCGGCGACCACCTGTGCGCCGCCGATGTCCACGACGACCTCGGCCATCACGGCGCCGACCGTCACGGACGTGACGCTTCCCTTGAGTTGGTTCCGAGCACTGGTCTCCATGGTTCCTCCCTTTGTCCGCCAGCCTTCCCTTGTGGTGGCTGACCTCGAACCTATATCCTCGAGCAGATCCGGTTGCCCTGCTTCAACTCGCTCGGGAGGGACATCGTATGAGGAAAGCGATCGGCGCCGTCGGGGTCGCGCTCGTCCTGGTGGCGGCTGCGTGCTCCGAGCAGCTCCAGCACCACCTCGTCCGGCAGCTGGCCCACCGAGCTGAACGTCTTCGCCGCGGCTTCGCTGACCGAGCGCCTTCACGAAGATCGGGGTCGACTTCGAGGCGGCGAACCCAGGCACGAAGGTCGTCTTCAACTTCGGGTCCTCGACGGATCTGGCGACCCAGATCGGCAGCGAAGGGACCGCGGACGTCTTCGCCTCGGCGAGCGGCACCGCGATGGACACCGTGCAGTCGGTGCCGGGCGTGTCCAACCGCGCGAACTTCGCGACGAACTCCGCTCGTGATCATCACCCCGCCCGACAACCCCGGCAACGTCGACAGCATCAAGGACCTCGGCGAACCCGGGCGTGAAGCTCGTGTTGGCCGCCGAGGGCGTGCCGGTCGGGGACTACGCGCGTGAATCGCTGAAGAAGGCGGGCATCTACAACGCGGCGATGAAGAACGTCGTCTCGAACGAGGCGGACGACTCCGCGACCGTGGCGAAGGTCGACTCCGGCGATGCGGACGCGGCGATCGTCTACACGTCCGACGTCTCGGAAGCCGCCGGCCATCAGGTGCGGTCGGTCACGATCGAGGACGCCTACCAGGTCGTCGCGTCGTATCCGATCGCGGTCGTGACCGGAGGAGCGGACCCGACCGGGGCGCAGTCGTTCGTCGCGTACGTCACTGGGAACGACCGGCCAGGCCACGCTCAAGACCTACGGGTTCGGTCCGCCGGTCGACGCGGCTAGCGCCGCGATGCGCCGCACGCTTCCCCTGCCGTTCGTCGTGCTCGCCGTGATCGGCGCGGCGTTCATCGTCCTACCGCTCGTCGCGCTCGTGATCAGGGTTCCGTGGGGGAACGCCCGGGACGCGCTCAGCGGGATCGGCGCCTCGACGGCGCTCCGGCTGTCGATCGAGGTCTCGCTCGCCGCGACCGCGATCTCGGTCGTCGATCGGGGTCCCGCTGGCGTGGGTCCTGGCCCGGGTGCGGTTCCCCGGACGCGCCGCTGCTCCGGGCCGTCGTGGTCCTGCCGGTCGTCCTGCCGCCCGTGGTCGGCGGCATCGGCTTGCTGCAGGCGCTCGGTCGCCGAGGGGTCGTCGGCAGATGGCTCTACGACGCGTTCGGGATCCAGCTCACCTTCACGACCGCCGGTGCGATCATCGCGACGACGTTCGTGGCGATGCCGCTGATCATCCTGGCCACCGAGGGCGGGCTCCGCGGGCTGGACGACGCGGTACGAGCGCGCCGCCGCCGCCCTCGGCGGCTCGTCGTGGTACGTGATGCGGCGGGTGACGATGCCGATGATCGCGCCGCAGCTTGCGGCCGGCGCCGTCCTGACGTGGGCGCGCGCCCTCGGCGAGTTCGGCGCGACGATCACGTTCGCCGGCAACCTCGCGGGGCGGACCCAGACGCTCCCCCTCGCCGTCTACCAGGCGCGCGAGATCGACCAGGGAGGAGCGGTGCTGCTGTCGCTCATCCTGGTCGCGCTCTCGCTCGTCGTGCTCGTGGCCCTCCGAGGCAGGGTGACGCGGAAGCCCAGCTAGGGTCCGCCGCGATGCCGCTCGACGTCGACGGTCACGATCGACCGTGGCAGCGTTCACCGTCCAGGCCGCGTTCGCTCGTCGAGGACGGGCAGACGGTGGCGCTCGCTGGGCCCGAACGGCGCGGGCAAGAGCACGCATGCTCGAGGCGATCGCCGGCCTGATCGCCGGTGTCGAGCGGCTCGATCACGGGTGGACGGCGAGGCGATCGACGCGCTGCCGCCGGAGCGGCGACCGATCGGGATCGCGTTCCAGGACGCCCTGCTGTTCCCGCGTCTCAGCGCGCTCGAGAACGTCGCGTTCCCGCTGCGGGCTCGCGGGCGCGCGCCGAACGCGGCGCGGGCGGCGCGCTCGGCCGTTGCTGGCGGTCCTGGCGCCCGGCGTCGATCCCGATGCGAAGCCGGCGAAGCTCTCGGGAGGCCAGCGCCAGCGCGTCGCGCTCGCACGGGCTCTGGTCTCCCAGCCGCGTCTCCTGCTCCTCGACGAGCCACTCGCCGCCGTGGACGTGTCGGCCCGGCCGGAGCTTCGGGCGCTGCTCCGCCAGACACCCTCGGCGAGGTTCGAAGGCCCACGCGTCCTCGTCACGCACGACCCGGTCGAGGCGATGACGCTCGCGGACCGGATCGTGGTCCTCGAGGACGGGCGGGTCACGCAGACCGGCACCCCCGAGGAGATCCGGAACGGCCCGCGCACGCAGTACGCGGCCGACCTCGTCGGCGTGAACCTGTTCGAGCGGACCGCTCCGGCCCGGCGAGCCCGGCGACGGGGCCCTGGAGACGGGCGACGGAACCGTGACCATCGCGGCGCTGCCGCCCGGCCTCGTCCTGGAAGCCCCCATCGACGGGCGTCATCGGAAGGCTCGCCGCCGTCGGACGTCGAGCGTGCATGTCCGAGCTGCCCGAGGGGTCGCCGCGGAACATCTTCCCGGGTTCGATCGAGGAGGTCGCGGTGCTCGGCGAGCGGGCACGTGTCCGGCTCCGAACCTCGCCGCCGCTCGTCGCCGAGGTCACGGCCGGCTCGGTCGAACGGGTGCACCTGACCGCGGGTCTCGAGGTGTGGGCGTCGTTCAAGGCCGTCGAGGTCCACCTCGTGGTGCCAACGGCGCCACCCGATACCCTGTAGCCCGTGAAGACCGAGCCCGAGCGCGCCGCGCCCGAGAGCCCCGAGCCGGACGCGGAAGCGGCGGGCGAGCGTCCGAAGCATCCCTTCTGGCATCAGCTCGGCGAGCTGCCCGGCCTCATCCTGCTGGCGCTCATCCTCGCGATCCTGATCAAGACGTTCCTGTTCCAGGCCTTCTACATCCCGAGCGCGTCGATGGAGAAGACGCTCGACATCGGCGACCGCGTGCTGGTGACGAAGGTCCCGTACTACTTCGGCGATCCCAAGCGCGGCGACATCATCGTGTTCTCGGAGCCGGATCCGAAGAAGGCCGACGAGCGCGGGCTGATCGGAGGCGTGTTCCACTGGCTGGCGCAGGGCATCGGCGTGGCGAAGCCCGATAACCCCGACTACATCAAGCGCGTGATCGGTGTTCCCGGCGACACGGTGATGGCCAAGGGCGGCAAGGTCTACGTGAACGGCGTCCCGATCTCCGAGCCCTACCTCACGCAGCGGACCGGCGACTTCGCGAGGGTCAAGGTCCCTCCCGGCATGTACTTCGTGCTGGGCGACAACCGATCGAACTCGCAGGACTCCCGCTACGGCCTCGGCGTTCGTCCGAAGGGCAGCCAGGTCGGGTTCATCCCGCGGGACACGATCGTCGGGCGCGCCTTCGTGATCGTGTGGCCACCGTCGCGTTGGAGCGGCCTGTAAGGGCCGTCACTCCGACGGGTCCCGTACCCCGACCGGCCGCTCTTCCGGCACGAACAGACGCGCGAACGACCACGTGAGCGCGGCGATCCCGATGCCCGAGAGCCACACGGTCGGCGGCGGCAGCTCCAGCGCGAAGAACGACTCGGCAGCCGGCAACCAGAACGCGAGCACGGCCAGACCCCCCATCGCCCACACCAACGCCAATCGCGACGGCGTGAGGGGGGCGGCCACGATCGACAGGACCAGCAGCCCGATCCAGGTCAGCGTCATCACCGCCGCGCTCCGTGCCTGCTCCAGCGTGACCCCCGCCGCGTTCGTGGCCAGCGTGTACGTGAGGAAGGTCGCGATCGCGGCCAAGGCGCCGGTCGGGATCGAGAAGCGGAGGACGCGCCGGACGAACCCCGGCCGGAACCGCTGCGTGTTCGGCGCGAGCGCCAGGAAGAACGACGGGATCCCGATCGTCAGGGCGCCGACCAGCGTCAGGTGCCGGGGCAGGAACGGGAACACGAACCCGCCGACGCCGGTGGCGAGCGCGAGCAGCATCGCGTAGACGGTCTTCGTCAGGTACAGCCCCGACGTCCGTTCGATGTTGCCAAGGACGCGCCGGCCCTCCGCCACGACCGACGGGAGCGCGTCGAACGTCGAGTCCAGCAACACGACCTGCGCGACCGCACGCGTTGCGTCGGATCCGGACCCCATCGCGATCCCGATGTCGGCGTCCTTCAGGGCGAGCGCGTCGTTCACCCCGTCGCCGGTCATCGCGACGACGTGACCGCTCGCTCGCAACGCCCCCACCATCGCGCGCTTCTGCTGCGGGGACACGCGCCCGTACACGGAGTGTGACGCGAGCGACGCAGTGATCGCCGCCGGATCGTCCGGCAGCTGGGTGGCGTCGACCGGCCGCTCGGCGCCCTCGAGGCCGAGCGACGCGGCGATCGACCCGACGGTCGCCGGATGGTCGCCCGAAAGCACCTTCACGGTGACGCCCTGCTCGGCGAAGTACGCGAGCGTCGCCGCGGCGTCGCCGCGGACGCGATCGGCCAGGACGATCGCTGCCACCGGCTCGAGGTCCTCGGGGAGCGCGTCGCCGCGGATCGACCCGGCCCGCGAGAGCAGCAGCACGCGGTTGCCGGCCGCGGCCTCGGCGCCGAGGCGGTCGCGGAGCTCGCCGGGTCCCACGAGCACGTCGGGTGCGCCGAGCACCCACGTCCCGTTGCCGCCGAACGACGCGGCGCTCCACTTCCGCGCCGAGGAGAAAGGCACGCCGCCGTCCGGCCGCCAGCCGTCCGCCGCCGGTGGATAGGCCTCGGCGAGCGCCCGCATCGTCGCGTTCGGCGCCGGATCGGCGGCCGCCAGCGCGGCCAACGCCGGACCGGGATCGGTCTGCGAGACCCGGTCGACGCGCACGATCCCCAGCCGGCCCTCGGTGAGCGTGCCGGTCTTATCGATGCACACCACGTCTGCCCGGGCGAGCCCCTCGACGGCCGGCAGCTCCTGGATCAGCACCCGCTGTCGCGCGAGCCGGACGACCGCGACCGCGAAGGCCAGCGAGGTCAGCAGCACGAGTCCTTCGGGAACCATCGCGACCGTGCCGGCGACCGCCCCGGAGACGGCGTCTCGCCACGAATCGTGGACGCGGTACTGGCTCACGAACAGCAGCACCGCCGTCGGCACGATGGCCCACGTGACGTAGAGCAGGATCCGATCGATGCCGTCGCGGAGCTCGGAGTGGGTGAGCGTGAAGCGCCGGGCGTCTTGGGCGATCCGCGTCGCGTACGCGTCGGCCCCGACCGCCGTCGCCCGGTACCGACCCGACCCCGCCGCGACGAACGCGCCGGAGAGCACCGGATCGCCGGGCTGCTTGCGGACGGGGTCCGACTCGCCCGTAAGGAGCGACTCGTCCACCTCGAACCCGTCCGCGCGGACGACCTCGCCGTCGACCACGATCTGCGCTCCGGCGGGCGCGTCGAGCACGTCGTCCAGCACGACCTCACCGACCGGGACCTCCCGGACGGAGCCGTCCCGGACGGATCCGTCCCGCACGACGTGCGCACGTGGCGCGGTCAGGAGCGTCAGGCGGTCCAACGTTCGTTTCGCGCGGATCTCCTGCACGATGCCGATCAGCGCGTTCGCGACGAGGACCACGCCGAACAGCGCGTCCTGATACGGGCCGCCGACCAACAGGATGAGCGCGAGCATCGCGCCGAGCAGGGCGTTGAACCGCGTGAAGACGTTCGCGCGGACGATCTGGGCGACCGTGCGCGTCGGCGCGGCCGGCACGTCGTTGACCGCACCCCGGCGGCGCCGCTCCTCGACCTCGGCGGTGGACAGGCCGCGCGAGGGATCGACCATCGCCCGCTCGTCGACCTCCATCCAGGAAGCCTACGTCGGGCCCCGCGCCGCTCCGCAGGAGGTGCCTGGCTCCTCAGGAGCCGATCCCGCGACCTTTCGCCCACGCGTCCAACAGGGCGAACGCCTCGTCCTGCGGGATCGGACCGCGCTCCAGGCGGATCTCCATCAGGTACGCGAGCGCCTCCCCGACATCGGGACCGGGTTCGAGTCCCAACCGGTCCATCACCTGGCGCCCGTCCAGCGGCGGCCGCATCGCGTCCAGGTTCTCGGCCTCGGCGAGCGCTGCGATCCGCTCCTCGAGCTCGTCCTGCAGGCGCGCGAAGCGCTCGGCGCGCTGTTCGTTGCGGGTCGTCACGTCGGCGCGCGTGAGTTGGTTGAGCCGGTCGAGCAGATGACCGGCGTCGCGCACGTACCGGCGGACCGCGGCATCGGTCCACCCCTCGCCGTAGCCGTGGAACCGCAGGTGGAGCTCGATCAAGATGCACACGTCGTCGATCACCGCGTTCGGATATCGCAGCGCGACGAGCCGGTCGCGGGCCATCCTCGCGCCGACCACCTCGTGATGGTGGAAGGAGACCCCGTCGTCCGTGATCTGCCGGGTCTTCGGCTTCCCGATGTCGTGCAGCAGGCCGGCCAGCCGCAGGACCAGGTCCGGCTCGCATCGCTCGACCACGGCGTACGTATGGCGCAACACGTCCTTGTGCTTGTGCACCGGATCCTGCTCGAGGTGCAGTGCCGCGACCTCCGGCAGGATCAGCTCGGCGATCCCGGTGTCCACCAGGAGCGCGAGCCCCGCCGGCGCATCCGGCGCCACCAGCAGCCGGTCGAGTTCGTCGCGGATCCGCTCGGCGGAGACGATCTCCAACCGCGCCCGCATGGTGGCGATGGCATCGACCACCCGCGCCGACGGCGTCACCGACAGCTGCGCGACGAACCGAGCCGCGCGCACCATGCGGAGCGGATCGTCGGAGAACGCGACCGACGGATCGAGCGGCGTGTCGAGCGACCGCGCCCCGAGCGCGCGGACCCCGTCGAAGGGATCGACGAAGGTCCCGTCCGGCAGGCGAACGGCCATCGCGTTGAACGTGAAGTCGCGCCGGCTGAGATCCACCTCGATGTCGTCGCCGAACGTGACCACCGGCTTGCGATGTTCCTCGACGTAGCTCTCCTGCCGGAACGTCGTGATCTCCAGCAGGTGCCCGTCCTTGCGCGCGCCCACGGTGCCGAAGCGAACCCCGACGAAGTACCTCCGGTCTGCCCAGCCCTGAAGCACGCGGGTGGTCTCGGGCGGATGCGCGCTCGTGGCGAAGTCCAGGTCGCGGGCCTCCCGGCCGAGCAACAGGTCGCGGACGCTCCCGCCGACCAGGTAGAGCTCGTGACCCGCCGCCGCGAAGCGCTCGCCCAGCGCCGTTGCGACCGGGGGAACGTCGAGCGCGCGGGTCCCGGTCATGGGCCGAGGATAGCCGGGCACGTGCGCGCTACCGTGCTGCCGTGCCCACCTGGCTCGGGTTCGTCTGGACGCTGCCGAACACCGTGCTCGGGCTGGTCGCGGGCGCGCTCACGTTCCAGCGGCCGCAGGCTCGCCGGCGGCATCCTCGTGTTCGACCGGCGGCCGCGCGGCCTGACCCGGCTGCTCCTCGCGATGCATCGCGCGGCGATGACCGTCGGGTTCGTCGTGGTGTCGGCCGAACCCGTCGAGGGCACGCTGCTGGCGCACGAGCGCGAGCACGTCCGCCAGTACTGCGCGTGGGGACCGTTGTTCATCCCGGTGTACCTGCTGCTCGCGATCGGCTACGGCTACCGGCGCCATCCGATGGAGCTCGCCGCGCAGCGCGCGGCGGGCGAGATCCGTTGAGCCGTCAGAACGGCCGGCTGGTCGCCTGCTCGTCCGAGAACGCCGTCCGGCGGTCCATGACGCCGGCCAGCTGCAGGTCGAAGTCGTGCGGGCTCGTCGCGGTCCGGCGGGCGTCCTCGACGGTGACGAACCCCTCCTTCACCAGCTGCACGAGCGCCTGATCGAACGTCTGCATCCCGTAGTAGCCGCCCTCGGCCATGACATCGACGACCGAGTCGGTCTGGTCCGCATCCACGATCCGGTCGAAGACGCGGCCGGTGTTCACGAGGACCTCGACGACCGGCACGCGGCCCTTCCCGTCTGCCTTCGGCACGAGCCGCTGCGACACGATGCCTCGCAGCGCGCCGGCGAACGACGTCCGCACCTCCTTCGCCTGCTGCGGCGGGAACAGGTCGAGGACGCGGTTGATCGTCTCCATGCAGTCGATCGTGTGCAGCGTCGAGATCACGAGGTGCCCGGTCTCGGCAGCCTGGATCGCCGAGAGCGCCGACTCCGCGTCGCGGATCTCGCCGACGAAGATCACGTCCGGGTCCTGCCGGACGACGTACTTCAGCGCCGCCTGGTAGCTGTCCGTGTCCACGCCGACCTCGCGCTGCTGGATGATCGAGAGCTCGTCGTCGTGCACGACCTCGATCGGGTCTTCGATCGTGACGATGTGCGCGCGGCGCGACCGGTTGATGAACCCGATCATCGCGGCGATCGTCGTCGTCTTCCCGGTGCCGGTCGGACCGGTGACGAGCACCAGACCGCGCGGGCTCTCCGAGAGCGTCCGCATCACGGCAGGGAGGCGGAGCTCCTCGAACGTCGGGATCTCCGAGCGGACGCGCCGCACCGCCAGCCCCACGAGGGTCCGCTGCCGGAACACGTTGATCCGGAACCGACCGATGCCGGCCAGCGTGTAGCCGATGTCCGCCTCGCTCGTCACCTCGAACTCGGTCCGCTTCCGGTCGCTCATCACGGCGCGGGCGAACGCTTCCGTGTCGGCGGCGGTCAGCACCGGGAACGTGGTCGGCTGGAGGTCGCCGTCGACCCGCAGGAACGGCACGTTCGCCACCTTCAGATGCAGGTCGCTCGCGCCGCGCTCCACCGTGAGCCGCAGGAGTTCGTCGATGTTCATCCCGGAACCTGTTTCGGCACGTGCCGGGGGAACCCTGAGCGCCGGCCCTCGCCCGGCTACTATCCGCACGTCATGGCGGGTGAGAAGGCTCCCGACGAGCGGCAACCTGCCCGGAACCGCCGGCGGCGCCGCTCCCGCCGCCGGAAGCCGCCCGCGGCGGGCACGGCGACGGGGACGCCACCGCCGGAGCCGTCGCCGCGGGGGGGCTCCTCCGCCGGGAAGGCCACCGGAGGAGCGAAGACGGCCGGGAAGTCGTCGACCGGCAGGACGAAGTCGGGCGGCGGGAAGCCCTCGCCGGAGCGCAAGCCCGCGAAGAAGAAGGGATCCGCGGCGAAGCGCCCCCGCCGGATCCCGACGCAGCGCGAGGTGTCGGCGGGCGGGGTGCTCTACCGCCTCGACGGCGAGGGCGCGATCGAGGTCGTGCTGGCGTCCCGTCGCACCCGCAAGGGCGACCTCGCCTGGGGCCTCGCGAAGGGCGGCATCGAGCCGGGCGAGACCAGAGAGGAGGCCGCGATCCGCGAGGTTCGGGAGGAGACCGGCCTGGAGGCGGAGATCGAGGCCGACCTCGGCGACACGAAGTACATCTACGTCTGGGAGGACGTTCGGATCCGCAAGACCGTCCACTTCTTCCTCATGCGGCACACCGGCGGCGACGTCGAGGACCGCGACGACGAGATGGAAGAGATCCGCTGGTTCCCCCTGGAGCGGGCACGCAAGCGCGCCGCGTATCGGGGCGAGCGCGACGTGCTCGCCCGGGCCGCGGAGCTCCTTGCGTGAGCGTCGGCGACGCCCTGCTGGCGATCGCGATCGGCCTGGGATCCGGCGTGCTCTCGGGGCTGTTCGGTGTCGGCGGTGGGATCGTGATGACCCCCGCCGTCGACGCCTTCCTCCCCGTCCCCGAGATCGTCGCGCTCGAGACGCCCCTGCCCGTGATCTTCCCGACGGCGATCGCCGGCGCCTACACCTACTGGAAGGCGGGCGAGGTCGACGCGCGCGCGGCGACGCTGATGGCGCCGCTCGGTCTGGTGGGCGCCGTGGTCGGGGCCCTCCTCACCCGCGTGATCGACGTTCGGCTCCTGTTGCTGGCGACCGCGGCGCTGCTCGCCTACCAGTCGGTCAGCATCCTTCGAGGCGGCGCGCGCGGTTCCGCGGGCCGGACCAGGACGGTCGGCGCCGGTGTCTACCTCGGGATCGGACTCGTCGCCGGCCTCGTGTCGGGGCTGCTCGGCATCGGCGGCGGCCTCGTGATCGTGCCGCTCCTCGCCGGCTGGCTCGGGATGCCGCTCAAGCGCGCGCTCGGGACGTCGCTCCTCACGATCCCGGCCCTCGTGATCCCGGGCACGATCGTGCACGCGATCCTCGGGAACATCGACTGGGCCCTCTTCGTCTTCCTCGCGATCGGCGCCGTCCCCGGCGCCCGCCTCGGCGCCCGGCTCGCCCTGGGCACCTCCGAGACGAGGCTCCGAGCCTGGGTCGGAACCTTCATGCTGCTCGTGGCCTGCGCCTACGGGCTCACGCAGGCGGTCGCGCTCATCAGGGGCTCCTGAGCGACGGCCGCTACGATTCGGCCCGTGCGCCGCCCCTCGCATGCTCTGCTCGCCCTCGCGATCGTGGTCGCGACGTGTCTGACGGGCGGCACGGCACACGGGCAGTTCGGCGTCGTGCGGCTCGACCTCCTGGCCCAGACGCCCTGGAGCACCCTGTACCGGACATCCGGCGGTCCAGATCTCGGTCGTGGCGACCAACACCTCCGCCGAGACCCTCGATCACCTCTCGCTCGAACTCGACATCGGCCCCAGCTACACCTCGCGCGTCGAGTACGAGACCTCCCTCACCGAGGGGCCCTCCGAGACGATCGCCTCGATCACCACACCGCTCAAGAAGGTGACGATCGGACCCGGCGAAGTGCGCACGTTCGCCGTGCGCGCCGACCTCTCCACGATCGATGCGATCAGCCAGACCGACTCCCGGGTGTATCCCGCCCGGGTCGAGCTCCGCTCCCGCGGCACCGTGCTGGCCTCGCTCGTCACCCCGATCCTCTACTTCGTCCGTCCGCCCGAGGGAACGATGCTGCTGTCGACGTGGCTCGAGCTCGACGGCCCGATCGCCTTCGGCGCCGACGGGAAGCTGACCGACCCGTCCTTCGAGGCAGCGCTCGGTCCCGGAGGGCAGTACCAGGCGCCCGTCGACGCCCTCGCCGCCGTCGAGGAGCGCACGCCGGCCGGGCTGCCGATCGACCTCGTTCCCGAGCCGGCGCTCGTCGAGCAGGCCCAGCGGATGGCGAAGGGCTACGAGCGCACCGACGGGACCCAGGTCGGCGAAGGCGTGGGCGGAGCCGCGGCCGCCGCCAGCTTCCTCGCGTCGCTCCGGACGTTGATGGGGCAGCGCGCGGTCCAGACCGTCTCCGGAGCGTTCTCCGGACCGTCGATCCCCGCCATGATCTCGAGCGGCCTGACGGCGAACCTGTCGCAGCAGTTCGAGGCCGGCGACGCGACGCTCCGGTCCGTCGCCGACGTCCCGCTCGCCACCGACGTCGCACGCCCACCCATCGGCGCGCTCTCCGATGAAGCCCTCGAGTGGCTCGCCGACCGGGGCAGCCGGGTGGTGCTCGCCGATGCCGACACGATCGAGCGGCCGGTCCAGCCGCTCGACTTCTCGCCGCCCGCGACGGCCACGGTCCCGTCCCCGAGCGGCACGGATCTCTCGCTCGTCCTGCCCGATCCCGGGGTGCAGGGGATCCTCGCGCGACCCGATCTGCTCACCGACCCCGTCCGCGCGTCGCAGGCGCTCCTCGGCGAGCTCGCCGTGATCTGGAAGGAGGAGCCCGTCCCGCCGTCGCCGGACGTCCGCGGGATCGCGGTCGCGCTGACGGCCACGCTGCCCCCGACGATCTGGCCCACCCTCCTCGAACGGCTGCACGCTCCCTTCTTGGTGCCCGTGCACGCGGCCGATCTCGCCGCGAACGTCGACCCGCAGGGCCCTCAGGCCACGCTCCGTTCCCCGTACACGGGCAGCTTCCCGTTCGACTACGCCCAGTCGATCCGCGACCTGGGACGGAAGGTCGACGCGTACGCGTCGATGCTCACCCTGGACAGCCCGGTGCCGGCCGCCCTCGACCGCGACCTGCTGTACGCGGAATCCGCGCCGTACGTCGCCGATCCCGCCGCGGGCCAACAGTGGCTCGACGCCGTCTGCGGCCACGACGCAGAGCGCGTTCAGCAGCGTGGAGCCGCAGGTCAACAAGGCCTTCACGTTCACCTCCGGCGAGGGGACGATCCCCCTGTTGATGGGCGATCCGGGGCCGATCCCGCTCCGGATCACCGTCTCGTTGCAATCGGCCCAGTTCGAGTTCCCCGACGGCGCCCGCAAGCAGGTGGTCCTGGAGCGCCCGAACCAGGTGGTGACCTTCCGCGTCGTGGCCAAGGCGGCGGGGCAGAATCCGATCGCGGTGGTGGTGACGGCACCTTCGGGCGCGGTGATCGGTTCGCCGCAGACGATCGTCGTCCGCTCCACCGCGGTGAACCGGATCGCGATGCTCGTCACGCTGGGGGCGGCGGCGGTCCTGGCGCTCCTGTACCTGCGGAGGTGGCTGCGACGGACGAAGACCCCGAGCTGATCCCGGCGAACCAGGATCCGGCGGATCAGGACTCACGCGAGGCCACGGTCCACAACGCGGCCGTGATGTCCGGCGGCACGCTGCTGTCGCGCGCGACCGGCCTCGTTCGCGTCTCCGTCACGCTGGCCGCGCTCGGCGTCACCGCGCTCTCCGACGCGTACAACCAGGCCAACACCACCCCGAACATCATCTACGAGCTGGTCCTCGGGGGGATCCTCACGAGCGTCTTCCTGCCGGTCCTCGTCTCGCGCGCACGGTCGGGCGATCGCACGGAACAGTTCGAAGCGGCCAGCCGGTTCCTGACGATCGCGCTCGTGCTGCTCTCCGCCGTCGCCGCGCTCGGTGCGATCGCCGCGCCATGGATCATGCGCTTCTACCTCAGCAGCGTGAGCGATCCGGTGCGCAAGGCGCAGGAGGTCCAGCTCGGCACGTTCTTCCTCCGGTGGTTCATGCCGCAGATCGTCTTCTACGGCATCGGCGCCGTGGCCGCGGGTCTGCTGACCGCGAACCGACGCTTCGCCGCCCAGATGTACGCCCCGGTGCTCAACAACCTCGCCGTGATCGCGACGATGCTGGCCTTCGTCGCGATCCGCGGGCGCCACGCGCCGACCGCGATCGCCACCGTCACGTGGGGCCAGAAGACCTTGCTCGCAGCCGGAACCACGTTCGGCGTGCTGGCCATGACGGTGGCGCTGTGGCCGGCGCTGCGCCGGATCGGCTTCCGATGGAAGCTCCGATGGGACTGGGGGCACGAGTCCGTCCGCCACCTCGGAGGCTTGGCGAAGTGGGTGATCGTCTACGTCGCGGCGAACCAGATCGCGTACTTCCTGATCATCAACCTGAACGGTCGCGTGGGGACCGGCGCGTACACGGTGTACTCGCAGGCGTTCATCTTCTTCTCGCTCCCGCACGCGATCATCGCGGTCTCGATCTTCACGGCGCTGCTCCCCGGGATCGCCGAGCGATGGGGCGGGGGCGATCGGGACGGGGTTCGCGAGCTCTTCTCGCGCGGGTTCCGCGACACGATGATCGCCATGATCCCGGCGGCAGCCGGCTACGCGGTCCTCGCCGTGCCGATCGTCGGGCTCCTCGCGGCATACGGGCACGTCACGGTGGGCGACCGCGAGTTGCTGGCGCGAACGCTCGCGGCCTTCGCCGTGGGTCTGCCGTTCTTCTCCGCGTTCCAGCTCCTGACCCGCACCTTCTACGCGATGCACGACGCTCGCACACCCGCATTCGTGAACATCGGGGCGGCCGTCGTGAACATCGGCGCCGACGTGCTGTTCGCGTTCGGGTTCGGTTGGGGCGTGTGGGGACTCGCCCTGGGTCACTCCGCCTCCTACGGCGTCGGCTCGATCGTGCTCGTGGTGATCCTGCGCGGCCGGCTGGGCGGCATCGACGGACGCCGGATCGGGCGGACCCTCGTCCGGACGACCGCCGCCGCGATCGTCGTGGCCGCAACGGCCGCGGGCGCGGCCTTCCTCGTCGGGGCGGCCCTCGACGTCGACCGTCCCGCCGTCCGGCTCCTTCAGGTGACCGCCGGCGTCACGGTGGGGGTGCTTGCCTTCCTGACGTGCGCGTTTATGTTCGGCATCTCGGAGGTCGATGAGGTCAGGAGAGCCCTCCTGGCCCGGTTCCGGCGCTGAGGATCACGGCTCGCAGCGGGGCCCGCGGTGGGCCTCCCAGGGGGATCGATGCGGCACGAGGCGGGGATCGTCGGCAAGATCATCGTGATCTGGCTCCTCGTCGTGGCCGTGATCGGCATCGTGGCGCTCGACGGAGGCTCGATCCTGTTCACCCGGTTCCGCTTGTCGGACGCGGCCGCCACGGCCGCATCGGCCGGCGCGCAGGCGTGGGGCGACGGCCACGACGCGGCGACCGCGTGCGCGGCAGCGCTGAAGTCCATCGAGCAGGACGCCGCGCAGGCGAGCCGGACGAAGGGCTGGTGCAAGGTCAACCCGAAGACCGGGGAGATAACGATCACCCTCCGCAAGCGCGCGAAAACGGTGCTCGCGTGGCGCCTGGGCTTCACGGCCGGCTACACGAAGGTCGTGGCGGTGGAGAGCGGCTCGCCCTCGCAGTTGTAGCGTCCCGGTCGTGAGCGATCCCGAAGGCGACGAGGTCCTCGTCCGCCGGTACCTCGCCGGAGACGCGAACGCGTTCGCGACGCTCGTGCGCCGTCACCAGACGCGCGTCTACAACCTCTGCCTGCGGGTGCTGGGCGACGCCGACGACGCGGCCGACGCCGCGCAAGACGCGTTCATGACCGCGCTGCGGAAGCTCGAGGGGTTCCGCGGCGACGCCGCCTTCACCACGTGGATGCATCGCGTCACCGTGAACGCCTGTTACGACCTGCTCCGCAAGCGACGCCGTCAGCCCCTGCTGCGCGTCGCCACGGACGCCGAGCTTCCGGAGACGGAGCTGGGTCCGCCCGTGCCCGACCACGCGGACGAGATCGCGGGCACCCGGGATGCCGCCGATGCGCTGCGACGCGTGCCGGAGGAGTTCCGCGTCGCGCTGGTGCTCGCCGACGTCCAGGACCTCGCCTACGACGAGATCGCCCGGATCCTGGACGTGCCGGTCGGCACGGTGAAGTCGCGGGTCCACCGCGGGCGGATCGCCCTGGCTCGCGCCATGGGTCTGGAGGCAGGGGAACCGGGACCGGCGTCACGAGCGTCCCAGGAGAAGGCATGAACCATCCCGACGATCTGCTCGCTCCGTACGTCGACGGCGCGCTGAGCACCGCCGAGCGCAACGCCGTCATCCGGCATCTCGCCACCTGCGAGCGATGCACGACGGAGGTCGAGCTTGCGGGCCGCGCCAGCCGGGCGCTCCGGTCGACGCCGGAGGCGGTGGCGCCGGCGGATCTCGGGGTCCCGGCGATCGAGGCGGCCGAGCGGAACGCATCCGAGCGGGCCCCCGAGGTGACGCCGCTGCGTGAGCCGGCCTCCCGCCCGAACGCGCTCCGCTGGGTGGCCGCCGTCGTCGGCGTCGCGGCGGTCATCGTCCTGGCGGCGACCGCGTTGCCGCACATCGGTCAGGGCTCCTCCGAGGCCGCCCTCCCGGCGACGGCGGCGGGAGGTGGCGCCGTGGCTTCGATCGCTCCCGCCTCGCGCGTCGAGGTCCAGGACGTCGATTACGACGTCGACACCGTGCAGGCGCTGGCCGGGTCCTTCGCGCGCGCGGCCGCGCCGGGTGTTTCCGTGTTCCCGCCGTGCCCGGTCCGTCCGGTCGTGCCGCAGGCCGCGACCGGGAACGGCGCGCCGGTGACGCAGGAGGGATCGAACATCCAGGACGGTTCCATGTCGGCGGCGGCCGCATGCTTGTCGAAGGCCTTCGCCGACCCGCAGGGCGAGCTCGTGCGGCTGATCGACGCCCGCTTCCGCGGGACCCCCGCCTACATCGGCATCTACCTCGCCGGACCGGGCGCCGGCCAACCACCGGACTCGGCGCTCGTGCGGATCGCGTCGAAGCACGGATGCGCGATCCTCCATTCGACCACCATCAGGCTTTAGGCATCAGGCTTTAGGCATCAGGCTCCAGGCAGAGACTCCGAGCTCCGCAGACATCGGAATAGGCGGGCGTTATCGCCTGTGGGAGGATTCCGAGCGTGAGCGAGCTGCGGAAGGTCATCGTCATCGGGTCCGGGCCGGCCGGCTTCACGGCAGCCCTGTACGCCGCCCGAGCGAACCTGGAGCCACTCGTGCTGAAGGGCCTCGAGGCGGGCGGCCAGCTGATGCTGACCACCGATGTCGAGAACTACCCGGGGTTCGCCGACGGGATCATGGGCCCCGAGCTGATGGACCAGATCGAGAAGCAGGCCCAGCGCTTCGGCGCCGAGATCCTGCCGGTCCACGTGACCGGCGTCGACCTCTCGGAACGGCCCTTCCTCGTGGAGGCGGGCGACCAGCGGTGGCACGCAGAGACCCTGATCGTCGCGACGGGCGCCACCGCCCGCTGGCTCGGCGTGCCGGGCGAAGAGAAGCTCCGGGGGCGAGGCGTCTCGGCCTGCGCGACGTGCGACGGGTTCTTCTTCCGCGATCGGGCGCTCGTCGTCGTCGGCGGGGGCGATACCGCGATGGAGGAAGCGACGTTCCTGACGAAGTTCGCCGACACGGTCACGATCGTCCACCGGCGGGAGTCGTTCCGGGCCTCGAAGGTGATGGCGGAGCGTGCCCTCGCGAACCCGAAGATCTCGGTCGTGTGGGACACCGTCGTGGAGGAGGTCCATGGGGATGACGCGGTGACCGGCGTCGGGCTCCGGAACGTGCGGACCGGTGGGACGACGCGGCTGGCGACCGATGGCCTCTTCGTCGCGATCGGTCACGATCCGAACACGTCGCTGTTCAGGGGTCAGCTGGACATGGACGACGAGGGCTACCTCGTGGTCGCGGAGCCTCGGACCGCCACGAACGTGCCGGGGGTCTTCGCGGCGGGCGACGTCACCGACCACGTGTATCGTCAGGCGGTCACGGCGGCCGGCCAGGGCTGCAAGGCGGCGATCGACGCGGAGCGGTTCCTGGAGCACCAGGCGCACGGCTCGTGAGGCGGGGAGGAATCCCGTGAGCCCGCGGGGCGTTGCACCCACAGACAGAGGGCGGCGTGTGGCCCTCATCCCGATCGAAGGAGAAGGGTGACGAGATGGCCGACATCGGCGATGTGAACGACGGGGACTTCCAGACGGCGGTCTTGGATTCCGACACCCCGGTCCTCGTGGACTTCTGGGCCGAGTGGTGCGTCCCGTGTCACATGGTCTCCCCGGTCGTCGAGGAGATCGGCTCCGAGAAGGGCGACGCGCTGAAGATCGCGAAGCTCAACATCGACGAGAACCCCGAGGCCACCCGCACGTACGGCGTCATGTCGATCCCCTCGCTGATCCTGTTCAAGGGGGGCCAAGAGGTGGCCCGCGTGATCGGCGCGAAGCCGAAGGACGCGATCCTGCGCGATCTCGCACCCCACCTGTCCGCCGAAGCGGCGCACGAAGCGTCGTAGGGAGCGCCGCCGACCTCGGAACGCCCCGTTGTCGGGCCGGGCGAGTCCGGCCAGACTCGGTCCGTGCACATCTTCCGGCTCGGCGATGAGGGACACGAAGTCCTCGACATCCAGCAGCGGCTGGTCGCGATCGGCTATCCCCTTCCGTCGGCGGAGCTCACCGGCCGGTTCGGGCCCGACACGCTGGCGGCCGTCCGGGCGTTCCAGGCCGACCGGAGACTCCGCGAGGACGGTCTCGTGGGTCCGGACACCTGGATGCAGCTCGTCGAGGCCGGGTTCCGACTGGGCGATCGGACGCTCTACCTCCATGCACCGCACTTCCGAGGCGACGACGTGCGCACGCTCCAGCGGAAGCTGAATGCGCTCGGTTTCGACGCCGGCAAGGAAGACGGCGTCTACGGGCCGAGGACGGACCGCGCCGTGCACGAGTTCCAGCACAACGTCGGCGAACAGCCGGACGGCGTCGTCGGGCTGCACACGATCGGCATGCTCGAGCGGATGCGGCCGCTGGAGGACGTCCCGGGTCGCGCGTTGGTCCGCGAGGCCGAAGAACTGCGGGGCACGCGCGGCGGGTTCGCGGGGCAGGTGGTCGCGATCGACCTCGGGGATGGCCCCGACGACGATCCGGGAGCGGTGCGCGTGGCGATCGCGAACGCGCTGGCCGACCGGCTCTCGGTGCTCGGCGCGAAACCCCAAGTGATCGCCGAGCCCGGCGCATCGCCGTCCGATCGCGCACGCGTGGCGAACGAGCTCGACGCCGCCGTCTGCCTGAGCCTGCATCTCGGCGTCCAGGCCCCCGAGGCGGGCGGCCCGACGTGCTCGTACTTCGGCAGCGGGAGCACGCATTCCCCCGCCGGGCGCCATCTCGCGGGGTTGATCCTGGACGAGCTCGAACGGGCGCTCGGACGGCGGGGCCGCCTGGAGCGGCTCACCGTCAGCATGCTTCGCGATACGAGGATGCCCGCCGTGCAGATCGAGCCGTTCGTGGTCTCGAACCGGTTCGAAGCGGCTCGGCTGGAGGATCCTGCGTCCGTCGACGTCGTGGTGGCCGCCCTCGCGGCCGGCGTTCGCCGGTTCTTCGCCTGAGGCTACCCTTCAGGTCCTCGAGCGACGGCCCAGGACGGCCAGGACGACGCCCAGCACCGCGCCCAGCAGGAGCGCCCGGATCGCACGCTCCCGTTCGGTCGGGACCGCGGGCTCGGACATGCCGGATAGGCTACCGGGGTGCGTGCCTGCCTGATGATCGAGGGCCAACAGGGCGTGACCTGGCCCGATTGGTGCGCGCTCGCCGACGCCACCGAGCACCTCGGATTCGAAGGGTTGTTCCGCTCCGACCACTACTTCAGCGCACCCGGGGTCTCCGGGCGGGGGTCCACGGATGCCTGGACGGTCCTCGGCGCGCTCGCCGCGCGGACCAGCCGGATCCGCCTCGGGACGCTCGTCTCGCCGGTGACCTTCCGTGCGCCGGCGCTCCTGGCGAAGGCCGCGGTCACGGTCGATCAGATCAGCGACGGCCGCGTGGAGATCGGCATGGGGGCCGGGTGGTGGGAGGAGGAGCACACGCAGTTCGGGTTCCCCTTCCTCGATGTCGACGGGCGCTGGCAGCGGCTCGAGGAACAGGTCGCGATCGTCCACGGCCTCCTGACCGAGGACCGCTTCTCGTTCCGCGGCAACCACTACGTGCTCGAGGACGCGGAGATGCTGCCCAGACCCGTCCAGCGGCCGCATCCTCCGTTGATCCTCGGCGGATCGGCGGTCGGACCGCGCATGCAACGGCTGATCGGCCGCTTCGCCGATGAGTTCGACACCGTCGGCGGCACGCCCGAGGAGGTCGCGCAGCGGTTCGCGCGGGCGCGCGCGGGATGCGAGGCGGAAGGTCGTGATCCCGCCTCCCTCGTCACCTCGTGGATGACCTGGTTCTTCATCGCTCCGACCGAGGAGACGTACCTCGAGAAGCTCCGGCGCGCGCACGCGATCGATCCGACGGCCGGCCCGTTCGACGCGTACCGGGCCGACATCGAACGCGACTGCATCGTCGGCACGCCGGAGCGCGCGGTCGAACGGCTGCGCGGGTACGCTGCGGCGGGGGTCCAGCGGATCTACCTGAACCACGAGCTGTACGACGACTTCGAGATGCTCGAGCTGGTGGCGACGGACGTGCTCCCGGCGGTGGAGGTGTAGATGACCCTGCTCTTCGTACCGTTCCTGTTGGTGCTCCTCCTGGGGATCGCCGCGACGGTCGTGTGGATCTGGGCGCTCGTCGATTGCATCCAGGTTCCGGACGATTCGATGTATCGCAGCGGCACGAAGCTGATCTGGGTCCTCGTGATCGTGTTCGCGACCGTCATCGGCTCGATCGTGTACCTCGCGATCGGCCGGCCCGATGGGACCCGCCCGCCGGTGGAGCGCGCGGGCGCGATGCCGCCACCGCCGCCGCCCGTCTGAATGGCCGAGTTCTCCATCGATCGCTTCGTCGAGCGCTACGCCGCGCGCACCTCCGGCATGTCCGCCTCCGAGGTCCGCGCGCTGTTCGCGGTGGCCTCGCGCCCGGAGGTGATCTCGTTCGCGGGCGGGATGCCCTTCGTCGACGCGGTCCCGCGTGAGGAGGTCGCGACCGTCGCGGCCGAGGTCCTGCGCGAGCACGGCGCGACGGCGCTGCAGTACGGCGCCGGCCAGGGTCAGCTGGCCTTGCGGGAACGGCTCACGATGCTGATGGCCACCGAGGGCCTCGAGGCCGATCCCGACGACGTCGTGGTCACGACCGGCGCGCAGCAGGCGCTCGATCTGCTCGGCAAGATCTTCATCGATCCCGGCGACACGATCGCGGTCGAGGCGCCGACGTACGTCGGCGCGCTCGGGGCGTTCGGCGCGTATCAGCCGCGCTACCTCCACGTGGAGGTGGATCAGGACGGCATGCTCGTGGAGCACCTCGAGGAGGCCCTGTTCCGCGGCGAGCGACCGAAGTTCGTCTACACGGTGCCGAACTTCGGCAATCCCTCCGGCGTGACGATGACGCTCCAACGACGCCAGCACCTCGTCGCGCTGTGCCGCGAGATCGGGATCCCGATCGTGGAGGACAACCCCTACGGGTTGCTGCGGTTCGACGGCGATCCGCTCCCGTGTCTCAAGACGCTGGATCCGGACAACGTGATCTACCTGGGGACGGTCTCGAAGACCTTCTCCCCGGGCGTGCGCGTCGGCTGGGCGCTGGGCGAGCCATCGGTCGCACAGCGCCTCGTGCTGGCGAAGGAAGCGGCCGATCTGTGCGGGTCGAACCTCACGATGCTCATGACGGAGCGATGGTTCGCGGACGACGCGCGGTGGCGCGGCGTGCTCGCGGGGCTGGTCGACACGTACCGTGCCCGCCGCATCGCGATGGCCGAGGCGATCGCCGAGCATTTCCCCGACGACGCCGCGTGCACCGACCCGCACGGCGGCTTCTACCTGTGGGTCACGTTGCCGTCGTGGTTCGACACGAAGGCGATGCTGGCCGCCGCCGTCGAACGCCGGGTCGCCTACGTGCCGGGCACCGCCTTCTACGCGGACGGCCGGGGCGCGAACCAGATGCGGCTCGCGTTCTGCCTGCCCACCGAGGACCGGATCCGCGAAGGCATCGCTCGGCTGGGCGCCCTGCTCGCCGACGAGGAGCACCTCTACAGGAGCATCCACGGATGAGGGTCGCGGTCTTGGCAGGCGGGCGCACCCCCGAGCGCGATGTTTCGCTGCGGAGTGGTCACCGTGTGATGACATCACTCAGTGAACGCGGGCACGACGCCTGGGTCCTCGATCCGGGAGAGCGTCCGCTCGTCGAAGCGCTCGGGGAACGGCCGCCGGATGTCTGCTACCTCGCGCTGCATGGGAAAGAGGGCGAGGACGGAACGGTGCAGCGGTTGCTGGACCTGCTCGGTCTGCCCTACACCGGGACCGCCGCCTTCGAATGCGAGGTCGCCTTCGACAAGCTGCTCGCGAAGGACGCTCTCCGCCACGCCGGGGTCGCCACGCCGGATTGGGTGGCGATCGAGGGATGGGCCCTTCGCGACCTCGGCGGGGGCGCCGCGCTCGGCCGGGCGGTGGAGCGGGTCGGGCTGCCCTGCGTGGTGAAGCCGTCGCGGAGTGGATCGGCGCTCGGCGTCGGGTTCGTGGAACGCGAGGCGGACATCGCGCCGGCCGTGATGGCGGCGCTGTCGTTCAGCGGAGCGGCCGTGATCGAATCGATGATCGACGGAACCGAGATCGCCGCGAGCTTCGTCGGCTCGCCGCTGGATCCGCTCCCCCTCGTCGAGATCGCCCCGAAGGCCGGCCGGTACGACTACGCCGCCCGATACACCGCGGGTGCGACCGAGTACTTCGCTCCGGCGCGGCTCGAGGGCGGGGTCGAGGGCGCCGCGGTGGGAGAGGCGGCGCGCGCGGCGAACGGTCTGCATCTGCGGGACCTGACCCGCGTCGACCTGATCGTGGACCGGGCCGGACTGCCCTGGGTGCTGGAAGTGAACGTCTCGCCCGGCATGACGGAGACGTCGCTGCTTCCGATGGCCGCGGCGGCGTCGGGCATGACGATGGCCGATGTGTGTGACCGCATCCTACACGCGGCGCGCGCGCGGGCCTGACCGCATCAATCCGGCGCGAGACCCGGACCCGATCCGACGATCTCCGAGACGATGCGCTCGAGGTCGTCCGAGGACCCGAATTCGATGACCACCTTGCCTCGCTTCGCGCCCATCTGGATCGACACGCGGGTCGCCAGCTGTTCGGAGAGGATCTCCTCGACCTCGGCCAGGCCGGAGTCCGGCTTCGCGTCGCCGCCGGCGGCCTTCGCCTTCGGCTCTGCGGACGTCGGCGCCTCCACGAACCGTCGGACCGCCTCCTCGGTCTGACGCACCGAGAGGTCCTCGGCCGCGACGCGCAAGCCGAGGGACGACATCGCATCGGCGTCGCCGAGCGTCAGGAGCGCCCGCGCGTGTCCCGCCGTGATCTTGTCGTCCGTCAGCAGCTGCTGCACCCCGAGCGGGAGCCCCAACAGACGGATCGTGTTCGCGATGTGTGACCGCGACACACCAACCCGTTCGGCGAGCTCCTCCTGCTTCAGGCCGAGCTCGCCGAGGAGCGCCTTGAAAGCCTCCGCCTGCTCGATCGGGTTGAGGTCCTCGCGATGGATGTTCTCGATCAGGGCCTCACGGAGGAGGTCCGCGTCGTCGGACTCACGGAGCACGATCGGCACCGTGGCGAGACCCGCGGCCTTGGCGGCTCGAAGCCGGCGCTCCCCGGCGATCAGCTCGTAGCGTCCGTCGCCCGCCCTGCGGACGACGATCGGCTGCAGGATGCCGACCTCACGGATCGAGGCCGCGAGCGCCGCGATCGTCTCGTCGTCGAACTTGGTCCTCGGTTGTTTCGGGTTCGGTGCGATCGCGTTCACCGGCGCGTCGATCAACCCCGTCGACTCCCCCGCTTCGGGCGCTCCCGGGATCAACGCCGAGAGCCCACGCCCGAGCCCACCTCGCTTGGACATCACTCACCCCCCTTGCGGAACAGTCGCCAGCGCCGCTTCGGCTCCGTGCCGTCGTCGTGCAGCGTCGCACCGATCGACCCATCGGTCTCGGGACCGGCGCCGTTCGAGTTCGACGGCGTCAACGCGGTGGGGTCGGGATCGGAGCTGTCGTCGATCACGACCACCCGCCGCTCGGGCAACCGGCCGGGGACCGTCCCGGCCCGAGGGCTGCGGACCTTCGGCTCGACGGGGAGGTTGAGGTCGTCCCAGATCTCATCGGCACGGGCTTCGGGCGGTTCCGTCCGGGGCTCCGAAGCTCCAGCCGCGTCGGGCGACGAAGCTCGTTCGGTCCGACCGGCCGATGCCCTGGCGGGCGGCTGCGGATCGCTCACCTGCTCCGAGGGCACCTCAGCCGCTCGTGGCTCCGGTGCAGGCTTCGGTTCTGGGGCCGGCTCCGCCTCGGGGGCCGGGAGGGGCTCCGGTTCTGACACGAGGTCGGGCTCCGGGGCGAGCGGAACGTCGTCTCGCAGCTGCACCGGCATCACCGTGGGGAGATCGTCGAACGAAGGCATCGGCGCCTCGGGCGGGGGACGCAGCGCGACCTCCCGAGCAAGGCTGCGGTACGTCTCGGCCCCCTTCGACTTCGGGTCGTACACCGTGATCGGCTGGCCGAACCCCGGCGCCTCGGAGAGCCGCACCGTCCTCGGGATGATGACGTCGTACACGATCTCGCCGAAGAACCGGCGCACCTCCGCGACGACCTGTTCGGACAGCTTCGTTCGAGGATCGAACATCGTCATGACGATCCCCGAGAGCCTGAGCTCCGGATTGATGTTCTGCTGCACCAGGTTGACGTTGCGGAGCAGCTGGCCGAGCCCTTCGAGCGCGTAGTACTCGCACTGGATCGGAACGATCAGTTCCTCCGCGGCGGTCAGGGCGTTGACGGTGAGCAGACCGAGCGACGGCGGGCAGTCGAGCAGGACGAAGTCATACCGTCCTTCGCTCACAGGCTGGAGTGCCCGCTTCAATCGGGTCTCACGGGAGAACTGGCTCACCAGCTCGATCTCCGCGCCGGCCAGATCGATCGTCGACGGGACCGCGTGGAGGCCCTCGATCTGCGTGTGCACGATGGCGTCCTCGATCGACGCTTCCGCCACGACGACCTCGTAGACCGTGGTTTCACGAGCTTCGTGTCGGATCCCCATCCCGGTGGACGCGTTGCCTTGTGGGTCCAGATCGATCACGAGCACCCGATATCCGATGTCGGCGAGTGCAGCACCGAGGCTCACGGCGGTCGTCGACTTGCCGACCCCGCCCTTCTGGTTCGCGATCGCGACGATCCGCGCGGCACCTGGGACCTCCGGCGGAACGGGCTCGATCGGCTTCTTCCGGCGCGCGGCTCGGTTCGCCGGGGCGACCCCATCATCGGCAGAAGGAGGGGATGACGAAGGAACTTCGGAGGAAGGTGTGGTCACTGCCGGGTCATGATAACCACGGGTCCGCCGTTCGCAAGGCCGCTGGTGGGGAAAAGCTCCAACCGGACACCAGGCGGGCGATCGCGCTCGCGATCGAACCCCTCACCCGCCCAATAGAGCAGCCGGCCCTCGTCGTCCAGGAGCTCCCGGGCCACCTCCCAGGCCCCGGCCGCATTCGCGAACGCCCGGGCGAGGCAGACGTCGAATCGGAGCCGGCACGTCCTCGGCGACGCCGGCGTACACCTTCACGTTCGCGAGGTGCAGACGATCGACGACGACCTCGAGGAAGGCAGCTCGCGAGCGGCGGCGCTCCGCCAGCACGAACCTCGTTCCTGGACGCACGATCGCGAGCGGAACCCCGGGCAGACCGGCACCGGACCCAAGATCGAGCACCCGTTCGGCCTCGGCGAGAAGTCGGGGCTGCACGCAGGGAATCGCCGATGTGACGCTCGGCGATCCTCGGCGCATCCTCCGAAGCGACCATGCCCATCGGGATCGCGCGTTCCAGGAGGAGCTCCTCGAAGGCGTCCAACGAAGCCAGGAGCGAGGGATCCAGGGGCAACGGAGCGACCCAACGAGCCCAAGCCTCATGTTTCACGTGAAACATGCCCTTCCGGGGAGTGGGGGGGCGGCGCGACCTACTCGGGGCTGATCACGACGAAGCGGTTGGGCTCTTCGCCTCGGGAACCGCTCTCGACGCCCTCGATCCCCGCCACGGCATCGTGCACGATCTTCCGCTCGAGGGCGTCCATCGGCTCGAGTTCCTGCTCGTCCCCGGTCTCGAGGGCGCGGTCCGCCGCCTCCTGCGCCTTCTCCTCGAGCCGCTCCGCCCGACGCTTGCGGTAGTCCTCGACGTCCACGAGCACGCGGACCCGTTCGTCCAGCCGGTGCCCGACGACCTGGCGCGCCAGCTCCTGGATCGCGTCCAGCGTCTGACCGTGCTTGCCGATCAGCAGGGCGAGATCCTCTTCCGGGCCGTCGACGACATCCACGTACACCCTTCCGCCCCGCTCCGAGGGTTCCGCGATCGCGTCGATGTCCATCTTCATGAGGAGATCCTCGACGAAGTCCGCGACCGCGTCCGCCTGCTCCTCGAGATCCTCGGTCGGCTGATCGTTCTCGGCCATCACGGCGTTTCCTCCGGATCTGGTGTTCGTTTCGGATCACGCTTGAGCTGGTTCCCCGGCGGTGCGCCCTTCCCGGTCTGCGGGCTCGGAGGCTTCTTCGGGGCGGCGCCGGAACCGTCCCGGCTCCCCTGCGCCTTCGGGTTGGCGACGGGGGGCTTCTTCGCGCCGGGCTGTCCCGTCGGCCGTTGGCCTTTCGACTGCGGCTTCCCCTTGTTGGGGTTGCGGTTGGCCTGGCCTCGGGACGGATCCGCCCGGCCCTTCTGGTTCTCCTGGCGCTGCTTCTGGGCAGCTTCGGCGCGCTCGCTGACCCAGCCCATCAAGCCGGCCCTCTTGGGCTGCCCGTTGGCCATCCGCTCCCGCTGCTCCGCCATCCGACGGTCCAATGCGTCGGGGCCGATGTGGCCGGCCCGCAAGAGATACGTCTGTTGCGCGACCTGGAGCGCGTTGGACGTCGTCCAGTACAGGACCAGCCCGGCGGGGAACTGGAGCCCGAAGAACGCGAACATCAGCGGCATCAAGCGGGTGATCGCCTGCTGCTGCGAGGTCGACGAGCCCTGCGGGCTCGCTCGCTGCATCTGCCAGGTCTGATAGAAGGTCGATCCCACCATCAGCGCAACCAGCAGGACGTACGGGATCGTCGCCGGGATCCGGGACGCCCCGCAATCGAGCGTCGATTGCGTCGCCGCCTGGAACGTCAGGGGCTGGCCGTCCTCGGCCACGATCGGCGCCCCGTTCGGCAGCTGCTTCACCTTCCCGTCGGCCGGGTCCTTGTACTTCAGTTCCACCTGGGTCCCCGAACCGATCAGGTTGCATTGGAGGTTCATGAACAGGAAGTCGGTGTCTTGGTGCAGCAGGACGTTCTTGAACAGCTGGCTGGTCTCCGGGAGGTGGTTGTTCTCCACGACGAACGCGCCGTGCTGCTGCTGCGACGGGGTCAGGATCGGCTGTTTGATGACGGCATACATCGCGAAGAGGAACGGCAGCGTCAGCAGCATCGGGAGGCAGCCACCGAGCGGATTGACCCCCGCCTCCTTGTAGAGCCGCATCTGCTCCTGCTGGAGCTTCTCCTTGTTGTTCTTGTACTTCTTCTGCAGCTCCTTGACCTTCGGCTGGAGGGCCTGCATGTTCTGCATCGACTTGATCTGCTTGATCCCGAGGGGGAGCAGGACCAGGCGGATGGCGAGCGTGAGCAGGATGATCGCGATCCCGTAGTTCGGGATCACGCTGTAGATCCAGGCCAGGACGGATCCGAACCCGTTGAGCAACTCCTGCCACAGGACGATCGCGATCACGAGCTACACCCGGGTTCCCTCGTCGTGGCTGGGTATGATGTGCTCATACGTCGCCCTCGGCGGCGCCGGATCGAGGCCGCCCTCGCCGAACGGATTGCAGCGCAACACCCTCCAGATCGCGAGGCCGCCGCCCACCACCGCGCCGCGACTGCGGATCGCCTCCTCGGCATAGCGGCTGCAGCTCGGATAGAACCGGCATTGACCGCCGAGCCAGCCGGCGAGCGTCAGCCGATAGAGGCGGATCGCCCCGATGAGGACGGCGCGGAGCGGTGTGCCGGCGACCCGCAGGATCCGGCGCGCCGCGTTCACGGCTGGGATACCTCGGGGAGGAGCTCGGTCATCTCGGCCACCAGGTCCTGCGTCCTCGCCCCACGGATGGCCGCTCGGGCCACCAGAACGGCGTCATGTCCGTCTGCGATCCCCGGCGCGACCTCTGACCAAGCCGCCCGCAAGATGCGCCGGGCCCGATTCCGTTCGACCGCGCCGCCGACCTTCCGGCCTGCGATGAACGCTGCCTGCCCGGTCCCGGGCGCGAGAAACACTACCACCCGCTCTCCGTGGAGCCGGTTCGGAACCCCCAGGACCCGCCGGACGTCGGGCGCGCGCACGGGCACCCGATCAGACGGTCAGCCGAGCGCGTCCCTTACGGCGCCTCGCGCCGACGATGGCGCGGCCGGCCCGCGTCCGCATGCGATGACGGAAGCCGTGCACCTTCGCACGATGGCGGTTGTTCGGCTGGTACGTTCGCTTGCCCTTGGCCATGCTTGGGGTTCCTTGCTCGATGCGGGATCCGGCACCGCCGGCGGCCACGCAGTATACGGGTGGTCATCGTCGCTGGACAAAGCCCTTGACAAGAGAAAGTGCGTCAAGACCCCGGTGGCGGCGTGCGGTGTGGAAAAACCCCGTGCTATGGTCCAGCCCGCCTTCCCCCCGGTTTCCGGCTCCTGAGAGCCGATCGACGGAGAACCCTCCCCGTTCAGGGTTTTCCACCGTTGTGGAAAGGTCCTGTGGAATAGGCATGGTGTCCGCATACCCGGAGCATGCCGCGCGCGATGCGTGGTCGACCGTCCTGACCCGAGCGCGCGAGGAGCTCCCGGAGACCACGCTCGTCATGTGGTTCTCCGACGTCCGCCCCGCCGCGCTGGACGCCAACGTCCTGACGTTGGCGGTTCCGAGCCCGCTCGTCCGCGAACGTCTGCAGCACAACCATCTTTCGCTCATCGAGGATGCGGCCGCCACGGCGTGCGGCCGGCCGGTCAAGATCGAGTTCGAGATCGAGGAGGGGCTGCGGCCGGCGGTGCAGGAGACCTCCGCCGAGGTCCTCCCGCCGTCGATGCCGGTCAAGGAGGCGCCGCCGCGCGAGACCCGCGTGGCGCCCGCATCGCTCGGCGCGCCGGGGCTCCCGTTCCCGAACTACACCTTCGACGCGTTCGTCCCCGGGCCGAGCAACCGGTTCGCGCATGCCGCGGCGATGGCCGTCGCGGAGGCGCCGCCGTCGACCGCGTACAACCCGCTGTTCATCTACGGCGGGGTGGGGCTCGGCAAGACGCATCTGCTGATCGCGGTGGGCCACCACATCTACCGGATCAACCCCGGGATCCGCGTGAAGTACGTGACGTCGGAGCAGTTCGTGACCGAGTTCATCAAGGCGGTGCGCGAGCGGCAGGGCGACCGGTTCCGCCAGCGATACCGCGAGGTCGACGTCCTGCTGGTCGACGACATCCAGTTCCTCGCCAAGCGCGAAGAGACCCAGACCGAGTTCTTCCACACGTTCAACCACTTGCACGGCAGCGCGCGGCAGATCGCGATCGCGTCCGACCGGCCGCCCCACGAGCTGTCGGGGCTGGAGGAACGGCTGGTCAGCAGGTTCCGGTGGGGGCTGTGCGTCGACGTCCAGCCGCCCGACCTCGAGACGCGGATCGCGATCTTGCAGCTCAAGGCGGAGCGGGAGGGCCTCACGATCTCGCACGACGTCATCGAGTTCGTGGCTTCGAAGTTCGACCAGTCGGTGCGCGAGTTGGAGGGCGCGCTCGTCCGCGTCGTGGCCTGGTCGGAGCTCACGCAACAGCCGATCGATCAGGTCCTCGCCGAGCGCGCCCTGCAGGATCTGATCCCGCAGACCGAGCACGAGATCCCACCCCAGTTGATCATGGAGGAGACGGCCGACTACTTCTCGCTGTCCACCGGCGATCTCGTGTCGAAGTCGCGCTCGCGGCCGCTCACCCAGGCTCGGCACATCGCGATGTACCTGATGCGCGAATGCACCGGGCTGTCCCTGGTGAAGATCGGCGAGATCTTCGGCGGGCGGGACCACACCACGGTCCTGCACGGCATCAAGAAGGTCGAGGACGAGATGCGGGCGCGGGACGCGACCTTCCGGCAGGTCCAGGACCTCACGAGGATCGTCCGTGGCCGCGTGCGGGGCGGCGTGTAGCGATGTGGGGACAACCACAGCGGACGCGGTGGGAAGGTCTTGACGCTCTGCGCTCGAACCGAGGAGCGTCAGCGCTTGTCCCCACCCCGCGCACATGTCGCACCGGCGCACTACGCTGCGGGAACGGGGTCGTTATCCACGATTCCCCCGTCCCTACTACTACCGGTCTTCCTGAAAGAACATGAACAGAAGCAGGGGGTGTGAACGGTGAAGTTCCGATGCGATCGCGACGCGCTGTCGGAGGCGTTGCAGACCGTGCAGCGCGGCGTGTCCTCGAGGCCCGGGATCCCGGCGCTGACCGGCGTCCTGCTCGACGCGTCCGGCGAGGGCGCGCTCACGCTCACGACCACCGACCTCGAGGTCTCGGCCCGCCTCGCGATCGACGTGCAGGTCGGCGAACCGGGGGTGGCGTTGGTGCCCGCCCGTCTGCTCGGCGACACCGTCAAATCGCTCTCCGATGCGCCCGTCGATGTCGAGACCGACGGCTCGCAGGCCCGCATCCGGTGCGCGGCCTACGAGGGCTCGCTCCGCCTGCTCCCGGCCGAGGACTTCCCGGGACTGCAGGAGCCCGGCGGCACGCACGTGCAGGCGGACGCCGGCGCGTTCGCCGAGGCCGTGTCGCAGGTCGCCCGCGCCGCCAGCCGCGATGAGGCGCGGCCGGTGCTCACGGGCGTGCTCGTCGAGATCAGCCGCGAAGGGTGCGTCTTGGTCGCCACCGACTCGTACCGGCTCGCCGTCCGGGATCTCGTCGCGTCGGCCGACGGCGAGGCGAAGGCGATCGTTCCGGAGCGCGCGCTCGCGGAGGCCGGCCGCGCGGCGTCCGCAGATGAGAAAGGCCAGGTCGAGATCTTCCTCGACGACGCGCAGGTGTCGTTCCGAGCCGGGGGCCTCACGTTGACGTCCCGCCTGATCGAGGGCGAGTTTCCGAACTATCACCAGCTGCTGCCGGATACCCACGAATCCCGACTGACCGTCTCGCGGCAACAGCTGTTGGACGCGGTCCGGCGCGTTGGGACTGCTCGCTCGCGACACCACCCCGGTCCGGCTGGAGTTCAACGCGCTCGGCGTGAAGTTGTCGTCCAGCTCGCCCGACCTCGGCCAGGCGGTCGAGACGGTCGAGGCACGCTACGAGGGCGAGGACCTGACCGTGGCGTTCAACCCCTCGTACCTGATCGACGGCTTGACGGCGGCGGTCGGCGAGTCGGTTCGCCTCGATGTTCGCGACGGGCTCAAGCCGGGCGTCGTGCGCGGCGACAGCGACGGGTACACCTACCTCGTGATGCCGGTGCGGCTGCCGGCGGCCGTCGTGTAGCGCACGTCCTGCGGCTCTCCGTCATGCGGCTCGCGTGGCTCGAGGTACGGGATTTCCGCAACCACGCCCTCACCAAGATCGATCCCGTGCCCGACGGGCTGATCGTGGTGGTCGGCCCGAACGGAGAGGGGAAGACGAACCTCTTGGAGGCGATGCAGTTCCTCTACGCGCTCGGCAGCCCGCGCGTCAGCTCCAGCGAGCCGCTCGTGCGCGAGGGGACCGAGGAGGCGTACGTCCGCGGAGAGTTCGAGACGCTCGAGGGCCGCGTGCTCGTCGAGGTCGAGGTGCGACGTCGAGGTGCGAACCGTGTCCTGGTGAACCGGTCGCCGGTGCGGCGCAAGCGCGACCTCCGACGGCAGGTGCGCAGCGTCCTGTTCGGGCCGTTCGATCTCCCGATCGTGACCGGCGATCCGTCGAAGCGGCGGGAGTTCATGGACGAGGCGGTCGTGCTGCTCCAGCCGGCGCAGGACACGCTCACGACGGCCTACGAACGCGTCCTCCGGCAGCGGAACCGGTTGCTGAAGGAGCATGAGGGACGTGGGGCGCCGTCCGACCTCGAGGCCTGGGACGAGCAGCTGGTCGCCACCGGCTCGGCCGTCGTCCGGGCTCGCTCGCTCGCGGTCGGCGCGCTCGCGCCACCGTCCTCGGCGGCGTTCGCGGGTGTGACGGGGTACGAGCTCGTCGTCCGCTACGTGCCGAACGTCGGGGAGACCGACGACGTCGAGGCCGCGTTCCGCACGCGCCTGGCCGAGCGCCGCACGGACGAGCTCCTGCGGCGGACCTCGCTCGTGGGGCCCCACCGCGACGACCTGGAGCTGGCCGTCCGCGACCTCGGGGCCCGGGCGTTCGCCTCGCACGGGGAGACCTGGGTCGCCGCGCTCAGCCTGCGGCTCGGCGTGGCGGGCGCGGTGCAGGCGGCGCTCGGCGAGCCGCCGATCATGCTGGTGGACGATCCGTACAGCGCCCTGGACCCATCCCGCCGGGACCGGGTGGCGGAGCTGCTCGCGGCTCGCGACGGCCAGGTCGTGATCACGGTGGCCGACGACGCCGACATCCCGGCGCAGGCGCGCGCCATCTGGGACATCGCGGCCGGCAGGCTCACGCCGCGTGAGGCGGCCTGATGCCGCACTCGAAAGGGTTCGAGCGACGCAAGGATCGGCGCGCGGATGAACCGGTCGCGATCGGCGACGTGCTCGATCGTCTGATGCAAGAGGACGAGTTCCGCCGCGGTTTGCCGATCGCGACGTTGATGGGTCGATGGTCCGAGGTCGTGGGGGAGCGGCTCGGGGCGGCGACGCGGCCGGCGTCGCTCGAGGCCGGCGTCCTGACCGTTCGGGCCACCGACGGACCCTGGGGCTCGCAGGCCCGCTACCTCTCCGAACAGATCCGCGAACGCGCCGACGAAGCGCTCGGCGGAGGCGTCGTGAAGGCGGTGCGCGTGGTCGTCGGCAGACCTCCCGACGAAGCGCGAAACCGCAGGTAGAAGGGCAGATTTCGGCCGCTCAGATGCGGTCGTTCGTCGTCCCCGTCGGGTAGAATGAACGTGTTCGTGCGCACCATCCGCCGCACGCCCCAGGCAGCCTCCTGCGGGGTGTCGTGCGGCCCCGATCGGAGGACGTTTGGCGACCGCAGCGAAGGCCACCACCCGCAAGCAAGCAGGCTACGACTCCAGCAACATCCAGGTCCTCGAAGGACTCGAACCGGTCCGTCGCAGGCCCGGCATGTACATCGGCACCACCAGCGTTCGCGGTCTGCATCACCTCGTCTACGAGCTGGTGGACAACGCGATCGACGAGGCGATGGCCGGCCGGGCCGACCGCATCGTCACGACGATCCACGCCGACGGGTCCGTGAGCGTCCAGGACAACGGCGCCGGCATCCCGGTCAAGCCCATCCCCGGGCGCAAGGACCGCCGTCCGGCGGTCGAGGTCGCGCTCACCGTGCTGCACGCCGGGGGGAAGTTCGACGGCGGCGGCTACGCGATCTCCGGCGGCCTGCACGGCGTCGGCGTCTCCGTCGTGAACGCCCTGTCGGAGAAGCTCGAGGTCCAGGTGATGCGCGACGGGGCGACGTGGAACATGGCGTTCGCCCGCGGCAAGACCACGAAGAAGCTGACGAAGGGCAAGGCCACCACGAAGACGGGCACCATCGTCCGGTTCTGGCCCGACCCGGAGATCTTCACGGAGACCATGGAGTTCAAGAAGGAGATCCTGGTCGAGCGGCTCCAAGAGCTCGCGTTCCTCAACAAGGGCGTCGAGATCATCCTGCACGACGAGCGCGACAAGTCCAAGGAGATCTTCAAGGCCTCCGGCGGCCTCGTCGACTTCGTGAAGTACCTCGCGCAGGGCAAGGAGGCCGTGCACCGAGTGATCCCGATCGAATACAAGGGCGAGGACGGGGAGGTCGAGGTCGCCCTCCAGTGGACGTCCGGCTACGCGGAGTCCGTCTACTCGTTCGCGAACACGATCAACACGCACGAGGGCGGCATGCACGAGGAGGGCTTCAAGAAGTCCCTCACGAACGTGCTGAACCGCTACGCGCGCGCGAAGGGACTGCTGAAGGAGAAGGACGAGAACCTGATCGGTGAGGACGTCCGCGAAGGGCTCATCGCGATCATCTCCGTGAAGCTCCGGGAGCCGCAGTTCGAGGGACAGACGAAGACGAAGCTCGGGAACGCGTCGATGCGCTCGCTCGTCGAGACCACGGTGAACGCGCAGTTCGCCGAGTGGCTCGAGGAGCATCCCGGCGACGGCAAGCGGATCGCCACGAAGTCGCTCCAGGCCGCGAAGGCGCGGATGGCCGCGAAGCAGGCCCGAGACCTCACGCGCCGCAAGTCGTTCCTGGAAGGCGGCTCGCTGCCGGGCAAGCTGGCCGACTGCCAGCTGAACGATCCCGGTTCGTGCGAGCTGTACATCGTGGAGGGCGACTCGGCGGGCGGCTCGGCGAAGAGCGCCCGGAACCCGGCCACCCAGGCCATCTTGCCGATCCGGGGCAAGATCCTGAACGTCGAGAAGGCCCGGCTGCACAAGATCCTGGAGAACATCGAGATCCAGGCGCTCATCACCGCGATCGGCACGGGGGTCGGCGAGGAGTTCGACCTCGAGAAGGCGCGCTACCACCGCATCGTGCTCATGGCCGACGCCGACGTCGACGGCGCGCACATCCGCACGCTGCTGCTGACGTTCTTCTTCCGGAACATGCGGGGGCTGATCGACGCCGGCTACATGTACCTCGCGCAGCCGCCCCTGTACCTGATCAAGGACGGGAAGCAGGAGCGCTACTTCTACACCGAACGCGAGTGGGACGACTGGCGCTCTTCGAACGGGAACGACCGCAAGCTCGACCCGCAGCGGTTCAAAGGGCTCGCGGAGATGGACGCCTCGCAGCTGTGGGAGACCACGATGGATCCGGAGCGCCGCACGCTGCTCCAGGTCACGCTCGAGGACGCGGCGACGGCCGACCGGCTGTTCACGGTGCTCATGGGCGAGGACGTGCCGTCGCGGCGCGCGTTCATCGAGACGAACGCGCAGTACGTGGAGAACCTCGATGTGTAACAGGGGCGCGCCGATGAGCCAGAACCTGTTCGCCGGGCGGATCGAGCCGGTGCAGCTGGAGGAGGAGATCCAGCGCTCGTACCTCGACTACGCGATGTCGGTGATCGTCGGGCGCGCGCTGCCCGACGTCCGCGACGGCTTGAAGCCGGTCCACCGCCGGATCCTCTGGTCGATGTTCGAGCAGGGCCTGCGGCCCGACCGGCCCTACCGCAAGTCCGCGAACGTCGTCGGCGGCGTGATGAGCAAGTACCACCCGCACGGCGACATGGCGATCTACGACGCGCTGGTCCGGATGGCGCAGGACTTCTCGCTGCGCTACCCCTTGGTCGACCCGCACGGGAACTTCGGCTCGGTCGACGGCGATCCGGCCGGCGCGTCGCGCTACACCGAGGCGCGCCTCGGCTCGTTCGCGATGGAGATGCTGCGCGACATCGAGGCCGAGACCGTGGACCTCGTGCCGAACTACGACGGCTACGAGCAGGAGCCGCTGGTGCTCCCCAGCCGGTTCCCGAACCTCCTGGTCAACGGCGCCGGCGGCATCGCGGTCGGCATGGCCACGAACATCCCGCCGCACAACCTCGGCGAGGTGATCGACGCGGTGGTGCACACCATCGATCACCCGGACGCCACGCCGGCGGACCTCATGAAGTTCGTGAAGGGCCCCGACTTCCCGACCGGCGCCTCGATCATGGGCAAGCAGGGCATCAAGGACGCGTACGAGACCGGGCGCGGCTCGATCAAGGTCCGCGCCGTCACGACGATCGAAGAGGGCTCGGCGGGGCGTTCGAACATCGTCGTGACCGAGCTGCCGTACCAGGTGAACAAGGCCCGGCTCGCCGAGAAGATCGCCGAGCTCGTGAAGACCGGACGCATCAAAGAGATCGCCGACGTCCAGGACCACTCGAGCGGCCGTGCGGGCATGCGCCTCGTGATCGTGCTGAAGCGCGGGGCGAACCCGCACGTCGTGTTGAACCAGCTCTACAAGCACACGCAGCTGCAGGACAGCTTCGGCGTGATCATGCTCGCGCTCGTCGACAACGTGCCGCGCACGCTGAACCTCGCCGAGATGATCGGCTACTACGTCGACCACCAGGTGGACGTCGTCACCCGCCGCACGACGTTCGAGAAGCGCAAGGCGGAGGAGCGCGACCACATCGTCCAGGGCCTGTTGATCGCGCTCGGCCACCTCGACCAGGTGATCAAGATCATCCGGGCATCGCAGGACGCCGAGGAAGCGCGGACGAAGCTGATGTCGACGTTCAAGCTCAGCGAGATCCAGGCGAACCACATCCTGGACATGCCGCTGCGGCGCCTCACGAAGCTCGCGCGCGCGGAGCTCGAGAAGGAGCACAAGGACCTCCTGGCGCGGATCCGCTACCTGAACTCGCTGCTGAAGGACCCGAAGAAGCTCCGCGGCGTGATCAAGGAAGAGCTCGCCGAGATCCGGAAGAAGCACGCCGACGCCCGCCGCTCGCAGATCAAGGCGGAGGAGGGCGAGTTCGACATCGAGGACCTGATCGCCGAGGAGGACGTGGTGATCACGGTCTCGCGCGCCGGCTACGTCAAGCGCGTGCCGATCGACACGTTCCGCCGGCAGGGGCGGGGCGGCAAGGGCATCAAGGGCGCGACGCTGAAGGAAGAGGACGTCATCGCGAACGTCTTCACGACCACGACGCACCACTGGCTGCTGTTCTTCACCACGAAGGGGAAGGTCTACCGGGTGAAGGTGCACGAGGTGCCCGACTCCACCCGGATCGCGCGCGGGCTGTACGCCGCGAACCTCCCGGGCGTGCAGGTGAGCGCCGACGAGAAGGTGAGCGCCGTGCTCGACCTGAAGGAGTACACCGACGACCGGTACCTCCTGTTCGCCACGAAGCAGGGGATCGTGAAGAAGACGAAGCTCTCCGAGTACGACTCGCCGCGGACCGGCCTGGCCGCGATCAACCTGAAAGACGGCGACGAACTGGTCGACGTGCGGCTCACCGACGGCAAGGACGATGTGTTCCTCGTGTCCCGCCGGGGTCAGGCGATCCGCTTCAAGGAGTCGCTGGCGCGGCCGATGGGCCGCGCCACGGCAGGCGTGATCGGGATGCGCCTGGGCGAGGGGGACCACGTCCTCGCGTTGGCGCTCGGCTCCGACGGCGAGGAGATGGTCAGCGTCACGCAGAACGGCTACGGCAAGCGGTCGCGGCTCGTCGATTACCCGGTGAAGGGCCGCGGCGGCAAGGGCGTGATCGGCCACCAGCTCACCCGGAAGACCGGCGAGCTGGCCGGGGCGTTCGTCGGATCGAAGGACCAGGATCTGTTGACGATCTCCTCGGCCGGCAAGGTGCAGCGGGTCGCCGCGGCCGACATCCGCCGCGTCGGGCGCAGCTCGCAGGGCGTCCGGACGATGCGGGTCGAGGACGGCGAGAAGGTCGCCGCGATCGCGCCGGTCATCATCCAGATGGACGAGGAGTGACCGACCTCCCCTCGTGGCAGGAGCTCCGAGCCCTGATGCTCCGGCCCAAGCCGCCGATCAGCGCCACCGCCTACGCGATCGGAAAGGACCCGGTGCAGATCGCGTTCGAAGGTGTGTGGACCGAGCGCGACCCCGGATGGGTGCGGTCCGCGATCGAACCCCGGCACTTCGTGTACCTCGAGGCCGCCGAGGGCCGTGTGCTCCGTACGGAGGAGACCGGCCGCCCCGCGATCGTCGCGGACGTCGATGGCCTCCGGCGCGAGGGCGCGCCGACGATGCGCCTGTGGATCGACGAGGAGACGGGGTGCGTCCTGCGGATGGAGCGTCTCGACGACCCGGCGCCGCTCCTCGTGCTGCAGGACGTCCGGGTCGGCCCGGTCGAGTCCCCGCTCAGCTCGGAAGCTCCACCTTCTTGAACATCCGCCACAGCACCAGGTCGTAGACCGACTTCAGGCTCCCGGCGACGACCCACGGCGCTCCGAGCGCCACCCGCATCAGGGCCGTACCCACGAGCGGCCCGAACGGGCGGGCGACGTATCGCGCCGTGTTCGTCGTGGCCGCCGCCGCGGTGCGCTCCTCGGGATCCACCATCGCGGCGATGTACGCCTGACGCGTCGGGACGTCCATCTGCGACAACGCGAACCGCGCGAGCAGCACGACGATCGCGAGGGAGAGCGTCGGCATGAACGGCACCATGATCAGCAGGATGTTCGACGGCAGGTGCGTGAACACCATCGTGTTCAGCAGCCCGAACCGAGCGCCGACGGTGGCGGCGGCGATGGACGACGCGGCCTGGAGCAAGCCCGCGGCGAAGAACACCGCCGACATCAACTCGAGGGACGCGCCGAAGGTGCGTTCGAACCAGAAGACGATGAACACGGTCACGACGAAGCCGCCGGCGAACGCGTCGACGGCGAACAGCGACGCCAGCTTCTGGACGCGGCTCCTCGACCGCTCGAGTCGACGACCTCCGCGGGCCATCTCGACCTCCATCGCGCCGCTCAGGCCGCCGCGAGAGCAGCAGGCACGCCACGGCGCCGACGGGGAACAGCAGGAACCAGATCCGATCGGCCGGCGCCCCCGCCCACGCGTTGCGGAGGAAGGCCGGCCCGCCGGCCGCCAGCGCCCCGATCGAGCCGGCCAGGTACGCGACGGCGTTGTAGCGGCCGAAGACGTGCAGCCGTGCTTCCGCGGGCGCCTGTCCGATCATCGACTGCTCGAGCGTCGTGAGCGGTCCGTTCTCGTTCGCGTCGGTCGACATCGTGCCGAACAGGGCGAGGATGACCAGGATCCAGATCCGGTCCGTCAGCGCGAACCCGAGGCCCACGATGCCGAGCGTGATCAGCAGCACCATGTAGGAGCGGCGCCGTCCGACGCGGTCGCCGGCGAACCCGACCGCGATCGCCGACAGCGCCATGCCGGCCAGGATCGCCGCGCCGATCAGACCGACCTCGAAGTCGGTGGCGCCGGATCGCGCGAGCGCGGAGCCGAGGATCACGGCGCCGAACCCGTACAGGAACGCGCGGACGGCCTGGATCCACAGGATCAGACGGAGATCGTGCTCGATCCGGACGTCGTCGGCCACCGTCACAGCACCGTGCCGGCGAACGCGAGGAAGCACAGGATCGCGGCCGTGATGCCGACCCACAGTCCGATCGCCGCTCCCACGCCCGCCCGCACGCGCAGGGGTGTGCCGGCCGCCAGCGCGCGCCGGGCCATGGTTCCTCCGGTCAGCGACACCGCCGCGACGCCCGCGAGACCGACGACGTAGACCGCGCTCCGCCATCCCCCCTGGGGGAAGAGCGCGATCGCGGACATGGCGACCGGCAGCAACAGGACGCCCCCGATCGAGAGCCACAGCCCGCGGCGGGCGTTCAGGTCGCGGGCGCGGACGTCGGCGGGCATGCGGGCATCATGCCAGGCGGCCGACGGGCAAGCCGAACGTCAGGCCGAACGCTCAGGCCGTGCGCAAGCCCCGCCGGGCGACGAGGACCCGGATCTTCGATCGGGCCTGTCCGTAGGTGAGCCCCGCGGGCGTCTCCGCGCCCGCCTGGTCGCTCAACCAGGTGAGCGTCCGCTCCTGGGAGCCCGTCATCGGTTCGTCGAGGAAACTCTCGATCACGATCGCCGCTTCGCCGGTCCGAAGCGCCGGATCGAACGGTTCCGCGAATTCTTCACACAGTGATCTGAGGTAGTTCGCTTGGCCGAGGGTCATGGGCGCGTCGCCGTCGAGCGTGCCCTCTTCCGGTGCGGAGGATCCGAGGCCCCAGGCCACGCGCGGGTCGGCCCCGCTGCGCTCGATCCGGCACAGGTAGCACCAGTCGGCGTCCATCCCGTGGGTACACCCGTCCATCAAGGAGAACATCGGCAGCGGGCCGCACGGTCTTGACCGGTATCGCCTGGCACGAGACGCGGCAGAACGTATGCTGCGCAGGTGGACACGGTCGCAGGGGTGACGCTCGTCGCCGGGTCCTGGGCGCTGTTCGCCGCAACCGCGCTGTGGATCCGGATGCACGCGCCAGCATGGGTCGTGGATGCCTTGCTGGCGCTGTCCGGCGTCGGCGTCGCGATCGGAGGACTGCTGCTGCTCTCGGACGTGAGCGTGGCATCGTGGATCGTCGCGCCGCTGTTCCTCGCGGTGGCCTCGGTCGTGCACGTTCGGGCGTTGTTCGCGGGCAGCGGCCCGCTCCGGACGTGAGGAACCACCTCCGGGTGCTTGCGCGCGAAGGGGCGTACCCTTAGACACTCCGGGGACGAGGATGACCACCACGGCCGAGGAACCCATCGCGCAGACGCCCATGCCCGACGCTCCCGTGATCGACGTGGAGTTGGGGCAGCGGGTCACACCCACCCGAACGGATCGAGCCCGGTCCTTCTCGACGGGACCCCGCCGCACGCGGGTGACGGTCCGCCGGTTCGGGCTCTTCTCGGTCTTCCGGTTCTCGATCCTGTTCTCGTTCTGCATGATGCTCGTGCTCTGGCTCGCGCTGCTGATCATCTTCCTGGTCCTGCAGGCCGCGGGGGTGATGGACTCGGTCGCGAACGCGCTCGGGTGCTTGATCAACGCCGATCAGGGCACGAAGGCATGCGTGCCTGCGGTGATCGACGGCGGCAAGATCTTCGCGTGGCTGTTCGTGGCGGGCTGCGCGTTCGCGGTCGTCTGGTCCGGGCTGTCGGTCTTCGTGGCGCTCCTGTACAACCTGATCAGCGACATCCTCGGCGGCGTGGAGGTCACGCTCGCCGAGAAGCGAACGGGCTGATCGAACCCCGGCCGTTGACACGTTTTCCGGCCCCTGGCTACGCTGCGGAGCCGGCCGTCCACGGCGAGTCGGGCCTGTAGCTCAGCTCGGTTAGAGCGCTTCCCTGATAAGGAAGAGGTCGATGGTTCAAGTCCATCCAGGCCCACGATGCTCCGCGGCGCATGCCCGTCGACCCGGGCGTCCCGCGCCTCCGCACCTGAGCTATCCTGAGTCGGTCCCCCTGGTACGGATGAGGGCGTCGGTTTCCGAACCAGGCTCACGAGGAGGGGGTTCCGATGGGCGAGGATAGCGAGAGCACCGAGACGAAGAAGAAGGGCGGGTTCTTCCGGAAGCTGCTGAAGATCACGGCGATCCTCGCCGCGATCGGCGCGGCGCTGATGTTCTGGAAGCGCAAGCAGGGGAGCGACCTCGACGACGTCGAGTGGCAGGAGCTCCCGCCGCCGGCCGGCGGCTGAACGGTTCGGAGCACGATCTCCGCGAGGGCCCGCGCCGAAGGCGCGGGCCCTCGGTGCGTCCGGCGCCGGTTGCTAGGCTCCGCCGCATGACCGACGCGTGGGTCGCTGCGCGCGAGGCCGCGCGCGGTCGCCGGGGTGGAGCTGCGACCGCTCACGTCGGTGGAGGACGCCGAGCGACTCAACGACGTCGATCGTCGAGACCTGGGGCGGCCAGCGGCTCGACCGTGAGGTGATCCGTGCGCTCGCGGTCAGCGGGAACGTGCCGTGGGGGGCGTTCGGCGACGGCGAGCTGGTCGGGATCGTGCTGGGCTGGGCCGGCGTGGACGACGGCGGCCTCCACGTGCATTCGCACATGCTGGCCGCACGGCCGGGCCGGCGCCACGCGGGCGTGGGCTACGCCCTCAAGCTCGCGCAGCGCGCCCAGGCGCTGGATCAGGGCATCACCGTGATGCGCTGGACGTTCGATCCGCTCGTCGCGCGGAACGCGTGGCTCAACCTCGGCAAGCTCGGTGCGCTGGTCGACGGGTTCGCGCGAGCCTTCTACGGCGACATGGAGGACGCGATCAACGCCGGCGAGCGGAGCGATCGCTTCACGATCGCGTGGGATCTCGAACGGGAACCCGGACCGTGGCGGGGCTCGGTCGCGGCCGATGCCCGGGTCGTCTTCCGCGCGGAGGGTGTCGGCACCGCCCCGCATCCGATCCTCGACCTCGATCCGCCGCCTGAGGGTGTGGTCCTCCTGGAGATCCCGCGCGAGTACCACGACCTCCGCGTCGCCGATCCCGAGCTCGGTCGGGCGTGGCGCGACGCGGTCGCCGATGCCGCCGAGGCGTGCCTCGGCCGGGGCCTCGCGGGCGTTGCCTTCCTCCGCGAACCGTCCGCGTACGTCTTCGCCCGCTCCGACGGGGCGTCCTCGTGATCAGCCGGATCGACCTTCGGATCGTCGAGCTGCCGCTGGTCCGGCCGTTCCGGACCTCGTTCGGGACCTCGAGCGCGAAGGTGTGCGTCCTCGCCCGGGTCGCGCTGGACGAGGGCGAGGGGTGGGGCGAGTGCGTGGCCGACGACACCTTCCCCGGCTACTCGGGGGAGTGGACGGAGGGCGCCTGGCTCCTGCTCCGGGACATCCTCGGCCCCGCGCTCCTGGCCGACCGAGCGGTCTCCGCGGAGACGATCGAAGACACCCTTCGCTTCGTGCGGGGCAACCCGATGGCGAAGGCCACGCTGATCGACGCGGTCGTGGACGCCGAGCTGCGCGGTCGGGGGATGCCGCTCGCGGCGTTCCTCGGCGCCGACAAGGACCGCGTCGTCTGCGGCGTGTCGGTCGGCATCACGGAGACCACCGACGAGCTGCGCCGCCTCGTCGACGGCTACCTCGCGGACGGCTACCGGCGGATCAAGCTGAAGATCGAGCCGGGGATCGACGTGGAGCGCGTGGCGGCGATCCGGGCCGACCACCCCGAGATCCTGCTCTCCGTCGACGCGAACGCGGCCTACACGGCCGCCGACGTCGACGTGTTCCGCGCGCTGGACGATCTCGACCTGCTGATGATCGAACAGCCCTTGCACCACGAGGACCTGGTGCAGCACGCGGCGCTCCAGGAGCAGCTCCGGACCGCGATCTGCCTCGACGAGTCGATCCGCTCCGCCGCGGACGCGTCCGCCGCGATCCAGCTCGGCGCCTGCCGCATCGTGAACATCAAGCAAGGGAGGGTCGGCGGCGTCCTGGAGGCCCGGCGCGTGCACGACGTGTGCGCCGCCGCAGGCATCCCGGTGTGGTGCGGCGGCATGCTCGAGACCGGCATCGGCCGCGCGACGAACCTCGCCGTGGCCGCGATGCCGGACTGCACGTTGCCGAACGATACGAGCGCCTCCGCGCGCTACTTCCGCGAGGATCTGACCGCTCCGTTCGTCGTGGAGCCGGACGGAACGATGCGTGTGCCGGACGCTCCCGGGATCGGCGTGTCGCCGGATCTCGGCCGCCTGGAGGCGTGCACCGTCCGGCATGAGGTGCTGACGATCTGATCCGGCACGATCCAGAACAAGAGTGACAAGAACGGGTTTCCAGCTTGACCGGGAGCGAGGGTCTGGGGTACAAAACACCCGAGAGGTCGCTGGAGCCCTCGGGTTTCGGCGGCCTCTCATCTTTCGTTCCCAGGCTCCGCTTCGTTCCCCGGCTTCGATCGCAGGCTTGAGCCGACCCCACGGGTGCGCGACGATACGCGCGCGCGGCCAGGCCACCCGCGCTTCCCGGTCATGAAGAAGCGTGTCGTCCGAGCCGAAGAGTTCGAGGTCGTCGACGAGCTCGGTCGCGTCCGTCTCCGGATCGGCCTGTCGAACGAGGATCAGCCGTTCTTCTCGATGCTCGACCCGGACGGGAGCGTGCGCGCGCGGTTCGGCATCCAGTCGGACGGGGCGGCGGGGCTCGCGATCGCCGACGAGAACGGCAAGGTCCGGGCGACGTTCGGTCTGTCGTCGGATGGCTCGGCGTCGCTCGCGTTCGGCGACCGCAACGGCCGGATCAGGGCGAAGTTCGGGCTGGGGTCCGACGCCTCACCGGCGATGGGCGTCGATGTGGAGGACGGGCAGCTGACGCACCGGCACAAGCTGGCGGAGCACGGCTCGCCCACGATGGGCCTCTACGACCAGCGCGGGAAGGTGCGCGTGCGGCTCGGGCTCGCGGCGGGCGGCGCTCCGGTGCTCCGGCTGCTCGACGGCGAAGGCTCGGTTCGCGCGATCGTCGGCCTCGCGAACGACGACTCGCCGTTCGTGGAGTTCCTGGACGATGCCGGCAAGGACGCGACCTGGACCCAGCGTTAGGGCGTCGTCGACCCGGTCGAGGGCTGGACGAACCCACCGAGCACGCGCGAGGCCGACACGGTTCCGTCCGAGCCCGGCGTTCCCGTCACGAAGATGACCGAGCCGGGCTTCAGGTCGGCGATCGTGGCGCCGCCCGCCAGCCGCACGAACGTCGAGCTGCTCGTGTGGACCGTGACGGTCTGCCCGCGGAACGTCCGGAGGACCAGCGAGGTGCCCTGGACCTTCGTCACGGTGCCGGCCACGACGTCCCCGAACGGCGTGGCGCCGGGCGTCATCGTCCCGGAACCGGCGCCCTCTCCCGGGAACGTCCCGATGCGCGGGACGCCGCCGAACGCGGCGTCGGCCGGGTGCGCCGGCGAAGCCCCGATGGCGAACCCGCGATGACCGTCTCCTCCACCACCGATGTGCCCCGCCAGGAAGCCGGCACCGAACCCGATCGCGGCGATGAGCACGGCGGCGAGCACCAACGTGGAGACCGGAAGGTCCGAGCGCCGCGACAGCGGTGACGGGGCGGGGTTCGGCGGGACGGGTTGCGACGTGCTCATCCGAGGGACCTCCTTCGATCCCATCGAGTATCGCGCTCCTCGAACGTTCCGAACACGGCCGGGCGACCTAAGACCTCCTCGCCGTCGGCGCCTCCGCCGTGGCTAGACTGGAGTGCGAGCCTCGGGGACGTAGCTCAGTTGGTAGAGCACCTGCTTTGCAAGCAGGGGGTCGTCGGTTCGAGTCCGATCGTCTCCACCCGGATCGCGTCGTGACACCCGCGGGACCCGGCGGGTGTCATGTGTGGTGCGGTGCTCTACCCTGCCGTTCCGGCATGAGCCCTACGCGCCACGAGGCCGCACCGATCGCAGATGTGCGGCTGTCGGAACTGGTCGCGGTGTTGTCGTTCTCCTCGGACCTCGGCGTCGGTCAACCGATGGAGCACGTCCTCCGCTCGTGCCTGATCGCCCTGCGCCTGGCCGACCGCCTCGGCCTGGACGAGGCGGGACGCGCCGAGACGTACTGGGTCACGCTGCTCGCCACCGTCTGCACCGGCGAGTCCTTCGAACTGGCGCAGGCCTTCGGCGACGACATCGCGTTCCGTTCCGGCATGTATCACGTCGGGCCGTCACAGCTCGCGGTGATGTTCTACGTGCTCGGTCGTGCCGGGACCGACCGCCCCGCGCCGGCGCGGATGCGGGTGGCCGCCGGCCTCGCCGCGAGCGGTGGGCGGGAGGTCGAGAGCATGTTCCTGGCGCACTGCGCGCTGACACGCCAGATCGCGCAGCGCCTGGGCCTGGATCCGGGGGTCGGGGAGGCCCTCTCGTACACGTTCTCCCGGTGGGACGGGAAGGGCGTGCCGCGCGGTGCCGTGCCGGGCGACGTCCCGATGTCGGTGCGGATCATGCAGCTTGCCGACGCCGCGGAGGTCCACCACCGGCTCGGCGGGGTCGAGGGAGCCCTCGCCGTCGCGCAGCGTCACGCCGGCAAGCTGTTCGCGCCCGAGGTCGTGCGGGCCCTGCGCGCCGACGTGCCCGAGATCCTGGCGGGCCTGGAGGATTCGACCTGGGACAAGGTGATCGCGGCCGAGCCCCGACCCCGCCCATCCCTCGACGCCGCCGGGTTCGAGGACGTCCTGCTCGTGATGGCGGACGTCGCGGACCTGAAGTCGCCGTGGTTCTCGGGGCACTCCCGAGGCGTGGCCGACCTTGCCGCGCGGGCGGTCGCCGCGGCCGGCCTGCCCGAGGACGACGTCGTCACGGCCCATCGAGCGGGGCTGGTGCACGACCTCGGCCGGACCGCGATCGCGAACAACCTGTGGGACAAACGCGAGCCCCTCACGGCCGGGGACCGCGAACGCGTGCGGCTGCACGCCTACTACACCGATCGGATGCTCCGCCGGCCTGACGCCCTAGCGGAGCTGGCCCCGATCGCGTCGTCGCACCACGAACGGCTCGACGGCTCCGGCTACCCGCGGGGCAGCCGCGGCTCGGACATCCCGGCCCTCGGGCGGTTCCTCGCCGCCGCCGACGTCTACCACGCGCTCCTCGAAGCACGACCACACCGTCCGGCGTTCGAGGCCGGCTTCACCGCCGAGCATCTCCGTGCGCAGGCGCGGGGTGGCACGCTCGATCCGACGGCGGTCGACGCCGTCCTGGAGGTCTCCGGCCACAAGCGCTCGGGCTCGCCGGCCGCGCCGGCGGGGCTGACGCGGCGCGAGGTCGAGGTGCTGATCCTCGTCGCCCGCGGCGCATCGACGCGGCACGTGGCCCGGACGCTGCAGATCACCCCGAAGACCGCGAGCAACCACATCCAGCGGATCTACGCGAAGATCGGGGCCACGAGCCGTTCCACCGCAACCCTTTTCGCGCTGCAGCACGGGATGCTGTCGACGCTGGACCCCGTCCAGCGCTGAGGAGAACTGCTCATGGCGGGGCCGAGCGGCCCTCCGTAGCGTCGATGCAGACCCGATCGAGGGTCCCGACGAAGGAGGGAACGATGCTCGAACACACGGCGACCGACCGGCCGCAGGACGGAGGGATCGGTGCCCAGGCGGTCAAGCCCCGACTGACGTTCCGCGTGACGGTGCCGTCGCACGCGACGCCGGAGGCCGTCTACGACGTGCTGGCCCAGCTCTCGACGCATCTGACCTGGAGCGGCGAGCAGGCGCCCCGGTCCGACTTCCGGCTGCTCACGCTCGATGCGCCCTCGAGGCCGGCGATCGCCGGCGATCGCTTCTCCTCGACCGGATCGAACGGCTTCGGCACGTTCACCGATCGCTCGGTGGTGGTACAGGCAGATCCCGGCTCGCGCTTCGGTTTCGACACCGAAGCCACGCTCACCCGCAAGCACCGCCCGACGTGGAACGCGGCCTTCACGCATCGCTACACCCTCGCGCCGACGGCCGACGGGGCGTCCATCGCCTACGTCGGCGAGGTCCGGCCCCAGAATTACCTCCCGTTCTGGCTCTTCCCCGGCATGCGTCCAGGAACCCGGATGATGGTGCAGAAGATGATGCGGGCCAATATGGAGAACCTGGCGCGGATGGCGGAGGAAGCGCTCCCGCGCAGCTGAGGACCGCGCCCTCGCCACGCGAAGGACCAGCCGGAACCCCTCGTGCGGGTGGTATCGACGTCCCCCGAAGAGGGGGTTCAGGTCCCGCCGTTCGACGCCGAAGCAGAACCTATGAAGGAGGACGAACGGCGCCCTCCGTTCGACGCGTGGTTGCGGGGATGATCGGCGGAACGAAGGTTCGCAGGAGCTCGAAATGGCCCCTCTTCGTCGGGCTCGCGATCGCGTGCGCGTTCGCCGTGGCGCTGAGTTGGTTCCTGCAACAGCGGGCGCTGACGTCGGCGACCGCCGCCGAAGAGGGCAAGGTGACCGCCTTCGTGAAGCAGACGGTCGGACCGGCCGTCTCCGGCGCGGACCTGTCGAAGCCGCTGGGCTTCGAGCGTGCGGCAGCGGTTGGACCAGAAGCTCGACAAGGGCGTGCTGGCGTCGGGGCCGATCGTTCGCGTGCGGGTGTTCTCGATCAACGGACAGCTCCTGTATTCGACCGATGCGGCCGACAAGCTGGGGAGCGCGGCGTTCGGGTATCCGGACGCGTTGCGCGGCGCGGCCGGCGGCGCCCTGACGAGCCTCGTCGACGACGACTCCGTCACGGTGAAGGGCGGTGTGCAGAGCCTGCGGCTCCTGCGCACGTACGCCCCCCTGAAGGGCGCGAAGGATCACACGATCGCCGTCGTCGCGGTCGACCAGCGGTACGCGCCGTTGGAGCAGGCGGCGCGGAGCCCGTGGCACACGGTGCAGATGGGGTTCGCGGTGCTGGCGGTGCTCTTCCTCGGCCTCGCGCTCTACGGCGTGCTCCGGCGCAGCTCGGCGAAGCGCTCGGCGTCCCGTTCCGGCTTCGGGACCGCGAAGAAGCGCGCGGCGAACGAACCCGCCGAGACGAAGCGTGCGCTCGAGGCTGCGGAGAAGACCGCCGAGCGTGAGGGGCAGATCCGGGAGGCGCTCGAGGATCAGCTCGAGCAGCTGCGCGCGAAGCTCAGCGAGCAGGACGAGGCGACGGCCGCGGCGACGCGGGAGCTGACCGAGCAGCTGGCCGCGGCCACGCGCCGCGCGGAGCAAGCGGAGGCAGGGGCCCCCGGTCCCTCGGCGAACGAACGCGACGCGGCGGCGGCCCAGGTGCACGAAGCGGTCGAGCGCCTGACGCAGATGGAAGCGCGAGCGCTGTCGGCCGAGGCGAAGCTTTCGAAGCTCGAGGGCCAGATGCACGAGATGGAGACGGCCGCCGCGCAGGCGCCGCCGGCGCAGGAACTTCCGGAGGATCTCGCGGCGATGGTCGGCGAGCTGTCCGAAGCTCGCCGGTCGGCGACCGAGCAGCAGCGTCGGGCGCTCGAGCAGGAGCAGCGCGCCCTCGAGGCATCCGAACGCGCGAACGCGGCGCAGCACCGTGCCGAGGACCTGGCGCGCGAGAGCGAGCAGATGAGCGCGCGGCTCGCCGAGCTGGAGCAGGCGGCGGTCGACGCGACGCGGACCGCCGCCGAGAACGCGCAGCGGGCCGACGCGACCGAGGCGCTCCGCGGCGAGCTCGAGGCGAAGTTGGTGCAGGTCGGCGCGCGCGGACAGGAGTTGGAGACGCGCGCGGCCGAGCTGGAGCGCCGGGCGTCCGAGGCGGAGACCTCGGGCGACGTCGTTCGCTCGGAGCTGGCCGAGCTCGGGGCGGAGCGGGACGCGTTGCGCACCCGCGCCGCCGCCGTCGAGATGGAGCTCGCCGACGCGGTTCGGCGGCTGGAGTCGGCGACGAGCCGGGCGGAGGAGGCCGAGCGCCGAGCGCAGGAGGCCGAGCGTCAGGCGGCGGAGGCGCTCGAAGCGTCGTCGCGCGCCGGATCGGAAGCCCAGGCCATGGCGATCGCCGCGCAGGGCGACACCGTCGCGCAGTTGGAGGCGGCGCGCGCGGACGTCTCGATGTCGGAGGCCGCCCGCGTGGCGGCGGAGACCCGTGCCGAGGAGGCCGAGCGGCGGCTGCAGCAGATCGAGGCCGATGGACAGCAGGCGCACGCCCAGCTCGCGCAGCAGATGCAGGCGGAACTCCAGCAGGCGCAGATGATCGCGCAGCAGGCGGTGGCACAGGCCGAGGCGGCGGCGCAGGCACAGCAGCCGGTGGGATCGCCCGAGGCGCACCTCGCCGCGCCCGACGGCTCCCTGGTGGCCGATCTTGAACGGGAACTGGCGGAGAGCCACGCGCAGCTCGAGCAGATGGAGTTCCGGCTCCAGCGTGCCTACGCGGACGCGGAAGAGGCGCGGGCCCGCGCGCAGCTCGAGGCCCCGCAGCCGGCGGACGACACGTCCGGCTCGGAGATGCAACAGGTCCGGATGGACCTCGCGCACGCGATGGACCGTGCCCAGGCCGCGGAGGAGCGGGCGGCGAAGCTCGAGGCCGACCTGCTGGCGGCGCAGCACGGCGTGCGGGACCTCGCCGACCCGGAGCTCGGCCACGACGGCGACGACAACGGCGCGAGCGAGAACGGCGACGGTGACGGCGACGTGGACGCCGACGGCAAGAGCCTGCGGTATCGCCTCGCCCGCACCGCCGCCCGCAAGAAGCTCTCCGGAGACCTGCCGACGCTCTCCTGATCCGACGGGGCGCCATCGTGACTTCGCTCCGCGATGATGGGAACGATGCGTCGAGCCATCCGCCTCCTCGCGTTCCTCACGGTCCTGGTCTCGGCGCCCGTCGCCGTGTGCGACGGGCTTGCCACGGCGACCGCGGCTGCTTCGTCGGACCGTTTCGTGGCGAGCGTCGCGCCGATCCCGCCCCCGATCCGTTCGTGGATGACCGGCTCGTCGTGGCGTCCCGGCTGTCCGGTGGGCCTCGACGCTCTTCGGTTGGTCCGGCTCACGTACTGGGGGTTCGACCACCGAGCGCACCGCGGCCGGCTCGTGGTCGCGAAGACCGCGGCGAACAAGATCGTCCGCGTGTTCCGGGCGCTGTTCGACGCGCGCTTCCCGATCCGGCGGATGCGGCTGGTCGACGCCTACGGCGCCCGCGACAAGGATTCGATGCGGCACGACAACACGTCGGCGTTCAACTGCCGGTACCGCAACGGCGTGTGCTGTACGTGGTCGATGCACGCCTACGGCAAGGCCATCGACATCGATCCGGTCGAGAACCCCGAGATCGGGTCCTGGGGCGTGTCACCGCCGAACGGCCAACCGTACGTGAACCGCTCGGTGCACCGTCGCGGGATGGTGTTCCACGGCGACGTCGTGTGGCGCGCGTTCCGATCGGTGGGATGGCGGTGGGGAGGCGACTGGACCTCGCCGATCGATCTATCAGCACTTCTCCTCGAACGGCCGCTGAGCGGCCGGGCGTCAGATCGGCAGCGCGTCCACGACGTACGTCTCGCGCAGCCGCACGTCGATCTCCTCGGCGGGGAAGAGCCGTCGCGGCTCCATGCCGTAGCGCTGCGCCAGCTCGAGGTGCGGCCAGCAGAAGGGGACCAGATCGTCGCGACCGAGCCAGCCGACGACCGCGGGTGCGGTCCCGTGTGCCCCCCACTGCCAGAAGCAGAACTGACAGACCACGGTGAGGAGCTGCGGATAGCCGAACTGCGCGCGGTAGCCCAGTTCGTGCTCGATCACGCGACCCCACAGCGCCGCGCGGCCGAGCACCGCGGGGCAGCGCGTCCGCCGCAGGATGTCGACGTCGTGGGTGCCGTGCAGGCCGCAGGAGCAGTCGACGTTCGGCGCCCCGTGCATCCGGGCGTGCTTGCACGTCGCCTCGGCCGGCACGAGCGGCTTCCACGGATGCGACCGGCCGGCGACCGGGCGGAGCAGCAGGTCGGTGCCGTCGCGGCGTCCGCTGAGCGCCCAGGTCCGCCACGCCACGATCGGCTCCGTGCTGGCACCGACCCGCAGGTCGCGCGACAGGGAGACGTTCGGACTCACGGGACCGGCGGCTCCACGGGCACGGGCATCGGCTCCGCGGGAGCCTTGCCGGGCTCCGGCATCGGGACGGATGGCTCGGGCAACGGCAGCGAGATCGGCTCGACCTCGATGATCCGCTTCGGACGACCGATGTTCACGGCGAACCTCCCCAGCGTCGCCGACGGGATGGGCACGTGCACGCTGAGCGTACAGCGCCCACCCCGTTCGTGCGAACTCCCCGACGCATACCTCCTGTCGTGCGGCGATCAGGGGCCGAGCCGATAGATCCCGTTCTGTCCGCTGTAATAGATCCTGCCGTTCGGCGAGACCTCCACCGAGTAGACACCGTCGAGTCCCGTGAGCAGGACGTGGGCCGTGCCGGTGAACCCTGTCCGCGTCGCGTTCATGCTCAGCGACCGGAGCGACGCCGTGTTCACGTCGCCGAAGACGAGGTCGCCGTTCAGCGACGGGATCCCGCAGCTGATGCAGAACGCGGCGCCGGTGATGCCGATCGTGCCGTCGAAGACGTACTTCGGCATGATCCGCGGCATCGGGCCGCTGTTGTTCGTGTCGCCGGGCGACGTGCCGGAGCAGTTCTCGTTCGGGCCCCAGCCGAAGTTCGCCGCCCTTCACGATCAGGTTGATCTCGTCGTTGCACTCGGGGCCGTTCTCGGTCTCCCACAGGCGCTTCGTCTTCGGATCGAACGTGAACCCGAAGGAGTTGCGATGGCCGTAGGACCACACGCGGCCGTGCGGGTTGCCGGCCGCCGCGGTGCCGTCCGGGTCGAGGCGCATGATCTTCCCTCGCAGGTTGCTGCCGTTGAGGATCTGCGCGTTCGCCGAGTTGTGCGCGTCGCCGATCATCACGTAGAGCTTGCGATCGGGCCCGAACAGGATGTGCCCGCCGTTGTGGTAGAGCGGTCCCACGGGCTGCGAGAGGAGGACGTGCAAGCCGGTCCCCTTGCCGTTCTTGTCCCGGAGGCGGATCAGGTAGTTGCGGGTGGTGCCGTGCAGGTTCCGGGTCACGTAGATGTACACGTACGGCTTCTTCGGCCAGTCCGGATGCAGCGCGATGCCGAGCGCCCCTCGCTCGCCGCTGCCGTCGACGTGCGTGATCGTGAAGAACAGGTGGTCCCGGTGGTTCTTCGGGTTCAGGACGTGGACCTGGCCGGTGCCTCGGTCGAGGTACCAGATCTTCCCGCCCGGGGCGAACGTGAACCCGGCCACCCCGTTGAGTCCGGTCTTGACGGGGTGGGAGGCGACGGCCTTGCCCACCCGGATCTGCGGCGCGGGGCCTCGGGCCGCCGCCGAGGATGCGAGGGCGGTGACGAGGACGAAACAGGTTGCACCGGTGAGGACTCGGATCGTTCGCATCGGTCTCCTTCCCGAGAGGTTCCGGTCGGTGGGCTGTGGGAGCATGTCGGCCGTGGCGGTTCCCCCTTCGACGTTCGGCATCCCGGCGCTGAGAACTGAAGACCCTCGGTTCCTCCGGGGAGAAGGCCGGTACCTCGAGAACGTCGACGTTCCCGGGTCGCTGCGGGCGGTGTTCGTTCGCTCCATCTTCCCCCACGCCGTGCTCAAGGGTGTGCAAGGGCTCGAAGACGCGCGCGCGATGCCGGGCGTCGCGGCCGTCTATACGGCCGATGACCTGGGGATACCCGCGCAGCCGCCGTCCGGGAACGTGGAGGCGCCGGGCGGCTCGCTGGATGCCCCGTTCGAGCGCGAGGTGCTGGCCCGCGACCGATTGCGGTACGCGGGCGAGCCGTTCGCGGTCGTGATCGCGCAGACGCGAGCCCAAGGTGTCGATGCGGCGGAGGGGATCTGGGCCGACGCCGAGCTCCTGGAACCGGTGAACGATGCCGAGCGCGCGGGTACGGATGAGCGCGCCGCTCCTGTGGCCGGGCATCGGGACCAACGTGGCGCACCGGTTCGAGCACGCGTGGGACGAGGACGTGCTGGCCGGATCGGACGTGGTCGTGCGGGGACGGTTCGTGAACCAGCGGCTCGCGCCGGTGCCGATGGAGGCCAACGGCATCGCGGTGGTCCCGACGGAGGCCGGCTACGACGTCTGGGTCTCGACGCAGATCCCGTTCGACGTCCGGGACGATCTGGCGGAGCTGCTCGGGGTCGATCGCGACCGTGTGCACACGATCGCGCCCGACGTCGGAGGTGGCTTCGGCGCGAAGGTGCTCGTCTACCCGGAGTACCTCGTCGTCGCGCGGGCCGCGCAGCTCCTGCGGCGTCCCGTCCGCTGGTTCGAGACGAGGAGCGAGTCGATGCTGTCGCTCTGGCACGGTCGCGGGCAGGTGCAGCACGTCGAGATCGGCGCGCGGAGCGACGGCACGCTGGTCGGCCTGCGCGTGGACATCGTCGCGGACATGGGCGCGTATCCGCTGGCCGCGTTCCTGCCGACGACGACGGGGGAGATGCTCGCCGGCGTCTACCGGATCCCGAAGGTCGCGTACCGGGGCCGGGCGATCGTCACGAACGCCACGCCGATCGGCGCGTACCGGGGCGCCGGGCGGCCCGAGGCCGCGGCGTGCATCGAGCGGGCGGTGGACATGGTGGCGACCGAGCTCGGTCTCGACCCGGTGGACGTGCGCCGCCGCAACCTGATCCCGCCGGACGCCTTCCCGTACACGACCGCCGCCGGCGCGACCTACGACAGCGGGGACTACGGGATCTCGCTCGACGAGGCGCTCCGGCTGGCCTCCTACGACGATCTGCGCGAGCAGCAGCGGGAACGTCGACGTCGCGGCGATCACCTGCTGTTGGGGATCGGCGTGTCGACCTACGTGGAGATCACGTCCTTCTCCTCGAAGGAGTTCGCGCAGGTCGATGTCGAGGCCGACGGGACGGTCACCGTCTACGCGGGGACGACGTCGAACGGCCAGGGGCACGAGACCGCCTTCGCGCAGCTGGCCTCGGGCACGCTCGGCGTGCCGCTCGAGGCGGTCACCGTGGTCCATTCGGATACCGCCCGGGTCGAACGCGGCGAGGGAACGTGGGGGTCGCGCTCGCTGCAGGCGGGCGGCTCGTCGGTGGCGGCCCGGGCCGGGGAGGTGCTCGATCGCGCCCGCGCGCTCGCGGCGGAACTGCTCGAGGTGGACGCCGCCGACCTCGAGGGCCCGCTGGACGGCGCCTTCCGCGTCGCCGGCGCCCCCGACCGGCGGGTGACCTGGGCCGAGCTCGCCGCCGCGGCGACGGAGCGCGACCTGCCGCTGACCGCGAAGGGCGTCTACCGGGAGCCGGGCTCGACGTTCCCGTTCGGCGCCCACGTCGCCGTCGTCCAGGTCGATCGCGAGACCGGTGAGGTCGACCTGCTCCGGCACGTCGCGGTCGACGACTGCGGCCGGATCCTCAACCCGATGCTCGTCCGGGGACAGCAGCACGGCGGCATCGCGCAGGGCATCGCCCAGGCGCTGTTCGAAGAGGTCGTCTTCGACGAGGTGGGCAACCCGATGACCTCGACGCTCGCGACCTACCTCATGCCGAGCGCAGCCGATCTGCCCCGCCTCGAGGCCTCGAACACGGAGACGCCGACGGACGTGAACCCGCTCGGCGCGAAGGGCATCGGCGAATCGGGCTCCATCGGCGCCACCCCGGCGATCCAGAACGCGGTCGTCGATGCGCTGTCGCACCTCGGCGTTCGCCACGTGGATCTGCCGTGCTCGCCGGAACGCGTGTGGCGTGCCCTGCGGGCAGCCGAACGAGCTCCGTCGGACGTTCGGTAGCCTGTGCCGATGAGCGAGATGCCGCTGTGGGAACGCCGGTTCCGTGCTCCGAAGCTGACGCTGCCGACCTGGTCCCGCCTGGCTCCCGATCGGACGGTGTTCGCGACGAACGCGAGCGGCATCTGGCAGGTCCACGCCTGGGACGTGGCCTCCGGCGACCGGCGCCAGGTCTCCGAACATCCGGTGGGGGTGACCGAGGGGGTCGCATCCCTCGACGGATCCGAGGTCCTGTTCTGGCAGGAGGACACGGGCGACGAGACGGGCCGCTGGCTCGCGCAGGCGTTCGAGGGAGGCGGCGCCGAGCCGCTGCTCGACGGGGTGCCGGTGGCATGGAACGAGGGCATCGCGCAGGCGCCCGGGATCGTGGCCGTGGCGCTCAGCGAGCGGGACGGCGCGTTCGTCGTCTACACCTCGCTCGAGGGCCGGCAGCCGAAGGAGATCATGCGGAGCACGGAATGGCTCGCGATCGCCGGAGGGATCGAGGCGGGCACGGGCCTCGCGGGGCTGTCGTCGGATGGTTCGCTGCTGGCCCTGGAGCATGCGGAACACGGCGACCTCACGCACCCGTCGCTGCGGATCGTCGACCCGCGGACCGGGGGCGTGATCGGCGAGCGCGGGGACGGCTCGTTCGCGGTGGTCGCCACGGCCTGGTCCCCGGTGCCGGGCGATCAGCGGCTGGGGGTGTCCCAGGAGCCGGGCGACCGCGAACGCGCCGGGATCTGGGACCTCGCCACGGACTCGTGGACCGAGCTCGAGGACGGTCTGCCCGGCGACGTGGCGATCGCCGACTGGTGGCCCGACGCGTCGGCCCTGCTCCTGCTGCACACCTTCGAGGGGCGCGACGAGCTGTACCGGTTCGAGCTCGGTGCGGGCGTCGCCCATCGCATCGACACGCCGACCGGCTCGATCGCCGGGGCCCGCGTGCGTCCGGACGGCGCGGTCTGGTTCGGTCACACCGACGGCATCCACGCCCCCCGGGTGCTGGACGATCGGGGCCGCGAGCCGCTCACGCCCGGCGGTGCGTCCGCGCCACCCGGCAGGGCGTTCCAGCCGTGGCGGTACCGCAACGAGCAGGGCCAGGAGGTGCACGGATGGGTCGTGGAGCCGGAGGGCCCCGGTCCGCATCCGGTGATGCTCTTCGTGCACGGCGGGCCGCACTGGCTGTACGAGGACAAGTACTTCCCGGAGGTCCAGTCCTACGTCGACGCCGGCTTCATCGTCGGGATGCCGAACTACCGCGGCTCCACCGGCTACGGCCGCGCCTGGCGCGACGCGCTGACGGGTGACGCGGGGTTCACCGACGTCGACGACGTGACGGCCGGGCTCCGCGATCTGCTGCGGCGACCCGACGCCGACGCGAGCCGCACGGTCGTCGCCGGGTGGTCGTGGGGCGGCTACATCACGCTCATGGAGCTCGGCCGGTATCCGGATCTGTGGACCGCCGGCATGGCCGGTGTCCCGGTCGGTGACTACGTGATGGCGTACGAGGAGGAGGCGCCGTCCCTCAAGGCGATGGACCGGGCCTTGTTCGGCGGCACGCCCGAGACGAAACCCGAGTCGTTCGCCCGCGCGAACCCGATCTCCTACGTCGGCGACGTGGCCGCGCCCGTGCTCCTGGTGATCGGCGAGAACGACTCCCGATGCCCGCTCGGCCAGGCGATGGCCTACGCGGATCGACTGACCGAGCTGGGCAAGCCGCACGACGTCTACCTGTACGCGACGGGGCACGGGGCCTTGCAGACCGACGAGGACGTGCGGCAGAACCGGGTGGTCCTCGACTTCCTGAAGCGGGTCGTGCCGGGCCTGGCCGACGTCTAAGGGCTCAGACGACGCCCTGGTCGAGCATCGCGTCGGCCACCTTGCGGAACCCCGCGATGTTCGCGCCATGCATGTAGTTCCCCGCCACCTCGTACTCCTCGGCGGTCGCGCGGCAGTCCTCGTGGATCGCGCGCATGATCGCGTGCAGCCGTTCGTCGACGGTCTCGCGTGACCACGCCCGCCGGGCGGAGTTCTGGGCCATCTCCAGGCCGCTGACCGCGACCCCGCCTGCGTTCGCGGCCTTCCCGGGACCGTAACAGGATGCCGGCGTGCCACGAACTGGTCGATCCCCTCCGGCACGGTGGGCATGTTGGCGCCCTCGCTCACGACGTCGACGCCGCCGGCGAGCAGGTTCGCGGCGTCCTCGGCGTTGATCTCGTTCTGCGTGGCGCTCGGGAACGCGCAGTCCGCGGGGATCGCCCACAGCGGGTTGTAGTGCTTCGCGACGTCGGCCGCCGTGAACTCGACGCCCGGGAACCGCTCGGCGTACTCGCTGATCCGTCCGCGCCGGACGTCTTCAGCTCGATCACGAACGCCAGCTTCTCCCGGTCGATGCCGTCCTTGTCGTAGATCACGCCGCCGGAATCCGACAGCGTCATCGGTTTCGCGCCGAGGTCGAGCAGCTTCTCCACGGTGTACTGCGCGACGTTGCCGGCGCCCGACACCAGGCACTCCTTGCCCTCGAGCGACTCGGCCCGCGTGCCGAGCATCTCCTCGGCGAAGTAGACGGCGCCGTACCCCGTCGCCTCGGGCCGGACCAACGAGCCGCCCCAGCCCAGTCCCTTCCCGGTGAGCACGCCGGTGAACTCGTTGCGGATCCGCTTGTACTGCCCGAACAGGTAGCCGATCTCGCGCCCGCCGACGCCGATGTCGCCGGCCGGCACGTCCGTGTATTGCCCGACATGGCGCTGGAGCTCGGTCATGAACGACTGACAGAACCGCATGACCTCGCCCTCGCTCTTGCCCTTCGGGTCGAAGTCGGCGCCGCCCTTGCCGGCGCCGAGGGGCAGGGTGGTCAGCGCGTTCTTGAACGTCTGCTCGAACGCGAGGAACTTCAGCATCCCCAGGTAGACCGTCGGGTGGAAGCGCAGGCCGCCCTTGTACGGGCCGATCGCGCTCGACATCTCCACGCGGAACCCGCGTTCGATCTGGATCTCGCCACGGTCGTCCACCCACGGGACGCGGAAGATGATCACGCGTTCGGGCTCGAGCATGCGCTCGAAGATCTTCGCGTCGCGGTAGCGAGGGTTCCGTTGCAGGGCCAGTTCGACGGACCCGGCGACCTCCTGGACGGCCTGATGGAATTCCGGTTCGCCCGGGTTCTTGGCCACCAGCTGCGCCATGAGCCCGTTCACGTACTCGCCCATGCAAGGCGAAGCATACGTCCGGGTTCGGCTCCGGTGGTACCGCTGCTACCGTGGTCGACGTGCCGATGTGGGTGGCGATCCCGACCGCGATCCTGCTGGCCTACGTGATCTGGCGGGTGGGCATGGCCACGCTGCGGTCGCTCGCCGGTCCGGCGCCCGGCTCCCTCGACGAGGAGCCACCCCCCGCCGAGCCGGAGGACGTCGACGCCCTCGAGGTCTACCTCGTCTGTTCGGAGTGCGGCACCGAGTTCAAGGTCTCCCGCCTGGGCGAGCTCCAGATCCCTCGGCACTGCGGCGAGAAGATGCAGGTCGTGCGGAGGACCGCGGAGGCCTGATCATCCGGTCCTGAGCTCGTTTTCCACATGTTGCGCAACCGGTGTTCCACAGGGTTATCCACAGACCGGACCGACCGAACGGTCCGCTACTTCCAGAACGTGACGCCGAAGAAGCCGACCGCGATCAGCCCGAGGCCGATCATGAGGTTCGTGTTCGTGGCCAGGTCGCCGCGGGTGTAGTTCCAGACGATCACGACGACGCCGATGCCCATGAGCACGAGCATCAGCGGTCCGTACCACCGCGGGCTCGCCTTCGCCTTCTTCTTGCGCTGCGGCTCGAGCTGGTACCGGGAGCTCTTCGGCTTCGACCGGCCCTTCGACTTCGGCATGACCCGAGCATGGTACCGGCTACGCGGGCCGGATCGTGAGGACCGAGACGGGGTCGGTCGCGAACCCGTAGGGCTTCGCCTCGCCACGGACGTACAGCCCGACCTGGTCGTTCCAGTGCGGCGAGGCCGGATTGCCGCTGACCCCGGTCGGGACGACGCCGACGCTCCGTTCGAGGTCGCCGAGGTCCCACACGACGCGCCACGAGGGGATCACGGCCGGCCGGTATCCCTCGAGCCCGTCGAAGCCGCCCTGGGCCACCGTCTGCTCGTCGCCGCCGAAGGGCTCCGACATGGCCGTGAAGACCGCCTCCAGGCCGGGGATCCCGGCGAGCGGGTGGGCGATCCGCAGCGTGTGGAGCTCGCCCCACGAGGCGCCCTCCGCCGCGTCGATCGCGTCGTCGAGCGCCGCCCGCAGGAGCTCGTCGTCGAGCCAGCCGTCGGGCTCGCGCAGGAGCCCGGGGAGGACCGCGCATTGGAACGTCTCGCGCGATGCGTGATACGCGGCGAACAGTTCCTCGCCCAGCTTCGGGGCCAGCGCCCGGCGCGCGATCGCGGCGCTCCACGCGTTGTACAGCGCGGCGGGGTGCGACGACGCCCGCATGTCGCCGTCCCACGTCCGCAGGGTCGCGAGCGCGGCCGCCTGGCGGTCGTCGCGCGGCTCGAGGGCGATGAGGAGCGGGAGCGTCGAGGCGGCCGCCTCCGACATCGTGTCGTCCTGGATCCGCTGCATCGACGCGACGTCGTGATCGTCGCGTTCCTCGAGCAACCGCTCGATCCGCCGGAGGCGGTACGGACGATGGAAGTCCTTCCCGATCAGGTAGGGATAGCCCGGCGGCTGGATGTCGTTGTTCGCGGTGGCGATGAAGCCTCGTTCAGGGTCGATCTGGAACGGCATCTCCTCCGGTGGGATCCAGCCGATCCACTCGTGGTCGTCGTCCCAGCCGGGCACCGGCCGCGTGCCGTCGCCGGCGCGCCGGATCGGATGCATGCCGGTGCTCTGGTAGGCGATCGATCCGTCCACATCCGCGTACACGAAGTTCTGGCCGGGGGAGGCGACCCGGAGCACGGCCCGGCGGAACGCCGCGACGTCGGTCGCGTTCGCCACGTCGAGCGCCAGCGACGGCTCGATCGTGCCGTCGTGCCCGGTCCAGCGCAGCGCGTACGTCGCGCCGAGCTCGCGCGAGCGCGGGTGCAGGATCCCGGCGACGCCGTGGGTCAGGATCGGGCCGTGCCGGGTCTCGCGCACGTCGACGATCGCGCGGGCTCGGGCTCGCCGCGGACGCCGATCTCTTCCCGGTGCACGGTGAGCGGCTCCCACGACGTCGTCGTGGAGGGCCGCGGTTCCCGCGACGTCGAGCCGCTCCTCGTAGAGGTCCTGCACGTCGCCGGAGACGTTCGTGACGCCCCATGCGTGGTGCGGTGTCGCGCCGAGGATGATGCCGGGCGAGAACGGCAGCGAGACGCCGCGGGCCTCATACCCGGGCGCCCGAAGGTGGAGCTCGAGCCACGCACCCGGCTGGCTCACGAGCAGATGCGGGTCGTTCGCGAGGAGCGGGGCGCCGGACGCGGTCTTGGAGCCCGCGACCACCCAATCGTTGGATCCCTGGCCGCGCGCGGCCGGCGCGACGGGGAGCAGACGGTCGGTGACCTCCGGGCCGAGCCGCCGGTCGATCTCGGCCCGCAACGCCTCCGACTCCCAGTTGTTCGAGAGGCTCCAGGCCAGCAGCACGAACGCCGCGGCGAACGGCGCCGGATCATCGGGGATGTCGGGGACCAGGTCGAGCAACGTGTATTCGATCGGCACGGCCGTCATGGCGTCGATCCATGCGCGCATGCCGGCGCGGAACCGGCCGTGCATCGCGTGGTCCTGCGCGCTCCAGCGGGTCCGCACGTGCGTCGCACCGGCGCGGGAGAACCCGACCGTCCGCGCGAGCCGGTCGTCCTCGAACGATCGCTCCCCGAAGACCTCGGCCAGGCGCCCGGCGGCCGCCCGGAGCGTCAGGTCGACCTGGAAGAGCCGTTCGCCCGCGGCGACGAGGCCGTTCGCGAACCACAGATCCTCGAGGCTCGCGGCCTCGATCGTCGGCACGCCGTAGGCGTCACGGCCGATCGTGACCGGCGCCGCCAGGCCGGGGATGCGGAGCTCGCCTTCGGTCGGGAACAACGACGGCGCGGCGAGCTCGCGGAGCTGGTCGGACACGGCGAGCGAGGGTACCTCGGTCGTGCCCATGCGGGCGCGCCGCCCGACGCGCCTCTCACTCCGCGGCCAGGACGTCGCCCGCCCGGACGTTGCCGAGCCAGCTCTGGTACAGCGTCTGGTAGCGCCCCCCCGCCTGGACGAGCTCGTCGTGGGTCCCTCGCTCCACCAGCCGGCCCGCGTCGAACACGAACACGGTGTCGGCCGCTTCGGCGGTCGAGAGCCGGTGCGCGATCGTCATGACGGTCCGTCCGATGGACATCCGCCGCAGCGCCTCCGTGATCCGTCGCTCGGTCGCCGGGTCGACCGCCGAGGTCGCCTCGTCCAGGATCAGCAGCCCGGGATCGCTCACCTGCGCGCGGACGAGCGCGACGAGCTGCCGTTCGCCGACCGACAGCGCCTCGCCCCGCTCGCCGGCGCGCGTCGCGAGCCCGTCCGGCAACGATGCGACCCACTCCGACAGGGCGAGTTCGTCGAACGCGGTGGCGACGTCGTCGTCGGTGGCGCCGTCGCGTCCGTACCGGACGTTCTCGAGGATCGTCGTGTCGAACAGGAACCCGTCCTGCGGCACCATCCGGATCCGGTCCCGGCGCGACGCCGGCGCGACCTCGCGCAGGTCGACGCCGCCGATCAGGAACCGGCCGTCGCGCGGATCGGCGAGCCGCGTCGTGAGCTTCGCGAACGTCGTCTTGCCACAGCCGGTCTCCCCCACGATCGCCACGTGGCCGCCGGCCGGAACCGACAGGTCGATGCCGTGCAGGACCTCGGGCCCTTCCCGGTAGGCGTAGCGCACGGCGTCGGCATCGACCGAGAGCGCGCCCGCGGGAAGCTGCACGCCGGGCTCGGGTTCGACGACCTCGATCGGGATGTCGAGGACCGCCAGGATCTTGCGCCAGCCGGCGATCGCCGTCTGCGTCTCGCCGTAGATCTCCGGCAGGTCGGTGAAGACGTGCAGGAAGACGTCGGCGAGGAACAGGAACGCCGCGACCTGACCGAACTGCAGCCCCCACGACGCGCCGTAGAACGACCCGAGCGCGATGATCGTCGACAGCGCGACCGCGTAGAAGATCGACGACATCGGCCAGAACGTCGCGGCGCGGAAGTGCGCGAGGACCTCGGCCTTGTACCGCTCGTCGATCGCGTGCTCGACCTTGCCGTGCGTCTGCTCGTCCAGCCCGTACGCGCGCACGACGGCGGCCCCCATCACGGATTCGGAGACCTCCGAGAGCATCTCGCCGACGCGCGTCCGCGCGGCGTTGAACGCCGCCGAGAGCTTCGCCTGCATCGACCAGACCACGATCAGGACCGGGATCAGCAGCAGCAACACGGCGAGCGCGAGCTGCCAGGAGTACTAGAGCATGAGGGCCATCGCGCCGAAGGCCTGCGCGGTCGAGATGATCCACGCGATGCCGCCCCACTCCATGAACTGCTGGAGCGCGTCGACATCGGCGGTGACGCGCGCGACGAACACCCCACGCTTCTCCTCGGACTGTTCCGCGATCGAGAGCGCGTGGATGTGCCGGAACGTCTTGATCCGCAGGTGCTTCAGCGCGTTCTCCGACGCCGTCACCAGCCGGCGCCCGGCCGCTCGCGCGGCGAGGAACGCGAGCACGACCAGGACGAACGCCGCCGCACAGCGGCTGTAGACGAACCGCGGATCGAACGTCGGGGTGAAGCCCTCGTCGAAGATCTGCTGGACGAGCACCGGCGTGACGAGCGAGGCGACCGTGACGCCGAGCGAGACGATCAGCGTGAACCCGAGTCCGGCGCGCAGCTCGGGGCTCTCGCGGATCCCGCGGCGGAGCACGGCGAAGGCCCCCTTGAGCTCGGGCGGGACCTTCGCGTCCTCGTCGTCGCGGGAGAGCTCGATCGTGCTCATCGCTCGCCCCGTTCGTAGGCGTTGATGATCGCGGCGTAGCCCGGCTCGCGACCGACGAGCTCCTCGTGCGGCCCGGTCGCCTTGACGACGCCGTCCTCCAGGAAGATCACCCGGTCGGCGAGCCGGATCGTCGAGAGCCGGTAGGCCACCACGATCAGCGTCGTCGACAGCTCGCGGCGGAGCGCCGAGAGGATGTCGGCCTCGACGGTGGGGTCGACCGAGGAGGTCGCGTCGTCCAGGATCAGCACGCGCGGCGCACGGGCGAGGGCCCGTGCGAGCGCCACGCGCTGGCGCTGGCCGCCGCTGAGCGTGTAGCCGCGCTCGCCGACCACGGTGTCGTAGCCGAGCGGCAGCTCGCGGATGAACCGATCGGCGGAGGCGATCAGGGCCGAGCGGACCACCTCGGCCTCCGAGGCCTCCGCCTCGAGCGCGATGTTCTCGCGGACCGTCGTCGCGAACAGGAAGCTCTCCTGGAACACGATCGAGACGTCGCGACGCAGCGCGACCGGATCGGCGTCGCGGACGTCGACGCCGCCGACCAGCACGCGGCCCTCGTCCGGGTCGGCCAGGCGGACCAGCAACTGCGCCAACGTCGACTTGCCGACGCCGGTCGGCCCCACGATCGCGACCGATTCCATCGGGGCCACGTCGAACGACACGCCGTCGAGCGCGGGGATCCCGTCGTAGAGGTGGCGGACCCCGCGGACCTCGATGCCGAGCGGGCCGCTCGGGCAGCGGCACCGGCTCGGCCGGCGGCGTGACGATCACCTGCTGGGCGAAGACGTCCTCGAGGCGCGCGTAGCCGACGACGGCGCGCGGCAGTTCCGCGAGGATCCAGCCGATGAACCGCATCGGCCACGACAGCAGACCGAACAGCGCGACGAAGCCGATCAGCTGCCCGGTGGTGATCGCGCCGGTGGACACCCGCCACGATCCGACGGCCAGGAGGAGTGCGGTGGCGAGCGTCGGGAGTGCGTCGAGCCCCGCCTCGAACGTCGCCCGGATGTAGCCGCCGGCCACCCGGTCGCGCCGGAGGGCCTCCGCCTTCTCCGCGAGGCGCTCGGTCTCGAGGTCCTCGCGCCCCAGCGTCTTGACCACCAGGGCCCCGTCGATCGACTCGTGCGCGACGGCGGAGACCTCGCCGATGTCCTCCTGCGCGGCCTGCGCCGGCCCTTCCATCCGGCGCGCGAAGCTCTGGTTCATCAGGGCGAGCGACGGGAACAGGATCAACCCGATCAGCGCGAGCCATGGATCGGCGCGCGCGAGGTCGATCATCGCGAAGACCGTCAGGGCGATCACGCCCGTGGCGAACGGCACCGGCCAGAACACGTCGACGGCCGCCTTCACGTCGGCCTCCATGTGCGCGAGCAGCTCGCCGGTGGGGGTCTCGCGGTGGTACTGGAGCTGCAGATCGCGGTACCGGTCGGCAACGCGGTTGCGGAGCGAGGCCATGACGCGCTCGCCGGCCACCCCGCTGTAGTAGCGCCGGACCATGATCCCCAAGGCCCGCCCGCAGCCGAAGGTCATCAGCGCGAGCACGGCGAGCCAGACCGACCGCGACGGGACGGGAGCCGTGAACGACGGCTCGAGGACCTGGTCGGTCGCCTTGCCGAGCGCCGTCGTGAGCAGGATCGACGAGACCGCGAACAGGAACGAGCCGGCGACCGAGATGAAGAACGGCTTCGGGTGCATGCGGACGTACGCCTTCACCAGGCGCATCCCGCGCCGGAACAGGGCGCGCTGGGGCGCCACGTCGCTCTGCGTCACCACCGCCATGCCGCCTATGATGCCGCGGATGACCGGCCACCGACCCTGGTTCGCGTCGTATCCGCCCGATGTTCCGACGTCGCTCGAGCCGTACCCCGAGGCGTCGCTCTTCTCGTTGGTCGAGTCGGCGGCGGGACGGTTCCCGGACCGGCCGGCCATCGCGTGGTTCGGCAAGCACCTGAGCTACGCCGGTCTGCTCCAGGAGGTCGAGCGCTGCAGCGCGATGCTCGCGCGGCTGGGCGTGCGGCAGGGCGACCGCGTCGCGCTGATCGTGCCGAACTCCCCGCCGTACGTGATCGCGTTCTACGCGTGCCAGCGTCTCGGCGCGATCGTCGTGGGGAACAACCCGCTGTACACGAAGCGGGAGATGGAGCACCAGTTGCGGGACGCGGAGCCGAAGGTCGTGCTCGTCGCCGACCTGCTCTACGCGGATTTCGCGGACGTGTTCGCCGCGGCCGGTATCGAGACCGTCGTGGTGACGCGGCTGAACGACTACATGCCCCTGTTCAAGAAGCTGCTGGCGCCGTTCGCCGTGTTCCGCAAGCAGCAGCGGGCCGCCGGGAAGCCCTGGCCGCCGGTGGCGAAGGACGCGCCGGTCCTGCGCTGGCACCGCGAGCTGCGAGGCCCCCGGACCGATGCCGCCGGTCGCGACCGTCCGGCCGAAGGAGGACCCGGCCGTGCTCGATCTACACGGGCGGCACGACCGGGATCGCGAAGGGCGCGATGCTCTCCCACTACAACCTGCAGTGCAACGCTCGGCAGGGGGCGGCGTGGTGCCAGGATCGTCGACGGCGAGGACGCCCTGCTTGGCGGCCCTGCCGTTCTTCCACTCCTACGGGCTGCTCGCGATGAACCTCACGATGCTGATGCGCCGGCGAAGCTGATCCCGGTGCCGAACCCGCGGGACATCCACATGCTGTTGGAGCTGATCCAGAAGGAGGAGCCGTCGTTGTTCCCGGGCGTGCCGCGCCTCTACATCGCGATCAACGAGAACCCGAAGACGCCGTCGTTCGATCTGAAGTCGATCAAGGCGTGCGTCTCGGGCGCGGCGCCGTTGCCCGGTGGCCGTCGCGAACGAGTTCGAGCGCGTGACCGGCGGCGGCAAGGTCGTCGAGGGCTTCGGGCTGACGGAGTGCTCGCCGGTCACGCACGCGAACCCGTTCAACGGCGTGCGCAAGCCCGGCCACATCGGGCTGCCGGTCCCCGACACCGATGCCCGGATCATGTCGCTCGAGGATCCGGACCTCGAGATGCCGTCCGGCGAGCCGGGCGAGCTGTGCATCCGCGGGCCGCAGGTGATGCTCGGCTACTGGCATCGCCCGGAGGAGACCGCGCTGTCGATCCGCAACGGGTGGCTGCACACCGGCGACGTCGCGCAGGTCGATGCCGAGGGCTATTTCAAGATCGTCGACCGCCTGAAGGACATGATCCTCGTCTCCGGCTTCAACGTGTACCCGAACGAGGTCGAGGACGTGCTCTACATGCACCCGAAGATCTCGAAGGCCGCCGTGATCGGCATCCCGGACGATCGCACGGGGGAGGCCGTGAAGGCGTTCGTCGTGCTGAAGGAGGGCGAGTCGCTCACCGCGGACGAGCTGATCGCGTGGATCCGCGATCCGGCTCAGGGCCTGACCGGCTATCGCGTGCCGCACGAGGTGGAGTTCCGGGACTCGCTGCCCGAGACGATGGTCGGCAAGGTGCTCCGTCGGATCCTCAGCGACGAGGAACGGCAGCGGCGCGCGTCGGCCGAGGCAGCGTCCGCGCCGTCGCCGGCGCCGCCGTTGACGTCGTGAACCCGATCCGCTGGGATCTGGGGGACGGTCTCGTCGTCCGGACGCTGGTGCCGGACGAAGACGACGAGCTGTTCGCGCTGATCGACGCGAACCGCGACCGGCTCCGCCCGTGGATGATCTGGGAGCCGACGACGCGCACCCCCGCGGACGCGCGCGACTTCATCCAGCGGTCGCTGGCCTCCGAGACCGACCGCGAGGCGAACGGCATCTGGGTCGACGGACGGCTGGCCGGCTCGATCGGTCTGTCGGTCGATCTCTACGCGAACAGCGGCGAGATCGGGTACTGGCTCGGTACGGGGTACGAGGGACGAGGCCTCGTGACGCGTGCGTGCGCGCGATTCTTCGACTTCGGGTTCGACGAACTCGGCCTGCATCGGATGGAGCTCTGCGCGGCGGTCGAGAACGATCGCAGCCGCGCCGTCGCGCTCCGACTCGGCATGACCGAGGAGGGTCTCGCACGGCACGGCTCGCGCGTGCACGACGGGTACCTCGACCTGGTGCTCTACGGGATCCTCGAGGACGAGTGGCGCGCCCGCCGCTGACGCGGCGCTTCGACGCCGCGATCTTCGACCTGTACGGGACGCTGGTGCCGGAGATCTCGCGCGCCGAGTTCGAGGGCACGGTCCGGGCGATCGCCGCGCACCTCGGCCTCGAGACCGATGCGTTCCTCCGGGGTTGGTCGGACACCTCCTCCGGGCGTCAGACGGGCGCGTATCCCAGGCGGGCTGAGCGAGAACGTCCGGACGATCGCCGCGGGACTCGGCGCCGACCCGCCCGAGGGCGAGATCGTTGGCGCGCTGGCGGCCCGCCGCGCGATGTACGCGCGCTGGTTCCACCCTCGGACCGGCGCGCTCGAGACGCTCGAGGAACTGAAGCGGCGCGACTACCCGGTCGGTCTGATCTCGATGTGCGCTCCCGACACGCCGGCGATGTGGCGGGCCGGTCCGCTCGCGCCGCTCGTCGACGTCGAGGTGTTCTCCAGCGAGACCGGGCTGCGGAAACCCGACGCGGCGATCTACCTGCTCGCGTGCGACCGGCTCGGCGTGACGCCGGACCGCGTCCTGTACTGCGGCGACGGATCCTACGGGGAGCTGTCCGGCGCCGAGCGGGTGGGGATGACGGCGATCGAGATCCGCGAGCCGGACGTCGATCGGTCCGAACAGCTCCGCCCGGAGGCCGAGGACTGGGCGGGCGCCACGGTGCAGGACCTCCGGGACCTCCTGCCGCTCCTGCCGTGACCGCCGGGGAGAGGTTTCCCTTCTCGGTCAACGGGCCCCGGTCCATACTCTCGCCATGGCCGCGCAGCAGAGCCGATACGCGTTCACCCTCCTCGCGGGGACGGGCGCGCTCCTCGCCGCGGTGTTCGCGGCCGTCTGCGTGGCGATCCTCGGGCCGAGCGACATCATCTACTGCAAGAACTCGGACTCGCTCGCGAAGGTCGGCGTGAAGCTGAACCAGGCACTGGGGGGCGGCCATTCCGGGTCGAGCACCTTCTGCGTGGTGCCGAGCGCGACCGCGTGGGAGCTCGCGTCGCTCGCGCTCATCGTCGTGTTCGCGATCGGCATCGCCATGCTGCGACGGAGCCTGAGCAGGACGCAGTCCTCGCGGAGCTGGCCGAACTAGCCGGGCCGGTCCGCTGCGACGCGAACCGTTCCCCCCATCGGATCCTCGGCGCATCCTCAGCCGGCTCCCAGGTTCGGACGGTTCGATACCGTGCACGAGCGCGGCTCGCTGAGGGAACGGAGGACGTCGGATGGCATGGAGTCGAGGACGACGGATCGGGGTCGGGGTCGCGGCGGCCGTGGTCGTGCTGCTCGCGATCGGCGGGTTCCTGCTCTGGCAGGTGTTCGGCGGGAGCACGCCGGAGGCGGCGAGCCTCTCCAGCCCGAGCCTGTCGCCGGCGGGTTCGGCCAGCGGCGCCGCGCCCGCGAGCCTCGACGGCACCTGGACGATCGACGACTCCACGGGATCGCTCGCCGAGGGGACCTCGACCTTCGCCGGCTACCGCGTCCAGGAGCAGCTGTCCGGGATCGGGGCGAACACGGCGGTCGGGCGGACGCAGAACGTCACCGGCTCGATGACGATCGACGGAACGACCATCACCGATCTGTCGGTGAGCGTCGACATGACGAGCCTGCAGAGCGACGACGACCGCCGTGATAACCAGCTCCACGAACGCGGCCTCGAGACCGATCGGTTCCCGACCGCGACGTTCAAGCTGACGGAGCCGATCGATGTCGGGACGAAGCCGGCGCAGGGCGAGCAGATCCACGTCACCGCCACCGGCGACTTCACGCTGCACGGCGTGACGAAGAGCGTCCAGGTCCCGATCACGGCCCAGTGGTCGGGCGACCGGATCGAGGCGATCGCCAGTCTCGACGTGGCGCTCGCGGACTATCAGATCACGCCGCCGACCGGGTTCCTCGTGCTGTCGATCGCGGACACCGGAACGGTGGAGATGCATCTCCTGTTCACGAAGGGTTGATCGCTGACCGAACGCAGAGAGGGTTCTCAGCCGGCTCCCAGGTTGCCGTGTTGCACTTGCGGCACCTGATCGGATCGGCTGGACGAAGGAGGTAGCGCGCGATGGGTCATTACGGTCCGGGCTTCCCGCCCGCGCAGCACGTGCACCACGGGTGGTCGGTGGTCCATCTCGCCGTCCCCCTTGTGCTGTTCCTGATCGTGATCGGTGTCGTCGTGTGGGCGGTCCTGTACCTCACGTCCCATCGTGGGCCGGTCGCCGCCGTCGCAGGGCCACCCGCTCGCGATCCGGCGATGGAGGAACTCCGGATCCGCTACGCCCGCGGCGAGCTCGCGCGCGAGGAGTTCGTCCAGCGCTCGACCGACCTCGGAGGCGCGCCGCCCGCCGTCGCGCCCGAGCCGCCCGCGGCGGCGCCCGAGCCGCCCGCCTCGACGCCGCCGGACGAAGGCTGGACGGAATGTCGCCGCGCTCCGCTCCGACCGAGCCGGCACCGCCGATGAGCGGCCCGCGCGTCCTGGTCGTGGACGACGAGCCGGCGATCGCCGACCTCGTGAGCACCGCGCTCCGGTACGAGGGCTTCGAGGTCGCCACCGCCGGCACCGGCCACGACGTCGCGCCGTTGGTGGAGTCGTTCCGGCCGGAGCTGATCGTGCTGGACGTGATGCTCCCCGACGTCGACGGCTTCGAGGTGCAGCGCCGGCTCCGGGACGGCGGGCGACGCGTGCCCGTGCTCTTCCTGACCGCGCGCGACGCCACCGAGGACAAGGTCCGCGGGCTGTCGATCGGCGGGGACGACTACGTCACGAAGCCGTTCAGCCTGGAGGAGCTCATCGCGAGGATCCGCGCGATCCTGCGCCGGGCGCAGGCGGGTGAACCCGACGGTGGGCGCCTGCGCTTCGAGGATCTGGAGATGGACGAGGACGCGCACGAGGTCTGGCGCGCCGAGGATCGGATCGAGCTCACGCCCACCGAGTTCAACCTGCTTGCGGTTCCTGCTGTTGAACCCGCGCCGGGTCCTGTCGAAGGACCAGATCCTCGATCACGTATGGCACTACGACTTCGGGGGCGACGCTTCGATCGTCGAGACGTACATCAGCTACCTCCGACGGAAGGTCGACGCGAACGAACCGCACCTGATCCACACCGTGCGCGGTGTGGGCTACACGCTCCGGCTGCCGCGAGGCTGACGATGTCCCTTCGGGCTCGCCTGTTGATCGTGACCGTCGCCCTCGTGGGCGCGGGGCTGTTCGTCGCGAACGTCGCCGTCTACCACGAGCTCCGCGACTTCCTCCTCCAACGGGTCGATCAGCAACTGGTCGACGCCGTGCGGTTCGCGCCCGGGGACGGTGGCGGACCAGGTCCCGGCGAACTCCCGCTGTCCACGTACGTCGGCTTCTGTGACGACCACGGAACGAACGTCGGGGGCCGCTTCCTGGGCGGCAGCGGCTACTCGCCACCGGCGCTCCCCGACGGTCTCCCGAACTCCTCGTCGCCGGGAACGACGACGATCTTCACGGCGCCCTCGACCGACGGCGCCACGACCTACCGCGTGCTCGCGCGCGGCACGGCGCGTGAGCCCGGGACGCTCGTCATCGCGATCCCGGTGGGTGAGACGTTCGCGACGCTGCACCGGCTGCTGGGCGTCCAGCTGCTGGTCAGCCTCGTCGTGCTGCTCACCGTCGCCGCACTGGCGTCGTGGCTGGTCCGCATCGGCCTGCGGCCGCTCGAGGGGATCGGCACGACCGCCGGGGCGATCGCGGCGGGCGACCTGTCACGCCGCGTCGAGCCCGCCGACGAGCGGACCGAGGTCGGACGGCTCGGCCTGGCGTTGAACGCGATGCTCGCGCAGATCGAGGCGGCGTTCGATCAACGACGCCGGTCCGAGGAGCGGCTCCGGACGTTCATCGCGGATGCGTCGCACGAGCTCCGCACGCCGCTCACGTCGATCCGCGGGTACGCGGAGCTCTTCCGTCGCGGAGCGGACTCGCGCCCGGAGGATCTGGAGAAGTCGATGGCTCGCATCGAGGCCGAGGCGGGTCGGATGGGCGTGCTGGTCGACGACCTCCTCCTGCTCGCGCGGCTGGATCAGGGCCGGCCGCTCGAACGCGACCCGGTCGATCTGACCCGGGTCGTCGGCGAGGCCGTGGACGCGGCACGAGCGATCGACCCGGACCGGCCGGTGGAGCTGGAGGCCGACGGCGAGGTCGAGGTCCGCGGAGACGAACTCCGTCTCCGGCAGGTCCTCGACAACCTGCTGGAGAACGCGCGCGTCCACACGCCGCCGAAGACGCCGCATCCGCGTGCGCGTGCGAGCGGACGGCGCACGATGGGGTGCTCTCCGTCCACGACGAGGGCGAGGGACTCGACCCGGAGGTCGCGAGCCAGGTCTTCGAGCGGTTCTTCCGAGGAGATCCCGCCCGCTCGAGTTCGACGGGCGGCGCCGGACTCGGTCTGTCGATCGTCGCCGCGATCGTGCAGGCGCACGGCGGCACGGTCCGCGTCGTGGCGCCCGAGCCGGACGCGACCGGCACGACCTTCGAGGTCCGGCTCCCGCTCGAGGCCGACGCGGGCGAACCGACCGAGGTCGAGCTGCCCGCACCGCCCGGCTAGGCGTGGGCCTTCGCGACGTCGCCGATGATCCCGGCGAGCTCGCGAGGACGCGACCACATCGGCCAGTGGCTCGTCGGCAGGTCGACCCACGTGACGTCGTGCAGTTCGGCCAGGCCAGCGAGCCAGGCCTGGCCCTCCTCGACCGCCTCCTTGTACTCCTGGGACGTGTACCCGGTGCAGATGACGGTGCTCGGCAGGTCGAGGCGCGCGTCGTTGGTCAACTCGAGCGCCTCACGCAGCACGCCACCCGGCTCGGGCACGGCGCGACGCCGGAACGTTTCGAGCTGCTCATCCGTGAGACCGTCGAGGTTCTCGTTCTCCCGGAGCTCCTCCGGTGAGGGCATGGGCTCCTCCACGGCATCGAGATCGGCGTCGATCGCGCCCTTGCCCGGGCCGGTATCGACGTAGACCATCGCCGCGATCAACTCGGGGACGCGGTCGCTCGCCGCGTAGCCGGAGTACCCCGCAGCGCTGTGCATCGCGAGCACGACGGTGGTCCCCGCCGCCCTGACCACTTCGCAGATCGCCTCGACATGGTCCGACATCGTGACCCCGGACCGGTCGGCGTCGACCGACTCGAGACCGGGCAGCGTCACCGCCGTGACGACACACCCATCGGCACGCAAGGCGGCGGCGACCTCGTCCCACGCCCACGCGCCGAGCCAGAACCCGGGAACCAGGACGATCGGCGCGCCGGCCATCCCTCGACCCTAGAGGTGGGCAACGACATCGCGCAACACGACGCGCTCGTCGTCCGTCAGCCCACGGAGCGGCGGCCGAACATCGGGCGTCCCGAGCACGCCCGCGTCGACGAGGACCCGCTTCAACGCGGCGTGGAAGGGGATGCCCGCCAGGCCGCTGCGGAGGGCGGTGACCCGCCGCCCCGCCTCCGCGCTGCGATCGTGCACGAGCGACGCGACGATCTGCGGCCACGCGGTCGCGAGGCCCGGAGACGGCGCCGACGGCGCCGGCCTCCATGCCCTCCAGCACGAGCGGCTCCGACCCGACGAACAGGTCGAGTCCCTCGAGCAGGTACGGCCGCACCGCGTCGAACGGCGTGTCGGAGACCTTCAGCCCGGCGAGGTTGTCGGCGGCGTCGCGCAGCCGTTCGATCACCGGGACGGGGATCGCGTAGCCGCTGCGGCCGGCGAACTCGTAGACGTAGAACGGCAGCGGCCGCGCCGCCCGCGCCGCGGCGAGGAAGTGCGCGAACAACTCGTCCGCGTCGAGCGGGAAGTAGGGGGGAGCGATGACGGCGACGGCGTCGGCGCCGGCATCGCGGGCGTGGGCCGCCAGCGTCACGGTGTCCTCGGTGCTCTGCGCCCCGGCGTGCACCGCGATCGCGAACCCCGGAGGTCGCGCGGCGACGGAGCGGTCGGTGAGGCGACGGCGTTCGTCGAGGTGGAGCAGGACGCCCTCGCCGGTGGTGCCGCCGACCAGAGCGCCGTCGAGGCCGCCGGCCGCCAGGAAGCCCACCAGCCGCTCGATCGCCGGCTCGTCGAGGGATCGTCCCCCGTCGCGCAGCGGCGTGACCGCGGCCGCGATCGCGCCCTGCAACCTCCCCGACATGCGGGGGAGCCTACGTCAGAACTGCGCGGCCTCCGTCGAGCCCTCGAGCGCGAGCGTGGCCGAGCCGCCGACGGTCCGCGACACCAGGTCGAACCAGCCGGTGCCGACCTCCCGCTGGTGCTTCACCGCGGTGTAGCCGTCGCCTTCCAGCGCGAACTCGCGCTCCTGGAGCTTCACGTACGCGGGCATGCCCTCATCGGCGTAGCCCTTCGCGAGGTCGAACATGCCGGCGTTCAACGCGTGGAACCCGGCCAGCGTGATGAACTGGAAGCGGTAGCCCATCGCGCCGAGCTCCTTCTGGAACGTCGCGATCGCGCCGTCGTCGAGGTGCCGCTTCCAGTTGAACGACGGTGAGCAGTTGTAGGCGAGCGGTTTGTCGGGGAAGGCTGCGTGCACGGCGTCGGCGAACGCACGCGCTTCGTCCAGGTCCGGCGTCGAGGTCTCGCACCACAGCAGATCGCAGTACGGCGCGTACGCCATCGCGCGCGCGACGGCCGCGTCCATGCCGCCGCCGACGCGGAAGAACCCTTCGTCGGTGCGCTCGCCCGTCGACGAACGCGCGATCGCGCGGATCGACGTCGGACGTGAGGAGCGCGGCCCCCAGCGCGTCCGTGCGTGCGATGAGCACGGTCGGCACGTCCAGCACATCGGCCGCCAGGCGCGCCGCGACGAGCGTCCGGATGAACTGCTGGGTGGGAACCAAGACCTTGCCGCCGAGGTGCCCGCACTTCTTCTCGGACGACAGCTGGTCCTCGAAGTGCACGCCTGCGGCGCCGGCCTCGATCATCGCGGTCATGAGCTCGAAGGCGTTGAGCGGACCGCCGAACCCGGCTTCGGCGTCGGCGACGACCGGCAGCAGGTAGTCCGCGTCCTGCTCCTCCGACCAGGCGATCTGGTCGGCGCGCCGCAGCGCGTTGTTCACCCGGCGGACGACCGCCGGCACGGAGCTGACCGGATACAGGGACTGATCCGGATACGTGTGCTGGGCGAGGTTCGCGTCGGCGGCCACCTGCCATCCGGAGAGGTACACCGCGCGCAGGCCGGCCTTCGCGCACTCGACCGCCTGGCCGCCGGTCATGCAGCCCAGGGCGGCCACGAAGTCCTCGGTCGTGACGAGGGACCACAGCCGCTCGGCCGCCGACCGGGCGAACCCGCGGTCCTCGCGGATCCGGCCGCGCAGCCGAACGACGTCCTCGGGACCGTACGGACGGAGCACGCCACGCCACCGCGGTTCGGCCTCCCAGCGGCGCGCCAGCGCCGCCGCCTCGCTCCGGATCTCCTGCTGGATCGTCATCGTCCCTCCCGTCCTTGGCCCTTCGTTGGGGCCGTTCCTGGATAGAGAAAACCTCCCGGCGTGCCGGGAGGTCGGGGGCGCGCGAGCGGCCGGGCTCGGCCGCGGCACGCGCCGCTAGGTACCTACGCCTTTGAATGACCGTTCAAACATGACTCATCTTCGCAGGTCAGACCGCTCCGGGTCAAGGAGCCGCCGGCTCAGGTGCCGAGCAGGCGGGCGATCAGGAAGCGAGGGACGCCACCACGCCGGCCCTCGCCGGCGATCACGATCCGGCCGTTCGGTTGGAGGGCGACCGCGCGCGCGACGTCCGTCGATCCCGCGAGATCGATGCGCACCACCCCTCCGGAGCCGAACGTGGGGTCGAGGTGACCGTTGGCGCCCAGCCTGATCACCCCCGCATCGTCGCCCGAGGCGGCCGTGTGGATCCGACCGACGATCACCAGGCGGGAGCCCGTGGGCACGACCGCCAGGGCCTCGTCGAACGCGGCCGTGAACGGCACCACGACGATGCCCCCCGCGCCGAACGTGGGGTCGAGATGTCCCCCCGCGCCGTAGCGGGCGACGCCCCAGTCGCTCCTGTCCGCCGTTGCCGGCGAGCCCCGCGATAACGAGGTGGCGATCGACGGTCATCGCGAGCGCGTTCGCCGCGTCGGGTCCCGGGCCGAGGTCCGTCCTCGTCACGCCGCCCGAGGTTCCGAAGCCCGCGTCGAGCGATCCGTCGGCGTTGAGCCGGAACAACGCCACCTGCGGCTGGAGCCCGACGTCGGCCGATCCCGCCGCCACGATGCGCCCGCCGGGCAGGACGAGGAGATCGTTCACCTGCTCGCCGGCGGCGGACAGGTTCAGCGTGACGCGCCCGTCGTCGCTGAAGGCCGGATCGAGCGTGCCGTCGGGCAGCAGCCGCGCCACCGCCGAGCGGATCGCCGAGCCGTTCGACGTGTAGCCGCCGAGCACGAGCCGTCCCTTCCCGGCGAACGCGACGGCGTCGGCGCTCTGGAGGCTCCAGCCGAACCCGACGAAGGCCGCGCCGTTCGTGCCGAAGGTGGGGACCGGCGTGCCGGACGCGTTCAGCCGCAGCACGAACATGCGAGCGCCCGCGGTCGAGGATGTCCGCCCGGCGATCGCGATCCCGTCGCTCGGCCCGATCGCCAGGCCGAACGCGTCATCCGCGCCGCCGAGATCGACCCGGACCTTCCCGCCCTGACCGAATGAGGGATCGAACGTGCCGTTGGGTCGCAGCCGCGCCACCGCGACGTCGACGCCGCCGTCCGTCGTGGAGCCGGCGACGACGATCCGTCCCTCGTGGTCGACGCCCACGGCGGTCGACACGCCGCCGCCGGTGAACGCGGTGACGATGCCGTCGCCGCCGAACCGGCGGTCGAGCGACCCGGGAGCGGCGCTCGCCGCCAGCGCGACCACGAGCGCCGGCACGAGGACGGCAGCGACGACGGCGACGCGACGCATCGCTACGGCACGATCTTCGAGATCGGGAGCTCCAGGATGTCGGTGGCGCCGGCCGCCTTCAGCTGGGGGATCAGGCGGTTCACCCCTCGCTTGTCGGCCACGGCCTCGACCGCGAAGCCGCCGTCGGAGAGCTGCGACACCGTCGGCGCTTTCATCGACGGAACCACCGCCAGCACGGCGTCCAGACGCTCCGCGGCAACGTTCAGCTTGATCAGCACCCGCCCCTCGGCCTCGAGCGACCCGCGGAGCAGCGTGATGAGGTCGTCGATCGCCGCGCGCTTGACCGGGTCTGCCGCGACGGCGTGGTTCGCGATCAGGACCGGCTCCGACGTGAGCAGCGTCTCCAGGATCTTCATCCCATGCGCCCGCAGCGTGGAGCCGGTCTCGGTCACGTCGACGATCGCGTCGACGATCTGCGGCACCTTCGCCTCGGTGGCGCCGTAGGACCAGCTGACCTTCACGTCGATCCCGAGTTCCGCGAAGTACCGCTTCGTCAGCTCGACGAACTCCGTCGAGATCCGGGTGCCCGCAGGGATCTCCGCCGCGGTGTTCGCCGGATGGTCGTTCGGCACCGCGAGCACGATCCGCGTCCCGTGGCCGGTGCCCGACCGTGCATAGGGCAGCGCGGTCAGGACGTCGACGTCGGCGCCCGTCTCCGCGATCCAGTCCTGGCCCGTGATCCCGATGTCGAACAGCCCGTCCTGCACGTAGAGCGGGATCTCCTGCGGCCGAAGGATCGACACCTGCTCGACCCGGTCGTCGTCGATCGTGCCGTGGTAGTCGCGCTCCGAGCTCCGGCGTACGCGGAGGTCGGCATCGTCGAACAGCCGGAGGGTCTGGGCCTCGAGCGACCCCTTCGGGAGCACGAGCTTCAGCATGGAGGCGGCGAGTCTATCGTCGCTCCGTCGCCGGCTCGGTGAGGCGCCGGTAGAAGCACGACCGTTCGCCGGTGTGACAGGCGGCGCCCACCTGGTGCACGCGCGCCAGGACGGCGTCGCCGTCGCAGTCCATGCTGAGCGCCTCGAGGTGCTGGACGTGGCCGGAGGTGTCGCCCTTGCGCCAGAGCTCCTGTCGCGACCGCGACCAGTAGACCATCCGGCCTTCCGCGAGCGTGCGTTCGAGCGCTTCCCGGTTCGCCCACGCCAGCATCAGGACCTCGCCGCTGTCGGCGTCCTGCGTGATGACCGGGATCAGGCCGCGGTCGTCGAACGCGAGGTCGTCGAGGTTCATCGCCGCACCGCGATCCCGGCGTCGGCGAGTGCGTCCTTCACCTGCGCGATCGAGAGGTCGCCGTCGTGGAACCGGCTCGCCGCCAGCACCGCGTCGGCGACGCGCAGGCCGTCGACGAAATGGCGCACCTCCCCGGCGCCGCCGCTCGCGATCAGTGGCACGTTCGTGGCAGTGGCGACGGCATCGAGCAGGTCCAGGTCGTAGCCCTCGCCGGTCCCGTCGCGATCCATCGAGGTCAACATGATCTCGCCCGCGCCGCGCTCGCTCGTCGCCTCCGCCGCCCACTCGACGACGTCGCGATCGGCGGCCGTGCGGCCCGCGTCGACGAACACCCGCCAGCCGCCGTCGCCATCCGCCTTCGCATCGATCGCGATCACGACGCACTGGGCGCCGAAGCGGTCCGCGCACCGCGAGAGCAGCTCGGGATCGCGAACCGCGGCGCTGTTCAGCGAGACCTTGTCGGCGCCGGCCCGCAGGAGCGTCTCGGACGTCGTCCTCGGTGCGGACGCCGCCGCCGACCGTGAGCGGGATGAAGACCTGTTCCGCCGTCCGCGAGATGACGTCGAGCGTCGCGCCTCGGCCCTCGACGGTCGCCGTGATGTCCAGGAACACCAGCTCGTCGGCTCCGTCGGCGTCGTAGCGCGCGGCGAGCTCCACCGGATCGCCGGCGTCGCGCAGGTCCTGGAACCGGACGCCCTTCACCACGCGGCCGGCGTCGACGTCGAGGCACGGGATCACGCGCTTGGCTAGCACGGCTATCCTCGGATCACCTGCGACAGCTTCAGCGTCTTCTCGTAGAGCGCCTTGCCGGTCACCGCGGCCTCGAGTCCGAGGTCGCGGAGCTCCCAGATGTCGTCCGCGGTCCGCACCCCGCCGGCGGAGATCACCGGCCGGTCGGTGAGCGTGAGGACGTGGCGGTACAGACGGAGGTCCGGCCCGTCCAGCGTGCCGTCGCGCGCGATCGCGGTGACGAGGTAACGCGGCGTGCCGGCCTCGTTCAGCGGGGGGAAGACCTCCTCGACGGGCGGCCCCTCCTCGGTCCAGCCCTTGACCATCGCGTGGCCGCCGCGGACGTCCACGGCCACGAGGATCCGCTCGGCGAATTCCTCCACGGCGCGCGCGACGAACGATGGATCCAGCGCCGCGGTCGTCCCGAGGATCGCGCGGCCCGCCCCCAGCTCCAGCACCGCCGCGATGTCCTCGAGCGTGCGGAGGCCGCCGCCGACCTGGACGGGCAGGACGACCGAGTAGCAGATCTGCCGGATCACCTCGCGGTTGTCGCCGCCCGCGTCGAGGGCGGCGTCCAGGTCGACCACGTGCAGGCGCCGTGCGCCCTCCTCCTGGAACCGGACGGCCACGGCGACCGGGTCGTCGTCGTAGGACGTCTCCTCGTGCGGGTCGCCGCGCAGCAGGCGCACCGCGCGCCTGCCGCCGCGCAGGTCGATCGCCGGGATCACGATCACGCCGCGTTCACCGCCTTCACGAAGTTCTCGTAGAGCTGGAGCCCCGCCTCGCCCGACTTCTCGGGGTGGAACTGGGTCGCGAAGACGCCTCCCTCGCTCACGGCCGCCGAGAAGACGCGGCCGTGTTCGCTCACGCCGACGGTCCGATCGTCGACGCCCGGCGCGAACGAGTGCACGAAGTAGAAGGCGGTGCCGTCGGGGATCCCGGCCGCGTACGGGTGGCGCCGTCCGGTCCACGCGACCGTGTTCCATCCCGTGTGGGGGACCTTGACCACCGGCGGGAGCCGTCGCACGCGGCCGGGCAGCACGCCGAGCCCCGGCTCCGCATCCTCGTCGCTGCCGTCGAAGAGGACCTGCATCCCGACGCAGACGCCGAAGACCGGCCGGCCGGCGGCGATGAACGCTCGCGCGCCGTCCTCGAGCCCGGCGGCCCGCAGCGCCCGCACGCATGCCCCGAACTGCCCGACCCCCGGGATCACCAGGGCGTCCGCGTCCGCGACCTCCGCCGCGCGCGCCGTGACCACCACGTCGGCGCCCACCCGGTCGAGCGCGCGCGCGACCGAATGGAGGTTGCCCATGCCGTAGTCCAGGACGGCGATCCGCGCGCTCACAACGTTCCCTTCGTGCTCGGGACCCCGCCCGGGCCGGTCAACGAGCACGCGTCGCGCAGGGCCTTCGCGAGCGCCTTGAACTCCGCCTCGACGACGTGGTGGGGCGACCGGCCGCTCCGCAGGCGGACGTGGACCGTCAGCTCCGCGGCCTGGGCGAACGCCCGCACGAAGTCCTCGACCAGCCCCGTGTCGAACGTGCCGATCATCTCGGCCGGGACCGGCACGTCGTGGACCACGAACGTCCGCCCGCTGAGGTCCAGCGCGACCTCGACCGCGGCCTCGTCCAGCGGCACCACGATGGAGGCGAACCGCCGCACGCCGGCCTTGTCGCCGAGCGCTTCCTTCAGCGCCTGCCCGAGGGCCAGCCCGCAGTCCTCCACCGTGTGATGGCCGTCCACCGCGAGGTCGCCGTCGCACGACACCGACAGGTCGAACCCCCCGTGCGTGCCGAGCTGCTGGAGCATGTGATCGAAGAACGGCATCCCGGTGGTCGCGACCGACGTGCCGGCGCCGTCCAGCGTGAGCTCGACCCGCACGTCGGTCTCCTTCGTGGTTCGGGTGACCGTGGCCGAGCGCGGCGCGTCCGTCATCCGGTGAGGGATCCCTTCGCGGCCTTCAGGAACAGATCCGTCTCGTGTTCGGATCCGGCCGTCACCCGCAAGGCGTTCGGCACGACGGCGGTCATGTCGCGGATCAACACGCCGCGATCGAGCAGCTGCCGCCACAGCGCCCGCGCGTCGCCCGGCGGCACGAACAGGACGAAGTTCGCATCGGAGGGATAGACGGTGACGCCCTCGATCACGGCGAGCTCGGCGGCGATGCGGTCGCGTTGCACCCGGATCGCCGCGATCAACGCGAGCGCCTCCGGCCGGTGATGCAGCGCGCAGATGCCGGCCGCCTGCGTCAGGGACGACAGGTGGTACGGCAGGCGGACCCGTTCGAGATCCTCGACGATCCGCGGCGACGTGAGGACGTAGCCGATCCGCGCGCCGGCCATCGCGAAGGCCTTGCTGAACGTCCGGACGACCGCGACGTTCCCGTGGGTCGGGAGCAGCGTGGTCGCCGACGGCGCGTCGGCGAACTCGGCGTACGCCTCGTCGACGACGATCAGGGAGTCCGGCAGCGCCTCGGCCAGGTCGCGCACGATCTCGATGGGCTGCGCGTTGCCGGTCGGGTTGTTCGGCGAGCAGACGAACACGACGTCGGGGTGGGCGTCGCTGGCCTCCCGCGTCTGCACGTCGGTCAGGACGAAGTCGGGCGGGAGCGCCCCGCGCACGATCGCCGTGTGCGTGATCCAGCAGAGCCTGCCGTGGAGCTGATACGTGGGTTCGAAGGTCATCGCGGTGCGCTGCGGCCCTCCGTAGGCGAGCAGCAGTTGGTGCAGGATCTCGTTCGAGCCGTTCGCGGCCCAGACGCCGGCGACGGGGTGGTCGGTCGCCGACGCGAGCTCCTCGCGGAGCCTCGTGGCCATCGGGTCGGGGTAGCGGTTCAGCGGCAGGTCGCGGACGATCCCGGCGAGCTGCTCGAAGAACCCGGCCGGCAGCGGGTGCGGGCTCTCGTTCGTGTTGAGGCGCGCGGCCACGTCGAGCTGGGGCGAGGTGTAGGGGTCGACGTCGCGGAGCCCCTCCCGAGGGCGAGCGGTCATCGCGGCCGTGCCTCGTCGGCCCGCGCGTCCATCGCCCTCGCGTGCCCGACCAGGCCTTCGGCCCTCGCGATCGCCGAGGTGCCGGGCGTGAACCGCGTCACCGCGCCGGCCGACATCTCGAGGACCGACGAGACGGTCACGTAGTCGGCCGCGCGCAGGCCGCTCGCGAAGCGCGCGGTCCCCGCCGTCGGCAGCACGTGGTTCGAGGCGACGCCGTAGTCGCCGAACGGAACCGCGGTCCAGGGCCCGAGGAAGATCGCGCCCGCGTTCCGCACGCTCGGCAGGAACCCCGCCGGATCGTCCAGCAGCACGAGCAGGTGCTCGGCGGCGACGTCGTTCACGGCGTCGGCCGCGTGCTCGAGGTCGCGCACGAGGACGAGCTTCGTGTGGCCGATCGCCTGATCGACGATCTCCCGGCGGCCGGCGTGCGCGAGCTCGTCCTCGAGCGCCGCATCGACCTTCTCGGCGAGCGCGGCGTCGGGGGTGATGAAGAAGGTCCGCGACTCCGGGTCGTGCTCGGCCTGGGCGATCAGGTCGAGCGCGGCCATCCGCGGATCGACGTCGCCGGTCGCGACGATCGCCAGCTCGGACGGCCCGGCCAGCCCGTCGATGCCCACGAACCCCGCGACCTGGCGCTTCGCCTCGGTCACGTACACGTTGCCGGGGCCGACGATCCGGTCGACCGACGGGATCGATTCGGTGCCGTAGGCCATGGCCGCCACGGCCTGCGCGCCGCCGGTCTTCGCGACGTACGTGGCGCCGGCCTTCCGGGCCGCGTACAGGACCGGCGCGTGGATCGTCCCGTCGCGTTGCGGCGGCGTGCACAGGACGATCTCCCGGACGCCGGCCACGATCGCCGGCACCACCGTCATGCACACGGTCGAGGGGTACTTCGCGCGGCCGCCCGGGACGTAGCAGCCGACCGTGTCGAGCGGCCGGACGATCTCGCCGTAGCGAACGCCGTCGTGCTCCTCCCACCACTCGGTCGGGATCTGCCGGTCGCAGTAGCGGTGCAGGCGCGCGATCAGCTCGTCGAGCGCGGTGCGCAGCTCGGCCGGCACCTCGCGCTCGGCCCGGTCGAACTCCTCGTCGGTCACGAGGATGCCGCGCTCGGACAGATCGGCGCCGTCGAACTGCTTCGCGAGCTCGATGAGGACGTCGTCGCCCTCGATGAAGACGCTCTGCAGGATCGAGCGGACGGTCTCGGTGGTCGCGGGGTCGATCTCGAGCTTCGAGGGCTCGAGCCGCCCGCCCCGCTCGCGCAGGTCGAGGAGCTCGAGCATCAGCGCTCCTCGACGACCTCGGGATGTGCCGCGGGTCCCGCGGCGCTCGACGCTTTCGCGAGCCGGTGATCGCGCGTCCACAGCACCCATCCGCTCACGCCGACGGCCAGTGCCGCGGACGCGAACAGGATGAGCGCAAGCAGGAACGTTGCGTCACGAGTCATGGGAGCTTCCAGGGTACCGGACCCGCGGAACGCCCGACCGGGAAGACCGCGCCCTTCCGACCCGGAGCCTCTACGCGCTCCCCGCGACCCCGCGCCGGCGTTCGGATCGGCGCTCGGCTTCCAGGCGTTCCAGCTCGACGTCGTCCTCGCTCAGGAACGTGAACGCCGCGCCGATCCCCGGGTGCACGGCCGCGATCTCGCGGTGCATCGCCCGTGCGACGCGCCGGTACGCCGGGTGACCCTGCGGCTGGGACCTGAGCTCCGTGAGGTGCATCGCCTCGCGTGCGGTCATCTGCATCACGAACCGGATCCGGTACGCCATCGCCACGGCGTACTGCGCCGCGTCGAGCAGGCCGCCGGCGGCGAGCTGGTCGTGGGTCTCCCGGGATCGCTCCATCGCCCGCTCCCAGTCGGGCCGAAGGCCGGCCTCGTCGATCTCGGCGGGCACGTCGTAGCCGAGCGCCGGCGTGAGGCGCTGCCATTCGATCGTGAGCGGACGGTGCCGTTGGAGGTCGCGGAACGCCCCGTAGTCGCACACGACGTCGAACCGGTAGTCCGTCCGCTCCCACGCGCGGCCCGGCTTGTGGCGCCGGTTCGTCCGGTCGCCGACGGAGGCGGCGAGGATCGCCGCCCGCTCCTGCGGCCGCATCGCGCGGACGGTGGCGAGCAGCTGGTCGTCGGGGAGGTCGGTCGCGGCGTACAGGACCGCCGCCGTCACCTTCAGCTCTCCCTCCGGATCATGGTCAACCAAGCTGACTTCTTCGCGCGGCTCGGGCTGGACGTCGCCGACGAGCTTCGCGGCGAGCTCCTGCGTCCGCTCCCGGACGTCGCGCCAGTAGGAGGACCATGCCACGCCGCGGTCGGGCAGGTCCACGCGCTTGAGGAACTCGGGGATCACCTTGCGGAGCTCGACCTTCATCAGCTCGCCGTACTCGCGCATCTCGGCGAGCGGATGCTGCGCGAGGCGCATCAGCAGCTGCTCGTACGCCTGGCCGGTCGCGTAGATGCCGACGTTCGAACGCGTGCCGGCGGGCAGGATCATCCGCAGCGTGTCGCACGTCTTCGCGAGGATCGTCTGCCCGTAGAGGAAGTCCGAGTCGCCGGCCTGCTGTGGGAAGCGGTCGCGGAACCAGGGCTCCAGCCGGTCGAACATCCGCCCGTAGATCGTGAACGTGTCGTCCAGGAACGCGACGTAGCGCTCCTCGAGCTGCGTCCCCTCGATCTCGGGCGGGACGGTGGCGCGCCACCGTCCCCGCGGCCGGTCGTCGTAGCGCATGTACCGGGTCGACTGCTCGAGGTAGGCCGCGATCCGTCCCCACTCGAGGGCTTTCGCCAGCAGCTGCGAGGACTGCTCGCACGCGAGGTGCACCCCGCCGAGCTGCGCCACGGAATCGTCCCCGTACTCCACGAACACGCGGTCGTAGAGCCGTTCGGCGCGCGCGGCGCCGACCGCGGCGTTCGGGCCGGCGCCGGCCACGTCCTCGGCGAACTCGTCCAGGAACAACCGGCGGAGCGACTTCGTCGATCGTGAGTAGCGCGCGAACAGCGCTCCCTTCACGGCCTCCGGCAGGTTCACGAGGGCGAACACCGGCCCGTCGAGGTTCGTGAAGTGCCGCGCGAGGATCTCGCGTTCCGGGTCCGTGAACGACTCGGTCGCGTACCAGGTCGTCACGGGGACGGGGTCTCCGTCGGCGAGCCCGTCTCGCCCGTGAACAGGGTGACCGTGTCCCCGACGTGGACGGTCGACCCGCCGGCGGGGTTCTGGGACACGACGCGGGTCGGGTTCGGGCATTGGGGCAGCGTCGGCTCCGTGCCGCCGAAGACGACCTTCAACCCGAGCTTCTGGAGCTGGTTCTGGGCCGAGACGAGCGTCTGGCACGTGTAGTCGTCCAGCGTGATCGTCGCCGGGCCCGAGGCGACGGTGACGTTGACGAGCGAGTTGCGGTCGACCTTCGTTCCCGGCGCGATCGACTGATCGACGACCGCGCCCGCTGGGCAGGCGTCGCTGGTCGTCGTCGTCTTGCTGCCCAGCACGAGGTGCGCGGTCGTCAGCGCCGTCTGCGCGTCGGCGAGCGTCATGCACGTCAGGTCCGGCACCTCGACCTGCTTCACGGGGACCGCGATCGTCAGCATCACCGTGTCCCCGCGGTGCACCAGGGTGCCGGAGGCCGGCGATTGGCCGAGCACCGTCTGCGGCGGCGAGGCGTCGGTCGCCTTCTTCGTCGGCGGATCGGCGACGACCAGGCCGTACTGGTTCGTCAGCGTGTCGGTGGCCTGCTGGAGCGTGAGGCCCTGCACGCTGGGCATCCCGAACGCCACCGCCTGGTCCTTGTTCTTCAGCACCTGCGACAGGAGGTAGCCGCCCCCGAGGAGCAGCCCGACGATGAGGACCCCGATCAGGACCCCGAGCCACACCTTCCGCGACGACCCCTCGGGCTCGGGCGGCGGCATCACCTGCGTCGCCTGCGGCCGCGCGATCACCTGCGTGGCCTCGCCGGCCGACGGCAGCAGCGGGGTCGCCTCCACCTCCTGCCCTTGCTTCACGCGCTCCAGATCGGCCGAGAGCTCCCCGGCGCTCTGGTAGCGGTTCGCGGGGTTCTTCGCGAGGCACTTCATGACCACCGCGTCCAGGCGCGGCGGCACGTCGGCGTTGCGCTGCGACGGCGGGATCGGCGTCTCGTTCACCTGCTTGTAGGCGATCGCGACGGGCGTGTCGCCGGTGAACGGCGGCGAGCCGGTGAGCAACTCGTAGAGGACGCAGCCGAGCGAGTACAGATCCGAGCGGGCGTCGACGGCTTGTCCCTGCGCCTGCTCGGGCGACAGGTACGTCGGCGTGCCGATCACCGAGGACGTCTGGGGCGCCGTGATGTCGGTGCGGATCCGGGCGATCCCGAAGTCCATGACCTTGACCTGGCCGTCGCGCGTGACCATCACGTTCGCGGGCTTGATGTCGCGGTGCACGATGCCCTGCTCGTGCGCGGCGCCGAGCGCCGCCGCGATCTTCTGCGTGAGCTCGACGGCCTGGATCGGGGTGGGCCGCCGCCCGCCGGCCAGGAACTCCGCGAGGGTCCGGCCCTCGACGAACTCCATCACGATGTACTGGGTGTCGCCGTCCGCGCCGGTGTCGTAGACGCCGACGATGCTCGGGATGTTGAGCCGAGCGGCCGCCTGCGCCTCGCGCCGGAAGCGCGCCACGAACCCGGCGTCGCGGGCGAACTGGGGCAGCAGGACCTTGATCGCGACGGTCCGGCCGAGCACGGGATCGAAGCCGCGGAAGACCTCGGCCATGCCGCCCGCGCCGATCCGCGCCTCGACGCGGTAGCGGTCGGCAAGCGTGGACTCGTTCACGTTCGTTCGGTCACCTCCCGAGGAAAGCCTCGATCACCTGCTTGGCGACCGGCGCGGCGACGCGGCCCCCGGTGGCCTCGTTGCCGAGGCTGCCGCCGTCCAGCACGATAACCGCTACCGCGATGCGAGGGGTCTGCGTGGGTCCCGCCGGCGCGAACGCGGTGAACCACGCGTTCGGGGGCACGTTCTTCCCGTTCGTGGCGGTGCCGGTCTTGCCGGCGATCGTCTGGCCGGGGATCTGCGCCGCCGTGCCCGTCCCGTGGGCGACGACGTTCACCATCATCTCGCGCATCGTCGCCGCGTTCGCCGTCGAGATCGGGTGGCCGTAGATCGCCGGCGAGAACTCCTTCACGGGCAGGCCGGCGCTGTCGCGGACCTCCGTCACCAGCCGCGGGGCGTACAGCGTGCCGCCGGCGGCGATCGCCGAGGACACGAGGGCCAGCTGCAGCGGGTTCTGCTGATCGTTGTCCAGCCCGACGGCCGACGTCGCCACCTTCGAGCGCTTGTCGGCGAAGTACTCGGGCGCGGGGAACCGCCCCGAGGCCCACGGCAGGATGAACGGGATCGTGGGCTCGAGGCAGTCCGGGCTGGTGTCGGGGAGCGTCTGGCAGTACCCGTACGCGTGCGCCTGGCGCGAGAGCTTCTCGGGTCCGAGCTCCTGCCCGATGATGCCGAACGTCACGTTGCACGACTCCGTGAAGGCCTCGAACATCGTCACGAACTTCGCCCCGCCGGCGCAGAGTTCGTTGCCGAAGTTCTCCAGCGTCGAATGCGAGCCCGGAAGGTCCAGCACGTGCGGGTTCGGCCATGTCTTCGTGGGCGGCCACCCGTTGGCGAGCGCCGCCGACGAGGTCACGAGCTTGAACGTCGAGCCGGGGAGGTAGAGCTCCTGGAAGGCCTTCGAGAGCAGCGGCTTGCCGGGATCGGCGTTCAACCGCTGCCCACGCCGCGCGACATCTGGTCCGTCGTTCCCGACGACAGGGCGTTCGGGTCGAACCCGGGCGTCGAGTACATCGCGAGGATGTCGCCGGTGCGCGGATCGAGCGCGACGACCGCTCCCTTCAGCGAGCCGAGCGCCTTCTTCGCCGTCTGCTGGAGCTTCGGCACGATCGTCGTCACGACGGTGCCGCCCTGCTTCGGCCTGCCGAGGATCAGGTCGGTGAGGTTCTGCGCCGCGAACTCCGGCGCGGTGCCGGCCAGGTAGGGATCCATCGCGTCCTCGAGCCCGCTGAGGCCGTACAGCCGCGAGTAGTAGCCCGTGAGCTGCCCGTAGAGCTCGCCCTCGGGATACTCGCGGAGGTAGCGGAACGGTGAGGTCGTGTCGGGGTTCGCGACGCTGCGTGCCAGGACCGTCAGGTTGTCGCTCGCGAGGATCTCGCCGCGCTGGACCGAGTACTGCGCGCGGATCTTCCGGGCGGCGTTCGCGTCGTTGTTCGCGATCCGGTCGGCCGCGAACACCTGCACGTAGGCGACCTGCGCGAACAGGACCGCGAAGAGCGCGACGAACGCGATCCCCAACCGGCGGATCTGCTTATCCATCGCCGCCCCGCCCCTCGCGGAGCCACTGGCCCGCGGAGGCGCGGATCAGCAGCCCGAGGATGATGAAGGTGGCGACGCGGCTCGTTCCGCCGTACGACACGAGCGGCAGCGGCACGCCGGTCAGCGGGATCAGCCGGAGCACCCCGGCGGCGATCACGAACACCTGGAGACCGACGACCGTCGTCAGGCCGACCGCGAGCAGCTTGCCGAACGCGTCGGGACGGTCGATGCCGATCCGCAGCCCGCGGCCGATCACCACGAGGTACAGGAGCAGCACCGCCGCGACGCCGAGCATGCCGAGCTCCTCGCCGAAGGCCGCCAGGATGAAGTCGCTCCCGACGTAGGGGATCAGGGTCGGCGAGCCGAGCCCGAGGCCCGTGCCGACCATGCCGCCCGACGCGAACGCGAACCACCCCTGCGCCAGCTGGCCGTAGCCGATCGCCTGGACGCGCGCGGGCTCGAGCGCGTGGATCCAGTACGCGACGCGATCTTGGATGTGCGGCGACGTGAGCCAGCCGAGGTAGGCGCCGACCGCGAAGAGCACCAGCCCGAGCACGAGGTACGAGGAGCGCCCGGTGGCGACCCAGAGCATCACGACGAACACCCCGAACAACAGGAGCGACGCGCCCATGTCGCGCTCCAGGAACAGCACGGCGAGCGACGCGCCCCACGCGAGCAGCAGCGGCCCGAGGTCCTTCAGCCGCGGCAGCCCGAACCGGCCGACGCCGGCGGCGAGCAGCTCGCGGCGCTGGGAGAGGTAGGAGGCGAGGAAGATCACGATCAGCAGGCGTCCGAACTCGGCCGGCTGGAACTGGATGAAGCCGAGGTTGACCCACAGGCGAGCGCCGTTGATCTCGTAGCCGATCCCCGGCACGACCGGCAGCAGGAGCAGGACGATGCCGGCGAGCCCGATCGTGTACGTGAACGCGTCGAGCTGCCGCACGTCGCGGACCAGCAGGAGCGTCAGCACGAAGCACACGAGGCCGATCGCGAGCCACGCCGCCTGGTCCCGCGCGATGTTGATGCTCCCGCGTTCGTCCATGAGCCGGTAGAGCATCGCCTGACCCAGCCCGCCCAACAGGATGGCGACCGGGTAGAGGACCGGGTCGGCGCGCCTGGCCGTGACGTGGATCGCGAACCAGCCTCCGACCGCCGCCCCCACGAAGGCGACGCCGTAGATCGCCATGTTGGCCGGGAGGTCCCCGTGCAGCCCGAGCCCCTGCAGCGCGTACGCGACGAGCGAGGCCACGATCGCCACGATCAGCAGCCCGAGGCCGTTCCGGGGCCGCCGGCGTTCCAGCGCGTGCGCCGGCGCGGCGACGGCGCTCACGGGATCCCCCCGCCGCCGCCGGATCCGGCCGTGCGTTGCTGCGCGGCGCGCAGGTCCTTCCTGATCTGTTCGACGCGGACGGCCGCATCCGCGCGGCTGTTCGCGTTGATGCCCTGCTTGAGCTCGGCGTACAGGGGGAGCGCCATCGCCTCGGCGGCCGAGATGTCGGTTTGCTCGGTGACGTGCGACAGCTCGAACCCGAACAGATCCGCCGGGATCCCTTGGAAGATCGCGACGCGTCCGTCCGAGACCCCGACGTACCACCGCGTGTCGAGCCACGCGCGCAGGCCGGTGAGGCCGACGACGATCGCGAGCACCACGCCGACCGCGATCGCCCCCCATCGGAGCCAGCGCCGCCGGGCGATCGCCGACGCCTCGGCCGCCTCCTCGCTCGTCGTGACCGTGTCGGTGGGCGCCGAGGCGCCGTCGTCGGCGTCGCCGCTCGCGGGCGGGTCGCCTTCGAGGACGTCGAGCACGACGACGGTGATGTTGTCGATCCCGCCGGCGCCGTTGGCCGCGCGGACGAGCCGTTCGGCCGCTTCCTGCGGCGCGCCTGCCGTCGCTTCCAGGATCGCCTGGAGCTGATCCTCGGGAACCATCACCGTCAGGCCGTCGGAGCACAGCAGCAGCCGGTCGCCCTCGATCAGCCCGACGTCCTGCTCGTCGATCGTGACGTCGGGGTCCTGGCCCAGGGCCCGGAGGATCACGTTGCGATGGGGGTGGACCGCGGCCTCGCGTTCGGTGATCTCCCCGGCTTTGAGCATGCGGTTGACGAGCGTGTGGTCTTCGGTCAGCTGGCGGAGCGCGCCGGCGCGCAGCAGGTAGGCCCGCGAGTCCCCCACGTGCACCAGGTGCGCCCGGTCGCCGGCCACGGTCGCCGCGGTGAGCGTCGTGCCCATCCCGGTGACCTTCCGATCGGTCGCGGAGCGTTCGTAGACGGCCCGGTTCGCGGCCTGGACCTGGTCGGCCAGCGAGCCCTGGCCGGCGCGGAACCGTTCGACGACCGTTTGGAGCGCCAGCTGGGAGGCGACCTCGCCTCCGCGATGGCCGCCCATCCCGTCGGCGACCGCGTACAGCGGCGGCTCGATCGCGAACGCGTCCTCGTTCCCCTCCCGGACGCGGCCGACGTCCGTCGCGACGCCCGCATCGATCTTCATCGGCGGAGCTCCATCACGGTCGTGCCGACGCGGATCCGGTCGCCCGGCGCGAGCATCGCCGGCGCGGCGAGGCGCTGCTCGTTCACGAACGTGCCGTTCGTGGAGCCGAGATCCTCGACGTACCAGGAGCCGTTCTTCCCGAAGATCCGGGCGTGTTGCTGCGAGACGTACGTGTCCTCGAGGCGCAGATCGCACTCGATCGCGCGTCCGACCACCGTGCTGCCGGCCAGGCGGACCGACCGGGGCTTCGCCCCGTCGGCGTGGACCAGGAGCGCGGTGGCGACCGGCTGTCCCGCCGGCTGGTCGCGGCGCCGAGGATCCGCCGCCGCGGGCATCGGCGTGCGCTCCACGTTGAGCCCGCGCACGACCCACCGCATCGAGCGCCACAGGAACAGGAACAACAGCGCGAACAACCCGTACTTCAGTCCGGACAGCGCGAACGGCTCGACACCGTCGGCCAGCATCACGCGCTCCGGAACTCGATCACCGTGGTCCCGATCGTGATCCGATCGCCGTCCGTGAGCGAGCGCGACCCCACCCGCTCGCCGTTCAGCTGGGTGCCGTTCGTGGAGCCGAGATCGGTCAGGGTCGCGGCGCCGTCCTGCGACCGGATCTGCGCGTGGCGGCGGGAGGCGCCCTTGTCGTCCAGGACGACGTCGCAGTCGGGCAACCGCCCGATCGTGATCAGCTCCTTGTCGACGGGCACGCTACGGGTCGCGCCGGCCTCGTGGACCACCAGCTCGGCTCGCTCGGGGTGCGGCGCCGCGGTCGGCACCACCTTCTCCTCCCCCTCGACCAGCGATGCCTCGACGTCCAGGTCGCCCTTGCCCATGTGCTCGTCGACGAACAGCTCCACCTCGGGCGGGCCGACGAGCCCCCAGCCGCGTTCCGCCGCGGTCTCCAGCACGACCTGCTTGAGCTCGCCGACCAGCGCGACCTCGATCTGCTGGAACCGCGGGGCGTCGTCGTTCGACAGCGAGATCTCGAACCGGTTCGGGGCCCAGACCTCGCTGATGGCGACCTGCTTCCCGTCGTCCATCGCCCGGACCACGCGTTTGGCGATCTCGACCGGCTGGACGCCGCTGCGGAACGTCTTTGAGAACAGGCCTTCGACGAGGCCCCCCAAACGGCGTTCGAAGTTCCGGAGGTTCGGCACGATGGAAGCGTGCGGCGGCCGCACGGATGTCGCCAATCCTACCCTTGGCCCGTTGCGGTTCCGTGACGCCGCTCGATGCGCGAAGCGCGGCCGGACCGCGTTGGGTACGATGCGGGTTCCGGGGGCGTGGCGGAACTTGGCAGACGCGCACGGTTCAGGTCCGTGTGGGCTTACGCCCGTGGAGGTTCAAATCCTCTCGCCCCCACCCTGATCGGCCCGGCGTGACCCACCGGGTATCGTGCGACCGGATGGGCGTGATCGAGGTCGAGGGGCTCCGCAAGGAGTATCGCCGGCTGCGCGGGGGCAGGACGACCGCGGTCGACGGTCTCGACCTCGATGTTCCCGAGGGCGGCGTCTTCGGGTTCCTGGGACCGAACGGCGCCGGCAAGACCACGACGATCCGATGCCTGCTGGGTCTCGTCCGGCCGAGCGGCGGCCGCACGCGGCTGATGGGCGCCGAGGTCCGCGCACGGGCTCGCCGGCGTGATCGGCTCGGTGGGCTCGATCGTGGAGCAGCCGGCGCTGTTCCCCCGGTTCTCGGGCCGGCGGAACCTCCAGATCCTCGGGCCGTGTGGGCGGGTACGACGACGCGGCGATCGAACGGGTGCTGGCCCGGGTAGGGCTCGCGGATCGCGGCGCGGACGCGGTCCGGACGTATTCGCTCGGGATGAAGCAGCGGCTCGGGATCGCGGCGGCTCTCCTGAAGGATCCCGCGCTGCTGATCCTCGACGAGCCCGCGAACGGCCTCGACCCGGCCGGCATCGTCGAGGTCCGCGAGCTGATCCGATCGCTCGGGAACGAGGGCCGCACGGTCTTCGTCTCGAGCCACATCCTGTCGGAGGTCGAGCAGACCGCCGACCGCGTGGCGATCGTGGCGCGCGGCCGGCTGATCACGTCGGGTCCCGTCGGCGAGGTCCTGTCGGCGGGCCGTGCCCGCGGCCTGCTCGTGAAGACTCGCCGATCCCGTCGCGGGCGCGCGCGCGCTCGCCGAGGCCGGGCATCCGCGCGGAGCTCGACGGGGACGTGCTTCGGATCGACCTCCCGCCCGATCAGGGGGAGCGGGTCACGCGGGCGCTCGCCGAGCGCGGCCTCTACCTCTCCGAGCTCCGCCCCGACGAGGTGGACCTCGAGACGGTATTCCTGGAGCTCACCCGCGACGAGGGCCTCGGCCCGTGATCGGCCTGCTGCGCGCCGAGCTGCTCCGCGCATGGTCCCGACGCGTCGTCCGCGTGCTGGCGATCGCGGTCGCGATCTCGATCGTCGTCAGCATGGGCATCGCGACGTACAACGGTTTGCGCAACTCGGCGGATACACAGTATCGGCAAGCGCTCGCGAGCTGCCTCCGTGGCGACTTCACGGGTGGTGGCAACGTCCCTCCCCCCTACAAGAACCTCGCCGCGTACTGCGCCGACCAGGTACGGCCCGAGAACTTCGCGTCGAACGAACTTCGATGGTCGCGGCCTCCCGGACGTCCTGGTGTCGGGGACGTCGTCAATCGTGGTGCTCCTCGGGGTGTTGCTCGGGGCGACGCTGGCGGGGGCGGACTGGACCGCCGGGACGATGGGCACCCTCCTGACCTGGGAACCGAGGCGGACCCGCGTGCACCTCGTCCGCGTGCTCGTGACCGTCGCCGTGGTGCTCGTGTTCACGATCTTCGCCCAGGTCCTGCTGATCGGGGTCTTCCGGATCGCCGTCGCGATCGCCGGCTCGGCCGACGGGACGCCGAAGGGGATGCCTCGTCACCTGATCGGGATCGTCTCGCGCGTCGCGGTCGTGGCCGCCCTGTTCGGCGTGGTCGCGCACGCCGTCGCGACGCTCGGTCGCTCGACCGTCGCCGCGCTCGGCGTCATCTTCGGCTATCTGATCGTGGTGGAGGGATTCGTCGCCGGGCTCTGGACGGCGATCCAACCGCGCCTGTTGATCCGCGCGGCGGAGGTCGTGATCTCGCAGCAGCCGCTGCTCGGCCGTGCGGTGATCACCAGCGACCAGAGCGGCAACGTGATCGTTCAGTCCCAGGAGGTCCTGCTGTCGGTGAGCGGGGGATGGGTCGTGCTGGGCGTCTGGGTGGTGGCGCTGACCGCGGCTTGCGTTGCTCGTGTTCCGCGCGCGCGACGTGAGCTGACGGTCGCGGGCGGCGGGCCCCATCGACGCCGCGACGTACCAGGCGATACCGGCGTAGAGGACGAGGTCCCCGACGCTCACCGCCGCGGCGATCGGCGAGGGCACGCCGGTCACGTCGCCGAGGACCAGCAGCACCGAATCCTCGTTCGCGAGATGGTGCTTCGCCCCGCCGGCCCCGGCCTCGAGCGCCGGAAGCGTGCCACCCTGGTCCGAGCGGATGACCGCGTCGCGGGTGATCGGCATGCCGCCGTTCGCGATCACGACGAGCGCGTTCAGCGACACCCCGACCGCGAACAGCAATAGGCCCGGCTGGTCGATGTTGAGGACCGCGAACACGAGGAGCAGCGCGAACGAGGCGGCGACGGCGAGGTGACCGAGCGCGCCGGGCGGGTTCACGAACTGCAGGGCGATGCCGGCCACCGCGAACCACCAGGAGCGGAGCGGGATCGAGGGGAAGTTCCGCAACGACCCACCGGTCGCGAAGCCGACGACCACCCCGACGACCAGCACGAAGGCGATGAGGATCAGCGGTGTGCTCCTTCGGGCTCGGGAGGCCCATCGTATACTCCGGTTCCTCCCGGACACGCCGCTGACGTGCGGGTTCCGGGTATCCGTGCCACCCGACGGACGCGGAGACGGACGTCATGACGCTGTCGGTTCACGCGCTCACCTTGGTCGCGTTCATCGCGATCGGCCTGTCGCTGCTGGCGATCGCGTTCAGCGTGTTCGGCGGCGGCGGGCGCCGGCGAGCGCCCTCGGCGGCGATGGCCGGCGACGAGGCGGTCGGGGTGCTCCTGGAACGGATCGAGCGCCTCGAGCAGGCGGCGCGGAGCCTCAACGGCACCGACCGGCGGCAGCAGGTCCAGATCGAGGGGAGCGTGCGCCGCGTCGGCATCCTGCGCTACGACGCGTTCGAAGACGTGGGCGGTCGGCTCTCGTTCTCCTGCGCGCTCCTCGATGAGCACGGGACGGGCGTCGTGATCACGTCCATCAACGGACGGCAGGAGACGCGCGTGTACGCGAAACCGATCGCGCGATCGACCAGCAGCTACAACCTCTCGCTGGAGGAGGAGGAAGCGATCCGCCAAGCGATGAGCGAGGATCAGCAGGCGGTGGCGCGTTGATCTGGCGACGCGACGACGCCGAGTCGGCGCAGTTGCCGGTCCCCCCGGGGCCCCGAAACCGAAAGGATGCGGACATGGCGGAGAACGATGAGGTCACGGTCGTCGGAACCGGCGCGCGGCTGGAGGGCAACGTCGTGTCGGCCGGGAGCCTCCGGATCGACGGACAGGTCAAGGGACAGATCAACGCCGACGGCGACGTGGTGCTCTCGCCGCAGTCCCAGGTGGAGGCCGACATCCGGTCGCAGAACGTGAGCGTGGCCGGCCGGTTCAAAGGCAACATCGTCGTGAAGGGCAAGGCGCATCTGGCGCGCGGCGGCAGGGTGGACGGCAACATCACGTCGAAGACGCTCGTCGTGGAGGAGGGCGGCGTCTTCCACGGGCAGAGCATCATGGACGCGACGGCCGGCGTCGGGTTCGGGTCCGCAGGCGGCGTCGTCCGGCGCGGCGGCCCCGAAGGAGCAGAAGGAACCCAACCAGGTCAAGGTGTGAGGCTCGATGCTCGACATCAAACAGATCCGTGAGGATCCGGACGTGTTCCGGGCCGGGCTCGCGCGGCGGAACCTCGGCGAGGTCGTCGACGAGCTCCTCGCCGCCGACGAGCGCCGACGTTCGCTCACCCAGCGCGTCGAGGAGCTGCGGGCCGCACAGAACCGCGCCTCGAAGGCGATCGGGCGAGCGACCGGCGACGAGAAGCAGCAGCTGATCGCCGAGGTCGCGACCGTCAGCGCCGAGCTGAAGGAGCTCGAGCCGCAGCTGGCGGAGGCCGAGGCGCACCTCAACTCGCTGCTCGCGAGCACGCCCAACGTGCCGCACCCCTCGAGCCCCGACGGCTTCACCGACGAGGACGCGGTGGAGGTCCGCCGCAACCACGACGTCGTGCCGGCGTTCGATTTCGCGCCGAAGGATCACGTGGAGCTGGGCACCGCGCTCGGCGTGCTCGACGTGGAGCGCGCGGTGCGTACGAGCGGCTCGCGGTTCGTCTACCTGCTCGGCGACCTGGCGTTCGTCGAGTTCGCGCTGGTCCGCAGCGCCATGGACATCCTGGCCGAGAAGGGCTTCGTCCCGGTGATCCCCCCGGTGCTCGTGCGTGAGGAGGCGATGTACGGCACCGGCTTCCTGCCGACGGACGCGGTGAACATCTACCAGACCGCCGAGGACGACCTGTACCTCGTGGGCACGGCCGAGGTGCCGCTCGCGGCGCTGCACATGGGCGAGATCCTGGACGAGCGCGCGCTCCCGCTGCGGTACGCGGGCTTCTCCACCTGTTTCCGGCGCGAGGCGGGCACCTACGGCAAGGACCTCGGCGGGATGTTCCGCGTCCATCAGTTCGACAAGGTGGAGATGTTCTCGTTCGTGACGCCGGAGAGCAGCTGGGACGAGCACGAGTTCCTCGTGGGCGTCGAGGAGGAGGTCCTGGGGAAGCTGGAGATCCCCTACCGCGTGGTGAACGTCGCGGCGGGAGACCTCGGGGGCGCGGCCGCGAAGAAGTACGACATCGAGGTCTGGCTGCCCGGCCAGGAGCGCTATCGAGAGCTGACGAGCTGTTCGAACACGACCGACTACCAGGCGCGTCGGTTGCAGACCCGTGTGCGCCGCGCCGACGGCGGGACCGAGGTCCTGCACACCCTGAACGGCACCGCGACGGCGATCGGCAGGGCGCTGATCGCGATCCTCGAGAACCACCAGCAGGCCGACGGCAGCGTGGTGATCCCGGAACACCTCTGGCAGTACCTGCCCGAACGGGCGCGGATCCTCCAGCCGGCCGGCTAGCGCTTCACGTGCTCGGCGCGCGGCGCCGGCTCCGCGACGGCGTGCCGTTCGGTCACGTCGAGCATCAGGCCGTGCCACACCTGCGGGTTCTCCTCGGCCGGGGTCTCGCGAGCCGAGATGCCGTGGACCCAGCGGATCGTCCCGTCCCGGCGGACGACCCGGAACTCCACGTCCGAGCGGTCGGCGCGCTGGGACGCCGCCACGATCGCCCGATCGTCGGGATGGATCCAGCGGGTCAGGGATTCCCCATCCGCCAAGGAGCGTCGCCGCCTCGACGCCGAGCAGCTCTCGGATCTGCGGACCGACGAACGAGGAGCCGATAGCGGCCGGACACGGTGTCGAACGATCCCGACCACGGGACCCCCGGGATGCGATCCGCGAGCGTGCGGAGCCGGGCGCGCTCGGTCTCGACCGCGTCGAGCTCCTCCCGGCGACGCGTGACGTTCGAGAGCGCGCCGACGAACCGCACGGGCCGACCGCGGTCGTCGCGCTCGATGCAGCTCCCGCGGTCGTTGAGCCAGATCACGGTCCCGTCGGCGTCGATCGTCCGGTAGTCGAAGTCCCACGACCCGCCCGTGGCGAGGTTCTCGGCCGCCTGCGCGTTGAAGCGATCGCGGTCGTGCGGATGCACGGCGGTGAGCCAGCTGGTCTGGTCGCGGTGCACGTCCGGCGCGAGCCCGAGGATCGCGGCGGCCTGTGAGCTGACGTAGGTCACCGTCGACCGCCGCGGGGTCGTTGGAGCATGATCCACCTCGAACGCGTAGGGGACGAACGGACCGGACTCCGCCAGCTCCCGGAACCGTTCCTCCGCCTGGGCGGCTTTGCGCTCGGCTTCCTTCTGCGCGGTCACATCGATCATCACTCCCTGGAACACCAGGGGCTTGCCGTCGTCCGAGCGGGACAGGAGGACGGCACGATCGATGACCCACACGACGTGCCCATCCTTCGCGAGGTAGCGATACGAGGCCTCGAACGGCTCGCCCGTCGTCTCGCTCCTGAGCGCGATCGCCAGCACCCGATCCCGGTCGTGCGGATGGACCCGGTCGACCCACGATCCGGCGTTCCACTCCTCGGGCGAGTAGCCGAGCATCCGCTCGATATGCCGGTTCGCGTACGCGAGCGAGAGGTCGTCGATGCGCGGTTGCCACAGGTAGACGACGGCGGGCAGCTCCTCGACCAGGCTCCGGTAGCGCTCCTCGGCGTCGCGGAGCTCGCGCTCGGCCCGCCGCCGCTCGGCGATCTCCAACGTCATCAGCTCGTTCGCTTCCTCCAGTTGGATCGTGCGGGCGAGGTCGCGGAACTCGAGCTCGTCGTGCGACAGGCGCAGCTGCTCCTCCGCCAGCTTCTGGGCCGTGATGTCGACCATGAGCCCTTGCCACGTGAGGGGGTTCCCCCGCTCGTCGCGGACCAGCGTGGCCTGGTCGTGGACCCACACGATCCTGCCGTCGGCGGCGATCATCCGGTACTCGCGCGACCACGGCTCGCCGGTCTCGCTGTGCCGGTCGTGGGCGGCCAGCTCGGTCTCGCGGTCGTCGGGGTGGAGCAGCTCGATCCAGATGTCGGGCTGATCGAGCCACTCCTCCCGCGAGTACCCGAGCAGCTGCTCGACGCGGGGGTTCGCGTAGATCGTGCGCCGCTCGTCGTCGGGACCCATCTCGTAGACGACGGCGGGGATCCCCTCGATGAGCGCGCGGTAGCGCGTCTCGGCGACGGCGAGATCCTGCTGGGCCTTCACCCGCGCGCTGATGTCGACCATGACGCCTTGCCAGTGCATCCGCCGGCCGGCCGGGTCGCGGATCAGCACGGCGTGGTCGTGGATCCAGACGGCCCGACCGTCGCGCGTGGACGAGCGGTACTCCATGTCGAAGGCCGCGCCGCGTCTCGTACGAATCCATCCATCCATCGAGGACGCGCTCGCGGTCCTCGATGGCGATCCACTCGGTCCAGTCGGCGTCCGTCGTCGGAGCGAAGTCCGGCGCGTAGCCGAGGATGTCCTCGATGTTCGGGCTCGCGTAGAGGAGTTGCAGGTTCTCCTCGTCCGAGGCGAGGTAGGTGACCGCCGGGAGCTGATCGATCAGCGCGCGATGCCGTGCCTCGGAGAGCCGCAGCGCCAGCTCCGCCTCCTTCTGCGCGGTGATGTCGATCATCACGCCCTGCCAGCCGATCGTGGCGCCGCCGGCGTCCCGCAGCGGCGCCGCACGGTCGTGGAGCCAGACCGTGGTGCCGTCCGCGCGCAGGAACCGGTATTCGACGTCGTAGGGGGTGTCGCCCTGGAACGCCGCCTCCCATGCCGCGAGAACCCACCCTTGATCCTCCGGATGGATCGACCGCTCCCACAGGTCGTGGTCGGTGTAGTACGAGGCCTGTGGATAGCCAAGCATCGGCTCCACGATCGGACTCATGTAGACCTTCGTGTGCTCGGGCAGGAACAGGTCCACGAAGACGGCGGCAGGGAGCTGCTCGACGAGGGAGCGGTACAGCGACTCCGATTCGACGGCGGATCGCCAATCGATCGGGCCGTGGACGGGATCGTTGGCACCGGGCGTGACGGAACCGCCGGACGGGAGCCCCCTCGGATCCTCCATCGCGGCTTAGGGTAGCCCTCCGGCTCTTCGCCCGTTTCGTCGAGCCGGGCCGCTACGCTCCCGCGGGAGGATGGCCGAGCGGACGAAGGCGACGGTCTTGAAAACCGTTGAACGGGCAACCGTTCCGTGGGTTCGAATCCCACTCCTCCCGCCGCCGTCCTCTGGTATGCCGAGTCGAGGTCAAGCGTGCCGCGGCACGCGACGATAGCTTTCTGTGACCTCCCGATGAGCCTCGGCGCCTCCTTCGACCAGATCATCGCCGGCGCAAGGGCTGGCGCTCCCTGGGCCCTCGAGGCCCTCTACGTGGAGACGCACCCTCGGCTGTTGCGGTACCTGACCGCACAGGCGTCCGAGGTGGCCGAGGATCTCGCTTCGGACACCTGGCTGGGGATCGCAAGAGCACTCCCTGGCTTCTCGGGCCAGGAGGACGACTTCCGCGCCTTGGTCTTCACGGTAGCCAGACGTCGGCTCCTCGATCACCGGCGCCGGATGGCTCGGCGGCGAACCGATCCGACCGCCCCCGACCTGATCGCAGGCCTGGGTCCGAGTGGCGATGCCGAAGCCGATGCGTTGGATCGGGTCTCGACCGGCTGGGCGTTGGAGCAGATCGCCAGCCTCCCGCCCGATCAGCGTGAGGTGATCCTCCTGCGGGTCCTGGGGGATCTGGCGGTCGATGAGGTGGCGACGATCGTCGGAAAGCGGCCCGGCGCGGTGCGCGCTCTCCAGCTTCGTGCTCTCCGCCGCCTCGCGAGACAGATCCCGAGAGAGGCCGTAACGCGATGAGGCGCTCACGCGATCTTCTGGATGACATGGGTCCGACGCTCGACCAGGGAACGGCTGACCGGCTCCTCCGGGGGCTGCATCCCGACGACGCCCCACCGGGGTTCGCCGAGGTCGCTGCCACGCTCACCGCCCTGGCGGACGTGGAGCCTGCCGACACTGGTGCGGCTCGCACCATGGTTGCCGCGATGGCCGCGGACATCCAGGCGGCGGCGGACCCGTCGGTCATCGACAGGAGGTCCGACGTGGACGTGAAGGGACGAGAGCGGAATTTCCTGCGGGTGAAGGTCGTCACGGTTGCCACGGCTGCGGTGCTGATCGGCTCCGGCGGATTGGCGATGGCAGGAGAGCTGCCCGGAGCGGCCCAGTCCGTCGCCTCCTCCATGCTGTCGAAGCTCGGCGTCGACGTGCCGGGTCCGAACGAGCATGCGGGCGATCATCCCGATACGAGAGGCGATTCGGGCACGTCGTCGGGCGAGAGCGCCGACAGCGTTTCCAAGGCGAACGACCAGACCTCGAATGACGCGTCCGGCTCGGGGAAGGGCAGCGAGATATCTCAGATCGCCACGACGACGACGGCGACGGGGGTGCTCAAGGGTGCCGAGATCTGTACCGTGGCGAGCGCCGGCCAGTGCAAAGCTGGCCAGCAAGGTGCGGCAACGAAGGACCACGGTCAGTCGGGCCAGGATCACGGTCAGTCGGGCCAGGACCACGGTCAGTCGGGCCAGGACCACGGTCAGTCGGGCCAGGACCACGGTCAGTCGGGCCAGGACCACGGTCAGGGATCCGGCGGGAGTTGACCTCCGCCTGATCGACGGCAGTCTCCAGCCTGTCGCGTGAACGCGGGCGAGCATCGCGTCGAGACACAGAGACCGGCGTCGTTCGCGTCGGGACCCCTGGGATCGACATCGGTCGACCCGATGTGGGTTCCGACGCTCCACTCGCTCGCTCCCCTCAGCCCGCATCCCCCGGCACTCGCATACGGCCTCGGTCGCTCGGGGGTCCCCCAGCCGCCCAATCGAGACCTTCGGCTTCGGGGCCGATATCCAGGGCAGGGGAGAGGAAAGGCGAGCGGGTGCCGAGGCAGAACGACCGGGTTCCGGAGACCGAAGGGCTGCGACACGAGTCGCGGATCGCCGGGCTTCGCGAGTTCCGCACGCCCTCGCTCGAGGCCGTCGAGCGACGCCGGATGCAGCTGTGGTTCCTCACGACGGTCACGCTCGTGTTCGTCGCGACCGGCGTGCTCGTGCTGGCCACGTGGACCTCGATGGGATCCGTCGTGCTGTCCGCGCCCGCGATCCGGCTCGGCGCGCTCGCGATCGTCGGCATCTTCTGCGCCTACGTCGTGGAGAAGGAGATGCGCCTGTGGCGCGTCACCCGCATGCTCACCGACGAGCGGGTCCTGATCGCGTCGCTCACGAACCGCCTGCACGAGGTCTCGCTGCTCCTGGAGACCGGCCGCGCGTTGAGCGGCCTGCTCGACCTCTCCGAACTGCTCGACACGGTGCTCCGCAGCGCCTGCGACCTGCTCGACGCGAACGGCGGATCCCTCATGGTGGTCGAGGGTGACGAGCTCGTGACGGTCAGCGTGCGCGGGCGCGAGGAAGCGCTCGGCGCGCGCATCCGCCTCGGCGAGGGCGTCGCCGGGCACGTCGCGCTCCGGCGCGAGCCGATCCTGATCGAGGGGCACGTCGATCCGACGGAGTTCCCGGGGCTCGCCGACCGGCAGCCGTACGTGGAGAGCGCGATGTCGCTCCCGCTGGTTCACGCCGACGAGGTCGTCGGCGTGCTGAACGTGAACGCGGCGGCCGGCAGGGCGTTCACCGAGTACGACCTGCGCGCCGTGGCCGTGTTCGCCGAGCAATCGGCGTCCGCGATCGCGAACGCCCGGCTGTTCGAGGCCGAGCGTCGGCACGTCGCGCAGCTGATCGAGTTGCAGCACGCGAGCGCGGCGGAGGCGGGATGAGCGTGACGATCCGCCGTCCGCGCGTGCTGGTCGTGGAGGACGACCCCGATCTGCTCGTGGTGCTCCGCGTGAACCTCACCGCGGCCGGGCTCGATCCGATCCTCGCGGGCGACGGTCGCACGGCGATCTCGCGCATCGAAGCCGAGCGGCCCGACGCCGTCGTGCTCGACGTGATGCTTCCCGGGATCGACGGCTGGTCGGTCCTCGAGGATCTCCACGCGATGGGCGACCCCGTGCCGATCGTCGTCTGCTCGGCGAAGAAGAACGCCGAGGACATGGAACGCGCGCGCGATCTCGGCGCATCGGGCTACGTGGTCAAGCCGTTCGACATCGACCGCCTCCTCGACGCGGTGTTCGAGGCGGTCCGGAGCCCGTCCCGCCGCACCGGCGTCGACCTCGAGCTGGACATCGACCTCGAGCTCGGCGTCGACCTCGTCTGAGCTCCACCTCGACGGCTCCGTATCCTGGGGCTCCGTATCCTGGGGCTCCATGGCCCCCTCGAACGACCGACTGCTGCGTGCCCTCCGGCGCGAGCCCGTCGACCGGACCCCCGTGTGGTTCATGCGGCAGGCGGGCAGGTACCTGCCCGAGTACCGGAAGATCCGCGGCGACCGGGACATCCTGGAGACCGTGCGTCTGCCGGACGAGGTGGTCGAGATCACGCTGCAGCCGCTCCGCCGGATGCCGGTGGACGCCGCGATCCTGTTCAGTGACATCGTGGTGCCGCTCGCGGCCACCGGGCTGCCGATCCGCGTGGAGCAGGGGTTCGGTCCCGTCCTGGATGCGCCGATCCGATCGGCCGCCGACGTACGGCGCCTCCGGCCGTTGGAGCCCGACGTCGACGAGCCGTACGTGGCCGAGGCGATCCGAGCCCTCGTGGCCGAGCTCGACGTGCCGCTGATCGGGTTCGCGGGAGCGCCGTTCACGCTGGCCAGCTACCTCGTGGAGGGGGGTCCCAGCCGCGATCACGCCCGAACGAAGGCGCTGATGCTGGGCGAGCCCGCGACGTGGGACGCGCTGATGACCGCGCTCCTGGACGTGATCGTGCCGCACCTCCGGCTGCAGATCGCCGCCGGGGTCGGCGCCGTCCAGCTGTTCGACTCGTGGGTCGGCGCCCTCTCGCCCGCGCACTACGTGGCCCACGTCGCGCCGCACGTCCGCAGGCTCTTCGAGGCGCTCGCCGGCACGGACGTGCCGGTGATCCACTTCGGCGTCGGGACCTCCGAGCTGCTGGAGGTGATGCGCGAGGCCGGTGGCGACGCCATCGGCGTCGATCACCGGGTGCCGCTGGATCGTGCGTGGGATCGCCTGCCGGGCGTGGCCCTGCAGGGCAACCTCGACCCCGCGGTGCTCCTCGCGCCGTCACCGGTCATCGAGCGGGAGACGGCAGACGTCCTGGAACGCGCCGGCGGCCGCGCCGGCCACGTGTTCAACCTGGGCCACGGCGTGCTGCCCACCACGCCGGTGGAGGCGCTCCAGCGCGTCGTCGACCTGGTGCATACGTGGACCGTTCCCGATGCCTGAGCCCGGCGGCCGGATCGTCGTCGTCGGCGCCGGCATCGCCGGGCTCGCCGCCGCGCTCCGGCTGCGGCGGCATGACCCGTCGCTCGACGTGGACGTGCTCGAGGCGACGGCGCGCCCGGGCGGCGGCATCGCCGAGGTGGAGGTCGGCGACCTCCGGCTCCCCGCCGGACCCGAAGCGCTGTACGCGCGCCGGCCGGCCGGCGTCGAGCTCTGCCGCGAGCTCGGGATCGACCTGACGAAGCCGGCCGCGTCGGGGATGTGGCTGTGGACCGACCGCGGGCTCGTCGAATACCCGTCCCACGCGCCGTTCGGCATCCCGAGCGAGCTCGGCGACGTGTTCCGGTGGCCGGGCGTGTCACGCCGAGGACGCCGCCGCGCGCTCGGCGATCTGGTTCGGCGGAAGCGTCGCTCCGGCGAGGACGGATCGATCGGGTCGCTGCTGCGCCGGCGACTGGGCGACGAGGCCACCGACCGCGCGATCGCGCCGCTGCTCAGCGATCCGTTCGGTGGCGCGGTCGACCGTCTCTCGGTCCGCGCCACGTTCCCGGAGCTGCCGGCGTGGGAGGCGTCGCAGGGATCGCTGTTGCGGGGCTCCATGGCGACGATGCGGGACGCGCGTCGCGCCGAGCTCGGGCCGTTGCGCCTGCGGCCGGCCGGCGGCGTGGAGGGCCTGGTCGAACGGGCGGCGGCCGAGCTCGGGCCCGCCCTCCGCACCGGCGCCCGCGTCGAGGCGATCGTGCCCGACGGGGCGGGATGGTCGGTGCGCATCGAGGGAACCGCTCCGGTGCGCGCCGACGCCGTGGTGCTGAGCGTCGTCGCCGACGGCGTCCGGCGGGTGCTCGGGCCGGCGGGCGCCGTGGCGGGCGCCGACCTCGCGACGATCCCGAACGTCTCGCGCGGCGTCGTGCTGCTGGTGTATCCGGCGGGAACCGCCGAGCGGCTCCCCTACGGGAGCGGCTTCGTCGTGCCGGCCGGCGCGGCCCCGATGACCGCGTGTTCGTGGTTCTCCTCCGTGTGGCCCTCGATCCCGCCTTCGGCACGCGCGCCGTGCTGCGGTGCACGATCGGCGGCGACGGCCAGGAGGAGGTCCTCGACGGGGACGACGCGGACATCGTCGAGCGCGTGCGTGCGCCACCTCGCGGCGGTGCTGCCGCTGCCGGAGGTCCCGCAGCACGCCGAGGTCGTCCGCCGACCGCACGCCGCGCCGCAGTACCTCGTCGGGCACGTCGAACGGGTCGCCCGGATCCGTGATGCGTTGCCGGCCGGTATCTTCGTAGCCGGGAAGTCGTTCGACGGTGTCGACGTCGCTTCGTGCGTCGCCTCCGCCCGGACCGCGGCCGAACAGGCGGCGACCTTCGTCCGATCCATCGACCGGGAGACCACGCGATGACCGACACGATCTACGCCCTCTACCCCGTCTTCGCCGCCGCGCCGGAGCTCCGTGAGGTGCTGGCGAGCCCCGAGGACCGCAGCCGCGCCGCCGCCGAGATCGAGGACCTCTACAAGAGCTGGGACGGCTCGATCTCGGTCCGGGGGACCTACTCCACGGTCGGCTTCCGGGCCGACGCCGACGTCATGCTCTGGCTCGTCGGGCCCGAGCGCCGACGAGGTGCAGCGGGCGTTCGTCGAGTTCCGCCGGACCGAGGCGGGCGGCTACCTCGAACCGACGTGGTCCTTCATGGGGGTGGTCAAGCCGGCGGAGTTCACGCCCGATCACCGGCCGGCCTTCGTGAAGGGAGAGCCGCCGCTGCGGTACGCGTGCGTCTACCCGTTCGTGCGGACGCCGGAGTGGTACCTCCTGCCGAAGGAGGAACGGGCGGCGTTGCTGCGCGAGCACGGCGAGGCCGGACGCGAGTTCCCCGACGTCCTCGCGAACACGACGAGCGCGTTCGGCCTGGGCGACTGGGAGTGGATCTTGGCGTTCGAGGCGACCGAGCCCGACCGCATCGTGGAGTGCATCCGCCGGCTCCGCGACGCCGAAGCGCGGCGATTCACGAAGGAGGAGGTGCCCTTCATCACGGGCATCCGCAAATCCGTGGCCGAGGTCCTCGACGATCTCTGCTGAGGTCGCGCCGGCTCACCAGATGCCCGGCACCAGCCGCGCCTTCCCCTCCGCGTACGCCTCATAGGCCGCGCCGAACGTCCGCCGGAGCTCGGGCTCCTCGGCGCGGATCCGGATCACGAAGCCGATCGGCGGCAGGATCGCGAGCGCGAGCAGCGCGACCCGGTCGTCGAGCGCGAGCCCGATGCCGCCGAGGGCGAGCAGCACGCCGGTGTACGAGGGATGCCGGACGAACCGGAACGGCCCGTCGGTCACGAGGCGCCGGTCGCCGCCCTCGACCAGCGTCCGGCGGAACTCCGTCCCCATCGTGAGCAGCGACCAGCCGCGCAGCACGATGCCCGCCCAGGCGACGACGAGGCCGGCGGTGACCCACACCCAGCTCGGGCCCGGGCAGGCTGCCAGCCCGGGCGGCGGACGCCCCAGACCGAAAGGAGGACGGCGGCGAGCAGCGTGACCTGGATCGCGAGATAGGTGCCGCGGTCATCGCGCGAGGGCTTCGGCAGCAGCTGCCACGAGCCGGAGGCGATCTTCGTCGGCGACGGCGTCGACGACGAAGAACACGATCGCCGTGATGCCGATCAGGACGCCGCGCGGCCGGTGTCGGCCGTCGACGGCCGTCGTCGTCACGACTCCTTCGAGCCCGGATGGACGAGCGTCGCCGCGTGGTCGGGGACGTACGAGTACAGGTCGCGCGGCGGGCGGATGTAGCCGTCGTCGGACTGCCGGGGCGGCAGGTCGATCTTCGGCTCCGGCTTCGGGGCCCACGGCACCATCGAGAGCAGGTGCGCGATGCAGTTGATGCGCGCCCGCTTCTTGTCGTCGGCCTCGACGACGTGCCACGGCGCGTCCGGGATGTCGGTGTGCACGAACATCTCGTCCTTCGCCCGTGAGTAGTCGATCCAGCGCGTCCGCGCGTAGAGGTCGGTCTCGGAGAGCTTCCATCGGCGCATCGGATCGCCGACGCGCTTTCGGAACCGCCGCTCCTGCTCTTCGTCGGAGACGGAGAACCAGTACTTGATCAGCAGGATCCCGTCCTCGACCAGGAGGCGCTCGAAGATCGGACATTGCCGGAGGAACTCCTGGTACTCCTGCGGCGTGCAGAAGCCGAGCACGCGCTCGACGCCGGCGCGGTTGTACCAGGACCGGTCGAACAACGCGATCTCGCCGCCGGCCGGCAGGTTGGCCGTGTAGCGCTGGAAGTACCACTGCGTGCGCTCGCGTTCGGTCGGCTTGGGCAACGCGATGTGGTGGGTGACGCGCGGGTTCAGGTGCTCGGTGATGCGTTTGATCGCGCCGCCCTTGCCGGCCGCGTCGCGGCCCTCGAAGATCACGAGTATCCGGGCGCCGGTCTCGGCGACCCAACGCTCCATCTGGACCAGCTCCTCTTGGAGCCGCACGAGCTCGCGCTCGTAGGCCTTCCTGGGGAGCTTCGGGGGCGGATCCGCGGTCGGCTGGCGATCGTCGGCCATCGCGCGAGTCTAAGCCGGAGCGCTCCCGCGCGCCGCCGTACCCTTGGAGGGTGGCCTCCACCGTCCCCTTCCACGCCCGACCGAAGCCCCGGCTGCGGGGACGGTTGCACGAGGTCGCGTTCTTCGTGTCGATCCCCGCGGGGTTGGTCCTCGTGGCGCTCGCGCCCGGGGCGAAGGCCCGCGTCGGTGCGCTGATCTACTGGGCCGCCCTGCTGTTCCAGTTCGGGGTGAGCGCCGCGTACCACCTGGGGGCGTGGGACGAACGCGCGAACGCGCGGATGCGCCGGCTCGACCACGCGTCGATCTTCGTGCTGATCGCCGGGACGTACACGCCCTTCTGCCTGCTCGCGTTGCACGGGACGACGTCGGTCGTGGTGCTCGCCATCGTGTGGGCGGGCGCGGCCCTCGGCATCGCGATCAAGCTCTACCGCGTGGACCTCAACGTGCTGTCGGGCTTCCTGTACCTCGGGCTGGGCTGGGTGGGCGTCGTCGTGTTCCCGGCGCTCGCGCGGTCGCTCTCGCCGACGGAGCTCGCGCTGATGCTCGTCGGGGGCGTGCTGTATTCGCTCGGGGCGCTCGTGCTGGCGTTGCACCGGCCCGACCCCGCGCCGGCGACGTTCGGCTACCACGAGGTCTGGCACGCGGCGACGATCGCGGCGGCGGCGTGCCTCTACACCTCGATCCTGCTGGTGTTCCTGGCGGCGTGACCCGCCGAGCCCTCAGAGGTCCAGGAGCGCGGTCAGGTCCGGGATCACGGTGTGCCCGTCGGTCCTCGGCGTGAACCCCTCGCGTGGGCTCGCCGCCGGGCGACGGATCAGCCGGGTGTCCATGCCGAGGTCGCGCGCGCCGTCGCAGTAGGCGGCCTGGTCGTCCACGTACAGGCCGTCCGGCGCGGCGGCATCGAGGGCCAGCAGCGCGGCCTCGTAGATCGGTGCGTCCGGCTTGCGTGCGTGCACCTCGAACGACAGGATCACCGCGTCGAACTCGTCCTCCAGTCCGAGCCGGTCGACGACCTGCCGGGTGTCCCGCGAGCAGTTGCTGACGAGCGCCATCCTGGTCCCCCGCGAACGGAGCTCGCGCACCACGGGGAGCGAGTCGTCGTAGAGGCGCACGCCCGTCGTCATGAAGTCCCGCTGGATCGCGATCAGCTCCCGGATCGTCGCGTCGTCCGGTTCCACGCCGGCCGCGACGAGGACGGCGTGCCAGTCCTCGGTCTCGCTCGCGAACGCGCCGGTGTTCCGCGCCTCCCGCGTGTCGTCGAGCGCCCGGTCGAGCACGGCCGCGTCGACGCCGAGGCGCGACCGCACCAGCTCGCCCCAGTGCGGCCAGTCGCCCGAGACGAGCGTTTCGTACAGGTCGAGCAGGGCGACGGTCGGCGGCATCGCGCCAGCCTACCCGGCTCAGCCGAACAGGTCGGCGAGGTAGGCGTCGACGTCGGCCGTGCCGTCGACGGCCACGGCGGCATCCTCGGGCACGTCCACCCGCGGTGCCTCCATACGCAGGTGCTCCCGCACGGCTTCCGGCTCCAGGAACCGCGAGACGAGCGCGTACATGTGCACGTCGTCGCGCGGCTTCTGTCGCCGGTAGTACCGCTGCGGGAACGACAGGTGCAGCGAATGCCGCGCGCGCGTGAGCGCCACGTACAGGAGCCGGCGTTCCTCCTCGAGCTCCTCGTCGTCGCGCAGCGCCATGTCGGACGGGATGCACCCGTCGGACGCGTGGATCACGTGGACCACGTCCCACTCGAGGCCCTTCGCCGAATGGATCGTGGACAGGATCAGGTAGTCCTCGTCGAGCGCGGGTGGGCCGGCCAGATCCGACGTGGACGCCGGCGGGTCGAGCGTGAGCTCGGCGAGGAAGCGGCCGCGGCTCTCGTAGCCCTGCGCCAGCAGGGCGAGCTGTTCGAGGTCGGCGATGCGCGGCCCGGGCGCCTCGTACTTCCGCGCGATCACCGGCTCCAGGTAGGTCCGCAGGCGTTCGAGCTGCGCCGCCGGGCGCAGGACCGTCTCGTCTCGGCAGCCGGCCAGCGCCGAACGCAGGGCGCGCACACCCTCGCCGGCGCCGCGGGGGACCGGGACGGCTCCGTCGAGCAGCGACGCCAACGGATCGCCCGCGCTCCCTCGGACCCCGAGGACGTCCATCAGTCTGCGTGCTCCCTGCGGCCCGACGCCGGCCGGCAGCTGGAGCACGCGGAACCACGCCACCTCGTCGTGCGGGTTCTCGAGCACGCGCAGCAGGGCGAGCGCGTCCTTCACGTGCGCGGCCTCCAGGAACTTCAACCCCCCGTACTTCACGAACGGGATGTTCCGACGGAGCAGCTCGACCTCGAGCACGTCGGAGTGATGCGCCGCGCGGAACAGCACCGCCTGCTCGTGCAACGCGATGCCGTGCTCGCGATGCTCGAGCACCGAGCGGCACACGGCGTCGGCCTGGTCCGGCTCATCGAGGCAGGCCCGGAGGACGGGCGGCTCGCCGTCGGTGCGCTCGGTCCACAGCGTCTTCTCGTGGCGCTGCGGGGAGAGCGCGATCACGGCGTTCGACAGCGAGAGGATCGGCGCGCTCGATCGGTAGTTGCGTTCCAGCTTCACGACGTGGGCGCCGGGGAACCGCTCGGGGAACGCGAGGATGTTGCGCACCGTCGCCGCGCGGAAGCCGTAGATCGCCTGCGCGTCGTCGCCGACGACCGTGAGGTTCCGCGGCGTGCCCTCGGGCCGCATCGCCTCGAGGATGTCGGCCTGGAGCGCGTTCGTGTCCTGGTACTCGTCGACGAGGATGTGATCGAACATCGCCGCGACCTGCGGACCCGTGCGCGGCGAACACGCGAGCGCCTTCCAGAACAGCAGGAGGTCGTCGTAGTCCAGCGTCTGCTGCTCGCGCTTGCGTTCGACGTAGGCGCGGAAGATCGCGCGGATCCCGTCGGCCTCCTCGACGCACCACGGGTAGTGGCGGTCGAGGACCTCGTCGAGCTTCGTGCCGGCGTTCACCACCCGGGAGTGGATCGCGGCGAGCGTCTCCTTGCGGGGGAAGCGCCGCTCACGCGCGGCGAACCCGAGCTCCTCCCGCAGCAGGTTCAACACATCCGCGCCGTCGGGTTGGTCCAAGACCGTGAACGTGGGTGACAGACCGAGCGCGCGGCCGTGGAGGCGGAGCAGCCGGTTCGCGAGCGCGTGGAACGTGCCGCCCCAGACCCGGCCGGCGTCGCGGCGGCCGGTCATGGCCTCGGCCCGGGTCACCATCTCGCGGGCCGCCCGGCGGCTGAACGTGACGAGCAGGATCCGCTCAGGCCGGACGCCCCGCTCGACCAGGACGGCGACCCGTGCCGCGAGGGTCGTGGTCTTGCCCGTCCCGGCGCCGGCGACGATCAGCAACGGTCCCTCGCCGTGGGTCGCGGCCGCCAGCTGGGCGGGGTTCAGCTCGTCCTCGAACATGCGTTCGAGGAGTATCCCACGGCTCCCGGCGGGACGCTACGAGCGCCGGAGGGCCGCCAGAGCCGCGTCGCGGTCGAACCCGAGCTGCTCCGCGCGCCGGAAGAACCGATCGGCCGCTTCGTGCAGCCGGACGTCGTCGTCCGTCCTCCGGTCCGACCCGCTCGGCGACGAACGTCCCGGCGCGGCCCCGCCCGACCAGCACGCCGTCGTCCTCGAGCGAGCGGTACGCGCGCGCCACGGTGTTCGGCGCCAGCGCGAGCTGCTCCGCCAGCGTCCGGACCGGCGGCAGGCGATCGCCGGGGAGCAGCGTGCCGCGGTCGATCGAGGCGGCGATCTGCTCGTGGAGTTGGCGGTACGGGGGGCCGGCGCCGTCGCGGATGCGCACCCGGAGGCTCATCGGCGCGGAAGTATGGCAGCATCGCCCGATGCCGCGGATCCGGATCGTTCCGGGCGGGCCGATGTTCGTGGAGGGACTGCCGCTCGGCAGGCTGGCGCACGACGGCGACGTGTGGCGCGTCGAGCCGGTCGCTCCGCCGGTCGGCGATCGCGGGATCTGCCGCTGCGGCGCCTCGGGCACGATGCCGTTCTGCGACCGCGAGCCGCCGTTCGCGTGCTTCGAGGAGGAGCCGCCGAGCGGCCCGGAGCCCGCGCCGTTCCGATGGGACGTGCCGGATCCCGCGCGTCCGGGGGTGGCGCTCAAGCCGAACGGCCCGGTCCGGGTGGCGGGCGGCGTGCCCGTCACCTACGGCGAGGACCCGATCCCGTCGCGGGACCGGGTCTCGCTCTGCCGCTGCGGCGCGTCACGGTGCCAACCGATCTGCGACAGCTCCCACAAGATCGTGGGCTACCGGGACTGAGCGACCAGTCCGAGGCTCTCGAGCAGCCCGGCCGGCAGCACGTGGCAGTAGGGCTCGTGGCCGTTCCGCGCGTAGTACCACTGGTGGTAGTCCTCCGCCGGGATAGAACGCCGCGAAGTCCTCGATCTCGGTCGCGATCGGCCGCGGGAAGCGCTCCTGCGCGGCGGCCTTCGACGCCTCCGCGGCCGCCCGCTGCTCGGGCGAGTGCGCGAAGATCACGCTGCGGTACTGCGAGCCGACGTCCGGTCCCTGGCGGTCGACCTGCGTCGGATCGTGCATCGCCCAGAAGACCTCGAGCAGCTGGTCGTACGAGACGACGTCGGGATCGAACCGCAGCTGGACGACCTCCGCGTGGCCGGTGCGGCCGCCGCAGACCTCGCGGTAGCTCGGATCGACGACCGTGCCGCCGCTGAAGCCCGAGACGACCTCGGTCACGCCGGGCACCTGACGGTAGACCCACTCGACGCCCCAGAAGCATCCGGCGCCGAACGTTGCGAACTCCGAAGACATGGATCCTCCTTCGACGGGACCCCGGGCGGGGTTCCCATGGCCTCAGTCTGCACGGCAGCTCTGAACGTTTCGCGGCCGGCGTCGGCTATCGAGGGTACCCCGTTCGGCCGGCGCGGGCCGGGCCGGAGGACGGGTGAGGAATGGGCCGGAGGACCGATGCGCCGCAGGTCGCCCGACGGCCGATATCCCTCTCGTACCCCTCGAAGAGGAGAAGCGGTCGCATGCGTCAGTGGGAGCTGTTCGGCATCACCGATTCCGATCCGACCTGGACCCCGGCGCCGCGGCCGGCGCCCGACGTGACCGACGTGAGCGAGGCGACCGCGCCCTCCGATGGCTTCGCGCAGGACCTCGAGGTCCTGCGCCTGGCCGTCGAAGCGCAGGACGAACGGATCCCCGAGCCGGCCGCCTGAGGCGATCTCAGCCGGCGAACGAGCCGGCCGCATCCAGCACGCGCGCGACCTCGTCGTCGCCGTGCTCGGTGCAGAGGCTCCACAGTTCGTAGCCCGACGGCGGCAACGCCACGCCGCGCGACAGCAGGTGATGGAAGAACCGCGCGTACCGCTCGTGATCGGCCGCGCGCGCCCCGGCGAAGTCGCGGACGGGCTCTTCGGTGAAGAACACGCTGAAGAGGCTGCCGGCGTGCCCGATCCGCGCCGGCGATCCCGTTCGCGGCGAAGGCCGACCGCAGACCTTCCGTGAGCGTCTCGGCCGTGCGCTCGAGATCGGGATACGGGTCGAGCCGCTTCGCGAGGTCGAGCGCCGCGATCCCGGCTGCGACGGCCACCGGGTTCCCGCTCAGCGTGCCCGCCTGATAGACGGGGCCGTCGGGCGCGAGGTGCTCCATCAGCTCGCGCCGGCCGCCGAACGCCGCGCACGGGAAGCCGCCGCCCATCACCTTCCCGAGCGTCGTCAGGTCGGGGGTCACGCCGAAGCGGGACTGCGCGCCGCCGTAGCCGATCCGGAAACCGGTGATCACCTCGTCGAACACGAGGATCGCCCCGGCGGCCGTGCAGCGTTCCCGCAGCGCCTCGAGGAAGCCGGGCTCCGGCGGCACGACCCCCATGTTCGCCGCGACCGGCTCGACGATGACGGCGGCGATCGCGCTCGCCGTCTCGGTCGAACGTCGCACGGACCGCCTCGACGTCGTTGTACGGCAGCGTGATCGTGTCCTTCGCCGCGCCCTCGGTCACGCCCGGCGACCCGGGGATGCCGAACGTCGCGACGCCGCTGCCGGCGCGCGCGAGGAGCGCGTCCGCGTGTCCGTGGTAGCAGCCCTCGAACTTCACGATCCGCTCGCGGCCGGTGGCGCCGCGCGCGAGCCGGATCGCCGACATCGTCGCCTCGGTGCCGGAGGAGACGAGCCGGACCATGTCCACCCCCGGGAGCGCCTCGACGATCCTCGCGGCGAGCTCGACCTCGGCCTCGGTCGGCGCGCCGAACGACGTGCCGCGCGCCGCCGCGTCGGAGGCCGCCCGGACGATCTCCTCGCGAGCGTGCCCGAACAGCAACGCCCCCCACGATTGCACGAGGTCGACGCGCCGCACGCCGTCGGCGTCGATCACGAAGGCGCCCTCGCCCCGCTCGGCGAACCACGGCGTCCCGCCGACGGCGCCGAACGCGCGGACCGGCGAGTCGACCCCGCCGGGGATCAGGGTGCGTGCGCGGGCGAACAACTCCTCGGAACGGGTCACGCGCCGATGCTACGGAACCGGTCGTTGACGCGTACGCCGCCGCCAGGGACCCTGGCAGCGTGACCGGACCCGACCGAGCAGCCCGCGCCGCCGGCGAAGCGGCTCATCTCGCCCGGCCGGATCGTCGCCATGTTCGTAGCCCTGATCGGCCTCTACGTCGTGTGGCCCTCGCTCGTGGCGGTCTTCGGGTCGGTCGGCGAGCTGGCCCACGTGAACCCGGTGTGGTTCGTGGTGATGGCGGGGCTCGAGGCCGCCAGCTTCGTGTGCATCTGGGCCCTGATCGGCCTGTGCCTGCGCTCGCACCGGTACTTCCTGATCGGCACGTCGCAGCTCGCCGGGAACGCGATCAGCCGGGTCGTGCCCGGAGGGAACGCGGTCGGCGCCGCGTTGCAGTACCGGCTCCTGGCCGGCGGCGGGATGGAACCGACGCAGATCGCGACCGGGCTCACGGCGGCCTCGCTCATCAACTTCGCCACGCTGCTGGCGCTCCCGGTGCTGTCCCTGCCGGCGATCCTCGGCGGCGTGGCCGTGGCCAACGGCCTCGCACGGGCGGCGTGGCTGGGCGTCGGCGCGTTCATCCTGCTCGTGAGCGGCGGCGCCGTGCTCCTGCTGGCCGACCGGCCGATCACGTGGACGGCCCGCACCATCGAGCGGATCCGGAACGCGATCTTCCGCAAGCGCCCGCCGATCGGTCGGCCTGGAGGGACGCCTCACGCACGAGCGCGACACGGTGCGTGCGACCCTCGGCGAGCACTGGGCGCAGGCGATCCTGCGGTCGGCGGGAAACGTGCTGTTCGACTACCTCGCGCTCCTGGCCGCACTCGTCGCGTCGGGCAGCCGGCCGCGCGCGTCGCTCGTCCTGCTGGCCTACGTGGCGGCGATCGTCCTGGGCATGATCCCGATCACGCCGGGCGGGCTCGGGTTCGTCGAGGCGGGCCTCGCGGCGATGCTGGTGCTGGCGGGGGTGCCGGGCGCGCAGGCGACGCTGGCCACGCTCGCGTACCGGCTGGTCTCGTACTGGGGACCCGTGGCCGCGGGGCCGATCGCGTACGCCTTCTACCGGCGGCGAGCGCCCGGGTGGGCCGCGCGCGCCGCCGCGTCACCGTCGCCCTCTCCCTCCTGACGGCGCGATGACGACGATCCGCGAGCTGGCCGATGCGGTCCGCGGCGCGACGGGTCGGCGCCCGGGAGCTCGTGGCCGAGTCACTCCGGCGGATCGAGGCGCTCGATCCCGCTATCGGCGCGGTCGTGGCGCTCCGCGCGGAGGAGGCCCTCGACGAGGCGATCGGGTTGGACGCGCACCTCGCCGCGCGGCGGCGACGCCGGCCCGCTCGCCGGCCTGCCGCTCCTCGTGAAGGACATCACCGATGTCGCCGGGATGCGCACCACGCACGGGTCGCTGCTGTACGCGGACGCACCGGCGGCGACGACCGATGCGCTGGTGGTCGCCCGCCTCCGCGCCGCCGGCGCCATCGTCGTGGGCAAGGCGAACGCGCCCGAGTTCGCGTGCGCCGGCTACACCACGAACCTCGTGTTCGGCCCGACGCGGAACCCGTGGAACCTCGAACGAACCCCGGGCGGTTCGAGCGGCGGGTCGGCGGCCGCGCTCGCGGCCGGCATGGTCTCGATCGCGACGGCGACCGACACCGGCGGGTCGATCCGGATCCCGGCCGCGTACTGCGGGCTGGTCGGACTGAAGCCGACGAACGGCGCGGTCCCTCGCGACCCGGCCGCTCGCGCGATGGATTGGATCGACATGACGACCGACGGGCCGCTCGGCCTCACGGTCGACGACGTCCGCCTCCAGCTCGCCGTGCTCGCGGGCACCGCGTCCGATCGAGCGGTCCGCGTGCACCGTCGCGGCTCTTCGTGCTCGAGCGATGGGTGCCGCGCATGCCGCTCCCGGCCGAGGACGCCGGGTTGTTCGAGGACGGCCGTGGCCGTCGCTCGCGGCGGAGACGGGGCTCGAGCTCGGAGCGCGCGGACGTCTCCGAGCTGTTCCACGGCGCGATCTGGACGTCGATGTGGTCGCTGATCGCGGCCCCGGAGCTCGTGGGCATCCTCGGCGGGCGGGCAGCGTTCGAGGCCGTCGCGCAGAGCGCCTGGATCCGGGCACGGCGGCGTTCGCGGCGTGGGGCGCCGACATCGGGATCGACGCCTACCTCGCCGCGCGTCGTCGGCGTGCCGCGCTGACGGACGTGCTGTCCAGGCCTGCTCGGCGCCGATGGCGTGGTCGTGAGCCCGACGATGTGCGCGGACGCGCCGCCCGCCGCAGGACCCGAGCCGCCTGGCGCCGACGTCGACGTCGGCCTCTACGACAACACGGTGGTCGCAGAACCTGACGGGGTTCCCGGCGATCTCGCTCCCGGCCGGCGTGCATGCGAGCGGCGTCCCGTTCGGGCTGCAGGTGACCGCGTCCGCCGTCGCGCGAGGACCTGCTGCTCGCGGTTGCGGAGGCCTGGGAGCGGCTCGCCCGTGGCCCCCGACCGCGCCCGGCTACGAGCCGTTCGCTCTGGACGCGCCGCCGGCCATGAGACCGGGCTCGACCTAGGCGGTCGCGCCCGGCCGATGTCCCAGCCAGCGACGTCTGACCCGCGGCTCCGGAACGTTCACGAGTTCGGGGGCTGGGCCCGTCGCCCGAGCGATCGATGCTCCGTAGCGGCGGGCGAGCGGGGAGGCCGTGACGCCGTGCGCGATCACGGAGAGCACGATCGTCCACGTCGCCACCTCGACGATCGTGTCCGAGGCGATCGCTCCCCGGTGCAGGGTCTGAACGGTCAATATCGTGAACACGACCGATGCCAGTCCGCGAGGCCCGAACCAGCCTGCGAACGCGATCGTCTCCCGGCGCAGGCCGAGCCCCAGCCACGCGAGCGTCACCGGGACCATCCGGATGACGGTGAGGCTGAGCACCGCGTAGACGATCGGCGCGATCTCGATGTTTCCCGTCAGCACCGGACCCGCGAGCAACGCGCCGAAGATCGTCCAGACCCCGAAGGACAGGAACAGGGCGAACGTCTCGGTGAACTCCACCGGGCTGATGGGCCCTGACCCCCGTCGTCGCTCCGAACAGGATGCCGGCGACGAAGGCCGCCACGAACCCGTTCCCGCCGATCGCGATCGAGCCCGCGTACGCCAGCATCGCCAGCGCGAGGATCGCGACCTGCTCCGAAACGTGCGAGGTCCATCCTCGCTCCGTCGCGGCGGAGAAGACCGCCCCGCCGAGGACACCGACGACGAGCGCGGCCGCGAACGCGAGCGCGATCTGCTCGGACGCCTTCAGGAGCCACCACCCCGCACCGATCCCCTCCTCCGAGGCCAACAGCGCGAGGAACAACGCCAGGAACGGCGTCGCGAGCCCGTCGTTGAGTCCGCTCTCCACGTTCAGCGCCCGGCGGATGCGGACGGGAACCGCCGGATCGGTGAAGACCGCGAGGCCGAGTGCTGCATCGGTCGGCGCGAGGATCGTGCCGATGACGGCCGCCGCCGCCCAGCCCTCCGCGTGGAACATCAGGCCAGCCACGAGCGTCCCCAGGGCGATCGTGAGCGGGAGCCCCAGCAGGAGCAGCCGTCCGGGGAGCTGGACGTCGCCCTCGACCTCGCGCAACCTGACGGTGGAGGCGTCGGCGAACAGCAAGAGGGCGAGCGTGAGCTCGGTCAACGTGAGCGAAGCCTCGTCCCCGATCCGGAACGGAAGGACGTTCAGGACGCTCGGACCCAGCAGCAAGCCGGCGGTCATGAACACCATCGGCGCGGTGATCGACCAGCGTTCCAGCTTCGAGGCCGTCAGTGCGTAGACGACGAAGAACGCAGCCAGGATGGTCAGACCGTTCACGATCACCTCGAGGGAGACGCTCAGCGCGCGATGGCGGAAGGATAGTCGCGGTCCGTCACGTTCCGACGTGACTGGTACTGCACATCGCGAAGACGATGGCCATCAACGCGACGAACACGATCGCCATCGCGATCAGCCACTCCTTCCTCACGACAGGTTGCTTGTCCGTCACCCTTCGGATGCTAGTCGGTGCGAGCGATCGTCGTGAAGGGCGGAGCAGATCCGGATAGCTACCCGCGGAGCCACTCCGCGGCGTCCTTCGCGTGGTAGGTCAGCACCATGTCGGCGCCGGCGCGCCGGATCCCCGTGAGGATCTCGAGCACCACGCGGCGTTCGTCGATCCATCCGTTCTGCGCCGCCGCCTTCACCATCGCGTACTCGCCGCTGACGTGGTAGGCCGCGACGGGAGCGCCGCCGAGGTCCTTCGCGGCGCGGACGATGTCGAGGTAGGGCAGCGCCGGCTTCACCATCACGATGTCGGCGCCCTCGGCGATATCCGTCGTCACCTCGCGCAGCGCCTCGGCGGCGTTCGCCGGATCCTCCTGATAGCCGGTGCGGTCGCCGAAGCGCGGCGCACCTTCGGCCGCTTCTCGGAACGGCGCGTAGAGCGCCGACGCGAACTTGGCCGCGTACGCGATGATGCCGACGTCGCTCCGTCCGTCGGCGTCGAGCGCCGCGCGGATCGCCGCGACCTGGCCGTCCATCATGCCGCTCGGCCCGACGAGGTGCGCGCCGGCTTCCGCCTGCGCCCGCGCGATCCGCGTGTAGCGCTCGAGCGTCTCGTCGTTGTCCACGTCGCCGTTCGCGTCGAGGACGCCACAGTGCCCGTGGTCGGTGTACTCGTCCAGGCACAGGTCCGCCATGATCACCGCGTCGTCGCCGAGGTCCCCTCGCAACGCGCGGAGCGCCCGCTGCGCGATGCCGTCGGCGTTCCACGCCTCCGAGCCCTCGGCGTCCTTGCGCGCCGGCACCGCGAACACCATGAACGCCAGGACGCCGCGCTCGCGGATCTCGGCGGCCTCCTTGCGGAGCGACTCGACCGTGTGCTGGAGCTGGCCCGGCATCGAGGTGATCGGTCCCGGCTCGGTGAGCGACTCCTTCACGAACAGCGGCGCGATCAGATCCGAGGGACGCACGTCGGTCTCCCGGACCAGCTCGCGGAGCGCGGCGGTCCGCCGCAAACGCCGAGGTCGTTGTGCCGGGAAGCCCATGCGGGCAGCCTACCCCGCGGCGGGCTCCCCCCACGGCTCCAGCACGATCACCGGGATCGTCCGCGCGGTCTTCGTGCTCGTACTCGCCGAACGCGGGCATGAACGCGACCTGCCGGCGCCAGAGGTCGTCGCGCTCGGCGCCGCTCGTGACGCGGGCGCGGACCGGGATCGTCTCGGTGCCGACCTCGATCGAGGCCTCGGGGTTCGCGATGAGGTTGTGGTACCAGTCGGGGTTCGTCGGCGCGCCGCCCTTCGACGCGAAGACCACGTACGTGTCGCCGTCGCGCATATACGCGAGCGGGATTCGTCCGCCGCGTCCCCGTCTTCGCGCCGGTGTGGGTCAGCAACAGCAACGTCCGGCCCTCGAACGGACCGCCGACGCGGCCCTCGTTCGCACGGAACTCCTGGATGATGCCCGTGTTCCAGTCCTGTTCGGGCATGGTCGCCTCCGTGGGTTCGTTCCGTTGGTCAACGGCGCGGAGGTGCCCGGTGTTCCCGTTGGCTAGCGTCTGGGTGTGAAGACCCGCTCGAGCGCGGCGATCAGGCCGTCGGTCGTGTGCGGGTCGGCGACCGCGTGGACGACGAACCCGTGCGCCCGCGCTTCCTTCGCGGTGACGGGCCCGATGACCACGACCTTCGGCGAGCCGCGGACCGCGCCCACCGCGCCGACGAACCCCCGCACGGTCGAGGCGCTCGTGAACGTGACGGCGTCCACCTCGCCCGCCGCCAGCGCCGCGCGGGCCTCGGCCGGCAACCTGGCGGGGAACACGGTCCGGTAGGCGTCGACGCGCGTCGGCGTCCAGCCCTTCGCCGCGAGGGCGTCCTCGAGGCCCTCGGGCGCGATGTCGGCGCGCGCGCACAGGACGCGGCCGTCGCCGCGAGGGAACGAACGCGCGAGCGCCTCGGTGGTGAACGCGCGCGGACGCAGGTCGGCCGGCCGGCCCGACCACCGGCCGTAGGCGTCCGCGGTGCCGTCGCCGATCGCCGCGACGCGGGCCCGGACGTCCTCGGGGCCTGGCGAGCCGATCCGCCAGCATCGCGACCGTCGCCGGCGACGTCAGGACGAGCCACGCGAACCGCCCGGCGGCGAGGTCCTTCAACGCGGCCGTGAGCGCGGCGCTCCGCACCGGCCGCAGCTCGATCGCCGGCGCGGCGATCGAGCGCGCGCCCCGTTGGTCAAGTTGCTTGACCAATCGGCGCGCCCGGTCGGCCGGGCGGGTGACGAGGACGGTCCTTCCGGCGAGCGGCGACCGACTCACGCGCCGCGGGCCTCGTCGAGGATCGCGCCGGCGCCGCGCTCGAGGAGCTGGTCGGCGACGAGCCCGGCGGCGCGCTCGGGCTCGTGCGCCTCGGCGGCGGCCTTCACGATCCGCGCGCCGTCGGGCGAGGCGACGAGGCCCGCGAGCCGGACGGTGTCCCGCTTCGCGGCGGCGATCGCGCCGAGCGGCAGCGAACACCCGCCGTCGAGCCGGCGCACGAGCGCGCGCTCGGTCTCCAGGGCGACCCGCGAGGGCCGGTGATCCAGCACGGTGAGCACGGCGCGGGCGGACCGGTCGTCGGTGCGGCACTGCACGGCGAGGCTCCCCTGTCCGGGCGCCGGCACCATCACGTCGACGCCGAGCTCCCGTGCATCCGCCGGCGTGAGCCCGAGGCGCGCCAGCCCGGCCGCGGCGAGGACCGCGCCGTCGACCTCACCGTCCGTCACCTTCCGCAGCCGCGTCGGCACGTTGCCGCGGAGCTCCACGACCTGCACCCCCGGGAACGCCGCGAGCAGCTGCGCCCGCCGCCGGAGCGACGAGGTGCCGATGCGCACGCCGGGTCCCGGTTCGCGGTCCTCGGCGAGGATCAAGACGTCGCGCGGATCCGCCCGTTCGGGGACCGCGCCGATCGTGAGGTCGTCGTCGTCGTCGGCCGGGAGATCCTTCGCCGAATGCACGGCCACGTCGATCTCCCCGTTGCGGAGCGCTTCGAGGATCGCGTCGATCCACAGGCCCTTCAGGCCGGCCGAGCTCGCGATGGGCGCCGACCCGGCGGGCGTGCCCTCATCGCCCGTCGTGGTGATCGGCACGATCTCGGCCTCGACCTCGTCCTGCTGCAGGAGCGATCGGACCTCCTCGGCCTGCGCGAGGGCGAGCTCCGAGCCGCGCGTTCCGATCCGGAGCGCGCTCACCGCTCGTCGGGGAGGTCGATCGCGAGCAGCTCGGCCAGCAGCGCGGCGTGGGCGCGGTCGCCGCCGGGGTCGGTCCGTTCCTTCAGGCGGACGATCGGATCGTGCAAGAGCTTCGCGGCGACGGCGCGGGCGAGCGCCTCCACCGCCTCGCGCTCCCGGGGCTCGAGCGCGGCGAGTCGGGCGGCCCACCGGTCGAGCTCGGCGCGGACGACCTCGTCGGCGCGAGCCTGGAGCGCCTTGATGAGGGGCGCGAGCTCGTCGCCGCGTCGCCGCAGGACCCATCGGTGGACGTCCTCGGCGACCAGCGCGTGCGCCAGCTCGATCTGCGCGGCGGTCTCCGGGGCCTCCGTGCGCACGCGTTCGCGGAGCGACACGATGTCGATGACGCGCACGCCGGCCAGCTCGGCGCACGACGGCTCGACGTCGCGGGGCACGGCCAGGTCGAGCAGGACCAGCGGTCGGTCGACGCGTCCGGCCGTGGCGTGTTCCACGTCGGCCCGCCGCAGCACCGGGCCGGCGGCGCCGGTGGCCGAGATCACGAGGTCCGCCCGAGCGAGCGCCCGCGGCAGCATCGACAGATCGCCGGCTCGCGCGCCGGCCGAGCCCGCGAGCGCCTGTGCGTGCTCGGCCGAGCGGTTGAGGACGGTGATCGACGCGACGCCGCGGGATCCGAGATGCGTGAGCGCGAGCGAGGCCATCCGGCCGGCGCCGACGATCACCACGGTGCGGCCCTCGAGACCCTCGAGCGCGGCGGCGGCCACCGTGGTGCCGAGGGCGACGTAGGCATCCGGCGCCGCACCGATCGCGGTCTCCTGCCGCACGCGACGACCGGCGCGCGACGCGGCGTGGAACAGGCCCGTCAGGTCGGGGCCGGCTCCGTCCTCGCGGTCGGCTCGCCGCAGCGCCTCGCGCACCTGCGCCTGGATCTGCGTCTCACCGAGCACCAACGAGTCGAGACCCGCCGCGACCGCGAAGAGGTGGTCGGCGGCGTCGCGCTCCCAGTGCGCGTACAGCGGCTCGGTCAGTTCCTCCGCGGGGACGCCGCGCGCCTCGACCAGGAGGCGCTTCAACGCCAGGAACCCCACGTGATAGGTCGCCACACGTCCGTACACCTCGACCCGGTTGCAGGTGGACAGGATCACGACCTCGTCGAGCTCCTCGAGGTCGCGGGCGCGCCGGTACGTCTTCGTGAGGTCTTCGTCGCTGAACGCCAGTCGATCCAACAGGTCGACGGGCGCGCGACGGAACGAGACGCCGAGGCTCAGGATGCCCATCCGGCCGTTATCGTAGCGGGCCATGACGGACGGCCGAGCCCGCGACCTCGGCGTCCGGATCGGCCGGGGAACACCGGGGCCGATGAACGCGATCACCGACGTCGCCGGGGTCCGGGTCGGTCACCGGACGATCGTGGAGGGTCCCGACGGGGCCGACGACGCCGTGCGGACGGGCGTCACCGCCGTCTTCGCCGGCGTCGACATGCCTTGGGAGGCGCCGGTCTACGCCGCGACCCACATCCTGAACGGGTACGGCGAGCTGATCGGCGTCAACACGATCCGCGAGTGGGGCATCCTCGAGAGCCCGGTCGTGCTGACCAGCTCCTTGCTGATCGGGGCCGCCTACGACGCCACGGTGCGATGGATCGCCGCCCGGGAACCCCGCGCCGGCGAGTCCGTGATGCCCTGCGTCACCGAATGCGACGACTCCTGGCTCTCCGCGGTCCTCGCCCGCCCGCTGGCCGCCGAGGACGTCTGGGCGGCGCTCGATGCCGCCGCGGGCGGCCCGGTCCCGGAGGGCTGCGTCGGCGCCGGGACCGGCATGCAGTGCTTCGACTTCAAGGGCGGCATCGGGACCGCGTCGCGGGTGCTCGACGACGGCATCACGGTCGGGCGTGCTGGTCCTCACGAACCACGGCGACCGGGAGAACCTCTTGATCGACGGCGTTCGCGTGGGCGAGCAGGTGCGCGACCTGATGCCCGAGGAGCATCGCGAGGGCTCGTGCGTCGTGCTCGTCGCGACCGACGCGCCGCTGCTGCCGCACCAGCTGCGTCGCGTGGCCGAGCGCGCCGGCATGGGCTTGGCGCGCGGGGGCTCCCACGCGTCGAACTCGAGCGGCGAGCAGTTCCTGGCGTTCTCGACCGCGAACACGATCCCGCGCGGTGCCGGGAGCTTCTCGCCCGTCGCCGTCGCCGACGGGACGCGCGACGGGGAGCCGCCTCCTCTCGGCGGTGTTCCGCGCGACGGTCGAGGCGACGGAGGAAGCGGTGGTGAACGCGCTCGTCGCGGCGGAGACCACCGTGGGTCGCGAGGGGAACACGCTGCACGCGCTGCCGGTGGACCGGACGCTCCGGCTGCTGGAAGCGGCGGGCCGACTCGCGACCTGACTCAGAAGAGCTTCTCGTACGCGACGAGCCCGGCGAACCCCGCGAACACCAGGAGGCCGGCGACCACGAGCACCGCGATCCGGACGTTCCGCAGCTTGAACCGCTGCGACAGCGCGATCAGGAACAACACCGTCGCGAACAGGACCGTCTCGCGGACGTACTGCTCGGCGATCTCCCGGTCGTGCGTCCCGCGTTCGAACGCGGCGCTGGCCTCCGCGTTCAGTCGGTCGGCCTTCGCGAGGAGCGCGTTGTGGTACTCGGGCATGAGGCTGGGCCCGGCCGGCGCGTTCGGGTCGTGGAGCGGATCGGTCGCCAGCCACGCCTCGAACGCGACCTTGTACGCGGGGCTGAAGCGCCGAACGTAGAGCGCCGCCAGCTCCTCGTTCCCCTGCGTCTTCGCCTGGATCCAGGTGTTGAAGGTCGAGACGTCGAGCAGTCGCTGCTGCCCGCCCGCCGTGGCCGCGACGCCCGCCTCGACGCGCAACCGCGACGAGGTCCCGTACTCGAACGCCTGCTGCCCGTCCCACTTCGCGGCCTGGTAGCCGCTCCATGCCGTCGCGATCGCCACCATCGCGAGGACCAGCGCCTCGAAGATCTCGACGATCTCTTCCCAGCGCCGCTTCTGGCGCTCGTCGTGCTCCTGCTCGGACAGCTTGTGAGCAAGTTCGACGTTGAGGTCCTCGGGCATCGCGTCCTCCCGCTCGGAAGTATGCGCGGGGAGGGCGCCGGAAGGAGCCCGGAAGGAGCCGGAAGGAGCGCGGAAGCACATCGCTAGAATCGGCGACGGAGACGTGGCTGAGTGGCCGAAAGCAGCCGCCTGCTAAGCGGTTACGGGGGTGAAACTCCGTCGCAGGTTCGAATCCTGCCGTCTCCGCCGCGCTAGGCCGAGATCGCGGGGCCGCTGCTCGAGCGGCAGGGTCGCGGCGTCGATCCGCTCGGCCTGGGTCAGCTGCTCGACGAGGGCCGAGAGGTTGCTGCTGGCCTCCGCGATCTGCCCGACGAGCCCGAGCTGCGTCGGCCGACGTGAGGTCCCGCTGGGCCATCCGCAGCGTCACCGCCGACGCGAAGATGCTGCCGAGCGGCGCGCGCACGTCGTCGACGACGGTCCGCATCAGGGCGTCCTTCAGGTCGTTCGCGGCCTGGAGCCGTTCGGCGGCCTCGCGGTTCGCCTCGCTCAGCGCGCGCTCGCGCTCGAGCGCCTCCTGGAGCCGTGCGACCACGAGCGCGGTGGCCGAGAAGAGCAGGAGACGGAAGCACATGTTCGTGATGGGGTAGATCTGCGATACGTGCATCGTCCACAGATCAGCGGCGAGGCCCATCAACGCGGCCGCCGCAGCGACCGCGACCCCGGCGAGCCGACCCGAGAACCAGGTCGCGAGGACGACCGGCGGGATGTAGAAGATCGAGAACGCGATGTAGGCGCTCGAGCGCCCGTCGATGTACCCGACGAGGGCCACGAGACCGAGGGACAGCGCCAGGATGCCGGCGCGGAAGGCGACGGTCCGGTCGGTGGTGCCCCGCGTGGTGAGCTCGGGTTCGGTCACACATTCCTATCGGCACGACCCGGGGCGGCGATAAGGGCGCTTCAAGGTGGGATCGGCCGCCTGCCGATACAGGGAAACGTGCGGTCCCGCAGCGTGTTCGCGCTGGTCATGCTCTGCCTCGGCGTCCTGGCGGGGCCGGGCGCTCCCGCGGGCGCCGCCCCCCCTCCACCGCCCGCGCTCGTGCACGTCCGGGACGCGAACACCGAGTACTTCCTGCCATCCATCGTGTCCGTGCGGCAGGGTGGCACCGTCGAATGGGATTTCCAGGGCCTGCACACGGCGACGGACAACACCGGGATGGGCCTCTACGACTCCGGTGAGATCAAGGACGCGACCTTCTCGTACCGGTTCGTCGCGGCCGGCACGTACGCGGTGATCTGCACGCTGCACGAGAACACGATGATCGGGAGCGTCGGGGTGCCGGTCCGGGTCGCGCCGGCGAAGGGGACCACGAAGACCCGGTTCGCCGTGACGTGGTCATCGACCCTCGCGCCGGCCGGCTTCCTCTTCGATGTCGGCAAGCAGCGGGTCGGCGGCGCGTGGTCGACGTGGCAAGGCCGGCGTGACGACCCGTTCGGCGACGTTCCACCCGTGGCGCAAGGGGAAGTACCGGTTCCGCGCGAGGCTCCGGCAGATCTCGTCCGGGAAGTCCTCGGGCTGGTCGCCGCTCGGCGTGATCGTGGTGGGCTGAGCCGGCGACGTCAGGAGCCGGCGTGCACCGAGACGGCCGCGCCGCGGCCCCACCACATCGCCTGCGACAACGAACGCAGCAGGATCTCGGCGGACGCGAGGTTCGTGGCCACCGGCACGCCGTGTACGTCGCAGACCTTCAGGAGCGCCTGGATGTCCGGCTCGTGGGGGTGCGCCGTCAGGGGGTCACGGAGGAACACCACCGCGTCGACGTCGCCGGCGACGATGCGAGCGCCGATCTCGAGGTCGCCGCCCTCGGGCCCGCTGTGGACGCGCTCGACCTCGAGGCCGAGCTCGTCCGAGAGTTGCCCACCGGTGTGGCCGGTCGCGAGCAGGCGGACGTTCGACAGGGTGGAGTGGTAGCGCGACGCGAGCCGGAGCAGGTCGGCCTTCTTCCCGTCGTGGGCGACGAGCGCCAGCACCGCGCGGCCGTTCGGCTCGTCGTCCGCTTTCGGGATCCCCATCGCGCTTGCCATGCATCAAGGGTACGGAGTGCGTTCGCCGGCGACCCGCGAACGAGGTGACGGTCGTGTGAAATCAGCGCGACGCTCGACGGACCCGCGTCGATCGGATGGGCTCGACCCAGATCAGCGCGGCGACGTCCTGCCCGAGCGCGAGGCTCCGGTCGTCGACCATGATCGAGACGGCGTCGGCGCCCGGCATCCGCTCGGCGACCTCGACGACCGCTCCCGTGATGACCCCGTGCCCGTCGAGCCGCCGCAGCAGGTCCGGCGCGTCGTGCTCGGCGACCTCGGAGATCCGCCGGACGACGGCCGGCGTCCCCGCCGTGAGCTCGGCGAGCGACGACAGCGCTCCGTACGGCGCGGTCCGCCCGGGGATCACGTTGCCGTGCGGGCACGTGCGCGGATGGCCGAGGTGCTCGTCGAGGCGCGCGGCCACCTCGTCGGACACGCCGGGCGCGATCTCCTGCGCGGCCTGATCCGCGGAGGCCCAGTCCATGCCGAGCGAGTCGGTCAGCCACCGTTCGAGGAGGCGGTGGGTCCGGACGATCGACTCGGCCAGCTCGCGGCCGCGATCGGTCAGGCGCACCGTGCGGTCACCGCCCACCGTGATCCAGCCGTCGGCCGCCAGACGCTTCAGGGTGACGCTGATCGTCGGGGCGCTCACGCCCACCCACTCGGCGATCCGCCCCGGCCGGACGCTCGGCTCCTCGAACTGGATGTAGAAGATCGTCTCCAGGTAGTGCTTCACCGTCTCCGGCCGCAGCGAGCGATCCGCGCTTCGGGCGGGCGTGGAGGCGGTCATCGGGCCATCCTAATCGTGGCCTCGCTGCCGTGGCCCCGCCGTGGCCTAGCCGTGGGCGATCCGAGCTCGGTTCGGCGGTCGAATCTCACTTGACAGATCGAGAATGTTTGACGTATCTAAGAAGGGTCTTCGTATCACCTAAGGTTCTCACCGAAGGACCCTCGCTCGAGGACGAACCCCGACCCACAGACGCCCGAGGAACGACCGAGCCCATGATCCCGACCTTCGTGATCGGCCTCCGTGAGGGGATCGAGGCATCCCTCATCGTCGGCATCGTCGCGGCGTTCCTGGCGCGGGCCGATCGCCGGGACGCGCTGCGATGGATGTGGATCGGCGTGGTCGCCGCGATCGCGATCTGCCTCGGGGTCGGGATCGCGCTCGACCGGATCAGCACCTCGCTGCCGCAGAAGCAGCAGGAGGGCTTCGAGACGATCATCGCGCTGGTGGCCGTGGGCACGGTCACGGCGATGATCGTGTGGATGAAGCGGCACAGCCGCGGCATCAAGGCGGAACTGGAATCGCACGCGGCCGACGCGCTCGCCGACGGCACCGGGATCGCGCTCGTGGGCATGGCGTTCCTCGCCGTCCTCCGCGAGGGCTTCGAGACCTCGGTGTTCCTGCTCGCCGCCTTCCAGGCGTCGAAGACGCCGCTCGCCTCCGGGATCGGCGTGATCCTCGGCATCGTCACGGCGGTGACGCTCGGCTACCTCATCTACCGGGGAGCCGTGCGCATCAACCTGTCGCGGTTCTTCCTGCTGACCGGCCTCGCGCTCGTGCTGGTCGCGGCCGGCCTCGTGGCCAGCGCGATCCACAGCGCCTTCGAGGCCGGATGGATCACGATCGGCCAGACGCAGGCGCTCGACCTGCGCTGGCTCGTCGCGCCGGGCACGGTCCGCGCGTCGCTGCTGACCGGCATGCTCGGGCTGCAGCCGGAACCGACCCGCGCCGAAGTGATCGGCTGGCTCGCGTACGCCGTGCCGATGAGCCTGTACCTGCTGATCCCGGCGTTCCGGAACCGCGCACCGCGCCCGGCGCGGAGCACCGTGCTCGAGAACGCAGCCTGATGACGCGCGCACCGCTCGTGGAGCGGTCGTGGTGGCCGGCGCGCTGAGCGCGGTCCTCGTGCTGGCGGCGTGCAGCTCCTCGAGCTCTTCCGGCTCCTCCGGCGCCGGGGTCGAAGACGGTGGCCGTGTCGCTGACCGACGCCGGCTGCGATCCGGCCGCGTTGCAGATCGCCGCCGGCCCGACGACGTTCGTCGTCACGAACCAGGGTGCCGACGCCGTCACGGAGTTCGAGATCGTGAAGGACGGCACGATCGTGGGCGAGGTCGAGAACGTCGCAGCCGGGCTCGAGCGCTCGTTCAGCCTGAACGTCGACGCCGGCACGTACGAGACGCGATGCCCCGGCGGCACCGACGCCGCCACCGGGACGCTGACGGCGACCGGCGCGGCCGCTCGAGCACCGGGGCCGCGTCGGCGTCGACCGACGCGGCCGTGGCGGCCTACCGGACCTACATCGAGACCCGGACCGATCAGCTGGTGGCGCGGACCCGCGTGTTCACCGCCGCCGTGCTCGCCGGCGACCAGGAGCGAGCGCGGTCGACGTTCGCATGGGCCCGGGAGCCGTACGAGGCGATCGAGCCGGTGGCCGAGGCGTTCGGCGATCTGGATCCGGAGATCGACGCGCGCGTGCGAACGACGTGCCCGCCGATGCCTGGACCGGGTTCCACCGGCTGGAGAAGGCGCTGTGGGTCGACCGCTCGCTCGCGGGCATGGCGCCGGTCGCCACGAAGCTCCGCGCCGACGTGGCGAAGCTCCACGCGCTGGTCCGGACGGTCGAGCTCGATCCCGCGCAGATCGCGAACGGCGCCACCGAACTGCTCGGCGAGGTCTCGAAGTCGAAGATCACCGGCGAGGAGGATCGCTACTCGCACACCGATCTGTGGGACTTCCAGTCGAACGTCGACGGCGCGCAGGCGGCGTTCGTCGCGCTCCGGCCGCTGCTCGCCGAGCGCGATCCGGCCCTCGCCGCGCTGATCGCGGCGCGCTTCGCCGCGGTCGACCGGGCGCTCGATCCCTACCGCGACGGCAGCGGATTCGTGCTGTACACCGACCTCGAACGACAACGACACGCGCACCCTGAGCTCCACGATCGACGCGCTGGCCGAGCCCCTGTCGAAGGTGGCCGGCACCGTGGTCGGTGCATGAGCGCGCCGGCCGACGAGCCCGGCCCGCAGCCGCCGCGTCTGTCGAGGCGGGCGATGCTCGCCGCGATCGGGGCCGGGGCCGCCGGGACCGCGCTCGGCGTGGCCGCGGGCGCCGCGGTGGCCTCCGAGCGCGACGACGCCGACGTCCGGCGGCAGGACGGACCGGTGCCGTTCTGGGGCGCGCACCAGGCGGGCATCGCGACCGCCGCCCAGGACCGGCTGCATCTCGCGACCTTCGACGTGGTGAGCGAACGTTCCGCCGACGTGCGCGAGCTGCTGCGCGCGTGGACCGCCGCCGCCGCGTCGATGACGCAGGGAGGTCCCGCCGGCGCCCCCGCGCCGAACGCGCTCCTGCCGCCCACCGACACCGGTGAGGCGACCGGCCTGGCGCCGGGCAACCTCACCGTCACGTTCGGCGTCGGGCCGTCGTTGTTCGTGCGCGACGGCCAGGACCGGTTCGGGATCGCGGCGCGCCGACCGTCGGCCCTGATCGACCTGCCGGCGTTCGCGGGCGACGAGCTCGACCCGACGCGGACCGGTGGGGACGTGGTGGTGCAGGCGTGCTCCGACGATCCGCAGGTCGCGTTCCACGCCGTGCGGAACCTCGGCAGGATCGGCAGGGGGATCGTCGTGCCCCGCTGGTCCCAGATGGGGTTCGGCCGCACGTCCAGCACGACGCGCGCGCAGGTGACCCCGCGCAACCTCATGGGGTTCAAGGACGGGACGAACAACCTGCAGCGGCGACGACCCCGGCGCGATGGACACGAACGTCTGGGTCGGGGCCGAGGGCCCCGCGTGGATGCGGGGCGGCAGCTACATGGTGACGCGCCGCATCCGGATGCTGATCGAGGTGTGGGATCGCGCGAGCCTCGACGATCAGCAGCAGACGATCGGCCGGGAGAAGGACAACGGGGCGCCGCTCGGCCGCCAGGCGGAGTTCGATGCCGTGCCGCTCGGGGAGCGCGGATCCGACGGGAAGCCGGTGGTTCCGGTCGATGCGCACATCCGGCTGGCCGCCCCGTCCACGAACGAAGGGGTATCGATCCTGCGACGCGGGTACTCGTTCACCGACGGGATCGACCCGGTCACCGGCCAGCTGGACGCCGGGCTGTTCTTCATCTGCTTCCAGCGCGACCCTCGGACGCAGTTCGTGCCGCTCCAGCACCGGCTCGCGTCCTCCGACGCACTGAACGAGTACATCAAGCACGTCGGCAGCGGGATCTTCGCCGTGCCGCCCGGCGCGCAACCCGGTGGGTTCGTCGGGGAGACGCTGTTCGTCTGAGCGGCCGGGGGTAGGCTCCGGTCCTTGGACGCCGACGACGGTGCCGCGGGCGAGCCGGACTCCCGATGCGCGCATCGACGCGCCCGAGATCGGCGACAGCCGCGCTCGACCGTCTGATCTTCTTCTCCGACGCAGTGTTCGCGATCGCGATGACGCTGCTCGTCCTCGCGATCCCGAGGCCCGAGCACGGCGCCGGCATCGCGACGTTCCTCAGCGAGCAGGACAACGGCAAGTTCATCGCCTACTTCATCAGCTTCTGGGTGATCGCGCTCTATTGGCTGGCGCATCATCGGCTCTTCCGCGTCGTCACCCGATACGACTACGGGGTGCTGTTGCTGAACCTCGTCCTGCTGTTCTGCATCGCGTTCCTGCCGTATCCGAGCGCGGTCCTCGGCGATCACGGCGACACGGTGGCCGGCACCGTGTTCTACGCGGTGTGTGTCGCGGCGACCGGCGCAGCCTCCACCGTGCTCGGCTGGTACGTCGTGATGTACCGGAGGTTCACGGTCCCGCTCCCACCCCTCCTGGCTCGCTACCACGTGTTCCGAGGCCTGGTCGTGCCCGCGGTCTTCCTGCTCTCGATACCGGTCGGCCTGCTGACGCAGACCCCGGCGATCGCGGATGGATGTGGCTGTCGACCTTCGTGCTGCCGGCGCTCGGCCTTCGCTACGTCGTGAAGCGCGAAGCTCGACCCGCCTGAGCCGTCAACGACGGCCCGCGGGGAGGCCTGCGGGGTCAGGGCCGGGTGGCCCCCTGCAACCGTCGCGATCCTCGACAACTGGATGTAGGAGGTGGCGGATCATGTTCGAGCGGATCGTGTTGGCGGTGGACGGCTCCGCGTATTCGGAGCGAGCCGCCGCGGCCGCGACGGAGATCGCGGAGCGGTTCCAGGCGGATGTCACGGTGATCCACGTGCAGGAGATCCCGACGTCGTGGGCCTACGACATCGATCCAACCCTGGCGCAGGACGGACCGGGTGCCGAGCTGGTCGACCGGGTGGTTCGGGAACTCAAGGATCGAGGCATCGCCGCGACCGGCGATGTGCGGGTCCCGGTCACCGGGACCGTCGCGCACGAGATCATCGACGAGGCCGGTTCGACCGGAGCATCATTGATCGTGATGGGAACCCGGGGGTTGTCCGACTGGCAGGGCCTGATCCTGGGAAGCGTGGCCCACAAGGTGGTGCACCTCGCCGCGTGCCCGGTGCTGGTCGTTCGATGATCCCGCTCCGGCCGCCGTCGCTAGCATGACCACGATGGGTCTGCACGGAGCCGACCGGAGCGAGGACGCGCTGCTGCGGGACGGCACCACGGTCCGCATCCGTCCCGCGCGTGGTGAGGACCTCGTCGGGGTCGAGGACTATCTCCTCGGACTCTCCGACCAGACGAGGATGCTCCGGTTCGGGAGCCAAACCCTGGACGTCGGCGCAACGGGTGCGTCCATCGTGGCGGGAACGACGGACGAGCACCGAACCCTGCTGGCCTTCCAAGGCGGCGAGGAAGGGTCGGTGGTCGGCGGAACGCAGTACTTCCGCCTCGACGCCGGCCGCGCGGAGGTCAGCCTGAGCGTGGCCGACGGGCTCCAAGGGAAGGGCCTCGGCTCGATCTTGATCGGCAGGATCGCGCAGCTCGCGTCGGCCGCCGGGATCGGCACGCTCGTGGCCTACGTTCGACCGGAGAACCACCGGATGATCTCCGTCTTCCGCGAGAGCGGCTTCGATCCGTTGATCCGCGCGACGCCCGGGATGATCGACGTCGAGTTCCCCACATCCCTCACGAACGACGCGGCGGAGGTGTTCGAGCAGCGAGCGGCCGAGGCCGCACACAACGCGGTGAAGGCGTTCCTCCAACCTTCCTCGGTCGCGGTGATCGGCGCGTCGCGAGATCCGGCGTCGATCGGGAGCCGGCTGTTCCGGAACCTGATCACGACCGGCTTCACGGGCGTCGCGTATCCGGTGAACCCGCACGCGGGCTCGATCCATGGGGTGCAGAGCTACGGATCGATCCTGGATATCCCCGGCCCCGTCGACGTCGCGTTCGTGTGCGTCCCGGCGGGTCTCGTTCCGGAGGTGCTTCACGGCTGCGGTGACAAGGGCGTGCGCGGGGTCGTGATCATCTCGGCCGGGTTCTCCGAGACTCGGGACCGACGGTGCCGGCCGGGAGCGGGAGCTCATGGAGGTGTGCCGCCGGTACGGGATGCGGATGATCGGTCCGAACTGCATGGGGATCGCGAACGCGGATCCCGACGTGATGCTGAACGGCACGTTCGCGTCGTCGTGGTTGCTCCCCGGCCACGTCGGGTTCATGTCGCAGTCGGGAGCGCTCGGGATCGCGGTGATGGAGCAGACGGCTCGGCTCGGCCTCGGCCTGTCGAGCTTCGTGTCGGTCGGGAACAAGGCCGATGTCTCCGGCAACGATCTCCTGTGCTACTGGGAACGGGATCCCGGCACCGACGTCGTGCTCCTGTACCTCGAATCGTTCGGGAACCCGCGCCGCTTCGCCCGGATCGCCCGCCGGATGGCCGAACGCAAACCGATCGTCGCGGTGAAGAGCGGCCGGAGCGTGGCCGGTCTCCGAGCGACGTCGTCGCACACGGGCGCGATCCTGCGCGCGTCGGATGCGGTCGTCGACGCCGTGTTCCACCAGACGGGCGTGATCCGGACGGACACGCTCGAGGAGATGCTCGACGTGGCGATGCTCCTCGGCAATCAGCCGCTCCCCAAGGGCAAACGGGTCGGGATCGTGACGAACGCGGGGGGCCTCGGCATCCTCTGTGCCGACGCCGCCGAGGCCCGCGGGCTGTCGGTGACGACGTTCTCGTCGCAGACACAGGATGCGCTCCGACGGTTCTTGCCGGCGGAGGCCTCACTCGCGAACCCGGTCGACATGATCGCGTCGGCGGACGGCGATGACTACGCGCGCGCCATCCACGCCGTCGCCGATTCGGGCGAGGTCGACGCGCTGATCGTGATCTACATCCCGCCGCTCGAGGACGTCGCGGCCTCGGTGACCGAGCACATCCGAAGGGCGATCGCCGAGCTCGATGGATCGATCCCCGCCCTCACATCGTTCCTGTCGGCCCGGGGGATGCCCGACGCGCTCAGCAGCGGCCCGTCCCGGGTGCCGTCGTTCCCATACCCGGAGCAGGCCGCGATCGCGTTGGCGCAGGTTGCCGGGCTGGGCGCGTGGCGGGAACGTGAACGGGGCAACGTCCCTTCCTTCGACGATGTCCATCCGGATGCCGCGGCGGCCCTGCTCGCCCACGCCCTCGACGGAGGCGGTGGCTGGCTCGACGTGGCCGACGCGGAGCGGTTGCTCGATCACTACGGGATCGGCCTCGCGGCGTCGGAGCGCGTCGGGACGCCGGAGGAGGCCGGCGCGGCGGCGGACCGGATCAAGGGGAGGGTCGCGCTCAAGGCGCTGGGTCCCCTGCACAAGACGGAAGCCGGTGCGGTCCGGCTGGGCCTGCGAGGTGCCGCCGAGGTCACCGCCGCGGCCGAGCAGCTCCAGCGGCATCTTCGCGAGATCGACGAGCGGCACGAGGGGTTCCTCGTGCAGGAGCAGGTCGATGGTGGGGTCGAGATGTTGGTCGGCGTCGGGCACGATGAGACGTTCGGCCCGGTCGTGCTCTGCGGCGCCGGAGGGGTCACGGCGGAGCTCCTCGGCGACGTCGCCGTGCGGGTGCCGCCGCTGTCGGACGTCGACGTGGCAGAGATGGTGCGATCGCTGGCGACCTACCCGCTCCTCGATGGGTTCCGCGGATCGCCCAAGACCGCGATCGGCGCGCTCGAAGATCTGATCCTCCGCGTCGGCGCGCTCGTCGAAGCGCATCCGGCGGTCGTCGAGATGGACTGCAATCCGGTCAGCGTGACGCCCGAGCGTGCCGTGGTGCTCGATGTGCGGATCCGGGTGCAAGCGCCGGGCTCCATCGAGCACGTCGGCTCACCTTCCTGAGGACCGCGGGCTTCAGGCGCATCACGGATCCGTCTTTCAGCTGGTCGGAGCCTCGGCACGGGCGTTCGAGCGCCTCGGCGCGCCGTCGGATCCCGAGCAGCTGACGGCGCATCATCGGGAAGTCGCCGAGCTCCATCAGGAGCAGATCGGCGAGGACCGTCGGCCTCGTGAACCGATACCTGAGCCGAACGCGGGTGATCAACCGGGTCCCCCCGCTTCCCAGTGGGGAGAGGCTCCACACCCATGAGCTCGACGGTTTCTCCCAGACCATCCACCGTCCCGGCTCGATCGCGCGGACCCGGAACGCGCTCTCCTCGTTCACGACCGGGGCCATCGGGATCGCGTCGCCGACCCTCAGCTCTTGCAGCTCTGGCACGATCGACTCGGCGCTGCGTCCGTGCCCGAGGTTGTCGAGGGCATCGTAGGAATAGAACCCGGCGCGTCCGTACCCGATCTGCACGATCCACGGCCAGACCTCGTCCGGGCGGGCGGCGACCGTGATCGCCCGCGTCGCTGCGAAGGTCGGTTCGGGTACGAGGTCGTCGCCCGGCAACGCCATCGCGACCTCGTCGTCGTTCGCGCCCCACCGGAGGTGCCAGCGACGGAACCGGATGAAGGTCACCGCCGAGACGACCCCGGCGCCCACCGCGACCCATCGCGCTCTCACGGCCGATCACCTGTTCGCACGGCGTACCAGCGGCGCATCGACGGTGCGAACGGCACCCCGATCATCAGCAGACCCACACACACGAGCGCGGGTTGCAGCCAGATGACGTCGCTGATGATCACGAGCTCGAACACGATCCAGAGCACGAGCACGGCGCCGATCGCGATCGTGCCCGCCCACGCCCACGTGTGCGCCAGGCGCGCGTCCACCCGGCGCAGGCGGCCGGGCTCGATCCGCCAGATCAGCCCGACGATGCACGCGGCGACGGCGCATCCGTAGACCACCAGGACGAAGAGCCCGGGAAGGAGGAAGTCGCTCACCGGCGTGTGTCGCAGCCATGCGGGATCGGCGCCGATCGACGCGCCGAGCGGTCGGCGATCATCGCGATGCCGCCGCTCAGGCCACCGAGGCTCAGGAACGCCATCGCCGCAACGAGCGGCCACAGCATCCCCGGCCGGCGCGGCGAGCCCTTCGCCCGCATCCGGACCTCCTCCTTCCCAACCGAGTGTGCCCCTGGGGGACCTCCCGGCGCCGGGTCAGAGGTCCCGTCGCCGAGGGCCGTCCGACCGCTGTGGTGATCCCCGCTCGTGGGGAGACTCGCTCCAGTAAGAGAGGAAAGGGAGGTGGGAACGATGCAGCAGGAGATGGGATACGAGGAGCCGAGGTTCGCCAAGTGGCTCTTCGCTTCGCCGGCGGCCGGCCTGATCTGGCTGGTCGTGCGCGTGTACATCGGGTACGAGTGGCTGCACGCGGGATGGGGAAAGGTGACCGGGACCGAGGGGAACATCTGGACCTGGCACTTCGCGTACACGCCCGAGTCGTGGCTCCGGACGGCGGTGCCGCTGCAGGGCTTCACGAAGTACGCGCTCTCGGGAGCGGCGCAGGGAGCGAACTCCTCGGTCAACTACGGGTGGTACGCCTCGTTCCTGCGGTGGATCGGTGAGCCGGGACCCGCGGCCGTGTTCGCGAAGCTCATCGCCCTCGGCGAGTTCGCGATCGGGATCGCGTTGATCCTGGGTCTGTTCACCGGCATCGCGGCGTTCTTCGCCGGGCTGCTGAGCGTGTCCTTCGGGCTCGCCGGGGTCGCCGGCGTGAACCCGGTCTTCTTCATGTCGGAGGTCTTCTTGATCCTCGCGTGGAGGAACGCGGGCTACTACGGCCTCGACCGGTGGGTCCTGCCGGCGATCGGAACGCCGTGGCAGAAGGGTGAGCTGTTCGACAAGGACGAGCACACCGCACAGCACCAGCTCGCCTGACCCACCTCGGGCGGGTTGGGAGAACGGAAGGGGCGGGTCGGAGGGACCCGCCTCTTCCGCGTCGTCACTCGACCGAACCGGGGGTGGTGGTGTGCCGGGCGAGGTACGCGGCCGCCTCGGCCCGACGCGCGACCTCGAGCTTCGACAGGATGCTCGACAGGTAGTTCTTCACCGTCTTCTCGGCCAGGCCGAGCTCCTCGCCGATCTGCTTGTTCGTCTTGCCGTCGGCCACGAGCGACAAGATCCGCTCCTCCTGCGGCGAGAGACGGGCGAGCTTCTCGTCCCGCAGCAGATGCTTCCCCTTGCGCAGCCGGTCGAGCACGGCGGAGGTCACGGCAGGATCGAGGAGGCTGTTGCCGGCTCCCACCGCTCGGATCGCGCGGAGCAACTCGCCGGAGCGCACCTGCTTCAGGACGTAGCCGCTCGCGCCGGCCATGATCGAGGCGAACAGCGCCTCGTCGTCGGCGAACGACGTCAGCATCAGCACCTTGATCTCCGGGTGGGTCGCCCGGATCTCCCGGGTGGCTTCGATACCGCTGCCGTCGGCGAGGCGGACGTCCATCACGATGACATCCGGGCGTGCGCGGTTCGCCTCGTCGATCGCCTCCCGGACCGTCCCCGCCTGCGCCGCGACGACGATGTCGTCCTCCGGCTGGAGCATCGCGCGGATCCCGTCCCGAACGATCTCGTGGTCGTCGACGAGCATCACGCGCAGCGGCGGGGTCTTGGCCGGCATCTCGTTCCCGATGGTAGACGGTCCCGGTCCGCGCAGACGCTCAGGCCGGGAGCGTCACCCGGACGGTCGTTCCCTCGCCCGGCGTGCTGTCGATCCGGAACGTTCCGCCGAGCGCGGCGACCCGGTCGCGGAGGTTCTCGATCCCCATGCCCCAGGTCGCCAGATCCACGTCGAACCCGCGGCCGTCGTCGTCGACCTCGAGGAGGACGCCCTCGTCCGTGCCGCGGAGCGCAACCCGGCACGTGGCCGCGGCGCCGTGCCGCTCGACGTTCGAGAGCGCCTCGCGCACCAGCTGGACGACGTCACCGGCAAGGGAGGCGAGCGCCGCAGCCACGTCGGCGTCGATCTCGACCACGGTGATCACCCCCGAGCGCTCACCGAACTCCGTCGCCAGGTCCCGGAGCGCCTGGTCGAGCTGGCGGTCGGCGAGGATCCCCGGCCGCAGTCCGAAGATGTAGTTGCGGAGGTCGCGGATCGCGCGATCGACGTCCTCGACGGCCAGGTCCAGTCGCTGCTGCGTCTCGGGATCGGCCGATCGCGTCGCCAGACCCTGCAGGCTCATGCCCACCGCGAACAACGACTGGATCACGCCGTCGTGCAGCTCCTTCGCGATGCGCTCCCGGTCCTCCAGCACCTCGAGACGACGGAGCTCGCGCGCGTTCCGTTCGGCCTCGTCGATCAGTCGCGCGTTCTCGACGGCGATCGCCGCCTGCGCCGCCAGCACGAGCAGCACGCGTTCGTCTTCCTCGTCGAAGGCCTCCGCGCCCTGCTTGTCGGTGAGGTAGACGTTGCCGAAGGTCTTGCCTCGGCCCGCGATGGGGACCCCGAGCAGCGATCGCATGGGCGGATGGTGCGGCGGGAACCCGACGGATCGAGGGTCGGCGGCGATATCGGGTATCCGGATGGGACGCGCATCGCGGATCAGGGCGCCGAGGAGACCGTGCCCGATCGGGGGGTCGCCGAGGGCCGCCCGCTCCTCGTCGGTGATGCCGACGGTGATGAACGAGGAGATGGACGCACCATCCGGGCTCAGCACGCCGAGCGCCCCGTAGCGGGCCCCCGTGAGCTCGACCGCGAGCTCGACGATCCGCTGCAGGACCGGCTCGAGCGACAGCTCGGACGCGAGCGCCATGCCGGCTTCGATCAGCCGGCGATCTCCGTCCGGATCGCGACGCCCGGTCGACATGCCGCAGAGCCTACCGCCGACCGATCCATCCGGATCGACGGCGTCGCGCTAGCCTCGTCCTGGATGGCTGCGACCGTGACCGCCGGGCGGCTCTCGCTCGTCGACGTCGCTCGTATCTCCCCGGAGGAGTGTCTCGCCGCCCTGGGATCGGGGCCTGCCGGGATCTCGGCCGAGGACGCGGCTGCGCGACTCGCGATCTACGGCCCGAACGTGCTACGGAGCCACGGGGCCAGCGCATGGCGCGTCTTGAAGAACCAGCTCCGCAACCCCTTGCTGCCGCTGCTCGGTGGCCGCCGCGATCGTCTCGGGTATCACGGGCCAGGTCACCGACGCGGGGATCATCGTCGTGATGGTCGTGCTCTCGGTAGGGCTCGGCTTCTACAACGAGTTCCGCTCCGAGCGGGCGATCGAGGAACTCCACGATCAGATCCATCACACGACCACGGTGTTCCGGGACGGTGCGCCGAGGACGATCGACGTAACCCTGCTGGTCCCCGGAGACGTCGTCCTGCTCTCGATCGGGAACGTCGTGCCGGCGGACGTTCGGCTCCTCTCGGTCGATCGCTTCACGGCCGACGAATCGGTGCTTGAGCGGAGAGTCGATGCCGGCTGAGAAGCACGTCGAGCCCATCGAGGAGGTCTCCTCACCGATCGACCTCCCGAGCTGCGGTTTCATGGGCACGATCGTGCGTTCGGGCACGGCCAAGGCCGTCGTCGTGCGCACGGGTTCGGCGACGGAGTTCGGGGCGATCGCGGTTCGTCTGGGCGAGCGTCAGCCGGAGACGTCGTTCCAGCGGGGACTCCGCGAGTTCGGCAAGCTGCTCGTCCGCATCACCGCGGTCCTCGTGATCGCGATCTTCGTGATCAACGTGGCGATCGGCCGGCCGCCGATCGATGCCGTGCTGTTCTCCCTCGCGATCGCCGTCGGGCTGACGCCCGAGCTGCTGCCCGCGATCGTGACGATCAGCCTGGCCGTCGGCGCGAAGCGGATGGCCCAGCGCGGTGTCTTGGTGCGCCGGTTGGTGGCGATCGAGGACTTCGGCAACATCGAGGTGCTCTTCACGGACAAGACCGGCACCCTCACGCGAGGGCACGATCACGTTCGAGGATGCGGTGGATCCCCACGGGAACGCATTCGGATCTGCGTGCTGGTCCTCGGTCTCGAGTGCAGCGACGTCGTGGTCGAGGACGGTGTGCCGACCGGAGGGAGCCCCCTGGATCAAGCGTTGTGGCTGGCGCCGGACCTCCCGCGTGCGGAGGTCGACGCGGTGACGCGGCTCGATACGGCCGCGTTCGACTACGAGCGCCGGATGATGTCGGTGCTGGTCGACGCGCCCGACGGTCGACGGATCATCTCGAAGGGCGCACCCGAGTCCGTCCTGCGTGCCTGCCCGGATGCCCCACCGGAGGCCATGGCGTTCCTCGACGGAGCCTTCGAGGCCGGGCTTTCGTGTCGTCGGCGTCGCGACGCGGGACGCCACCGGCCTGGAGCGCGTGGACCCCGAGGACGAGCACGATCTGGAGCTCGCGGGCTTCCTGACCTTCGCGGACCCGCCGAAACCCGACGCCGCGGCCTCCCTCGCGCGACTGAAGGACCTCGGGATCGCGGTGCGGATCGTGACGGGGGACAACGTCAGGGTCGCCGGCAAGGTCTGCGTGCGATCTCGGCGTCGACCGTGCACGGCACGCTCGACGGCGCGCAGATGGAAGCCATGACCGACGAGGAGCTGGCGTCGGCGATCGACAGCACCACGATCTTCGCGAGGGTCACGCCCGAGCAGAAGTCTCGGGTGATCCGTCTCGCCCGCAACCGTGGCCTCGACGTCGGGTACATGGGCGACGGGGTGAACGATGCGGTCGCGCTGCACGATGCGGACGTCGGGATCAGCGTCGACTCGGCGACGGACGTCGCGAAGGACGCGGCCGACATCCTGCTGCTCCGCAAAGACCTCGGCACGCTCGCGGACGGGGTCGTGGAGGGCCGCCGCGTGTTCGCGAACACGATCAAGTACATCCTGATGGCCACCTCCTCGAACTTCGGCAACATGTTCAGCGCGGCGGTGGCCTCCGCCTTCCTGTCGTTCCTGCCGATGCTGCCGAGCCAGATCCTGCTGAACAACCTGCTCTATGACACGAGCCAGACCACGATCCCGACCGACCGCGTGGATCCCGAGATGCTCGAACGTCCCGCGCACTGGGACACCCGTTCGATCCGCCGATTCATGATGTTCTTCGGGCCGATCAGCTCGCTGTTCGACTTCGCGACGTTCGCCGTGATGTTGCGCGTGTTCCACGCCGGACCGTCGCTCTTCCAAACGGGGTGGTTCGTGGAGTCGCTCGCCACGCAGACGTTCGTGATCTTCGTGATCCGTACGAGACGCGTGCCGTTCTTCCGGAGCCGTCCGAGCCGGACCCAGCTGGTGATGACCCTCTCGTGCGCGGTCGCCGCCGTCGTGATCCCGTACATCCGGCCGTTGGCGCGCGCGTTCGGCTTCACGCCCCCGCCGGTGTCGTTCCTGCTGATCGTCGGCGCTTTCGTGGTCTCGTACCTGACGCTGGCGGAGCTCGGCAAGTGGTGGTTCTTCCGGGTCCGCCGAGGAGGACGAGCACCGTTGGCGATCGCACTCCCTCCGCGCCACCGCCGGATCCAGAAGCTCGCGTCGCGGTGGTCACACCGCCACCCCCTGCCGGTCGGCGCGCCGGGAGGTTAGACGGCCGATCCCGCCGTCAGGGCGGCGGCGACCCCGTCGACGAAGTCCTTGAGCGTCGCCTCGGCCACGCGGTGCAGGACGGCCCGATCGATCACCCGACCGAGCGCGCCGAGCGGCGGGCGGTACCGGGCGCTGATCGCGAGCTGTGTGCGGCTCGGTCCGATCGGGGCCACCTCCAGATCGGCGTCCATCGACGGGAAGAGGCCGCCGGCGCTCCGATCCTCCCAGTGCATCGGCAGGATCGCCTTCGTCGGCATCACGACCGGCTCCTGGAACCGGATCGCGACCGTCCGGTCGATCCGCTCGCGAGCGCCGAAGCCCACTTCGGTGAGGAGCACCTGGCTCGTGTCATCCGCCCGGCGGGCGATGCCCGGGAGCCACTCCTCGGGCGACCGGGTCAATGCATCCCGTACCCGTTCGAACGGGAGCTGCAGCTCGACGAAGTACCGAGCGAACATCACGCACCGTGCTCCATCACGTCCAGACGCCTGTAGTAGTCCGGCATCTCCCGGAGGTGCGCCAGCGCGATCTTCCCCGTCAGGACGGGGTCGTCGTTGGTGACGTTCGTCCGGGGATCGCGTGAGCCGTGCTCCAGCTCGACGTCCATGCCTCGCCGGAGATCGTCCAGCGTGAACGCCTCGTCCTCGAGGTCGATCTCGAGCACCGCGGCGACCGCCGTGACCTGCTCGAGGGTGAACCGGGTGCGCATCAGGTGGCCGTACATCGCGTTCGCCTCCTCGTCCTTCCTGGAGCGACGCTAGCGCGACGATCGGGGCCGAACCCGGGCCGAAGGACCCCTCCGCGACGGGTCTCCGGGTGCTGCGGAAGGCCGCCGGAGGGCCACTGTTAGACTCGCGTTCCGGCGCCGGTAGCTCAATGGATAGAGCATCTGACTACGGATCAGAAGGTTGGGGGTTCGACTCCCTCCCGGCGCGCCACCCATCCATCACCGCGACGGATCGATCCTCGCGCCGACCCCCAGCAGGATGAGCGACGGCGAGCAACGACACCGCGAACGCGCCCGCGATCCCGCTCCGCAGCGTCGCGTTCGAGGAGGCGGCGAACGCGATCGCGGCGCCACCGAACCCGGCGCCGGCCGCGATGCCCAGCATGTCCATCAGGAGCGTCGGCGAGAGCTCGGCGGCCTCGCGTCCGGCTTCGGCTCGTGCCATCACCGCGAGGGGGACCGTCGGGTAGGCGACGCCCATCCCGAAGCCGGCGATCGCCCAGCCGATGTACGCGAGGGCGAGGGGCCCGCCCGCCAGCACCGCGGCGAGCGCGGTGACGCCGGTGACCAGCATCGCGTCGCCGAGGATGACCAGCGTCCCCGCCCGCATCCGGCCCGCCTGGCGCGATTGCCACCAGGAACCGGCCGGCCACGTGATCGCCGCGACCGTCAGCGCCAGCCCGGCCGCGAGGACCGAGGTGCCGCGGATGTTCGTCAGCATCAGCGGCGTGTAGGAATCCGCGGCGACGAACGCCGCGGAGAGCAGGAACGCCGCGAGCGCGGCCGCCGGCACGCCGCGGCGCGCGAGGAACGTGCCCGCCGGCACGATGCCCCGGAGCGCCACCACCGTCACGACCCCACCGACCAGGACCAGCGCGACCGACCGGGGCGACGTTGCCGCTCAGCCCGGCGAGCAGGAGCGCCGCGCCGAGCATCAGGACGATCGGTCGAAGGACCGGCGGCCTCGGCGCGTCCGGATCGCCGATGCCGCTCAACACCGGGAGCACGAGGACGACGGCGAGCGACCAGCAGCGGGATCGGCACGATGAAGGCCCATCGCCAGCCGACCGTGCTGGCGAGCAGGGCGCCGAGCGGCGGCCCGAGCAACCCCGGCAACAGCCACGCCGTGGCCAGGAGCGCGAGGACGCGCGGCCGGATCTCCACCGGCAGGGTCTTCGCCACGGCGCCCAACGAGAGCGCGTAGCCGGCGCCGCCCGCCGCTCCCTGGAGGAACCGCCCGGCGATCAGGACCTGCATCGTCGGGGCCAGCGCGGAGATCAGCAGGCCGGTCAGGTAGACGGTCGCCGTGATCAGCAGCACCCGACGGGGCCCGAAGCGGTCGACCGCGGCGCCCGCCACCGGGATCGCGCCGAACTGCGCGAGCGCCGCGGCCGTGAAGCTCCACCCGTACAGGGGCAGGTGTCCGAGGTCGCGCAGGACCGACGGCATGACCGCCGCGACGACCAGGATGTGCACGGCGACGAGGGTTTCGAGCAACACCAACCCCACCACCAGGCGCCCGCGCGCCCCGCGGAAGACCTCCCTCCATGGGGCCGGGCCGACCGGCGTTGGCTCCATGCGCGAAGGGTACGCGGGCGCGCCGTAGACTCGGTCGCATGGAGTACACCCACGTCGGACACCTCGGTCTCGTCGTGAGCCGCGTGTGCCTCGGCACCATGAACTTCGGGCCGCACACCCCCGAGGCCGACAGCCACACGATCATGGACGCGGCGCTCGCCCACGGCGTGAACTTCTTCGACACCGCGAACGTCTACGGACGCCACCTGGGCGTGGGAGCGACCGAGGAGATCATCGGGCGCTGGTTCGCGAAGGGGAGCCATCGCCGCGACGAGGTCGTGCTCGCCACGAAGGTGTTCGGCACGATGGGCGACTGGCCGAACGAATCGCGCCTGTCGAAGTACTCGATCATCCACCAGTGCGAGGCGTCGCTCGATCGGCTCCAGACGGACCGCATCGACCTCTATCAGATGCACCACATCGACCGTGCCGCGTGGTGGGACGAGATCTGGGAGGCGATGGATCAGCTGAAGCTCCAGGGGAAGATCCTCTACGTCGGCTCGTCGAACTTCGCCGGCTGGCACATCGCGCGCGCGAACGAGATCGCGAACTGGCGACACTCGCTCGGCCTCGCGACGGAGCAGTCGATCTACAACCTGCTCGAGCGGACCGTCGAGCTCGAGGTGATCCCCGCGATCGCCGAGTACGGCATGGGCATGATCCCGTACAGCCCGCTCGCCGGCGGTCTGCTCTCGGGCGCGCTCGAGAAGGTGACGGAGGGGCGCCGCTCGCAGGGCTACATGCTGGAGGAGATCGAGATCAACCGGTTGCAGCTCGAACGGTGGGAAGCGCTCTGCAAGGAGCTGGGGGAGCGACCGGCCGACGTCGCGCTCGCGTGGCTGCTGCACCAGCCGGCGGTGACGGCGCCGATCATCGGTCCCCGCACCGAGGAACAGCTGCTCGGCTCGATGCGAGCGATGACGATCAAGCTCTCGGAGGACGTGCTCCGCAGGCTCGATGAGATCTTCCCCGGGCCGGGCGGTTCCGCGCCCGAGGCCTACGCCTGGTAGCCGCGTTCAGCGGTCTGTTCAGCGGTCTCCTGGGCTCCGATCGCCCGCCAGCGCCCGCTCCACGTCTCGCGCCGCCCGGGTGACGGCCGGCGCCGCGCGGCGGACCCGGGCCGGCCCCAGCCGGCTCTCCGGCGCGGAGACCGAGACCGCGGCGAGGATCGCTCCATCGGGTCCCAGCACCGGCGCGCTGATCGAGGCGACGCCGGTCTCGCGCTCACCGTGGCTCTCCGCCCAGCCCCGCCGACGGACCGCGGCGAGGTGCGCCGCGAGCGGGTCCGCGCTCGCGTCCTGCGCGGACCAGGCGAGCAGGACCTTCCCGGCCGATCCCTTCGTCAGGGGGAGCGCCGCGCCGACGTCGACGATCGTGCGGAGCTCCTGATCGGAGTCGACCGTGTCGACGCAGATCCGGCGGTCGCCGTCGCGGACGTACAGCTGCGCGCTCTCGCCGGTGGCGGCCGCGAGCCGTTCGAGGGCCGGGCGCGCGAGCTCGCGGAGCGGCAGGTCCGCTCGCGCGGCCGCCGCGAGACCCAGCAGCCCCGGACCGAGCACGTAGCCGACGCCGTCGGCCTGGAGCACGAGGCCGTGCTGCTCGAGGGAGCGGAGCAACCGGTGCGCCGTCGGGCGGGTGAGGTCCGTCGCGGCCGCGATCGCGGCGAACGACCGATGGCCGGCCTCGACGGCGCGCAGGATCGCGACGCACCGATCCAGGACCCCGACCTCGGTACGCACGGTTGCCATCGCTCTGCTACGCTCCCCGGGATATTCCATATACCGGACTCACTGGTCCATTATATGGAACTCTGGACACGACCGTCGAGGGAAGGCCGGGGATGGGCGGGACGCTCGCGGAGAAGGTCTGGGAGGAGCACGTCGTCCGTCGAGCGGACGGCGAGCCCGATCTGCTGTACGTCGACCTGCACCTCGTCCACGAGGTGACGAGCGCGCAGGCGTTCGACGGGCTCCGCCTGGGCGGCCGGAGCGTCCGTCGGCCCGATCTCACCGTCGCGACGATGGACCACAACGTGCCCACGACGGACGGTCCCGTCACGGACGAGATCAGCGCGCGCCAGATGGAGGCGCTCCGACACAACGCGGAGGAGTTCGACATCACCCTGTACCCGTGGGGCGGCGCGGGACAGGGGATCGTGCACGTGATCGGGCCGGAGATGGGCTACACGCAGCCGGGCATGACGATCGTCTGCGGCGATTCGCACACGTCCACGCACGGCGCGTTCGGCGCGCTCGCGATCGGGATCGGGACCTCCGAGGTGGAGCACGTCCTCGCCACCCAGACCCTGCCCCAGTCCAAGCCGAAGTGGATGGCCGTCACGGTCGACGGCGACCTCCCCGCGGACTGCAGCGCGAAGGACATCATCCTGGCGATCATCGCGACGATCGGGACGGGCGGCGGCGCCGGGCACGTGATCGAGTACCGCGGTCCGGTGATCCGCGCGCTCTCGATGGAGGGCCGGATGACGGTCTGCAACATGTCGATCGAAGGCGGTGCGCGCGCCGGCATGGTCGCGCCCGACGACACGACGTTCGCCTACGTGGAAGGCCGGCCGCACGCGCCCCGCGAGGCCGCGTGGGAGGCCGCCGTGGACCACTGGCGCACGCTGCGCTCGGACGACGACGCGGTCTTCGACGCGGAGGTCGCGATCGACGCGTCGAGCCTGCGCCCGTACGTGAGCTGGGGCACGAACCCGGCGCAGTCGGTCACGATCGACGGCGTCGTGCCGGACCCGGCCGCGTTGGAGCCCGCGAAGCGCGAGGCGGCCGAACGCGCGCTCCGGTACATGGCGCTCGAGCCCGGCACGGCCATGCGCGAGGTCCGGCCGGACACGATCTTCATCGGCTCGTGCACGAACTCGCGGCTCGAGGATCTGCGGGTCGCCGCCGATGTGGTGCGTGGGCGAAGGGTGGCCGAGGGACTCCGCGCGCTGGTCGTGCCGGGGTCCGTCGCCGTGAAGCTGCAAGCGGAGCGGGAAGGGCTCGACCGGATCTTCACGGACGCCGGGTTCGAGTGGCGCGGCGCCGGCTGCTCGATGTGCCTCGGGATGAACCCGGACATCCTCGGACCCGGCGACCGATCCGCGTCCACGTCGAACCGCAACTTCGAGGGACGGCAGGGCAAGGGCGGCCGCACGCATCTGGTCAGCCCGCGCGTGGCGGCCGCCACCGCGATCGCCGGGCACTTCACGACCCCGGAGGACCTCTGAGATGGAACCGATCGTTCGGATCGAAGGGACGGCGCTGCCGCTGGATCGCGCCGACGTCGACACGGACCAGATCATCCCGGCCCAGTACCTGAAGCGGATCGAGCGGACGGGCTTCGGCGCGTACCTGTTCGACGAATGGCGCAAGGACCCGGACTTCGTGCTGAACGATCATCGGTTCGACGGCGCCACGATCCTGCTCGCGGGCGCGAACTTCGGATGCGGCTCGAGCCGCGAGCACGCGCCGTGGGCGATCGAGGACCACGGGTTCCGGGCGGTCGTGGCGCCGAGCTTCGCGGACATCTTCCGCAACAACTGCCTGAAGATCGGCCTGCTCCCGGTCGAGCTCCGCGAGGAGTCGGTCCGCGCGCTGATGGACGCGGTGCTCGACGACCCCACCACCACGATCGTGGTCGATCTGGACGAGCTGATGGTGCGCGCTCCCGGGATCGACGAGGTGTTCGACATGGAGCAGTTCACGCGATGGCGGTTGCTGGAAGGGCTCGACGACATCGGCCTCACGATGCGCCACACGGCCGAGATCGACGCGTTCGAAGCGTCGCGGCCGGCCTGGCTCCCGACCGCCTGATCAGTCGCTGCCGCGGCGTTCGCGCAGGCCCGCCCGCAGCAGCGCGTCCTCGGTCGTCTCGCGCGTGAGCGCCGTGAGCGCGTCGGAGTGCCGCACGTGCACGTGCTCGGCGTGCGCGAGCCGCTTCGCCTTCGCGGGCAGCCGCTCGAGATCCGAACGGAACCGTTCCCGCATGCGCGCGATCGACGGATCGGGGGCCACGCGCCGTCCCGCCCGCATCACCGGCTCCAGCAACGGTCGCTGACCCGGTCCGGGCGCGGCCTCGTCGCGCAACGCGAGCAGATCGTCCTCGCCCCGCCACACCTGTTTGGGGCCGGGCGCGGTCGCTTTCGCGGCCGACAGCTTCATCGCCGGCCTGCCGTCGTACTCGACCAGCTTGTAGACGGTATCGACGTAGGGCGCGTCGGCCGAGACCCCGAGCTGCGTGCCGATGCCGAACGCGTCCACCGGCGCGCCGCCGCGCACCAGCTCGGCGACCTCGTGCTCGTCCAGCCCGCCGCTGGCGAAGATGCGCGCGTTCGGGAATCCCGCCTCGTCGAGGATCGCGCGCGCCTCGCGCGCCAGCTGATCGAGGTTGCCGCTGTCCAGGCGCACGCCGATCCCGTCCGCGATCCCCAGCTCGCGGGCGATCGCGATCGCGTTGCGGACGCCGTTCGGCGTGTCGTACGTGTCCACCAGGAACGTCGTGCGGGCCGGGTGGTCCTTCGCGAACGCGCGGAACGCCTCTTCCTCGGAGTCGAACGCCTCGACGAAGGAATGCGCCATCGTGCCGGCGACCGGGAGACCCAGCTGACGCGCGGCGTCGACGTTCGAGGTCGCCGCGAAGCCGACGATCGCGGACACGCGCGCGACGGCGGCCGCCGCCTCGATGCCGTGCGCCCGCCGGAGCGCGAAGTCGACGAGCGCCCTTGCCGTCGGCGGCGATGACGTACCGCGCCGCCTTCGAGGCGATCGTCGGTGTGGAGCGTGATCTGGTTCAGCAGCGAGCTCTCGACCAGCTGCGCCACCGGGATCGAGGCGCTGACCTCCATGATCGGCTCGCCGCCGTGCACGATCGTCCCCTCCGGCATGGCCCAGACGTCGCCGTCGAACCGCAGCGGCGCGAGGTCCGCCAGCGCGCGTTCGTCGAACCCGATCGAGCCGAGGTAGGCCAGATCCTCCTCCGCGAACGAGAACCCCTCGAGGTAGTCGAGGCATCGCTCCAGTCCGGCGGCGACGAGGAAGCCACGCTGTTTCGGGACCCCCCGCACGAACAGGCTGAAGGTCGCCTGGCCGGTCATGTCGCGCCGCAGGTAGCTCACCGCCATGTTGAGCTCGTAGAGGTCCGTGCGGAGCGCGCCCGGCATGGGGCGAATGTACCGGAAGCCACCGGCTACGCTGGCCGGCGATGTCCATCACGCGCAGCAGGTTCGAAGAGCTCGTCGCCGACGCGATCGATGGGTTGCCGGCGTGGGTCCTCGACGCGATGGACAACGTGGAGGTGCTGGTCGAGGACGTGCCGCCGCCCGGCCAACCCGGACTGCTCGGCCTCTACCACGGCATCCCGTTGTCGCGGCGCGGCGCCGGCTACACGAACGTCCTGCCCGACACGATCACGCTCTACCGCGCGACGATCATGCGGGTCGCGGGGACCGACGAGCGTCGGGTGCAGCGGCAGGTCGCGCGGACCGTCGCGCACGAGGTCGCGCACCACTTCGGGATCAGCGACGAGCGACTCCTCGAGATCGATGCGTACTGACGACGATCGGATGGGCCGCGCGCTGGAGATGGCGCGGACCGCGCGAGGCGCACGGCGACGTCCCGATCGGGTGCGTGATCGTGCGCGGCGACGACGAGATCGCCGCCGCCGGCAACGAACGCGAGCTCCGGCAGGATCCGACCGCGCACGCCGAGATCCTCGCGCTCCGCGACGCGTCCCGGGCGTCGGGGTCGTGGCGGCTCGAGGGGTGCACCCTCTACGTGACGCTCGAGCCGTGCGCGATGTGTGCCGGCGCGATGGTGCTCGCGCGCCTGGACCGGGTGGTGTTCGGGGCGGCGGATCCGAAGGCCGGGTTCGCGGGCTCGCTCGGCGACCTCGTCCGCGATCCGCGGCTGAACCATGCGCCCGAGCTGACCGGGGGCGTGCTCGCCGAGGCGTGCGGGGATCTGCTGCGCGACTTCTTCCGGGAGCGGCGCGTCAGCGGCTGAGCCTGGCGCGCGCCGTCTCCTCGATGCGGGTCGCCACGTCCGGCATCTCGGCGCGCATCTCGTCGAAGCTCGGCCGGGTCATGACGGCCACGCGGACCGGCGAGGCTGCGACGACCGTCGCCGTCCGACGTTCGTGCTCGAGGAGCGCGATCTCGCCGACGATGTCGCCGCGCCCGAGCGTCGCGAGCGTCTCGCCGTCCCTCGTCACGGCCACGTCTCCCTCGAGGATCACGTAGAACTCGTACGGGAACGCGCCTTCGTTCAGCAGGTGGTACCCCTCCGCGATGTCCACCTCGTCGGCCCAGCGCGCCACGCGCTTGCGCTCCTTCTTCGACAGGGTGCTGAACAGCGGCAGGTCCGCCAGCGTGTGTTCGTCCACTCGATCCTCCCGGCGCACATCGTGGCACGTCGCCGCGACCCGAGCCACCCGGGGCCTCTTGCTAGACTCGCCGACGGAGGCGTGCCGGAGCGGACGAACGGGACCGCCTCGAAAGCGGTTAGGGGTCTAATCCACCCCTCGCGTGTTCGAATCACGCCGCCTCCGCCACTGGCCGTTCCCGGCGCATCCGCGCCGGGCGGCCTTCGTCGCCGGCCTACCCCGCTCGGCCGACGACGAACCAGATCCCCCGCACCGGCACGTCGCCTTCGTTCCAGAGGCGGTGGGGCTGCGTCGAGTCGAAGGCGATCGAATCGCCCGGGCCGAGCGAGTACCGGTCGAACCCGAGCAGGACGCCCAGCTGGCCCTCCAGCACGAGGCCGTATTCGCGCCCGGGGTGACGCATCATCTTCTCGTCGGACGCCGAGGCGCCGCCCACGTCGTACACGACCTCCATGAAGTCGACGTCCTCGTGTTGGTGGCTGGTCAGACGCTCCCATCGGACCCGCGAGTCGAGCTCGATCACGTGCCGATCCTCGAGCCGAACGAGCGGACCGTGGTGGGTGACGCGGTCCGGCACCGGGCCGCCGGTCGTTCCCTGCTCCTCCGCGACGCCGTTCGCGCCCCTGAAGATGTCGTCCACCGAGACGCCGAGCTCCGTCACGATCGCGTAGAGCGTGCTGACCGACGGTTTGGATTGGCCCGACTCGATCTGGGAGATCATGCTGGCCGACAGGCCGATCCGTCGGGCGAGCTCACGCTGGCTGATCCCGATCCGATCTCGCTCCTCGCGGAGCTTGGTTCCGATGTCTTCGAGCTCCCCGGCCACAGCACCTCGATGCGGTCGTTGGGCGCAGGATACCGGTCGGACCGGCCGCCCTCGGCATCAGTGACACTACAAGATGGCGTGTGGTGTTCAGCGCTGCTGTGCGCGGCGGCGTCGCTCGTCAGATGCGGGCAGCGCAGAGACATACCTGGTGAGAGGGGTTGTGGCTCGGTCGGGCCACTGGCTGGCAAAGCTCGGGGCCGGATATGTAGTGTCCCTGAACGGTGAGGGGCACCGACCTTCCAGTCGCGATGATCGGGATCGAGCGGAGGAACGCCGGATCTCCCGACCGCAGGAACCCGTCCGACCGTATGCACGGGAAAGTGCGGTCGGCCGGAGGCGAGGGGGGCACGTGGCGTTGAGGACGCTGCTCAGCGGTGGATGCGTCCTCACCCTGGGCGCGAGGACCCCGAACTTCCACGCAGGCGGACGTCCTCATCGACGACGACGTGGTGGCCGAGGTCGGGCCCGGGATCCATCCCGCGAGACGCCGAGCGGGTCGACGTGACGGGCACGATCGTCATGCCCGGCTTCGTGGACACGCATCGCCACACGTGGACATCGCTGTTCCGCAACCTCGGCGACGGCGCGCCGAGCGAGGCCGAGGCCGTCGAGCGAGCGGCGGACCACTTCTCGCCCGACGACATCTACGCCGCAACCCTCATCGGACTCCTCGGCGCGGCCGAGGCCGGGATCACGACCGTCGTCGACTGGACGCTCCCCGGGCCGGCCGACGGTCTCGCGGAGGCGGCCCTCCAAGCGCACGCCGACGCCGGATCGCGCACGGTGCTGGTCCACGGACCGGACCGTTCGGCGCTCGACGCGGCTGCGCGACGCGGCCGGGCCGTCCACCCGGGTGGCGTTCGGCTCGGTGCTCGCCGACCACGGCGCCTCCGGTGGGATCGCCGACGCGTGGGCGGCGGCACGGGAGCTGGGGATGCGGATCCACCTCCACGTGGAGCCGAAGACCGTCGGCGCGAGCGTCATCGCCGACGCGGGCGGGAGCGGGCTCATGGGTGAGGACGTGACGCTCGTGCATCCCTCCGGGCTCGACGACGCGGATGCGGACGCCGTCGCGGCCTCAGGCGCGTCGGTCTCGATCGCGCCCTCGAGCGAGACCGCGCGCGGGCTCGCGGGCGACGCCGATCCAGCGCCTGATCGACCGTGACATCCGGCCCGGGCTGGGGATCGACGACGAACGCGTGACGCCCGGGGACATGTTCGCGCAGATGCGGGCGACGATCTCGTTGCAGCACGCGACGGTGTTCGACCGCAAGCTGGCGGGGAAGGCCGGCGTTCCGCGACTGATGAGCACCCGGGACGTCATCCGGTACGCGACGGTCGACGGAGCCGCGTGGCGGGATGGGAGGGCGTGACCGGGATCGCTCGCGCCGGGCATGCGAGCCGATGTGATCGTGCTGCGCGCGGACCGCCCCAACGTCTTCCCCGTCAACGATCCGATCGGCGCGGTCGTGTGGGGCATGGACACCTCGAACGTCGACTGGGTGTTCGTGGACGGACGCGTCGTGATGCGGAGCGGCGCGCTCGAAGCTGACGTGCAGCGTGCGCGCGCGCTTGGCGGCGGCGGCGCGGGAGCGGGTGGCCGCGGGCGCTGGTCTCGTCGTCGGCGCGCTCGGCGAGGAGCCGGCGCGATGAGTGACGTCCGCGCTCCGTCGTCGAGCGCTCACCTCGTTCGTCGTGGCGTCGCGCTACATGCCGGTCTACATCGCGCTCGTCGCTCCTCGTGGTCGTGGCCACGATCTGGGCGCCGGCGACGCTTCGAGGGCCCGGGCTGAACGCGATCGCGCCCTTCGACACGTTCCTCGCCATCGCGGCGCTCGGTCAGATGTTGGTGATCATGACCGGCGGCATCGACCTCAGCGTGCCCGGCACCCTCACGCTGGCGTAGGTCGTGATGGTCGGCGTCGGCGCACGGGTCCGACGAGCGGATCGTGGACCGCGATCGCGATCGCGCTAGTGCTGTCGGCGCTGGTCGGTTTGGTCAACGGGCTCCTCATCGGCGGGCTAGGGCCTCAACGCGTTGATCGTCACGCTTGGCGGTCGGCCAGATCGTGAGCGGCATCGCGCTGCGCTATTACTCCGACGTCGCGGTCCAGACGCCGGTCCCGACGGGCTCGCTGCATGGACGACGGCGCGGTTCCTCGGCGTGACTCGGATCTTCTGGGTCGGGGTGATCGCTCACGCTCCTGCTGGTCGTCGTGTTCCGCTTCACGACGGTCGGCCGACGGTTCCAAGTGGTCGGCGCGAACCCCACGGCCTCGTGGATCGCCGGCTTGCGCGTCAACCTGAACCAGATCTCTGCCTACGTCGTCGCGGCGGTCTTCTACGGGATCGCCGGGTCCTGCTCGCTGCGTATCTCGGCAGCGTGAGCACCACGATCGGGGCTCCCTACCTCCTCGGTCCGATCGCCGCGGTGGTGATCGGTGGGGCGTCGCTCTCGGGTGGACTGGCGAGCCCGCTGTCGACGTGGGCGGCGGCGTTCTTCCTGGCGGGGCTGAACCAGATGATGCGGGTCATGGGCTTGCCCACGGCGCTCCAATTCGTGGTCTTCGGGCTCGTGATCATCGGCGGGATGCTCGTGTCCGGGGACCGGATCATCCGAGGTGTGGAGCAGGTGCTGCGAGAGCGGAAGCAGCCGGTCGCGGTGGCGGCAGGCGCTACCACCGGCGACGGATCGTGATGAGGAAGGAGGCCACGAGGAAGCAGACGCGTATCGGAGGGTCCGAGCGACCACCGGGCAGCGAGGCAGCATCGACCAAGAGAGAGGAGCCACATGCGACGCTTCAAGATCGGCGCCGTCGTCGTGCTGCTCGCGACGGTGGTGGCCGCATGCAGCAGCGGCAGCGAGTCATCGCGGAGACGCGGATCCGGCCCCGGCGCGTCGACCAGCGGCACGCGGGCCGCTGGCGCAGTACGGCGAGAGCACGAACGCGGACCCGGCGCTCGTGACGAAGGCGATGGGACCCGTGACGAACGCGCCGGCCATCGTCCTGGCCGCGATCGCGCGCGCGAACCAGAACCTCGACCAGGCGACCATCGACAAGGCGATGGAGTGCTACAACGCGACGCACTGCGACACCGGGCACCGGTGGCAAGGAGGTCATGGGATACGCTGACGGCGGCGGTCTGACAACGTCTGGCGCCACGTCACCCGCATGGAGGCGATCCTCCAGGCGCTGACCTATCCCGCAGATCGGCAAGATGCTGTTCCGTGACGCGCACTGGGACACGAACCCGGCGGTCGCCGCCAACGACATCGAGTACCTGATCCAGGCGGGCGCCACCTTCATCATCGGCTATCCCGACCAGGGCACGAACTTCGACAACGCGATCCTCGATGCGAAGGACGCCGGGATCCCGTACACGCACGTACTCGGCGGGATGGGTGGGCCTGCCCGGCCAAGAGGGAGCTCTCGTACCGGGGAAGGACTACCTCACCGTCGTCGGCGAGGACCTCTGCGCGCTGGGCAAGAGCTTCGCCGACGTGATCAACGACGGGGTCGGAACAGGCACGGTCGGCGCTGATGGGCGGCACGCCCGGGCAACGCTCTGTACGCTCGGATGGCAGCAGTGCTACATGAAGGCGCTGAACCCTCGATCAAGACGCTCGGTCCGGCCGACACCTACTGGGAGAACTAAGTACGCCCTGCAGGCACGTGCAGCGGCTGGCTCTCGACGGACCCGGACATCGCGGGGTACGCCTACGAGTACGCCGACGGGCTGAACACGCGCTGCAACGCCTACAAGAAGCTGGGCATCCCGATGGGCAAGCTCACGGTCGCGATGCGGACCGATGAGCAGACCTGTTCTGCGACGTGGAAGAAGATGGACGACCCCGACTTCCACATCTGGTACTCGGCCGGCGGCAACTTCCAGTCGCGGGTCGCCGTGACGGCGTCGATGATGAAGCTGCAAGGGAGCGAAGATCCCGCCGGAGATCATCGTGCCGCACGTGATGCGGGAAGTGACGGCGACCGACTGCAACCCGAACTGGGTGACGCCGACCGTGTCGGGCACCTCGCTGGTGCCGGACAACGTGCTCGCCGCTGATGTACCCGAACGGATGAGTCAGAGCGATCCCGAAGGAGGGTCGACGACCGGGGACCTGGTCCTCGAGCTGCGTGGTGTCTCGAGGCAGTTCGGAGCGGTTCGAGCGCTGAGCGACGTCAGCTTCGACTGCCGCGCCGGAGAGGTGCACGCGCTCGTCGGCGAGAACGGCTCCGGGAAGTCGACCCTCCTCGGGATCGCGAGCGGGTTCGTGGACCCCGATCAGGGCACGGTCCGGATCGGGGGCACGCCCTTCGACGGGATTCACCGGCGCTCGCTCGGAAGCTGGGCCTGGCGATGGCGTATCAGGACACGTCGCTGATCCTGGCGCAGCCGGTCAAGAACAACCTCTACCTGTCGGCGCCTCCCGGAGCAACGACCGCGCTTCTGGCGGAGGAAGAGGTGGGCGAGGCGACTGCTAGGCGGAGTTCGACCTCGACCTCGAGCTCTTCCCCGACGCGCGGCGGGCTACCTCACGCTGGCCGAGCGGCAGCTCTTCGAGGTGGCGAAGGCTCTCGTGGCCGAACCCGAAGGTGCTGCTGCTGGACGAGCCGACCACGGCGCTCGAACCCGACGAGGTGGAGGCGCTGCACCGCACGGTGGCTGCGTGCCGCGAGCGAGGGATGGGCGTGGTGTACGTGAGCCATCGCCTGCCGGAGGTGCTCGAGGTCGCGGATCGGATCACGGTCCTGCGCGACGGCCGGAACCGAGGGACTTTCGACGCGAGCGACACGACGGAGGCTGCCCTGGTCGAGCTGATCGTCGGTCGTCCGTTCGAGGCTGCGTTCCCGCCCGCCGTCGCCGACGCACGACGAGCTCGCGGAGGTGCTGGTGGTCGACGGGCTCCAGGGCCAGTCCTTCGGGCCCGTCAGCTTCACGCTGGAGCGCGGCGAGATCGTGGGCATCGCGGGCGCCGAAGGGCAACGGCCAGCCGGAGCTCTTCGACTGCCTGGCCGGCCGGCAGCCGCCGCGCGCGGGCCGCGTCGACTGCGACGGCAAGGAGCTGATGCTGACCTCGACGCACGAGGCCGTGCGGCCGGGATCATGCTGCTGCCCGGGCGACCGCAAGCGGAGGCGTTGATGCCGGTGCTCGGCGTGCGCGTCAACGCCACGATCCAGACGCTGCGCCGCTTCAGCCGTGCTCGGCTTCCTCCGCCGGCGCGGAGCGCGGTCGCGGTGGAGGATCTGTCGACCGGCTCGAAGATCCGCACGCCGTCGCTCGAGCAGCCGGTCGAGTTCCTCTCGGGCGGGAACCAGCAGAAGGTGGCTGTCTCGCGCACGTTCCTCAGGGAGCCGACCGTGATCCTCGCCTACGAGCCGACCAGGGCGTCGACGTCGGGTCCCGCTTCGACATCTACCAGGCGCTTGCGCTCGCGGACCGACGCCGGGAGCGCTCTGCTGGTCAAGTCGAGCGACCCGCTCGAGCTCGTCGGGTCTGTGCGACAGGGTGCTGGTGATGTCCCGCGGGCCAGATCTCGAGGAGATCCCCGGCGACGATCTCGACGAGCGCCGCATCGTCGAGGCCATCGTCCGCGGACCGGGCCTCGTCGAAGGCGGGCCGCTCGCCGTTCGGCGCGGCGATGCCAAGGCCCCGTCCGCGTCCGAGCACCCGTGAGCAGCCGTCTCGACTCCAGCGAGACTGGCTGTCCGCAAGGTCTTCCGCGACGCCCGCGACACGAACAAGTGGCGGAAGATCGTCCGCTTCCGCTGTGGATGCCGGTGGTGCTGCAGCTGCTGCTGATCGTCGCCGTCTGCGTACACCGACGCGCATTCTCGGGGTTCGTCAACCACGCAACTCACGAGCATCCTGCTCCTCGCGGTGCCGCTCGCGATCGTGGCGATGGGGCAGACGCACGCGCTCCTGGTCGGCTACCTGGACCTCTCGGTGGGCGCGATGGTCGACCCTCGGCGTGGTGATCGCTTCTTTCCTGATCGGCCCGACCGACGCCGGCCTACTCGCCGCTCGGTTGGTTGCGATCTTCCTCTGCGGCTGGCCCTCGGGCTGATCGAACGCGGGCCTGGTGCGCGGGTTCAAGATCCCGTCGATCATCGCTACGCTGGCGACTCTCAGCATCCTGAGCGGGATCTCGCTCACGCTGCGAGACACGCCGGGCGCGTCATCGATCGCGACTTCACCAGGCCTGAAGAGCGTTCGGCCCCACCGGTCGCGTTCATCGCCGTCGCCGCGGTAGCCGCCGCGCTAGACTACTGGCTCCCGCCACGGTCGGGTCTGCAGGTGCGCTACGACCGGGTTCGACGAGCGCTCGGCGAAACGCAGCGGCGTCGCACCCGATGGGTCCGCGTCGGGCGTTGGTGCTGTCACGACGCTGTTCGCCGCCGCTCGCGTCGTTCTTCGTGATGGCGCGACGGGGATCGGCAACGCGCAGATCGGCGACAGCTACGCCTGATCAGCATCACGGCTGCGGTGCTCGGCGGAGCTGCGCTGTCCGGCGGGCGGGCGACGTTCTCGGGACGGCCGTGGCTCTGTGCTGCTCGCCTCATCATCACTGCGCTGCCCTTCCTGGGCCTGAGCGCCGAGCACGGCCTGATAGATCACCGGCGTCCTCGTGCTGCTCGGGATCTCCTGTCCAGATCGAGCGACATCAAGGAGCTCGCGAAGCGGAACTACAACGGGCCCGTCGCCGGATCGTCGGAGCCGCCCGCCCAAGTGCCGAGCTCTCCGAGCATACCGACGGGCTCGACTTCGCGAGTGGCGCCGACGGGAAGGATGCTGATCCGAGGCGGGACCGTGCTCAGCGCTGGACCGAACGTGGGCGACTTCGCGACCGCAGACGTCCTGATCGACGGCGACGCGATCGTCGAGGTCGGTCGCGACCTCGACAGCGGCGGACGCCGAGATGATCGACGCGACGGGCATGATCGTGATGCCCGGGTTCATCGACTCCCACCGACACATCTGGGAGGGGCTCCTGCGCAACATCGGCACAGACGTCCCGCTCGAGGGCAGATCCAGCTACATCTCGTTCGTCCTGCACAAGCTGGCCCGGCGTTCCGCCCGGAGGACGCGTACATCGGCGACCTGCTCTCGGCGCTCGGCGCATCGACGCGGGGATCACCACGCTCCTGGACTGGTCCACATCCAGGACTCGCCCGCCCACACCGACGCGGTGATCCAGGCGCTGGAGGACTCGGGCATGCGCGCCGTGTTCGCCTACGGGTTCCCCTGGTGGGGGAAGTGGGAGGAGCGCCAGCCGAGCTGGTTCGTCCGAGCGGCGACCGAGCACTTCTCGTCGCACGGATCAGCTGCTCACGCTCGCCTCGCCGCGCCGGGCCCGGAGTTCACGGACTTCGAGGTGACGCGCGACCACTGGCAGCTCGCGCGAGAGACGGGCGCGCGGATCACGACCCACGTGGGTGTGGGGACCTACGGGCAGGACGCGAAGCTCCAGGAGATGGGGGAGGCCGGCCTCCTCGGTCCCGACACCACCTACATCCACTGCACCACGCTGAACGACACCGAGATCCAGATGATCGTCGACACCGGCGGCACCGTCTCGCTGGCTCGCCGGTCGAGATGATGATGGGCCACGGGATGCCGCCGATCCAGAAGTTCCTCGATCGGGGCCTCACGCCAGCCTCAGCGTGGACGTCGAGACCAACGTGCCGAACGACATGTTCAACCAGATGCGCTCGGTGCTGACCCTGCAACGGGCATCGGCGACCGCCGAGGGCAAGGCGCCGTTGCTGACGCGGGAGATCCTGGCCTGCGCCACGATCGAGGGAGCGAAGTCGAACGGGCTCGACGCGAAGGTGGGGACCCTGACCCCGGGGAACAGGCGGACGTCGCTGCTGCGCACGGATCGGCTCAACGTCACGCCGCTGAACGACCCGACGACCGCGGTCGTGACGGGCATGGACACCGGCAACGTCGACACGGTGCTCATCGCGGGCCGCGTGATGAAGCGCGACGGCGAGCTGCTCCACGTGGACTGGCCCGCGGTGCAGCGGATGGCGACCGAGTCGCGCGACTACGTGCTCGCCAAGTCCGGGTTCAAGCTGCCGAGCCTCTGAGCTCGTCGAGAGCGAGCCTCGTCACGAGACGGGAAGGTGTCCGGTCACGGTCGTGCCGTGGCCGGGCGCCGACGTGACCTCGAGCGAACCGCCGAGCGCCGACAGACGGTCGGCCATCCCCTGCAGTCCGGTCCCGTACCCGGTCTCGCTCGGGTCGAAGCCGGCGCCGTCGTCCGTCACGGCGAACGAGAGGACACCGTCCTCCTGCGAGAGGGAAACCGCCGCCGATCGCGCGTTCGCGTACTTCGCGACGTTCTGCATCGCCTCGAGGGAACAGAAGTACACGGCCGCCTCGACCTCCTGCGCGTAGCGGCCCGTCCCGTCCGAGGAGACCCGCACATCGATCGGCGACTTCTTCGCCTGCGACTCGAGCGCGGCCGCCAGCCCACGATCGGCCAGCAGCGGCGGGTAGATCCCGCGGGCCAGGTCGCGCAGGTCATCGAGCGCTTCCTGGGTCGCCGTCGACAGGTCGGCGAGCGCCCGCTTCGTCGCCGCCGGATCGGAGTCGACCGTCCCGGCCGCCAGCCGAAGACGGAGGCCGAGCGCGACGAGCTGTTGCTGGGCGCCGTCGTGGATGTTCCGCTCCAAGCGCCGGCGCTCCTCGTCCTGCGCCGTGACGAGTCGCTTGCGAGACGCGCGGAGCTCTTCGATCAAGCGCACGTTCCGCAGCACCAGGCCCGCCTGGCTGCCCAGGTCGGCGAGCAGCGTCCGGGTCGCCTCCGTCGCGGGCTCCGACGGGGGCATCGACAGCGTGAGCGCACCCAGCAGCTCTTCCTGCTGCAGGACGGGCACGACCACCTCGGCGGGGATCGGCGGCAGCTCCGCGCCGGTCAACGGCAGCACGGGCGCCGGCCGTGGCATCGGTTCCGGCCAGACGGCGGCGAGGTGCAGCTCTCGCTCCAGCCGCAGCCACACCTCCGCCGTCGTGGCGCCGGCCCCCTCGCCCACGACGCGAGCCATCTCGTCCAGGACCACCTCGCTCGAACGCATGCCGGCCATGACGCCGGAGAACTCGGCGAGCACCTCGTACGGCGTCGCCCGCTTCCCGTACACCACGAGGTCGGCGAACCGCCGTGCCCGCGACAGCAGTGGCTGGAACAACACGGCGACGATGGCCGCGGCCACGAACGACAGGGCGGTGTTGCTCGAGCTCTGGACGAGCGCGCCGATGCCGCCGACGACCAGGGCGTAGATCAGGACGAACACGACGGCGATCGCCGCAACGATGATGGTCTTTCGGATCACGACGTCGATGTCGTACAAGCCGTGGCGGAGGATCGCCGCACCCACGGCGGCGGGGATGCCGATCGAGATCGCCGCGAAGAAGATGGCGAACACCAGGTCCCCGCACGCGACCGAGCAGCCGGCGGCCGAGCTGACCAGCTCGCCGACCAGCAGGAACACGATCCCCGCCACGGCCACGTACGCGAGCCACTTGATCCGCTCGCGATCGTCCTGGGACGCTCGCCGGTAGCGGACCACCAGCGACGCGATGCACAGGAGCCCTCCGACGACCGCGAGGACGCCGAAGATCGCGACCAGTGCGGAGATCGCGCCGCCGAAGCGCTCGATGCCCGCCGGGTTCTGGAACGACACGGCGGCGGACTCCGAGGCGTTCATCTCTACGGGGTTGATGACGCCGAAGAGCGCGCTGCCGGCGGTTCCGATCACGACCGCCCACAGCACGACGCGCCACCTGGGGCCCGGCACGGTTCCCGTGGGGAACAGCAGCAGGAGCAGCGCGGCCGCCCCGGCGGTCAACAACCAGGTCCAGAAGCTGACCAACGTCACCCACTGCCAGGCGGGGAACGCGATCGTGCCGGTCGCCGCCGCGATGCCGTACTGCAGCGTGACCATCGAGATCGCGAGCCCTCCACCGACCCCGAGGAGCGCCCACCCCACGGCGTTCCCGCGTCGGCGGACGATGAGCGCGCCGATCGGGCCGAACGCGACGCCTGCCGCCAGGCACGACGCGATCGTGAACGGGAGCCCGACCTGGTCGTTCGCGATCACGGCGAGGACGATCGCCGCGAACGACAGGACCGCGATCGCGACGCTCAGTGCGAGCGGCAGCCGACCACCGACGGAGCCCCCACCGTCCATCGGGTGAGCCTAGCGAGGCCGGGACGGCCCCGGGTACCCGCCCTCCTCGTAACGAGCGGCATCGCCACCGAGACCGAAGGGGCAGGAGGTGTCGCATGACCGAGACCACGAACCCGAAGGGCAACCCCATCCCGACGACCGAGGAGGAGTGGCGTGACCGGCTGACCCCGCAGCAGTTCGAGGTGCTCCGGAACAAGGGGACCGAGCGGGCGTTCACGGGCGCCTACGCCTCGACGAAGGAGCCCGGCGTCTATCGGTGCGCCGGGTGCGGAGCCGAGCTGTTCAGCTCGGAGACGAAGTACGAGTCCGGGACCGGGTGGCCGAGCTTCTGGCAGCCGATCGACGAGGGCGCCGTCCAGCTCCACGAGGACCGGAGCCTCTGGATGGTCCGCACGGAGGTCAACTGCGCGCGGTGCGGCGGCCACCTCGGCCACGTGTTCCCGGACGGACCCCGGCCGACCGGTGACCGCTACTGCCTGAACTCCGCCGCGCTCGAGCTGGATCCGGAGGCGCCGGCGGACGGGAGCTGATCGCCCCCAGGGGCGGGCGGAGCCGGGCCCGCCCGCTACCCTGAGGACATGCCCGTTCGTCGTCTCTTCGTCGTCGTCCTGATCGCCGCCGGTCTCGTGAGCGCCTTGTTCCCCGCTGCGGCCGGCGCCCAGGTGCGGCCCGGCCGGCTCGGGATCGGCGACTCCGTGATGCTCGGGGCGAAGGTCGACCTCCTGCACCACGGCTTCAGGATCGTCGACGCCGTGGAGTCGCGACAGTTCTATCTGATCGTCGGGATCGTCCATCACTGGAAACGACTCGGGAAGCTGCCGAAGAACGTCGTGATCGGATTGGGAACGAACGGGACCGTGGATCTGCCCGACTGCTACGCCGCGGTCCGTGCCGCGGGCCATGACCGGAACGTCTTCCTGGTGAACCTGAAGGTGCCGCGCGCGTATCGGGCGAGCGACAACGCGCTGCTGGCGCAGTGCGCGGGTCACTTCCGCAACGCGTACCTGATCGACTGGTACCACTACAGCGTCGGTCACCCCGGCTGGTTCTACAGCGACGGGTTCCATCTGCGGCCGAGCGGTCGCCAGGCATACGCGACGTTCGTGTCGCAGCGGATCGCAGCGCTGACCTGACGGCGGGCGGCCGGAGCCGGCTCGGTAGACTCGCGCCGGTGGCCTGCCCGAGCGGACGAAGGGGCACGCCTGGAAAGCGTGTAGGTGGGCAACCGCCTCGCGGGTTCGAATCCCGCGGCCACCGCTCGTTCCAGATCACCACGGAGTGCATGCAGGACGCCTGCACGAGCGGAGAGGTCCTCGGGCAGCTTCACGGGAGCTGCCATCCGGGGCAGCGTTCCGGCGCGACCGGGCCCGGCAGCTCGGCGGAGGACTCCAGGTGGCGGCGCACGTCGTCGAAGTCGGTCCAGGCCACGGACGGCACGCCGTCGCGCCGGCAGATATCGACCAGCGCGTCCTTCGCGAACGTGACGTCGGCGTAGAGCGCGCCGTACCGGTCGGAGATGCCTTCGCCGACGAAGGCGACCGGGCCGTGGGCGTCGCGCGCCTCGAGGACCGCGCCCATCTTGCACGTCCCGCACCCCACGCAGATCTCGTGCCCGTTCGGGAACGAGATCGCACCGTCGCGCCATGCGTTCGTGATCACGCCGACGCCCTCGATGCCGGCGGCCTCGAGCAGCGGCGCGATGTAGAGCCCGAACCCGTCCGACACGATCGTGACGGGCACGCCGAGCGACCGGGCCCATGTCACGAAAGGCCTGAGGGTCGGATCGATCGGGCAGTGTTCGCGGACGTAGGCGACCATCTCGTCGACGGGTGCGCGGAGCATCGCGGATTGCGCGGAGATGACGTCGCGGCTCCCGATCTCGCCGCGTGCCCAGGCCAGGTCGAGGTCCGACCACGAGGGGTCACCGAACCGCATCAGCAGATGCTCCGCGGCGTCGTGCAGGCAGGCGGTGCCGTCGAAGTCCACGAGGATGGCCCCGGCACGCACGCTCGCAGCGTACCGGGCGGTGCCTCAGCCCTCCGGGCATGCCGGTCTTCGCGCCGTCGACGATCGTGCGGTCGCCGAGCGGCTGATCGAGGTGGACGATCACGCGCTTGAACTCGGCGATCATGATGCACGCGACCTGACCGGCGGCGGGGTCCGAGCCTTCGGAGAGCGTGATCGTCACGCTGTTCGCGCCGTACCGCACGTCGACGTGATCGAGGACCGAACACGGTTCGATGCCGGCGACGAAGTCCATCTGCACCGTCCGTCCGTCGGGCTCCACGTGCGAGGACTGGAACGGGATCGGATGCACATCGACCATCCCGGGCGTGGGGACCACGACGTGCGGCTCCATCGGCCCGCGGCAGGGTCGTCGCAGACGTCGATCGAAACGGTGCCGTCGGGACCGTCGCCCTGGACGTTCGGCGTGCCGCAGGCGCGGACCGGAGGGGTCGTGCCGATGTTTGCGGGGCCTTGGGTGCCGCCGTCGGCGCGAGGAGGGGCCGCCGACGAGCCGCCCGAGGCCACCGCCGCGGACGCCGCGATCGCGAGCGCCGAGAGCGCGAGGACGATCGCGAGGATGGTTCGAGCCGGTCGCCGCATCGCGAACTCCTTCGGTCGGGGTCGGCGCGTGTCCCTCGTTGGAGGTTCGACGCGCGGGAGCCGGTGCCCGGTTCCCGAACCTCCTTCAGCCGGGGCAGGAACCGACCGACACCTTGATGGAGAGGGTTCCGAACGCAAGGGGTCCGACGATGGCCACACGCCCCGCCTCCGATCCGGTCTCGGTGCCGGCAGGCATCGCGATCTTCTGCGCCCTCGCGCTGGTGACGGGACTCGCGCTGCTCGATGGCGCGTCCTTCGGGGTCGCGATGCCCGCGATGGCGATCGCCGCTCTTCGGCTCGGTCTTCCTGCTCGTGCACAAGCCGCGCGCGCGAGACTGAGCCCAGGGACGTCCGCGCCTGATCAGGTTGAACCGGGCGTCAACGCTGCTCCCCCGAGGAGGGACTTCATCGGCGTCGCGTCCATCGTCCTCGCATCGAAGCCGCCCCAGATCATCGACGCCGGTTCCGGTCCACACAGCTGAGGGCCCGGCGCGGGCTCGGAGTGGCGCCTTCGGGAGCGCGGTCCACCGGTCGGTGGTCGGGTCGAAGGACTCCCCGTTGGGCGGCGGGCCGCCCGCCCACCACTGGTCGCTCGCGATCTGAGCCGCAGAGGGCGCTCGCAGACCGCCCCACACGACGACCTGATCGCCCGCCCAGACCACTGCATCGTCGAACCTCGGATACGCCATCGGAGGGAGCCACCGCCATCGGTTCGTGGCGGGGTCATACGCGACGCCGCGCTCGACGGCAAGGTCGTCCGCGCACCCCACCACCGATGACGAGGGCCTCGGACCCGTCCCACACCATCGTGCCGTCGATCCGGGACGACCGGCATCGGCGCGAGCTGCCGCCAGGTCCGGCTGCGCGGGTCGTACGCAGCGGCGTCCTTATAGATGGTCGGTGGGTCCGTATCGGGACCCGCGCCGCCCGCGAGGATCATCTCGGTCCCGGTCCACGTCCCCATGGCGTGGCGGGGGGCGAGCGGCGACGGCGGCAGGAGCTTCCAGGAGTTCGTTCGAGGCGTGTACGCGGCGCCGTCCCCGTCCGCACCGCCGCAACAGCCACCGCCCCACCCGATCATCTGCGTCCCCGTCCACACGGCGACCGACGGACCGCCCGCCCCAGCCGGCGGATCCGGGAGGTGCCGCCAGTGGTTCGTGGTGGGGTTGTACGCGGTGTTCGTCACGCCCCATAGGAGCACCTCGGTACCGGTCCAGACGGCGCGATCGCCACCCGTCGTAGCAACCTTCGGCGGCCGGGCGCGGGCGGGAGCATCCGCCAGGTGTCGGTCGCGTGGTCGTACGCAGTGGCGATCGTAGCGGCAGTACGGAGGACCGTTGAGCGACTGCACGCCGAAGCTCAATACCTCGGTCCCATCCCAGACACTGGTCTCGGGGTCAGACCACCTTGGCGCGGTCGCGATCGTCCGCCAGGTGGCGGGAGTGGGCGGGTTCACGGATGGCGTTCCGGAGCCCGTCGCGGCCGAGCTCGGCGTCGTTGAGACGGACGGCGACGTCGCTCCCGATCCGGTCCGGCCGGAACAGCCGGACATCGCGACGGCGAGTCCGATCGTGACGAGCAACGGTCCGAACGACCCGGCCAGAGGGATGGACCATGCGCGGCCTCCTGCCTCATGCGACCGAACATCTCGATCGCCTCCTCTGAGGACAGCATCCGTCGGGTTGCGCGATGAGGCAGGTGTCGTTCAGCCCGGAGTCCGCGGGACCAACGGGAACGCCACGGCGGGCCGACCCACCTCATCGCTCTGAGTCGGCCCGCCCCTCAACGGCCCGCGTTACGACGCGAGCCGCAGCTGCTCGGTCTTCTCGATGGTCAGCGCCTCGTCGTGGATCTTCCGCATCAGGGTGCCGACGTACGCGACGACCTCGTACGAGACGAGCCCGATGCCACCGATGATCAAACCGGTGGCGCCGATCTCCATCCAGTACTCGCGGAGCGGCATCGCCCACAGGGCGAAGACGTTGAAGTCCGCGACCCATGCGAAGGCGATCCCGAGGACGAGCAGCAACCCCGTCCTGATCTCAGGGATACGAACGAGGAACCGATCGGTCACCGCGCAAACGGCGGCAGCCGCAAGACCGAGCAACACGACGATGGTGAAGACGTACATATCGTCGCCCCCTTCCTCCATCGACCACCTCCATGGTGCGACGGAGGGGGCAGGGATGGGGGGGCCGAGCGACATGCTTCGTCCGGGACCCTCTGCAGCAGCCCGCTACCTCGGCGAACCCCATGTCCGGCGCCGCCCGTATACTCGGCCTCGGCCGTGCTAGGCGGGGAGCCAGCGGTGCCCTGTAACCCGAGATCCGCTTCATGCGGGGCTGAATCCCCGCCGGAGGCCCGCGAGGTCCGAGGCAGCCTCGGCGCGGGGCGTTGAAGGTCGGGTCCTACGCGACGTCGGACCGCGAACCGGGTCAGGGCGGGAACGCAGCAGCCCTTAGCGGATCCCGGCGGGTGCCGTGGGGACGCCTGGCCGGAGCCTGCCGCGTAGAGGACCGCTCGAGTCTCACGTGGTCGATGGCGGGTGCACGGCCATCGTGCAGGACGTAGAGGAGCGCGCGTGGCGACGGACGGCGAGAGGGGAACCAACCACCAGGCCCTGTACCGACGGTACCGGCCGCAGACGCCCGCCGAACTGATCGGCCAGGACCACGTCGTCCGAGCCCTGACCGGTTCCATCCGCGAGGGCCGTCTGGCGCACGCGTTCCTGTTCTGCGGGCCGCGGGGCACGGGCAAGACCTCCACCGCGCGGATCCTGGCCAAGATGGTCAACTGCGTGAACGCGCCCACCGCCGAGCCGTGCGGCGTCTGCGAGCAGTGCGTCGCGATCCGCGACGGGACCCACGTCGACGTCGTCGAGATCGACGCCGCGTCGCACGGTGGGGTGGACGACGCGCGCGACCTCCGCGAGAAGGCGCCCACCGCGCCGATGATCGGGCGCGAGAAGGTCTACATCATCGATGAGGCGCAGCGGCTGTCGCGCGAAGCGTTCGATGCGCTCCTCAAGCTCTTCGAGGAGCCGCCGCCCGGCGTCCGGTTCGTGCTGGCGACCACCGAGCCGCACAAGATGCCGGCGACGATCGTCGGCCGGTGTCAACGGTTCGATTTCCGGCGTCTCACGATGGAGGACCTCGCGGCGCACCTCGTGACGATCGCCTCGGCCGAGGACGTGAAGTTGGACCCGGCGGCCGCCCAGGCGATCGCGCGGCACGCCGAGGGCTCGGCCCGCGACGCGCTCTCGCTCCTGGATCAAGCGACCGTGCTCGACGGGCAGGAGGTCGACCTCGTCACGGTGCAGACGCTGCTGGGCACGCCGCGGGACGAGGTGCAGTTCGAGCTCGCCGACGTCATCGCGGTCGGGGACGTCCGCGGGGCCTTCGAGGTGGTCGACCGGCTCGTGCAGGCCGGGCAGGACCTGCGGAACGTGACGGGGGAGGCGCTGGGGCATCTGCGGAACCTCCTGCTCGTGAAGTCGGCTCCCGGCCAGGAGGACCTGCTGGACATCCCGGCCGACGGGTACGACGCGCTGCGCATCCAGGCCGAGAAGTTCAGCGGTGGGGAGCTGGCCCGGGTGCTCTCCCTGCTGCTCGCGGCGCAGAACGACATGCGCTGGACCACGTCGCCGCGGCTCTCGCTCGAGCTCGCCATCGTGCGTGCGTGCCTTCCGGAGACCGATCCGACGCCGGCCGGTCTCGTCGCCCGGCTCGAACGCCTCGAACGCCTGGCGAACCTGACGTCCGAACCGCTCGTCGTCGAGCCGGCGGAACGGGTGGACCCGCCGCGCGGTGCCCGAGCCCGCGGTCCCGGAGGCTGGGGAGCCGGTGGCCACGGACCCGACTCCCGAAGCGACCCCGGAGGCGACCCCCGTCGCGACCCCCGAAGCGGCTCCCGAGGCCACGACCCAGATGCCCGTTCCCCACGCGGCCGACGCCGGCAGCGTCGACGTCGCGATGCTCCGCCGGTCCTGGGGCGCGCTGATCGATCATCTCGGCACGCTGCGCCAGCCGATCCTCCGGGCGATCCTCGAGAGCGCCACCGTGGCGTCGTTCGACGGCGAGACGCTCGAGCTCGCGTTCCCGCCGGACAAGAAGTTCGCCGTGCAGAAGGTGGAGGGCCGCCAGGACGAGCTGCGCCAGGCGCTGTCGGATCTGTTCGGCGTGAGCCCCCGCGTCGTGTGCGTGGTGCGCGAGTCCCGAGCGCCGGCGGAGCCCGCGTCGATCGCCGTCGTCGACGAAGAGGATCCACCGGACGACGCGGAGGCGCTGCGCCGGGTGCAGGAGATGCTCGGCGCCACACCGATGGACGAGGGCGGGTGACCGGCGGATGTTCGAGGGGCCGATCCAGGATCTGATCGACGAGCTCGCGCGCCTGCCGGGCATCGGGCCGAAGTCCGCGCAGCGGCTCGCGTTCTGGCTGGTGAAGGCGCCGCCGGACGAGGCGAAGCGTCTCGCCGCCGCGATCGTCGAGGCGAAGGACCGGATCTCGTTCTGCCGCGAGTGCGGCAGCGTCGCCGAGGGCGACCGCTGCCGGATCTGCCGCGACGAGAGCCGCGACCGGACGATCCTGTGCGTCGTGGAGGAGCCGAAGGACGCGGCGATGATCGAACGCTCCGGCCTGCACAAGGGCCGCTACCACGTCCTCGCGGGCGCGATCAGTCCGCTCGACGGCGTCGGCCCGGAGGATCTCCGCGTCCAGGAGCTCCTGGAGCGGGTCGATCGCGACCACGTGACCGAGTGCATCCTGGCGACGAACCCGAACCTGGAGGGCAACGCCACGGCGATGTACGTCGCCGCACTGCTGAAGCCGACCGGCGTCCGGGTCACGCGGCTCGCCTCCGGGCTCCCGGTGGGCGGCGACCTCGAGTACGCCGACGAGGTCACCCTGTCGCAGGCGCTCGAGGGCCGCCGGGAGATGTGACGGTGCCGTTCGAGGACCGCGACCCCGCCGATCTGGCGTTCCCCCGGCAGTCGGCCCGGACGCAGGGGTTCTCGCTGGGACAGCCGCGCAACCTGGTCCTGTCGCCGGACGGCTCGCGGGCCGTGTTCCTGCGATCGAAAGCGGCCGACGACCCGGTCACCTGCCTGTGGGTGCTGGACCTCCCCGGCGACGAGCGGTGCATGGTCGATCCCCGTGACCGGGCCGCCGCGGACGTTCCCGGGTTGACGGCGGCGGAACGAGCCCGCCGCGAGCGGCTCCGCGAGCGAGCCGCCGGCATCACGGCGTTCGCGGTCGACACGAACGCCACGAAGGCCTGCTACGTCGAGGGCGGGCGCCTGCAGGTCGTGGACCTCGCCTCGGGCGACGTGGTGGAGATCTCGACGGCGGGTGTCCCGGACGACCCTCGGCTCTCGCCCGACGGATCGGCCGTTGCCTACGTCGTGGACGGGGCGCTGTTCGTTCGTGATCTCGACGGCGCCGAGCGGTCGCTCGCGGCCGACGACGATCCGGACGTGTCGTTCGGACTGGCGGAGTTCGTCGCGTCCGAGGAGATGGGGCGCCACCGAGGCTACTGGTGGTCGCCGGACGGCTCGCGCATCGCCACCTGCCGCGTCGACGAGCGCCCGGTCCGGACCTGGTGGCTCTCGGAGCCGACGGATCCCGCCGACCCCCCGCGCGCCGTGCGGTACCCGCAGGCCGGGACCCCGAACGCGGACGTGCGGCTGTGGATCGTGGACGTCGCGACCGGCTCGCACGTCGAGGTCGACTGGGATCGCGAGGCCTTCGAGTACCTGGCGCGCGTGCAGTGGACGGATGGGTCGCCCCTCACGATCCTCGTGCAGTCGCGCGACCAGCGGACGACCCAGATCCGGGAGGTCGATGCGGCAACCGGCGCCACCTCGGTCGTCCTCGAGGATCGTGACGACGTCTGGATCGAGCTCGTCGGCGGTTCGCCGGACCGGCTCGGCGACGGCACGCTCGTGAGCACGATCGATGCCGACGACACCCGACGCGTACGCTTCGGCACCGAGGCCGTCACGCCGCCGGGGCTGCACGTCGAGGAGGTGCTCGGGACCGGCGGCACCGCCGCATGGTTCACGGCGGCCGACGGCGATCCCCTCGAGACCCACGTCTACCGGGTCGAGGCGCGGCGCGGCACCGGAGCGGCTGGACCCGGAGCCGGGTCTCGCGGACGCCGTCGTGGCCGGCGGCACGGTCGCGCTGCGGACCTTCGGCGCCGACGCGCAGCATCCCGAGACGACCATCATGCGCGGCGACGGTGCGTACCTTCTGGCCTCCGACACCGAGGAACCGGTCGTGGACCCACGGCCGAGGTACGCGCTGCTCGGCCCTCGCGAACTCCCGGCGGCGTTGCTCCTCCCCGGCGGCCACGAGCCGGACGTCCCGCTGCCGGTGCTGCTGAGCCCGTACGGCGGCCCGCACGTGAAGACGGTCGTCCGGTGGCGCGGCGCCTACCGGCCGGAGCAGTACTTCGCGGATCGGCTCGGCGTCGCGGTGCTGGCGATCGACGGACGCGGCATGAACGGGCGGAGCGTGTCGTGGGAGCGGTCGGTCCATCTCGACTTCTCCGTCACGCTGGACGACCAGGCCGACGGGCTCGCCGCGGCGGCGGAGCGGTGGCCGTTCCTCGACACCGCGCGGGTGGCGATCCGCGGCTGGTCCTTCGGCGGCCAGCTGTCGGCGCTGGCGGTCCTGAAGCGTCCCGACGTCTTCCACGCGGCCGTCGCGGGCGCGCCCGTCGGCGATGACCGGCTGTACGACACGCATTACACCGAGCGCTACCTGGGCGATCCGGAGCGCGATCCCGAGCCGTACGCACGCAGCTCACCCGTCACGTACGTCGACGCCGCCTCGCCGATCCGACCGCTGCTGCTGATCCACGGCTTCGCCGACGACAACGTCTTCGTGGCGAACACGCTGCAGCTGTCGGCCGCGCTGTTCGCGCGCGCCTACCCGCACGAGCTCGTCCTGTTGCCGAACGCCTCGCACATCGGCGGCTCCGGCGATCTCGTCGTCGCGCGCTACCTCGCCGAGCTCGACTTCCTCCGTCGCGCGCTGAGGCTCGCGGAGCCCTCCTAGATGCCGGGTCCGAGCGCCGGCGAGGTGAGCGACCGCGCGCTCGTCCTGTACGCGCTGATCCGTCGCGCGTCGATCGAGCTCGTCGTGCGTGAGACCGGCGAGGAACGTCGCGTCGAGCAGGCCGAACGGGCGCGGGCCGAGACGGATCGATGGCTCGAACGTGAACGGCTCGACCCCGTGCTCACGCCGACGGAGCGGCGACTGTTCGGCGCCACCAGCGGTGCGTGGCCACCCGAGGCGATCGCAGACGGCCTGTGGCGCAAGGAATCACTGGGGATCCTGCTGTGGGCCCTCGAGCACGTGAACGCCCTGCCGCCGATCGACGACGAGTTCGAGGTCGGGGTGTTGAACCAGCGGATCGAGGCCTACGGCAGCGAGGCGGCGTTCCGCGCGAACGGCCGGCTGCGCGAGGCCGAGCAGATCGAGCAGGCGTGGAGCGAGGCCGACGCGTGGCTCGCGGCCACGGAGGGCCGCGGCGGCGACGACGCCACGATCGAATCCATCAGCGCGGAACGCGTGCGTGCGCTCACGTGGCTCCGAGATCGCGACGCCGGACCAGCATGACGATCAGGAGCACGATCCCCGCCAGGACGGCGACCGGCACCAGGTAGCCGAGGCCCACCACGACGGTCGCCAGCACCGCCAGGAAGCCCTGGACCGCGCGCTGGAGCGCCCGGCCGAGGCTCGGGTTCTGGATGTCGCCGGGCGCCACGACCGCGCTCCGCGCGTGCTGTTCGAGGAGCTGGACGTCGATCGTCGCCTGCGCGACCTGGTCGTCCAGGAACCGGAGCTGGCCCTCGATCTGGTCGATCTGGAGCTGCACGTCGTTGAGCTCGTTCTCGACCGCGATCGTCTCGCCGATCGTGGTCGCGCGCGACATCAGCCGGAGCAGCACGGAGCGGCGCGACTCGAGGACCTTCAGGTGCGCCTGGTAGTCGACGTACTGCGCCGTGACGTCCTTGCCCGTGACCGTCGACGCGGTCGGCACGCCGAGCGCGCGCAGGCGCACGAGCGTCTGATCGAAGGCGGCGCTCGGCACCCGCAACGTGAGCGATCCCGACGACGCTCCCTGCGTCTGCGAGGACAGCACGAACCCGCCGCCCGCACGCGCGATCGCGATCACCCGCGCGAACCGGTCGTTGAACGAGCCGTCCGGGATCGTGAGCGCGATGCTCCCGTTCCGGACGATCTTCGACAGGTCGGCCAGGGGCGGCGTGGACGCCGCCGCGTCCGGGATGAGCCGCACCGCTCGCCGACCCGGCGCCGGCTGAGTGGCGAGCGACCGGAAGCGCGCTTCGCGTTCGGCGGGAGGGCCGCCGGTACCCGCGGGCTGCGGGCGTTGCTCGATCCCGATGAGGGACGACGCGTCGGCGGCCCGTCGCGCCTGCTGCCCGAGGAGCCCCCCGCCGGCGAGCGTCCCGATCCCGAAGGCCAGCACGGCGATCCCGGCCACCGCGCCGATCCACGTCCCGCGTCGCCGCCGCTTCGCGCGTGCGGTCGTCTGCGTCTCGTCCGCCTCGGCGAGCTCGAGGAAGTCGTCCTCGAGGATCTGCAGGAACCGGATCTCCGTGTCCATCACTCGACCTCCGCGGCCATCGAGACGCCTTCTTCCTGCAGGACGAGCGCCAGGCGCCGCAGCCCGCGGCTCACCCGCTGGCGGGCCGCCGCCTCGGCGCACTGCAGCCGGTCGGCGACCTCCGGATACGGGAGCGCGTCGATCACGCGCAGCCGCAGCGCCTCACGCTGATCCTCCGGGAGGGTGGTGAGCGCCTCGGCGAGGGCGGCGCGGATCGGCGCGAAGTCCACCAGGTCCTCGATCCGTTCGTAGTCCTCGAGCGGCAGGTCGGTCGGCGGCAGCCCGATCTTCTTCCGAGCGGCCGCGTCCACGCGCCCCGATCGGAAGAAGCGCCCCAGCTGATGCCGCGCGATCCCGTACAACCACGCCACCCCGTTCGCTCCCGTGTCCCGGTAGTTCCGCCGCGACGCGAACGCCTCGGCGAACGTCTCCGCCGTCAACTCGGCCGCCGCCTCGGGGTCGAGCGTCCGCCGGGCGAAGTACCGCAGCAGGTCCTCGGCGTGCCGCCGATAGACCTCCACGAACGCCGCGGGCTCGGCCCGCGACGCGAGGAGCAGCTGCGTATCGGTCCGCTCGTCCACCCGAACTCCGACGTCGTGCGCACCCGGTCCGGTTCCTCGTTCGCAGCATCATGCCTCGGGGCTCCGTGGGTGTGACCGGCCCGCTCGCTAGACTCGGAGGCTCCGAGACCGGGAGCCCGAGCCGCCGCATGCCCATCGTCGTCATGAAGTTCGGAGGAACGTCGGTCGGCTCCGTCGAGCGGATCGAGGCGGTCGCCGACCGCGTCGTGCGGGCGCGCGAGGCGGGGAACGACGTCATCGTCGTGGTCTCGGCCATGGGCCACACGACCGACGAGCTGCTCGCGATGGCCGGCCGGATCGCCGAGGTGCCCGACCCCCGTGAGCTCGACATGCTGCTCACCGCGGGCGAGCGGATCGCGATGTCGCTGCTGGGGATCGCGATCAACGCGCGGGGCTGCCGGGCGGCCAGCTACACCGGTTCGCAGGCCGGCATCATCACCGACACCCAGCACGGCAAAGCGAAGATCGTCGAGATCCGCCCGAAGCGCGTGGTGGAGGCGCTCGAGGCCGGCAACGTGGTCGTCCTCGCCGGCTTCCAGGGCCTGTCGAACCAGTACGAGATCACGACGCTCGGGCGGGGCGGGTCCGACCTGACGGCGGTGGCGATGGCGGGCGCGGTCGGCGCCGGCATCTGCGAGATCTACACGGACGTTGCCGGCGTCTTCACCGCCGATCCCCGCATCGTGCCCGACGCCCGGTGCGTCGAGGTCGTGAGCTACGAGGAGATGCTGGAGCTCGCGGCGGCGGGCGCGAAGGTGTTGCAGTCGCGTTCGGTGGAGATGGCCCGGCGGCACCACGTCCGCATCCACGTGCGGTCGTCGTTCGGCGACGATCCGGGAACATGGGTACAGGAGGTCGACGAGGATATGTTGGAAGGCGTGCTGATCTCGGGCGCGGCGCTCGACACCGACGAGACGAAGGTGACGATCGACGCCGTGCCGGACAAGCCCGGCGTCGCCGCCTCGATCTTCAAGGCGATCGCGGCCGAGGGGATCAACGTCGACATGATCGTGCAGAACGTCGGGCACGACGGCACGACGGACCTCTCGTTCACGGCGCCGCGTGAGGACGTGCCGCGGCTCGGCGACGTGCTCGGACCGCTCGTGCGCGACATCGGTGCCGAGCGGTTCACCCTGGACGAGGGCATCGCGAAGCTCTCGCTGGTCGGCGCCGGGATGAAGTCGCATCCGGGGGTGGCCGCCGACATGTTCGACGTGCTGGCCGGCGAGGGCGTCAACATCGAGATGATCTCGACCTCGCCGATCCGCATCTCGTGCGTGATCCGCGAGGCCGACGCCGAACGGGCGCTGCGCGCCGTGCACGCTCGGTTCGAGCTCGGCATGGAGACCGCGTCATGAACATCGCGGTGATCGGGGCGACCGGCGCGGTCGGACGGGAGATGACGCGCATCCTCGAGGAGCGCGACTTCCCCGTCGACCGGTTCGTGCCGCTCGCGTCCGCGCGGAGCGCCGGGATGCGCGTCGGGTTCCGGGGCGAGCAGCACGAGGTGCGCGAACTCGGCGTCGACGCCTGCCGCGGCGTGGACGTGGCGTTCGTGTCCGTCGGCGCGACCGCTTCGCGGGCGTACCTCCCGTCGATCGCGGACGGCCGGCACGGTCTGCATCGACAACTCGAGCGCGTTCCGGATGGAGCCGGACGTGCCGCTCGCGGTCCCCGACGTGAACCCGGAAGCGCTGGACGGCTGGCCGCGGCCCGGCATCATCGCGGTCCCGAACTGCACGACGATCGCGACCGTGCTGGCGGTGGCGCCGCTGCACCGGGCGGCGACGTGCACCTCGCTCGTGCTCTCCTCGTACCAGGCGGTCTCGGGCGGCGGACACAAGGCGGTCGCCGAGTTGCTCGAGCAGGTCGAGAAGCTCCGGGGCGACGAGGAGTCACTGATGCACCCGGACGTCGACGCCCTGCCGTCGGGACCGGTGATGGGCCGGACGATCGCCTACAACGTCGTGCCGCGGATCGGTGAGCTCGGTGTCGACGGGTTCTCCGGGGAAGAGCAGAAGACCATGAGCGAGCCGCGGAAGATCCTCTCGGCGCCCGAGCTTCGGGTCGTCGCGACCTCCGTACGCGTGCCGGTGATCGCCGGACACGCCGTGTCGATCGTCGCCGGGTTCGCGCGGCCGCTCGCGCCCGCCGAGGCGCGCGAGCTGCTGGCGGCAGCGCCCGGCGTGGAGCTCCGCGACGATCCGGGGGCCGACCTGTTCCCGACGCCGCTCGACGCGGCCGGCGGCGACGGCGCCGTCGTCGGGCGGATCCGGCAGGTGCCCGGTCGCGACGATGCGCTCATGCTGTTCAGCTGCGCGGACAACCTGCGGATCGGCGCTGCGCTCGATGCGATCTTGATCGCCGAGCAGCTCTACCCTCGGTGAGCGACGCGGGCTGCGTCTTCTGCGCGATCGTCGCCGGGACGTCGCCGTCGTACCGGATCGCCGAGTCCGACCGCGCCCTCGCGTTCCTCGACATCAACCCGGCGACCGAGGGACACACCCTCGTCGTCCCGAAGCGCCACGCCGTCGACATCTGGGACCTCGATCCCGAGGACGGACGCGCCGTGTGGTCGCTCGGCCAGGACGTGGCCGCCCTGCTTCGGGACCGGCTGCATCCGGACGGCATGACGCTGTTCCAGGCCAACGCCGCGGCCGGCTGGCAGATCGAATTCCATCTCCATCTGCACCTGGTGCCGCGCTGGCACGACGACGGGCTCGTGAAGCCGTGGTCGATCGTGCCGGGCGACCCCGACCGGCTCGCGGCCGTCGCGGAACGCCTCGCCTAGAAGAAGAACGGGCACCACGGATCGGGCCCGGCGAGGAGCGCGCGCAGGGCCTCGACCGCGGGGTCATCCGCGTCGAGGATGCCGAGCCGGACGGCGTCGCGCGGCCGCAGGTAGCCGGTGAACAGCGAAGACAGACGCCGTGATCGGGACCGCGCGCCGGTCGTGGCCGGCGGCCGGCCGCACTGACGGCTCGCCGTCGCGGACCTCGAGCGTCCACGGACCCGCATTGGCCGGGTAGCGAGGGTCCTCGACGGCGAACGTCGCCTCGGCGTCGATCGCCGGGTAGCCGCGCCCCGCGAACGCGGCCGGGACGTCGAGGAGCCGGAGCATCCACCGGTAGCGCTGGTGCACCTCGACGGCCTGCACCCCGACGAGCAACGTCAGCGGGTCGTTCGGTGCGCCGACCCATTGCAGCCACCGGCCGACGCCGCGATGCCCGCGTGCGTAGGCGATCATCGCGTCGAGCGCGCGCGCGTCCTCGGTCACGAAGACCAGGTGCTCGAGCCCGAATCCGATGTCGAGGTGCCCGGACGCGTCTGCCTTCCGCGTGAAGGACGCCGCGCCGGTGATCCGGCCGCCGTCGTCGACCACCACGGCCCGGAACGTGTCGTCCCAGGGCCGCTCCAGCAGACGCTGCCTCCAGAACCGCGCATCCGGCTCGACCGCGCCGTCGTTCGTCCGCGCCCAGCGGGGAAAGCACGCCATCACGTCGTCGAGGTCGCGGTCGGGGTCCACCAGGCGGACCTCCGGCAGGTCGCGCCGCGACGGCGCCGGCAGCGCGTCGAGCGCGATCCGGTGCGCGTCCCAGGTCCCTGCGAGCTCGTAGCCGAGGCTCCGGTATGGCTCGAGCACGGCGGGGTACAGCGCCGTCAGCGGGTCGCCACGGTCCCGCGCCATGTCCATCACGGCGCCCACCGTCGCGGAGGCGAGTCCCGTCCCGCGCCGCTCGGGGACCGTCGCCACGCCCCAGATCCCCGAACACGCGAGACCCCGTCCGCCGAACCACTGCGTGAACCGGAACTCGCCGGCGGTCGCCGCGACGACGCCGTCGACGTACGCGGCGCGCATGTCCTCGATCGGGAATCGGTCCTTGCGCTCGAGCGCGCCCTCCAGCGGGAAGTTCAGCGATGTCGACAGCACCCGAGCGATCTGCTCGCGGTCGTCCTCGCTCGGGATCCGGACGTCGGCTTCCACGGGAGGGCAACGATACGCGGTCTACATCGGGCAGATGCAGGGGGACGCGCCGCACTTCGGGCAGCCGGCCGCGTAGCGGCCGGCCGCCCGTGCCAGGTCGACCTCGAGCAGGTTCGCCAGGGAGACGACCCACGCCAGGACGTCGGAGAACTCCAGCTCGAGGTTCGCGCGGTCGCCGGTGCGGATCGCGCGGGCGAGCTCGCCGACCTCCTCCGTCAGCCACCGGAACGTCGCGTCGGGGCCGCGCTGCCGATCGCGGGCTTCGTACGTCCGCGCCATCGTCTGCTGGAATCCGGCGAGGTCCATGGCGCGGAGACTAGCCTTCGGGTCTTGTCTACCGACCGGTAGATAATGCATCATCTACCACGTGGTAGAGAACCGGGGCTCGATCGTCCAGGCGCTGGCCGGCAAGCGCGTCTTCCTGACCGGCGTGACCGGCTTCCTCGGGCAGGTGATCCTCGAGCGGCTCCTCTTGGACTTCCCCGAGACCGCCGTGACGGTGCTCGTTCGCTCGCAGACCTCCGCCTCCGCCGAGGAGCGGCTCCACTACCTGACGCGCAAGCCGGCGTTCGACGCGCTCCGCGCGCGTCTGGGCGGCGACGATGCGTTGCTGCGGCTGCTGGACGACCGGGTGTCGGTCGTCGACGGCGACTTCACGCAGGGGGAGCCCTCGCTGCCGGCCGGCATCGACGTCGTGATCCACTCCGCCGCGACGGTGAGCTTCGATCCGCCGATCGACGACGCGTTCCGGACGAACGTCCTCGGCGCGCAGAACCTGTATCGGGGCGTCCTCGCGGCCGGGAACGCGCCGCACCTGGTCCACGTCTCGACGGCGTACGTCGCCGGCGTGCAGAAGGGCGTGATCCCGGAGGGGCCGCTGGAGCACCGGGTGGACTACGCCGTCGAGGCCGAGATGGCGATGCGCGCCCGCTCCGAGGTCGAGCTCCAGTCGCGCAAGCCGGAGATGCTCGAGCACTTCATGGCGCGCGCCGCGAAGGATCACTCGCGCGCCGGGCCGAACACGGTCTCGACCGATGCGGAGGAGCGACGGAAGGCCTGGGTCGACGCGCGGCTGATCGAGTACGGGCGGATGCGGGCGCGCACGCTCGGGTGGCCCGACGTGTACACGTTCACGAAGGCGATGGGCGAGCGGGCCGTGGAGGATCTGGCGCACGCCGAGGGCCTGAGCCTGTCGATCGTCCGTCCGAGCATCATCGAGTCGGCGCTGGCGCACCCCGCGCCCGGGTGGATCGACGGGTTCAAGATGGCGGACCCGATCATCCGCGCCTACGGCCTGGGCCAGATCCCCGAGTTCCCCGGTATCCCCGAGGGCATCGTCGACCTGATCCCGGTCGACTACGTCGTGAACGCGATCGTCGCCGTGGCGGCGTCGCCGCCGCCGCGCGGCGAGCCCGCGCACTACAACGTTTCGAGCGGCGACCGGAACCCCCTGCGGTTCTTCGAGCTGTACGAGTACGTCCGCGAGTACTTCGAGGCGCATCCTCTCCCCGAGCGGGGTCGCGGCGAGCACAAGGTGCCGACCTGGGACTTCCCCGGCGACCTGACCGTCGAGCGCATGCTCCGCCGCGCGGAGCGCTTCACCGATCTGGCCGAGAAGGTCGTGACGCACCTGCCGAAGTCGAAGGCGATGCGGGACGCCGTCACCCGGGTGGACCGCGACAAGGCGCGTGTGGACTTCGTGAAGCGGTACTCCGATCTCTACGGGATGTACACCGAGACCGAGGTCGTCTACACGGACGAGCGCGTCGTCGCGCTCTGGAGCGGTCTGTCCGACGAGGACCGGGCGCGGTTCCCGTTCGACGCCGGCGTGCTCGACTGGAAGCACTACCTCCAGGACGTGCACTGTCCGGCGGTGACGCAGTCGCTCCGGGAGCTGTCGCGCAAGGACCGGGAGAAGCCGACGGTCACGATCCGGCGCGCCGACGAGCCGGCCCTCGCGGTGTTCGACATGGAGGGAACCATCATCTCCTCGAACGTCGTCGAGTCCTACGTGTGGGCGCGCTTCGCCGATCTGGAGGCGAACGAGTGGCCGGCCGAGCTCGTGAGCGTGTTCGGGCGGATCCCCGGCTACCTCCAGACCGATCGCCGCGACCGGGGCGACTTCCTGCGGACGTTCTTCCGCCGCTACGAGGGGGCGAGCGTCGAGCAGCTCGACCGCCTGATCGACGGTCACGTCGCCGAGTTCATGCTCCAGAAGGCCTCGCCGGCCGCGATCCGCCGCGTCCGCGAGCACCGCGCGGCCGGCCATCGCACCATCATGATCACCGCCGCCGCGGAGCCGTTCGTCCGGCCGCTCGCGCCGCTGTTCGACGTGCTGATCGGCGCGGAGCTCGAGGAGCGCGACGGCCGGTACACCGGGTTCATGTCGCAGCCGCCGCTCGTCGGGGAGGCGAGGGCCGCCTGGTTGCGACGGTACGCCCAGCAGGAGGGCGTGGATCTGCGACGGTCCTTCGCGTACGCCGACTCGTACTCGGACCTGCCGCTGCTGCGCGCGGTCGGACATCCCGTCGCCGTGTCGCCGGACTCGCAGCTGTACCGGTTCGCCCGTCGTCGGCGCTGGCCGATCGAAGAGTGGGCGATGTCGAAGGGCATGCCGAAGGTGCGCTTCCCGAAGCCGGCCGTCCGCTAGCCGTCCTCCGGCTCGGCCAACTCCGGCACCAGCTCGGCCGGGTCGTCGCCCAGGAGGTACCGGGCGCTCGTGCCCTTCGTGGCGGCGATGTCCTGCGGGTTGTAGAGGCCGCACGTCTGCAACGAGAGGCAGCCGCAGCCGATGCAGCTCGTCAGCTCGTCCCGGAGCCGCTCGAGCGTGCCGATCCGCTCGTCCAGCTCGCCCCGCCACGAACGGCTGAGCTTGGCCCACTGCGCCTTCGTCGGTGCCCGGTCGGGCGGCAAGGTCGCGAGGGCCGCCGCCACCTCCTGGAGCGACATGCCCATCCGCTGCGCGATCCGGATGAACGCGACGCGACGGAGCACGTGCCGGGGGTAGACGCGGTGGCCGCCGCTGGTCCGTTCCGAGCGGATCAGCCCGAGCGACTCGTAGAAGCGCAGGGCCGACGTCGCGACGTCGCTGCGGGCCGCGACCTCGCCGATCGAGAGCCCGTCGTTCGGAGACTTCGGCTCGGTGGCGGTGCTTCGCATGTGATAGCAATCCTAAAGTTCCCTCGAGGTTTGTCCCGGGTCGAGGAAAGACTTGCTACTTGTCTACCAACCGGTAGAGATGCATAATCTGCCACATGGTAGACAAAGGCTCGGGGGCGCTCGCGGGGCGAGAGTCGTGACGACCCTTGCGCTGGAGTACTTCCGTAGCGTGCCCCGATACGTTGGCGCCCGAACCGTCGGCGCGAAAGCCCCGGGGTTGATCGCCGGACCGCTCGCGCCGCTCCGCCTGGCGCAGATCAAGGATCCCGCCCCGCCGAAGGGCCGCGACGGCTGGGTGCGCGTGAAGCCGGTCCTGTCCGGCATCTGCGGCAGCGATCTGTCGACCCTGGCCGGGCGCTCCTCGTTCTACTTCTCGCCGCTCGTGTCGACGCCGTTCGTCCCCGGCCACGAGGTGGTCGGCGAGCTCCTCGACGCGGTCGACGACATCCCCGTGGGCGGCCGCGTCGTGCTCTCGTCGGTGCTGGGATGCGAGGCTCGCGGCGAGGACCCGCTCTGCCCGAACTGCGCGGCCGGCGACGTCGGCCGCTGCGACCGCGTCACCGTCGGGCACCTGAAGCCCGGCCTGCAGACCGGCTACTGCGCGCAGACGGGCGGCGGCTGGAGCCGGCAGTTCGTCGCGCATCGCTCGCAGCTCCACGCGGTCCCCGACGCGACCTCGGACGAGGCCGCCGTGCTGGTCGAGCCGTTCGCGTGCGCGATCCACGCCGCGCTCCGTGCCCGGATCGAGCCGGGGCAGACCGTCGTGATCGTCGGGGCCGGGACCGTCGGGATCCTCACGCTCATCGCGGTGCGGCTGCTCACGCAGCCGGGACAGGTCATCGTCGCCGCGAAACATCCGAAGCAGCGCGCGGCCGCGCGTCTGGCCGGCGCGGACGAGGTCGTGCTTCCCGCGCACACGGCGAAGGCCGTGCGGCGGGTCAGCAGCGCGGTGAAGCTCACGCCGGAGCGCGGCCAGGACTTCCTGCTCGGCGGCGCCGACGTGGCGATCGAGTGCGTCGGCTCTCGCGGCGGACTCGATCTGGCGCTGCGGACGGTCCGGGCCGGCGGCCGTGTGGTCGTGAGCGGCATCCCCGGCGCCGGCGCGGATCTCACGCCGCTGTGGTTCCGCGAGCTCGAGCTGGTCGGCGCGTACACCTCCGGCACGGAGACCATGCCCGACGGATCGCGCGTGCGGACGTTCGATCTGGCGCTCGGCGCGGCCGGGAACCTGCCCGGTGCTCGAGCAGCTGGTCGGGGCCACGTATCCGCTGGACCGGTGGCGCGAGGCGATCGACCACGCGATGTCCGCCGGGAAGCTCGGCACGTTCAAGGTGGCGTTCGCGCCGCAGGGATAAGGAGAGCCGCAGACAGATGCCCAGACCAGGGTTCGTGTTGGAGGTGGACGAGCGGACGCCGCCCTTGATCGTCCACGAGGGCGAGGGCTACCGGATGCAGCGGTTCCCGCTGGGCACGCGCGTCGTGTACCCGCCGGATCCGCTGCCGGGCCTGCGCGACCTCAACGCGCAGATCCGTCGCGCGCTGCTCGAGCCGGCCGGCGATCAGGAGCCGCTGCCCGAGCTGTTGTTCGCGGGGATGAAGCTCACGATCGCGGTCGACGACCTCTCGGTCCCGCTGCCGCCGATGGTGACCCCGGACGTGCGTCAGCGCGTGCTCGAGCACGTGATCGAGCTGGCCGCCCGCGCCGGGGTGGAGGACCTCGAGATCGTCGTGGCGACGGCGCTGCACCGCCGGATGACGCCCGAGGAGATCCGCCGGATGGTCGGCGAGCGCGTCTACCGCTCCTTCTGGCCCGATCGCCTGTACAACTTCGACGCCGAGGACAAGGACGGGCTCGCGTACATCGGCCAGACCGACATGGGCGAGGACGTCGAGATCATGAAGCGGGCGGCCGAGTCCGACCTGATCGTCTACGTGAACATCAACCTCGTGGCGATGGACGGCGGCCACAAGTCGGTCGCGATCGGCCTGGCCAGCTACAAGAGCCTTCGGCACCACCACAACGTGCACACGATGCTCGAGTCGAAGAGCTACATGGATCCGCGTCCGGGACACTCGGCGATCAACGACTCGAGCATCCGGATGGGCAGGCTCCTCGCCGCCAACGGCGTGAAGGTGTTCCAGATCGAGACCACGGTGAACAGCGAGACCTTCCCGTCGCAGCTCGGGTTCCTCAACAAGCGGGAATGGGAGTGGTCCGTGAAGGACCAGGCCCTGATGATGGCCGCGAAGAAGGGGAACGACCTCGCGCCGCCGCGCGTGCGGCGGGAGTTCTTCCGTCGGATCGAGGCGTCGTACAAGGTCACCGGCGTCAACGCCGGCGAGGTGGAGGCGGTCCACGAGCGGACGCTCGAGAACCTGCACCGCCAGCAGCTGGTCGAGGTGAGCGGCCAGTCCGACGTCGTGGTGATGGGGATCCCGTACCTCGGGCCGTACAACGTCAACTCGATCCTGAACCCGATCCTCGTGCACTGCCTCGGGCTCGGGCTACCTGTTCAACATGTACCGGAACGCGCCGCTCGTGCGCGAGGGCGGCGTCGCGATCCTGTACCACCCGGTGCCGTGGGAGTTCCACACGATCCACCACCCGAGCTACATCGACTTCTTCGAGGAGGTCCTGGCCGACACGACGGAGCCGAAGGAGATCGAGGACCGCTACGAGGAGCGGTACGCGACCGACCCCTGGTACACGCACCTGTACCGCACGTCGAACGCGTATCACGGCGTGCACCCGTTCTACATGTGGTACTGGGGCGCGCACGGCCGGGACCACTGCGGCAGCGTGATCTTCGTCGGCGGCGAGCCGAAGACGGTGGCGCGCCTGGGCTACCGCCGCGCCGACTCGCTCCGCGACGCGTTGGAGATGGCGAAGGACACCGTGGGCTCGTCGCCGTCGATCACGTACTTCCACGCGCCGCCGATCATGATCGCCGACGTCCGGTAGAGCGATGGGCGCGCGCGACGAACTGCAGGAGATGGCCCGGGGGTTCCGGTGGGGGCGCCGACCCCTGGTGCCGCGCTCGGCCGAGCCGTACACCGAGGAGCGTGAGGACGGAGGGTTCCCGACGGACTGGGCCCGGACCGCGGGCGGCGTCGCCGCGCGACAGGCGATCCTCCAGGGGTTGATGCATCCGCTCGTGAAGAACGAGCTGTCGCTCCGGGTCTACGGTCTCGACCGGCTGCGCGACGTGCGCGGCCCGGTGATCTTCTACTCGAACCACTCGAGCCACCTGGACGCGACGCTGATCATGTGCACCCTGCCCGACCGGTTCCAACGCAAGACGGCCGTCGGCGCCGCGCGCGACTACTTCTTCGACGTGTGGTGGCGGCAGGCGTTCACCGCGCTCGTGTTCGCCGCGTTCCCGATCGATCGCGGTCGCGGCGGCCAGGGCGCGATCGACAAGGCCCGGGAGCTCGTCCGCGACGACTGGTCCATCGTGGTCTTCCCCGAAGGCACGCGATCGCCGGACGGGCATCTCCAACGGTTCCGGCACGGGGCGGCGCGCCTCGCGCTGGAGCTGGAGGTCCCGTGCGTGCCGATCGCGATCGTCGGCGCGTTCCAGGCGATGCCGAAGGGCAAGTGGTGGCCGCGGGAGGGCCGGCCGGTCGTGACCATCCGCTACGGGGAAGCGATCGAGGCCACAGACGGCCGAGACGCACCAGTCGCTGTCGTTGCGGATGCAGCAGGCCGTGGCGCAGCTGTTCGACGAGGATCGGACGTCGTGGTGGGAGGCGATCGGTCGTGCCGACCGCGGTGAGACGCCGTCGCTCGCGGGGCCGTCCGGTTCGGCCTGGCGCCGCACGTGGGAGGGGACGCGGCCGGTGGCGCGCCGCGGCGAGCCGAAAGCCTGGCGATAGCCGCATGCCGCGGACGGGGGGAGAGCGCCGCCGAACCACGATCATCGAAGAGGCGATCCGACAGTTCGGGCGGGACGGGTTCAAGGGCGCGTCGCTCGAGCACATCGCGCAGGCGGTCGGGGTCCGCAAGCAGACGCTCCTGTACTACTTCCCCACGAAGGACGCGTTGCTCGAGGCCTGCTTGACGGCCGCCGGCGATCGGCTCGCGGCCGACATCGGCGCCGCGCTCGCGGACGCCGAGTCGTATTGGGAGAAGGCGGAGGCGGTGATCCACGCCGTCTTCCGGCTGGCGGCGGACTGGCCCGAGTTCCCGATGTTCGTGCGTGAGGCCGGTCGCTTGGGACCGGAGGCGTTCGACCGGTTCGCGGCCGTGATCGATCCGCTCCGCGAGCGCGCGATCGGCTTCCTGCAGACCGGGATGGACGGCGGGGAGATCCGGAAACAGGACCCGGCGATGCTGCTGTTCACGCTCTACACCGCGGTCGTCGGGGCGCTCACCGAGGCATCGGTGCTGAACGCGGTCGTGGGCAACGATGAGAGCCGTGCGTCACTGAAGCGGCGGGAGATCGAGACGCTGGCGTTCGTCCGGGCGGCGATGCGCCCGCCGGCTCAGGAGTAGAACTCGACGATCAACCGCTCTTCGAGCGGGACCGGCAGCGGGATCTCGTCGCGCTCGGGGAGACGCGACAGCGTGCCCGAGACCTCGTCCTTGTTCCGGTACAGGTAGACGGGCGGGTCGGGCGTGATCTCGAGCGCCTCGCGGACCGGGATGAAGTTCCGGGCCTTCTCCGACACCGTGATCGTCTGGCCGGGCTTGACCTGGGCGCTCGGGACGTCCGTGCGACGGCCGTCGATCGAGACGTGGCCGTGGGAGACGAGCTGGCGCGCTTGGGGGGTCGACAGGGCGAACCCGAGCCGGAGGCAGACGGTGTCCAGCCGGGTCTCGAGCTGCCGCAGGAGCTCCTCGCCCGTCACGCCCGTCCGGGACGTGGCGCGCTCGAAGTAGCGACGCATCTGCTTCTCGTTCACCCGGTAGATCGCCCGCAGCTTCTGCTTCTCCAGCAGGCGCGTCTGGTACTCGGAGATCCGCTTGCGACCGCGGCCGTGCTGGCCGGGCGGGTAGGGACGCTTGTTGGCGGGGCAGTTGGGGCGGCCGCACAGGGGCGCGCCGACGCGCCTGCAGGTGCGGTGCTTGGGTCCGGTCTTGTTCATGCGGACGCCAAGGCTACCAGAGGATCCATGGCTGTGACCTGCGACGATGCGGTCAGCCGGCCGCCAGGACCGCCGCCGCCTCGGGGGCTGCGCGGACGACGGCGGCGTGCTCGGGCGTGAGCGTCGCGATCCACGTCTCCAAGATCTCGCTGGGCTCCGCGGCGTTGGCTGAACCCGCGTCGGCATCGTCGCCCGCGGTATAGGCGCACCGGGAGCGCGCGGCCCACGCCTGCCAGCGAGGCGTCACGCCGCCCAGTTGCTCGGCCAGCTCCGTGGCGATCTTGAACTCGGCGAGTCCCTCCTCCCGCCGGCCGAGGGTCACCAACGCCTCGCCCAGCAGCACCCGGGCCGCCGATTCGTACTTCGGTCGCGTCGCTCGTCGCGCGCGCTCGATCGCGTCGAGCGCCGAGCTCGCCGTCGCGCCGGCGTCCTCCGCTTCGCGAGCGATCTGCGTGCGGACCAAGGCGAGGCGGCAGCCGCCGTTCCACGGGCGCCAGGCCTTGCCGTTGATCGCGGCATCCCACAGCTCCGGCCATCCGCGTTGCGCGGCGCCGACGTCGCCATCCATCAGGTCGGCGAGGAGCAGATCGATCCTGCCTTGGAGGAGCGGCATCCCCCATTCGCCGTGCGTCTGGACCAGTTCGACCGCCGCCTCGTTGCGCCGGCGGGCCTCGTCGACGAGGAACAGATCGCGATACCCCATCGAGGAGTAGTTCAGCGGCGCCGCTCCCCAGCGAGGCACCCCCAGCTCCTGCGCCTGCGCGACGATCCGCTCGAGGATGTCGAGGCCATCCTCGGTGCGCCCCATCGCGAGGAGCGTCAGGCCGTGCCACGCGCCTCCGCGGACGAGCGGCTCCACGGCGTGGGTCGCACCGCCGACGTCGAAGACCTGCCGCGAGAGCTCCTCCGATCGCGCGTAGTCGCCCATCCAGTACGCGCACTCGAACAGCGCCTCCTCGGCAAGCGCGAAGCGGCTCGGCCGGCTGCCGGCGACGCGGAGCTCGAGCGCGCGTTCGCCGGTGGCGACGGAGTCCGGCAGGACGCCGGCGTTGAGGCCGGCGAGACTCAGGCAGGCGAGGGCTGCCGCCGTCTGGTCGCGGTCGCCGACCGCCTCCGCCCGTTCGACGGCGCGGTGTGCGATCTCCTCCGCGGCCGGATCCTCGAGCCACGTCGCGGACCAGCCGAGGACCAGCAGCGCCTCGACCTCGTCCTTGCCGGCGAGCCGCGGGAGGATGTCGTGCACCTCGGACGTGACGGTCTCGAATTCGCTGAGCTCGACCATGATCATCGCCCGGCGGAGCCGGATCCGATCCGCCGTCGCTTGGTCGTCGGAGGCGAGCTCGACCGCCTGATCGAGCAGCGCCACGGCCTCGTCGCTGGCCCACGACTCCGCCGCGCGCTCGGCCGAGATCAGCAGGTACTCAACGGCCTTCGCGCTCTCGCCCGCCTCCCGCCAATGGTGGGCAAGCAACCAGGAGAGTTCCCGCCGCCTGCCCAGATCGCGATGCTCGATGTAGCCGGCGATGCTCGCGTGGCGCTCCCGCCGGACGGCCTTGGGAAGGGTCCCGTAGGCGACCTCCCGGATCAGCATGTGGCGGAACGAATACTCGACGTCGCCCGCGACCTGGCTGCGCGGCTCCCGTCGGATCAGGTCCCGCGCCTCCAACGTGTCGAGGCGGTCATCGAGGTCCGGATCCGGATGGATCGCGCCGAGCACGCCTGCCCAGAAGGTGCGCCCGATCACCGACGCATCGAGGAGCGCGGCCCGGGGTTCGACGGGCAGCAGATCGATCCGCGAGGCGATCGCCTCCCGGACCGCGGTGGGCAGGACGCGGTCCTCGCCCGGGCGATCGGTCATGGACGCCGCCAGTTCCTCGATGAACAGCGGGTTCCCGCCGGAGACCTCGACGATCTTGCCGATCGCCGGGTCCGCGCCACCGCCGAGGACGGCGGCCGCGATCGCCGAGGCGTCCTCGGTCGAGATCGGACCCAGGGGGATCGTCGTCTGCGGGATCATCCCTCCGCCCCAGGACCGACCCGCGGCGGCGGCCTCCGGTCGGGTGAGCATCAGGAACACCACGGGGACGTCCCGAACGCGCTCCGCGAGGTGTTCGATCAACTCGAGCTGGCTGGCCCCTGCCCAATGGATGTCCTCGAACCGGAGCATCCCGGGCCGCACCGCCCCCCAGCCTTCGATGAAGCGCCGCATGGCGTAGAACAGCTGGGTCCGGTCGTCGGTCGGCGCGTCCTCGCCGAGGCCCAGGAGCAGCGACAGGTACCGGGTGACGTCGGCCGCCTCTTCTGCGGGCAGGAGCTCGGCGACCGACGACGCGAGCTTCGCTCGGGCGACGCCGCCCGGGTCGCTCTCGAGGATCCCGGCGATCGAACGGATCTGTTCGCTCGACGCGGGATAGCCGGCGACCTCTTCGTACGGCAGACAGCGACCGCTCGCCGAGCCGGCCCCCTCCGCATCGACGCGCCGCAGGAACCCGCGGGACAGCCGTGATTTCCCGATGCCCGGGGGACCGAGGATCGTGACGACGTGCGGCCGGCGCTCCTCGCGCACGGTGGCCCAGACCGACGCGAGCTGGTCCATCTCGCGGTCGCGACCGATCAGCGGCGTCCGATCCGAACCCACCGACCCCGTGTCGGACGCACCGAGGGCGATCCAGGCGGCGACCGGCTCGCGTTTGCCTTTCGCGTCGATCGCCTCGATCGGCTCGTACCGGATCGTGCGCCGCGTTGCGCGGTAGGTCTCGGCGCCGACGATCACGCCGCCGGGCGGCGCCGCTCCCTGGAGCCGCGCCGCCGTGTTGATCACGTCGCCGGTGGCGAACGCCTCGCCCAGCTCGGGCCGGGCCGAGACGGCGACCAACGCCTCGCCCGTGTTCACCGCCGCCCGAGCTTGCAGCTGCAGACCGGGGTGCTCGGCGTTCAGCTCGCCGATCGCCTCCAGCACGCGCAGCCCAGCTCGGACCGCCCGCTCCGCGTCGTCGCCGTGGGCGACGGGCGCACCGAACACGGCCACCACGGCGTCCCCGATGAACTTCTCGACGGTCCCTCCGAACCGCTCGAGCTCGTCGCGGGCCCGCTCGTGGTACCAGCGCAGCTCTTCCCGGACCTCCTCGGGGTCGGCGTCCTCGGCCCGCGCCGTCGAGCCGACCAGATCGACGAACAGCGCCGATACGAGCTTGCGCTCATCGGTCGTCGCGGCACGTGCCAGCTCGACCCCGCAGGACTGGCAGAACCGCGCGTCATCTCCGTTGTCGTGGCCGCACCGTGGGCACGCCGGCATCCACGAAGCCTAGGGCTCGAAGGCGGCGAGGCGCCAGCCGACCGCGACTAGCATCGCCTCGTGGACGAACGGGACCGAGCGGTCGGGTCGATCCTCGGGTCTGGCCGTCGGCGACGCGCTCGGTGCGCCGTTCGCCGGCCGGCCGCGCGCGAGGCGATCCCGGATCCGATCCCGGCGTTCGAGGTGCCGCGTGACGGGAGTCGCCTCCGGCGCACCGGGACGGAGGCCAGCGGCGATGGCGCGGAACCTGGTGACCTCGCTGCTCGCGAACGGGGGCGCGCTGGATCTGGAGGACGTGCTCGCCCGGCAGCTCGCGTGGTTCGCCGACCGGGCCCGGAGCCGTCGACCCGCAGACGGCGCGGGTCCTGAGCCGATACCGCGCAGGGCGATCCGAACGCGGCGCGCTGGTACGTCGAGACGATGGGGCCGGAGGTGAGCGGTGGCAACGGTGCGGTGCGGTACTGCGGTCCACTCGGGGTGCTGCGGACCCGCGAGCCGGAACGCTTGTCGACCGAGGCGCCCGCGCTCGCCGCCCTGACCCACTGGGACGAACGGTGCGGCACCTCGTGCGCGGCGGTGACGCTCGCGATCGCGCGCTGGTCGCGGGGAGGAGCCGGCTCCCGCGGTGATCGGGGCGATGGCGGCGGGTCGAGGGCGCACGACGGTGCCGAGGAGCTCGAGTACCTGATCGACCAGGTGGGCCGCGCGCGCCAGATCGACCGGCGCCACATCGACTTCACGCTGTTCGCGGCGGGCGCGGGGTTGCAGGTGACCGGCGAAGGGCTCGGGTTCGAGGCGGGGCTGCGGCACGTGGTGTCGCTCGGCGGCGACACCGCGGCGAACGCGGCCGTGGCGGGCGCCCTGCTGGGCGCCCGCCACGGCCGAGCGGCGATCCCGCCCGGGTGGCTCGATCGCCTCGCGGACCGCGAGGCGATCGAGCGCGAGGCCGCCGAACTCGCCGAGCTGGTCGCGACCGGCGTGTAACGCCGCAGGCCCGATAACGTACGGTGCCGCGAGGAACCGAACCGGGAGGGTCCGAACCGATGGCCGAGATCCAGGTCTACGGCGCCAGCTGGTGCCCCGATTGCCGGCGAGCGAAGAAGTTCCTGTCGGACCAGCGGGTCGCGTTCGACTGGCACGACATCGACGGCGACGAGGCCGGGATCCGCGAGGTCGAGGCCCGCAACGACGGGAGGCGGATCATCCCGACGATCGTGTTCGGCGACGACTCGCACCTGGCCGAGCCCTCGAACGAGGAGCTTGCCGACAAGCTCGGCCTGGCCCGTTCCGCGATGCAGCACGTGTACGACCTCGTGATCGTCGGCGGCGGGCCCACCGGCCTCACGACCGCGATCTACGCGGCGCGCGAGAACCTCGAGACGCTCGTGATCGACTCGAAGGGCCTGGGTGGGCAGGCGGGGGTGACCGAGCGCCTGGACAACTATCCGGGGTTCCCCGAAGGGATCGGCGGCGCCGAGCTGGCAGACCGGTTCGTGAAGCAGGCCGAGCGCTACGGCGTCGAGCTGCTCCAGGCGGTCAGCGTCACGGCGATCACGGACGAGGGGCATCGCGAGCTGGACGTCGAGACCGCGACCGGCGACCACTACCACGCGCGCGCGGTGCTGATCGCGACCGGCTCGAGCTACCGGCGGACCGACGCCGAGGGCGAGGACGAGCTGATCGGCGCCGGCGTGCACTTCTGCGCCACGTGCGACGGCCCCTTCTACAGAGGGTCGAGCGAGTTGCTCGTGATCGGCGGCGGGAACTCGGGGCTCGAGGAAGGGCTCTTCCTCACCCAGTTCACGGACATGGTGGTCGTGGTCGAGCGCGGCGACCGCTTGCGCGGCTCCAAGCTCCTGCAGGACAAGGTCCTGCACCACGCGAAGATGGACGTGCTGCTCGAGCACGGCGTGACGGCGTTCCGCCCGAAGGACGGCGGCTCCGGCAAGCTGGGGACGGTCGAGCTCGAGGACCTCCGCACGGGCGCTCGCTCGGAGCGGCACCCCGACGGCGTGTTCGTGTTCATCGGGCTCGATCCGAACACGGGGTTCCTCGGCGAGCGGATCGCGCTGGACGACCGGCGCTTCGTCGCCACCGACGCGACGTTCATGACGAGCGTGCCGGGGGTGTTCGCGGCCGGCGACGTCCGAGGAGGCTCCACGAAGCAGCTCGCCTCGGCGGTCGGCGAGGGCGCGGCCGTCGCGATCCAGATCCGCGGCTACCTCGACCGGCTCGACCGCGAGCGTCGACGAAGGGATGGGCGCATGACCCCTGCGGAGATCTTCGACCTGATCATCAAGGCCGACGAGAAGCTGAAGTACTCGACCGAGGCGAACATGGAGCTGCGACGGTCGCAGGCGATCGAGCTGTTGCTCCAGGCGCGCACCGAAGCGCAGGCCGCCGGCGTCGAGCAGCTGGTGCAACAGGCGGAGACGCGGCTGACGGACCTGGGCGTCGACCCGCGGCGAACTAGCCGCCGGCGTTCCAGCCGCGGAACGCCGTCCAGCAGCGTCGCCGACTGGTGCGCGGGCTCAGATCCGCTTCGGTGAGCTCGCCGGTGAGCCGGATCGTCTCGCGGAGCTCGTCGAGGATCATCGAACAGCCGTCGCACGACGCGAGGTGGGCCTCGACGCGCGCGCGGTGCGGCGCGGGAAGCTCGCCGTCGAGGAAGTCGCTCAGCAGCTCGACGACCTCGCGGCAGGTGATCTGGCCGGCTTCGAGCTGCTCATGCTTGGCTCACGCTCCGGAAGTGCTCCTCGATCGCACGGCGGACGCGGGCGCGCGCCCGGTGCAGGAGCACCCGTTGATTGGTCTCGCTCAGGTCGAGCGCGTTACGGACCTCCTCCGAGGACCAGCCCTGGACGTCCCGGAGCCGGATCACCTCGGCCTGCAGCGGGGGGAGCGCGGCGATCGCGCGACCGATCACGCGGATCGTCTCGGATCCCTCCGCGCGCTGCTCCGGCATGCCGCGCCAGTCGAACGGGAGCGTCGACCAGCTGCCCGCGGCCGGATCGTCGGCGCCGCGGAACGCGCTCGGGTCGATCGAGGGCTCGTCGAGGTCGTCGCCGGCGAGCGTCGCGAACGGCACGCTCCGACCCTCCCGCTGGCCCCTCGTCTTCGCGATGTTCACGAGGATCCGGAAGATCCACGTCCGCAGCGTCGAGCGTCCCTCGAACGACCCGAGTCCACGGAGGACCCCGACCCACGCGTCCTGGACCACCTCGTCCGCGACCGCGTCGGTGGACACGTACATCCGGGCGACCCGGCGCATCGATGGTCCGAGCGCGGTGACGAGCATCATGAAGGCGTCCTCGTCGCCGGCGCGGAGGCGCGCGACCAACTCGAGATCGGTGGGAGAGATGGACGGAGCCGCCACGGGCGGCAGCCTAGTCAGGAGCGCCGAAGCAGGCTAGGGGCGCATCGCGGCCCAGGGCCGGTCGTAGCCGTAGAGCGAGTCGTACTGGACCTGACCGCCGGGGCCGGGGTGCCGAGCGTGGATGATGCGTCCCCCGCCGATGTACAGCGCCACGTGCGGGGAGACGTCCCCGTAGTAGACGATGTCGCCGGGCTGGATCTCGGACAGCGGCACGTGCGGGAGCGACGAGTACTGCTCGTACGCGGAGTGCGGCAGCGAGACGCCGGCGCGGCCCCACGCCCACATCGTCAGGCCCGAGCAGTCGAAACCGACGTTCGGATCGGCCGCGCCGAAGACGTACTGCGTGCCGACCACCGACGCGGCCGCGGAGATCGCGATCTGGGCGGCCGACGCGTTCGCGGGCGGGGGCGGGGCGGTCGGCACGTCGGCCGGTGGACCGCTGATGCCGTTCTGCTCCTCGAGCGCCGCCTGGCGGGCGGCGGCTTCCTGGGCGGCGATCGCGGCGAGCCACTGGTTCCGCTGATCCTGCGAGCTGCAACGCCAGCTGACGCTGCTGTGCCAGGTTCGACTGGATCTGCTCGCGCTCGCTCGTCATGTCGTTGAGGTGCGCCTGTGCGTCCGAGACCGCCTGCGCGTACTGCTGTGCCGCCCACGTGGCCAGCTGCCCGGCGGCGTCGGCCTTCGTGGCGAGGTCCGCGTCGGACTGCGCGATCGCGCCGATGAACTCGAGCTTGTCCGAGAATTCCGTGAAGCTTTGCGCGCCAAGCAGGACGTCGAGCGAGGACCCCATGCCGGTGTAGGTGTTGACGGCGGACTCGGCCAGCTGGGCACGCGCGGTGTCGGCCTGCTTCGCGGCCGAGTCCTTCATCGCCTTCGCGGCCGCGAGATGCGTCTGCGCCTGCTGGAGCTCGACCTTCGCCGTGTTCCACTTCTCGACGGCCGCCTCGAACTGGTTCTGGAGCTGGGCGAGCTGCCGTCTTCGCGTCCTCGACCTGCTGCTTGGACGGCGGCGCCGCCGCGGAGGTCGTGGTGAGCGAGAAGACGAAGGTGGGGACGACGACGAGCGCGGCCAAGATGAGCCGCTTCACTCTCGTCTGGGTGCCGGTCATCGTCCTCCGAGGGTCGGGATATGGCGAGGGCCCGGTGGGTGTGGTCACCGAGCCCAGCGGGGACACCCTAGCCACCCGGACGACGGGGCGTCAAACACGCCCGAACACGTGTTCGCAGGTCGCACGGACGACCTACGGTTCGGGGGCGGCCGCGTTCCGCGGTCCGCCCCCGATCGTTCGGGTCGGGACGGCGGGATTTGAACCCGCGACCTCAGCGTCCCGAACGCTGCGCGCTACCAAGCTGCGCTACGTCCCGAGGCCCAGATTGTAGCCCGCGCGTTCAGGAGGCCGTCGGGCGGCGCGAGAGCTCGAGCACGGTGGCCTGCGGCCTACAGCAGAAGCGGAAGGGCGCGAACTTGCTCGTGCCGAGGCCCGGCGAGGTGTGGAGCACGGCGCCTCCCATCTGGAACAGCCCCGCCACGAGCCGCCGCGGCATCGAGCAGTTCGTCACGAGCGCGCCGATGAGCGGCAGACAGACCTGGCCCCCGTGCGTGTGGCCGGCCACGAGGAGCTCGTAGCCGAGCGCGGCCGTCTCGGGCGCCGAGTCGGGCGAGTGCATGACGGCCAGGCCGAAGCGCTCGGGCGCCCCGCGGGGGGCGACACGCAGATCGTGCCGTTGGATGTGCGCGTCGCCGAGCCCGAGCAGCTCGAGCGGCAGGCCGTCCACCTCGACGAGCCGGCGGGAGTTCGTGAGATCGGCCCAGCCGTCGTCGCTGAGCTGTTCGATCAGCTCGGGCGCTCGTCCGCGCATCGGCCGGGGGCGCTTCACCTGCTCGTCGCCGAAGTAGCTGAAGTACGAGCGCGGCCGCGCCGCGTAGTAGTCGTTCGAGCCGAGCACGAACCACGACGCCATCCGTCCACGGACCGCGCGCACCCCGGCGACCGCGGCCTCGACGGCCTCCGGCTCGGCCAGGAAGTCGCCCGTGACGACCGTGACGTCGGCGGCGGGCAACGACGCGAGGAAGCGTGCCTTCTTCGGATCGTCGCGGACGAAATGGAGATCGGACAGGTGCAGCACCGAGAGGCGCTCGGGCCCGTCGGATGGCAGGATGGCGAGGCGATAGCGACGCAGGCGGAACCACGTTCGCTCGATCGCGACGCCGTACGTGACGCAGGCGACACCGACGAGCGCGATCGCGAGCACCACGATGAGCACGGGCACGGGGAAGGAGTGTACGGGTGGCCGGGACGTTGAAGGAGCAGCTCCGCGAGGAGATCACCGACGCGCTCCGCGCCGGCGACAAGGTCCGGCTGGGCGCGCTGCGTCTGTTGTCGGCCGCCGTCACGAACCAGGAGAAGGAGCTCCGGCGCGAGCTCTCCGACGACGAGCTCCGCGCCGTGGCGGGCAAGGAGATGAAGAAGCGTGCCGAGTCGATCGAGGCGTTCGAGGGCGCCGGCCGGCAGGAGCTCGCGGACAAGGAGCGCGCCGAGCGTGACGCGATCGCGGCCTACGCGCCGGAGCAGCTCGGCGAGGAGCAGGTGGACGCGCTCATCGACGAGGCCATCGACGCGACCGGGGCCGCCGGGCCGCAGGACTTCGGCGCCGTGATGGGGAAGGTGATGGCGACGGCGAAGGGGAAGGTGGACGGGTCGGTCGTGCAGCGGAAGGTCCGGGAGCGGCTCGGCTCGCCCTAGTGCCCGCCGGGACTCGAGCTCGGGCTCGTGGTCGGGCTGGCGGCGCCGGCCCCGACGATCAGCTGGACCGAGCTCCCCTCGTCGACGATCGTGCCGCCGACCGGATCCATCGACAGGACCACGCCGACCCTGCTGGCGCGCGTCACCGGTTGCTCGACCACGTTCGCGGAGACATGGATCGCCGAGAGCTGCGACTCCGCGTCGCCGATCGACAATCCGACCACGTCGGGCAACGTGACCTTCGATGCGACGCCGTCGCTGATCGACAACGCCACGGTCGAGCCGGAGACGGCCTGGGAGCCGCCCGCCGGCGTCTGCTCCACGACGGTGCCCGCCGGCAGGTACGACCCGATGACCTGCGTCGTCACGTTGAACTGCGCGTCCTGGAGGATGGTCCTCGCCTCATCGATCGGCTTGCCGATCACGTACGGCACGCCGACCAGCGACGCGCTCGGGAACTCGAGCGGGGGCATCCCCTTGAGGACCTGCTCCATGTACGCCCTCCAGATGGGCGCCGCGATCGATCCTCCGAACACGTCGTAGCCCCAGTACTCCGATAACGGATACGGGGTGCCCTGGGAGCCGACCCACACGGCCGTCGTCACCTGTCGCGTATAGCCGGCGAACCAGACGTTCGTGTTGCTGTCGGCGGTGCCGGTCTTGCCGCGGATCGGCCACGGTCCCCAGCCGCTGCGAACGTCGAGGCGGCGGTGCCGTAGGTGACCGGTCCCTTCAGGAGGTCGGTGACCAGGTTCGCGATCGGCGCCGGGATCACCTGCTGGCAGTCGGGGCGTTGCCGGTACAGGATCTGGTTCCCCCTGCGGATCTCCGCGACCGCGTACGGCAGGCAGTGGACGCCCCCGTTCGCGAGCGTCTGGTAGCCGGACGCCTGGTCGAGCGGGGAGATGCCGACCGCGCCGGTCGCCAGCGAGCAGACGGCGGGCAGCGGCGACGTGATCCCCATCCGGTGCGCCATCGCGACGACGTTCTCGGGGCCGACGTCGAGCATCAGGTGCGCGAACACGGCGTTCACGGAATCCGCCGTCGCCGTGTACAGGTTCATGTTGCCGAGGCTCGATCCCTCGGCGTTGATCACGACCCACGGCTGTCCGTTCGTCTCGCATCGGGGATCGTTGATCGCGCCCTGAACGCCGGAGTAGCTCGCGTAGGGCGAGATCCCCTGTTCGAACGCGGCGGCCAGCAGGTACGGCTTGAACGACGACCCGGGCTGATGCAGGGTCGTGACGGTGTTCACCTGATCCTTGTCGTAGTGCTTGCCGGAGAGCATCGTCCTGATCGCGCCGGTTTCGGTCTCGAGCGACACGATCGCCAGATCGGCGGGCGGCTTGTGTTGCGGATACAGCGGCGTGCGCGCCCACGGCAGGTTCGCGGCTTGCTGCGCGGCCTTCTGCCAGTTCGCGTCGAGCGTGGTGATGATCGACAGGCCGCCTTCGGAGAGCGCCTTCGAGCGCGCCTCCGGCGTGGCGCCCAGCACCGAGTACCAGCCGTTCGGGTCGTCGAGGATCTGCTGCTTCACGTAGTCGACGAGGAACGGCGGCTGCGGGAGGTTGATCTCTCCGACGTTCTTCGCCAGCCCGAGCGGCTGCGCCTTCGCGGCGTCGCCGGCCTCGGCCGAGATGCCGCCGTTCGTCGGGCCGAGCGCGATCATCCGGTTCAAGACGTCGTTGCGGCGCAGCCATGCCTTCTTCGGGCGCTTGAGGGGGTCGTAGTACGCGGGCGCGCGGATCAGCCCGGCGAGGAGCGCCCCCTGCGCGAGCGTGAGCTTCGACGCCTCCTTGTGGAAGTAGAACTGCGACGCGGTCCCGATGCCGTAGACGTTGTTCCCCAGGTAGACCTCGTTCAGGTACATCGAGAAGATCCGGTCCTTCGAGTACGTCTGCTCGACGCGCATCGCGAGCGCCGCCTCCTGGAACTTCCTCGCGAACGTCCGGTCGTTCGGATCGAGGCCCAGGGTGTTCTTCACGAGTTGCTGGGTGATCGTCGAGCCGCCCTGCACGACCGTGCCGGAGCGGAGGTTCGCGGCCACGGCTCGGGCGAGGGAGGTGAGGTTCAGCGCGCCGTGCTCGTAGAAGCCCGAATCCTCGATCGCGAGCACCGCGCTGCGCGCGGAGGGGCTGATCTCGTTCAACGGGACGATCTCGCGGTTGTCCAGGTAGACGTGCGCGAGGACCGTCGTGCCGTCGCTCGCGTAGATCGTGGATCGCTGCGGGATCGGCGGGATCCGCGTGAAGGAGGCGCCCTCCTGCCTGCAGCCGCTGATCGATCTTCTGGATGCCGTAGCCCAGGCCGAGGAAGGGCGGAGAGATCACGAAGGCGGTCAGGCCGGCGGCGGCGACGACGACGGGAACCAGCAACAAGAAGGCGACCGGCTTGTAAGCCCATCGGTCGCTGAAGGCGAGTCGTGGCGCCCGGCGGGGCGCGGGTGGGGAGGTACGCATCAGGGATCTTCCGCGAGGATACCCCGACCCGCTCGGTACCATGGAACCGCCCATGTCCCCGCGCCGCGCGGCCGTCCTCCTGCTGGCGTTCTCCCTGCCGTTGCTGGCGTCCGACGCCGCCGGCGCGACGACGGCCGCAACCACGGCCGCGACGCCGAGCGTGGACATCGTGAAGGTCGAGGGCGCGCTCGACCGCCCGCTGATCGCGTTCGTGAACGACGCGCTGGATGCCGCGGAAGCGGCGCACGCGACGGTGGTGCTGGAGCTCGATTCCGCCGGCTCGTTCGGGGAGGCGGGCGTCGCGCTCGCCGACCGGATCGCCTCCATGCCGATCCCGGTCCTCGTGTGGATCGGCCCGGTGCCGGCGAAGGCGAGCGGCGCCGGCCTCCTGTTGCTGTACGCCTCGTCGCTGGCGGCGGTCGCACCCGGATCGCAGACGGGACCGCTCGACCCGGTCGACCTGCTCCACCCCGGAAGCTCGCCGCCGGGTCTGAACGCGATGATCGACGGCTGGCTCGCCGCCCGCGGCCGCTCCGTCGATCGAGCCGAGGAGAACGACGCGCTGACGGCGCAGCAGGCGATCGACGGCGGGTTCGCCTCCGTCCACGCGACGTCGGTGCTCGAGCTGCTGAACATCGTGGACGGGACGACCGTGCCGACCTCGGCCGGACCGACCGTCCTGCACACGAAGATCGCCGAGACCGACGCGGAGGCGCAGACGCGGCGGCGTCACGATCCGGTTCCACGAGCTCGGACCCGTGAAGCGGGTCGCCCACGGCGTCGCGTCGCCGTCGATGATCTACATCCTGTTGGTGTTCGGCCTGGCGTGCCTGTCCTTCGAACAGACCCAGCCGGGGTTCGGCTTCGCCGGCTTCGCCGGGGTGTTCCTGCTGGCGCTCGCCGTGTGGGGCATGACGTTCGCACCCGCCGTCGTGGCTCGGGCTCGGCGTGCTCCTCGCCGGCGTCGGCGCGATGGTGCTCGACGTGCGGATGCGGCGCTTCGGGGTCGCCACGTGGGTGGGGATCGCCCTGTTCCTCGCCGGTTCGGTGCTCCTGTACTCGGGGGTGGCGCCGGTGATCCGGATCTCGCCGTGGCTGATCGGCGCGACCACGGTCGCGACGTTCCTGTTCTACGGCTTCGGGCTCACGGTGGCGACGCAATCCCGCGATCGCATCGTGTCGACGCAGCGGGGCCTGATCGGCCTGACCGGGGAGGCGCGTGGGCGGCTGGCGCCGGACGGACCCGTCTACGTGAAGGGGGCGCTCTGGCGGGGCCGGACCCTCGGCCTCCCGATCGATCCGGGGACGAAGGTCCGCGTGCGCGGCGTCGACGGCATGGTGCTGCGGGTCGAGGCCGACGCCGATCCTCGTGACGAGCGCCAAGCGTTGCCCGCCAACGATTGACGTGTGAGCCTGCGGCCCTCGAGCTGTGGAGTTCCCGTGATCGGAGCCTCGAACGTGAATCCCGGCGGAGCGATCCGGGCGAACTACGGGTATGGAGCTCGCTCGGGCGACCTGGTGGGAGGAGGCGGCGTGCCGAGGGCACGACGCCGCGTACTTCTTCGCACCCGGGTATTTCGAGAAGCGAGCCGAGAAGCAGCGTCGTGAGGCGGTCGCGAAGGCCCTCTGCGCCCGGTGCCCCGCCCGCGAGCCATGCCTGGAGTACGCGCTGCGGACCCGGGACCCGCACGGCGTGTGGGGCGGGCTGAACGAGATGGAACGCCGCGCCGTCCTGCGCTCCCGCGACGCGGACGGCGAACGCCAGGCCGGCTGACCACCTCCGCGACCGGGCGCGAGGATGCGTGCGAGGATGCGCGCATGGACGACGACCAGATCCTCGCCCGTCTCGGCGAACTCGGCCTCGAACTGCCCACCGCGACTCACCTCCGCTCGCCGCCTACGTCCCGTGCGTGGTGCACGGCGGGCTGGCGACGGTCGCCGGCCAGCTCCCGTTCGTGGACGGCGCCATGCTGAACGCGGGCTTCCTCGGCGAGCACGTCAGCGTCGACGAGGGCGCCGCGGCCGCACGCCGGGCCGCCCTGTTGGGCCTCGCGGCGCTGCGGACGGGCCTCGGGGGCTCGTTCGCGCGGCTGGAGCGGATCGTGCAGGTGACCGTCTTCATCGCCGCCGTGCCGGGCTTCGTGGACCATCCGAAGGTCGCGAACGGCGCGAGCGAGCTGCTCGCGGACGTGCTCGGCGACCTCGGCACGCACGCGAGGGTGTCGGTCGGCGCCTCGTCGCTGCCGCTCGGCGCCCCGGTCGAGGTCGCGATCGTCGCCGCGGTCGCTCCGGCGTAGCGCTCGCGCCTACCGGGCCGGCGCGCGCGGGAAGCGGAGGTCGCCGTCGCGCCGCGTCACGCCCTGACGATCGAGGTACTCGGCGAGCGGCACCGCGTACTTCCGGCTGGTGCCCAGGGCTTCGCGGAGGGTGGCGACCGTGAGTCCGTCGTCGGCATGGTCGTACGCGAGCTCGGTGGCGCGCTCGACGAGCGACGGCGCGACGATCAGCTCGGGCGAGATCCGCACGACGGCGCCGGCGCGCCCCGCCGCGTCCAGGAGCGCGCGAGCGAACCCGGCCGCCACGAGCTCCTTCACCGTCGGCGGCTGCGCCTCGTGCGGTCCGGAGACGGCGGCGACCAGCTGCTCGACGTCGGCGGCGCGCGGCTCGAGCCGCACCTCGTGCGTGCGCAGCCGGACCGTCGACCCGGATCGTTCGAGGAGCCCGTCGGCCGCGAGCAGCTCCACGAGGACGTCGGCCACCTCGCGGGGCGGTCGGACACCCGTCGACCGCGCCGCCCGCAGGACGGCGTCGCGGACGCTCGCGAGCGTCGCCCCCTCTTCCAAGGGGTGGTCGCGGTGGTACGCGCTCAGGAACGTCTCGGCGGCGGCCGCGGCCGCGTCGCGGACGGTCGCCGAGACGCACCAGCCGGCCGCTCCCGGGGGCGGCGGGCCGCCGGTGAGGACCGCGATGTCGTCGGCGCGCACGGCCCCTCGCTCGTCCACGAGGAGCGCCGGCAGTTCGGTGCGATCCGCGACGGCCCGCCGGGCCAAGAACCCGAGGTGCCGGGGATCGGCCGCGCGCACGGGCGGCGCGACGTCCAGCACCTCGCCGCCGCCGACCGTGATCCGGCGACCGACCTCGCGCAGCACGTAGCGATCGAACACGTCCAGCACCAGCGGCCTCGCGGTGCGGATCCGGACGAAGCGCTCCCCGCTCGGTCCCTCGAGGAACCGAACCTTCGCCTCGGTCTCGGCGGCGCCGGCGTGCACCATGAAGGCGCCGCGGGTGGGGATGCCCCGCGCGAGGCCCCGGATCGCCCGGATCGTGCCGTCGAACGTCGTCGTCGGCCGCCACGCGCCCGGCGAGGCCAGGACGTCGCCGCGTTCGAGACGATCGCGGTCGGCCCCGACGAGGTTCGCTGCCACGCGCGAGACGGGGCACGCGCGGTCCTCCTGTTCCTTGTGGGTCTGGAGGCCGCGGATCCGGGCTCGCTCGCCGTTCGGATACAGCTCGACTCTCCTCGCCGGTCTGCAGGCAGTCGCCGGTGAGCGTCCCGGTCGCGACCGTGCCCGCCCCTTTGATCGCGAAGATCCGATCCACGAACAGCCGCGTCCTCGCGTCTTCGGGGGCGGGCGCCTCCGCGATCGCCCGGTCGAGCGCCGCGATCAGGTCCGGCACGCCCTCGCCGGTCTGCGACGACACCGCGACGATCGGCGAGGCCTCGAGCGCGGTGCCCGCGACCTGTTCGCGCACCTCGTCGTGCGCGATGGACAGCGTCTCCTCGTCGACCAGATCGCGTTTCGTGAGGGCGATCACCCCACCCGCCACCCCGAGCACGTCGAGGATCTGCAGGTGCTCCTCCGATTGGGGCTTCCATCCCTCGTCGGCCGCGACCACGAACAGGACGAGGCGCACCGGCCCGACCCCGGCGAGCATGTTGCGCACGAAGCGTTCGTGTCCCGGCACGTCGACGAACCCGATCTCCCGGCCGCTCGGGAGGGTGCACCACGCGTACCCGAGGTCGATCGTGAGCCCCCGCCGCTTCTCCTCGGCCCAGCGATCGGGGTCGATGCCGGTGAGGCGGACGATCAGCGACGACTTGCCGTGATCGACGTGCCCGGCGGTGGCGATCACGCGGAGCTCTCCGGCCACGCTCAGGCTCCGTCGTCGGGAACGTCGCCCTCCAGGGCGTAGAGCACCGCGCGGGCCAGGTCCTTCGTGCGCTCCTCCGGCACGGTCCGCACGTCGAGCAGCACGTGGTCCTCGGCGACCCGGGGGAACACCGACGGCGAGCCGGCGCGCAGGCGGGCCGCGAACGACGGGGGATCGTCGACCTTCACGCGCACCCCCCACGACGGGAGGGAGGTTCCCGGCATCGAGCCGCCACCGACGACGGAACCGCATCGCACCACGTGCGCGCTGGCGCCCTCGAGGTCGCCGCCGATCGCCGCCGCCAGCCGGTGGGCGCGCTCGGCCAGGTGCTGCGCGCTCGCGTGGATCATGGCGTGCACGGGCACCTCGTCGTCGGCCCCGACAGCGTAGAGACGGAGCGTCGCCTCGAGCGCGGCGACCTGGAGCTTGTCGACCCGCACGGCGCGAGCCATCGGATGCGCCCGGAGCTTCGCGATCAGGTCGGCGCGCCCGACGATGCAGCCGACCTGCGGGCCGCCGAGCAGCTTGTCGCCGCTGCACGTGACGAGGTCCGCGCCGTCCCGCAGCGCACCGCGAAGGCTGGGTTCGTCGGCCGCGGCGCCCCGCTCGTGGTCGAGCAGGCCGGAGCCGACGTCGTAGAGGAACGGGATCGCGTGCTTCGACGCGAGCGTGGCCAACTCGGACGCGGTGGCCTCGGCCGTGAAGCCGATCACGCGGTAGTTCGACGGATGGACCTTCAGGATCGCGGCGGTCCGCGCATCGAGCGCCGAGCGGTAATCGGCGAGGCGCGTGCGGTTCGTCGTGCCGACCTCGACCAGCTTCGCGCCCGAGGCGCGCATGATGTCCGGGATCCGGAACGCGCCGCCGATCTCGATCAGCTCCCCGCGGGACACGAGGACGGGCTTGCCCTTCGCGAGCGTCTGGAGGGCCAGGAGCAGCGCGGCGGCGCAGTTGTTGACGACGAGCGCGTCCTCGGCGTCGGTCAGGGCCGCGAGGATCAGCTCGGCACGGCTCGACCGCCTGCCCTCGGCTCCCGGTCTCGCGGTCGACCTCCAGATCCGAGTACCCGGCCGCCGCGCGCGTCACGGCGCGGACCGCGGCGTCGGCGAGCGGCGCGCGACCGAGGTTCGTGTGCAGCACGACGCCGGTCGCGTTGATCACCGGCGTGAGCCCGAACGTCGCGGCACGCCGCTCGTTCGATCGCGCGGGCGAGGATCTCGTCGTCGTCCGGCGGCTCGATGCCGCGCGCGGCACCCGCCCTGACCTCGGCGAGCGTGGACGTGAGCGTCCGTTTCAGGACCGCCCGCCCCACCGTCTTCGATGCGCGGATCGCCGGCGCCGAGCGGAGCAGGGCATCCACCGACGGCAGCTTGCGGCGCACGTCGCGGGCCATGGCCGGAGCCTACCGCGGTAAGATGCCGCACACTGATGGCCGACACGGACGTCCATCCCGCCTTCCAGAGCTCCGAGGTGATGAGCCTCGTCCGCGGCGGCGGCGTCGACATCATCCCGGCCGGCGACTTCGCCACCGAGGAGATGATCCTCAACATCGGTCCGCAGCATCCCTCGACGCACGGGGTGCTCCGGATCATCGTCGAGCTGGACGGCGAGGTGATCACGCGCGCCGAGCCGGTGATCGGCTACATGCATCGCGGCGCCGAGAAGCTCGCGGAGTTCCGTGACGCGCGGCAGACGCTCGTGTTGATGAACCGCCACGACTGGCTGTCCGCGTTCAACAACGAGCTCGGCTGGACGATCGCGATCGAGCGGCTCGCCGGCATCGAGGCGCCCGACCGCGCGCAGTGGATCCGCACGATGCTCGCCGAGTTCAACCGGATCATGAACCACTTGGTGTTCATGGGCTCCTACCCGTTGGAGCTCGGCGCGATGACGCCGATCTTCTACGCGTTCCGCGAGCGCGAGATGGTGCAGGACCTCGTCGAGACGGCGACCGGCGCCCGGATGCATCACTCGTTCGCCCGCGTCGGCGGGCTGAAGGACGATCTGCCGCGCGGCTTCCTGAAGCAGGTCGCGCCGGTGCTCGCCGCGGTGCGGCGCACGGTCAAGGAGTACGAGACCTTGATCATGGGCAACGAGATCATCTTCAAGCGGTGCCGCGACGTCGGGCTGCTGCCGCAGTCGACCGCGATCGCGTACGGGTGCTCCGGCCCCACGTTGCAGTCGACCGGCGTCGCCATGGATCCGCGGAAGGACAGCCCGTACGAGAAGTACGGCGAGGTCGAGTTCGAGGTGCCGGTCGGCACGCGTGGGGACTCCTACGACCGGCTCTGGGTCCTCGTGGAGCGGGTGAAGCAGTCGTGCGACATCATCGAGCAGTGCGTCGACAAGCTCCCGCCCGGGCCGTACCTGGCCAGCGGCATGCCGAAGGCGCTGAAGATCCCCGAGGGTGAGGTCTACGTCCGCACGGAGAACCCGCTCGGCGTGATGGGCTACTACGTGATCGGCAACGGGAAGAAGGAGCCGTACCGGCTGAAGATGCGGACGGCGAGCTTCTCGAACGTCAGCGTGATCCCGGCGATGCTGCCCGGCACGCTGGTTCCCGACCTCATCTCGATCCTCGGCTCGATCTTCTTCGTCGTCGGCGACGTCGACAAGTAGCCGGCCGTTATCCTTCCCGCACGATGGCGCTTCCTTCCTTCAGCGACGATTTCCCGGCCTGGTACCAGGAGGTCGTCCGTCAGGCCGATCTGGCGGAGAACTCGGTGGTCCGCGGCACGATGGTGATCAAGCCGTACGGGTACGCCCTGTGGGAGGCGATCCGCGACGCGCTCGACATCCGGTTCAAGCAGACCGGGCACCAGAACGTGTACTTCCCGATGTTCATCCCGCTCAAGCTGCTCGAGCGCGAGAAGGAGCACGTCGAGGGGTTCGCGCACGAATTCGTGTTGGTGACGCACGTGCCGGGCGAGGACCTCGCCGAACCGCTGGTCGTGCGCCCGACGTCGGAGACGATCATCTGGAACACCTACGCCAAGTGGGTGCAGAGCTACCGCGACCTGCCGCTCCTCTACAACCAGTGGGCCAACGTCGTCCGATGGGAGCTGCGCCCCCGCCTGTTCCTGCGGACCAGCGAGTTCCTCTGGCAGGAGGGGCATACCGCGCACGAGACGAAGCCGGAGGCGTGGGCCGAGGCGAAGCAGATGCTCGAGGTGTACCGGCAGGTCGCCGAGGACGTGATGGCGATGCCCGTCCGGCTCGGCCGGAAGACGCCGGCCGAACGCTTCCCCGGTGCGGAGGAGACGCTCACGATCGAGGCGTTGATGCGCGACCGCAAGGCCTTGCAGGCGGGGACCTCGCACTACCTCGGACAGAACTTCGCGAAGGCGTACGGGGTGACGTTCCTCGGTCGCGACGGCGAAGAGCACTTCGCGGAGGCCACGTCGTGGGGCGCGTCCACGCGGCTGGTGGGCGGCCTGATCATGGCGCACGGGGACGAGAAGGGCCTCCGTTTGCCGCCGAAGGTGGCGCCCTGGCAGGTCGTGATCGTGCCGATCTATCGCAGCGACGACGAGGCGACGCGCGTCCTCGCCGAAGGCGCTCGCCTCGCCGACGCGTGGCGCGACGCCGGCCTCCGCGTGAAGGTCGACGACCGCGACGACCTGCGGCCGGGGTTCAAGTTCGCCGACCACGAGCTGCGCGGCGTCCCGGTGCGCGTGGAGATCGGTCCTCGCGACCTGGACGCCGGGCAGGTGACGCTCGTCCGACGCGACACCGGTGCCAAGAGCCCGATCGCGATCGCGAGGCCGGACCACGACGCTCGATCGCGCTGATGGACGAGATCCAGCAGCGCGTCTGTTCGACGATGCGCTCGCGGTTCCGGGACGCGCACACGTTCACCGCGTCGTCGCTCGACGAGCTCCGCGCGAAGATCGAGGATCCGGGAGGGTTCGTGATCGGCGGTTGGTGCGGCGACGCGGCGTGCGAAGCCGACGGTCAAGGCCGAGACGAAGGCGACGATCCGCTACCTGCCGCTCGACGGACCAGAGCCCGCCGACGGCCCCTGCATCGTGTGCGGCCGTCCGTCGGTGGACACCGCGACCTGGGCCGTCGCCTACTGAGCCTCGGAGAGCCAGCCCGGCGACGGCAGTCCCGGGGTCGCCAGGACGAGCCACCGGAGCCGGCCGAGCGCCGCGGGGTCGATCAGGATCGTCGCCCTGCTCCGGCCCGACCACGTGCGGACGGCCTCGAGCCCCACGCGCGCCTGCAGCAGGTCCTGCTGCCGTTCGAGCTCGGACCGGAACCAGCCTTCGAACCCGAGCGCCATGAGCGCGGCCTGCTGCGTCACGCTCGGGAACGCCGTGAGGCCGCGCCGCTCGGCGTAGGAGGCGAGCGAGCCGAAGTCGACCCCGGAGGTGATGTCCGTCGATCCGGGCGCGTGCAGCACGTCCTCGACGACGCGGTGATCGCGGTAGCCGTGGACCGGCCCACCGGTCGTGCCGATGCCGCCGTAGTCGATCAGCAGCGCGTAGCCTCGCGTGAGGGTCGACGCCAGCCGATCGACGAACGCGTGGGCGCCGACCGGGATCACCTGCTCGCCGGGTCCGCCGGCCGCAGCGGTCACATCGTCGTCCTGCTCGGCCAGCGTCTCGACGAACCGATCCCCCTCGGCCGCGATCCGGACCTCGCGACCGTCGCGGACGATGCGGAACGGCAGGTTGTCCAGGAGCTCGTTCGCGATGACGACGTCGGCCGGCCCGTCGAGCTCGGTGCGCACGCCGATCCCGTCGATCGCCTCCAGCGACGCGCGCGCCGCCGCGCCGATCTCGACACCGACGTAGGCCGGCTCCAGATCCGCGAGCGCTTCGATGAGCTGACGTGCGAGCGTGCCGTCGCCGGCGCCGACCTCCGCGATCCGGAACGGCGCCGGGCGACCGAGCGCCTCGTGCATCCCGCGGACCGCTCGCCCGAGCAGCTCGCCGAAGATCGGATGGACGTGCGGGCTCGTGACGAAGTCACCGCGTGCGCCGACCGGTGTGCCTTCGAAGTAGCCGCCCGGCCCGTAGAGGGCGCGCTCCATGAACTCGGAGAACGAGATCGGTCCGTGGTCGCGGATCGCGGCACGGATCGCGTCGGCGGCTCGTCTCCTGCACGCCTCGAAGTATGCGGTGACGCCGTGGCCTGCGAGGATAGGCGCCGTGGACGTTCCTCGATCCGGCCCGCGGCATCCGTTATCTGCGTGCGTGACGGCCGCGACGGCGACCCCGAGGTGCTGGTCGTGGAGCGGAGCGCCGCCAGCCGGTTCCTCCCCGGGTACGTGGCGTTCCCGGGCGGCGCGGTCGAGCCCGCGGACGCGTCGAGCGCCGCGCGGTGGTTCGGCAACGGCGGCGAGGTGCAGCGGGCGGCGGCGATCCGCGAGCTGATCGAGGAGGTGGGGCTGGCGTTGACGGCGGGAGGCCTGATCCGCTCGGGATCGCACCAGCAGGTCGATGAGATGCCGCCCGCCGCCGATCGACTCGTCGAGATCTGCCACTGGGTCGCTCCGGAGGAGGTCCCGGTCCGGTTCGACGCTCGCTACTTCGTGGTGTCGGCGGGTCCCGGGCTCGAGCCGGAGCCGGACGGGACCGAGGTGGTCCGGGCCTGGTGGACGTCGCCCCGCGCCCTGCTGGCGGAGTGGGTGGCCGGCGCCCGCAAGCTCTACTGGCCGACGTGGTTCACCGTCAGCGAGCTGGCGGCCTGTACGTCGGTGGACACGGTGATCGCGCTCCGGTTCACCACGCGGGAGCCCGACCCCGAGGAGATGGCCGCGATGCCCACCCACGTGACGGAGCAGGGGTAGGCGCGTGGTCCGCATCGTCCGGGTCCTCGCGCCGAACCCGAGCGTCTACACGCTCGAGGGAACGAACACGTGGATCGTCGGCGACGGCCCGACGATCGTGATCGATCCGGGTCCCGCGATCGCGGCCCACCTGGACGAGGTCCGCAGCGCGGCGGGCGACGTCGCGCACGTCCTCGTCACCCACGACCACGAGGACCACGGCGAGGGAGCGGGCGCGCTGGCCGAACGGGTCGGCGCACCGGTGTGGGCGTGGCGGCTCGACGGCGCGCAGCGCCTGAAGGACGGGCAGACGTTCGGGGCCGCCGGCGTCGAGCTGACGGCCGTGCACACGCCCGGTCACAGCGCCGACCACGTGGTGTTCTTCGATCGCGGATCGCGCGCCCTCTTCACCGGGGACGCGGTCCTCGGGCGCGGCACCAGCTTCATCGATCCGCCCGACGGCGACCTCGCGAAGTACCTGGCGTCGTTGCGACGGATGCTCGATCTCGACGCGACGACGATCCATCCCGGACACGGTCCGATCGTGCTGGACGCGAACGCGAAGCTCCACGAGTACCTCGCGCATCGCGCCGAACGCGAGGAGGAGGTGCTCGTCGCGTTGCGGACCGGTCCGCGCGACGTGGACGGGCTCGTCGCGGAGATCTACCCGGAACAACCGGACGAGGTGCGCGCAGCTGGCGGCCCGGACGGTGACCGCCCAGTTGCTCAAGCTGGCGGCGGAGGGACGCGTCGACAAACGCGGACGGGGCGCCAAACAGACGTGGGAGATCGCGGAGCCGCGGACGTGCGCCCGGTGCGGCCGAGACATCAAGGGGAAGGCGCGGTACTGCGGGCCGTGTTCGCTGGCGTTGCTCCAGGGGGCCGACGACACGCCGCAGGGAGCGAGCGGGTAGCGCGCCGAGCCGCCCGATCAGGACCGAACCACGCGCAAGCGAGCGCCGACCACGTAGCGGCCGCGCCGCCGCCGGGCGATCCGACCGGACGCGAGCAACGCGGCGAGCGCACGGTTCGCGGACTCGCGAGAGGTGCCGGCCAGCCCCGCGATGTCCTCCTGCGTCAGGGTCAGCGGGATGAGCGTCCCGCCTTCGACCGGCCGCCCGAACCGCGCCGCCAGATCGATCAGCCGGTGCTCGACGCGGGTCCGGACGTCCCGCCAGGCCAGATCGCAGGCCAGGCGCGTGGCCCGATGCGAACGCGCGGCCAGGAGCGGGGCCGACGCGGAGACCGCCAGCGGCCGGAGCCTGGCCGGCCGGATCGCGCCGACCGTGAGCATCGAGGGTGCCGATCCCGGTTCGCCGACCAGGTCGCCGGGCCCGAGGAGGTCGACGATCAGCTCACGTCCCTCCGGTGAGAGCGTGGCGGTGCGCAGGATGCCGGACTCGATCGTCCACAAGCCGCGGCTGACCTCGCCCTGGCGGATCAGGCACCGCCCGGCGGGCAGGATCACGAGGGGGAGTGGTTCGAGCCCCTCCGGGCGCTGGAGCATCCGCACCACCCGCGCGCGACCGTACCCGTCGGCACCGACACGGACTTCCCCTGGCCGTCGCCGAGCCGATAGGCTGTGCCGACACCGAGGAGGGGACCGTGGCAAAGCCCAAGCTCGACGAGGTTCTCGGATACGTTCCGCTGTTCCATGACCTGCCGAAGCGCCATCTCAAACAGCTCGCGAGCCTGTGCGACGTGGCCGAGTACATGCCCGACGCGGCGATCGTGAAGGAGGGTGAGCCGGGCGACGCGTTCTTCGTGGTCCTGAAGGGACAGGCGAAGGTGACGGTGCACAACCGGTTCGTGCAGCGGCTCCTCCCCGGCGATCACTTCGGTGAGATCGCCGTCCTCGACGGCGGCGAGCGGACGGCGACCGTCCGCAGCGAGACGCCGATGCAGCTGGTGATCCTCACCCGCCGCGATCTGATGAAGGCGTTGAAGGCCGATCCGAGCCTGTCGGTGAACCTGCTGACCGAACTCTCGAAGATGATCCGGCGCCTCACCAAGAGCCCCGTCGGCTGAGCGGGCCGCGCTCGCGATGAGGGTCGAGTTCTACGCGCCCGACGACGAGGCGAAGTCGACCGTCGCCACGGCCGCGTGGGACGGCCGTGACGTCACGATCACGTGCGACGACGAGCACCGGCGTGCCGAGCTGGCCCATGCGTTCCGCCGGACCTCGGTCGTGACCGACGATGCCGCCTACCGGCGGCTGGGCACGTCGGGCGAGGCGGCGATCCAGCCGGGCGATCTGGAGTGGTTCCGCGCGTCGGCGCAGGTGCGTGTTCGGGCGGAGGTCGGCCTGCATGCGAGGTTCGTCCCCGGCGCGATCATCGGCGGCTTCGACCCGGCCGCGGGGTACCGCACGTTCGAGGATCAGATCGAACGGCTCGACGCGCAGACACGCGACTGACGTCCGGCGGCTCAGCCGTTCTCGGCGAGCCAGGCGCTGCCCGCGTCGCAGAAGCTCCGGAAATCGCAATGCGTGCACCATCGACCGGGCGTCGGCTCGAAGGCCCGATCGCCGATCGCCGTCAAGGAGGCCTCGACGCGGGTGCGCACGTCGGTCGGGTCGGTCATCGGCTGGGACACGATCTCGTCCTTCGCCAGGTAGCAGTAGCTGAGGGTCAGGTCCTCGGGGCGTTTGCCCCAGATCTCGACCGAGGCCAGCCCGTAGAGCTCCAGCTGCAACGGGTCGGCCGTCCCCATGCCGGTCTTCCAGTCGACGATCTCCCACGGGCCGTCGGGCTCGCCGTAGATCGCGTCGATGCGTCCTCCGACCGTGAAGGCGCCGACCCGAAGGAGGAACGGCCGCTCCGCGAACAGCGGCACGACGCCGGCGAACCGCGACGCGAGGAACGCGTCGCGCAGGCGTCCGACGCGGCCGGGGTCGCCGGCGAGCTCCTCGTGGGTGAGATCGACCGGGTCGTCGGCCTCGAGCAGCTGCCCTTGGCCGCTCGCCCGGCGCTCGATCCACCGGTGGATCTCGGTGCCGATGCGCGCGGCCGGTCCGCTGAACCGGGGAAGCGGGCGGACGCTGGTCCAGTAGAAGCGCTTCGGGCAGGTCGCGTAGTCGATGACGCCGCCGACGCTCACCGTGGTGAGGACCCGATCGCGGTCCCCACCGGCGTCGCCCGCCGAGCGCTCGCGCAGGTGGGAGGCCAGGGTCCGGCGGTCGGAGGCCAGCTCCTCGAACGACCGGCGGTCGGCCTCGCCGAGCGCTTCCACGAGGGACGGTTGGACGGCATCGAGCGCAGCGTGCCGCCAGCCGTCCTCGAACAGTTCGTCGCCGTCGTCCGGCCGGGCGGGTCCGGGCCAGGGCCGCACGAACGATGCGCGCAGGCCGAGCATCGGGTTGTCGGCCGAGGCCTCCGCGGGGCCGCGCTCGACGGCCGCCATCCCGGTCGCGGCGCCCCAGTCCAGCAGCTCATCCAGGAAGCGGCTCGCCTTCTTCGGCATCTGGTTGTCGCCGTACCAGAACGCCCCGCTCACGTGGAGGGTCCGGCGTGCACGCGTGAGCGCGACGTAGGCGGTGCGGCGTTCCTCGACGATCTCCTGCGCGGCCAGCGCCTCCTTGAAACGGCTGACGTTCCCGTCGAAGGTCGGAAGGATCGCGGCGTCCCCGCGGAGCTCGAAGTCGAGCGACTTGCCCCGCTCCGCCGGGTTCTGCGGCACGGTCGGGTTCGGCAGCAGTCCGTGCGCGACGCCCGGCACGAACACGTGGTCGAACTCCAGGCCCTTCGCGACGTGGATCGTCATGACCTTCACCGAGTCCTCGTCCGAGGGCTGCACCGGCGCCCAGTCCTGCTTGTCGAGCGCCTCGACGGCGTCGACGTACTCGAGGAACGCGCGCAGGGTCAGTTCTCCCTCGACGGGCTCGAACCCGTGGACCTCGTCGAGGAACGCGGCGAGGTTCCGCCGGGCGGCGAGCGCGTGCCCCCGGTCGACGTCCGCGTCCAGCTCGTCCACGATGCCGATCCGACGGATCACCTCGCCGAGGAACTCACCGACCGGCTTCCGCGCCTCCACGCGGAGCTCGCGGAGTTCGTCGCGGAACTCCAGCAGGCGAGCCCTGCCCTCGTCCGAGAGGTCCTCGATCTCATCGAGCCGCTCGAGGGCCTCGGCGAACAGGAACGGCTCCGCCTCGACGTCGTCCTCCGTCATGTACTCGCGCATCGCCTTGCTCTGGATCGTCGCCAGTCGGGCGACCAGCGCCAGATCCTTGAAGCCGACGCGGTAGCGCGGGCCGAGGAGGATCCGGGCGAGCGCGACGGAGGCCTTGGGGTCAAGCACGGCGCGCGCGTACGCGAGGACCTCCACCACCTCCGGCTGCTTCAGCAGGCCGGCGAGGCCCAGGATCTCGACCGGCACGTCGTGCTCGTCGAACGCGCGCTGGAGCAGGCCGAACAGGCGCGAGGTCCGGCAGAGCACGGCGACGTCGGACCACCGGGCGCCGTCCTCGTGGAGCCGCGACACGGCGCGCGCGATCGCCCGCGCCTCGGTCCACTCGTCCTGCACGCGCGTGACCCACACCGCACCGTCGCCGTTCGGCGGGTACGGGCGGAGCTGCTTGTCGGGGTCGGGCCGTTGCGCCTCGGGGACCGGCGCGATGATCGTGTCCGCCGCCGCCAGGATGCGGGCCCCCGATCGGAAGTTCGTGTAGAGCGGCAGCCGCGCGGCGGGCCGGCCGTCCGCCCGGGGGAACCGCTGCGGGAAGTCCAGGAGGTTGTAGAGCGACGCGCCGCGCCACGCGTAGATGTTCTGATCGGGGTCCCCGACCGCCATCACCGGGTGGCCCTGCCCGAACAGCGTCCACATCAGCTCGGCCTGCGCGACGTTCGTGTCCTGGTACTCGTCCAGCAACACGGCCTGGAACCGCGCGCGGTGGTCGGCGACGATCTCCGGGATGGCGCGCAACGACCGAGATCGCGCGGTCGATCTGATCGCCGAAATCGAGCACGCCGAGCTCGCGCTTCAGCTCCCGGTAGCGGCCGGCGGCGTGCGCCAGCTCCAGCCGTTCCTGCGCCGCCGTGTACACGCGGTTCGACCGCGCGTTCTTCAGCAGCTCGAGCCGTGCCGCGACGTGCGCTTCGATCTCCGGTGGTGTGACGCGGTGGTTCTGCGCCTGCTCGTCCAGCTCCAGGATCTTCGAGACCAGCGACGGCTGCCACGTGGCGGAGGCGTGCTCGAACGTCATCTCGTCGAGCACGCGGCCGCACAGCTCGCTGCGCTGCGCCTGCGTCAGCACGCGCGCGCCCGGCTCGAAGCCCGCGAGCACCCCGTACCGCTCGAGGATCGACGCCGCGAACCCGTGGTAGTTCAGGATCTCCGGTTCCTCCCCCTCGGGGAGCTCGAGCGCGGCGAGCGCGCGGCGGACGCGGAGCCGCAGGTTCTCCGTGGCCTTGTTCGTGAAGGTGAGGCAGAGCACGTTGCCCGGCAGCACGCCCTCGGCGGGGTCGACACCCTCGATCCGGCCGAGGGCCGCGAGCGCGAGGTAGACGACGCGGGCCGCCATCACCGAGGTCTTGCCCGAGCCGGCCCCCGCCACGAGCACGCACGGTTCGAGCGGCCACGCGATCGCGTCCCACTGCTCCTCGGTGGGATCGGCGCCCATCGCGGTCGCGATCTCCGCGGGCACGAGCGTCGGGCGCACCGCGGTCACGTCGCCACCTCGAAGACCGGCCGCCCCTCGGGCCACAGCGGGCAGAGGCTCCGGAAGTCGCACCAGTAGCAGTCGGCCTGCGGGTTCGGCCGGTAGACCTCCTCCGCGAGGAGCCGACGCTGCTCGGCGATCAGCCGCGACAGCGCGGCGCGGACGGCGGCCTGGTACGCCTCCTCCTTGCCGTGCGTGACCATCCACGGCTTCACCACGATCTCGCCCGTGCGCCAGTGCCCCTTCAGGTACGCGAGCTCGATCGCGCGAACCGGCCGGAACGGCGCCAGCTCTTCCGACTCCTGCACCGCGAGGTAGTAGATGCCCAGCTGGAGGCTCTCCTCCGCTTTCGGCCCGGCGTCGGGGTTGCCGGTCTTGAAGTCGGTGATCCGCGTGCCGCCGGACTCGAGCTCCCCGATCCGGTCGATCACCCCGACGATCGTCACGCCGTCGAACCCGAACTCGAAGAACGCCTCGTTCGCGAGCGACCGGCCCTCGCCGTAGGCGTGCCACCAGTTCGGGAACATCTTCGTCTCGACCAGGTGGCGGTACGCGGCGGAGACGGCCTTCGACGGGAACTCCTGCTCGCGCCATCGCTCGTCGACCGCCTGCAGGATCGCCTCTTTCGTCTTCGGGATCTCGCCGATCTCGCACCGCTCGATCAACCCGTGCACGAGCTTCCCGACCCAGGCCTGGTACCCGGCGGCGCGGCCGAGCCCGAGCTCGTCGCCGAGCACGTGCTGCAGCTCGCAGTTCTCGAGCGTCGACAGCCGCGAGTAGCTGAGCCGGAGCGCGTCGTGCAGCGGCCGGCCGGTCTCGGTCCAGTCGCGCTGGAACCACCATCGGGAGGCGTCGGTCCCCAGCGCCCGCAGCCCCTCGAGCGCGGCGAGGCGGCGCCACGCCGCGAGTCCGGGGTCGGCGAGCTGTCGCCGCCAGAGCGCGGCGGCCTCGGGGGTGGAGACGGGCTGATCGAAGGGCGGCTCGGGCGCCGGCTGCCAGGTGGCGCCGACCTCGCGCACGAACCGCGTGCGCTGCGTGAGCTCGTCGGCGTCGGCGTGCGTGTCGGAGGCGACCAGGACGACCCGCCGTCGCGCGCGGCCGAGCACCAACCGGAACAGCCGGCGCTCGTCCTCCAGGCGATCGCGGATGCGCTCCGACCGGGACGGGGTGTGCCGCAGCGCGTCCAGGTCGAACATCGGCTCGGGGCGCGAGAGCGACGGGAAGTTCCCCTCGACCGCGCCGGCGACGACAACGGCGTCGAACTCGAGGCCCGCGGTCCCGTGCGCGGTGAGCACCTGGACCGCGTCGGTCCGAGCGGCGTCCAGAGCCGTCCACCCCGGCCCGTGTTCGCCGGCGTCCAGCGCCTCGAGGAACGCCGACACGCTCGCGTCGCCGCCCTCGCCGGCGTCGGCGACCGCGTTCGCGAAGCTCACGACGGTGTCGAGCGCGCGCCGGTCCTCGGCGTCCTCGACCAGCCGGCGCGAGCACGGGAGCTGCTCCCAGAGCACGCGGAAGGCGTCCTGCACCGACATCCCCGCGAACAACGCTGCCTTCGCGAGGGTCTCGCGCGCGGCGACGAGCGCGTCCGCCTCGGCCGGATCGAGGCCGTCCGTCAGCTCGAGCGCGTCGGCGGCCGGCCGTCCGGCCGCCGTCACCCGTCGGACCAGTCCCCTGGCGGCCGCGGGCGACAGGCCGACGACGTCGGACGTGAGCAACGGCTCGATCAGCTCCTGGCGGGCGGGCTCGTCGGCGACGAGCCAACGCAGCGCCAGGACGTAGGGGTGGGTCGCGGGAGCGCTGCGGAGCGACAGGCCGCGCTCCGGCACCGCGCGCGGGATCTGCGCGTCGTCGAGGGCCCGCAGGAGGTTCCCGACGTGCGTGCCCTGCCGGCGAACGACGACCGCGAGCCCGCCCCACGGCGTCGCGTCCTCCACGTGGAGGCGCCGGAGCTCGCGCGCGATGGCGGCGTGTTCCTCGGAGGCGTGCGGGGCGACCCACGCGACCACCGTCGGCGGTGCGTCGGCCCGGTGGTTGACGCGCAGCTCCACCCGGACGGAACCGTCGAAGACCTCCCCGAACCGATCGAGCGGCACCCGCGTCGTCCCCTGGAACGAGAAGACGTGCGCGTCGGGATCGGCGCCCACCACGAGGTCCGGCGCCGCGAGCCCGCGGAGGATCGCCTCCGCCGCGAGCGTCGTGTCCTGGTAGTCGTCGACGAGGACGTGGTCGAACAGCGCCGGGAGCTCGGCGGTGGCCAAGGCCGCGCGCTGCAGCAACCCCGCGAAGTCCACCTGGTTCGCCGACGCCAGCACGTCGAGGTACTCCCCGTAGAACCGAGCGAGTTCCTGCCATCCCGACAGGCCGGCGTGCGTCGCCGCCTCGGCAAGATCGTCCGGCATCCACAGGGACTCCTGCGCGCGGGCGAGCAACTGCCGGACCTCGTCGGCGAACCCCCGGACGCCGAGCAGCCCGCCGTAGGCGGGCCACGCGTCCGGGTCCTGGCCGGCCAGCAGCTCGCGCACCGTGGCGAACTGGTCCGCGGCGGAGAGCACCTCGGGCGGCTCGCCCTCGCGTTCCTTGAGGACGCGGTGCGCGAGCCCGTGGAACGTCAGGACGCGGAGCCCGGGCAGCGAGGCGTCGAGCCGCGCCAGGAGGGCGGCGCGGTCGTCATCGCGGGCCCGGCGGGAGCCGACGACGAGGGCGACCCGTTCCGGCTGCGCGCCCGCTTCGATCAGCCGCGCGAACCGCTCGCGGAGGGCGGCGGTCTTGCCGGTTCCCGCGCCGCCGGTGACCAGCATCGAACCATCCCGGTGCTCCAAGATCCGGGACTGCTGGGCGTCGGGGGAGAAGGGCGGGGCCGCCACGTCCGCGATGCTACCGGGCCTCGCCGACACCTCGGTCAGAGATCGGGGCGGGGCGGGACCTCTGCCCGGTCGGGACGCAGGCGCCGGGTCCACCTGTTCACCGACGGGATCGACGAACCGCCGTTGGAACCAGCGCTCGATGTCGGCCGGGGCGATCGCGCCGACCAGGCTCCCGTTCGAGAGCACGAGCGCGTCGCGGCCGGCTATCCATTCGACGACGTCGTCCAGCCGGTCGGTCGGCGCCACGACCGTCGTCTGGCTGAGCGGCGTCATGCCGTCGCGGACCGGACGGAGCGGATCGCGCCCACCGACCTTCCTGGCGGAATCCATCGACACCGTGCCGACGACGCGACCGGCCTCCGTCACCGGGAAGGTCCGATCCGGGACGTCGCGGAGCCACCGGGCCGACGCCTCCGAGAGCGAGATCGACGCGGGGATCTGCTCGGTCGGGGGCGGCCGCATCGCGTCGGCCGCGGTGCCGTGAGCGAGGATGTCTCGAGCCTTCACGCGTTGCGGGGTGCCTCGGCCGGTCGTCACCAGCACGAAGCCGAGGTAGCCGAAGAAGAGCCACAGCCCGGTCGTGCTCCGGAACGTGAGGATCGCGGCACCGATCAGCGCCGCGCCCACCACGACCGCGCCGTACCCGGCCACGAGCACGGCCGTCCGGCGGTTCTTCGTGATCGCCCACGTGGCGGCGAGCAGCATCCGCCCGCCGTCCAGAGGGAACCCCGGGAGCGCGTTCGCGCGCCCGATGAAGAGGTTGAGCCCCGCCAGTTGGCGGAGGATGTCGCGCGTGAGCGCCGAGGTCGACCGCACCCGCCGCGAACCAGAACGCCGCCGCGAGGACCAGCGTCGTCGCGGGTCCGACGAACGCGATCACGAACTCAGCGAACGGGTCCCTTCGCGCTCGACGCGGTCTCGGTGGCGCCGCCCCAGAACACGAGGGTGATCCCGGCGACCGGCAGGCCGAACCCGCGCGCGGCGATCGCGTGTGCTGCTTCGTGCAGCAGGACGCCCCCGAAGAACAGCGATGCCCTCGAAGATCGTGAGCCAGACGGCCCGGGCCGGGCTCGGCACCGCGCGCTCGAGGCTCGTGTAGATGATGAACCCCCAGAGCAGGACGACCCAGATCCACGAGGTGGCCACGTAGATCGGGATGCCACGGACCGTGACCAGCTTGAACCGGTTGCCGATGGGCATCCTCCGAGGGTACCGGCTCGCGGGTTTGGCGGCGCCGGGCCGCTACCCGAGGTCGAGGCCGAGCAGCTCGCCCAGCTCGTGCCCGTTCCGCACGGCGAAGTCCTGGTAGCAGTTGTTCATCAGGACGTGGGTCTCACGCGTTTCCTTCGCGAGCGCGTCGATCCTGGGGACCCATTCCGAGAGCTCGTCCTTCGTGTAGTCGTACCGGAAGCGCTCGCTGGCGGTCTCGGCCTTCGAGGTCCACGCCTCCTTGCTCCGACCGTGGAAGCGGACCATGGAGATGTCGGACGCGGTGGCCGCCGCGACCGGCGGGATGCTCGAATCGAACCCCTGCGGCATGTCCACGCACACGTACGGCAGGTTGCGCTCCTGCAGGAACGACAGCGTCTCCTCCGCGTTCCGCTCCTCCATCCAGCTCTTGTGCCGGAACTCGACCGCCACGCGGTAGTCGGGCAGCCGCGCGGCGCATTCCTCGATGTACGCCTTGCTCGTCTTCGAGATGACGAACCACTGCGGGAACTGGAAGAGCACGGCGCCGAGCTTCCCGGCCGAGTGCAGCGGCATCAGCGCGTCGCGGAACCGCTGCCACACCTCCTCCACGACCTCGTCGGGGAGCTTGTCTCGATACACGCGGCGTTTCCCCTCCGGGAGGAGGGGCTGGAGGTCCTTGTAGATCGACTCGGCCCGCGTCGGGTGGTTCGTGAGGAGCGAGTAGGCCTTGATGTTGAAGGTGAATGCCGGTGGTGTTCGCTCGATCCACAGCACGGAGTTCTGTTCCGACGGCGGGAAGTAGTAGGTGGAATCCACCTCGACGATCGGGAAGCGCGACGCGTAGAACTGCAGGCGTTTCTCGGCCGTGTGCGCGTCCGGCGGGTAGAAGTTCCCGTCCTTGATCAGCGTCTTGTCCGTCCAGGAGGACGTGCCGATCAGGATCTGCCCGGCCACGGATCAGTCGGCGTCGACCGACGTACTCGGGTCCGCTTCCCTCTTCGTGCGTGCCGACTTGCGTCGGAGCGTCTTGTCGGCGGCGGCCTGCGCCACGTCCTTGGCCTTCATCAGCAGCCGGCGCGCCCACATGTACTCGGTGGCGAGGATCCCGAGACCGACGAAGATCAGCGCCCATCCCGGAAGGATCGGCAACGCGAGCCCCGCGATCCCGAGGAGCAGGACGACGGTTCCGGCGACGGTGACCGCGATGCGCTTGCCGCTGCGGCGGATGAACCGGCCGATCGCCTTGAACGGGACGAACGCGGGGTGATCGTGCCAGCGACGCGCGGCGGCCGGCGCGACGGCTTCGAGCTCGGCGACGACGGCCGACGCGTCGACCTCCTCCGGTTCGTCGCCCCAGATGTCTGGCTGCCGCTCAGGCTCGGTCATCAGGTCGCCAGTCTCTCATGAGGTCCGACCCGGGTGTTCGTCGAGGCCGATCGCATGCTTGTCACTCTTTCCACCGCGCTCGTATTGCCTGTGGATTGGAACACGGCGTAGAACTTCGATGCAGAGAGGGCGCCGCGTGACGCGGACGGGGAGGGGGCCCATGGCAACGATGGTTGGTGCTCGACGACCGAGAGTGCGGGCGGCGACGCCGAGGATCCTTGGCCGTCCGGGTGTATTCATGGGTTGTCACCGCAGTGTTTGTTTCCGCGTCGATAATCGGTTGGCGCCGATCTGCTGTCACGACGATGGAGAACGTCGACGAGTTGATCGCCTTCACGCTCGCAGCGATGGCTGCGGACTTCCTCCGCGTTCGGCTCTGGCGCGAGATGTCATTTTCTGTTTCCCTCCCTGTCCTCCTAGCAGCAGGAATGATCCTGCCCCCTTGGCAGGCCGCAGCGGTCGCCTTTGTCGGGTCAATGGATGTCCAAGAGATTCGCCGAGGAGTGCCCTTCTCTCGCATGGTGTTCAATCGTTCGGAGATTGGGCTGAGCGTGATGGCGGCCTCTGCAGGGTTTCACGCGCTAGCGGGTGACAGCGTGAGTTGGCCCTCGGTACTTGTGCCATCGCTCGTCGCTCTTGCTTAGACGCCGCAGTCAACGCGGCGCTTGTTGCCTGGCCGGTGGCCAAACTCCACGCCGTTTCGACTGGTGATGTCGTGCGGCGGATGTTCGGTCCCAGGTATGGCGAGAGTCTGCTTCGGTACGTTGGAGTGGGTCTGATGGCGCCTCTTATCGCTATCGTGTGGCTGACAACTGGTGCATACGGGCTGGCGGCATTTCTCATCCCCTCGGGCTTGGCCTGGTCGTCCTACGTCGAAGCTGAACGGCTGCGCCGAGGCCTCGGTACAAATCGAGACGAAGAACCAGAGCCTCATGCTGGCGCTTGACGGCGATCGCTTCTGAAAGGCGAGACGAACGCCTCGTCCTCGCCGGCGAGCTGCATGATTCAGTGCTTCCTGCAATGTTCAAGGTCCAGCTCATGGGGCAGGTGATGCGGCAAGACCTGGCCGAGGGCAAGCTGCTCGATCTCGAAGATGACCTGCCTCCACTCAATGAGGCGATATCCGAAGCCCAAGATACGAGTCAGAGGCGTGACTGGCGGCTTGCGAGAATCGTCCGTTGGTCCCGGCGGTCTGGCAAGCGCGCTCAAGAGCCTCGCGGGTGACTTAGAAGCGGTCTCCTCGACGAGATTCGAACTCGATTTAGACGAAGTCGAGGCGACCGATACGGCCCAGCTCGTTGCCTACCACGTCGGGCGTGAGGCGATGATGAACGCATCCAAGCACTCGAAGGCGGATCTTGTTTCCGTGTCTTTGAAGCAGACGACTGACGGCGTCAGTCTCGAGATACGGGATTCCGGCGTCGGCTTTGCGCCGCGATTCGATAGCAAGCCGCTTCATTTCGGCATGGAACTCATGGCCGAGCGAGCGGAGGCAGCTGGCGGGAGGCTCTCCGTCGAGTCGTTCCTCGGGAAGGGCACGACTGTCGTCTCTGTTCCTCCCGAAGGCTGAATCAATCGCGGACGAGGGCAAGCGCCTCGCATAGTCAGAAGAGGCCCCCGGTTTCCCGGGGGCCTCTTGGAATCTCAGAAGAGTCGAGTCGCTTAGCCTGGCACTTTCCAGTGCGCCCCACCGGCAAGGGCGAGGGCAGCGATCGACCCGAGGGCCAAAACCACCCTGCGGACGAGCTTCATGAACGTCCTCCCTTTCTCCGGACCCCCAGTTGGGGGACACGCACGTCACTATCGGGGGACCCCTCCCGGGGGACAAGGCGGAATAACGGCCTACTTCATATGAACTATCGTGCCTACTTGCCTGGCAGGCTGCGGGCGTCATGATGTTTGGCCGTGGACGAGGAGGAGCGCTCCCGGGCGGCGAAGCTGCTGATTGTCGAGATCGGCGTGATTGTTCCGACCGTCGTTCTTATCGCGATCCTAGTCCCGCGCCAGGACCCTTCCTTCAGAGTCGTGCTTCTCTTGTGGTCTCTCCTAATCACTGCCATCGAGTTTCTTCCCGTGCCCGCATGGCGTGGTCTAACGATTAGCGTCGGATTCCCAGTCCTGATGAGCTGGCGATCTTGTACCCAGTCAGGCACGGCCGGCTTGCTCACTCTGCTGGGCACTGCAGACCCCGAGAATTCCGAAGGGAAGTCGGAATCGCACCGGCTCTCTTCAACCGGAGCCAGGTTGCCCTGTCAGTTCTGGCGGCGAGTGCTGTGTTTCACGTCTTTCAGCCTCCGGATCCAGCCAAAGACTGCTCGAAGCCAATCCGCTGATCATCGTTGGCGCAGCAGCTTCTTGCCGCGGTCGCCGACTATGCCGTCAACGTGAGCTTGGTGACGTCTACATGAGTACGAAGCTCGAAATCCCGCCTCTTCAGATGCTGCGGCAGCTCACTATCGGCAATGTGCGCGATTTCCTCGTTGGGTACCTTGGGCTTGGACTTCTTGGTCTGACTCAAGCTGTGCTCTTTCAAGGCAATCTGGCGCCTTCTCGCTTCCCGTCTTCCTGGCGCCGTCTCCTGTTCGCTCGCCAGATGTTCTTCCGCACCCACGCTCTCGAGGAGGCGCACGTCGAGCTCAAGGAACGCGAAGAGATCCTTCGAGACCTTTCGAACACGATGGCCGAGGAGCGCGCCGACGAGCGATTACAGATCGCCGGCTATCTCCATGATGACCTCGCCCAGGTGCTGTTCCGGCTCAGCCTCCAGGTCGACGTTGCGCGCAAGCTCCTCGACAAGAACGACTTCGTGGATCTCCGTCAGCAGCTCGAGAAGATCCGCGAGTCGAAGCAGGAGACCTCGGACCGGATCCGCGCGCTCATCCGCGAGCTGCACCGCTCCCCGCTCGGCGCGAAGGGTCTCGCGGAGGCGCTCGAGTCGTTCACGGACGAGGTCGGGCGCGACTCGGGCGTGCAGTTCAAGCGGGACGTCCAGGACCTCGATCTGCCGGCGCCGATCGCGTTGTTGGTCTTCCAGATCGCCCGCGAGGCGATCTTCAATGCTCTGAAGCATGCGCGGGCCACCGAGATGTCGATCTCGGTGACGGAGGACGAAGAGGACATCGTCTTGCGGCTGATGGACAACGGCGTCGGGTTCGACACCTCGGCGCCCGGTCCTGAAGGGCACTACGGCATGGCGACGATGCGCGAACGCGCGAAGGTCGGTGGAGGCTCGTTCGACGTCGCGAGCGAACCCGGGAAGGGAACCACGATCGTGGTGCGGTTCCCGATCGCGCTGCTCCAGCAGGATCAGGCGCCCGAGGGCTCGTCGCCGAACGGCTCGGCGGGCCACGTCGTCCCCGGCGCGATCGGAGGATCGCCGCGCACGAGCGAGGGCGCGGGGCCGAGGTCCGAGGCCGGCCGTCCCCGCTAGAGGTGCTGGCGGAACCACCCCACGATCCGTTCGATCCGATCCACGCGGCGGTCCGGCCGGCCGTTCGTCTTGAGGCCGTGCGGCTCGTTCGGGTACCTGATCATCTCCACCGTCGCGCCGGCGCGATGCAGGACCGCGAAGGCGATGTCGGTGTTGATCGGTGGGCATCGCAGATCGCCGTCCGTGTGCAGCAGCAGCATCGCTGCTCGAGCTCGATGCAGCGACCGGTACGGTGAGGCGGCGACGAGCTCCTCGACGTGCTGCGGGACCCGCGACTCACCGACGGCCGACGCGGCGATCTCGAACGGGAAGTCGGCGCCGCCCCACTCCGCGACGTGATCCGTGACGGGGTTCTCGCTGACCAATGCTCGGAACCGATCCGGATGGTGGCCGGCCAGGTGGTTCACGAGGTACCCGCCGTAGGACGCGCCCATCGCGCCGACGCGATCGGCATCCACGATGCCGTCGGCCGCGAGCCGATCCAGGAGCGCGAGCAGCTCCCGCGTGTCGGGATCGCCCCAGTCGCCGAACAGCCGGCGAGCGAGATCCTCTCCGTACCCGACGGAGCCCGACGGGTTCGCGTAGACGACGTGGAACCCGGCGCTCGCCACCGCGGTCATGTCGAGCCACGGCGTCGCCGAGTGCATCGCGTGGGGGCCGCCGTGGATCTGCAGGACGGTCGGGCGGCGACCGCGTCCGCCGCTGAGGAACCACGCGTCGATCGACCGCGGCCGCGTCGCGAACTCGCTGATCCGCTCGGGGTCGCGCCGGAACGGTCCGAACCACCGGCCGCCGTCGGTCGTGATCCGTCGAGCGCCGCCGTCCGCGACCTCGTAGAGCTCGGGAGGGCACGCGCGGTCGGTCGCCAGCAGCACGACGCGCCCGCCGGCGGTCCGCTCCTCGATCGAGACCATCTCGCCATCGACCAGCCGCTCGATCGATCCGTCGAGACCGATCCGATGCGGCAGGGCGGTTCCGTGATCCGAGACGGAGACGACGAGGTTCCGCTCGTCGAGCCAGTGCGGCTCCTGCGCGCCGAGCAACCCGCCCGTGAACAGGTCGCCGTACGCGAAGTTGCCGATCGGACGGTCGAGCTCTTCCGCCAGTTGGACCCAGCCCCTGCCGTCCCGCACGAACAGCGCGCTGTTCTGCCATCCCGCGATGAACGGCAGCCGGTTCGCGATGACGGCCAGACGACCTTCCGGCGACCAGGCCGCCCCCATCGCGCCGCCCGGGAACGACGTGAGCGGGCGGAGCCGACCTCCGTCCGGCGAGACGAGGAACGGTTGCGGCACCTCGCCGTCGATCGTCCCGTCGGGCGTGGCCGCCAGGACGGCGATCGACGTCCCGTCCGGCGCCCAGATCGCGCTCGCGGCGTTGCGGCGTGGCCGGCGTGATCCGTCGCGGCTTCCCTCGGCCCGACGCGGACGCGATCCACACCGCGGACAACTGATCGATGACCCCGGCGCCGTCGAGCCGCCAGAACGGCGTCGTGATCCGGCGCACGGTCGGATCCGACGCGACGCCCTCGATGAATCGCTGCTCGCCGTTCGGGGCGATCACGGCGACCCGCCGCCCGTCGGGCGCCCACTCCGCGGCGGCGACCCCGTCGGGGAAGCCGGGGAGCATCGACGCCTCGCCGCCCCCGAGCGGCATCACCCAGACCTGCGGCTTCTCGCCTTCGCGATCCGACACGAACAGCACCCGGCCGCCGTCCGGAGAGATCCGCGGGCGTCCGTCCGACGCGTCCGGGTCCGTGAGCCGTTCGGGACGGCCGCCGTCCACGGCGACCCGCCACAGGCGCGACCGGTACCGATCGCGTTCGATCGTCTGCCGTGCGTACACCGCCGTCGAGCCGTCGGGCGCGAGATCGAAGCCCGTGATCCGGACCTGCGAGCGGACGTCCGCGCCGCGGAACGGACGGGGGGCGTTGGCCATCGGTCGAGCTCCTTCGGAACGGTTCGCGCGAACGCTACCCCGTTCGCCGGTACCGTGTGACGCCGATGGACGAACGATGGCGCTTCGAAGGGGTGCGGCTCCCGGACGGTGAGCTCGACGCGCTGTGGATCGGGGACGGGCTGCTCCGGCGGAGCGCCGTGGACGGCGCCGAGCTCCTCCCGGGACGGTTCGTCCTGCCGGGTCTCGTCGATGCGCACGCGCACCCGACGATCGATATGGCCGAGCGAGGAGCCCCGTGGGGGAGCGAGGCGCTCGTCGAGGCGAACCTGGAGGAGAACGCGTTCGCGGGCGAGTTGCTGATCCGCGAGATCGGCGCCGTGGGCGACCGATGGAGCCTCGAGGGGATCGGCGAACGCCTCCCGCGGATGCAGCGGGCGGGACGCTTCGTGGCTCCGGCTGGCGGGTACTACGACTGGCTGGGGGTGTTCACCCAACCGGAGGCGGCGCGAGACGAGGTCGGTCGCCAGATCGCGGCCGGCGCCACCTGGATCAAGGTGGTCGGCGACTGGCCGGTCGACGGCGGCATCAGGGTGAACTACGAGCCCGAGGTCCTGCGCGGCCTCGTGGATGCGGCGCACGCGGCCGGCGCGAGGGTCGGCGCCCACGTCATGTCGCGTGCGGCGACCGAGGTGGCGATCGAGGCGGGCGTCGACTCCCTGGAGCACGCGCCGTTGCTGGACGAGGCTCTGCGTCCGACGGATGGCCGAACTCGGCGCGGCGTGGACGCCGACCCTGGCGGCGGTCGGGCCGTTGCTCGATGGCTCCGAGGATCCGGTCCGGCTGGCGTTCATGGCGGGGGAGCTCCGGGAGGCCGGCGAGCGCTATCCGACCGTGCTGCGGACGGCCCGCGCGCTCGGGGTGCCGGTGCTCGCCGGCACCGACGTCCTGCCGCCCGGATCGATGGCGGTCGAGATCGCGGCCTTGCATCGATGGGGTCTGTCGCCGACGGAGGCGCTCGAGTCGGCGACGACCGTCGCTCGCGCGTACCTCGGAGAACCGGCGTTGGACACGGGTGCCCGCGCCGACCTCGTCACCTACGACGCGGACCCGCGGGAGGACCCCGAGGTGCTGCGGACGCCGGCGTCCGTGCTCCTGCACGGCCGTCGCATCCGGTGAGCGACGGTACGCTCGGAGCGATGTCGGACGACCTCGGCTACTTCGGTCCGCGGAGCGTGAGCTGGCGCGTGCACCGCGAGGTCACCGTGCTCTTCGGCGGCGCGCGAGCGTTGCTGCTGCAGGCCGCGCACCCGCTCGTGGTGGCCGGCGCGAACCAGACCGGGATGTACGACCGCAACCCGTGGCGGCGACTCCAGCGCACGCTCGTCCTGACGTACACGATCACGTTCGGCACGAAGGCCGAGGCGCACGCGGCGGCGGACAAGATCAACGAGGTCCATGCGCGCATCAACGGGATCGATCCCGTGACCGGCCTCCCGTACGACGCGCTCGACCCCGAGCTGCTGCTCTACGTCCACGCCTGCCTCGTCGACTCCGCGCTGCTGTTCGAGGAGCTCACCGTCGGCGAGCTGGACGATCGCGGGCGGCAACGGTTCCACGAGGAGCAGATGCTGGCGGCGGAGCTGGTGAAGGTGCCGAGGGAGATCATCCCGCCGACCGTGCCCGAGCTCCGCGCGTGGCTCGCGGCGTTCGTGGCGCGGGGCGACGTCCGGGTGACCGAGGGGGCGCGGCGTGTCTACGACCTCTTCCTGCATCCGCCTGCGGAGGCGGAGTGGCGCGCGATCCTCCCGGGGGTGTCGCGGCTCGCGTTCGCCACGCTCCCGGCGCCGGTCCGCGAGATGTACGGCATCGGGATGACGCCGGCCAAGTCGGCCGCGCTGCGGGCGACGTTCGCGTCCATCCGGGCGGTGCGGCCGTTCCTTCCGGCGCGGGTCCGCTACCTGGCGCCGTACAACGAGTGGCGCCTGCGGCAACGGGGGCACGAGGTCGGGCCCGGTGTGGCCGAGCACCGGCGTTCGCTCGGGATCCGTCTCGGCGCCTAGACTCCGCGGGTGGCCGACGTGGAGGGCCTGTTGCTCGACATCGACGGCGTGCTCGCGGTGTCGTGGGAGCCGATCCCCGGATCGGTCGAGGCGATGGCGTGGATCCGCGACCAGCAGATCCCGTTCCGGCTCATCACGAACACCACGACGCACACGCGTCGCGACCTGGCCGCGACGCTCCGCGCGGCGGGGTTCGACGTCGAGCCGGATCGGATCGTGACGGCCGTGACGGCGACCGCCTCCTACCTGACCGAACGGCACCCCGGCGCCGGCGTGTACGTGCTGACCGACGGCGATCCGGGCGAGGACCTGGAAGGGGTCGCAGTGGTCGAGCGGCCGCAGGACGCCGACGTGATCGTGCTCGGCGGCGCGTCCGATGCGTTCAGCTACCCGGCGATGAACGCGATCTTCCGCCGGCTCATGGATGGGGCGGCGTTGGTCGGCATGCACCGCAACCTCTATTGGAAGACGGCGCGCGGATGGGAGCTGGACTCCGGCGCCTTCCTGGGCGGACTCGAGGAGGCGGCGGGGACCACCGCCACGATCTGCGGCAAGCCGGCGTTCGCGTACTTCGACGCCGCCCGCGCCGCGCTGGGGATCCCGGCCGAGCGGGTGGCGATGGTCGGCGACGACGTCGTCAACGACATCGAAGGCGCGCGGGCCGCGGGACTCATCGGCGTGCTGGTGCGGACCGGCAAGTTCCGGGACGAGGATCTGGCGAAGGGCTCGCCCGACGCCGTCCTCGGATCGCTCGCCGACCTCCCGGCCTGGTTGCGGGGCTGATCGCATGTCGAACACGGCGCGGACGCGGCACGCACGGACCCTGTTCGCCGGCATCGCACCGGAGTACGAGCGGATGGGCGCGGTGCTGTCGTTCGGGCAGGATCCGCGCTGGCGTCGGTTCCTCGTCGGCCGGGTGCGCGCGGCCCCCGGCTCGGCGGTCCTCGACGTGGCGAGCGGCACGGGGCTGGTCGCGCGCGCGCTCGAGGCGCGCGGGTACCGCGTCACGGCGCTGGATGCCAGCGAGGAGATGCTCGGCGCGAACACGGGACGCCGCGTGCTCGCGCACGCGGAGCGGCTGCCGTTCGGCGACGACTCGTTCGACGCGCTCACGTTCACGTACCTGCTCCGGTACGTGGACGACCCGGGCGCCACGCTCGACGAACTGGCCCGCGTCGTCCGACCCGGCGGGCCGATCGCGTCGCTCGAGTTCGCGGTGCCCGCCGCCCGCTGGGCCGAACCGCTCTGGCGTTCGTACACCCGGTTCGTGATGCCGGCCGTGGGATCGGTCGTCTCGCCCGCGTGGGCGCACACGGGCCGGTTCCTGGGGCCGTCGATCGAGGACTACTGGCGCGAGCACCCGCTGGGACGAGCAGCTCGCGGCGTGGGACGCCGCCGGCATCGGCGGCGTGCGCTGGCGACGGATGTCCAACGGCGCGGCGATCGTGCTGTGGGGGCGGAAGCGATGACGACGCAGGATCGGCCGGCGTTCTACGCGCTGCCGGCCGGTGGCTGGCGCGACTACGTGACGCTGCTGCATCCGCCGTACACGCTCTGGCACCTGTCGTACGTCGCGATCGGCGCGTGCGTGGTCGCGGACGTCAACTTCGGCTACCTCGGGTGGACCCTCCTGGCGTTCTTCGGCGGCGTCGGCCTCGGTGCGCACGCGCTCGACGAGCTCCGCGGCCGTCCGCTCGGCACGGCCATCCCGTCGCCCGTGCTGGTGGGGATCGCCGCCGTCGGACTGGTGGGCGCGATCGTGATCGGCCTCTACGGCGTGGTCCTCGTGTCCACCTGGCTGCTGGCCTTCATCGTCGTCGGCGCCTTCCTCGCGCTCGCGTACAACCTCGAGTGGTTCGGCGGCGCCTTCCACTCCGATCTGTGGTTCGCGCTCGGCTGGGGCGCCTTCCCGGCGCTGACCGCCGCGTTCGCGCAGACCGGGAGCCTGTCGATCGCGGCGGTCGCGGCCGCCGCGGGATGCGCGGCGCTGTCCGCCGCGCAGCGCGTGCTGTCCACGCCGGTGCGGCAGCTGCGTCGCCACGCCGTCACGATCGAGGGCCGCGTCGCCTTCGACGACGGCACCGACCTGGCGCTCGACGGCGCCTGGCTCCGCTCGACCCCCGAGCGGGCGCTCCGGCTGCTCTCGCTGAGCGTTCCGTTGCTGGCCGTCGCGATGGTCGCGGCGGCGCTCGGCCGACGCTGAGGTCCGCGGCTACCGCGCGGCCGCGACGATCCCGAGGACCTCGTCGGCGTAGCGTTCGAGCTTCGTGGGTCCGACGCCGTCGATCGCGGCCAGGTCGGCCCAGTCATGCGGGCGGCGTTCGGCGATCTGCACGAGCGTCGCGTCGTGGAACACGACGTAGGCGGGGACGCCGTCGGCCTTCGCCCGCTGGCGCCGCCAATCCTTCAGCCGGTCGAACAGCGTCCCGCGCTCGGCCGTCCGGATCGCGACGCCGTCCGCCGTCCGCCGGCGCGTGGGCGTCCTGACCGGCGGCGCGCTCACCCCGATCTCGGCGAGGAACGGGCTCTGCGCGGCGCGCGCGTCCGAAGGCCATGAAAGGAACAGGTGCGTGCGTGCGCGCGTGATGCCGACGTAGAGCAACCGGCGTTCCTCCTCCGGATCGGCTTCCGACCGGCGCGAGCGGAACGGGAGCTCGCCGTCGAGGAGCCGCGGGAGGAACACCGCGTCGAACTCCAGCCCCTTGGCCCGGTGGTACGTCATCAACTGCACGCCGCGGCCCTCGCGGTCCGCCGCGAACCGCCGTTCGAGCTCCGCGAGGAACCCCGCCGCGGTCGCTCCTTCGCCCAAGGATGCCGCGTGTTCGGCGGCGAGCGCGCGGAGGCGTCCGAGGTCCGCCTGGCGCGTCGCCTCCTCGTCGCTGTCGGGCGAGGCCTCCGCATCGAAGCCGAGCTCGTCGGTGACGGACCGCACGGCGTCGACCAGATCGACCGTCGCGTCGACGCGACGGAGCCGAGCCAGGACCGATCGCGGGCCCGGCCGGCGCAGGAACGCGCCGTCGCGCACCTGGTACGGGATGGCGGCCGCGGCGAACGCCTCCTCGTACGGTTCGGATCGGGCGTTGATCCTGGACAGGACCGCCATCCGGTCCCAGGGCGTGCCCTCCACGCTCAGCTTCCGGCACGCGTCCACGACGAACGCGACCTCGGCGGCCTCGTCCGGCAGCGCACGGGCGGTGGGGCTCGGCCCGTCCGGCTTCGTGGCCCGCAGCTCCTTCGCGAACCCACCCAGGTGCCGGGCCAGCGCGTTCGCCACCGTCAGGACCTGGGGCGAGGAGCGATGGTTCTCTTCGAGCCGCACGACGGTGGCGTTCGGGTAGCGGTCCGGGAAGCCGAGCAGGTGCTCGGGCGACGCCCCCGTGAACGAGTAGATCGTCTGGTAGTCGTCCCCGACGACGCAGAGCTCGTCGCGTCCGCCCAGCCACCGTTCGAGCAGCGCCTGCTGCAGGGGGTTCACGTCCTGGTACTCGTCGACGGTGACGGCGGCGATCCGCGCGCGCACTTCGTCCGCCGCCGCCGGGTGCTCGTCGAACAGCCGGACGGCGAGGCCCAGCATGTCCTCGAAGTCCAGCCGGCCGGTGCGTTGCTTCCGCCGCTCGTAGCCGTCGTAGACCCCGAGCATCAGCTCGGCCGGCATCGGCGGCTGGTGCGGGCCCAAGGACCCGAGGTAGCGCGACGGCGCGATCATGCGGTTCTTGGCCCACTCGATCTCGCCCGCCAGCTCGCTGCGCGGGAGGAACTTGTAGGGGGGTGGCAGGGCGGCAGCCAGCGAGGCGATCAGGGGCGCCTTCGAGTCGAGGATCGCCGGGAGCCGCTCGCCGGTGTGCCGCTCCCAGAGGCGGGACAGCTGCGACAGCGCCGCGGCGTGGAAGGTCCGGGCCTCGACACCCTCGGCGCCGAGGCGGCCGAGGCGCTCCTTCAGCTGGCGGGCGGCCTTGTCCGTGAAGGTGACCGCCAGGATCTGCCGCGCCTCGAACGTGCCCGTGGCCACCTGGTTCGCGATGCGATGCGTGATCGTCGTGGTCTTCCCGGTCCCGGCTCCGGCGAGGATCGCGACCGGGCCGCGGACCGCGTGGGCGGCCGCCCGTTGGGCGTCGTTCAGCCCCGCGAGGATCCCGCCGTCCGCGCCCATGCGGCGACCCTAGCAGCGGGTCACGACGCGGCGGGGGCCTTATCCGCGCGGGCGCGTACCCTCGTTCCATGACGACGGCGACCACGATCGGCGAGCTGCGCGCCTCCGGCTACGAGGACCGCTCCGTGAAGGAGGAGCTCCGCGCGAACCTGCTGGCGAAACTCGAACGCGGCGAGGAGCTGTTCCCCGGCATCCTGGGCTTCCAGGACACGGTCCTGCCGGGCCTCGAGCGCGGGATCCTCGCCGGCCACGACCTGATCCTGCTCGGCGAACGCGGCCAGGCGAAGACCCGCCTCGTGCGCGCGGTGGTCAACCTGCTTGACGATTCGATGCCGGTGATCGAGGGCTGCGAGGTGAACGACCATCCCTTCCGGCCGATCTGCGCGCGGTGCCGCGACCTGGTCGCGTCCGACGGTGACACGGTGCCGATCGTCTGGGTCGGACGTGACGAGCGCTACAGCGAGAAGCTGGCCACGCCGGACACGAGCGTCGCCGACCTGATCGGCGACGTGGACCCGATCCGCGTGGCCGAGGGCCGCTACCTCGCCGACGAGCTCACGATCCACTACGGCATGATCCCGCGGACCCACCGCGGCATCGTGGCGATCAACGAGCTGCCCGATCTTCCCGAGCGGATCCAGGTGTCGCTGTTCAACATCCTGGAGGAGCGCGACGTGCAGATCCGCGGCTATCGGATCCGACTGCCGCTCGACATCCTGCTGGTGGTCACGGCGAACCCGGACGACTACACGCACCGAGGGCGGATCGTCTCGCCGCTCAAGGACCGGTTCGGCACGCAGGTCCGCACGCACTATCCGGAGACGCCCGCCGAGGAGATCCGCATCATGGACCAGGAGGCGCGAGCCGACGCCGGCGCGGTCCCGGTCCGGGTGCCGGTCTTCATGAAGGAGATCGTGGCGTCGCTCACGCAGGAGCTGCGTCGCTCGCCGCACGTGAACCACCGCAGCGGCATCAGCGTCCGGTATTCGATCGGGAACGTGGAGACCCTCCAGGCCGCCGCGGTGCGGCGGGCCGCCCGGACCCACGAGCCCGAGGCCGTGCCCCGGGTCGTCGACCTGCCGGCCGTGCTCCGCTCCTCCGAAGGGCCGTGTCGAGTTCGACACGGTGGAGGAGGGCCGCGAGCACGACATCCTGACCCGCGCGATGCGGCAGGCGGAGCTCGACGTGTTCCGCCGCCGGCTCTCGGGGTTCGACTTCACCGGCGTCCTCGGACGCTTCGACGATCCGGCGTTCGCGGTGGACACGTCCGAGCTGACGCCCGCGTCGGAGCTGCTGGCGACGTTCGGCGACCTGCCGGGTCTCGCGAAGCTGCTCGAGCGGCTCGGGGTCCGCGAGGAGAGCCCGGGCGTCGCGGCGAGCGCGCTCGAGTTCGCGCTCGAAGGGCTGCACCTGTCTCGGCGGCTGAACAAGGACGAGGAGGACGGCGTCGCGCGCTACGCGGGTCCCGACGCCTCGTAGACTCCCGCGCCGATGCCGGAGGTCCACAAGTACGTCGGGTTCGCCGTGGTCGGCGTCTTCACGATCGGGTGGGTGTGGGGCCTCGTCGCGCTGATCGCGCGGCGCGATCCCGGCCCGCGCTTCTGGACCTGGCTCGTCGTCGCACAGGTGATCGCCGGGGTCCAGGCGGTGCTCGGCATCATCCTGCTGCTGCTCGGGTACCGGCCGGACACGTGGCTGCACTACGTCTACGGCTTCGGGCCGATCGTGATCTTCGCGATCGCGCACTCGATGGCGCGCGAGCTTCCCGGCGGCGGAGGCGGCAGGCTCTCGCAGCCGTGGGTCGTGTTCGCGGCCGCTGCGTTCATCTGCTTCGGGCTCGCCGGACGGGCGTTGATGACCGGCCTCGGCCTGGCGTGATCCCTTCCGGCCACGCTCGCGGCGGCAGCGCCTAGGCTGGAGGGGTGGCGAGCTTCCGGTATTCGCGCTGGGACGGAACGCAGGATCCGTTCGCGGACGACGTGCCGGCCTCGGACCTGCTCGAGGAGCTCTCCGACGACATCCTGATGGGCGACTCGCCCGAGGCGGCCCTCCGTCGCCTGATGCGTCGTGGGATGCAGGGCCGGTTCTCCGGGCTGGATGCGCTGCGCCGTCGCCTGCAGCAACGGAGGGACGAGGAGCAGGAGCGCCTCAACCTGGCGGGTCCGCTTGGAGGAGTTGAAGGAACGGCTCGACGAGATCGTCGATCGCGAGCGCTCGCGGTTGTCGTTCGAGCCGAGCGATGACGCCAGGATGCGCGAGACCTTCCTCGACGCGCTGCCGCCGGACGTGCCCGGGCAGATCGGCGAGCTCAAGGAGTACCGGTTCATGGACCCCGAGGCGCAGCGGCTGTTCGACGAGCTCCTGGAGCACGTCAAGGAGCAGGTGCTCGGCTCGTACTTCCGGCAGCTCGCCCAGGGGATGCGCGACGTGACGCCGGAGCAGATGGCTCGGTTCAAGGACATGCTGTCCGAGCTGAACGGATTGCTCGAAGCACGGGCCCGCGGCGAGGACACGCAGCCGGCGTTCGAGGACTTCATGCAGCGCTACGGCGATCTGTTCCCGGAGAACCCGAGGACGCTCGACGAGCTGCTGGAGCAGATGGCGCGCCGGATGGCGGCGATGTCGCGGCTGCTCGCGTCGCTGTCGCCCGAGCAACGCGAGGAGCTCCAGGGCCTGGTCGACCAGGTGATGCAGGACATGGACCTGGCCTTCGAGATGGACCGCCTCGGCGCGAACCTCCAGGGGATGTTCCCCGACGCCGGATGGGGCGAGGGCGAGTGGGGCGAGGGCGAGGACGCGATGCCGATGTCGGCCACGGTCGACGCGCTGGAGCGGATGCACGACTACGAGGAGCTCGACCGATCGATCGAGGGCGCGTATCCGGGCGCCGCGCTCGAGGACGTCGACGAGGAGGCGCTCCGCCGCACGCTCGGCGAACCGTCGGTGCAGGATCTGCGCCGCCTCAAGCAGATCGAGAAGATGCTCGAGGACGCCGGGACTCGTCCAGCGCACCGGCGGCCGGCTCGAGGTGACGCCGCGCGGCGCGAAGAAGATGGGCGAACGCGCCTTGACCCGCGTCTTCGAGCGCCTGACGCGCGACCGGGAAGGCACGCACGAGGCGCGCGACCCCGGCGGCCTGGCGGAACCGACCGGCCAGACGCGGCCGTGGCGGTTCGGCGACCACGGCACGATCGCGGTGCAGCGCACGGTGTTCAACGCGGTCACCCGAGGTGGCGTGCGGGAGGAAGGCAGCGTGCGGCTCGATCCGGAGGACTTCGAGCTGATCGAGGCCGAGGAGCGGACCGAGACGGCGACGGCGCTGCTCCTGGACCTCTCGTTCTCGATGCCGCTGCGCGGTCACCTGGTGCACGCGAAGAAGATGGCGCTCGCCCTGCACGCGCTGATCGAGGGTCGCTATCCGCACGACACCCTCTACCTGATCGGGTTCAGCGACTACGCGCGCCGCCTGAAGCCCGAGGACCTCGCGGCGCCCGGCTTCGAGCGGACCTACGGCACGAACATGCAGCACGCGTTCCTGCTCGCGGGTCGGCTGCTGGCCCAGCACCCCCGCGCGATGCGGCAGGTGATCATGGTGACCGACGGCGAACCGACGGCGCACCTCGAGGGAGAGCACGCGTACTTCGCGTGGCCGCCGGAGGCGGAGACGATCCGGCGGACGCTCGCCGAGGCGGTCCGGCTGACCCGCAGCGGCGTGACGCTGAACATCTTCATGCTCGAGGAGTCCGACGGGCTCGCGCGATTCATGGAGCGACTGGCCGAACGCACCCGCGGCCGCGTGTTCCTGATGGACGACCGGCAGGTCGGGGACTTCGTGTTGCGCGACTACGTCCGTCGACGCGCCCGGTAGGCTCCGGCCGTGCACGGCTGGCGCAAGGCGGCGGTCTGGGTCGGCGCGTTCGTCGTGGCCATCGCCGCCGGCGCGATCGTGGCGGCGCACAGCAACCCGTTCCCCCCCGGCGTCGACGACGGAGGGGCGGCGCCGAGCGCGTCGCCGACGCCGACCGTCGACCACTGGCTGCTGCATACGACGACCGTGGCCGCGCACGTCCTCCACGTCGGCGGGACGTGCCGCGGGACGTGGATCCTGGACGCTCCCCTTCGGGCGACGCTCGACGGCGCGGTCCTCGGGACCGGCACGGCGTCGCTCGACGGTGCCGTGACCTGCCCGTTCACGACCGCGCAGGTCGCGGCCCGCCTGATCCCGGTGGACATCACCGGCCATATCGGCGACGGCGCGATGGTGCTCGTGTTCCGCGCGGAGGAAGGGACGAGGCCGGCCGGCTCGGTGGACCTGGCAGGGTTCGCGGCGGCGCTCCCCGTGATCCGGCTGACGGTCGTGGGCACCAGCGCCACCGGCACCCGAACGACGTCGGTGTCGGACCACGATCTGGGGACGTACCGGTCGGTCATGCGCGCGTGGGCGACGTGCATGTCGTGCGGACCGGCGCCGGTCACCCCGTCCGGTCCCACCACAGCGTCACCGTGACGTGACGCTCCGGACCGGCGGACCAGATCCCGTCGGCGTCGCGGACCAGCCGTTCGCCCAGGGCTGCCTCGATCTCGGGGTCGCGGTCCGCGGGCAGGCAGAGCCGCCGTCGGACGACGGCGACGGCGTCACCGCGCTCCGCGAAGCCACCGCCCCCGCCCGGGCGCGACAGGCGGTCGGAGCGCATCGGATCGAACCCGGCTTCTTCGAGCACCGCGGCCGCGTCGTCCGCCGACGGTCCCTCCGGCCGATCGAGGTCGTGGAAGCGGAGCCAGAGGTCGCGCATCCAGGCCCACGGGTGGCGCTCGGTCAGCTCCAGCACCACGCGGCGCCGCGCGTGGGCGTCGAGCGCGAGGGCGAACGATCCGAGGTCCGCGACGTTGTACAGCACGTGACCGCACACGACGACATCGGCGGCGTCCACCTCGGGCGCCACGTCCGGCCACCTCCCCCGGACCGTCGCCGTCGCCACGCGCGCATCGCGGGCGGCGGCGGCGAACGACGCCAGCATCTCCTCGCTCTCATCGACCCCCGTGATCCGCGTGGCGAGCCGTGCGAGCGGCAGGGAGGTCGCGCCGCTCCCGCAGCCGACGTCGAGGACCGATCCGCCCCTCCCGAGCGCCTCGGCCGCCCGATCGGTGGTGGGGGTGGGGTTGCCCCGGTCGTCGCGCGCTCGGCGCGCCGTCCGGAAGAGCTCTGCGGGGAAGGCGTAGGGAGGCTCCGGCGCGGCCGCCAGGATCGGGTCGGGGATCGTCCACGCGGCCAGATCCCGCCGCCAGCGAGCGTCGGCGGGCCCCCGATCGGACATGGACGCAGCCTAACGGAGCACTGTGGGGCGCGCTGAAGTGCAACTGGCCAATCAACCTGGCAATCGGCATGATGACAGGAACATGAACGACGAAAGTCTCCAGCGCGCGAACGCGTTCCTCGCTGCCGTCGCCGATCGCGTCGCCATCGGGGACGTGCTCGACGAAACGCCGGCCGAGATCGGGCGCGCGCTCGGGCTTCCCGACGCCCTGTCCACCGCGCGCGCCGTCCGCGCCTTGATCGCGCGACGCCGTCTCGAGCCGGCCAATGGCTCGTACCGGTTGCTCGATCCCCGCCCGGTCGATGCGGGCGAGAAGGAGGCGCTCGGCCGGCGGCCGCGCAAACCGCGGGCCGGCAAGCCGGGCAGGCCCCGTTCGATCGCTCCCTCGGCCGAGATGGCCGAGATGGCCGAGATGGATGGACCGGGGTACTCGGACCTGGGCCGGGCGGTCGCCGACAAGCTCGTGGACCTCGGCCGGGAGAACGCGCAGCTGCGGGCGGAATCGCGCCAGCTCCGGGAGGAGACCCGGGAGGCTCGAGCCGCGCGCGATGACGCGGAGCGGCGGGCTCGCGGACTCGCCGAGCGGACGCGCGAGCTGGAGGCACGCGCCGAGATGGCCGAGTCCAACCTCCGTTCGCTGCTGGCGTCGGCGCGGGGCCACGATGCGAAGTCCGACGCGCCGGTCGGCGATGCGGAGATGGCCGCCATCCTCGGCGTCCTGAAGGGCGACGACGAGGAGGGCGAACCGCAGCCCGACGAGGTGGCGGAGCCCCTGCGCGAGGAACCCGCGGTGCAGGGCTCGGACGCGTTCTAGGGCTGTTCGCCCAGACCCACGAGGTAGCACGCGGCGTCGTGCCCCGTCGCCGCTTCCGACGCCATGAGGTCGTTCGTGCGGCACCGCTCGAGGATGCCCAGCTCCTCGGCCCGGCCGGAGGCCACGACCGGACACCGCGGATGGAACCGGCACCCCCCCGGGATCCGCGTCGGATCCGGCGGCTCGCCCCGGAGGATCATCCTTCGAGGTCCCGCCCGCCTCCGGCACCACGTCCAGGAGGGCCCTCGTGTAGGGGTGACGAGGACGCTGCAGGACCTCTTCGGTGGGCCCGATCTCGACGATGCGCCCGAGGTACATCACCGCGACCCGATCGGCCACGGTCCAGGCCAGGCCGAGGTCGTGGGTGACGATCATGATCGAGATCCGCAGCTCGTCGCGCAGCTTCAGCAGCAGCGCGAGGATCTCGCCGCGGACCGATGCGTCGAGGTTCGAGACGGGCTCGTCGGCGACGATCACGGTCGGGTCGAGCACGAGGGCGCCCGCGATCACGACCCGCTGGCGCTGGCCGCCGGAGAGCTCGTGCGGGTAGAGGAGGAAGAAGCGCTCGGGAGGCCGCAGCCCGGCCCGCGACAGGGCCCGCGCGACGAGCTTGTCCTCGCCCTCCTTGTCCGGGCCTTCGTGGATCCGGTGGATCCGAAGGCCCTCGGCGACGATCTCGTAGATCGTCTGGCGCGGGTTGAGGGACGCCGTCGGGTCCTGGAACACCATCTGGACGTTCCGCCGGTACGGGCGCAGATCCTTCGCGCCGTGGGCCAGCCGGTCGCCCCGGTACCGGATCTCTCCCGCGTTGGGTTCGATCAAGCCCATGATCGCGCGTGCGGTCGTCGTCTTGCCGCACCCGGACTCGCCGGCGACCGCGAGCACCTCGCCTTCGTACAGGGTGAAGCTGACGTCGTCGACCGCCTTCGCGTCGACGCCCTTCTTGCCCATCAGCCCGGCGAAGAAGCCGACGCGGCCCTTGAAGTTCACCTCGAGGTGCTCGACCTCGATCACCGGCGGACCCGGTTCGGTGGGCGCGGGGGTGATCGGCTCCGGATCGCTCACGTCGTCCCCTGGAACGCGGGCGCGCCCGAGACGTGGATGCACGCGGCGCGCCGGGCCGGGCCCGCGTCCCACAGCCGGAGCTCCGCCGAGCTGCACGCGTCGACGGCCTCGGCGCATCGGGGATGGAACGGGACAGCCCGACGGGATGTGCTGGGGGTCGGGCGGGTCGCCCCCGAGCCCGCTCGGCTTGCCCCGGAAGCGGGTGTCGCCGATCTCGGGGAACGCGGCGGCGAGGGCCTTCGTGTAGGGATGCGTCGGCGAGTGGAAGACCTCGTCGGCCTTCCCTTCCTCCACGATCAGACCGGCGTACATGATCGCGAGCCGGTCGGACACCTCGACGAGGACGGACAGGTCGTGCGTGATGAACAACATCGCCAGACCGAGGTCGTGCTGGAGGGACCGGAGCAGCTGCAGGACCTGCGCCTGCACCATCACGTCGAGGGCCGTCGTCGGCTCGTCGGCGATCACGAGCGTCGGGCTGCACGCGAGCGCCATCGCGATCATCACCCGTTGCTTCTGGCCCCCGGAGAGCTCGTGCGGGAAGTCGTCGATCCGCCGCGGCGGCAGGCCCACCTGCTCGAGCAGGGCGCCGGCCAGCACGTAGGCCTCCTTCTCGCCGGCCATGTTGTGCACGGTGATCGCCTCGGCGATCTGGTCGCCGATCTTGCGAACGGGGTTCAGGGCGTGCAGGGCTCCCTGGAAGATGATCGACGCGCCGGTCCAGCGCACCGCCCGCAGTTTCCCGGGCGTGAGCTCCAGGATGTCCTGATCGTTCAGGAGCATCTGCCCCTCGATCTTCGTGGCCGGGGAATGCAGCCGGAGGATCGCGCCGGCGATCGTGGACTTCCCGCACCCGGACTCGCCGGCGAGCCCGAGCACCTCGCCCTTCTCGATGTCGAAGGACACGCCGCGCACCGCCGGGACCGGCCCGCCCTTCGTCGAGTAGGACACGGTCAGGTCGCGCACCGACAGGACGCTCATCGTTCGCGCAGCCTCGGGTTGATGATCTCGTCGAACGCGAACCCGCACAGCGTGAAGCCGAGCACGACGAGGACGATGCACATGCTGGGCGCCAGCAGCCACCACCACGCGCCGATCGAGGTCGCGCCCGCCTCGAACGCGAACTCGATGATCGTGCCCCACGTGATGTTGAACGGATCGCCGAGCCCCAGGAACGACAGCGCCGACTCCGACAGGATCGCGATCGCGACCGTCAAGATCGTGTTCGCGAGGATCACGGGCATGACGTTCGGCAGGACGTGCCGGGTCACGACGTACCAGTCGCTCGCGCCGAGCCCGCGTCCTCGCTCGACGTACTGGTGCTCCTTCACCGACAGGACCTGGGCGCGGACGAGCCGGGCCGTGCCCGGCCAGGACGTGAAGCCGATGATGCAGATGATGATGAACAGCGACTGCCCGAAGATCGACGCCAGGACGATCGCGAGCGCGAGCCAGGGGATCACCAAGAACATGTCGGTGACCCGCATCAACGACACGTCCGTGAGTCCCGCCCGATAGCCGGCGACGATGCCGATGAACGCCCCGACCGTCATCGAGATCACGGTGGCCGCGAGCCCGACGAGCAGCGACGTCTTCGAACCCGCGATCACGAGGCTCAGCACCGAGATGCCGGTGTCGTCGGTGCCGAGCGGGTAGGCGCGGCTCGGCGGCGCCAGGACGGGACCCTTCGTGAGCGTCGGGTCGGTCGCCGCGGGGTTCGCGAAGAAGATCGCGAACAGGGCCATCCCGATGAAGAAGATCAGGATGACCAGGCCGAGCATCCCCATCACGCTCCGGCGGTACTGCTTCCAGAACCGGCCCATCGCCTGGCGGCGGCGCGCGCGGCGGATCTTCCGCGGGTTCTTCGGGTCGAGGTCCTTGGCGTCGAGAGATCCCCCGAGGAGTTGCTGCTCGGCGGCGGCCGCCGCCTTCGTCCGCGCCATCAGGCCGTCCTCACGCGCGGATCGAGGTAGCCGTAGAGCAGGTCCGCCACGAGGTTCGCCACGATCACCGCGGCGGCGAAGAACAGGAACAGGCCCTCCAGGAGCGGGAAGTCCTTGCTCCTGATCGCTTCGAGCTCCAGGTAGCCGACGCCCGGATAGGAGAAGACCGTCTCGACGGTGATCGCGCCGCCCAGCACGAACGCGAACGACAGCGCGATCAGGGTGACGGTCGGCAGCAGCGCGTTGCGCACCGCGTGCCTGTTCAGGACCACCTTCTCCCGCAGGCCCTTCGCCCGTGCGAGCGTGATGTAGTCCTCGCCGAGCACGTCCAGCAGCGACGATCGCATGATCAGGTAGAACTCTCCGACGTAGGCCAGCGTGAGCGTGAGCCACGGCAGGAACATGTGGTTCAGGACGTCCGTGACATGCGCGAGGCCCGTGTAGTCGCCCGTCGCGGATTGGAACCCCCCGGTCGGGAACCATCCCAACGCGGTGCCGAACAGCAGGAGGAACAGGATGCCGAGCACGAACTCGGGGATCGCGTAGAGGACGAGCGAGCTCCCCATGAACGAGACGTCGCCGAACCCGCCGCGCCGCCAGCCGCCGTAGATCCCCATCCAGATGCCGAGCGCCGTCGACGCGATCGTGCTCGTCCCCACCAGCAGCAGCGTCGGCCACAGGTTCCGGAAGAACACGCTCGAGACCGACTCACCGGGGCTGACGAACAGCGATTGTCCGAGGTTGAGCCTGGCCGTGTCCTTCAGGTACGCGATGAACTGCCCGGGGAAGACCGGGAGGTCCAGCCCGAGGTCGTGCCGCAGCGCGGTCCTGTTGCGCCTCGGTCATGTTGTGCCCGGAGGAGCGCACGAGGAGTTTCACCGGGTCGGCCGGGATGATCCGGAACAGGAAGAAGTTGAAGATCAGGATCAGGACGAGCGTGAGGAACGCCTGGAACACCTTGCCCAGGACGTACGCTCGACCTCCCACCGGGTCGTTCCGCTCCCTCCGCTAGGCGCGTTCCTCGTCCGGCTTTCGCCGGCGCACCAGCACCACGATCACGATGATCGCCGCGATGCCGAGCAGGAGGGCGCCCCACACGCCGGTCGAGATGCCGCCGCTCCCCGCGTTCGCCTGGCCGGCGCTCACCGGGTGCATCGTGATGGCCGAGTAGGTCGTGTACTGGTTCAGCAGGTACCCGTTGGGGTCCGGGGAGAGCCGGAACCCGGTCCACCGGTCGCTCCGGTAGGCCTCCAGCGTGTCGTCGTAGTACGTGATGATCTCCGGGTTCTCCTTGTAGAGGAGCTGCTGCATCTGGAACACGATCTTCTGGCGCGCATCCAGATCGGTCGCCGCCTTCTGTTCCTCGTACAGCTGGTCGTACTTCTTGTTGCTCCAGCAGGCGTCGCTCCAGACCTCGCACTGGTCGGTCGTGAACACCGACAGGATGAAGCTCGGGTCGGGATCGGGGCCCCAGCCCCACATGTACATGTCGAAGTCGTTCGCGGTCCAGAACGCGAGCGTCTTCTGGTACGAGTCGGCCTGGGTGGTCACCTGGATGCCGATCTGCTTGAGGTAGCCGGCGATGTAGCGGGCGGCGCGGACCCGGCTCGAGTCCTCCGATTCGATGTCGAGCCGGAAGTCGAGCGGTTTGCCGCCGCCCGGCATCTCCCGGACGCCGTCGCCGTTCGTATCGACGTAGCCGGCGTCATCGAGGATCTTGTTCGCGCCCGCGATGTCGAACGGGATCGTCTCGTCGGGCGTGGGTTGCCAGTGCCAGAACTGCCGATCTGGGTGGCACGATCGACGTGCCGGGTTGCCCGAACCCGCGCAGGACCCGGTCAACGAGGTCCTGTTTGTCGATCGCCATCGCGATCGCCGTGCGGACCCGCGGATCCAGCAGCGCCGGGTGCCCGGTTCCGATCGGGTTGCTCGACGAATCCGGCGCCGGATAGTCGCCGCGCGTGTTGAAGATCAGGTTGGCGAACCCCGACGGGACCCCGGCGTTCGTGGTGACGCCGTCGACGCCCTTGAGGGAGTTGAACAGGTCCGGCGAGATGCCGCTGGCGTAGTCGATATCGCCCGTCTTGAGGGCGTTGACCATCGCCTCGACGTTGTCGTACTTCTTGATGACGTAGTTGTCGATCTGGGGCGCGCCGCCCCAGAAGTTCTTGTTGGCGGACAGCGACCAGGTATGCGACGTCTTGTTCCACTGGTCCATCTGGAACGCCCCCGAGCCGACGAGCGGGAACACGGGGGAGTTGTCGGTGCTGGCCTTCTTCACGCTGAGCTTGCTCCAGATGTGCTCGGGCAGGATGTAGACCCAGGCGGGATACAGGGGGGCGCTCGTCGGCTTCGACGTCTTCCAGACGAACGTCTGGTCGTCGGGGGCGCTGAAGCTGTTCGCCGTGGTGAAGGGGAAGTAGCTGGTCAGGGTCCCGATGTCGTTCTGCAGGACGAACCGGTAGGTCCACAGGACGTCCTTCGAGGTCACCGGCTGGCCGTCCTGCCACGTCGCGCCCGGCCGCATCTTGAACGTCCACGTCAGCCCGTCCGCGCTCTGGGTGGGCATCTCCGCGAGACCGGGCGACGCCGCGAGGTCCTTCTGACCGAACTGGAGCAACAGGTCGTAGTTGAGCTCCAGGATCTCGTACTCCGAGCTGGAGATGGCGGTGAAGGGGTTCGTGTACTTGATGTCGGCGGTGGTGCCCTCGACGAAGTCGACCTTCTTCGAGGGCGAGGTCGAGGGCGTCGAAGAACTCTGTCCGAACGCGCCGTTGGGCGAGGCGAGGATCATGAGGGCGGCGATCGTCACCGCCGCCACGCCGGCTCGAACCAGGGTGCGCTTCCTCATCCCGCTGTCTCCCTTCGCCACGCCTACGCTTCCTCCCCGTTGCTACGTATGCCGGGCCTGCCGTGGTCGGGAGATGGCCGGGCGTTCCACGAGGGAGTCTGTATAGCACTGCGGGTCCCGGCCGCGCTAGCGACGTTCGAGCGCCCTCAGACGCCGGCGCCGGCGAGGTCGATCTCCTCGTACTCGTGCTCGCAGGGGTTGCCCGGGGCGACCCACAACCGGCCGGCTGTCGGGTCGGCGATCATCGAGAACATGCAGGCAGACGCCTCGTCGCCCTCCTCCGGGTCCGCGTGCAGGCAGATCGCCTGCGGGGACGACCGGTGATCCCGCATGACCTCCATGAGATCCTCCGGCCCTTCGATCGGCCGCTCGGCGAGGAGCTCCTCCAGGCGCTCGAGGCGGGCGACCGATCCCTCCGACGGCGCGGGGGCAAGGCTCGCCAGATCGCTCCGATAGTGGTTCGTGTGGGCCGAGGCGCCCTCGAGGAGCCGGTGCTCCCGTCCGCTCGTCTCCAGCGTGAAGGCGTCGCCGTCGGCGAACGCGAAGACGTGCCCGTAGCCGCCCGCCCGCCCGAGCATCGCCCCGCGTGCGATGGCGTCGTGGCGATCGCGCGCTTCGAGCGCGCTCCGCGACACGAGCACCCTCGGCACCCCGACGCCGTCGTCGACGGCGGTGAGGGAGCCGATCCCCTGCGCCGTTCCATGGCCGTTCAAGCCGACCGCGGGCAGGCAGCAGACCACCGTCGGGCTGGCGACCGGGACCCGCCCGCCCGCCGGCCGGTCGAGCAGGACCGCGATGTTCCCGGCGTCGCCGGCGAGCCAATGCTCGTTGTGGGCGAGCAGCGTATGTCCGTCGAGCAGACGCACCGACACGCTCGAGCACCGTTCGGGCGGCGAGGGCTTCTCGAGGTACCCCTCCTTCCGCTGGAGGAAGAGCAGTTCACCCTCCGGGGACTCGAGGAGGGGCTCGAGCTCCTCGAAGGCGTTGATCGCGAACAGCTCGAGCACGGGAACGAGCGCGCCGACGGCCATGCCCTTCAGGACGCTCATCATGTCCGGGTACGCGGTCTCGGCGGCGACCAGGTACGGGGTGAGCAGGTCCTGCAGCTGCTCCGAGGACACACCGCGGCGGTCCAGGTACCGGTGGTAGAAGCCGACCGAGGCCTGGATCAGATCGCGGAGCTCGACGCCGATCTGGGTGCCGCGCGCGATGCCGTCGCCCTCCGCGCGCACCACCCGGAGCGGGCTCACGCGACGGTGGCCTCGCGTCCGGCCAGCGCCTGCGCCTCGATGGCCGACGATGAAGTCCGTCTTGCCGTCGACGTAGGCCATGATGTCGCGCGGATGCGCGGCGGCGAGTCGGCGTTTGAGCTCCGCGTACGCCGCCGCGTCGTCCGGGTGCTCGCGCAGCCAGTCGCGGAACGCAAGGTGCCGCGATCTCCCACTCCGAACCCGCGACGCAGACGTGGATCTGGAACCGGCGCTCGCGCGTCGACGTCGCGGCTGAAGTACTCGCGGTCGGGGCGGATCGGATCGAGCGTATGCCGGTAGCCGAGCCGCTCGAGTGCCGGCACGTAGTCGTCGCGAGGTTCGAGCGTCGCGAGGGAGACCTGGATGTCGACGATCGGCTTCGCGGCGAGGCCCGGGACCGACGTCGACCCCACGTGGTCGATCCGGAGGGCGGCGGCGCCGAGCGCTCCGCGGATTCGATGCGATTCCTCCTCGAACGACGTCGGCCACGCCGGATCGGGCTCCTCGAGCCGATAGTCGCGGCTCCTCCCAACCGTCTGCCCGTCGCGGGCTCGCGATCCCCGCATGCGCGCGAGCAGCGCGAGCGCGTCGAAGAGCGACTGCTGGGCGGGGTCGCTCTCCGCGGTGTCTTCCGGATGCCACTGCACCCCGACCATCCAGGGCTCGCGAGTCGTGCAGCGGTCGGTCGAGCTCGATCGCCTCGACCAATCCGTCCGAGGAACGACCCGTCGCCACGAGGCCCTCGCCGACACGATCGACCCCCTGGTGGTGGTGCGAGGAGGCGACGAGGTTCGAGGACTTCGTGGTCGCGAACAGGCGGCTGCGCTGCTCGACCGCGACGTCGTGCAGCGACTGCGTGTCCAGGACGGGCACGCCATGCTCGAGCATCCCGTCGAGGTCGGGCAGGTGCGGATGCAGCGTCCCCCCGAACGCGACGTTCATGACCTGCATGCCGCGGCAGATGCAGAGGGTCGGCATGCCGGTTCGCACCGCTTCGTGCAGCAGCCCGATCTCCAGCGCGTCCCGGTCGGGCTCGACGCCGTAGATGTGCGCGGCGTCGGGCGGGCCGCCGTACCGCGCGGGATCGACGTCGCCGCCGCCGACCAGGAGCAGCCCGTCGAAGGGCTCGAGCAGCTCTTCCGGGTCGCCCTCCTCACCCGGCGAGAGGATCGCGGTTCGGGCGCCGGCCCGCCGGAGCGCCTCGAGGTACGGCGCCGGCACGCCGTAGCCGCCGTGCGGCCATCGCGCCACCCGGTCCCCGCCGAGGTGGTAGGCCACCACGGCGATCGAGGGCGCGGTAGCGCGGTTCGCTCATCGCGTTCCCCGGCAGACCTCGACGAACCGGCGGAAGGTCTCGCGGCCGCGAGCCTCGTGCGCGGCCATGTGCTCGGCGATCTCGGCGCGGAGCGCGGCGGGCGACTTCCCCCACGTCTGCTTCGAGGTCCTCCTGCGCGCTCGCGACCGAAACCCAGTACTCGGCCTCTGCCGTGTCGACCTCCGCGTGGAACTGGGTCGCCCACGTCGTCTCGCCGACCCGCATCGCCTGGATCGGCACGGCGTCGCCCGTGGCAGGAGCGGCTCGGCGCCCTCCGGCAGGTCGAACCCGTCCATGTGCCACTGGAAGACCATCGCGCCGTCCTCGTAGTGCCCGAGCACCGGATCGCCGGCTCCGTCGACCGCCAGCCGGATCGGCTCGAAGCCGATCTCGCGGAGGGGCGCCTTCGAGACCCCGGCGCCGAGGGACCAGGCGAGGACCTGCGCGCCGAAGCAGAGGCCGAGGAAGGGGACGTCGCGTTCCACCGCCTCGGCCGTGAGGTCGGCGACCGCCTTGATGAACGGCTGCTCGTCGGCGTGCTCGATGTTGAAGGTGCTGCCGAACACGACGACGCCGGAGACCGTCGAGAGGTCCGGCCGCGGCGCGGCGGGATCGATCGCCTCCCAGACGTCGACCGGCGCGCCCGCGGCGGCGGCGGCGGCGCGCGCGCCGCCGAACGTCTCGACCGCGTCGCATCGCACGAACAGGAGCGGATCCACGGCGGCGAGTCTAGTGCCGCTCAGGGCGCCGGTTCGGCCAGGACCGATTCCGCAAGGAGGGTCGCGACGTCCGCGACGCGGACCTCGGAGCCCTTCGCCTTCGCGGCGTCGTCGAGCATCACGAAGCAGTACGGACAGGCGACCGCCACGGTATCGGCGCCGGTGCCCTCCGCCTCGGCGAACCGCGTGTCGTTGATCCTGGCGTCGCCGCCCTCCTCCATCCACATGCGCGCCCCCCCGGCGCCGCAACAGAACGAGCGCTCGCGGTTCCTCGGCATCTCCACGGCGCCGGCGCCCGTCGAGCGGAGCACGTCGCGCGGGGCGTCGAAGCGACCGTTGTGCCGTCCGAGGTAGCAGGCGTCGTGGTACGTGACCGTGCCGCTCGCCGGCGCCGCCGTTCCGAGCCGGCCGTCGCGGATCAGGCTGGCCAGCAGCTCGGTGTGGTGCACGACCTCGTAGCTGCCGCCGTAGTCGGGGTATTCGTTGGCGAGCGTGTTGAAGCAGTGCGCGCAGCTGGCGACGATCTTCGTGACGCCGGCGCCGTTGAGCGTGTCGACGTTCTGCTCGGCGAGCGTCTGGAACAGGTACTCGTGCCCCATCCGCCGGGCGGGGTCGCCCGTGCATCGCTCGCGCGGCCCGAGGATCGCGACGTCGATGCCGGCCGCGGTCAGCAGGCGCGCGATCGAGCGGGTCGTGGCCTTCGCGCGTTCGTCGAACGCGCCGGCGCAGCCGACCCAGAACAGCACCTCGGGGGCCGGTTCGCCGGGCTCGAGGACGTGGATCCCGTCAAGCCCCTGGGTCCACTCGGTCCGAGCCGAAGCGGGCTGGCCCCAGGGGTTCTCCGAGGTCTCGACGCCCCGGAGCATGGCGCCCGCCTCCGGGGGGAACCGCGACTCGGCCATCACGAGGTTCCGTCGCAGATCCACGATCGTGTCGACGTGCTCGATGTCGACGGGGCACTCCCGCACGCACGCGCCGCACGTCACGCAGTCCCACACGACCTCGTCGGTGACGGCGTTCGGGACGAGCGGCTGGAGCTCGACGATCCCACCCGAGGCCGCGGAAAGGATCGCCGGCGCTTCGGCGACCACCTGGTCGCGGAGGCCCATGATCAGCAGCTTCGGCGAGAGCGGCTTGCCGGTGCTCCACGCCGGACACACTTCCTGGCAACGACCGCACTCCGTGCACGAGTAGAGATCGAGGACCTGCTTGCGCGTCAGGTCGGTGGCGACCGCGGCGCCGAACCGAGTGTCTTCCTCCGTTCCCTCGAGGTCGATGCGGAGCGGCTCGAGGTAGCCGCTCGGCGCGTTCTTCGCGAGGTAGACGTTCGGCGCCGCCGTGATGATGTGCAGGTGCTTCGACTTCGGCAGGTAGGTGAGGAAGCCGAGGACGAGCAGCAGGTGCGCCCACACGAGGATGCGCTCCGCCACCTCGGTCGACCGGCCGCCGGAGAACAGCGACGAGAGGGCGTTCGCGACGGGCGCCGCGTCCGGGTGATCGGCGTAGCCGAGCGCGATGCGGCTCGCGTTCCACAGCAGCAGCGTGGTCACGATGCCGAGGATCGTGAGGAGGATCCGGTCGGCCTCCTGCATGTGGGAGCCGCGGAACCGATCCGGTCGCTGCACCTTCCGGATGAAGAACGCGACCCCGACGCCAACGATGACAAGGGCCGCGAACAGGTCTTGCAGGAAGGCGAACCACGCGGCGTGACCGAGGTACGGCAGGGTCCACGCCGGGTCGATCACCGCGAGCATCGCCTCGGCGATCGTCGGCAGCAGGATCAGGAACCCCCAGAAGATCGTCGCGTGCATCGCGCCGGGGATCGCCTTCTGGAAGAGCTTGCGCTGGCCGAGGACCTGGACGAGCTCCCGGCGGGCCCGGGCTCCGGGACGGTCGATCCGGCCCGCCGGCCGGGCGGCGCGGACGATGTCGAGCCGCGGTCGCCCGCGAGCGACGAAGAGTGCGACGGCGGTCGCCAGCACGACGGCGAGGGCGAGCGCGCTCAGGAGCTGGTGCGTCGGCGGATCTCCTCGGTGAGGGCGGGGATCACCTGGAACACGTCGCCGACCACGCCGAGGTCGGCCATCTTCAGGATCGGTGCGTCGGCGTCCTTGTTGATCGCGACGATCCGCTTCGCACCTTTCATCCCCACGATGTGCTGCAGGGCGCCGCTGATCCCGGCCGCGATGTAGACCTCCGGCTTCACGGTCTTGCCCGTCTGCCCGATCTGGTAGCTGTAGGGGACCCACCCGGCGTCGACCGCGGCCCGGGACGCGCCCACGGCCGCGCCGCCGATCGCCGCGGCGAGCGCGTCGAGCATCGCGAACGCCTCGGGACCGCCAAGGCCCCGTCCGCCGGAGACCACGACCTTCGCCTCCTCGAGCTTCGGGCCGCTCGCAACCTCCTCGTGGCGTTCGAGCAACCGAGCTCCGCGCTCGGCCTCGGGGATCTCGGACGGAACCGCGACCACCTCCGCCGTGCCGTCGGTCCGAGCCGGAGCCACCGAACGGGGGCGGACCAGGACGAGGTGGGGCTCGGGGCCGGACAGCTGGACGTCGACGACCTTCATCCCGCCGAAGATCTCGGTGCGCGCCCGGTCGGTGCCGACGACGTCGATCGCGTTGGCCATCAGCGTCGAGCCGGTCCGCGCCTGCAGCCGGCCGGCGACGTCGCGACCCTCGTACGTCCCCGGGAACAGCACGATCGACGGTCGGTGCTCCTCGATCAGGCCCGCGACCGCGAAGGTCTGCGGCCCGCCGGCGAAGCTCGAGAACACCTCGTCGTCGGAGGCGAAGACCGTGGTGGCCCCGTGCGCGCCGAGCTCCGCGGCGGCATCGGTGGCGCCGGGTCCGAGCGCGATCGCCGCGACCTCGGCACCCAGCGAGCGCGCGATGGTCAGGAGCTCCGCCGCGGACTCGTGGACATGACCGCCCACCATCTCGGCGTAGACCCAGGCCGCCCCCACCTCAGATCACCTTCGCCTCGGCGAGCAGCTCGACGATGCGACCGACCGCCGCATCGCCCTGGACGATCTCGCCGCCGCCCTTCGCCGCGGCGTCGACGACCTCGATCACCGTCTGCCCGCTGCGCAGGTCTTCGGCCGTGAGGCCGAGGTCGGCGGCCGTGAGCCGCTCGAGCGGCTTCTGCTTCGCCTGCATGATCCCCTTCAGGCTCGGGTAGCGCGGCTCGGTGGCGCCGGCGGTGACGGTCACGAGCGCGGGGGTCGGGCACGCGAAGACGTCGTAGCCCCCCTCGGTCTGCCGCTCGACGCGCAGAGCGTCTCCCTCGATCTCCAGCGCGCGCACCGCCGTGACGCTGGCGTAGCCGAGCAGCGCCGCAACCGTCACCGGCACCGTCCCCGTGTAGCCGTCCGTCGACTCGACGCCCGCGATCACCAGCTCGGCCGGCTGCCGCCGCACGGCCGCCGCGAGCACACGGGCGGTGACCAGCGCGTCGGCGCCGCGGAGCGCCGGATCCGTGACCAGCACGCCGCGGTGCGCGCCCATCGCGAGGGCGCGCTGCACGCCGGCGAGCGCCTCGTCGGGTCCCATCGAGATCGCGGTGATCTCTCCGCCGTGGCGCTCGACGAGCTGGAGCGCCAGCTCGAGGCCGTACTCGTCGCCCGGGTCGAGGGCGCCCTCGACCCCGGTGCGGACCAGGAGGTGATCGGGGCCGAGCGTCGGGGTCCCCTGCGGGTTCGGCACGTACTTCGTGCAGACGACCACGTTCATGCCGGCAGCCTACCCGGGGCGTCCGCGGGGCTGCACGCGGCCGCAAGTGCCGTATATGGTTCTCGACGTGGGTGGCGGCACCGGTCCCGGCGTGAGCGACGCATCCACGACGCTCCCCTCGTCCCTCGAGGGCGTGACGGTCGCCGACTTCTCGCGCGTGCTCGCGGGGCCACTCGCGACGATGCTCCTCGCGGACCTCGGCGCGGACGTGATCAAGATCGAACGCCCCGACGGCGGCGACGACACGCGAGCGTGGGGACCGCCGTGGGCGCCCGGCGGTGAGAGCAGCTACTTCCTCGGCGTGAACCGCAACAAGCGCAGCGTCACGCTGGAGCTGACCGATCCGGCGGATCTCGCGGTGGCGCGCGCGCTGGCGGCGCGGGCCGACGTCGTGATCGAGAACTTCCGGCCCGGCGTGATGGCGCGCTTCGGGCTGGACGAACCGACGCTGCGAGCCGAGCATCCCGCCCTGATCTACTGCCGGATCCTCGGCATCGGGCGCGGCGACGTCGCCGGATACGACTTCCTGGCGCAGGCCGTCGGCGGCCTGATGAGCGTGACGGGCGAACCCGACCGCGAGCCGCTGAAGGTCGGCGTCGCGCTCGTGGACGTGATGGCGGGCCTCCACGCGACGATCGGCATCCTCGCGGCCCTCCGGCACCGTGAACGGACCGGAGAGGGGCAGCTGGTCGAGGTGGACCTGCTCTCGACGACCCTGTTCGCGCTCGCGAACCAGGCCTCCGGGTACCTGACCGCCGGCGTGGTGCCCGGCCGGATGGGGAACCGCCATCCGAGCATCGCGCCGTACGAGACGCTGCCGACGGCCGACGGGGCCATCGTGGTCGCGGTGGGGAACGACGCGCAGTTCCGGACGTTCTGTGTCCTGCTCGGGGGCGGCGAGCTCGCCGACGACCCTCGGTTCGCGACGAACGGCGACCGCGTGGTCCACCGCGACGCGCTCGGGGCGGCCCTGGCGGCGTTGCTGGCCAGCAAGACGGCGGCGGCGTGGATCGACCTGCTCCGCGCCGCCGGCATCCCGTGCGGGGTCGTGCACGACGTCGCGGAGGCGTTCGCGTACGCTCGCACCGTGGGGCTGGACCCCGTGGTGCGCGTTCCTCGATCCGACGGCACGACCGTCGACACCGTCGCGAACCCGCTCTCGCTGTCCCGGACCCCGCCGCGGTACCGTTCGGCGCCGCCGCGCCTCGGCGAACACGCCGACGAGGTCCGCGCCGAGGGCGGGTGAACGGAAGGAGGCCGAAGGCGGCCCAAGGAGGATGGATGCGTGAGCTGAAACCGCTCGACCTGCTCGACATCGACGCCCTCCTCACCGACGAGGAGCGGCAGATCCGCGACCTCGCGCGCGATTGGGTGCGCGGCCGGATCCTCCCGGAGGTTGAGGAGTGGTACGAGCGAGGCGAGTTCCCCGCGCGCGAGCTGGCCAAGGAGCTCGGCGAGCTCGGGTTCTTCGGCATGCAGCTGCCGGGGATCGGCGACCTCGGGTCGGTGGCCTACGGCCTCGTCGAGCTCGAGCTCGAGGCCGGCGACTCCGGTCTCCGTTCGTTCGTGTCCGTGCAGAGCGCGCTGGCGATGTACGCGATCCATGCCTTCGGGTCGGACGAGCAGAAGGCGGCGTGGCTCCCGAGGATGGCCAGCGGTGACGCGATCGGCTGCTTCGGCCTATCCGAGCCGGATTCGGGGAGCGACCCCGGCTCGATGCGCACGTTCGCGCGTCGCGACGGCGAGGACTGGGTCCTGTCGGGGACGAAGATGTGGATCACGAACGGCAGCTGCTCCGACGTCGCGGTCGTGTGGGCCGGCACCGACGACGGCATCCGCGGCTTCGTCGTGCCGACCGAGACGCCCGGTTTCAGCGCGCCCGAGATCCACAAGAAGCTCTCGCTCCGCGCGTCGGTGACCTCCGAGCTGGTGATGGACGGCGTCCGCCTGCCCGCCGACGCGATGCTGCCCGGCGTGGAGGGGCTCAAGGGCCCGCTGTCGTGCCTGAACGAGGCCCGGTACGGCATCGTCTGGGGCGTGATGGGCGCGGCTCGATCGTGCTTCGACACCGCGCTCACCTACGCGAAGGAACGGGTCCAGTTCGACCGGCCGATCGGCTCGTTCCAGCTGACCCAGAAGAAGCTGACGGACATGGCGCTGGAGCTGAACAAGGGCACGCTGCTGGCGTACCACCTCGGTCGGATGAAGGAGGACGGACGCCTGCGCCCCGAGCACGTCAGCATCGGCAAGCTGAACAACACGCGCGAGGCGATCGCGATCGCGCGCACCTGCCGCGGGATCCTCGGCGCGAACGGCATCACGCTCGAGTACCCGATCATGCGCCACATGACGAACCTCGAGTCCGTCCTCACGTACGAGGGGACCGAGGAGATCCACACGCTCGTGATCGGGCAGGCGCTGACCGGGCTCCGCGCGTTCGTCTGAGGCTCAGGCGCGGATCCGGTCGCCGGCCGGATCCCACAGCGGCGCGGAACGCACGACGGCGGGCACGCGCCGGTCGAACACCCGGATCGCGAGCTCCGTCCCCGGCGCGGCGAGCTCGGCCGGCAGGGACGCGTACGCGATCGAGGCGTCCAGCGCGTAGCCGATGCCGCCGGAGGTCACCCGGGCCACGACGTCCTCGCCGGAGAACACCGGTTCGTTGCCGAGCACCATCAGGCGCGCGTCCTCCAGGACGAGGCACGAGAGCAGGCGCTGCGGCCGGCGCGCCGCGTCGAGGGCCTCCGCGCCGAGGAAGCCGCCGCCCTTCCGGACCGCGAACCCGAGCTCGGCCTCGTACGGGTCGTCCTCGGGCGTGATGTCCGTACCCCACGCGCGGTACCCCTTCTCGATGCGGAGCGAGTCGATCGCGCGGTAGCCGCCCGGGATCATGCCGTGCGGCGCGCCCGCCTCGAGCAGCACATCGCACAGGCGCGCCGCGAACTCGGTGGGGGGATAGAGCTCCCAGCCGAGCTCGCCGACGTAGGTGACGCGCAGTGCGAGGCAGGGGACGTCCTCCACGACGATCCGGCGCGCGCGCATGAACGGGAAGGCGTCGTTCGAGAGGTCGTCGGTGCTGAGGGATCCGAGGATCGCGCGGGACGCCGGCCCCCACACGCCGAGGCAACCGAGGGAGGACGTGACGTCGCGGATCTCGACGTGCTCATCCCGGTGGTTGCTCCGCAGCCACGCGAGGTCGTGCGCGCCCGAGGCCGTCCCGGTCACCAGCAGGTACCGGTCCTCCTCCAGCCGCGTGACGGTCAGATCGCACTCGATGCCGCCGCGCGCGTTCAGCATCTGCGTGTAGACGACCGATCCGGGCTCGCGCGCCACGTCGTTCGCTGCCACCCGCTGCAGGAAGCCGGCCGCGTCCGGGCCGGTGACCTCGATCTTCGCGAAGCTCGACTCGTCGAACAGCGCCGCGCGTTCGCGGGCGGCGAGGTGCTCGGTCACGATCGCCGTCGACCAGTGTTCTCCCGCCCACCCGAACGGCCGCCGGTCCTCGTGGTCGGGGTCCTCGTTCGACGCGAACCAGTTCGCGCGCTCCCAGCCCGACTTCTCGCCGAACACGGCGCCGAGCGACCGCCAGGCGCGCGTACGTCGGCGACATCTTCAGGGGCCGGCCGGCCGTGCGCTCCTCGCCCGGATAGTGGATGTCGTAGTTCGTCGCGTAGATCTCGTAGGCGCGTGCGGTCGCGTACCGGCGCGACCGGTACTGCGGGCCGAGCCGGCGGACGTCCATCTTCCAGAGGTCCCAGGCCGGCTCGCCGTCCACGATCCAGTCGGCCAGCACCATGCCGATGCCGCCGGCGCCGGCGATCCCGTGCGCGCCGAACCCCGCCGCCACGAAGAAGCCGTCCACCTCGGTCGGCCCCAGGAGGAACTCGCCGTCGGGCGAGAACGCCTCGGGCCCGTTGATCATCCGCGCGATGCCGGCGTCGCGGAGCGCCGGCACCAGGGACTGCGCGTTCTCGGCGATCGACGCGAACCGGTCCCAGTCTTCGGCCAGGAGGCGGTGGTTGAAGTCGGCGGGGGGGCCGTCCTGCACCATCCACGGGGCGGGGTCGCGTTCGTAGCCGCCCATGACGAGCCCGCCGCCCGCCTCGGCTCGGAAGTAGACGAGGCGGTCGGGATCGCGCATCGTCGGCATATCGGACCGGACGCCGGCGATCGGCTCGGTCAACACGTACTGGTGCTCGAACGGCACGACCGCGACCTCGACGCCCGCCAGGTGCCCGATCTGCGTGGCGTAGATGCCGCCGGCGTTCACGACGACATCCGCGTCGATCGGACCGCCGTGCTCGGTCGTGACGCCGCGGACGCGGCCGTGTTCGACGGCGATGCCGGTCACGCGCGCGTGCGACCGGATCTCCGCGCCGCCCCGGCGCGCCCCCTCCGCCAGCGCCATCGCGAGGTTGCTCGGATCGATCTGGCCGTCGGTGGGGAGCCACGCCGCGCCCAGGATCCCGGCCGGGTCGAACAGCGGCCAGCGCTCGAGCGCCTCCTCCGTGGAGACGATCTGCAGCGGCAGGCCGAACGTCTGGCCCCATCCTTCGAGGCGCTCCAGTTCCTGCAGCCGTTCGGGCGAGGACGCCAGCCGCAGCGATCCGACCTCGCGCCACGCGGGGTCGACGCCGGTCTCCGCGGCGAGCCGCCGGTACAGGTCCGTCGAGTGCATCATCATCCGGGTCAGCGTCACGCTCGAGCGGAGCTGCCCGACGAGCCCCGCCGAGTGGAACGTCGAGCCGCTCGTCAGCTCGTCGCGCTCGAGGAGCAGCACGTCCGGGTGGCCGCGCTGCACGAGGTGGTACGCGATCGACGTGCCGGCGACGCCGCCGCCGATCACGACGACGCGGGACGATCCCATCCGATCTCCTGCCCGGCGTCGGCCAGGGCGTCGTCCATCGCCAGCACGTCCGCGTTCGCGAGGAGCCTCGTGAAGTGCCGCTCGGCGTAGTTGACGTAGTCCACGTCGAGGGTCGAGATCGCCTGTTGCACGACGCCCCACATCGCCTCGCGGAAGTCGGACATCAGGCGCATCAGCGCGAGCCGCGCCCGGTGTGCGTCGGCGACCTCGCCGAAGTAGTGGCGGAGCAGGAGCTCCTGCGCCTGTGCGTCGAGCCCGTTGTTCACCGAGAGGTTCGCCAGGTCGAAGAACGGGTCGCCCATGCCGGCGTACTCGTAGTCCACGATCCAGACGTGATCGCCGTCGAGCAGGAAGTTCGCGTTCAGCAGATCGTCGTGGCAGGTCGTGAGCGGCGCGGGTGCCCGTGAGAACGCCGCCTCGATCCGGCCCGCAACCGCGTGGGCGTCGTCGTAGGCCGGCGGCACGCGGACGCCCCGGCCGGCGGCGATCCGCGCGTAGTCCTCGACGATGCGGAACACCGGGAAGCTCGACGGGATCGGCGGGCAGCCGTGGAACGCACGGACCGACCGGACCACCGCTCCCAGCACGTCCTCGCGGCGCAGGTCCTCCTCGGGGATGTGCGCGCCGGGGACGAACCGCGTCACGAACACGTTGCCGTCATCCGGCAGGAACGCGACGACCTCCGGGCCCACGCCGGCGTCCGCCGCGGCGCTCGCCGCTCGGTACTCGTTCGCGCGATCGATCCCGAGCAGGTCCGTGTCGGCGCCCGGGATGCGCAGGACGAAGCGCTCGCCATCCACGGTCACGAGGTAGTTCCGGTTCGTGATCCCGCCCTCGAGCGGCTCGAACGCGATCTCGCTTCCAGCCCAGCCGGGGACGCGCCGGCAGACGTCCTCGACCTGCGGGTCGCTCATCCGCGCTCGAAGTAGCGGGCGAGCTCCCAGTCGGTGACGACCTGGTTGTCGAAGATGATCTGCTCCTGGACCGCCGTGTTCAGCAGGTGCTCGAACACGAAGTCGCCGAAGGCCTCGCGCGCCACGGTCGAGCCGCGGAACGCCTCGATCGCCTCGTGCAACGAGCGACGGGTACGCGCGGCACGTCCTTCGCCTCGTAGGCGTTCCCCACGAACATCGCGGGGGGCTCGACCTGGTTGCGGATCCCCCACATGCCGCTGGCGATCGTCGCCGCGAACGCGAGGTACGGGTTCGCGTCGGCGCCCGGGGATGCGGCACTCGATGCGGAAGCCGGCGTGCTCGCCCACGGTGCGGAACCCGCACGTCCGGTTGTCCCGGCTCCAGACGATCGCCGTCGGCGCCCAGGAGCCCAGCTGGTAGCGCTTGTAGGAGTTCACGAACGGCGCGTACATCCATGCCATCTCGCGCGCCGTCGCCATGAGGCCGCCGAGGTACCAGCGGAACGTGTCGGTCATGTGGTGCGGTCGCGTCGTCGTTGAACGTCAGCGACTCGGTGCCGTCGGCGTTCCAGACGCTGGAGTGCAGGTGGCACGACGAGCCCGCCTCGGCCATCGTCCATTTCGCCATGTACGTGACCGCGACGCCGTTCAGCGCCGCGATCTCCTTCGTCCCGTGCTTGTACATCGCGTGGTTGTCGGCGTTCGACAGGGCGTCGGAGTACGTGATGTTGATCTCGTGCTGGCCCTTGCCGAACTCGCCCTTCGAGAACTCGACCGGGATGCCGGCGCCCCGCATGCCGTTGCGCACCTGGCGGATGAACCACTCGTCCTTCGTGGTCTGCAGCATGTGGTAGTCCATGATGTACGGCGAGGACGGGCGCAGGTCCTGGTACCGGCGCTCCGCCAGCTCATCGAACGAGTCCTTGAAGAGGTAGAACTCGAGCTCGGAGCCGGTCTTCACCAGGAAGCCCATCTCGGCCGCCTTCGCGATCTGGTCCTTCAGGATCTGCCGCGGCGACACCGGGACCGGTTCGCTTGTCTCCTCGTCGGTGATGTCGCACAGGACCATCGCCGTCCGCTCGATCCACGGGCACCAGCGGAGCGTGCCGATGTCGGGGATCATCCGGAAGTCGCCGTAGCCGGTCTCCCAGCTGGCGTACTCGTAGCCGGGGAGCGGCTCCATCTCCATGTCGATCGCCAGCAGGTACAGGCACGCGTGGAGGCCCTCCTCGCCGAGGATCTCCTCGAGGAAGAAGTCGGGCAGGACGCGCTTGCCCACGTAGCGGCCCTGCAGGTCCGTGAACATGCACAGGACCGTGTCGATCGAACCCTCGTGCGCCAGTTCCTGGAGCTCCGCGACCGTGAGCATGCCCTGCTGCTGCATCGAACCTCCTCACGAAGATGCGAGAGGCGCGGTCCGCGGGACCGCGCCTCTCGACCGTTCCGAACCTCCTAGACGGATTCCAGTTCGCGCTCGATCGCCGCCAGCTCCTCCGGCGTCCCCATCACCTTCGGTCCCGTGAACCACTTCCGTGCCGAAAGCACGAACCAGAGTCCGACGACGACGAAGAGACCGCCCACGATGATCGGCGCGTGAAGTTGAAGACGTCGATGAACTTGATCGGTGGAGTCGCGGATCGCCGTCCGGTGCCCCAGTTGAACTGGGGAAGCATCAGCACGATGGTGATGAAGATCGACCCAGATCACCGCGATCCAGCCGATCGAGCTTGCTCCATCTCCCGAGGGTCCACGGTCCGGGCTTGAAGGCGTTCTTCGCTCGGAGTCGCAGAAGACCGGGATCACATAGGCGATGTAGAGCCCGATCACCCCGATCGCCGTCACTGCGTAGTAGGCCACGATGCTGCCCTTCGCGTACGCCGGGACCAGGAGCAGCCAGGCGAGGACGGCGGCCAGCCAGATCGCGTTCGTCGGTGTGCGGGTGCGCCGGTTGATGGCGTGCCACAATCTGTGGCCAGGCACCGCCCCGTCCCGGCTGAACGCGTAGATCATGCGCGAGTTGGTCGTCACCGACGCCATACCGCAGAAGAACTGGGCGCCGATCACGATCACCATCGCGAACAGCGCGATGCTCTTCCCGAACGATTGCAGGAAGATCTGGGCGGGCGCTGCAAGCGTGGCGGTGACCGAGTAGTTGTAGCCGAGGGCGTTCGCGTAGCCGGTGTCCGGGTTCATCGCGTACCAGACGCCCAGCAACAGGATGTAGCCGAACACCACGGAGATCACGATGGACTTCCAGATCCCGTTCGGTCCGGAGACGTCGGCCTGGTGGGTCTCCTCGGTCATGTGGGCGGACGCGTCGTACCCGGTCAGCGTGTACTGCGCGAGGAGCAGGCCGACCAGGAAGACGAACGTGGTGAGGCCGAGGAGTGGGACCGGGCTCGTGCTGAACCCCGTTCCGTTCATGAAGCCGGTGACCGTCCCGGTGCCCTGGGTCTGGCTGAAGTTGAAGATCGTCGAGAAGGGCACATGCGAGTCCGGCACGAAGAAACAGAGACCGAACACGATGAGCACCCCGGTGACGTGCCACCACACGCTGACGTCGTTGAAGAGCGCCACCAACCGCACGCCGAACGTGTTGAGCAGCCCGTGCACCGCCAGCACGACGGTGTACGTGATGATCACGATCGTCTTGGTGACGACGACGTCGAACCCGATGTTCAGGAACGCGCAGACGAACGCCGTCAAGCCGAAGTCGATGCCGGCGGTGATCGCGACCTGACCGAGCAGGTTGAACCAGCCCGTGAACCAGGCCCACGCGGGTCCGTTGGTCTTCGCGAGCTTCGCCGACCAGTAGTAGAGGCCGCCCGCGGTGGGGTAACTGGAGCACACCTCCGCCATCGCCAGGCCGACGAGCGTCACGAAGAACCCCACGACGAGCCACCCGTAGGCGGAGGCGGCGGGACCGCCCTGCGTCATGCCATACCCGAACAGCGTGAGGCAGCCCGACAGGATCGAGATGATCGTGAAGGACACGGCGAAGTTCGAGAACCCGCTCATGCCCCTCTTGAGCTCTTGGGCATAGCCGAGTTCGTGGAGCCGGTCGACGTCGGCCTTCTCTGCCGCGTCCTTCGAGGCGCTCATGCTCGCGCCCGGCGTGTCAGCCATGCGGTTCCCCTCTCCCTCGTACGGTGAGAACCTCGGAAGTTGCGCGTATTCAGGCGCGTAGGGGACAGGCCTGTCAAGTTCGACCGTGCCGCACCGGCCGGCCGGGCTCGGTCCTCGCCTACCGGCCGAGCAGGTACAACCGGAACGAGTCGTGTTCGATGGGCAGGATCTCGAACCCGGAGAAGCCGGCCTCCAGCGCGTATCGGTGCAGCGTCGACGGCCGCATCACCGTTCCGGTGGCGGCGGACGGTTGTTCGAACATCCCCGTGGGCAGGCAGTCCAGGACACTCCACCCGTAGAAGTACGCCTCGCGGTCGTCGCGCTCGCCGACGAACGCGTCGTTCGTTCGCTCGTCGACCACCAGCATCCGGCCGCCAGGCGCGAGCCCCTCGCGGACCGCTCGAAGGACCTCGACCGGGCGCGCCATGTCGTGGATGCACTCGAACGCGGTCGCCGCGTCGAAGGGGCCGTCGATGGGTGACCTCCGCGGCGTCCTCGCGGTGGAACCGAACGCGGTCGTCGCGATCTCGGCGGCGTCGGCGTTGTCGCGCGCCATCTGGATCGATGCCTCGTCGGGATCGAAGCCGTCCACCTCGGCGGATGGGTACGCCCGAGCGATGGCGATCGAGGACCAACCCGTGCCGCATCCGACGTCCGCGACCCGCGCCGGGCCGGCAGGAGCCGATCATGCACGGCGGGATCGCGGGGAGCCATTCGTTCGGCAGCGTGTCAGGAAGTCGGCCGGTTGCCGTCCCCCTGGCCCTCGACGCTCTCGCCCCGTACGCGTCATACGGGATCCCGCCGCCGTTCCGGAACGCGTCGTCACGGCGTCGAGCGCGCCTGCAGGCTCACCAGCTGGCCGGACGGCGGCTCCGAGGTACCAGAGCGACTCTCCGTCGAGCAGGACCTCCGCGTGCGCCGGAGGCAGCGTGAACCGCGGCTCCGGGTCGGTGAGACGTCGGCGCGAGACGATCCCGCGGCTGGTCTGCTGTTCGAGCCATTCGCGCGCGTAGCGCTCGGTGGATCCCGGCCCGATCCGCGAGCGCCGTCGACGTCTGCGACCCGCCCTCGTCAAGCGATGCGTACAGCCCCAGTCGGAGCCCGACGTAGATCGACAGGATGTCGAAGTAGCCGAGCGCCGAGGCGAACAGACGCTCGGCGAACGCGTCGCGCGCGACCCGCTGGTCGCTCATCCTTCGTCCACCGGCGTGACGTACGCCGCCGTCAAGCCGCCGTCGACGATCAGCGACGCACCCGTCATGTAGCTGGAGTCGTCGGACGCCAGGAACAATGCGGCCTTGGCGAGCTCCTCGGCCTGTCCGAGCCGGCCCATCGGGATATGGACGAGTCGTCGCTGTCGCTTCTCTTCCGTGGACAGGAGCTCCATCAGCAGCGGCGTCTCGATCGGACCGGGGCACAGCGCGTTGCACCGGATACCCTGCCGCGCGTACTCGACGGCGATCTCGCGGGTCATCGCGAGGACGGCACCCTTCGAGGCGGTGTAGGCCGTCTGGGAGGTCGCCGCGCCCATCCACGCGACGAACGATGCGACGTTGATGATCGACCCGCCACCCCCGGCGATCATCGCCGGCACGCCGAACTTGCATCCGAACGCCACGCCCTTCACGTTCACGGCCAGGGTCAGATCCCAGATGTCCTCCGTGACGCGATGCACGGATCCGTCGTCGGGCAGCATCACGCCAGCGTTGTTGTAGAGGATGTTGAGCCCCCCGAAGGTGTCGACGGCCGCGTCGACCATCGCGGAGGCCTCTTCCTCCCGGGACACGTCGGCGTGAACGAACCGAGCTTCGGCGCCCGCGGCCCGGATGCTCGCCGCGGTCGCCGCGCCCGCAACATCGTTCACGTCGGTCAGCAGCACCCTGGCGCCCTCGCTCGCGAACAGTTCCGATGCGATCCGGCCCATGCCGCTGCCGCCCCCGGTGATCAGCGCGACCTTCCCATCCAGACGCATCCCGGGTGTCCTCCTCGTTCGCGAACCGGCCCTCAGGATCGCGCGGCGATCAGTGGACCACTTCCCTGACCAACTCGCCCATCCGGGCCGCGAGCGTGTGCACGACGCGCACCGCGATATCCGGGTGCTTCTTCAGCATCTAGTCGAGGTTGCTGCGCGAGACCCGGATGCACGTGACCGGGGTCTCCGCCACGGCCGACGCCGTCCTCCTGCCGCCGTTCAGCACGGCGAGGTCGCCGAAGAACTCGCCGGGTCCGAACCGCTTGATCGCACGTGCGCTCGGCGTGTAGCCGCGGAAGACGCGGACCGTCCCCTCGACGATCACGTACAGGTGCACCGCGGCGTCGTCCTGCAGGAAGATCACCGCTCGTTCGTTGTAGCGCACCTCTTCCGCCGCGGTGGCGACGCGCCGGAGCTGTCGTCGCGAGAGGCCGGCGAACAGCGGGACGTCCGCGAGCATCGCCGCGCGGGGTGAGGGCAGCGGACGCCGGCCCCTCGGCCGGGTCGCGCTCGACGCGAACAGCGGGGTTGCGCCCTCTCGCAAGCTCATCGCGACGGCATGCTACGCGGGGTCGCGGCCGCTGAGAACCCCGCGTAGCATCGAACGGGCACGCGAGGAGGCGGGATGACGGAGTTGCTGGTGCTCGGCGGTCGGCGCGAGCCGGCGCTCGAAGGGAAGACGACCCGGGTCGTGGAGCCGGCCACCGCCGAGGCGGCGTGGGAGGTCGCCGAGGGGGGCCCCGAGGACGCTCGACGGGCGGTCGACGTCGCGTCGGCCGCGTTCGAGGACGGCCCGTGGCCGAGGATGAGCGCCCGCGAGCGCGGCCGGATCCTGACGAAGGCGTCCTTCCTGCTGCGCGAGCGCCAGGAGGACCTCGCTCGGCTCGAGGCGCGCAACGGGGGCAAGCCCGTCGGCTCGGCCCGCGCCGAGATCGACATCGTCGCGAACGTCTTCGAGTACTGGGGCGGCGCGGCGAACAAGATCTTCGGGGAGACGATCCCGATCGTGCCGCCCGGACTCGACGTCACGCTGCGCGAACCGGTCGGGGTGTGCGCGCTCATCACCCCGTGGAACTTCCCGGCGGTGATCGCCAGCTGGAAGATGGGGCCCGCCCTCGCCTGCGGGAACACCGCGGTCGTGAAGCCGGCCTCCCAGACGCCGCTCACCGCGCTGGCGATCGCCGACATCCTCACCGAGGCGGGCCTGCCGGAGGGCACGCTCTCGATCCTGCCCGGGCCCGGCTCCTCGACCGCGAGCGCGCTGATCGCCGATCCGCGGGTGGCGAAGATCTCGTTCACGGGCTCGACCGAGGTGGGCACCCGGGTGATGCAGGCGGCCGCCGAGAACATCGCCCGCGTCTCGCTCGAGCTCGGCGGGAAGTCGGCGAACGTCGTGTTCGCCGACACGGACCTCGACGCATGCGTCGCGGCGTCGCTGTGGTCGGTGTTCGACAACGCCGGCCAGGACTGCTGCGCGCGGTCGCGGCAGTTCGTGGAGCGGCCGATCTACGACGCGTTCGTCGAGCGGTTCGCCGAGCTGACGGCCGCGATCCGGGTGGGCGAGCCGCTGGACGAGACCACCGAGATGGGTCCGATGATCAGCGAGGGCCAGCGGCGGACCTCGGTCGAGTACATCGCGATCGGGGAGTTCGAGGGCGCCCGGCGGGTGACCGGCGGCGAGGTCCCCGACGGCGCCGGCTTCTACCTGCGCCCCTGCGTCCTGGCCGACGTCGACAACACGTGGCGGGTCGCGCAGGAGGAGATCTTCGGGCCGGTCGCCTCGATCATCCCCTTCGAGACGGAGGAGGAGGCGATCCGGTTGGCGAACGACTCGCCGTACGGGCTGTCGGGCTCGATCTGGACCCGCGACCTCGGCCGGGCGATCCGGGTCGCGAAGGGGATCCGGACGGGCGTCCTCAGCGTCAACTCCGCGAGCAGCGTCCACACCGAGGCGCCGTTCGGTGGCTACAAGCGAAGCGGGATGGGCCGCGAGATGGGGATGCACGCCGTCGCCCTGTACACCGAGGTCAAGAACGTCTACTTCTCGGAGACCTGAGGGCCCGAGATGCGAACCGACCCGGATCCCGCCCTCCTCGAAGCAGCGTTCCTCGACCATCCGTCGGGGATGTGCGTGCTCCGCCTGCGTGACCTCACGTTCGTCGCCGTCAATCCCGCCTTCGAGGAGGCGACCGGCTGGCCGGCGGCCGAGCTGCTCGGACGACGTCCGGACGAGCTGCCGCTGATCCCCGGGCACGAGGTGGCCGAGCTGCTGCGGCAGGCGTCGCACCTGAGCGGAGCATCGCCCGACGATCCCCGCGACGTCGTCACGCGGGTGCACTACGTCGCGAAGGACGGCACCGAGGGCGTGGCGCGGCTCGTGATGGCGCTGTCCGAGCGCGGCGGCGAGCGGTACCTGATCGCCGCGTTCACCGATGCTTCGGTCGCGGTCAGTCAGGAGGAGGCGATCGGTCGGCGCGACGCGATCCTCGAGGCCGCGGGGTTCGGCGCGCAGATGTTCCTGCGGGCCGAGCGATGGGAGGACGCGATCGCCGATGTGTTGCGGCGGATCGGCGGCGCCGCGAACGTCTCGCGCGCGCACGTGTTCGAGAACGTCGTGCTGCCCGACGGCGCCGAGGGGACCACGCACCGGTTCGAGTGGTGCGCGCCCGGCATCGAGCCGCAGATCGACAACCCCGACACGATCGACCAGCCGTGGGGGCCCGATCAGGACGACTGGCGGGCGAAGCTCGCCGCCGGCGAGGCCGTGGTCGAGGTGGTCCGTGAGCTGGCCGACGCCGATCGGTCCGAGTTCTCGTTGCAGGGCATCGTCTCGATCCTCGACGTGCCGATCTTCGCGGGCCGCGAGTGGTGGGGGTCGATCGGCTTCGACGAGTGCGAGCGCGAGCGGCAATGGACGCGGGCGGAGATCGACGCGCTCCGCGTCGTCGCCGTCACGCTCGGCGCGGCGATCCACCGGCAGCAGACCGAGCGGAGCCTCCGCGAGACCGAGGAGCTCTACCGCACGCTCGTCGAGCAGATCCCGGCCGTCGCGTACGTGAACCTCACGGGCGAGGGCTACGTCCCGCTCTACACGAGCCCCGGCATCGAGGAGATGCTCGGCGTCTCCTCGCAGATGTTCATGGAGGATCGGCTGTGGTTCGGCATGGTCCACCCAGACGATCGAGACCGCGTCTTCGCCGAGGACGCGCGGACGGAGGAGACGCTCGAGCCGTTCGCGATCGAGTACCGGATGATCCGGCCGGACGGCAAGGTGGTCTGGGTCCTCGACCAGGCGGAGATCGTGCCGCGACGAACGCGGCCAACCGAGGTTCTGGTCCGGGGTGATGTTCGACATCACGAGCCTCAAGCGCGCCGAGGAGGACCTCGCGCGGGCGCTCGACCTGGAGCGCGAGGCCTCGGCGAGGCTCCGCTCCCTCGACGAGCTGAAGAACACGTTCCTCCAGGCCGTCTCGCACGACCTTCGGACCCCGCTCGCCGCCGTGCTCGGCAGCGCGCTCACGCTCGAACGGGAGGACATCCGCCTCGAGCCGGAGGTGGAGCGGGATCTGGCGCGCCGGATCGCCCTCAACGCACGGAAGCTCCAGCGCCTCGTCACCGATCTCCTCGACCTCGATCGCCTCTCGCGCGGGCTCACCGAGCCGAACCGAACCGACGTCGACCTCGCCGACGTGGTCCGCACCGTCGTCGCCGAGTCGGAGACCGCGAACGACCGCGAGATGACCGTCGAGCTCGAGGCGACGCCGGCCGCGGTCGACGTCCCGAAGGTCGAGCGCATCATCGAGAACCTGCTGGTCAACGCCGTGCGACACACGCCGGAGGACGCCCACATCTGGATCCGGGTCCAGCCGGCCAGCGGCGGCGCGATCCTCGTGGTCGAGGACGACGGGCCGGGGCTCCCGCCGGAGGACCGCGAGCGGGTCTTCGAGGCGTTCGAGCGGGGCGCGAACGCGTCCGCGCACGCGCCCGGCTCGGGGATCGGGCTGACGCTGGTCGCGCGCTTCGCCGAGCTGCACGGCGGGCGCGCCTGGGCCGAGGAGCGTGAGGGCGGCGGCGCCTCGTTCCTCGTGTGGCTGCCGCCGGCGCCGATCGATCAGGCCCTCGGGGAGCCTCGTCTATAGACTTCCGACGATGCCCGAACTTCCCGAGGAGCTGCGCAACCGCCCGCCCCGCCCGGCCGGGCAGGCCCCCACGGCCACGCTGACGCTCGATGCCTACCTCCGCCTGAAGGGCGAGCTCGACGAGCTCACGGGCGTCGGGCGTGAGCAGATCTCGGAGCGGATCAAGGTGGCTCGGGAGTTCGGCGACATCCGGGAGAACGCCGAGTACGACGCCGCGAAGAACGAGCAGGGACTCATGGAGTCGCGGATCCGCAAGATCCAGGCGATGCTGCGCGATCCCGAGATCGTCGAGGCGCCCGTGAACGCGGAGGCCGTCGGGCCCGGCATGCTCGTCACCGTGCGGCCGCTCGACGACGAGGACGACGACGAGACGTACCTGTTGGCCGAGCACGCCGAGGAGAAGGCGCCGGGCGCCCGGACGGTGACGCCTTCGTCGCCCTTCGGCGCCGCGCTGCTCGGCGCGGCCGAGGGGCAGGAGGTCTCCTACGAGGCGCCGGGTGGGACGTTCCGCTACCGGATCGTCGCGTTCGAGCCCTTCGTCCGCTGAGGTCCGCCGTGGGCGGTCGCGATCGCACGGAGCGGGTCCGGGAGGCCCCGCGCGTGCGCGACATGCCGGCGCCGCGCAAGAACGAGAGCGCGGCCGGCGGCGCGATGCAACGGGTGTTCGCGTGGCCGTATCGTGGCATCCTCGCGTTCCTGATCTGGACGGGCGTCCGCGCCTGGCAGCTGACGATCCTGTCGCTCCTGCTGAACGTCGTGACGGGCGTGTTGATCGTCGTGGGGCAGTGGTTCGCGGCGGGCATCGTGCTGATCTTCGCCGGCGCCTGCGACGTCATGGACGGCTCGGTCGCGAGGCATCGCGGCGAATCCGGGCGCTCCGGCGCGTTCCTGGACTCGGTCCTGGACCGGGTCTCCGACATGATCCTGTTCGCGTGTCTGTTCTGGCGGTTCGCCGCGACCGGCCAGCGACTCGACGCGATCCTGGCGTTGATCACCCTGGTGGTGAGCCTCGCGGTCAGCCACGTGCGTGCGGAGGCGGAGGCGGCGGGCGTGACGCTCAGCGAAGGGCTCTTCCAGCGGCTCGAGCGTGTGATCGCGCTGGTCATCGGTCTGCTGATCCCCGGCGCGATGACGCCCATCCTCGTGGTCCTCGCCGTCCTCGGGGTGGTCACCGTCGTCCAGCGCGTCCTCGCCGCCCTGCGAGCGGCGTGATGACCGGCTTCGTGCGGGTCGCCGCACTCGTCGAGATCCCCGAGGGCGAGCTGCGCGCCTACGACGTCCCGGCCGGCCGCGTGGTCGTCACGCACGACGAGCATCGGCTCTTCGCCGTGGCCGACCTGTGCACCGGCTCCGGGTGCTCGCTGTCCGAAGGCTCCTTCGACGATCGCTCCGAGCAGATCAGATGCAGCGCCTGCGACAGCGTGTTCGATGCGGAGACCGGAGAGCCGATCGGCGGCCCCGCGAAGGATCCGCTCGCCGTGTTCGCCGCCCACGAGGTCGACGGGTGGGTCGAGCTTTCGACGTTCCCGGTGGCCTAGCCAACCGACGCGCCTTCCCGGTACGCTCGCGGCTCCCCGCTGAAGGAGGTCCACCATGACCGAGCGCACCCGGTTCGACCTGAGCCAGGACCAGCTGCCCACCGCGTGGTTCAACGTGATGCCCTCGATCGCGGGGGCGGGGATGCAGCCGTTGCCGCCCCTGCACCCGGGAACGCTGGAGCCGGTCACGCCCGATCTCCTCGCGCCCCTGTTCCCCGAGGCGCTGATCATGCAGGAGGTCTCGACCGACGAGTGGATCGACATCCCCGGCGCGCGTCCTCGACATCTACCGCCTGTGGAGGCCCTCGCCGCTCTACCGCGCCGTCCGGTTGGAGCAGGCGCTCCAGACGCCGGCGCACATCTACTTCAAGTACGAGGGCGTCTCCCCGGCCGGCTCCCACAAGCCGAACACCGCGATCGCGCAGGCCTACTACAACAAGGAGGCCGGGACGAAGCGGATCGCGACCGAGACCGGCGCCGGCCAGTGGGGGTCGGCGCTCGCGATGGCGTGCACGTTCTTCGGGATCGACTGCCAGGTCTTCATGGTGAAGGCGTCGTACGAGCAGAAGCCGTACCGGCGGATCTTCATCGAGACGTTCGGCGCCGAGGTCGTGCCGTCCCCGTCGCCGACCACGCAGGCGGGCAAGGCGATCCTCGAGGCAGACCCGACCTCGACCGGCTCGCTCGGCATCGCGATCAGCGAGGCCGTCGAGGTCGCGGCGACCTCCGGCGGGGCCGTGAAGTACTCGCTCGGCTCGGTGCTGAACCACGTCTTGTTGCATCAGACGGTCGTCGGGCTCGAGGCGAAGGCGCAGATGGAGCTGGCGGGCGAGACGCCCGACGTCGTGATCGGCTGCGTGGGTGGCGGCTCGAACTTCGCAGGCCTGGCGTACCCGTTCATGGCCGACCGGCTCTCCGGCGCGACGCCGTCGATGCGGTTCCTGGCCACGGAGCCCGCGGCGTGTCCGACCCTCACGAAGGGGACGTACGCGTACGACTTCGGCGACACGGGCATGCTGACGCCGCTCGTGCCGATGTACACGCTGGGGCACACGTTCGTGCCGGCGCCCGTGCACGCCGGCGGGCTCCGCTACCACGGCGACGCGCCGTCGCTGTCCCTGCTGGTCAAGAACGGCCACATGGAGGCGAAGGCGTACACGCAGAGCGAGATCTTCGACGCCGCGATCCGGTTCGCGCACACGCAGGGCATCGTGCCGGCGCCGGAATCGGCGCACGCGATCAAGGGTGCGATCGACGAGGCCCTCGCGGCGAAGGAGGCGAACGAGGAGCGCGTGATCCTGTTCGGGCTCTCGGGACACGGCAACTTCGACATGCAGGCCTACGACGACTACCTCCACGGTCGCCTGCCCGACCTCGAGTTCGATCCGGCCGCGGAAGACGCCGCGCTGGCGCAGCTACCGGAGGCCCCGGCGATCGGCTAGGAGCCGTACGTCTTCGGGTCCAGCCGGAAGGCCGAGGTCGCGAACTCCGCGACCTGCTGCATCAAGATCGTGTAGCCGTCGCTGTTGAAATGGACGCCGTCGTCGGCCCGGACGAGCGTCACGTGGTTCCCGTTGCGGTAGTAGGCCGTGTACCCACCGTCCTTCGCCGCGAACGTGTCCCACGTGTCGAAGTACGTGACGTTCGGGAGCTGGTCCGCCACCGATCGGTAGATCTGGTTCTCGAAGCCGACGAAGGGCCAGCGTCGCTTGTCGCTCGAGTTCGGCAGGCCGATCCAGATCACGTGGCCGCCGTCCTGCGTCGCGGTCTTCGCGAACTGCGTCACTCGTGCGCGATAGCCGGGGCCGAACGCCGGCGTGCCGATCACGCGTGTCGACCTGGCCGCCGGCGAGCCGGAGGCTCTGCTGGTCGTTCTCGCCGAGCATGACGATCGTCAGGTCGGGACGCGCCTTCTGCATGATGTAGCGCATCTGCGCCTGCCAGTCGAAGTAGTCGGGTCGCGACAGACCGGTGGAGATGCGGCCCTGTTTGATCACGTTCACGAAGAACGGCCGGAAGACGCGCTCGGCGAAGTACCCCACACCCGCCGCGAGCGAGTCCCCGACCACCGCGATGCGCAGCGGATCCTGCCCGGTCGGCTCGCGCAGCGGTGTGTCCTTGAGGACGGGACGCACGGGTTGTCCGGACGGCTCCGGCGACACGGTCGGGAGCTGGTCGATGTCGACCGGGATCCCACCGACGGAGCCACCGACCGCGGCGTTCGGGTCGCGGCCCAGCGCGCGCGACGCGGCGTTGACGCTCGCCGTGACGCCGACGCGATCCTCGAGCCACACGACGGGCGTCAGGACCCAGAGGGACGCCGTCCGTCGGACGCCGTCGGGCTGCGCCTCGGACGACCGCTTCAGCTCGGGCGCGTACAGCAGGGCCCACACGAGCAGGCAGATCAGCGTGACGATGAGGACGCGCCCGGCGGGCATGCCGGATCGGCCCTCGGGCGGCCGGTCGGTCGGGTCCTCCGGCGCGCCCCCGGGCTGGGTTCGAGGGTCGGTTTCGGTGGCCATCAGAACTGGAAGTAGATGAAGGGCGCCACGCCACGGGGACCGAGCGTGGTTATCACGAAGAGTACGACCGCCGCGGTGAGACCGAGCGCGACGGGGTTCATCCGGGACAGCCCCGCCTTGATCCGTTCCGCCGGTGCATGCGGCGTGAACTGGGTGGCCAGACCGACCCCGATCGCGAGCATCACGGGCAGCGTGACCAGCGGCGATGGGAGCCCCCAGCCCGTGATCGTCCTGCCGAGCAGGGTCAGCGCGGTGGCCACGGAGTCGGCGCGGAACAACGTCCACGCGATGCACACGAGCACGAACGTGGTCAGTCGCTGCATCCACGCGACCAGGGGTGTGTCGGGTGGCTCCGCGAGCAGGCCGGCGTCACGCTTCGCCTGCTTCCAGTGGCCGACCGCGAGGTAGACACCGTGCAGCCCTCCCCAGACCACGAAGTGCCAGGCGGCGCCGTGCCACAGGCCGCCGAGCAGCATCGTGATCATCAGGTTCACGTACGTCCGCGCGGTGCCCTTCCGGTTGCCGCCGAGCGGGATGTAGAGGTAGTCGCGCAACCAACGGGACAGGGTCATGTGCCAGCGCCGCCAGAACTCCTGCACGGAGCGGGCGCTGTACGGGCGGTCGAAGTTCTGGGGGAACCGGAAGCCGAGGAGCTTCGCGACGCCGATCGCGATGTCGGTGTAGCCGCTGAAGTCGCAGTAGATCTGGACCGCGTACGCGACGATCCCGACGACCGCCTCCAGCCCGCTGTGGCGCGACGGGTCGCCGAAGACCGGATCGACGATCGCGCCGGCGAGGTAGTTCGCGATCACGATCTTCTTGAACAGACCGCCGAGGATCAGCCACCCGGCGCCGACGACGTCGATGTTCCGCGGGTCGTGCCGCACGTCGATCTGCGGGATCAGCTCGTTCGGCCGGACGATCGGCCCCGCCACCAGGTGCGGGAAGAACGACAGGTACAGGAAGACGTCGCTCCAACTGGCCACCTCGAAGCGGCGCCGGTAGATGTCCACGACGTAGGAGATCGCCATGAACGTGTAGAAGGACACGCCGATCGGCAGGACGACCTGGATCAACGGCGGCGCCAGGTGGAACCCGAGCGCGGAGCCCGCGTTCGCCGCGTTCACGGTGAAGAAGCCGTAGTACTTGAAGTACAGGAGCGGCGCGATCGTCGCGGCGACGCCGACCGCCATCACCCGCATCCGGCGCCGTTGGTCCTCCTGGCGGCTCACCGCCATCCCGGCCAGCTGCGCGATCGCGGAGACCCCGGCCAGCAGGAACACGTAGCGCCAGTTCCACCAGCCGTAGAAGACGTAGCTCGCCCCGATCATGAACGCCTTCCACAGGCGGCGGTTGTGGTTCAGCCACCAGTTCCCGAGGAAGACCAGGCAGAAGAAGATCGCGAAGTCGGTCGTGGGGAAGAGCACGGCCGGAGCCTAGCGCGGCTCGGCGACCCGATCGTGCACGGCGCTCAGGCGCCGCCGGCGAGCTCGTGGAGGCGCCGCTCGAGGAAGCGCCGCTCCGCATCGTTCGTCGTGAGGTCGAGCGCACGCCGGTACGCGTCGGCCGCCTCGCGGGGCCGGGCGGCCCGGCGGAGCAGGTCGGCCCGGGCGGAGTGGAACAGGTGGTAGCGATCGAGATCGGCGGCCAGGGGCTCCAGTTGCCGCAGGCCGGCGTCCGGCCCATCGGCCATGGCGATCGCGACGGCCCGGTTCAGCTCCACGACCGGGGATGGGCCGAGCCCGGCCAGCTCCCCGTAGAGCCGGGCGATGGTCGGCCAGTCGGTGTCCTCGGGCCTCGGCGCCCGAGCGTGGCACGCGGCGATCCGCGCCTGGAGCAGGTACGGACCCTGCCGATGCCGCTCCTCGCGCTTCCAACACGCGGAGCCCTTCGTCGAGCATCGCCTGATCCCATCGCGAACGATCCTGATCCTCGAGGAGCACCAGATCGCCGACGGCATCGGTCCGTGCGGACCGGCGGGCGTGCTGCAGGAGCATCAACGCGAGCAGTCCCTCGACCTCGGGCTCGCCCGGGATCAAGCGGTCGACCAACCGGGTGAGCCGGATCGCCTCGTCGCAGAGCTCCGCGCGGAGCAGCTCCCCAACCGTTGCCGCGTACCCTTCGTTGAAGACGAGGTAGAGCACGGCGAGCACGCCGTCCAGACGCTCCGGCAGCACCTCTCGAGGCGGGATGCGGTACGGGATCGCCGCCTCCCGGATCTTCCGTTTCGCTCGGGTCAGCCGCTGGCCGAGCGTCGGCTCGGGGACCAGGAACGCGCGAGCGATCTCCCTGGTCGACAATCCGCCGACCGTTCGGAGCGTGAGCGCGACCTGGGCGTCGGTCGCGAGCGCGGGGTGGCAACACGTGAACAGCAGGCGGAGCCGGTCGTCCGGGATGTCGTGCACATCGTCTCCGAGGGCCTCGAGGGCGGCGAGCCGTGCGGCGTCGTCGGTCTTCTCGCGACCGACCCGGTCGCGCCGCAGCCGGTCGATCGCCCGGTTCTTGGCCGTGGTGGTGATCCAGGCGCCGGGGTTCTCCGGGATGCCCCTCGTCGGCCACACGTGCAGCGCGGTCTCGAAGGCCTCCTGGACGGCTTCCTCGGCGAGATCGAAATCGCCGGTGATGCGGATCAACGCCGCGACCGCCCGACCCGCCTCCTCGCGGAAGACCCGGTCGACGGCCGCGGCCGCGTCGGTCATCCCTCGTCGACGATGGGGCGGATCTCGATCGAGCCGCCGTGGACGGCCGGGATCTTCCCGGCGAGCTCGATCGCCGTGTCCAGGTCGTCGACGTCGACGATGAAGTACCCGCCCAGCTGCTCCTTCGTCTCAGCGAACGGCCCGTCGGTGACCAGCATCTTCCCGTCGCGCTCCTGGACCGTGGTCGCGCTGGTCACCGATGCCAGTTCGTCGCCGCCGCGCCCGATGCCGCGCTCGGTGAGCTCGTTCGCGAACTTCTCGTACTCGGCGTACATCGCGTGGCGGTCGTCGTCCGGCATCGCGCTCCGCGCCGCCTCGTCGCCGTAGATCAGCAGGATGTAGCGCATGGTCCCTCCTCGCTGGAGCGGGGCGGCCCGGTGCCGCCCGTCCACCCTAGACGACGAACGGGCGGCTCGGATCGCGACGCGGGCTGCCGCCGAGTTCGGCTAGCCTGGACGGTGAAGCGCTCATCCCAACCACCGAGGAGGTCCGTCCCACGATGACCCGCGACACCGACTGGCACGTGTTCGACAAGGCATGCGACATCACGGCGATGGCCGCGCGCGGCTCGGCGGCGACGATCGCGCCCGCGCAGGTGGCCGACATCTTCCGCGAGGTCCATCGAGCCTTGAGTGAGACCGCGGAGGCGATGCTCGGCGCCGACAACCGCGCCGGCTTCTAGGCGGCGCTCCCCTCGCGATGTCCGGTGTCGAGCGACACCCGACGTCCCGCGAGCTCGCCGCGATCCGCGCCTGGTACCGGCCCCGCCGCCGCGCCTATCCGTGGCGCCGGGCCCACCCCGATCCGTACGCGGTGCTCGTGTCCGAGGTCATGCTCCAACAGACGCAGGCGCCGCGCGTCGCGCCCGTGTTCGAACGGTTCCTCGCACGGTTCCCGGACGTGGGGACCCTCGCGCGCGCGTCGCGCCCCGACGTGATCCGCGCCTGGGCGGGCCTCGGCTACAACCGCCGGGCCGTCGCCCTGCACGCCTCGGCGATCGCGATCGAGCGCGAGCACCACGGCGAGGTCCCTCGAACGGTGGACGCGTTACGGACGTTGCCCGGCGTCGGGCCCTACACGGCCGGCGCCGTCGCGTCGATCGCGTTCGGCGCGGCGGTTCCGGCGCCCGACGTGAACGTTCGGCGCGTCGTGGCGCGCGTCCTCCACGGGCGCGAACCGCAGGAACTCGCGGCAGCAGACCTGGCCGCCGCTGCGGCGGCGTTCCTCGACCGGGAGGACCCGGGCGGGTGGAACCAGGCGTTGATGGACGTCGGTCGCGAGCTGTGTCGGCCGTCGCCGCGCTGCGAGGCGTGTCCGCTCCGTCGCGGGTGCCGGTTCCGCGCCGCCGGCCGCCTGGGCGCCCCGCCCGCCCGCCCCCTGGGCGCCCCGCCCGCCCGCCGGCAGGCTCCGTTCGAAGGCTCCGCCCGGCAGGTGCGCGGCCGGATCGTCGCCGCGCTGCGGGATCGACCGAGCGCCACCCTCACGACCCTCGTGACCGCGGCCGACGTGGCCGAGCTGCGCGTGCTCGCCGCGATCGACGGTCTCGTGCGCGACGGCATCGTGCAGCGAACGGGCCGGGGGTACCGGCTGCACGCGTGAGCGCGCCGCCGCGCCGCGCGCTTCGGTAGCCTGACCGCACCGCACGACCCGGAGGAACCCGCGTTGAGCAGCCCGGATGCAGAGCACCCCGTCTCGAGCGCCGCCTCCGCGCTCGAGCGCGAGCTCTACTGGGCCGGTCCCCCGGTCCCGGACGGCACCCCCGCGGCCGGCGTCACCGCGGACTCGCTCATCTCCCAGCGGTGGTACGAGCTCGAGAACACGCTCCTGTGGGAGTACACGCAGCGGTACCCCGAGGGCGAGGACGTCCTCCAGGTCGGCAGCCGGCCGAAGCGCTGGATCAAGCGCGTGCTCTTCCGCGTCATCCGGCCGCTCGTCCGTCGGTACGACCGCGTCGGCGCCGACATCGCGCACCTGGGTTTCGAGACCGCCCAGCGGCAGGCCGGCGACGCCCGCGAGCTCGAAGCCCTCCGCGGGGAGCTCGAGTTGCTGACGCGGGAGGTGCACGCGCTCCGCGAGCGGCTGTGGCCCGCGCCCGCTCCCGGCGCCCAGCCGATCGAGCCGTCGGGCGAGGTCGTCGTGGACCTCGCGGCCGAACACGCGACGGATCTCGACGTGCTGCCCTGGGGATGGGACGACGACGCGGTCGACACGATCGTCGCCGTCGACGTGCTCGGCGACGTGCGCCTCGACGTGGCGCGGTGGCTCGACGAGTGCTGGCGGATGCTGCGCCCCGGCGGGCTGTTGATCATGCGGCTGCCGGCGTGGAACAACCCGTTGTCCTATCGCGATCCGACCAGGTCGCGCGTCTTCCACGAGGAGACGTTCTCTCCCTGGGATCCCGACAGCGAGCTGCACGGGCGGCTGCGCCTCGAGGCGACCGGCCGCTGGTGGACGGTCCGTCAGGTGCTGCGGGACGAGGACGATCTCCGGTTCGTGTTGGAGAAGCGGGCCTGATGCGCATCGCCGTGTGCCATCCGCAGCCGCCGTTCATGAGCGGGGGCGCCGAATCGCACGCCGGCGCCCTCGTCGCCGCGCTGCGTGACGCCGGGCACCAGGCGGAGCTCGTGACGATGCCGTTCAAGTGGTATCCGCCGGAGGAGCTCGTCCACCAGATGGGCATGTGGCGGAGCGTCGACCTCACGGAGTCGAACGGTGAGCCGATCGATCTGGTGATCGCGCTGAAGTTCCCGGCGTACCTCGTCCGTCATCCCAACAAGATCGTGTGGCTGATCCACCAGCACCGCACGGCCTACGAGCTGTGGTCGCACCCGCGCTTCGGTGACATCTCGCGCTATCCCGACGGCGCCGCCGTCCGGGAGCTCATCGTCTCGGCGGACCGGCTGGCGCTGCGCGAAGCGCGCCGGATCTTCACGAACTCCGAGAACGTCAACGGTCGCCTGGAGCGATCGATCGGCCTGCGAGGCGAGGTGCTCTACCATCGCTCGGCGCTGGCCGACCGGCTCCTCGGGGGCGAGACGAGGCCGCCCGGCGACTACATCCTGTATCCCAGCCGGTTCGACAGGTTGAAGCGGCAGTCGCTCGCGGTGGAGGCGATGGCGTCGGTCTCCTCCGACGTGCGGCTGGTCCTCGTCGGCTCCGGCGCCGAACGTGACCACCTGGCCAAGCAGATCGCGGAGGCGGGGCTCGGCGGCCGCGTGGAGATCCGCGAGTCGATCCCGGACGAGGAGCTGATCGATCTGTACCTCGGCGCGCTCGCGGTCTACTTCGGGCCCTTCGACGAGGACTACGGCTACATCGCGATCGAGGGGATGGCGGCCGCCCGCGCCGTGATCGTCACGAACGACGCCGGCGGCCCGCTCGAGTTCGTGCGCCCGGACGAGACCGGCATCGTCGTCGAGCCGGAGCCCGCCGCGATCGCCGCGTCGTTCGACCGGCTGGCGGCGGACCCGGCGCTCGCTCGATCGCTCGGCGCGGCCGGCCGTGACGCCGCAGCCCAGATCCCCGACTGGAGCGGCGTCGTGCGCAGGCTGCTCGGCTGACATGGCGTCGATCGCGTTCCTCTCGCCGATGCCGCCGGCGCCACCGGCATCGCCACGTACTCGGCGGCCGTCCTCGACGGCATGCGCCAGGCGGGTCTGCTCGAGCGGCACGACGTCCGCCCGATGTGGCCGCTGACGTCCGACGCCGAGGAGCGGGTCGCGGCGGCCGACGTCGCCGTGTACCAGCTCGGCAACAACGTCGAGTTCCACGGCGAGATCTACCGGCTCTCGGTGTGGCATCCGGGGGTCGCGGTCCTGCACGACCTGGCGCTCGACGGCCTGATGTACGGCCTGGGGGTCGCACGGAGCCCGCTCGCCGAACCGGCGCGGTCGGAGGCGATCGCGGCGGCCCCGCCGGGCGAGAACCTCGACTATCCGCTCGGCGTCCCGTGGTGCGCACAGGCGGTGCGCCGCGCGCGGGCCGTGATCGTGCACTCCCGGTTCGCGGCGTCGTACCTCGAACGCATCGGGTGCAAGACGCCGATCACGATCGCCCCGCATCCGCTCGTCGAGGCCGACGACGAGATCGACCGCGCGCGGGCGCGCGGCGCGGCGTTCAGGGCGCGCGTGGCCGGCGACGGCGCGGTCGTCGTCGGGATCGCCGGGGACCTCAACGCGAGCAAGGGGATCGCCGAGCTGCTCGACGCGGTCGGGCGGGTCACGAGCGATCTTCGCGTGTTGCTGGTCGGGCGCTCGAGCCCGCATTGGGATCTCCGATCGGTGCTGCGGCACAGCGGCGTCGCCGATCGGGTGACCGTCGTGCCCGAACGCGTCGGACGAGGATTTCCTCGCGTGGCTCTCGGCGTTCGACGTCCTGGTGAACCTGCGGAACCCGCACCGGGGCGAGACGAGCGGATCGCTCGTGCGGGCCCTGCACGTCGGTGTTCCGACCGTCGTGAGCGCCGTCGGCACGTACCTCGAGGTCCCCGACGACGTCGTCGCCCGGATCCCCCCCGGCCCTCCCGATCCGGCGGCGCTCGCGGATGTGCTCGAGCGACTGGCGAGCGACCCCGGCGAGCGCGAGGCGATGGGGGAGCGGGCACGCGCGTACGCGCGCGTCGCGTTCGCGCCGAGCGCCACCGCCGCCGCGTACGCCGAGGCGATCGACGGCGTGCTCGCGCTCCGGGCCGATCCCACCCGGGCCGCGCTCGCCCGCTGGGCCGCCGCGCTCCAGGCGGAGGGCGTTCGCCCCCGGGATGTCCGGCGTGGCTCGGGCCTGCGCTACGCGGAGGCGCTCGCCGAGATCGCCGGATCCGGCTGACGCCCCGTCGGCGGCCACCCTGTCTTGACCCGATCCGGAGCGGCGGGTACCCTTCTTGGATAGTTATGGGACTCATTCTCATTCTAAAGAACAGGGCCATCGTCGCATCCGCCGGCGTGGCGTTGTGCCTCGTCGCGGCGGCGTGCTCGCGAACGGCGAGCGCGACCCCGCCCGGAACCGTGTCGGTGGTGGCGAGCTTCTACCCGCTGGCCGAGGCCGCGAAGCAGGTCGGCGGCGACCACGTCCAGGTCACGAACCTGACCGCACCCGGGGTCGAGCCCCACGACCTCGAGTTGAAGCCGAGCCAGCTCGAGGCGATCTCGACCGCCGACGTGATCCTGTACCTCGGAGGTGGGTTCCAGCCGGCGGTCGAGGACGCGATCCGTGATGCGGAGGGCCAGACGGTCGATGTCTCTGCGGATCTCCGGACGCTGCCGGTTCCGGGGGGAGGGTCCGAGCCGAGCCTGACGGCGGATCCGCACGTCTGGCTCGACCCCGTCCTGTATGGGCAGGTCGTCCAGCGGGTGGAGGAGGCGCTCGCGGCCGCGTCGCCCCAGAACGCGTCGGCGTTCGCCGGGAACGCCGCTTCGTTCGGTTCGAAACTCGGATCCCTCGACGCGGAGTACCGGACCGGGCTCGCCCATTGTGCGCGCAACGTGATCGTGACGAGCCATGCCGCCTTCGGCTACCTCTCCCGACGCTACGGTCTGCAGCAGGAGCCGATCTCGGGGCTCTCGCCCGACGCGGAGCCGACCCCGCAGCACCTCGCCGATCTCAAGGCCCTCGTCGAGCGCGACGGGGTGACGACGATCTTCACCGAGGAGCTCGTGTCGCCCAAGGTGGCGCAGACCCTCGCCGACGAGACCGGCGCCACCACCGCGGTCCTGAACCCGCTCGAGAGCCTGACCCCGGACCAGATGTCGGCAGGAGATGATTACGTGTCCGTGATGAGGGGGAACCTCACCGAACTGCGAGCGGCCCTTGGCTGCACCTGAATCGCTGCGCACCTCACCGACATCGGGAGCTCCCTTCCTGCTCGAGGCCGCCGGCGTCCGGTTCGGGTACGGGCGGGATCCCGTGCTCCTGGACGTGAGCCTCCGCGTCGCGCGGGGGGAGTTCGTCGCACTCGTCGGCCCGAACGGCTCGGGGAAATCGACGCTGTTGAAGATCCTGCTGGGAGCGCTCACGCCGGACGAGGGGTCGGTGCGGCTGTTCGGCGCCGATCCGCGCCGGTTCGACCAGCGCTGGCGGTTGGGCTACGTGCCGCAGCGCCCGTCGCTCGCCTCGGAGGTGCCGGCGACGGTCGAGGAGATCGTCACGTCCGGTCGGCTGTCGCGCAGCGGCTGGTGGCGTCCACTCCGCCACGTCGACACCGACGCGGTCCGCCATGCGATCCAGTCCGTCGGCTTGGAGCCGCTCGCCGCCAGGCCCGTCGGCGCGCTCTCCGGCGGACAGCAGCAGCGCGCGTTCATCGCACGTGCGTTCGCGAGCGAGCCCGACCTGCTCGTCCTCGACGAGCCGGTCGCCGGCGTGGACGCCGAGTCCCAGCACCGGTTCAGCGATTCGTTGACGCACCTGATCGCCGAGCACGACGCGGGGGTCCTGCTCGTTTCCCACGAGCTCTCCGCGGTCGCCGGCGAGGTCGACCGGGTGATCGTCCTGAAGGGCCGGATCCTGTTCGACGGAACGCCGTCGGATCTGACCCGCGAGGGGGTCTCGCTCGGCATCCACCGCGAGGATCTGCCGCTCTGGCTGGAAGGTCTCGGATGATCGCGCTGGGGCTGCCGTATCCGTTCGCGCTCCCGTTCATGCAGCGCGCGCTCGCCGCGGGCGTCATCGTCGGCGTGTTCGCGCCGATGATCGGCATCTTCCTCGTGCAGAAGCGACTGTCGCTGATCGGCGACGGGATCGGCCACGTCGCGTTCGCCGGCGTCGGCGCGGGCCTGCTCCTGGGCGTCGACCCGGTCCTGGCCGCGCTCGTGTTCGCCGTGGTCGGCGCGCTCGGCGTCGATCGCCTCCGCGCTCGCCGCAAGGCTTCGGGCGACGTCGCGCTCGCGCTCTTCTTCTATTCGGGCATCGCCCTCGGGGTCGTGTTCGCGAGCCTCGGGGGCGGCTTGAACGCGAACATCCTGACGTATCTGTTCGGCCAGCCGCTCACGGTGACCCGCTCGGAGATCGGGTGGATCCTCGTGCTCGGTTCGGCCATCGCGATCACGATGTGGGCGCTGCGGAACGTCCTGTTCGCGGTCGTCACCGACGAGGATTGGTCGCGCGTGGCCGGTCTGCCCGTCGGGATGGTGAACGGGCTGCTCGCGGTGTTGACCGCCGTCGCCGTCGTCGCCGCGATGCGGGTCGTCGGCATCCTGCTCGTCGCGGCGCTCATGGTGCTGCCCGTCGCCTCCGCGCAGCTGCTCGCCCGCTCGTTCCGAGCAACGCTGTTGCTGTCCATCGCCGTGGGCGTCGGCTCCGTCGTGGCCGGACTGGCGGCCTCGTACATCTTCGACATCGCGCCGAGCGGCGCGATGGTCCTGGCCGCGGCCGCGGTGTTCGCGATCGTGTCGATCGGGAAGCACGCGGCACCGCGCACGCTGCGGCAGGAGGAGCACGCATGAGCGACGCCGCCCGGTCGATCCACGATGAGGCCGCGGTGCGATTGCACGGTGCGGGGCAGCGCTACACGGACCAGCGACGCCGCCTGATCGAGATCCTGTCCCGCGCCGGGAGCCCGATGTCCATCCCCGAGATCCTGCGCGGTCGCCGAGGCTTGCCGCAGAGCACCGTGTACCGGAACCTGTCGGACCTCGAGACGGCCGGGGTGGTCCGGCGGATCGTGACCGACGAGGAGTTCGGCCGCTACGAGCTGACCGAAGAGCTCACCGGGCATCACCATCATCTGTTCTGCGCGGTGTGCGGGCGCACCTCCGATGTGCGGCTCGGGCCACAGCTCGAAGAGCAGCTGGATGCGGCGCTCGACACGATCGCGGGCGAGGCGGGCTTCGCCGACGTCCGGCATCGGCTCGATCTGATCGGGACCTGCGCGGACTGCGCACGGTCGCTCGCGCCGAGGGACGAACGCGCGTGAGCCGTGTGGGGGGACCGGCCCGGCCGCTGCTCGCCGTGTCGCTCGCCCTCCTCGCTGGCTGCGCGGGTTCGAGAGCATCGGTCGGGACGTCGACTCCGGTCGCCTCGGCCCGGCCGAGCAGCCCGGCAACCTTGACGATCGTCTCGCCGGCGAACGGCGCCGTGATCCACGGCACGGCCGTCCCCATCACCGTGCGGCTGCGGGGCGCGAAGATCGTCCCCGCGACGACGACGGCGATCTCCCCCGATCGAGGGCACCTGCACGTCTACGTGGACGACCGGATCGTGTCCATGAACTTCTCGCTGTCCGACGTCGTCCGCAACGTCTCCCGCGGCATGCACATCCTCCAGATCGAGTTCGTGGCGTCCGATCACCTTCCGTTCGATCCTCGGGTGATCGCGCAGACCGAGTTCGAGGTCGAACCGTGAGCGCCTCCGCGTCCCGCGCCCCGCTGGCCGAACGCTCCGACGGGTTGCTCGTGGCGGGCGTGATCGTCGCCGGCCTCGGCGCCCTCGTGCTGCGCCTCGCGGCGCTCGGCGACGCGAACGCGCCCGTGCTGTTCGGGCTCACCTACCTCGCGCTCGGCACCGCGTCGGTGGCGGTCGCGCTGCCGGCCGCATCGGACGGGCGGGTCGGCACGCCGCTCGTGCTGGTGATCGGGGTCTGCGCGGTCGCGCTCGCCGCCGGCTGGGGACCGGCGTTCCCCCGGGCGCACGGGCCCGAGGTGCTGGCGCTCGATCTGCTCGCCGCCGTCGCGGAGGAGGCGTTCTTCCGCCGGCTCGTGTACGGCGGGCTGCTCCGCTTCGGCGTGGTCGCCGCCATCGGCGGATCGGCGTTGCTGTTCGCCGCCGTGCACGTCCCGATCTACGGCCCGGCGGTGTTCTGGGTCGACCTCGGCGCGGGACTGCTGTTCTCCTGGCAGCGCTGGGCCTCAGGCACGTGGGGCGCCTCGGCCGCGACCCACGCGGCCGCGAACCTGCTGGCGGTGCTCCGGTGAAGCGGCTCGCGGCCGTGGTCTCCGGGCTGGCGATCGTGGCGTCGGTCGCCTGCACGCGATCGCCCGATCCGATCCGTGTGGGAGCCGTCTATCCACTGACCGGATCGCAGGGACCGGGCGGCCGGGACGAGTACCGGGGGGTGCGCCTCGCCGTCGACCTGACGAACGCCGACGGCGGGGTCGACGGCCGACCGATCCAACTCGACGCCGTCGACGTGGCGGGCGGCGACGCCGCGCCCGGCGCGGTCGACGCCCTCGCCGACCGGGGGGTCGGCATCGTCCTCGGCAGCTACGGCAGCACGATCTCGCAGCCCGCGGCGGCCGAAGCCGCCCGGCGCGGCATGCTCTTCTGGGAGACCGGCGCCGTCGGTTCGATGGCCCCTCCCGGCGGCGACCGGTTCTTCCGGGTCGCGCCGAGCGGTCAGCTCCTGGGTGCCGCCGCGGTGTCCTTCGAGGCGGAACGGCTGGCGCCGATGTTCGGTCGGGCCGCGTCCTCGCTGCGGTTCGCGGTCGCGAACGTCGACGACGTCTACGGCACCGCGGTGGCCGACGGCGCCGTTCGCGAGATCGCCGCCCTGCATCTCCCGTTCGTCGGCCGGTTCCCGTACGACGCCCGGAGCCTCGACGCGGCGGCCGTCGTCCGGCGGATCGCGGCCGTGCGGCCGGACGTGCTCTTCGTCTCCGCGTACGTGCGCGACGGGATCGCGCTCCGCCGCCAGATGGTTCGGCAGCGGCTGCGATTGGTGTCGAACATCGGCACCTCCTCCAGCTACTGCATGCCCGCCTTCGGCCTGACGCTGGGGAAGGACGCGGTCGGTCTGTTCGCGTCGGACAAGCTCGACGGCGAGTACGTGAACCCGGCCGGGCTCACCGCGAGCGGGCGCGCCATCCTGGACCGCGCGCGCAACGCCTACGAGTCGACGTTCCATTCGGATATGAGCGCGGCGGCGCTCGCCGGCTTCTCGGCCGCGTGGGCGCTGTTCACGACCGTGATGCCGGCGGCCTCGTCGCCCACGCCGGCGGCGGTCGCGGCGGCGGCTCGCTCGGCCCGCATCCCGATGGGCGGCCTGCCCAACGGCAGCGGTCTCGAGTTCGCCGGCGCCGGTTCGCCCGATCCGGGCGCGAACCTCCGGGCGATGAGCGTGATCTGGGAGTGGGTCCGCCCGGGGGTGCGCGCGGTCGTGTGGCCTCCGCGGTTCGCGACATCCCGGATCGACCCGATCCGGATCGTCCAGTGACGGCCCGACGCCGAGCCCTGCTGGCCGGCGGCGCGCTCGTGGTGGTCTACCTCCTCCTCGCGGCGCTCAGCGCGCACCTGGATCCGTTCGGCTCGGCGCCGGTGCTCGACGGGCTGACGCCGCCTGCGCTCTACCGATGGGTCAGCCCGCCGCCGCCGCTCGCCACGCTGAACCGGCCGCCGACCCCCGGCAGCGCGAGCATCCGGCTCGATCCGACGACCGGGTCGGCCGCGGGGGTCTTCCCCACCCTGGATCTCCAGGTCGACGTCGCCCTCGCGACCGGCGCGATCGCGCCGCACGGCGCCGACACGTCCGTGCGGCTCGTGATGACCCCGCTCGCGCCCGTCGCGGACGTGCACCTTCCCGGCGGCGCATCGATCGCCGGCAACGTGTATCGGATCGTCGCGACGTACCAGCCGAGCGGCGATCCCGTCGGCGCCCTGCGGAAGCCCGGGACGGTCGTGCTGGCGTATCCGCTCCTGTTCACCGGCGGCGGCTTCTCCGACGCGATGCTGCGCTCGGACGACGCCCGCACGTGGACGCGGATCCCGAGCACCGATTCGATCGGCCGTCAGCTCGTGCACGCGAGCGTCGACGGGTTCGGCTACTTCGCGGTCGGGCAGACCGCGATCCCGGTCGGACCGGCGAACGCTGCACGTCGGGACGGACCCTGCCGATCGTCCTCGCGGGGCTGGCCGTGGTCGCCGGGGTCGCGCTCGTCGTGGTCGCACTCGTCCGCCGGCGATCCCGGCCGGCGTCGCCCCAACGGCCACCCGGGCCTCCCCCTCGGCGGCCACCTCGGCGGGAGGACATGTGGAAGGACTGATCACGACGTCGACCCGTCGTTCGGGGGGCTGCAAGGGCGGGCGGTAGACTCACGCGGTCGTGCGAGCCGGGTGCTCGCGCGCCCCTCGTCCGCCGAGCGCGAGGTGGAGAAGAGGACCTATCCGAGTGAGAACCCAACCGCAGGCCCTGCAGCCGACGCCGCCGACCGATCCCGCGGCGCCTGCCCGGCCCGACCCGTTGGGCGCGTGGTGGGTGCTGGCGATCGCGACCCTGCTGATGCTCGGGGCGCTCGGCTGGCGCTTCGTCGCCGATCCGAGCCTCGCGGCGCCGACCCGCGATCCCGCCTGGTACACGTGGCGCGCCAACGTCGTGATGCAGGACGATCCCGGGTCGATCGTCCGCGAATGGGGTCCGAACGGCCTGTTCTCCGGCGGCTATCGCGTGACGGTGCCGCTCGAAGGCGCGCTGCTCCAGCGGGTCGTCGGCATCGACACCTACACCTTCGCGAAGTTCCTGATGCTCGGCGTGCCGATCCTCACCGGGCTGGCCCTCGGCGCCGGCGCGGTCCGAAGTCGCAAGGATCCCGTGGCGTTCCTGACGATGCTGCTCGCCACGGTCGCGTTGTTCCTCACGACGCCGTACGTCGGGTACCTCGACAACATCACGGTCCTGTTCCTGCTGGCGTTGATGTTGCCGTTCCTCCAGGCGGCGAAGACGTCGTGGGGGGCGCGCACGGCCCTGTTCCTGATCGGGATCGCCGCGGCGTTCACGCACCCCACCACCTGCGTGCTGTTCGGCGTGACGCTCTTGGCCGTCTTCGGCTTCCACCTCGTCACGTCCCGGTTCCGGCTCGGCTCGGCGCTCCGCTCGGACGGCCCGACGCTCCTGTCGGTCGGCTCGGGCATGGTCCTCGGGCTGGCGTGCTGGGTGATCGGCATCTGGGGCCCGACCGCGAGCCTGAAGGATGCGGCGCTCCCGCCGCCGTACACGAAGGCCTTCTTCGTCGACCGGCTGCTGGACTGGATCGGCTCGATGCAGCCGCTGATCGTGGTGCCGTTCATCGCGATCGCGATCGGGTCGACCGTCTGGCTCGCCCGAACGCGCCGGGAGCCGGCCGACGGGTTCGACGTCACGGCCGCGTGGTGGCTCCTGCCGCTCGCCGGCGCCGCGTCGATGATCCTCGGCACGGCCGACCAGGTCTCGGGCGACCCGAACTCACCGGTCGTGCCCTACTACCGCTTCATGAACGCGACGGCGGCGCCGATCGCCCTCGTCGGCCTCGGCGCGTTCGCGTTGATCCGCTGGGCGCGCACCCATCCCGACCGGCGGAGCCTCGTCCGCGGCTTCGCGGTGGCGCTCGGGGTCGTCGTGGTCGCGTGGTTCGTGAACGGCGCGGCGCTCACCGATCCGCAGATCGGTACGCCGGTCTTCGTGATCCTGTCGCTCGCCGCGCTCGTCGGGCTCGCCGGCGCCGCGTTCGGATCCCGTGACGGCGTCCGCCGGGGGATCGCCGATCGCCGCGGCGTCGGTCCTCGTGGTCGGCTCGCTCGGGTTCCTGCTGGTCGACGGCCTCCAGCATCGCTGGGTCAGCGCGGCGAACCAGTACCCGAACCAGTCGGTCCGCGGCTCGCTCGCGGCGGTCGACGTCGTCGCGGCCGCGGCCGGGTCGCGCCCCCTGATCCTGGTCGTCAACGACACCGACGCGAACGACTCGACCGGTACGAACACCGCCTACGGCTGGGCGAAGACCTACACGAACGTGTTCCGTACGGGCCTGCCGGGCACCTCGGCGAAGTACCAGGCGACGTACCTCGGCTCCCTGCAGAACTTCCTCGCCGGCGAGGTCACGACGAGCAGCGAGGGGAGCATCGGGTACGACCGTGCCGCGCAGAGCCACTTCGGCGAGGTGCAGAAGCGGCTGCGCGACTACCCGCAGCCGCCCGCCGTGTTCTTGGTGCGCGAGTACTACGGCGGTCTGTGCAACGGCGAGGCGACGTGCACGCCCGAGCTCGAGCAGCAGCGGCTCGACGCCGCGATGGCCTCCGGCGTCGCGATCGGTCCGGACGTCGCCGTCGTGCGGGGCCCGGGCCTGTGGACCCCGCCGCCGGCGGTCGTCGCGCAGGCGAACCAGGTGGCGAGCGAGACGATCGCGGCGCTCGAGAACCATCCCGGACCGCTCGCGAACCCGGTGCACACGCTGCTCGTGATCGCGATCTTGGCGTTCCTGCTCGTGGTGCCCGGCGCGTTGGCGGCCCCGTGGTTCGGTCTGCGGACCACGGTGGATCGGTTCGCCCTGATCCCGGGGACGTCGGTCGTCCTGCTCCTGCTCTCGGGCATCTTCACCCTCGCCGTGTGGCGCGGGCCGCTCACCACCGTGAAGGGATGGGCGGTCGTCGGCGTCGCCGTGGGCGCGGGCCTCGCGTTCCGCGTCGCGGATCGATGGCTCCGCCGCCCGCTCGAGTCGTTCGGTGGGTTCTTCGACCGGATGTTCGCCGTGTTCTCGGTGCCGTCCTTCGCGGTGCTGATGGCGGTGCAGTTCATGGCGCAGGCCGGCCAGGGCATCGTGCAGGGCGCGATCGGCAAGTCGATCGGATTCGGCGGGCAGAAGGGCTTCGACGTGCAGGACGTGCCGTCGGCCGACTACCTGCTGAAGGTCGTCCTGTGGCTCTACGTCCCCTACACGTTGTTGTCGCCGTTCATCGGCGTGTTCATCGACCGGTTCCCGCGGCGACGGGTGATCTGGTGGACCGGCCTCCTGCGGCCGGCGTCGTCGGCGCGGTCGCGCTCGTCGCCCTCGCGCCCCTCGGCGATCGCTCGTCGGAGGGGATGGTCTTCGACACCGTGGCCCTGATCCTCGGGCTGATCGCGGCGCAGGCGTGCGTCCGGGTGGCGCTCGCCGTGAAGTCCGCCGCGATGCCCGACGTGCTCTCGGGCAAGGACCTCTTGCAGGGCAACGCGTTGTCGCAAGCGGGCGGCGCGCTGTTCCAGGTGGTCGGCATCGCGATCGCCGTGGTCGGCACCAGCATCCTCGCGTCGTGGGTCGTGGTGCTCGGCGGGGCCGCCGTGTTGGTGGCCGCGGCGTTCGCCTCGCGCCGGATGCAGCACGTCGAGATGACCACCCACGTCACGTCGTTCGGCTACGAGGCGCGACGCGTCCTGCACTCCGTGTGGGCCGGGCTGAAGGAGGTGGCGGCGCGGCCCGCGGCGGCGCTCGGCCTGACCTCGTTCCAGATGCTCCGCTACCAGTTCTGGGGCTTCGGCCTGTTCGTGTTCGCGCTCTACGCGAAGAACCTCGTGCAGGGTGGCGTGAACAAGGCGGACTCGCTCGCGCTCGTCCTCTCGGGCATCGGGGGGTTGGCCGGCGGCGCGCTCGGGCTGGTGCTCGCCCAGAAGCTGAAGGACCGGGTGCCGCCGATCCGTCTCCTGCTCGCGTCGATGTTCCTGCTCGGCGCCGGCACCGTCGTGTTCGGTGCGTCCGTCTCGAAGGTGGGCTTCGCGGCGATGCTCTTCATCGGGTTCTTCTCGTTCTTCCTCGGCAAGATCGCGTCGGACACGATCACGCAGCAGGCGATGCCCGATGACTTCCGCGGGCGCGCGTTCGCGCTCTACGACATCGCGTACAACCTGGGCTTCATCGTGCCGGCCATCATCCTGTCCTTCGTCTGGATCGAGGACGACCCCACGCGGACCCGCGCGATCCTCGTCGTGTCCGGGCTGCTCTTCCTGGGACTGACGACGTTGATCGCGCTCTGGGCGCGCCGGATCCGTGAGGACTTCGCGCCGCAGGACGACCTGCCCGAGACACAGGCCGGACCGGTCCCCGCGACCGACTAGCGGGCCTCGTGGCCGAGGTCCGCGCGCGCGACGGCATCCGCCTCCACGTCGAGGTCGACGGCGACGGCCCACCGGTCACGGTGTTCGCGCACGGCCTCACGAACTCCTGCACCGAGCTCGCCGCGTTCACGCCGGCCGCGCCGGGCACGAAGGTCCGCTTCTGCTTCCGCGGGCACGGGCACTCGGACGTGGCGGAGCCCGGGTCGTACCGGTTCGAGGACTTCGCCGGCGACGTCGACACGGTCGCGCGTGCGTACGGCGCCACGCAGGCGGTCGGGACCTCGCTCGGGGCGGGGGCGATCACCCATATCCTCGGGGAGGATCCGGCTCGGTTCGAGCGCCTCGTGTTCGTGCTGCCGGCCGCGCTCGACCTCCCGCTGACCTCGACGCAGCACGCCGACTTCGATCGGACGGCCGAGCTGTTGGAGTCGCTGCCCACCGACGAGGCGATCGACCGGATCCTCGAGGGGTCCGGCAGGGCCGCCGACTACGAGGGGCGGCCGTGGCTGCGTGACATCGATCTGCTCCTGTGGCAGGACCTGAACCCGACCGGCGTGGCGCGGGCGATCCGCGAGGTCACGCGCGACGTGGCGATCACCGACCGGGCCCTGCTGCGCCGCGTCCATGCGCCGACCCTGGTGATCGCCCGAGAGGGCGACGCGATCCACCCGGCCGAACTCGGCCGCGTCCTCGTCGAGCTCATGCCGAACGCCGAGCTGATCATGCTCGCCTCCGAGCAGGAGCTGTTGGAGGCGATCCCGGCCCTCGTGGGGCGGGTCAGCGACTTCCTCGGAGGCACGCCGTGACCGAGCGCGCACACCGTCCCCGGCGAGCGTCGTCCACGCCGGAGCTGACCGGCTCGCTCCTGTGCGTGCTGATGGGCGTGCTGTTCGCGTTCGTCGTGATCTTGGGCAAGGGCCTGCTCAACGGCGAACCGCCGTTCGCGTTGCTGACGTTCCGCTTCGGGATCACCGCCGTGCTGCTGCTGGCCGTGCTGCTCGTGACCCGGTCGCCGCTCGTGCCCGAACGGGGGGAGCGTCTCGGCCTCGTCGTGGCCGCGACCCTCGGGTACGGCACCGAGTCGGCGCTGTACTTCTCGGCGCTGAACCACGGCACCGCGGCGGCGGTGACGCTGCTGTTCTACACGTATCCCGTGTGGGTGATGCTGGCGTCGATCGCGCTCGACCGCCGCGTGCCGGCGGGCCCGTTGATCGCGGCGCTCGTGCTGGCGATCGGCGGCGCGGCGGTCGTCGTGGTGGCGGGCTCGGGCGTCGACGTCGCCCCGATCGGGATCGCCCTGGCGCTCGCGTGCGCGATCGCGTACACGGGCTACCTGATCGGCGTCGATCGCGTCGTGCACCGCACCAACCCGCTCACGACCGCGACCTGGCTCGCGGCCGGCGCGTCGATCGCGAACCTCACCTACGGCCTGGTCTTCCATGCCTGGGTCCTCCCGCACGGCTCCGAGGCCGGGTTGCGTGTCTTCGGGATGGGCGCGTTCACGGCCGGCGCGTTCGTGTGCATGATCGCGAGCCTGCAGCGGATCGGCGCCGTGAAGAACGCGATCATCGGCGTGCTCGAACCCCTGACGGTCGCGGTGCTGGCCGCGCTCCTGCTGAACGAACCGCTCACCGTCGCGACCGTGGTCGGCGGGGCGCTGATCCTGAGCGCGGCCGTGATCGCGACGCTCGCTCGCGGCCAGCGGACGGTCGAGCCGGATCTCTAGCCGCGATCTCTGGCCCGAAGTAGTATCTGCCGCCATGACGGAGCGGCTCTACGCGACCGACGCGTACCTCGCGACCTGCGAGGCGGTCGTCCTCGAGGTCACCGGCGAGGGCGTGGTGCTCGATCGCACGGTGTTCTATCCGCGAGGCGGCGGCCAGCCGGGCGACTCGGGCGTGCTGACCTCGGAGGGCGGCGAGGTCGCCGTGACGGATACCTTCACGTCGCGCGAGACCGGGCAGCTGCTCCACCGGATCGATGGTGCGCTTCCGGAGGCCGGCGCCGCGGTCACGGCGACGATCGACTGGGGCCGCCGCCACATGCACATGCGGACCCACACCGCGCTGCACGCGCTGTCCGGCGTGGTCTTCACCGGGTTCGGCGCGAAGGTGACCGGAGGCAACATGGAGTCCGGCGGCATCGGGCGGATGGACTTCGAGCTGGATTCGATGTCGAAGGGGTTCGGCAACGAGGTCGAGGAGCTGCTGAACGCGCGACTCGCCGAGGATCGTCCGGTCCACGTCCTCGTCCTGCCGCGCGCCGAGGCGCTCGCGGATCCCGACCTGATCCGGACGAAGGTGAACCTGATCCCCGCCTCGGTCGACCCGATCCGGATCATCGACATCGAGGGCATCGACAAGCAGGCCGACGGCGGCACCCACGTTCGCTCGACCGGAGAGGTCGGTCGCGTCCGCGTCGTCAAGACCGAGTCGAAGGGCAAGGCGAACAAGCGCATGCGGATCCAGCTCGACGCGTGAGGTCGGGGCGGAGCTCAGCCGCCGAGCAGGACGCCGAGCAGCAGGAACACCGCGTAGATCGCGATCGCGCCGACCGTCAGGACCAGCCGCAGCTGTCGCGGGATCGGCGATCGACCGAAGCCGAAGTAGAGCAGCGGACCGACGAACGGCACCGCGAGGACGACCAGCATCCAGCGCGCCCGGTGCGTGATCGACGACGACTCCTGGCGGATCAGGTCCCACATCGCGATCGCGACCCACGAGGCGTACAGGACGAACGGCAGGATGTAGCCGTAGAGCCCCAGCAGGAGGCTCCACCACGAGGTTGCGAGCGGCATCCCCAACACGGCGATCTCCTTCGGAACGGTCTGGCCCGGCGTCGATCGGATCTCCTCGATCGGACGGATGCGGAAGGTCTGCGGGACGTTCTCGCCCGGGATCGCAGGGTTCGGCGGGGCGTTCGCAGGGTTGCCGGGCATCGACGGCTGTGGGGGCGGAGCCGGCTGCGTCCGCCAATCGCCGTGCGGGAACGTGCCGTCCTGCGCGTCGAGGTAGCGGGTCAGCGCCTCGAGCGTCGGCGCCATCGAGCCGCCGCCGCCGGGGAACGGCCGGAACCCGCTGCAGGGGTAGAGCAGTTCGATCGCGGGCGGCTGGCTCGTCGCGTGCTGGTTGCCCGCGAAGCAGTCACCCCCGGCCGACGGCGCACCGAGTGCGAGATCGGCCAGGCCGCTGCGATGCACGACGTTGGCGGTCACGGCGTTGCCGCCGGTCGTCCACAGGTTCCGGTCGAGCATCGGAAGGACGACGATGCCGTACGTGCGCTGGTCCTCGACGAGGTTCCCGGTCACCTGGTCATCGCGCCCGCCCGTCACGAGGATCCCGATGCCGAACGACGGGTAGGTGAGCGCGAGCGTCGGCGCCGACCGGTTGTTGTTGTCGTGGACGTCGTTGCCCGCGATCAGGATGTCATGCTGCGGCGGCCCGGCCTCGGAGTCGAGCGTGTTCGGCACGATGCCCGCGAGGTTGCCGGTCCACTCGCTGTTCACGATCGCGAGGTCGCCGCCCGCGTTCGTGCCGCTGAAGCCGGCCGCGTTGTCCGTGCTGATCACGTCGGTGATGAGCGCATGGCACGGATCGCACTGTCCGATGTAGAAGCCGGAGTCCGGAGACCCGCTCGCGTACGAGTGGTCGAACTGTCCGTAGTCGGAGCCGAAGGCGAAGATCCCGTAGTCGCCGTTGTCGTAGGCCGTGAGGTACGAGCCCCAGTAGCCATGGACGTCGTTCCAGTAGAACCCGTTCAGCGCGAACCGCCGAGCCGTGAGGTTCTGGATCGAGACGCCGTCGGCGTCGAACACCGCGATCCCGTTCCCCTTCGTGAGGTCGCCGTCGAGGATCGTGCGGTTGCGATCCACTCCCCGGATCGTCAGGTAGGGCGTCGTGACGGTGACCGACTCGTGGTAGACGCCGGGGGCGATCAACACCAACCCTCCCGGCCGCGCATGGTCGACGCCCTCTTGGATCGTCGCGAAGTCCTGCGGCACGCGCACCGTCGCCGCGTACCGCGTCGGCGGCGGCTCGCGGCCGGGGCCAACCTCTCCGCTCGGTCCCGGGAGATCGACGCCGCCCACCAGCACCGTGCCGATCATGCCGACGCCCGGCGAGCCGTGGTACCTGCAGTAGTAGGGGTACACGCCGGGCTTCGTGAACGTCTGCTCGAACTCCCCGCCCGGCGTCAGGCGGCCCGAGTCCCACGAGCCGTCGTCGGCGGTCACCGTGTGATCCGCCCGGCCGTCCATGGTCCACTCGACCGACTGCCCCGGCTGGATCCGGACCACCTGCTGATCGAACGCGTCGTCGATCGCGCTCACCGTCGCGCCGTACCCCTCGTCCGCACGCGCGGGAGCCGCCGCCGCGAACACCGCCGGAACGACCACCAGCAACGCGGTCAGGCCGCGAAGGACGGGTCGTCGCCTCATCGGCGCGGACCCTAGCATGGGCCCATGGCCCCGGATCGCCTCACGAGCCTCGACGCGAGCTTCCTGTACCTCGAGACGCCCGCGATGCACATGCACGTCGCCGGCGTCTCGCTGTTCGCGCCGCGGGAGGACGGTCCGCTGCGCTACGAGGACGTCGTTCGCGTCGTCGAGGCGCGCCTGCACCTGGCGCCCCGACTCCGGCAGCGGGTGCTCCCCGTCCCCGGGAACCTCGCGCGTCCGCTCTGGGTCGACGACGACCGGTTCGACCTGGACTTCCACCTGCGCCGCGCGGCGATCCCGGCCCCGGGTGGGCGGCTCCAGCTGGAGCGGGCGGTGGGGCGGGTGCTCTCGCGCCCGCTCGATCGCTCGAAGCCGCTGTGGGAGCTGTACGTCTACGAGGGCTTGGCGGAGGATCGAACCGCCGTCCTGCTGAAGCTCCACCATGCGCTCGCGGACGGCATCGGCGGCATGTTGATCGGCTCGGCCCTGTTCGATCTCCAACCGGACGCACCCCTCGGAGCGCCCGCCCAGCCGTGGGTCGCCGAACCGACGCCGTCGCGCGAGGAGATGGTCCGCGACGCGATCCGCGAGATGACGTCCCACCCGATCGAGACGTTCGCCGACGCGGCTCGGACGCCGCGACGCGCGCTCGATTCGATCGGACGCACCCTGTCGGGGATGGGCTCGATCGTCGGGATGGGAGCCGCCCCCCGTGGTCCCTTCGACGCGAAGATCGAGCCGGCTCGACGCTTCGCGACCGCCGAGGTCGCGTTCGAACGGCTGCGCGCGATCAAGCGCACGCTCGGGGGAACGGTGAACGACGTCGTGCTGACCGCGGTCGCGATCGGTCTGCATGCGCTGCTGGCCGCCCGCGGCGACACGACGAAGGGACGAACGCTGCGCGTGATGGTGCCGGTCTCGGTCCGATCGCGCGCCGAGGCGGGCGACGTCGGGAACCGCGTCGCCCCGGCGTTCGTCGAGATCCCGGTCGGGCGCATGACGCCTCGCTCGCGCTTGTCGAAGGTTCGCGCGGCGACCGAGGAGCTGAAGTCAGGCTCGATGGCCGTGTCCGCGGACGCGATCATCGGCCTCGGCGCGTACGCACCGCCGGCGCTGCACGCCGCGGCGGCCCGGCTCGTCTCTCGCGGGCGATGGTTCAATCTCGTCGTGTCGAACGTGCCGGCGCCGCAGGTGCCGCTCTACCTTGGGGGCGCGCGCCTGGTGGCGAGCTATCCGGCGATGCCGCTCGGCGAGACGTGCGGATTGTCGGTCGCGTGCACCTCGTTGGGCGGCACGATGGCGTTCGGGCTCACCGCGGACTGGGACGTCCTGAAGGACATCGACATCCTGGCACGCGGGATCGAGCGCGGCGTGGACGACCTCGAAGCGGCCGCCGCGAGCAGGCTCGGAGCGCGCGCCGGTTGAGCTAGCGGATGGTGGCCGCGTGCCACTCCGCCACCTCGGCGAGCCAGCGAGCGGGCGCTTCCATGTGCGGCACGTGACCGACCGCCGGCAGGATCCGTCCACGCCATCCGGGGTGCTGCGCGAGGGCGGCCTCGGCGAACGCTGCCGGCACGAAGCGGTCCTGCCTTCCGTGGATCACGAGCACCGGGCTCCGGACGGCGTCCATCGCTCGCCGGCCGACGGCCGGATCGCGGACGTAGCGGATGATCGATCGGGCCGCTTCGACGAAGGACCGGGGGAGGTCGGGGTCGTCCCGTGTCTCGCGGAGCAGCTCGACCTGGAGGCGGACGACGTCCTGCGGGATCCGGCCGGGATCGACGGTCAGCAGGCGGAGGCTGAACGCGACCACGGCCTCCGGGTCGACGGCTCGGCGGCGGCCCGCCACGATCCGCTCGCCCAGCCACCGCGAGTCGTAGAGCGCGAACGTTCCGAGGACGAGCGGATGGGGCCGGCCCCCCCGCGCCCACGGGAACACCGACGAGGTCGCGACGAGCCCCCGAACCCTCGAGGGCTCCACCGCGCCTTCGAGGAACCCGATCGCGCCGCCCATCGAGTTCCCGGCCACGATCACGGGTCCGGCGTCGACCGCATCGAGGAACCCCGAGAGCGCCGCCCGCGAGTCCATGAGCCTCGTCCCGCGGGCGCCTCGAGGCGACCGCCCGAACCCGGGGAGGTCGGGCGCTAGCACCCGACCGAGTCCCGCGAGGCCCGGAGCCGCCTCGACCCAGTTCAGGTGCGAGCCGCCGAGCCCGTGGAGCAGGACGAACGTCGTCCCGGGCGGTCCGTCCCATTCCCGATACGACGACCGGGCCGTCGACGTCCGCGGTCCGCAGAGGAGGCAGGTCCGATGCCATCGGGGGCAGCCTATCCAGGCCCCTCGGCAACGACGCCGAGATCTCCACGTGACCGGCGGTCATCCCGGGCATATCTCGCACCCCGTCGAACGTTGTAGGCAAGGATGGCGAAGGCCGGGAAAGGGATCGTGACCGGGGGTCGAAGCGGCCTTCACACGACCTCCATACGTCCTGAGCTTTACAGATAGGAAGGGAGCGCCTACCATGGCTGGCGAGCGGCAAAGGCGTTTCTGCACGTCATCCCAGTCAGGGCCGCTCGTCACAGGAACGACCCCGAGTTCCCAGGATCGCAACGCTGTGCCCTGCAGCGGAGCGGTCCCGGACAGGAGCGTGATACGAAGTGCCTGAGCCGGCGCGTCCCCTTGGGACCGACGACGCTGACGATCTCCGCCTCTACCTCGAGGCTGCGGCTCGCGAGCCGCTGCTGACGAAGGAGGAAGAGGTGGAGCTCGCCATGACCATCGAAGGCGGCAAGGAGGCGGAGGACCGTCTCCGCGCCGGGCGCCTTCGGTCCGAGAAGAGCATCGCGAAGGCGCGAGCCGACGTCCGCAAGGCCGAGGCGGCCCGCCAGCGCTTCATCATGGCCAACCTGCGGCTGGTCGTCTCCGTGGCCCGGAAGTACCAGGGTCAGGGGCTGCCGCTGCTCGACCTGATCCAGGAAGGGAACATCGGGCTCATGCGTGCCGTCGAGCTGTTCGACTGGCGCCGCGGGTTCAAGTTCTCCACCTACGCCACCTGGTGGATCCGCCAGGGGATCACGCGTGCGATCGCCGATCGCTCGCGCTCGATCCGCCTGCCGGTGCACATCCACGATCGTCTCCGCAAGCTGAACCGCACCCGGTTCCAGTTCGCGCAGTCGATGGGGCGCGAGCCCACGCGCGAGGAGCTGGCGAAGGCGCTCGACACCACGGTGGACGAGATCGACGACCTCACCGAGATGGGCCGCCGCGAGCCGCTGTCCTTGCAGTCCCCGGTCGGGGAGGACACGGAGCTCGGCGACCTGATCGAGGAGATCGACTCCGACGCCGCCTTCAACGAGGTCGAGGACCAGCTGCTCCGCGAAGAGATCGGCGGCGCGGTCGACAAGGTGCTGGACGAGCGCGAGCGCCACGTCGTCGCGCTGCGGTACGGCCTCGAGAACGGGCAGCCACTGAGCCTGCGCGAGACCGGGAAGGTGCTCGGCCTGTCCGGCGAGCGGGTCCGCCTGATCGAGCGTGAGGCGCTGCGGAAGCTCCGCGACTCGAACCTCATCAACGCGGTGGCGCTCGGCGGCTGAGCCGCCGAGCGACACGACCGAACCACAGGAAGGGCCGCCGGCAGGCGGCCCTTCCGCCTCTCCACGTCGGTGTGTAGGGCCCGGCGCGCGGGTCGGCGATACTGAGCGGGGAATGGATCGCTCGAGCCCGTCGCGCATGAGAGCGCCGGTCGTCCTCGTGATCGGTGTCCTCGTGGCCGCGTGCACGGCTGTGGCCACGACCGGCGGCGCCCTGGCGTCCGGCTCCTCGCCCGCTGCGACGGTCGTCGGCGCATTCGTCCGGGTGAACCAGGTCGGCTATCCGTCGGCGGACGCGAAGCGCGCGTACCTGCTCGCAAGCGTTCCCGAGACGGGCGCGACGTTCGTGCTCTCGAACGGCTCGACGGACGTGTTCGGCGGTCCGATCGGTCCCGATCGCGGCAGGTGGAGCGCCGCCTTCCCGCACGTGTACGTCCTCGACTTCGATGGGGTCACGACCCCGGGTACCTACACGATCGAGGTGACTGGCCCGCGCGCCGCCACCTCCCCGCCGTTCCGGATCGACGCCGGCCCCGCGGTCGACGCCGATGCGATCGCGAACGCCCTGTCCTTCTACCGGAACGAGCGTGACGGGGTCGCGTCGCCGGGAGCGCCGCTGCCGACCACAGGCGGGTCACCTGCACGATCGCAACGCGATGACCTACGCGACGCCCCGCTACGACGCCGACAGCGGCGAGTTCCGGGGGTCGTTGCATGCGCTCGGCACGCGGATCCGCGCGTCCGGCGGCTGGTGGGATGCCGGCGACTACCTGAAGTTCGTGGAGACGACCGGCTACACCGACGCGATCCTGCTGTCGGGTATCCGGGACCTCCCCGCGCAGATGGGCGCGGGGTCGCCGTCGGACTTCACGCGGGAGGCCCGGTTCGGAACGGACTGGCTCCTGCGGATGTGGGACGACCGGACCCGCACGCTCTACTACCAGGTGGGGATCGGCGAAGGGAACGACACGACCGCCGGCGACCACGACATCTGGCGGCTCCCGCAGGCCGACGATCACTACCACCGGAGGGATCCGACGTTCCGCTTCATCCGTCACCGGCCGGTCTTCCGGGCGGGCCCCCCGGGGTCGCCGGTCAGCCCGAACCTCGCCGGCCGCGACGCGGCGGCCTTCGCCGAGTGCTTCCAGGTGTTCGCGGGCGAGCGATCCGGCGTTCGCGGCGCGGTGCCTGCGTGCGGCCGAGCACATCTTCGACCTGGCCGACACGCACCCGCGCGGTCACCTGCTGACGGTGATCCCGTTCTCGTTCTACCCGGAGCAAGAGTGGCGCGACGATCTGGAATGGGGTGCGACGGAGCTCGCGCTTGGCCCTCCACGGCGGGCACCTGCCGCACGGTCTGCCGCACACCAACCCCCGGTACTACCTGCGCCGGGCGGCGCACTGGGCCGCCGCGTACATCGCCGGTCCGAACGACGCCGCCGATCCGCTGAACCTCTACGACGTCGCGGGCATCGCGCATCCCGACCTGATCCGTGCGATCGCGCAGGGTGGCCACCCGGCCGGGCTCGCCGTCTCGAGGAGACGAAGCTCCTGGCCGACATGCGGACGGTGCTGAACGCGGCGGTGCGGCTCGGTACGGGCGATCCGTTCGGTTTCGGGTTCCCGTGGGACGTCTGGGACACGACCTCCCACGGCGCCGGCCTCTCGGTGATGGCCAGCGAGTACGACCAGCTGACCGGGACGTCGCGCTACGCCGTGAACGCGGACCGCTGGCTCGGGAACATCCTGGGCGCGAACGCCTGGGGCCTCTCGCTGATCGTCGGCGACGGCACCGTGTTCCCGCATTGCCTCCAACATCAGGTGGCGAACATGCAGGGTTCACTCGACGGATCCGGGCCGGTGCTCGCCGGCGCCGCCGTCGAGGGACCGAACTCGGAGCCGGTGTCGGGCCTCGTCGACGGGATGCGGCGCTGCCCGGTGCACGGCGTCGACCGGTTCGCGCGGTTCAACGGCAGCGGTGCCCAGTTCCGCGACAACGTGCAGTCCTACGACAACACGGAGCCCGCGATCGACCTGACCGCCACGTCGCCGCTCGCGTTCGCGAGACAGGCCGCCGGGATCAGGTGACGTCGGGCGCGCGGGGCGCGGTCCGACGCACCAGCACGACGACGCCGACGGCGAGCAACGACAGGATCGCCGCGACGCCGAGGGCAGCGAGCCAGGCCCGCGCGGAGATCCGTTCGATCGGTCGGGCCGCCCTCCGAGCGGAGCCTGGCAGACCCGGGCGGCGTTCCGGGCCGAGCTGACCGCCGTGACGCGGCGGCCGGAGCCGACGGCCGCCGACGGTGGCGACACCCGCGACCTGCGCGCCGTCGACGTCGACGATCCGGAAGGGGACGAGGCTGGCGCCCGAGGTGCCGGGAGCAGGCGCGGGCGCTCCGACCTCGATCGTGTCCAGACGGCCGGGGTCGAGGCGCTGCCATCCCGGCACGAGTTGCTCGCGACAGGCCGGCCGGCGCGTACCGATCCGGGCCTGCCGGCCGCTCCTTGGTTCAGCGAGAGCAGCCATCGTTCGACGATGCCTTCGGGTCGCTCCCTGGCGGCGCACGCCGGCAACAGCACCAGCAGGACGGCGCCGACGATCGCGACGCGCTTCACGCCGTCGCCACCGCCTCGTCCATCGCGACCATGTCCTCGGCGTTCGTTTCCGGGACGAAGAGCCAGCACACGAGCATCGAGGCGGGCAGCATCGCGACGGTCACGAGCGCCATCGCGTCGCCGATCGATCCGATCGGCCCGGTCACGTGGTCGCCGAGCAGGCCGACGGTGAGGGCGCCGAGCACACCGCCCGGGATCTCGAACGCGTTGCGGCACCAGGCCGCCGCGCGCGAGCGCACGTACGTCGGGAACGGTTCGGTGGCGAACGCCGACGTCATCGCGACGGAGCCGAGCCCGAAGAAGATCCCGACGCACAGCACCGGGAGCATCACGAGCGGGGTATGGATCTGGAAGGTCAGCGTGCCGAACACGAGCGCCCCCGCCATGTACACCTCGAACATCCGTTTCCGGCCGAAGCGGTCCATCAGCCGGCCGGCCACGAGGAAGCCGAGCGCGCCCACGACGCCGGCCGCCGCGAGGAAGAGCCCCGACCGGGACACGCTCAAACCCACCTCCTGCTGGGCGTAGTACGCCCACCAGAACGCGCCGGCCGAGACGACGAAGTAGCGGAAGAAGGTCACGAGGCCGACGGCCACGACCACGCTCCGGTAGGCCGGTCGCCAGGGTTCGAGGAGCGAGGCGTGATCCAGCCCCGCGCTCCGCTCGTCGCTCCGAACCGCCTCGTAGCGCTCGGTCTCGAGCATCGAACGACGACCCCACGCGATGAGGAGCAGCGGCACGAGGCCCACCACGAAGAAGGCTCGCCAGCCGAGCGCCGTGTCCTGCAGCCCGATGAACGCGAGGACGCCGACGAAGATCCCGCCGAGCGTGTTCATGGACGTCACGATGCCGAGCGCGCGCCCGCGATGCGTGCGCGGGAACTCCTCGACGACGATCGTGATCGCGACCGCCCACTCGGCGCCGAGGAAGACCTGGGCCGAGAACTGCGCCGCCGTCAGCCACAGGAGACCGGGCGACAGGGCGGTGAGGGCTGCCGAGACCGTGTAGCCGACGATCGTGATCAGCAGGAGCCGCTTGCGTCCGACCCGATCGGCCTGCGCCGCGAGACCGAACGCGACGACGGCCCCGAGCGACGTGATCGCGCGGATCCAGCCGGCGTCGGCCTCGCTCCCCCCGAGGTCGCCGAGCACGAGCGCCAGGACGAACGCGAGGACGAAGTTGTCGTAGCCCTCGAAGAACGTGGCGGAGGACAAGAGCAGGAGGAGCCGGCGGCGGTAGCGTTCGCCGCGCTCCTCGTGCTCGCTCACCCCAGGCTCACCCCAGGCTCACCCGAGAGCCGCATCGCCTCGCGCACCTGCACCTCCAGGTGGTCGTGGATGCGGTCGACGAACGCGTCGAGGTCATCGCCCCCGGCGTCGCCGACCGGGAGGATCGGCGCGCCGTACACGATCGCGAGGCGCGGGCGGAGCGGGCGTCCCCAGTGGATGCCGGCCTTCGGCCACCGCCGGTTCGTTCCCCAGATGCCCACGGGCACGACGGGGGCGCCGGTCGGCAGCGCGATGCGCGCGATGCCCGAGCGGATCCGAAGGAGATCCGGGGGATCGGGATTGACCGTCCCCTCCGGTGCGATCGCGACGAGCAGGCCGTCCTTCAGCGCGGCGAGCGCGTGCTCGAGCGCGTCGGTGTCTCCCTCGCCGCGCCGGATCGGGATCTGGTGGAAGCGGCGGAGGATCCAGCCGAAGAACGGCCGCTCGAAGAACTCGGCCGCGACCACGAACCGCGTCTCGCGCCGGGTCCGGCGACTGGTCTCGATCGCCAGCACGGGACCGTCGAGCGTGCTCACGTGGTTGAAGACGAGGATCGCGGGTCCGCCGAGCGGGATGTGCTCGAGGCCCTTCGACCCGGCGTCGGAACAGCAGACGCACGAGCGGCGCGACGATCGGGAGGCCGAAGCGCCACCAGCGGTTCAGCTCACCCGCGGCCATCGGGCGGATGCTACCGCCGCAGACCCGGCGCCGCGCCGCCGCCGCGGTTCGCCGCTCGTGCGGCGTGCTAGCGTCGCGCGGATGGACGCCCGGGTGCTCGAGGAGCGAGCGGCCGCACGCTTCGAGGGATACCAGACCGCGCTCCAGGACATGGTGAACGTCGACTGCGGGTCGTACTCGCCGGCGGGCGTCGGCCGCATCGCGGACCTGTGCGTCGCGTTCTTCGCGGCGCACGGATGGGAGGTCGAGCGGCGCTCGCACGTTCCGACCGACGGGCAGACCGCAACTGGGCGATCTGGTGATCGGCACGCTCCGTGGTTCCGGCGGCCCGCGCGTCTTGCTGCTCGGGCACATGGACACCGTGTTCGACGACGGGACCGCGGCCGCGCGCCCGTACCGCGTCGAGGGCGAGCGCGCGCTCGGTCCCGGCGTGAGCGACATGAAGGGCGGGCTGCTCGCGGGAACGTTCGCGACCGCGGTCCTGCAGGACGCGGGATACGACGCGTTCGACCGGATCACGTACGTCTGCAACCCGGACGAGGAGATCGGCTCGCCGTTCTCGGGCCCCGTGATCGGCGCGATCGCCGCGCAGCACGACGCGACGTTCGTGCTGGAGTGCGCGCGGGCGAACGGCGCGATCGTCTCCGCGCGGAAGGGCGTGACCGACTACGTGATCCGGATACGAGGGCGCGCGGCGCACGCCGGCGTGGAGCCGAGCCGCGGCCGCAGTGCGGTGCTCGAGGCGGCGCACAAGGCGATCGCCATCTCGGCGCTCGCGGGCCGCTGGCCGGGGGTCACGTGCAACGTCGGCGTGCTCCGGGGCGGGACCCGACCGAACGTCGTGCCCGAGGACGCGGTGCTCGAGATCGATCTTCGGTCACCCGAGCTGGCCACGCTCGAGGAGGCCGAGCGCGAGGTGGAGCGGATCTGCCGCGAGCACACGATCCCCGACGTGTCGGTCGAACTGCGGCACGATGGCTGGCACCGGCCGATGGAGAAGACCGAGGGGTCGCAGCGTCTCGTCGATCTGGCGGTCGAGGTGGCGGCCGAGCTCGGCTTCGCGATCGAGGACGTGGCCACGGGCGGCGCGTCCGACGGGAACACGACGAGCGCGGCGGGCTGTCCGACCCTCGACGGGCTCGGCCCGATCGGCGGCGGCGCACACGCATCCGACGAATGGCTGGATCTGGCGAGCGTCGTCCCGCGCGTGGCGCTGCTGGCCGGGCTCATCACGCGGCTGTGAGCGGCGTCGAGGAGTGGCGGTTCGGGGAGCTGCACCCCGAGGCCTACCGGATGCTCGTCGAGGGCGTGCCGGCGATCCTGTACATCGACCGGCCCGACGAGCGCTCGTCGAACCTCTACACCAGCCCGCAGATCCTCGCGATGCTGGGCTTCACCGTCGAGGAATGGATGGCGGACCCAGAGCTCTGGCACGCACGGATCCATCCGGACGACCGAGCCCGCGTGGCCGCGGCGAACCTCGAATCGAACCGCGCCGGCTCCCGCTACGTGGACGAGTACCGGCTGGTCGCGAGGGACGGCTCGACGGTGTGGATCCGCGACGAGGCCGCTCCGGTGCGCGGCGACGACGGCACGTTGCTGTACTGGCGCGGGGTGATGCTCGACATCACCGAACGCAAGGAGGCGGAGGAGAAGCTCCGGCGCAGCCTCGAGATCCTGCACCGGACCCTGCAGCAACGCCGGGAGCTGGCGCGGCGCCTCCAGCACGCGCAGGAAGAGGAGCGGCGCGGGATCGCCGCCGACATCCACGACGATCCGATCCAGGTGATGAGCGCCGTCGACGTCCGGCTGCAGATGCTGGCCGCGGATCCCTCTGCGGCGTCGACGGAAGCACTCGGCGAGATCCAAGCGGAGGTCCGGGGCGCGATCGAGCGGTTGCGCTCGATGCTGTTCGAGCTTCGACCGACGGCGCTCGACCGCGACGGGTTGGTCCCGGCGATCCGGGTGTACCTCGAGCACGTGGCCGCCACGACGGACTGGACGGCCGAGGTGCACGACGCGCTCGATGCGGAGCCCGATCCGGACGTGCGGGCGCTGCTCTATCGCATCGTCCAGGAGGCGGTGACGAACGCGCGGAAGCACGCCGGTGCGTCGCACCTGCGGGTGGACGTCGTCTCGGCGGCCAAGGGCGTGATGGTCCGCGTCCACGACGACGGCGCCGGATTCTCGCCCGAGCAGAAGGCGGTGCCCGAGCCGGGGCACCTCGGGCTCCTCACGATGGTGGAGCGGGCGGAGCTCGCCGGGGGATGGGCGCGGATCGCGAGCGCGCCGGGCGCCGGCACGATGATCGAATGCTGGCTCCCACCGTCCGCCGACGGAACGATGGACTGAAGGATCGCCTCAGGCGGATGGTGCCGGAACGAGCGCCGGGTCGATCGCGAGCCCGGTGGCCGGATCGAAGAAGTAGAACCGGGCGGGATCGAGCGCCAGCCGCATCGCCGAGCCCGGCTTGACCTTCGTGCGGGCGTCGACCCGCGCGCAGAAGACGGCCCGCTCGACCTCGCTCGCCAGCAGCATGCCCTCGTCGTCCCCAGCCTCGGTCGTCGCGGCCCGCAGCTCCTCCGTGCTGACGGGCGGCGCGTCCACACGGAACAGGACGTTGACCTCCGAGCCGAGATCCTCGGTGACGTCGGCCACCACGTCGATCGTCGGCCCCGCCGTCTGCCAGACCTCCTGATCCTCGATGTCGGCGGGGCGGATCCCCAGGATCACCGACGAGCCCTCGCGGTCGGCGACCCGCGCCGGGTCGTGCAGCGGGACGTTCCAGCCGCCGAACGCCACGTGGCCGTCGTGCACGGTCGCCTCGACGAGGTTCATCGGCGGCGAGCCCATGAAGGCGGCGACGAAGAGGTTCGCGGGGTGGTTGTAGAGCGCCTGCGGCGTGTCGACCTGCTGGAGGAGACCGTCCCGCAGGACGGCGACCCGGTGGCCGAGCGTCATCGCCTCGACCTGGTCGTGCGTGACGTACACGGTGGTCGTCTTCAGCCGGTCGTGGAGCTGCATGAGCTGCGTGCGGAGCTGGACGCGGAGCTTCGCGTCGAGGTTCGATAGCGGTTCGTCCATCAGGAAGGCCTGCGGTTCCCGCACCATCGCCCGCCCCATCGCGACACGCTGCCGCTGTCCGCCGGAGAGCTCCGCCGGCCTGCGCTGCATCAGCGGTTCCAACCCCAGGATGTCGGCCGCGTCCCGGACCCGCTGCGCCCGCTCGTCCTTCGGCGTCTTCCGCAGGCGGAGCCCGAACGCCAGGTTCTGTTCGACGGTCATGTGGGGGTACAGCGCGTAGTTCTGGAACACCATCGCGATGTCCCGTCGCTTCGGCTCGAGGTCGGTGACCTGCTGGTCGCCGATCTCGATCTCACCTGCGGAGACCTCCTCGAGCCCGGCGATCATGCGCAGGATCGTCGACTTCCCGCAGCCCGATGGGCCGACGAGCACCATGAACTCGCCGTCGGCGATGTCGAGCGACACGTGGTCGACGGCGATGACGTCGTTGCCGAAGACCTTCGTGACGCCGTCGAGCACGATCTTCGCCATCACCGCTCCTTCCGCCGGGCGGCAGTCTCGGTGGAGAGCCGCTCGTGGGTCAAGTCCCGCCGGAGGCGCCGATGCGCCGCCGGCGATGCACCGATCGCGTCGAGTCCGATGAGCGCGGCGCCGAGCACCGGCGGCGCCGTCAGGACGTGGACCTGTGCCGCCGGCGCGATCGCGGCGACGCCCCGCTCGATCCGCTCGTAGAACGGCGCGAACCGGTTGCGGAAGATGCCGCCGCCCAGCACCACGTCGACGTCGAGCTTCGTCATCCGGAGCCGCCGGATCGCGGTCGTCGCCATCGTCACGATCTCGTCGGCCTGCCGCTCCACCACCGATGTCGCCACCAGGTCACCGTCCGCAGCGGCCGCGAACACGAGCGGCGCGAGCTCGTTCACCCGCTCCTCGCCGATCGAATGGAAGTACATCGCCTCCATCACTTGCCGGGGTCGTCGCAGCCCGAAGTGCGCCGGCACCGTGGTGGCGAGCGTCGTCTTCTCGCCGCGGCCGTCCTCGGCACGGATCGCGTGCCAGAGCGCGGCGCCGCCGACCTCGAGGCCGCCGCCCCAGTCGCCCGAGATGGGCCCGACGGCGGGCAGCCGGTACGTCCCGCCGTTCGGCGCGATCGCGGTGCAGTTCGTGCCCTGCCCGCACACGATCGCGACGCCCCACGGGCGATCGGTGCCCGCGCGCAAGACCGCGAACGTGTCGTTGCGAAGCACATCCTCCCGCGCCCAGCCGTTCGAGCGGAGCCACCGGCTGAGCCGGCGATCGTCCGCCGGGAGGTCGGCGCCGGCGAGGCAGAACGCCCCGAGCTCGGCGAAGGGCGGACGCGACGGGTCGAGCCCCGCGGCGCGGGCGGCGCGCTCGATCGCGACCCACACCGCGTCCAGGTGGTCCTCGCCGATGCGGTACACGAGGTGGGTGTCGGAGAACTCGATCGATCCCGCTCGCGCGCAGCCGAGGATCGTGCCCGACCGCGACACGAACACCGCGTCGGTCTTCGACCCCCCGGCGTCGACGGCGAGCACCGCCGGCCTCCTCACGGCAGCGTCTCCAACGCGTCGACGGTGACGAACCTCCCGCCCAGCTCGCGGAGGCCGTCGATGAGCGTCCCGAGACCCTCGGCCGTCCCCTCGGGCCACGTATGCAGCAGCACGATGGCGCCGTCGCCGTGCTCGCGAACGCCGCGGATAGCGTCGGCGGCGATCGCGGCGCCCGTCCGGTGCGGCTCCCAATCCTCGAGCTCCACGTGCCACCACACGTCGCGGTACCCGAGGCGCTCGAGCCCGGCGGTGATGCGCGGATCGTCGTGCCCGGCGCCGAAGGGGCATCGGAACCACGGCAGCGGATCGCGGCCGGTGGCCTGGACGATCGCGGCTCGACCGTCCTCGAGATCGGCCGCCAATCCGTCCGGGGACAGCAGCGGCATCCGCGCGTGGTAGTGGGAGTGGTGGCCCACGAGGTGCCCGTCGTCGCCGATGCGACGCGCCGTCTCGGGGTACGCCTGCGCCCAGCGCCCCTGCACGAAGAACGTCGCGGTCACGTCCTTCGCGGCGAGCGTCTCCACGATGCGTGCCGCGTTGCCGGGCGGGCACCGCGGCCGGTCCGGATGCTCCGCGTCGAACGTCAACGCGACGCGGAGATCGTCACTCACGGGTCGTCACCTTCGCGGCGTGAACGTACGTGCCCGGCGCCCGCCCGTGCGCCGCGGCGAGGGTCCACGCGAGCAGCTGCACGGGCACGATCGATACCGCGGGCGCCAGGAGCCGGTCGAGGTCGCCGATCGCGACCGTCTCGACGCCGGAGGGTTCCGCGTCCGTCGCGCCGATCACGAGGACGGCGGCGCCGAGTCCGCACAGGTCCGCTGCGAGCCCGAGGTCGAGCTCGGCCGTCTCGGGCTCGGTCGCGATCACGATCGCCGCGAGGTCCGGGCCCGCCAGCTCGAGCGGACCGTGGCGGAACTGCGCCGCCTGGAGCGATTCGACGCCGATGCCGACCGCTTCCTTCAGGGTGAGCGCGCCCATCTCGGCGGCCGCGCGCGCGGCGCCCCGGCCGAGGATCACCGTCGTCGCGCGGCCGCCGTGCCACGCGGCGAGCTGCGGCGGGAGGTCCTTCTGCTCGACCAGTCGCTCGACGCTCGAGGCGGCGAGCTCCGCGGAGCCGGCGATCGACGCTCCCGCGACGCCGGTGATCGACCGGGCGAGCGCCGCCGAGGAGGACCAGCGACGCGGCGAACGTCATCGTCGAGGGACCGGTTTCCTCTCCCGCGTCCGTATCGAGCGCGACGTCGGCCAGCTCCGAGAGGGTGTTCCCGAGGCCGTTCGTGATCGAGACGATCGTGGGCGGCCGGCGGCGGGACCGCAGGGCCTCGCGCGACCGCGACCGTCTCCGCGCTCTCGCCCGATTGGCTCACGAGGACCAGCAGATCCTCGGGCGCGAGGATCGCGAGCCGGAAGTGGAGCAGCTCGGCCGCGTCCAGCATCAGCGCCGGCACGCCGGCCGCGGCGAGGTCGGAGACGGCGGGGTAGCAGCCGTCGTAGGAGCTCCCCATCCCCGCGAACACGAGCGTCCCCCTCGTCGCCACCGTCGCGGCCCGCGAGAGCGCCGCCTCCTGGCGGATCGCCGCCGCGGCGGCCCGCCGGAGCGCGTCGGGCTGGCCGGCGATCTCGGCGATGAATGGGTCAGGAAAGTTTCCTAACGATTTCACCGACCGGAGTGTACGATGCGCCGCGGATGGGTGTGAAGGTCGCGGTCGTCGGCGGCGGCAGCACGTACACGCCGGAGTTGGTCGAGGGGTTCGTGACCCGCAGCGACCGCTTGCCGGTCGACGAGCTGGTCCTGTTGGACATCGATATGGACCGCCTCGGCATCGTCGGCGGCCTGGCGCAGCGGATGGTCCGCCGGGCGGGCTGGCCGGGAACCGTCGGTCTGACCGAGGAGCCGCGCGAGGCGCTCGAGGGGGCGGACTTCGTCATCGTGCAGCTGCGCGTCGGCGGGAACCAGGCGCGCTTCCGCGACGAGACGATCCCGCTCCGCTTCGACTGCATCGGGCAGGAGACCACCGGCCCGGGCGGGTTCGCGAAGGCGCTGCGGACGGTGCCGGTCGTGCTCGAGCTGGCCGAACTGACCGCCCAGATCGGCGCGCCGGGAGCCTGGTTCGTCGATTTCACGAACCCGACGGGGCTCGTCACCCAGGCGTTGCTGGACCAAGGGCACCGGGCATGCGGCCTCTGCAACGTGGCGATCGGCTTCCAGCGCGAGTTCGCGGGGATGTTCGGGGTGGAGCCGAGCCGCGTCTCGCTCGATCACGTGGGGCTCAACCACCTGACGTGGGAGCGCGCGATCCGCGTGGACGGCGAGGACCGACTTCCCGGCCTCATCGCCGATCCGCCGGTCGACGAGTTCGAGGGCAGCCCGATCGAGCTGATCCGGGCGCTCGGCGCGATCCCCAGCTACTACCTGCACTACTACTACCGGACCGCCGACGTGCTGGCGCACCAGCGCACGCACCGCACCCGGGCCGAGGAGGTCCTGGAGATCGAGGCCGGCCTGCTGGAGCTCTACAAGGACCCCGCGCTGGACACGAAGCCGAAGCTGCTCGAGGAGCGCGGCGGCGCCTGGTACTCGGACGCGGCCGCCGCGCTCGTCGCGTCCCTGCACGCCGGGACGGGCGACGAGCAGGTCGTGAACGTCCGCAACGAGGGCGCGATCGCGAACCTCGCCGCCGACGACGTGGTCGAGGTGCCGTGCATCGTCGACCGCGACGGCGCGCACGCGATCGCCACCGCGCCGCTCGCTCCGGAGATGCTCGGCCTCGTGCAGCACGCGAAGGCGTACGAGCGACTGACGATCGACGCGGCACGGAGCGGCTCGCGATCGACCGCGCTGCTGGCGCTGATGGCGAACCCGCTCGTCGGCGACTACGACCGAGCGGCGCCGTTGCTGGACGCGTTGCTGGACGCGAACCGCGAGCTGCTGCCGCGCTTCTTCCCGGCCGCCTAGCCCTCCGGCAGCTCGTCCGCGTGCCGCTGGATCTTCGCCAGCGCCTCGACGGCCTGCTCGACCCCTCGCTGGTCCGACCGGAATACGTTCTCGTCGATGTAGACCGATTCGCGGAGGCCGGCCGCCTCCGCGACCGGGAACGACATCCCGGTGGGGTCGAGGCGATCGGCGTGCTCCACGCAGACGGGCAGTCGCGAGAGCGAGGGCTGGAACAGGTCGTAGTGGGACATCGGCTCGTAGCCGGTCCACGCCCCGACGCCTTCGGCCTCGAGCGCGTCGCACACCGCGAGGTGCGTCCGGCCGGCGAACGCGTCCGGATCGATCGCCACGATGTAGCGGTAGAAGCTCCAGCGCGTGATCCGCGGATCGTGGGGCATCACCCGCACGCCGGGCACCGAGGCGACGAGCCCTTCGAAGGCCGTGCCGAGTTCGCGCCCGCCGCTCCTGCTGCGAAGGGAACCGCCCCATCGCGACCTCGAGCAACGCGGCCTGGAGCTCTCCCAGCCGGTAGTTCGCCCCGAAGGTGTACTCGCGCTCGGCGTCGTCCTTCGCCCGCCCGCAGTCCACGACGGAGTGGGCGAGCCGCGCGAGCCGATCGTCGTTCGTCAGGAGCGAGCCGCCTTCCCCGGCGGTCATGATCTTCGAGGACTGATGGCTGAACGAGCCGAAGTCGCCGATGCAACCGGCGCCGACGCCGTTCCACATCTGCCCGTGCGCGTGGGCGCAGTCCTCGACGACCGAGAGGTCGTGCGCGCGGGCGATCGCCATGAGCCGGTCCATGTCGGCCATCTGATGGCCGAGGTGCACGGGCAAGATCGCGCGGGTCCGTGGCGTGATCGCGGCCTCGACCTGCGCCGGGTCGATCGTCCAGGTCTCGGGGGTGACGTCGACGAACACCGGCAGCGCGCCGGCCGCGATCGGCGCGTACGCCGTCGCGCTGAAGGTGAGGGCGGGCACGATCACCTCATCGCCCCAGCCGATGCCGAGGGCTTTCAGCGCCACCTCCATCGTCACGGTGCCGTTCGCCATCAGGACGCCGTGGCGCGCGCCCTGGTACGCGGCGAACCGCTCCTCGAACGCCGCCGCATGCGGTCCCGGCTCGGGGAAGCCGCCCCACCGGCCGCTCCGCACGACGCGTTCGACGGCGGCGACGTCCTCGTCGTCGCCCCGGGGCCAATCCGGATAGGGCTCGGTCCGCACGGGCGTGCCTCCCGCGATCGCCAGTTCCGTCATCGTTCGCTCCTTCCGCTTAGGCCGATCAGGTCGGTGTATCGGGGTTGGTAGGGTCGCGCATGTGAGCGAGCCGCGCATCTGCATCGTCGGCGGCGGTTCGGCGTACATGCCCGGCATCGCGTTCGCGATCGCGCACCTGCACGCGTCGTTCGCGGGGGCCACGGTCGTGCTGCAGGACATCGACGGTGACGCGCTCGAGCTGCAGGCGCGGCTCACGCGGTCGATCCTGCGGTCGCGGGGCGCTCCGGACATCGGGGTCGAGGCGACCGGTGACCGACGTCGTGCGATCGACGGGGCCGACCTGGTCCTCACCGCGTTCCGTCCCGGCGGCCTGCCGGCCCGGCACCTCGACGAGCGGGTCGCGATCGACCACGGCGTGATCGGGCAGGAGACCGCGGGACCGGGCGGGTTCGCGATGGCGCTGCGCTCGATCCCGATCGTGCTCGAGATCGCGGAGGAGGTGCGGACCCTCGGAACGCCCGGTGCGGTCCTGCTCAACTACACGAACCCGATCGAGATCGTCAGCGAGGCGATGACCCGGTTCGGGCCGGCGGTGCCATTCCTCGGCCTGTGCGACCAGACGGCCGGCGAGGAGTCGTTCCTCGCGGACCTCATGGGCGTGGATCCGCATGCGGTCGAGCTCGACACGGCCGGGGTGAACCACATGACCTTCACCCGCGCGGTCCGGATCGACGGCGCCGATCGGACCGGCGACGTGTGGGCGCGCCTGGACGAGGTGACGCCGGCCGAGGTCGGCGACCCGGGGTGGTGGCGCGTGGTGGCGCTGTTCCGCGAGCTGCGGTTCGTGCCGAGCCTCTACCTGCAGTACTTCCGGTTCCACGACGAGGTGCTCGCGGAGCAACGCGCGAAGGGACGCACCCGAGCCGAGGAGGTCATCGCGATGCTGCCCGACGTCGTCGCGAGCTATCGGCACGAGGCCGACGCGGCGTATCCGCGGCCGTCGATGGCCCGGGCGAGCGAGGAGCACGGCGACTTCGCGATCTCGATCATGGCGGCCATGCGCGACGGCGCGGAGCACCGAGCCATCCTCAACCTCCCGAACACGGGGCAGGTCGCCGATCTCCCCGATGGAGCGGTCGTCGAGACGCCCGCGTTCGTGCGAGGCCGGACGGCCGAACCCATCGACCAAGGCGGCCTGCCGGAGGGCGTCCGCGATCTGGTCCAGCGGGTCGCCGAGCACGCGCGTCTGACAGCCGAAGCGGCGGTCACCGGCAGACCGGGCGCTCGCCGTCGACGCGCTCGCCGCCCACCCGCTCGTGCCGAACGCGGGACGTCGCGGCGTCCTTGGTGGACGCCTACCTCGCGGCGCACGCGGCATCCCTTCCGGCGACGTGGAGCGCCGCTTGAGCGACGGGGGGCTCGACCTGGCGGAGGTCCGCGCGATCCGTGTGGACGGCCGCACCACGGGGTTCCCGGCGGATGCGGACACGTCCGTCGGCGAGGTCGGTCGGGAAGGGCTGGACGCTCCGCGATCTGTCGCCGCCGGTCCTGCTGCTGCGGCGCGGCGCGATCGAGCACAACGTGCGGACGATGGCCGCGTACTGCGCGGCGAACGATGTCGATCTGTATCCCCACGCGAAGACCTCGATGGCGCCGCAGCTGTGGGCGCTCCAGCTGGCGGCGGGCGCCGCCGGGCTCACGGTGGCGACGGGCCAGCAGCTGCGGGCGGTGCGTTCCGTCGGGGGGCGCCGGGTCCTCTTCGCGAACGAACCGCTGGACGTGCCGACGATCGCGTGGGTCGCGACCGAGCTCGTCGACCCGTCGTTCGAGCCGGCCTGCTGGGTGGACTCGGTGACGGGGGTCCGGATCCTCGCCGACGCCCTCACGTCGGCCGGCTCGCCCCGCCCGCTGCCCGTCCTCGTGGAGCTGGGACATGCCGGCGGGCGCACCGGGTGCCGATCGATCCGGGAGGCGATCGAGGTCGCCGTCGCCGTCGCCTCGACGCCGGCGCTGCGGCTCGCCGGGGTCACCGGCTACGAGGGGACGATCTGCAGCGAGCGCTCGACATCGTGCCTCGAGGCGGTGGACGCGTTCCTCGATACCATGCGAGCGCTCACCACCGAGCTCATCGGACGCGGCCTCGTCCACGATGACGTGCTCGTGAGCGCGGGCGGCAGCGCGTTCTTCGACCGCGTCGTCGCGCGCCTGGCCGGTGGCTGGCCGGACGGGGCTACGGTCCGCATCGCGCTCCGCGCCGGGTGCACGATCACGCACGATCACGGCGTCTACGCGCGCCTGTCGCCGCTCGGCGATGGGGCCGGCCTCCGTGCGGCGTTCGAGGGCTGGGGCGTGGTGCTGTCCCGTCCCGAACCGGCGACGCTCGTCGTCGGACTCGGCAAGCGTGATCTGGCGGCCGACCTCGACCTTCCGGTGCCGCTCATCGCCCGTTCGGCGTCGGGCCCTGATACGCCGCTCGACGGCACGGTGACGGTCCGGCGGCTGATGGATCAGCACGCGATCTGCGACATCGACCCGGATCTGTCGATCGGTCCCGGCGACCTGGTGTCGTTCGGGATCTCGCACCCGTGCGCGGCGTTCGACCGTCGCCGGGTGATCCCCGTGCTGGATGACGACGATCGCGTCGTCGACGCCGTCGCGACGTGGTTCTGAGGTCATCCCGGCAGCACCGCCACCGCTTCGAGCTCCACGAGCAGCCCGGTTGCGAGACCCACCTGGACCGTCGATCGCGCCGGCTTCGGTTCGGCGAACGCCGCCGCGTACTCGGCGTTGAACGCCGCGAAGTCCCCGAGATCGGCCAGGAACGCCGTGACCTTCACGACGTCGTTCATCGTGCAGCCGGCCGCGGCAAGGCATGCCTCGACGTTGCGCAGCACCTGACGGGTCTGCTCCCTGATCCTCCCGGGGACGACCCCGCCGGTCGCGTCGACCGCGACCTGGCCGGACGTCCAGACGAGCCCGCCGCCGAGCACCACCGGGCTGTACGGAGACGACGGCCGGGGGAGACCGTCGGGTTGCCTCGCGTCTCGTGTCATCTGCGCTCCTCCGTGATCGTCGTGGTGTCGCCGAGCGTCGCCGCGGCCGCCGCGCCCGAGGCGATCCCTGCTTCGAGGGCCTGCGCGACCGCGCCGCCGCGGAGCCGCGCGTGGACGTAGGCGGCGTTGAACGCGTCGCCCGCGCCGACCGGATCGCGTTCGCGCCCCGGCGGGGTCGCGGAGCTCGTCCTGCCGTTGATCGAGCCGTGCGCGTGCGCCCGAGCCGGTGATCGTCGTCACGGCCGGTCGCGCTCCCTCGCGGCTCCGGGTCCGAACGGCCGCCTTGACTCCCGCACCGGCGGGAGCGTAGCATCCGCCAAATTAGTTAGGAAAGTTTCCTTTGAGCTGAAGGGAACGACGACGGCTCTCGATCGCACCGCGCTCGCAGGGACGCCCAGCCTCCTTCGGGCCATCAACGAACGCACCGTCCTCGACTGCGTCCGCCGGCAGGGACCGATCTCACGGGCGCAGCTCGCGCGCGAGACCGCGCTCTCGAAGCCGACCGTGTCGCAGGCGCTCGCCGGACTGCAGCAAGCCGGGCTGGTCCGCGAGGCCGGCCGATCGCGCGGCGGCAAGGGCCCGACCGCGATCCTGTATCAGCTCAACCCCCGGGCGGGCTGGGTCGTCGGCATCGATGTCGGCCGCAAGTGGCTCCGTGCCGCGATCGCCGACGTCACCGGCGAGTTCGTGGCCCGGCGGGACGAACGCGCGCGGGTGCGTAGCGCCTCGACGTTGATCGCCCAGATCGGCGAGATCGCGCACGGGCTCGCCTCCGACGCCGGCATCCGGTGGGGGCAGGTCACGTTCGCGGCGGTGGGGAGCCCCGGCGTCTACGAGCCGGGTCGCGGCGAGGTCGCGCTGGCCTACAGCCTGCCGGGCTGGGGCCGGCAGGGGCTCGTCGAACTCGTCCAGCGCGAGCTGGGCACGAAGACCGAGTTCGAGAACGATGTGAACCTCGCCGCGCTCGGCGAGCGGTGGCACGGCCTGGGCAAGGACGTGCAGGACTTCGTGTACCTGCACCTTGGCACCGGCGTCGGCCTCGGCATCATCGTGAACGGCGAGCTCTACCGCGGCTCGAGCGGGGCGGCCGGCGAGGTCGGGTACCTCCCGCTGTGGAGGACCGACGTCCGCGACCCCGAGGGACGCCGGCGCGGCCCGCTGGACATCGCGGCGAGCGCCGCGGGGGTCGTCGAGGCCGCGCGGCGCGCCGGCATGACGGGTCCCCTCACCGCCGAGCGCGTGTTCACGGCGGCGTCGCGCGGCGATCGCCGGGCCGTGAAGGTGGTTGCGCAGGAAGCCGAACGGATCGCCCTCGCGATCGCGGCGGTCTCGGCGATCCTCGATCCCGAGCTCGTCATCCTCGGCGGGGGCATCGGCGGCAACGCCGAGCTCCTCCTCGAGCCCGTGCGCTCGAAGCTCGGCGAGATCTCCCCGTTCCGGCCGCGGGTCGAGGTCTCGGTCCTGCAACACGAGGCCACGCTCTACGGCTCGGTCTCGATGGCGCTCCGATCCGCGCACGACCAACTCTTCGACCGGGGGATGGCCTCCGCATGAGCTCACGACCCCGAGGCGAGACGTATACACGGGAAGCAGCAACGACCCGGGCATCGCCCGGAGGAGGAGGCGGCAGGATGAAGCGATGGTCGGCGATGCTCGTGTGCCTGGGGTTGTTCGCGGCGGCATGCTCCTCGGGCGGCGGTGGGAGCGGCGGCTCGGGCGTGACGCCCGCGCAATGCACGGCGGGCGGTCTGACGGTCGCGTCGGGATCGGTCAGCCCGGGACCGTCGGGCGAGGCGCCGGTGACGCTCAACATCTGGAGCTTCTACACCGGTCGTGAGTTCAAGCAGTACTGCTCCGTGCTGCAGGACTTCCACAAGAAGTACCCGTGGATCTCGATCCAGCACACCGGGGCGAAGACCGACCAGGACATCGTGCGAGCGGTCAACTCCGGCACGGCTCCCGACATGATGATCAGCGCCGGACCCGACAACGTTGCGAAGTTCTGCTCCAGCGGGGCATACAAGGACCTGAACCAGTACCTGAAGGCGGACGGCATCGATCTGTCCACGATCGTGCCGGAACCGGCCTCGCGATACACCAGCTACAACGGTGTGCAGTGCACGCTGCCCGTGCTCTCCGACGCGTACGGCCTCTACTACAACACGGCGATGTTCAAGAAGGCGGGCATCACCGAGCCGCCCAAGACCCTCTCGCAGCTGGAGACGGACGCCAAGAAGCTCACCGTGCTTCAACCCGGACGGGTCGATCAAGGTCGCCGGCTGGATGCCGCTGCAGGGCTTCTACGAGAGCACGGCGCTCTACAACGGGAACTGGACGGGCGGGAAGTGGTACGACGACGCCGGCAAGTCGGCGTTCGCGTCCGACCCGAGCTGGGCCTCCCTCCTGCAGTGGCAGAAGGACTTCATCACGAACGTCTACGGCGCCGACGGGTACTCGAAACTGCAGCAGTTCTTCGCGAAGATCGGGGGTCCGAACTCGGAGTGGTCCACCGCGCAGGGCTTCGAGACGGGGCAGCTCGCGATGGCGCTCGACGGTGAGTGGCGCAACGCGTTCATCGCCGACGACAAAGCGGATATCAAGTACGGGACGGCACCCTTCCCCGTGGCGGACGGGCAGCCCGACCTCTACGGGTCGGGGCAGATCGGCGGCGACGTCGTCGGGATCCCGTCGAACGCGAAGAACGCGGACTCGGCGTGGCTCCTGCTGAAGTACCTGGCGCTCGACACACAGGCCGAGGTCAAGCTGGCGACGATCCTGAAGAACGTCCCGACCACGTTCGAGTCGCTCAAGGATCCGACGCTGAACTCGGATCCGCACTTCAAGGTGTTCATGCAGATCTTCGGGAACCCGCACTCCAGCTTCAAACAGATCACGCCCATCGGAGACACGGATTCGAACCTCTGGGGCACCTTCGTCGGCAATTGGGAGGCCGGTAAGGTGCCCGATCTGAACGCCGGACTGCAGGCGCTCGCGACGCAGATCGACCAACAGTCCCAGCTCGGGTAGACCGGGGGGTCGGAGATGGGCGCCATCAACCTCGAGCTGTCGCCGGCGCGCCGGAAGGCGCGCCGGCGACGCGCGCGGCGGCGCTACCTCACGGTGTGTCCTGTTCATGTCTCCGTGGATCATCGGGTTCCTGTGGCTCTACGTGTATCCGATGCTCGCGAGCCTGTACTACTCGTTCACGAAGTACGACGGCGTGCAGCCTCCGCGCTGGACCGGTCTGACGAACTACCGGTTCATGTTCACGCAGGACCCGCTGTTCTGGCAGTCGTTGCGGAACACGATCTGGATCGTCGTCGTGGGCGTTCCGCTCACGATCCTCCTCGGCGTCGGCACGGCGTACGTCCTGACGAAGCCGCGCCGGGGCCGCTCCTTCTACCGGCTCGCGTTCTTCGTTCCGACGATGGTGCCGGCGGTGGCCGCGTCGATCGCCTTCCTGTTCCTCCTGAACCCGAGCGGGCCGATCGACACGACGCTGCGCTTCCTCCACATCCCGCAGCCGCTGTGGTTCCAGGATCCCCAGTGGTCGAAACCGGGGCTCGTCCTGCTCGGTCTGTGGGGTGTCGGCAGCACGATGATCATCTTCCTGGCGGCGCTCCTGAACGTCCCAACGCACCTGTACGAGGCCGCCGACATCGAGGGAGCGAACGCCTGGGAGAAGTTCCGCCACATCACCCTGCCGATGATCAGCCCGGTGATCTTCTTCTCGGCGGTGATCGGCGTGATCTACGGGTTCCAGTACTTCACCGAGGCGTACGTCGTCGCGCAGGGCGCCGGCGGAGGGACCGGTCCGGGGAGCGGCAGCGCCCTCGGCTATCCGCTGGGATCGACGCTGTTCTACACGATCTGGCTCTACCAACAGGGCTTCGAGTCGTTCCATCTCGGGTACGCCTCGGCGATGGCGTGGGTCCTGTTCGTGATCGTGATGGCGTGCACGCTGGTGCTGATCAAGACCTCGAACCGATGGGTCTACTACCAAGGGGGGTTCCGGTGAGCGGCGCCACCGTCTCGGTTCCGATCGTCCGGACCCGCCGGCGCTCGGCCGAGGCGCGCCGGAAGGACTTCCTCGCCAGCGTCGCGACCCACAGCGTCGCGATCGGCCTCGCGGCGCTGTTCCTGTTGCCGCTCGTGTTCGTCGTCCTCACGTCGCTGATGACCCAGCACCAGTCCCTGACCAGCGACCTGATCCCGCACCCGATCCAGTGGAGCAACTACCGGGACATCTTCAAAGAGCAGCCGATGCTGCTCTACGGCAAGAACACGGTCGTCTACTCGGTCCTGGCGACCGTCGGCGTCGTGCTGTCCTCGGTGCCGGTCGCCTACGCGCTCGGCGTGATCGAGTGGCGCGGTCAACGCGCGGTCTTCCTGCTGGTGATCGCGACGATGATGCTGCCCACGCAGGTGACGGTGTGCCCCTGTACCTGATCTTCGTCAAGCTCCACTGGATCGATTCGCTGAAGCCGCTGATCATACCGGCGTTCTTCGGGGACGCGTTCTCGATCTTCCTGTTGCGACAGTTCTTCCGCACGATCCCCAGCGAGCTCGTGGATGCCGCGCGCGTGGACGGGGCCAACGAGCTGCAGATCATGTGGCACGTGGTGGTGAAGACCGCGAAGCCCGCGATCGTCGCCGTGGCGCTCTTCCAGTTCCTCTACTGCTGGAACGACTTCTTCCTGCCGCTGCTCTACACGGTGAACAACCCGAGGATCTGGACGTTGAGCGTCGGGCTGCAGCAATTCACCGGAGCGCACCGAGGGGTGCTGTGGAACCTGCAGATGGCCGCCTCCGTCCTGTTCATGCTGCCGGTGATCATCCTGTTCCTCGTTGCCCAGAAGGCCTTCATCGAAGGGATCACGCTCACCGGCGTGAAGGGCTAGGCTCCCCGGCCGGGACCGACGGCCGGAGGAGCGATCGATGAGGGTGGCACTGTTCGGGTGCGGCTGGATCCAGGACTTCCATGCGCGGGCCGTGCGGGAGAACGGCCACGAGGTCATCGCGGTGGCGAACCACCGGGAGGAGACCGCTCGGACCTTCGCCGAACGCCACGGCATCGCGAGGGTGACCACGGACTGGGAGACGCTGGCCGCTGACCCGGAGGTGGACGCCGCCGTCGTCTCGACCCCGAACTTCCTGCATGCGCCCCAGTCGGTCGCGCTCCTGGGCGCCGGCGTGCACGTGCTCGTCGAGAAGCCGATGGCCACGGATCTGGCCGGCTGCGACGCGATGATCCGGGCCTCGGCCGCCTCCGGCGCGTTCCTCATGGTCGCGCATTGCTGGCGCTTCCGTGACGAGGTCATCACGCTCCGGAACCGGATCGCGGCCGGCGAGCTGGGCGAGGTCGTGAAGACCCGTGGGTACGGCGTCCACGCGAACTGGGGGCCGGCCGGGTGGTTCGTGCAGCGGCAACTCGCCGGGGGCGGCGCGCTCGCCGACATGGGCGTCCACGCGATCGACACGGTCCGGTTCCTCCTGGGAGATCCGCTGCCGACACGCGTCTGTGCGGCGGTCGGGACGAGGTACGGTTCCTATGACGTGGATGACGACGCGATCCTGCTGATCGGCTGGAACCAGGGGACGCATTCGATCGTCGAGTCCGGCTGGTGGCAGCCGCACAAGGAAGGACTCGAAGCCGACACCGAGGTCTACGGCACCGGCGGCTACGCACGCATCTTCCCCCGTGAGGAGCCGAGCGAAGACTACGAACACTGCACGCAGCCGATGTACACGGCGCAGATGCGGGAGTTCCTGACCTCGATCGAGGAGGGGCGTCAGCCGCGGCCCTCGGGTGCGGATGGCCGCGTCGTGATGGACGTCGTGGAGCGTGCCTACGACTCGGGCGCCCAGGCGGATACGACGTGACCGCGGTCCTCGGCGTCGACGGGGGCGGCCGCAAGACCTACGCCATCGTCGCCGACGGATCTGGAGCCCTCTTGGGAGCCGGCGTGGGCGGCTCGTCGAACTGGGAGATCGCCGGCCTCGGGGGCGCGTGCGAGGCCGTCGCGACGTCGGCCGATGCAGCGCTCGACGCCGCCGGCCTCCGCCGCGGCGCGCTCGACGCCTCGGTGTTCGGCCTGGCCGGCGTCGATTGGCCCTCGGACCTCGGGCTCCTCGATGGCGTGATCGGTCCGCTGGGCTTCGGCGGGTCCGCACCGGATCGTGAACGACGCGTTCGTCGCGCTGCGCGCCGGCACCACGCAGCCCTGGGGCGCCGTGGTGATCTCCGGCACGGGGACCGTCGCGGCAGGGAGGAACCCGGCCGGCGACGAGTTCCGCACGATCGGCGAGGGCAGGGTCTTCGGCGACTTCGGCAGCGAGTTCGACGTCTCCGAGCTCGCGGTACGCGCGGTCGCCGACGCGTACACCGGGCGCGGTCCCTCGACGATGCTGACCGAGCTGATCTGCGAGCGGGCAGGGGTGGACACGGCATCGACGTTGCTCGAGCGCCTCAGCCGGCAGGACACGCGGCTGCGGTCGCCCGAGGTCGCGAACATGGCGCCGCTCGTGCTCGAGGCGACGGAGCGCGGGGACCTCGTGGCCCGCACGATCCTCGAGCAGATCGGCTCGTCGCTCGGCGACGCCGCCGGCCTGGTGGCGTCGCGCCTCGAGATGCGGGACGTGGAGTTCGAAGTCGTGTGCGCCGGCAACCTCTTCCGCACACCGAACCGGTACCTGATGGATCAGCTCGAGCTCGGCGTGCGGCGGACCGCGCCGCGAGCCCGGCCCGAGGTCCTGAACACGCCGCCGGTCGTCGGTGCCGGGCTGATGGCGCTCGAGCTGGCGGGGCCGACGATCGGCGCCGGCGCCGCGCCTCGGCTCGCGAGTGCCGCCGCGAACCACTTCTGGGGAGCCGGCGAGGATGCCTGAGGACCGCGGAGGGCGCTACTCGATCGGCGCGTCGGGCGCGACCCGCCGGCCGAGGTTCATCCACGTGAGCACCGCGCGGTAGAGCATCCGCACGTCGTCGGTCGTGAACCCCACCGTGCGCGCGGCGGTCCGCGCGGTGCCCGGCGCGATCTCGAGCAGGTCGGCCAACGCGGTGCTCGCCAGGTCGACCTCCAGCACGAACGGCCCCGCCGGCCGCCAGGCCTCGGCCGCGGCCGCGGCCGCGTGGGTCACGCGTCGGCGACCGCCCGCCTGATCTCCTCGCGTGCCACCGAGGGCGACCGGCTGCGGCCGGACCGATTGCCGAGCCCGTGCTTCGTGGTCACGGTGCGCACCGTCGGCAGCACCGCCACCGCCTGCGCGCAGCACGCGGCGTCGCCCGGCGACGAGCAGCACGGGCACGCCGAACGAGCCGGCGAGCGCCGCGTTCAGGTGGGTCTCGTTCCACGAAGCGCCGTTGACGCGCACGTCGGCGAACCAGCCGGTGTAGGTGTGGTCCAGGATCGCGTTCGGTGTGCCGGCGCCTGCGTGATACCCGATGAACACCGCGCCGCCGAAGGTCTCGTCGATGCCGGCCATCATGCTCCACGGCAGCTTCGGCGTGCCCTGGACCAGCTCGGCCCGGGGATCGACCAGGTCGGGCAGCAGGTTCCCCATGTCGCCGTGCGAATCCGAGACGACCACCGCGTCGGCGCCGGCGTCGAAGGCGCCGCCGATCGCGGCGTTCGCCTCCTCGGTCATCAGCTGCCGGCCCCAGGCGTAGTCGTCGGTGCCTCGGACCGTTTGCCGGACCGTGGTGATGCCTGCGATGCCTTCCATATCGACCGAGATGAAGATGGGAGCCGTCACGCGCCGAGCGTAGCTCAGGTGCCGGGGACCGCCCGGACGGCGACCTCGGAGGCGATGACGATCAGGGCCCTGCCGAACACCTGGGAGAAGCGATCCGCGACGGCTCGAGGACGCCAGCCGGCCGGCACGGGCGCGACGACCTCGAAGCCGTCGCGGAGCCAGTTGCTGGACACGGGCGCCGGCGCGCCGGGCGGGATCCTCCGGTTGAGCTCGTCCGCCAGGAGCAGCGCCGCCGCCGCGCGTTCCACCGCCGGCCGGTCGGCGTCGTCCACCAGCCGGGCGTACGGGCCGGGACGCGCGTGGTTCGCTCCGAGCCGGAGGATGGTCACCAGCGCGCCCAGATCGGCATGCGAGAACCCCGCGAGGTCGGCGGCGCTCGCGATCGTGGCCGCGTGCTCGAAGCGGTCGTAGTAGTCGATCGCCCGGCCGATGTCGAGCAGCGTCGCGGCGTGCGCCAGCATCTCGCCGACGGCGTTCGGCGCCGCCGGGTCGAGCGCCTCGTGGAGCCGGGTCGCGATCGACGAACGCCTGCGCGCGGTGCCTTCCTCCCAGGTGGCGAACCGTGCCGCGAGCGTCGCGACGGAGATCGCCCGGACCCACGACGCGGGCGGCACGTCGCGTTCGAAGGCGTCGAGGGCGAGACCCTCACGGAGGCCGCGGCTCGACACGATCAGCTTCCGCGCGCCGAGGTGGCGCATGACCCCGAGCACGACGGCGGCGCCCCCGACGATGGAGTCGGCCCGGTCGGGGTTGAGGCCGGATGCCTGGGTTCGCCGCTTCATCGACCGCTCGGCCAGATCCTCCGCGATCGCCGCGAGGTGGCGTTCGGAGAGCTCGTGCCCGTGGAGGATCTGCAGCGGGTCGTCGCTGCGATGCAGGTCCACCTTCGCCAGGTTCCGGACCGTGCCGCCGATCCCGACCAGGTCCTCACCCGTCGCGAGCTCCGTCACCCCGGCGCCGCTCAGCGTCCCGCCGATGTGCTCGCGGAGCTTCCGCAGCTCCTTCTCGGTGGGCGGGTCGTTCTCCAGGAACCGGTCGGAGACCCGCAGCGAGCCGAGCGGGAGCGTCCACGATGCGTCGAGCTTCCGTTCGACGAAGCGGGACAGCTCGATGCTGCCGCCGCCGACGTCCATCGTGACGCCGCTCGAGACCGACAGGTCGTGGACGGCGCCGAGGAACCCGAGCCTCGCCTCGAGGTCGCCGTCGATCACCTGCAGTGAGACGCCGAGCCGTTCGGCCTCTCGGACGAGGTCGTCGCCGTCCTCGGCGTCGCGGACCGCCGACGTCGCGACCGCGATGATCCGCGTGGCGCCGGCGCCGTCGGCGACCGCACGGAAGTCGTGGAAGGCCTCCAGGGTGCGCGCGATCGCCTCCGGCCCGAGGCGGTTGCCCTCGCGGAGCGCCCGGGCGAGGCGCAGCGGCGCACGCGCATCCTCCAACACGTCGAGGTGCTCGCCTTCGCGGAGGCGGAACACGATCATCCGCGCGGAGTTCGAACCGAGGTCGACGACCGCGAACGGCCGATCGGGGGGCGCGACGTCCGCAGGAGCGTCGTTCACCTCGGCATCGTCCCACACACGCCCGAGGGTTCGCGTCGACCGTATGCTTCGGCACGTGCTGATCCGGCGCGGTGCGGTCGCGCTGCTGATCGTGCTCGCCTCGGCCTGTACGAGCGGATCGGTCGCGCCGTCCGTGCCCCCGGCGGGGCCGGCGACGCTCGCCATCCTGCATCCGGCGCAGGGCGACCAGATCTACGGGACCGAGGTCTCCGTCCTCGTCCGGCTGACCGGGACGTCGCCCGGGCACGGGATCTTCGCCTATTCCCTCGGCGGCAGCGGTCGTCGCGCGGAGCTCGCTGCCCTGGCACGAGATCAAGGGTGTCCGGTACGGGGAGCACGTGCTGCGGGTCGAGCTCGTCGGCCCCGACGGGCGTCCGTTCGATCCGCCCCTGACGGCGACCGTCACGTTCGAGACGAGCAAGGACGAGTGATGGACGTCCGCCGGTTCACAACGACGCGGCGATCCGCTCGGAGAGACGCTCCGCGATCATGATCGTGACGAGGTGTGGGAAGCCGGACGGCGCCTCCGGCATGATCGAGGCATCGACCACGCTCAGGCGTTCGGCTCCATGGACGCGTCCGGCGGCATCGACGACGGCGCCATCGTGGGGCGAGGGACCCATCGAACAGGTCCCCACGACGTGCGGGATGGAATAGCTGTTCGCGCGGATCCACGCGCCGCCCCCGACGTCGTCCCCGATCGAAGGACGGAAGGTCGCCGGTCAACCTCCGAACGCCGGGGATCGTTCGCGACCTCCTCCACTCGACGGTATCCCTCGAGGAGTCGATCCACGTCCGTCGGTTCGCGCACGCCGGGGAGGTCGATGCGCGGCGGCTCCATCGGGTCGGGCGAGCGCAGGCGCACCGAGCCACGCGATCGCGGTTTGAGCAGGACGACATCGATCTCGTACGTCGGGGGATCGCCGCTGGGGTCGCTCGTCCACGCCATCAGATCCGGCGGATCGTCGGCGGACGCGGTGTCGCTGTGGAACGTCGCGATCGCATGCAGGAGCGGAGCGTCCGTCGTGCTCCCGACCTCGCCGAGATCGAGGTCGACGCGCGGGATGATCCGCGAGGTTCTCGCCGACCCCCGGCAGCTCGATGCGCACGGGGAGGCCCATCGAACGCAGGTGATCGGGGGGTCCGATCCCGGAGCGCAGCAGGATCGGCGGGCTCCCGTAGGTCCCCGAGGACAGCACCACCCACCCCGCCCGGACGATCGACCCATCGGACAGGCGGACGCCGGTCGCCCGCACATCCTCGAGGACGACCTCCGCGACGTGGACGTCGGGCAGGATCGTGAGGTTCGAGGGCGCGCCGACCGGGGGAGGTAGGCGTCGGCGGTGGTGACCCGGATGCCGTCGCGTGAGCTCATCGGCATCCGCCCTGCGCCGACGGCGCCGGGTCGGTTGTGGTCCTCGACGTGCGGGAACCCGCACGGCCTCCATCGCCGCCAGCGTCGCCGCCACGATCTCGGTCGGCTCGAGGTCGAGGTAGCGACCGATCGGGATCGGGCCCGCGTTCCCATGCCACGGCCGGTCGTCGAAGTCGAGGTCCGTCTCGAGTGCGATGAACGCAGGGAGCACATCCTCGAACGACCAGCCCGGGTTCCCGAGCGTCGCCCACGCGTCGAAGTCCGCCGGCGATCCTCGCACCGCGAACCGCGTCACCCAGGATGTTCCCCCGACGAGCTTGCCTCGCCGGAGGGTCTCGACCGCGGCGCGTTCGTCCGGCTCGGACGCATACCCCCAATCGAAGTCCGGCACCATGTGCCAGCCGTCCCGGAGTCCTTCCGGGATGTCCGTCCGGAGATCGGGGCCGGCTTCGATCAGCGCCACCGATCGCGACGCGCGCTCGGCCAAGCGCGCGGCGACGACGCATCCTGCCGCGCCCGCGCCGACGACCACGACATCGAACGCCGGATCCCCAGCCAACGAGGGCCCCTCTCTCGTCTTCTCGTCGCGGAGGCGGACGGGAATCGAACCCGCCAGGGAGCTCGTCGCCCCCTCAACGGTTTTGAAGACCGCGGAGCCCACCAGGAACCCAGACGCCTCCGTGGCGAGCATAGCGGCTGGGTCCATGGAGCTCAGGTTCCGAGCCTTGGGCGAAGGTTTGGTGTGGCCTTAGCCAACGCACCGGCCCGATGTCCGTAGTACCCACGCCGAGCGAAGGTCGCCGGTGAGAGGGGGAACGTCATGCTGGTGAAGCTGATCCGTGTCGCGACCGTCGTGGTGCTCGCAGCGAGCCTCGCCGGCGCAGCTAACGTCTCGCACGCGCGCACCCGAGGCGTCGAGCGCCGGGGAACCTGCTCGGGGGCGGCGCACTGGACGCTGAAGCTCAAGCCCGACAACGGCCGGATCGAGGTCGAGTTCGAAGTCGATCAGAACATCGCTGGGAAGGTCTGGCGGGTCCTCCTGGTCCACAACGGCACCCGAGTTCTGGCCGGGCGCCGCATGACGCACGCGCCGAGCGGATCCTTCACCGTGCGATGTGCTGACGGCGAACGCCGCGGGGACCGACCGCGTCGTCGCACGTGCGACCTCGATCGCTCCGGGCCAGACCTGCGTGGCCCGAGCCTCGATCTGACGCGTGAGGGGAGCGGGGATCACCCCGCTCCCCTCAATGTCCGCTCCCCAACCTACGATGATGCACAGGTATGGAAGCGGCGTTCTTCGACCTCGACAAGACGATCATCAGCCGGTCGTCCTCGCTCGCGCTCTCGCGGCCGCTGTACCGGGCGGGCATGGTCTCGCGCGGCCAGTTGCTGCGCGGCGCGTACGCGCAACTGGTGTACCTGCTGGTCGGCGCGGACGAGCAGAAGATGGACCGACTGAAGGAAGGCATGCTGCAGCTCACGAAGGGATGGGACCGCGCCCAGGTCGAACGTCTCGTCCAGGACGTGATCCTCGACGTGATCGATCCGTACGTGTATCAGGAGGCGCTGGACCTCATCGCACTGCATCGGAGCGAGGGTCGTCGCATCTACATCGTGTCGTCCTCGCCGGAGGAGGTCGTGCGTCCGCTCGCCCGGCACTTCGGCGTCGCGGGCGTGATCGCCACGCGCGCCCAGGTGGGCGTCGACGGGAAGTACACGGGCGAGCTCGAGTTCTACGCGTACGGTGATCAGAAGGCGCTCGCGATCCGCCAGCTCGCCGCCCGCGTCGACCTCGATCTGGAGGGGTCGTACGCGTATTCGGACTCCATCACGGACCTGCCGATGTTGCTCGAGGTCGGCCACCCGGTCGCCGTCAACGCCGACAAGGACCTCCGCCGCGAAGCCGACGAGCGCGGCTGGGAGATCCGCGACTTCCGGAGCCCGGTGCGGCTGCGCAGCCGCATCGCCTCGGCGGTCCCGGCCCCGAAGACCAGCCTCGCTGCCGCCGGCGTGGGCGTCGCGGCGGTCGCGGCGGTGTTGGTGTGGGTCATGCTCCGTTCGCGCGACCGCCGCGCATCCGCCTGAGGCGTTCCGTCGGTCGCGTCGCCGCGTCCCGTTGCTCCTTCGCGCGCGACGGGTGTACGGTCGTACCGGATGCCGAGAGGCACCCGCGAGGGGAGCAGAACCCACGCGCGAGTCATGCCGCGGGAGGCATGTCCCAGGACCCGGAGCGATGGCTCCGGCTCCCGGGGCACGTGCGGACAAGCGCCTGATACCTGCTCCCCTCGCTCTTGGCGATATCCCCGGATGCGCGGACGCCGCGTCAGTCGCTGATCGTCGGCTTGCCGCGGAACCGGAACAGCGCTCCTTGCGGGTAGGCGTCCGCGCCGCCCCATCCGAACCCCGCCCGGGAGAGCACCTTCACGAGCTGGGGCGATTGCTCGGGCGGGTCACCGGGCTTGTTCGTCGCCGGGTTGATCGCGATCGCCGCGCCGAACGGTCGCGCGGTGAGCGGTCCTTCGGGATCGGTCGGCGCCGCCGTCGCGATGAAGCACTGGCCCATGCTCGTCACGTCGGCCGCGTGACCCGCCGCTTCGAGCTGTGTGCCGGCCGCCTTGAGGACCCCCAGGATCTTCTCGTTGCAGGTGACCGTGCCGAACGCCGGGACGGAGAGCGAGGCGATGTGGTTCTGGACCCACGTCGGGTCGATCTGGAGCTGCCCCGGCGCGTTCGGGTCGGGATACGCCGTGAACTCACCGAACCGTCGCTTCAACAGGACGGGCGGGAGCTCACCGTCGTTCGCACGGAGGTACGTCGTCGCGCCCGGCTCGCGAACCTCGACGATCGGATGCGGCACACCGAGCGGGAGGTACTGCTCCATCTTCTGCGCGAGCGCCTGCGGGGTCGGGTGCGCGGACGGACCGACGTGGAACAGCACGTAGCGGTCGTGGGTCACGCCCAGCTGCTGTCCGGTCGCGCGGTCGACGAGCAGCTCGTAGCCCCCCATCATCTGATCGGGGAGCGTGCCCACGACCTTGATCGCGACGTTGCCGTCGAACGTGAGCGTCGCGCCCCGGCCCACGCCGCGGAGCTGGGCGGCCGACTCGGACAGGATCCCCTCGCCGGGCTGCAACGCGGCGACCTGCCTGCGCTCGGGTTGCGGCAGGAACGACGGGAACGATCGGAGATCGACGCCCGTCGTGTCGATCGGGATCATGTAGGGCGGCGAGGGGCTATCGATGATGACGCCGGCGGCGTTGCGGGAGCCGATGAGCCAGGCGATGTCCGCCGTCGCCGTCGTGGTATCGGTGATCCCCGGGATCGCCGTCAGGCCTTCGCTGAAGCCGTCGGGCGCGCCGCCCGGGACCCAGGCGAGCCAAGCCTCCGGCGTGCGGGTCCCGGCGGGGCTCGCCGGCGCGCTGGGTGCGGGGGAGGACGGGGTCGTGGACGCTGAGGGTTGCGAGCCGATGCGGCCGGCGGCGTACACGAGCGTGACGCCGGCGACCGCGATCACCACGAACGCGGTCGCGCCGCGGATCCATGCGCTCCGGGAAAGGTCGTCCATGACGTCGCCCGAGTGTATGCCGGGCGTCGTGGAGCCCCGAGGAGGTCAGCCCGAGGCGGCCGGGTGTTCGAGGATCCCGGCGAGGCGCTCGGCGCGCTCCGCCGCGCGCGCGGGTGCGCCTTCGGCGACGGCGCGTGCGATGACCCGCAGTTCGCGTTCGATGGTGGGGGTCAGCGCCGCGGCGCGCGCGTGCACGAGCGGGTCGAGACGCCGCACCGCACGATCCAGGCGACCGAGCGCGCCGCCGGCCCCGGACCGGGTCCGCCGGTAGTCCCGCAGCGAGATGACCTCACCCATGCGCAGACCGTACCGCCCGGGTCTGACACGGCCGGGGAGCCGCTCAGGCGGAGGCGCGGACGCTGGTGATCGGGGCGAGTCGTGGGGCGACGGTCGACCAGGTGGCGCCGGCGTCCACGCTGCCGAACACCTCGCCGCTGGTCGCTCCGAACCACAGTCCGAGGTCCTCGCCGGCACCGGACGTGCCGAAGGCCTGCCGAAGGATGGTGAGCCACGCGTCGTGGACCGGCAGGCCATCACCGTGGGCGTTCCACGAGGCTCCGCCGTCGCGCGTGCCGTAGACACGAACGGCTCCGCCCGGGGTGACCCGATCCTCGGAACCGGTCAGGGGGATCACGAATGCGCTGTCCGGGTCGTCCGGATCGATCGCCAGGGGGAAGCCGAACCCGCTGGGGAGCGAGGCGGCCACGTCGTTCCAGGTCTCGCCGGCGTCGTCGCTCCGGTACACGCTGCCGTGGAACTGCATGAACAGGCGCTCAGCCCGATCCGGCGCGCGATGCATGTTGTGCACGCACAACTCGTTCGAGCCCTCCCGCGCCTCCTCCGGCAGGTACTCCGGCACGAGGCCGGTGAAGCCCGGGCGCCACGACCCGCCGCCGTCCTCCGTGAGCCAGACGCCGGCCGCGGACACGCCGATCGCCAGCCGCTGCGGGTCGCCCGGCCACGGACAGATGGAGTGCAGCGCGAGCCCTCCGAACCCCGGCTGCCAATCGCCTTCGATCCGTTCGGTCCAGAGGGCCTGGTTCAGCGACCAGCTCTCACCCCCGTCCGTGCTCACGAACAGCGCGGCGGGATCGACCCCCGCGTACAGCAGGCCGTCGGCCTCGCCCGGGACGACGACCCAGATCCGTTCGACGGCGAGGTCCGTCCCCTCGGGGAAGGCCGGCCCCTCGGCCGCGTGCCACTCGCCCGCGACGTCATCGGTCCACATCAACCGAGGGCCGAAGAATCCGTTCGTCACGGAGGCGAACGTGCGCCCGGTCCGAGGATCGCGCACCGCGAACTCGACGACCTGGCCGTCGAACGCCCGCGTGTCGACGCGGAAGTTCCCGGGCGCGTCCCCACGGAGGACGAACAGGCCTTTCTTCGTTCCCACCAAGAGCTGGTGCATCTCAACCTCCTCCGCTGATCGATGGCAGGACGTGCAGGCGATCGTCCGGTCCAACGGTCGCGTCTTCGCGCACGGTCTCGCCGTTCAGGAACACGTTGACGTGCCGGCGGATCCTCCCCTGTTCGTCGAGGATCCAGCCGGTCGTCTTCGGCCAATCCTGTTCGAGGACACGCAGGACCGCGCCCACGGTGGCGCCGTCGATCGCGACCTGACGGTTGCCGCCCGCCAGCTCCCGCAGCGGCGCTCGGAGATACACGATCGGCACGTCGCGAGCCTAGCCGGTCGGTGCGACGCCGTACTCGAAGTGCATGCCGTCCGGGATCAGGAAGTCTCCGCCCCAGTCGAACCCCCAGTGCTCGAAGATCTTCACGATCCTCGGGTCCATCGTCGGCGTGCCGCCGTAGGGGTTCTCCGGCGCGTTGATGTCGATCGCGGCCCCGTACGCGTGCTGCGAGGGCGGTGCGATCGTCGACCGCGCCACCGTCCTCGGCGCGTAGCAGCCGGAGTAGACGTGGATGTCGCCGCCCAGGCCCGCGGCCTGCACCTGCCGCAGCGCGCCGATGAGCATCGGGAACAGCGCGTCGTTGCACGTGACGTCGCCGAGCAGCGGGACCGACCGCGTCGAGATGTGCGCGTCGTACCAGGACGTGTCCATCGTCAGGTACGCGGGATCGGCGCTCTGCGGATAGGCGTCGAACTCCCCGAAGACCTCCTTCATGACGATCGGCGGATCGACGCCGCTCGCGACCCGCACGAATCGCGTGCCGCCGGGGCGCACGGTCCGCAGCGGCGTGTCCGCCGGGAGCAGCGTCCGCACGTCGCCGGTGAAGCGCGACAGCGTGAGGCCGGGATCGCCGAACGCGAGCAGGTACCGATCGTGGGCGATGCCGAGTCGCTCGCCGACATCCCTGCTGACGAGGAACTCCGACCATCCGACCTCGTCGTCGGGGACGACCGCGCCGACCTCGACCGTGGAGGGGCCGAAGGACATCGTTCCGCCCGGACCGAGCCGTCGTAGGTCGGCGGAGCGCTGCCCCAGCACCGCTTTCCCGGCATCGAGCGCCGCGACGACCCGAGCGCGATCCGAGGCGGGCAGGAACGGCGCGTAGGCGGCCGGGTCCACGGCGAACGCGTCGATCGGGATCGCGTACGGCGGCGTGGGCCGGTCCACGATCGAACCGCCGGCGTCGTGGCTCGCGGTCATCCACAGCGTGTCGCCGGCCACCACGACGGTCGTCGAAAGGCCGTCGACCCGTGCGATCCGCGTGCGGAAACCGGCCGGGAAGCCACCCGGCATCCAGGCGAGCCAGGCGTCGACCCCGCCCGCGTCCGCCGACGGCGTGGCTGCGGTGGCCGGCTCCACCGATGAGACTCGGGCCCGCCGGCGTCGACCGACGAAGCATGCCCACCCGGGCGGAACAGGACGACGAGGGCGACCGTCGTCACGCCGATCACGGCCACGAAGGACCGCCGTCGACGCACTGCGGGCGACGTGGCTCGTCCGTGTCATCGCGTACGAGGCTACGACGCGCCGGCTGTCCGCCGGAGATCCGGCGGTCTATCTGCGAGCGGCCTTCGCGAGGGCCTCTTCGAGCTCCTCGGCCGTCCGGCCGGAGGCGGTCGCGAGCGCGGCGACGTCGCCTGCTCGCAGGGACACCGCCTCGGTCGGTGGTTCGCGTCGCAGCGAGCTGACCTGCCGGACGAATCCCGAGACGAGGGCCCCTTCAGCGGAGCCGAGGGATTCGAGGGTCGTCAGGTCGATCTGGGCTTCCGGTCGTCCCTCGGTGGCCCGGAGGATCTCCGCGAGGAGCCGGTCCGGAGGAACGTCGTATAGCTGGCACAGGAAGATGAAGCGCTCGAGGCTGATGTTCCGCTCGCCGCGCTCGTACCCCGCGACGGAGGTCGCCATGAAGCGCCCGTTCGAAGCGGCTCCGACGCCGCGCAGGGTCATCCCACGCCGCTGTCGGGCCCGACGGAGGGCCCGTCCGATCTCGACTGCGAGTGGCTCCAACCGTTCCCTCACGATCCGACCTGCCCTGCGGGAAAGGGGAAGCCTGCCATGAGTATAAGAGCGCCGGGCGGCCGGCGCACCATCCTTTCGGGAGGGAGAAACCAGGGGTCCGGTATCGGCTTCGAGGAGGCGTTCCGAGCGTCGCTGCGGCGGGCCCGATGAGCGCGCTACGTGGCTCGCTCCTCGTCGATGACCCATCCCGAACGGCCCGAACGGGCCGAAGCAGGAGGAAAGAGGCGAACTTGTCGCAGATCGGGTCTTGCAGGAACGCGCTCCGCGTTCTAGTGTGCTTCCTACGTCCTTTGACGTATGGGCGGCTACGTAGACACCGGCCGGGAGGGCAGGTGAGGGCTCACCCTCTCGTCCGTAGTAGTGAAGGACAACGGTATCGCGAGGAGGGGTCGCTTTGAAGGCGCTCCTGGAGGTGACGAGGTGCGTCTGAGCATCGAGATGCAACGCCCGCACAGCACATCTGTTCCCTTGTGCTCCGCACGCCCGTTCGAGGGGTTGTTCCGTTGAGCGGCGCTGCTGCGACGGGTGATCTGCCCTCGAAGGTCGCGCAGCGAACCGGAAACGTCGCGGTCGTCGGCCAGGGATACGTCGGCCTGACGCTTGCATCGGCCGCCGCCGCGCAACGGTTCCGCGTGACGGGCATCGACGTGAACGCCGCCCGCACCGACGCGCTCGCTCGTGGTGAGCTCGCGGTCCCCGGTGTGGACGAAGGGACGTTCCGTGCCGCCATCGAGAGCGGGAACCTCTCGTTCTCCACGTCGGCGGAGTCGATCGCCGATGCTTCGTTCATCTTCATCTGCGTGCCGACGCCGCTGCGCGACGGCGCGCCGGATCTGAGCTTCGTCGAGGCGGCCGGTCGCGATGTCGCGGCGCACCTCGCCGCCGGCTCGCTCGTCGTCCTCGAGTCCACCACGTACCCGGGAACGACCGACCAGCTCCTCCTTCCGCTCCTCGAGCAGGGATCGGGCCTGCGGGCCGGTGTCGATTTCCTCCTCGCGTATTCCCCGGAGCGGATCGATCCCGGCAGCGCGGAGTTCACGATGCGGAACACGCCGCGCGTGGTCGGCGGCACCACGCCCGAGGCGACGGAAGCCGCCATCTCTTTCTACGGGCAACTCGTCGACAAGGTCTTCCCGGTGTCATCGACGCGGACGGCCGAGACGGCGAAGCTCCTCGAGAACACGTTCCGGCACATCAACGTCGCCCTCGTGAACGAACTGACGATGCTCACCCACGATCTGGACATCAACGTGTGGGAGGTCATCGACGCGGCGTCGACGAAGCCGTTCGGGTTCATGCCGTTCTATCCGGGGCCGGGGATCGGCGGGCACTGCATCCCGCTGGATCCCACCTACCTCTCGTGGCAGGTGCGGCGCCAAACCGGCCGGCGCTTCGGCGTGCTCGAGGCCGCCCAGGACGTGAACGAGCGGATGCCGAACTACGTCGCCAGCCGTGTGGCCGAGATCCTGAACGATGTCGGCCGCGCCGTCAGAGGCAGTCGCATCTTCGTGCTCGGCGTGACGTACAAGGCCGACGTCGGCGATATGCGCGAATCCCCCTCGCTGATGGCCATGCAGGCGCTCTACCGCAAGGGGGCCGAGGTCTCGTTCCACGATCCGTTCGTCGAGGATGCGCCGCTGAACGGCGGCAGGATCCAACGGACCGACCTGGCCGAGGGCCTCGCGAACGCCGATCTGGTGTTGCTGCTCACCCCGCACAGTTCCTACGACCTCGATCGGATCGCGGAGCAGGCGTCGTTGGTCTTCGACACGCGCAACGCCTACGGCGACGCTCCGCACGACAACGTCGTGCGGCTCTAGGGATCGTTCCTGGGTCGTTCGCGCCGCGCTACCCGCGCGTGCTCTGAGCGGTTGGTTGGATCAGCTGCCGATCGCGTTGCCCAGCAGGTGCTGCGTCGGCGCCACGAGTCCCACTCGGTGGTAGTCGGGCACCAGGCTGGCCAGGCAGCGGTCGATCTCCCACCAGTCGCGGCGCTCGGCGGCGGAGATCAGGAGCTCGATCAGCGCGCGACCGTCCTCGTCCTCCGCGCATTCGTGCGTGGCCATGTGGATGTGCTCGAGGGTGGTCGAGGAAAGCTCCTCCTCGTCGGTGAAGAGCTCTTCGTGCAGCTTCTCCCCCGGACGCAAGCCCGTGAAGACGATCTGGATGTCGTCCTCGTCGGCCCCCGCGAGCCGGATCATCTCCTTCGCCAGGTCGACGATCATCACCGGCGTGCCCATATCGAGCACGTACACGGCCCCGTTGACGCCGAGGGCGCCGGCCTCGACGACCAGCCGGCTGGCCTCCGGGATCGTCATGAAGTAGCGCGTCATCCGCGGGTCGGTGAGCGTGAGCGGCCCCCCGACGCGGATCTGCTGTTCGAGGATCGGGACGACCGAGCCGCGGCTGCCGAGGACGTTGCCGAAGCGCACGGATGCGAACACCTGGTCTTCCGCGGCGGCGGCGCCGACCATCCGGACCACCCGCTCGGCGAGGAACTTCGTCACCCCGAGCATGGACGCGGGATGGACCGCCTTGTCGGTCGACACGTTCACGAACCGAGCGACGCCGTTCGCGAGCGCGGCCTCCGCGACGTTGCGCGTTCCCGCCACGTTGTTGAGGATCGCTTCGTCCGGATCGGCCTCCATCAGCGGCACGTGCTTGTGGGCGGCCGCGTGGAAGACGACGGAGGGCTGGAACTGCTCCATCGTGTTCATGACCTTCGTGCGATCACGGATGTCGCCGATGACGATCGTGAAATCGAGCTCGGGAACGGTGCTTCGGAGCTCGCGGCCGATGTCGTGCAGCGTGTTCTCGCCGTGCCCGAACAGGATGACCTTGCCGGGCTGCGCCCCGGCGATCTGCCGGACCAGCTCCGAGCCGACGGAGCCACCGGCGCCCGTGACCAGCGCGGTTCGGTCCTGGAGGTACGAGGCCGGGAGGTCGAGCGGCACGGGCTTGCGGCGGAGGAGGTCCTCCACCTTCACCGCCCGGATGCCCGCCAGCTGCGCCTCGCCGACGAGCACCTGCGTGACGCCCGGGAGGATCCGGTAGCCGATGCCCGCGTCCCGGGCCACCTCGACGACCCGACGCGTCGCCTTCCCGCCCGCCGCCGGCATCGTGATGAGCACCTCGTCGACCAGTTGCTCCTTCACGACGCGCGGCAGGTCCTCGACGCTGCCCAGGACGCTCGATCCGGCGATCTTCAGCCGTCGCTTCGCGGGATTGTCGTCGAGGTAGCCGACCAGTTGCTTGCCGTGGTCGGGGTGTCGGCGGATCTCCCACCCGATGCGCGTCCCGGCGTCGCCGGCGCCGACCAGCAGCACACGACGCGGACCGCGCTGGGAGCCGGCTTTCGCGTGGAGCCTCCATCGACGTTCTGCGGAAAGGCGGGCCAGCACGCGCACCCCCGACATGCCGACGAGCGCGACGACGCCTTCGATCAACGGGACCGTTCGCGGGAACAGGTCCGCCTGCCCGTACCACACGAGTCCGATGACGAAGAGCACCGCGGTCCCGGTCGCCACGGCGCCGACGATCCGCAGCAGATCCTCGATCGTGACGCGCTCCCAGACCTGCCGCGGAAGACCGAACGCGAGCAACACGATGGCCTTGATCGACATCCCGGCGAGCGCGTACAAGGGGATGAGGACCCACATCTCCCCGATCCTGTTGGGCGCTCGGAGCGGGAAGGCGACCAAGGCTGCAGCGGTCCAGATCGCGAGGTCGATCGCGAGTTTGACCCGCAACCACACTCGGCCTTCGTGCACGGAGCGCGTCATACTGAGAAGGTTCCTTCTCCTCAACACGACCGGGGGTATCGAAGGCGCGACTTTCGGCCGAAGGCGCGCCCGTGGGGGAGCGTATATCCTGCATGCGCTGTAGGCAAGACCCAGCTCCCGAACGTGCAGCATCCGAGGCCTGTTCGGGGGAACGTGTCGGCCAGACGGAGGACAGCAGACCATGTATGAGGTGACTGACGTTCGGGTGGGAGTCCTGGGCGCGGGCCGATGGGGCCGCAATCTCGTCTCGAACTTGGACACGCTGGGTGCACTAGCTGCGGTGTCTGATCCGAGCCCCGCGATCCGGGCGGAACTGACCGCCGCCTACGGGCATCGGGTGCGCATCACGGAGGATCACCAGGTCGATCCTCGGCGATCCAGCCATCGACGCAGTGGTGATCGCGACGCCGGCCACGACCCATGCTTCCCTTGCGATCGAGGCCCTGCACGCGGACAAGCACGTCTTCGTGGAGAAGCCGTTCACGTTGACCGTCGACGACGCGGAGCTGGTCGTGAAGGAGGCTGAGGCGGCGAGGCGGACCCTGATGGTCGGCCACCTCCTGCTCTACCAACCCGCGATCGTCTGGATGCGGGAGTTCCTGCGCAGCGGCCGTCTCGGTTGGGTCGCGAGCCTGTACCAGGACCGCCTGAGCCTCGGGACGGTTCGAACGGTCGAGAACAGCCTGTGGAGCCTCGGGGTGCACGACGTCGCCGCGATCCTGTACCTCGAAGGGCAGGAGCCGGTGCGCACCGCCACCTGGGGCGAGGCGATCATCCAGCCGGGCGTGCAGGACGATATGCACCTGCACATGCGGTTCGAGAACGGCGCCGAGGCGCACATCCACAACTCCTGGCTGTGGCCGGAGCGGCGTCGGCGGCTGACCGTGGTCGGGACCGAGGCGATGGCGGTCTACGACGAGCTGACGCAGACCGTGCAGCTGCACCGGAGGCGGGTGAACGCGAACCTCACGGTCCAGGACGACGGTTCCGAGGTCGTGTTCCGCGGCGACCCCGAACCGCTTCGCTACGAGCTCGAGCATTTCCTGGCGTGCGTCCGCGACGGCTCGGAGCCGCGGTCGAGCGGAGCGAGCGCGGTCGCGGTGATCAGGGTCCTCAGTCAGGCCGACGCGCAGATGAAAGAGCTCGCCGCGCCGGTATGAGCGACTACTTCACGCATCCGAGCGCGATCGTCGACGATGGGGCGCAGATCGGCGCCGGCACGAAGGTCTGGCACTTCGCCCACGTGATGGCCGGCGCGTCCGTCGGTCGCAACGTCAGCCTCGGCCAGAACGTGTTCGTGGCCGACGGAGCATCGATCGGCGACGACTGCAAGATCCAGAACAACGTGGCGGTGTACCGGGGCGTGACGCTCGAAGACGACGTGTTCTGCGGTCCCAGCATGGTGTTCACGAACGTGCGGAACCCGCGCGCCGCGTTCCCGACGCCGGAGGAGCGCTACGCCACGACGCTCGTGCGCCGGGGTGCCACGATCGGAGCCAACGCCACGATCGTGTGCGGGATCACGATCGGCGGATCGGCGTTCATCGCCGCCGGCGCGGTGGTGACGAAGGACGTCGCGAGCAACGCCCTGATGGCAGGGGTCCCCGCTCGCCGCATCGGCTGGGCGTGCGACTGCGGCCAGGCGTTGACGGTCGGAGAGGATGGGGTCGCGGCATGCGTTCAGTGCGGTCGGCGATATCGTGAGACCGATCGCGAAACCTTGGAGCTGGAGGGGCGATGAGCAAGGTGGCGCCGTCGCGGGTCCCGGTCCTGGATCTGCTGCCCGAGATCGAGGCCCAGTGGGACGACCTGATGGACGCGATCCGAACGGTGGTGCGATCGGGGCGGTTCATCCTGGGGCCGAACGTCGGTGCGCTGGAAAGCGAGTTCGCGTCGTACCTCGGCGTGAAGCACGCGATCGGGGTGAATTCGGGGACCGACGCGCTCGTGATCGGGCTCCGGGCGCTCGGCGTGGGACCGGGTGACGAGGTCATCACGACGCCGTTCACCTTCTTCGCGACGCCGGAGTCCATCAGCAACGTCGGCGCGGTTCCGGTCTTCGTCGACATCGACCCCGTCACGTTCACGATCGATCCCGCCCTGATCGAAGCCGCGATCACGGAGCGGACGAAGGCGATCCTCCCGGTCCACCTGTACGGGGCGGCATGCGACATGGAGCCGATCATGGAGATCGCCGACCGGCACGGTCTCCAGGTCGTCGAGGATGTCGCCCAGGCCACCGGTGGGCGCTACCGCGGCACGAAGCTCGGCACGTTCGGGCACGCCGCCGCGTTCTCCTTCTTCCCGAGCAAGAACCTGGCGGCCTTCGGCGACGCGGGGATGGTCGTCACGGATGACGACGCCGTCGCGGAGATGGCCCAGAAGCTCCGCGCGCACGGCTCGATCGCGAAGTACGCGAACGAGACGATCGGCTACAACTCTCGACTGGACGAGCTCCAGGCCGCGATCCTCCGCGTTCGGCTCACGCGTCTCGACGCGACGAACGATGCCCGGCGCCGGATCGCTTCGTGGTACACCGAGGGCCTCTCGACGGTGGACGGTGTCGTGCCGCCGCACGAGGAGCCCGGCACCGAGCACGTGTTCCACCAGTACACCGTGCGCCTCACCGATCGCGACCGTGACGCGGTCCGCGACCAGCTGGCGGACCGGGGGATCGACACCATGGTGTATTACCCGGTGCCGTGCCACCGGCTCCCGCCGTACGAGACGTCGGCGATCGAGGCGTTGCCGGTCAGCGAAGAGGCTGCTCGCACGGTGCTCTCGCTGCCGATGTCCCCCTCGCTCGACGCGTCTACGGTCGAGCGGATCGTCGGTGCCTTCCGGTGAGACGTGCGGGGATCGTCGCGTTCGCGTTCTTCGTGTTCGCGGGGAACTTCAAGGACGATCCCGCCGTTCAGCGCGCTGCCCGTCGACTTCACGCTGCTCCTGGCGCTGCTGAGCCTCGGCGCTGCGGCGTACGTCTTGCGTGACGAGCGGACAGCATCCCACGGTCGCGCGCTGCTGGTCGCGGCGTTCTTCTGGCTCCTGGTGCTGCCCGGAACGATCGATGCATCGTCGACGGTCTATGCGACCGAGAAGGTCCAGCGCCTGTTCACCCTGAGTGCGCTCGCGTCTCATCGCCCCACTGCATCCTGTGCACGACCCGCCGGGAACTCGAGTGGTTGATCTGGGCGTTGTCGGGCGTCGGGTTCATCCTCGGCTCAGCGGGGTGTTCGATCCAAAGACGGTCGCGAGCTATGCGGGTGCTCCGGTCGACCGGTCTGGCGAGCACCACGATCGAGTTGGGGCGTGCGTCGGGGCTCTTGCTGATCGTGGCCGTCGTCGGGTTGGTGATGCGGCGTATCCGATGGTGGGTGGCCGTACCCGCCGCCGTGACGGCGGGGCTCGCCATGCTGAGCTCGGGCTCGCGCGGGCCGCTCCTGGCCGCGATCGCCGCGATCGTCATCGGCCTGTTCTTCTCCGGGCGTACCCGCCGGATGGGGCCGTGGCGGTGATCGGGCTTGGTGGCGTCGTGCTGTGGGTCGGGTTCGTGAGCGCGCCGCAGTACGCGCGGGAGCGGGTGATCGAGACCGCCTCCGGGAATGACACCTCCTCCAACCTCCCGGGAAGCCTCTATCGCGACCACGCTCAGGAGCGATCGAGTCATCTGGGGATTGGGTTGGGGAGGGTTCGAATCCATCACGCCGGTTCGCAGGAATCCCGTATCCGCACAACATCGTGCTCGAGTTCTTGATCGAGGAGGGTGTGATCATCGCCACCGTCTTCGTCATGTGGGTCGGCGTCGTCTGGTGGAGAGCCCGTCGCGCAGCCGTCGGGTTCGCGGGCTTGGTCGACGTCGATGCTCCTCACGTTCATGGTGATCAACGCCATGGTCAGTGGTGACGTGAATGACAACCGGCTGTTCTGGGTCACGATAGGGATGGCCATCGTCTCGGCGGGCTTGGCGCGCCAAGCGAGTCTTCTCCCGGAGACGCCGGTCTTCCCGACGGGCGTGAAGGTCGCGGCCTGAGCCGCTGATCCTATGGCCAAGACGAGAGAACGCATGTCCACTGCGTTCGGCCCGCTCTGGAGTTCCGTCGGGCGCGGCTGGGGCGGCGAGCTGACGCCTTTCCTATCGCTCTTCCCGAGGAATCTCCGGGATCTCGCGGTCATGTCGAAGCACTCGATCGCCCGGCAGCGCCGTTCGGAGGCGAGCCCCGGACCGAGTGGTCGATGATCGAGGTTCGTCACTCGCGCGCTTGGTCGGCGGAGCGCCGCTACGTGCTGTCAGTTCTGCTTCAGGAGCGGCTCGGGTTGGACGTTCGATCCGTCGTGGAGGATCGCTCCGACACCGCGATCACGCGCGAGGGCGCTCCAGGGTCCGTCATCATTTCGGATGGACTCTTTGCGCTGCCCGAGGATCTGCGGCTATCGCCGGCGAGCATCCCCTCGACTCACTTCCTCCTGTGGCGGGTGACGGACGATGCCCTATCGGCTGGCCTTACCTCGGGCTCGCTCCCGCTGGCGGCGCCGTTCAACGCCGAGCGCCCCGTCGAGAGGTCGGACGGCAACGTGCATATCCGATTCGACCTCCTCGGGTGGATCTTCATGGCGATCACCCGCTACGAGGAGGTGATGGACGTCGAATTGGATCGACACGGGCGGTTCCCGATGACGGCATCGGTCGCCTGGCGTGAGGGGTTCCATCGACGTCCGCTGGTCGATGAATACGTCTACGTGCTCTCCTGGGCGCTGCGCGCCGCGGGCGTTATCCCCAAGGCCGGACCGCACTCCTCCAGCTACCGGGTGCATCTGACCCACGACGTTGATCGACCGGTGGCGGCCCTCGAAGACGGTGCACGCGGCCTGATCCGACGAACAGCGGCCGATGTCAGTGTTCGAAGGGACCTCGTTCTGGCGGGGTCGCGCCTCGCTTCGTTCCCCATGGCTCGGGGCAGCGGCTTCTCTCGCGACCCGAACTACTCGTTCGAGTTCCTGATGGATGTCGCCGAGGCCGCAGGGCAAAGGGCCCTCTTCAATATCCTCGCTCGCCCGCGTTGGCAAGCCGGCGCCGAACCCCCCTCGGCGATGGATGCCGCGTACTCGTTATCCGATCGACCGATCCGGGCGTTGATCCGGCGGGTTCTCGAGCGGGGACATCAGATCGGTTTGCACGGCAGCTACAACTCCTACGTGAATGCGGAACAGCTGGCTCTGGAGATGGGCGCTCTTCGGGTTGCGATCGCGGATGCTGGAAAGGACGTAGGCGAGATCCCCGCTCGACAGCACTACCTCCGTTGGAAGACGCCCGACACTTGGAGCCATCTTGCCGATGCTGGGGCAAGCTCGGACTCCACACTCGGCTACGCCGAGGAACCAGGCTTCCGATGCGGCACATGCCACCCCTTTCCCGTCTTCGACCTGACACGACGAGTTGTGCTGCCGTTATGGGAGCACCCACTGATCGTCATGGACGTGTCATTGCAGCCGCGTTCCCTCCAGCGCGGGCCTGTCGAGTCTGTCCTGGGCCAGGTTGGCGGCATGATCTCGGCCTGTCGACGGGTCGGCGGGGAGTTCGTCCTCTTGTGGCACAACAACAATGCCGTCGGCAAGCGCGGGAGAGCTGTATACCGCGAGCTGGTCGCGTTGGCGAGCGGGAGCTCGCCGTGACGCGGGTGGCGCATCTGACCTCGGTCCATCCCGCCTTCGACACGCGGATCTATCATCGGGAGTGTCGCGCGCTCACGGAGGCCGGCTACGACGTCGTCCTCGTGTGCGCGGATCCGGCCGTGACCTCCGGTCGATACGCGTTCGCGAACGTCCGGTCGGTCCCGATCCCCCGGCGCCGGATCGGACGGGCCTTCGTCGGCGGCTGGCGCATCCTGCGGGTCGCCCGTTCGTCGGGGGCCAAGCTCTACCACCTCCACGACCCGGAGCTTCTGATGATCGCTCCGTTCCTGGCGTTCGGTGGGGCGCGCGTGGTCTACGACGCGCACGAAGACCTGGTCGAGCAGGTCCTCGGGAAGGGGTGGATCCCGCCGCGCCTTCGTTCGACGGTCTCGAAGGTGGCTTCCTGGATCCTCCCGGCGGTCACCTCGAGGCTCGACGCCGTCGTCGCCGTGACGCCGGACGTTGCCGCCCGCCATCGGGGTTCCCACGTGACGATGGTGCGGAACTATCCGATCCTCTCCGAGCTCGAGCCGGCCGCCGACGCCGCGCCGTACGTCGACCGGCCGCCGCGCGTGGCGTACGTGGGTGGGATCGGGCTCAGCCGCGGGTGCCTCGAGATGGCCCGCGCGGTGGCTTCGTTGCCGGCGACGATCCCTGCCGAGCTCGCCATGGGCGGATGGTTCGCGCCGCCCTCCTTCGAGGCGGAGCTTCGGTCCGCGATCCCGGGGGAGCGGCTGGCGCTGCTGGGGACCCTGGACCGCGAAGGCGTCCAGCAGCTGCTCAGCTCATCGCGCGTGGGGTTGATCCTCGATCACCCTACGCCGGCGTACCTGCGCTCGTTCCCCGTGAAGATGTTCGAGTACATGGCGGCGGGCGTGCCGATCGTCGCATCGGACTTCCCGCTGTGGAAGGAGATCATCGGGGAGGCGGGCTGCGGGCTCCTCGCCGACCCCCGCGATCCCGCGCAGATCGCCGACGCGATCCAGACGCTCCTGTCGGATCCGGTCGCGGCTCGAGCGATGGGTCAGCGCGGGCGCGAGGCCGTCGTCGAACGGTTCAACTGGGTCCCCGAGGCAGCGGCGCTGGTTGCGCTCTACGCGAAGCTCGTGGGCGGGCCCTGAGGCATGGTCCGCCGTTCCGCCGCGGCCGGCGTGCTCGGCCTCTTGCTGCTCCTGACCGGCTGTCACACGACCCATGCGAGCCCGGCCTCCGTGAACTCGTGGAGCCCGAGCCCTGGCAACGGGGCTCCGTCGCAGCCGAGCGCGACCGGCAAGGTCCTCTCCGTCGCCGTCGGCGGCGACGACGCGAACGAAGGAACGGACGAGGAACCGTTCGCCACGATCCAGCGGGGCCTTCAGGCCGCTCGGCCGGGCGACACCGTCGCCGTTCAGCCGGGCAGGTACGCCGCGGCGTCGTTCGTCAGAGGAGGGGAGGCCGACGCGCCGATCACCTTGCTGGGGATCGGCGACGTTCAGCTTCAAGGCGACGGCTCTGGCATGGGGATCACGGCCGAGAACGTCCAGCAACATCGTCATCGAGGGCTTCACGATCGAGAGGTTCCAGGTGGGGATCGCGTTGGCCGAGACCGCGACGCCGTCGTCCGCGGGAATACGCTGAACGGCAACACGACACCGGCATCCAGAATTGGAAGGTCGACGACGTCAAGGTCGTCGGCAATCGTCTGCTCGACCCGGGGGTCACCGGGATCCTCCGACGCCGTGCAGGACTACGGCGTGAACTTCTACTACTCGAGCAACGTCGAGGCGGTCGACAACTACTTCTTCGGTCGCCACAATCAGGCGCTGTCGTTCAAGCGGCATGTGGTGGACGGCGCCGCGATCGGGAACACGTTCGAGGGCTGTCTGTACACCTGCATCTACGTCGGCCAGAACGACGACGATCAGGACGGCGACATGACCTCGGTGCGCATCACGGTGAAGGGGAACCGGTTCCGAGCGGTCACGCAGGATGGGGTCGTATACACGGTCCGCACGCCCATCGCGGTGCGCAACGTGCAGTTCGCGGTCGTCAAGGACAACGTGTTCGATCCGTCGTGCGAGCAGACCGTGTACTTCGCGTCCTCGCCGTCGACCTCCGGTCTGTCGCCGGGGCAGAACACGGTGAGCGACAACGTGACCCGTCCCTGGTGAGCGGCGGCGATCGCGTTCCGTCGGGGCGGAGACGCCCCGTGACATGATGGTTCGACCGACGGAAGCGCGGAGGTGATCGTTTGTTCGGCCGGCTCGACGGCACGATCCTGGCGGTTGCGCCACATACCGACGACGCCGAGCTCGGCTGTGGCGCGACGCTCGCGCGGGCGTTGGAGGAACACGCGGAGGTCCATGTGCTGGTCTTCTCGACGGTGGAGGACTCCGTGCCCGCCGGGCAGCCGCCGACCCTCCTGCGCGACGAATTCCTCGACTCGATGCGGACCCTCGGGGTCCCGCCGGACCGCCTGCAGGTCGAGGGCTATCCCGTCCGCCGCCTGAACTCCCATCGGCAGGAGGTCCTCGACACCCTGATCGCCGTGCGGCGCAGGATCGAGCCGGACATCGTCTCTCGCCCCGGCGAGCTCCGACGTCCATCAGGATCACCAGGTGGTCCACCAGGAGTGCCTGCGGGCCTTCAAGGACCTCACGCTGCTCGGGTACGAGAACCCGTGGAACCACGTGACGTTCTCCGCGAACGCGTTCGTGACGCTGGAGGAGCGTCACATCGACGCGAAGTGGGAAGCGCTCCAGGCCTATCGCTCCCAGCTCGAGATGGGCCGTCCCGTACTTCACCCGTTCGTTCATCGAAGGCCTGGCGACGGTTCGCGGCGTCCAGGTGCACGCGCCCTACGCGGAGGCCTTCGAGGCGGTCCGGGTTCGGATATGAAGGAGATCCGCGTGGCGGCGCACCAGCCGAACCTCTTCCCCTGGTTGGGGTTCTTCGACAAGATGCGGCTCGCGGACGTCTTCGTGCTCCTGGACATCGTCCCGTTCAACCGTCGCGGCTATCAGCATCGGGTTCGGATCGGCACGCACGCGGGTCCTCGGTGGCTCACGCTCCCGGTGCGGAAGAAAGGCCGGTACGGGGAGCGAACGGATCTGGTCGAGATCGACGACTCCCGGCCGTGGGCGCACGATCACCGTGGAGACCCTGCGCCATGCCTACGCCAGGACGCCCGGCTGGCACGCGGTCGGGCCGAAGCTGGAATCCTTGTACGGGGCCGGGCCGTACGGGCGACTCGTCGAGTTCACGATCCCGGGGATCGAGCTGCTCAAGGGGTTCCTCGGGATCACGACCGAGATCCGTCTGGCCTCCGACCTGCTCGAGCCCGGGTTGGCGAGCTCCGAGCTGCTGTCGGCGGTCGTGCTCGCCGCCGGCGGGAACGTCTACCTCTCGGGCCCCACGGGGGCCGACTACATGGACGAGCAGGTGTTCTCCTCGCGAGGGGTGAAGGTCGAGTACACCCGGTTCGAGCCGTTCCCGTACGAACAGGGCCAGGAGGCGTTCGAACCGGGCCTGAGCGCGATCGACCTGCTGTGCCGCGCGCCGGACGCAGCGGCCCCATGGCAGGCCGCGAGGGTCGACGGTTGAACGTCTGGTTCATCAATCACTACGCGACGTCGCCGTATTCGGCCGGCGGCAATCGACCCTTCTCACTCTGCAAGGAGCTCGCCGCGCGTGGGCATCAGGTCGTGCTGATCTGCTGCACCTTCAACCACCAAACGAGGCTGGACGAGTTCCCGGACAAGACGTGGACGTACGGGACGCAGGACATCGACGGGGTCCGGTTCGTGTGGGTCGACGGCCCGGCCTACGAAGTCAACGACCTCCATCGTGTGGAGAACATGATCACGTTCACCAGGCGCGTCCTTCGGCTGGCCGACACGGGCGGGAGGCTGCTCCCGCCCGACGTCGTGCTCGGGTCCTCACCGCATCTGCTCACCCCCTGGGCCGCCGCGAGGGTGGCCGACGCGTACGGCGTGCCGTACGTCTTGGAGGTGCGCGACATCTGGCCCGCGAGCATCGTCGACATCCACGGGATGCACCGAGCGAACCCGGTGGTGCTCGGTCTCGCGCAACTCGAGCGATCGGTCAGCACGCGCGCGAGCCAGATCGTGTCGGTCCTTCCCGGCGGGGTCGATCACCTGGTCGAACTCGGCGTCGATCCCGATCGCGTGACCTGGATCCCGAACGGTGTCGACTTCACGCTGATGCCGCCGCCGACCGACGCGCCCGGCCGTGAGCCGCTGACCCTGATGTACGCGGGCGCGCACGGTCTCGCGAACGGCCTGGGCGTCCTGATCGCCGCCGCCGCGCTCCTCGAGGCCGGCGATGCCCGCGGGCGGATCCGTTGGGTCTTCATCGGCAACGGACCGGAGAAGCACGCGTTGATCGCGCAGGCGGAACGGCTCGCACTCACGAACGTCATGTTCGAGGAGACGATCCCGAAGTCGGCCATCTACACACGGCTCGCGGACGCGGACGCGTTCGTCGCGAACGTCCGGGATGAGGCCCTGTACCGTTTCGGGGTGAGTCTGAACAAGTTCTTCGACTACATGGCCGTCGCGCGGCCGACCATCGTGGGGATGGACTCCCCGTGGAACCCCTTCGCCAGCAACGGAGCCGGCATCACGGTGCGCCCGGACGACGCGCAAGCGTTCGCCGACGGCGTGCTCGAACTCCTGGCGATGTCTCCGACGGAGCGGGCGGAGATGGGCGCCCGCGGCCGCGCGTTCGTGCAGGAGGGTCACGACTTCCACGTCCTCGGCGGGAAGCTCGAGCAGGTCCTTCAGCGCGCGACCGAGCAGTGACGCCGCGCGTCACGAGAAAGGGGAGCGAGATGAAGCGAGCGCCGTCATCGGTCGCCAGCGTCATCGTGCTGACGCTGGTCCTCACCACCGCACGGGTCGCCGCGAACGCCGCCACGCCCACCAGGGCGCGGTCCGCGGGCCGGGCGTCTGCTTCGGCCGCCTCGAGGCACCACATCTACTACGTCTCGACGAACGGGAGCGACGCGCACGCGGGGACGAGGGCGCACCCGTTCCGCACGATCCAACGAGGCCTGAACCGCGCGCATGCGGGCGACACCGTCATCGTGCGCGCCGGGAGGTACCAGCCCGCTCGCTTCGTGCGAGGAGGGAAGAAGGGGGCGCCGATCACGCTGCGGGGGCTCCGGGGGGTGCTCCTGCAAGGCGATGGCTCGGGCACGGGTCTCGTCGTCTCCGGCGTGAGCCACGTGGTGGTTCGAGGGGCTGACCGTCGTCAACTTCGAGGTGCGGCATCGCCGTCGATGACGCGTCGGCCGTCGTCGTGACGAAGAACACGGCTCGCGGCAACGACGACACGGGCATCCAGACCACGGGCAGTCGCCACATCCTCGTCATGCGGAACCGGCTCATCGATCTTGGATCGAGTCCGGGCGTCGCGGACCAGGACTACGGCGTGAACTTCTACTTCTCGCGGCTACGTGGTGGCGCGGCACAACTACTTCTTCGGGCGTCACAACCAGGCGCTGTCGTTCAAACGACGCGTCTATCACGGCTCCGCGATCGGGAACACCTTCGAGGGATGCCTCCTGACGTGCCTCTACATCGGCCAGAACGACGATGACTCCGAAGGGGACATGACGTCGTCGCACATCACGGTCCAAGGGAACCGATTCCGCGCGATCAGGAAGGGTGGGACCTACTACCTCCTGCGGACCCCGATCACCGTGCGGAACGTCCAGTACGCCTTGGTCCGATACAACATCTTCGATCCGTCGTGCGAGCTCGGCGTCTACTACTCGAGCTCGCCGCAGCAGGCCGGGCTGGCGGTCGGGCACAACAAGGTCCGACACAACAAGGTGAAACGGTGGCGACGCTGATGCGTTCAGCCGGACGCGGAGCGTCCTTGACGGCGACGCTGCAGAGCGTCCCGCGCGAGGGGTGGGACGCCGCCCTCCTGGAGGACGGGCTGACCGACGTCTTCCTCCGGAGGGGATACCTCGAGGCGTCCGCCGTGCTGGACGAGGGGGAACCGACACTCCTGGTCCTGCGTGCCGCCGGCGGCGGCGTCGCGTTCCCGTTCCTGCTGCGCGAGGTGCCCGGCGAGCCCGGGACTCAGCGACGTGATCACGCCCTACGGGTTCGGCGGTCCGATCGGGTTCGGCGCCGACCCACCGTGGGCCGGGTTCCACGACGCCTACGAACGCTGGTGCGAGGAGCACCGCGTGGTCACGACGTTCGTCCGGTTCCATCCGCTCTACGCGAACCAGGTCGACGCCTCGCCGTCGATGGACGTCGTGCCGCTGGCGGGCACGGTCGGCTGGCGGCTCGAGCCCGGGGCCGACCTGATGGAGGGCATCACCTCGAAGCACCGCAGGAAGATCCGCGCGGCCGAACGCGCCGGGCTCACCGTCGTCCTCGACGAAGATCGCAGCGGCGGCGCGCCCGGCCTCGCGACGCTCCGGCGTCTCTACGAGGAGACGATGATCCGCAACGGCGCTTCGAGCTTCTACTTCTTCCCGGACGCGTACTGGGACACGCTCCGCACCGAGCTCGGGCCGGTGCAGCTGGTGGCGCAGGTCCTCGGGCCGGATGGAGACGTGATGGCGGCGGCGCTCTGCTTCGTCGCGCTCCCGTGGTCGCATTGCCATATCCAGGCGTCGTCGGAGGCGGGACGCGGCGCGAGCGCGACCTTCCTGCTGTTCTCCGAGCTGGCGAGGCACGCGCAGGACGAGGGGTTCACCGTGTTCCACATCGGCGGCGGGGTCGGCGGTGCCGACGACGGCCTGCTCCGATTCAAGCTGGGGTTCGACGAGGGCGGCCTGCGACCGGTCGCGGTCGGCAAGCAGATCCACGATGCGGCGATCTACGAGCGGCTGACCGGCCGCCGCGACACCGAAGGATTCTTCCCGGCCTACCGCACGCCGCACTGACGGCCGCGGATCACGCGCCCGACAGCGAGGCGGCGACCTCCAGCATGTCGTCACGGTCGTAGCGCTGGTCGCAATGGACCACGAGGATCCGCTCGAAGAGGTCGACCTCCTCGGCCGTGGCGCCCGGCCGCGTCGGCCACAGGAGCGCGGGGAAGATCTGGTTCTCCACGAGCCGTTCGCGCGTCCGCTCACGACCGGCGTGATCGTCGAACACGTACGCACCGACGAACGCGGTGGCGCCGTCGACGGGCAGGAGCAGCCGGGCGCCTGCGAGGCCGGCCGTCGCGTCGCGGAGCGTCGCGAAGTTCCGGCGTCGCCGCTCGATCCAGTCGTCGACCGGGAGCAGCGGAAGCGATCCGCGCGTGAGCTCGGCGACCCCCGACGGCGTCCCGTGGGCGAGGAGCCGCTCGCTCTCGCCCAGGAGCTCCCGGTAGGTCTGCTTCTCGACGTCCTCGCCGGCCAGGTACCGGCTCTTGAGGAGCATGGCCGAGAGGCGTTGGAGGGTGGTGAGCGCGTGCTCGAGGGTCAGCGGCGCGTCGGGCGGCACGTCGAGGCCCTGCGGGGACCACACCGAGCCGCCGTCCGGCACCGCCAGCGTCTTGCGGAACGACGCGACGCAGTACATCGAGGTGCCGCGCGCCAACGGGTCGTGCGAGTGGTCCTCGACGACCACCACGCCCTCGGGCACCTCGACCGTCATCGGACCTCGCAGGCCGAAGTAGTTCACGACGATCAGCACATCGCGGGGGGCGAGCGGGACGTCGCGCAGGTCGGGTCCGGGCTCGAGGGGCGAGTCGCGGTAGCGGGCAACCTCGATCCCCAGATCGGTGAGCGCCGGCACGACCTCTTCGCAGTAGTAGCCGGGCACCCACACGCGGCCCCACCCCAGCTCGGCACGTCCCCAGAGCGCCAAGCCCCCGAACGCCTCGCGCGCGCTTCCCCACAGCGAGTGCGGATGCGCGTCCCAGGGGTAGCTCGCCGAGCCCCATTCGTTCAGGTAGTGCAGGTCCGAGCCGTGCTCCCAGCGTTCGGCCGCAACCGCTTCGCGATCCTCGGTCACCGTCACGCGCGCAAGGCTAACAGTCACTTCGGCCTAGACCATCGGCCGATTGACGCTCAGAAGTGGCCCGGCCTACGCTGCGATCACGTCGGAGAGGAGCCGAGCCGCCCGCGTCAACCTGGCTCCGTTCGCCTCTCCGTGCCTGGGAGGGACGAACGACGTGCAGGCTCGCCCAACGCTGGCTCCGCCCAGTCGCTTGCGACTGAAATACACGATCGACCGCGTGGTCGCGGTGCTGTCGCTCGTCGTCGTCGGCCCGGTCATGGCCGCGGTCGCGATCGCGATCAAGCTCGATGACCGCGGTCCCGTGTTCTTCCGGCAGGAACGGGTCGGGCTCCGCGGCCGACGCTTCCGGATCTGGAAGTTCCGCACGATGGTCGTGAACGCGGAGGACATCGGGAAGGGGTACATCCCCGAGGGCAGCGACCTGGTCACGAAGATCGGCGCGTTCCTCCGCCGGTCGAGCCTCGACGAAGTGCCGCAGGTCCTCAACATCGTGACCGGAGAGATGAGCTTCGTGGGACCGCGCCCGACGATCCCCTCGCAGGTGGAGCGCTACACGGCCGAACAGCGTGGCCGGCTGCTCGTGAAGCCGGGCGTGCTCGGCTGGGCCCAGCTGCACGGGCGCGACTCGCTCCCGTGGAGCAAGCGCATCCAGTACGACCTCGAGTACGTGGAACGGGCGTCGCTGCCGTTCGACGCGGAGATCATCTGGCGCACCGTCCCGATGGTCCTTCGCGGCGGCGGCGTGTCGGACGACGTGCAGCCCTGGCAGGTCGACGACCTTGGAGAGGCTTCCTGATGGCGAACGAGAACGAGATCGGCAGCACCATCCGCGGCGCGTACGTGCAGCTGCGCGCCATCGAGCCCGACGATCTCGAGTTCCTCGCGATGTTGACGAACGACCGGACCGTCTCCGGCATGGTGGTCGGCTGGGACTTCCCCGTGTCGGTCCACGGCCAGACGCGCTGGCTCGAGCACGCATCGAGCGACCCGCGGAACAAGCGACTCATGGTCGTGGGCCCGGGCGGCGAGCGGATCGGCATGACCGGCCTGTGGGAGATCGATTGGCAGGCGCGGCACGCGATCGGCGCGATCAAGCTGCATCCGCCGGCCCTGACCCAGAAGGGGATCGGCACGGACGCGATCAAGACGCTCTCGGCGTGGGCCTTCTACGACGTGGGGATGCAGAAGATCCAGGGGTCGATCCTCGACTTCAACGGACCGTCGCTCGGCGCGTACGCGAAGAAGTGCGGGTGGAAGATCGAAGGCGTCTTCCGCCGGCACGTCTACCGCAAGGGCGAGTACCACGACGCGTACTGGGTCTCGATCCTCAAGGAAGAGTTCGACGCGCTGCCCGACGCGGCGGAGTACATCGATCGGGTCGTACCGGTCGACGCGGAGAACAAGGTCGACGCCCTCCCGGAGTGGTTCGCGTAACCGGCGATCGCGCATGAGCCACCGCGTGGCATCGCTCACCCGGAACCTCCCGGGGGCGATCCGGGGAGTCGTGTGAAGGTTCGATGGAATCCACCCCCATCCCCATGTCCGCGCCGGATCTCGACGCGTCGGACGAGGTCGCCGTCCTCGAGGCGTTGCGATCGGGCGTCCTGGGCCTCGGCCCACGCGCGGAGGAATTCGAGCGTCTGCTGGCCGCGGTCGCCGGCACGTCGCACGCCGTCGCGGTGAGCTCCGGCACCGCCGGGTTGCACCTGATCGTCGATGCGCTCGGGATCGGTCCCGGCGACGAGGTCCTCGTGCCGTCGTTCACGTTCGCCGCGAGCGCGAACGCGGCCATCTACCAGGGCGCGACGCCCGTGTTCGTGGACATCGAGCCGGACACGTTCAACCTCGATCCCGCGGAGCTCGTCGCCCGACGCACACCCCGGACGCGGGCCGTCATGGCCGTCGACGTCTTCGGTCACCCCGTCGATCAGGACGGCGTGCTGGCGGCGTCGGAGGGCTTGCTGGTGATCGACGACTGCTGCGAGGCGATCGGCGCCACCTACAGGGGCCGCCCGCTCGGAGGGTTCGGTGCCGCCGGGTGCTTCGCGTTCTACCCGAACAAGCAGCTCACGACGGGTGAGGGGGGCGCGATCGTCACCGACGACGAGGAGCTGGCCGAGCTGTGCCGGAGCCTGCGGAACCAGGGCCGCGGCAAGATGGGGTCGTGGCTGCATCATGAGCGGCTCGGCTTCAACTACCGCATGGACGAGCTCTCGGCGGCGCTCGGGGTTTCGCAGATCCGCCGGCTCGATACCTTCCTGGCGAAGCGATCCGCGGTCGCCGCGATGTACGCCGAGCGGCTGGCGGGCCTCGAGGGCGTCCGCCCACCGGCGGTACGGCCCGATGTCTCGATGAGCTGGTTCGTGTACGTGGTGCTCCTGCCCGAGGGCACCGATCGAGAGCGTGTGATCGGCGCGCTGGCGGCCGAGGGCATCCCGAGCCGTGCCTACTTCGAGCCGTTGCACCTGCAGCCCTACATCCAGGAGCGGTTCGGCACGCGCGAGGGGATGCTGCCCGTCACGGAGTCGATCGCCCGGCGAACGCTCGCGTTGCCGTTCCACAACCGCTTGCGTGCGGACCAGGTCGATCGCGTCGTGGACGCGCTCGGACGGGCGATCGGGTGATGCTCAGCGTGCGCGAACGTCGGTCCGCCACCGAAAAGCCATCATGCCTAGGCCTTTCGTCGGATGAGCTCCCTCCCGCGGCCTCCGTACTCTGGGGTACGCTTACAGACACACCCGGAGCACTGGCAAGGAGCGGCACGGCCCCGCGCGCCCTCGTCAGCTCGGGAACGGTCCCTCGAGGCGACATCGGTATCCCGCGGGGCATGAAGCGGAACGTGCCCGACGAAAGGTCGCTCGATGGTCGATAGCCGGCGGGACGAACAGATCGACTTCCGCGAGTTGCTCGGGATCATCCGTCGGCACATGCGTTCGATCGTCGGCATCGCCCTGCTCTTCCTCGTGCTCGGCGTCGGGTTCGTGTACCAGCGTTCGCCCGTGTATTCGGCGACGGCAACGGTCACGGTCGCAGCCATGAACGTCGATCCGAACGCGGCGAGCAACCTGATGCAGCAGATGCCGAACGAGGTGAAGATGACCACCTCGGACCAATTGCTCGCGGGTCCGGGGGGAGTGGCGGAGCAGCTCCAATCAACGTCGGACGATCTCAGGAAGCGCATCACGGTCAGCAACCCGTCGACGACGACCCTCCTCGATATCACGTGCAAGGGCCCGACCGCCCTGTCGGCACAACGTTGCGCTTCCGTCGTCGCCAGCGCGTACATCGCGGACAGGACGAAGACCGAGCAGGAACTGGACGCACCCCGGCAGGCGATCCTGAGCGAGATCGCCAAGCTCCAGCAGAGGATCCTGAATGGCGACACGTCCGCGCAGACGCAGGCCCAGCTCATCGGGTTGACGTCACAGCTGAACGGAATGTCCGCGGGGCAGACCCCCGCGATCCTATCCGTCGATCCGGACCTACCGAAGGCGCCCGACAACAAGGGCTACATCACGACCGGTATCCTGTTCGGCGTTCGTCGGATTGATCGCCGGGGTCGCGTTCGCGCTGATCCGAGAGCGGTTGAAGGACCCGATCGTCGATCGCGACCGGATGGCGGCCTCCCTCGGTGCGCCGACGCTCGCGGTCGTGCCGAAGCTCTCGCGCTGGCGCGGCCGTCGTGATCCTCGCCCGGTGCTCATGCGGGCGCCCGACAATCCGGCCTCGCAGGCGTACAAGGCCGCCCGAAGCACGCTGTTGCACGCCGCCGCCGGACGACCTCTCCAGATCATCGCCGTGGTGGGCCCCGGGCTGGGCGACGGCAAGACCACGACCACCGCGAACCTCGCGGTCGCACTGGCACAGAGCGGGAAGACCGTGGTCGCGGTCTCGTGCGACCTCGCACGTCCGCGCCTGCACGTCCTGTTCGGGGCCGGCAACAACGTCGGCTTGGCGGAGGTGCTCACGGGGCTGGTCCCGTTGGCGGACGTGATCCAGCACACCACCGAGCCGGGACTGTCGGTGATCGCGAGCGGCCGCGTGAGCGAGATCGCGCCGGAGGTGCTGCTGGGGGGAGATCAGATGGAGGAGCTCCTCGAGACACTCCGGGGTCAGTTCGATCTGGTGCTCCTCGACACCGCGCCGGCATTGCTGGTCGCCGACCCGCTCTACCTGGCGCCTCTCACCGACGGCGTCGTCGTCGTCGCGGATGCCACGCGCACGTCACGCGCGGCCGTGGACGACGTGAAGGACACGTTCGAGCGTGTCGGCGCATGGATCATCGGCGGCATCGTGAACCGGGCCGTGATGAAGAAGGCGCGGTACCTGTCGCGGGAGTCGCGCGCCACCCGCGACCCACGGACGCAGGCTCGAACCCCGGCGCCGATCCCCGAACCCCCGAAGCCGAAGGCTCTGCCCAAGAAGAAGACCATCGATATCGAAGCCGTCGCCGCCGCGGCGGCGGAGCGGCAGCCGCGCTTCCGGCGACCCGCCCCGCGCGCCCCGGTCGCGCAGCTGAGCGACGAGGAGAGCTTCCGGGCTCGCCTCCGCGAGGAGACGGCGCGTCCACGTGAGGCCGGCGACACGTTCTGCGTCGGCGTGCTCCGCGTGGGTCTGCGCACCGGCGATGAGGAAGAGGTCGCGCACGTTCCGAACGCGGAGTCCCTCCGCAGGGTGGCGGACGCGGTGCATCTGACGATGCCCGACGGGTCCACGATGGCGTACCTCGGCGGCGGCACGTTCGCCGCGGTGCTGCCGGAGCTCCGCCGGCCCGAAGCGCAGGGGTTGCTGGTGGGGTGGGAGGCGGCGGCCGGCGCCCGGCTGGACGACGAGCACCGCAACGGCGACGTCAGCGTGCGCGTGTCGGCGGGTCTCTGCGCGTTCCAGGACGGCGCCTTCAGCGGGAACCGGGAGGCGAAGAAGATCGCCTACGAGATGAGCGACATCGGGGTCGTCCGGCAACCGGCGAAACCCCGCGCCAAATCGAAGCCGAAGTCGAAGCCGAAGTCGAAGGTCGAGCAGCAGAAGCCCGCGACCGAGCAGAAGCCCGCGAACCGAGCAGCAGCCCGCGACCGAGCAGCAACAGCAGCCACGACCGCGAGCAGGAGCCCGCGACCGAGAAGGCGCAGCGACGACCAGAAGCAGCAACCCGCGACCCAGAAGCAGCAGCCACCGACGGAGCAACAGCGACCTCGGCCGGAGCCGCAGCCCGCACCGGAACGGCAGCAGCCCGCACCCGAGCGGCAGCAGCCGCAGGGTGAGCGGCCCCAACAGCCCACGCCGTCGGTGAACCTCATCGACCTCTCGGGCAACGGCGACGGTGGCACCGAGCCGGAGGTTGTGAAGGAGCCGGCGAAGAAGGAACACGACGACGCCGCGCCGTCGCACAACGGAGAGCGCTCGCAGCCGGATTGGCACGGGGGCAGTTCGATCGGCGCCCGGCCGGACCGTCCGGACACCGGCGGCCCGCCCCCCTCCTAGACCCCTTCCTCAGAAGGAGCCGGGGTCGGGCACCGTGCCCGGGGGCCAGCCGGGGAAGTCCTCGGGGAACTGATCGAAGGTCCCGTACGTCTTGACGCGCGTGCCGGTCACCGACGGCGGCCGCGGCGCTGCCTTGAAGTCGAAGACGTGCTCGAAGTTGTGCGTCTTCGCGATGCGGGGCGTCAGGTAGGACAGGCCCCAGTTGTCCGCGATGAACCGCAGCGGGCTCGAGAACTCGCCGGTCAGATCGTCGATCGCGCCGCGGCGCGTGTACGGGCTGATCGTCAGCATCGGCACGCGGAACCCAAGCCCGACGTGATCGACCGGGATCGGCTCGACGTGATCGTAGAACCCGCCCCATTCGTCCCACGTCAGGAAGATCGCGGTGTGCTTCCATTCGTCGCTCTGCATCACCGCCTCGACGAGGTCGCTCACCCAGTTGTGGGTGAACGCTGAGCTTCCCGGCGGGTGATCGGAGAGCTCGAAGCGGGGCGTCACCCACGTCACGGAGGGGAGCTTGCCCGCCTTCGCGTCCGTGATCACGTTCTCCACGTCGCGCGTGTGCTCGTTGAACTGATCGCTGTGGAAGACCTGCGACACGCCGTTGTACGCGTTCCAGAAGTAGCCGGGAACGCCGGGGGCGGCGCCGTAGAAGGCCCAGTCGACGCCCTTCGTCGTCAGCTGTTCGCCGACGGTGGGGAAGTCGAAGCACGACGAGTGTTTCGCGAGATGCCCCTCGTCGTCGAGCGTGAAGACGTAGACCTGATCGCCGACCGCGTCGCACCCCCAGCTCTTGAAGGACGCGCCGTTCGCCATCGGCCGCGTGCTGATGTTCTCGGGGTTGTCGATCGAACCGCCGGACGTGCCGGCGATGAAGTAGAAGTGGTTCGGGTAGGACGGGCCGAGCGCGGAGGCGAAGAAGTGATCCGAGAGCGCATATTCCTTGGCCCAGTGCCAGTAGTTCGGGATCTCGGTCCCGTCGAACTGCGTGTAGGCCCACGGGTCGCCGTAGGCGCCGGTCCCGAACCCGTCCAGCTTGCCGCCGTTCAGGCAGTTGAGGGCGCCGGCCCGGTCGTGGGGCAGGTCGCCGGGGAGCCAGTCCGGGCACCGGGCGAGCGGGACCTCCTTGCCGTCCATCACGCCGACCTTCGCGCCGGCAACGCCCGGGAAGCGACCGAAGACGTTGTCGAAGCTCCGGTTCTCGAGCATCACGTAGACGACCCGCTTGATCGGCCACTGGGTGTCGACGACCGAGACGCTGTCGGTCACCTTCGGGATCTTCTTGCCGCCGGTGCAGGCGAAGAGCACCCCGCCGGCCACGGCCATCGCCGAGCGTTCGAGGAACCGGCGACGGCTGAGCGGCAGGGGGTGCCTCGGGTCGCGCCGTTCGTCGTGCGCCGGGTGGTGGGCGGGCGTCATCGCGATGCAGGTTCCTTCCTTGTTGGGCCGTGCTGAGCCGTGCTGAGCCGTTCGAGGGTACCGGCCGGTATCCTCCCAGAGCCCCGCAACCTGTTCGGAGCCACCCTTTGCCGAGGTTCATCGTCCGTATCTCGCTGCTCGCCGCCCTGGTCGGGCTCCTCGGTGCCTGCACCGGCGGGAAGAGCTCGGGCTCGATCCCGAGCCCGCTCGCCACGCCGCCACCGACGACCGCGCCTCCGACGCCGCCGGCGATCCCCGCGTCGCCGCCTCCCACGGCCGGCGCCGCGGCATCGACCTGCGTGGGCGGCTGGGTCACGCCGGCGAAGGGATCGTCGCTCTGGAACCAGCCCCTCGAGCTGATCAGCCGCACGACGACCGAGCGGAAGCCGCTCGTGGTGGTCGACATGCGCACGTTCGTCGGGCCCGAGTCGCCGCCCGACAACAAGAACTACCTCAAGGACATCCGGCGCTGGTACGTGAAGGCGTACGCGAAGGGCGATCCCGCGTTCCAGGGCCGGTTCCTGGTGGAGCAGCGTCGGTTCGGCTCGGGGGTCGTCGCCGTCGCGCCCTACGACACGTCCGGGTTCGCCTCGCCGAACTGGGTGGGTTTCCAGTGGCGCTCGGAGGACCTGGACCGGCTCTCGTATCCGGGCCTGCCGGGCACGTGGCAGGGCGAGGCGTACGACTTCGTGACCGGTGGCGCCGGGCTCAACATGCACGGCCTGCCGACGGAGATGGCCGGCTGCATGGACGGGACCTGAGCTAGCCGGGCCAGCCGCCGAACGCGTCGGTGCCGCGTTTCTGCAACTCGTTCGCGATGATCGAACGCTGGATCTCCGACGTGCCCTCCCAGATCCGATCGACCCGGAGCTCGCGGTAGAGGCGCTCGACCGGCTGCTCGCGCATGTAGCCACGGCCGCCGAAGATCTGCACCGCGCGGTCGGCGATCCGTCCGGCGGTCTCGCTGCAGACGAGCTTCACCGCGGCGGCGTGCGCGTGGATCCGCTTGCGGTCGGCGCCGCCCGCGCGCCGCCTCCCAGCAGGCTCGGTACAGCAGCGACTTCGCGGCCATCAGCTCGGCCGCACCGTCGGCAAGCATGAAGCCCACGGCCTGGAACTCGGCGATCGGACGGCCGAACTGCCGCCGCTCCGATGCGAACGCGGTGCTCAGCTCCAACGCCCGCGTGGCCGCCCCGACGGTGCGGGCGCCGATCATCAGCCGTTCCTCCACGAACCAGTCCCGCGTCAGGTCGAGCCCTTCGCCGACGGCGCCGAGCACCTGGTCCTCGCCGACGTGCACGTCCTCGAACGCGAAGATCGGATGTTCGAACACGAACGTGTGCATGTACGCAGGCGTGCGGACGAGCCGCACGCCGGGTGCGTCCTTGTCGACCAGGAACACGGTGGCCTTCGCCGGGTCGCCGTCGACGTGCGCGTGGACCAGGAAGTAGTCGGCGACGTCGCCGGAGGTCACGTGCCACTTCTCGCCGTTCAGCACCCAGCCCGCGCCGTCGCGTCGCGCCGTCGTCTGCACCATCGAGACGTCCGAGCCCGCGCCCGCCTCCGTGATCGCGTACGCGTCGCGCCGGTCGCCGCGGCACGACGGCCGCAGGTACCGCTCCTTCTGGTCCGGCGTCCCGTGGGCGAGGGGGATCGCCGGGCGCCACGGGATGTCCCACAGCGCGCCCGTGACGCGTCCCCACTGCTCTTCGATCAACATGACCTGGAACAGGTCGTAGCCGCGGCCGCCGTCCTCCTCGGCGTGGTTGATCGCGTTGAATCCACGATCCAGCACCGCCTGCTTCGCGGCGGCCGCCGATGCCGGCGTGAGGCCGCCGTGCTCCTCGCATTCGTCCTCGAGCGGTTCGAGCACCTCGTCGGCGAACGCGCGGGCCGAGCGCGCCAGGGCGAGGTCCTCATCGGTCGGTCGCAGGTCCACGTCGGTCTCCCGCGGGTAGGGTTCGCCGCGGAGTCTAGGAGGCAGGAGGATCGCTCGGATGACCACGACGGTGTTCCACGGCGGCAGGGTCTTCGACGGCTCGGGCGCGCCGGTCGCCGACGGTGACGTCGCGATCGCCGACGGCCGGATCGCGGCGGTCGGCGCGGACCTCGACGGCGACGACGGCGTGGACTGCGCGGGCAAGACGCTGCTGCCGGGGCTCTTCGACTGTCACGTGCACCTCGCGTCGCGCCACGAGGATCTGGACGAGTACCGGGTCATGAACGAGCCCTTCAGCCTCCCGTTCTTCCGCATGGCGGAGAACCTCCGGCTCACGCTCGCGCTCGGCATCACGTCGGTCCGGGACGCCTCGGGCGCGGACGCGGGGCTCAGGGCGGCCGTCGACGAAGGGACGCTCGTCGGCCCCCGGATGCAGATCAGCGTGGCGATGCTCTCGATGACCGGCGGGCACGCCGACGCGTGGATGCCGAGCGGCGTGGTCGGGCCGTGGGGGACGACGTATCCCGGGATGCCGAGCGGGCTCTGCGACGGGGTCGACGGCGTGACCCGGAAGGTCCGCGAGGTGATCCGGTCGGGCGCCGACGTGATCAAGATCGCGTCCTCCGGCGGGTTCCTCTCCGTGAGCGACGAGCCGATGCAGCCGAACTTCTCCGAGGAGGAGGTGGCGGCGATCGTGCGGGCCGCCGCGGACCTCGACCGCCCGGTGATGTCGCACGCGCACGGTCCCGAGGGGATCAAACGCGCGGTCCGGGCCGGCGTCCGCTCGATCGAGCACGGCACGTACCTCGACGACGAGGCCATCGCGTTGATGGTGGAGCGGGGCACCTGGCTCGTCCCGACGTTGACGGCGGGCGACACCACGGAGGAGATGGCGCAGGACCCACGGCTCCCGGACGCGATCCGGATGAAGCTGGCGTCGCTCGGCCGCCCGGAGCTGGATTCGTTCCGACGCGCCGTCGACGCGGGCGTTCGGGTGGCGATGGGAACGGACTGTCCGGTCGCGCCGCACGGCACGAACCTCCGCGAGCTCGAGCTGATGGCGGGGAACGGCCTCTCGCCGGAGCAGGCGCTGGTGGCCGCGACGTCGAGCGCAGCCGAGCTGCTCGGCTGGGCCGACCGCCTCGGGACGCTGGAGCCCGGCAAGCTGGCCGACGTCGTGGTCGTCGACGGAGACCCGTTCGACGTCGCGACGTTGAAGGACCGGATCGAGCAGGTCTGGAAGGACGGCGTCCGGGTCGTCTAGCGGTCCTCGCGCAGCAGGCCCAGGACGTGAGCCGCCGCAGGCGTGCCCGCTCGAGATCGCGCCCTCGATCCACCCGGCGCCCTCGCTCGCGATGTCCGAGCCGGCGAACGCGATCCGGCCCTCGGGCTCGCCGAGGGCCGCGAACGTGCCGTCGCTCAGCCACCCGGGCGGGATCGACAGCCACGTCCCCTTCGAATACGGATCGCCGATCCAGTCGTGCGCGCCGCTCGCGAACACCTCGGCGTCCGGCGCGAACCGGCGGAGCGCGTCCTGGACGGCGACCCGATCGGACGCGTCCGGCGGATCCTGGATCCCGAAACCGATGAGGAGCACGCCGTCGGCGACCTCGTACATCGCGGCGACCGTTTCGAGCGGGATCCCCCAGCCCGTGCCGATGAAGCCCGGCGGGTACGCCCGCGGCCACGGCGACCACCTTCGTGACCGCGCCGGCATGGCGCCGCGCCGCGGCGCGGCGCTTCGGGTCGGCCAGCGGCGGGTCGAACGCGCACGTCGGCCCAGACGTTCAGCGGCAGGGCGACGACGAGCGCGGCCGCCCGGAGCGTCCCGCCGCCTCGGACGTCCACGGCCACTTCGTCCGCGGAGCGCCGCACCCGTTCGACCACCGTGCCGAACCGCACGTCCAGGCCGTCGCCGATCGCGTCGGCGAGGCTCTTCGTGCCGTCCGTGAACGACTCGCTGATGTCCTCGTAGGCCGGAGTCGAACGTGTAGTCCGCATCGATCGAGTCCAGCACCATCGGGAGCATCGACTGTGCCGACCGGCGGCGCGCCGCCCATCGTGGCGGCGAACGCCAGCAGGTAGTCGCGCGCCTCGACCGATACGTCCTGACGTGCGAGACCACTCGATCACGCTCACGTCGTCGCCGGCCGCGGCCGCGAGGTCACCGCCGGCCAGGAGGTCCCGGACGCGGTCGCTCGGTCGTCGGCGAGCGGGCCCTGGAGCTCGCCCATCGCCGCCGCCCAGTCGCGCCGGACGTCCGGCCCGCTCCGGAGGCGTCCGTCCCGCGACCCAGGCGTAGGTGTGCTCGGCGGAGGGCCGCACCCGCACGCCGTAGCGCGCGATCTCGGCCGCGATGTTCGGCTGCGCCTCCCGGGAGAACCAGGCGCCCGCCGAACTCGGCCGGGACGTCCGTGCCGGGGATCGGGGCGGTCCACGTGCGGCCGCCGAGGCGGTCGCGCGCCTCCAGGACGATCACCGAGCGATCCCGGTCCCGGAGGTCGCGCGCGGCGGTCAGACCGGCGAACCCCGCGCCCAGCGACGATGACGTCCGCATCCATGCCCGTGCTCCCTGCCGCGCTTGCGGCTCCGAAGAAGCAGAGGCTAGCCTGCGGCCCGTGGGCGCGCACCAGCACGATGTGATCGTGGTCGGTGGCGGGCACAACGGCCTCGCGTGCGCCGCCTACCTCGCGAGATCCGGCCGCGACGTCCTCGTCCTGGAACGCCGCTCGGTCCTCGGCGGCGCGGCCGCGACGGAGGATCTGTGGGACGGCTACCGGATCTCGTCGGCGTCCTACGTCGTCTCGCTGATGCCCGAGCGGATCGTCCGCGAGCTGGAGCTGCGCCGGCACGGCTACGAGGTGTCGATCATCACCCCCGACTACTTCGTGCCGTTCCCCGACGGCACCTCGCTGACGCTCTGGGGTGACCTCCGACGCGACGTCCGGAACATCGCGGCGCTCAACGCGCACGACGCCGAGGCCTACATCGGGTTCGATCGGTACTTCGAACGGGTCGCCGGCTTGATGAAGTCGCTGCTGTTCGTGATCCCGCCGAACATGCGCGTCGGCGACCTGCCGGCGTGGCTGCGCACGACCGCGAAGCTCCGTCGCTTCAGCGGCCGCGACGTCCACGAGATGGTGCGGCTGTTCACGATGAGCGCCGCGGATCTGCTGGACGAGTGGTTCGACGATCCACGCGTGAAGGGGGCGCTGGCGACGCAGGCGATCGTCGGCGGGTGGTGCGGGCCGATGACGCCCGGCTCGGCGTACGTCCTGATGCACCACTGGATCGGCGAGGTCGACGGCCACTTCGGCGCGTGGGGCTGGGTGAAGGACGGCATGGGCGGGGTGTCGGCGGCGATGGCCTCCGCGGCGCGCGCCGCCGGCGCGCAGATCCGGACCGATGTCGACGTCGCGCGGATCGCGATCTCCTCCGGCGGCCGGGCCGTCGGCGTCGAGCTGGCGGACGGCTCGGTCCTGCGGGCGGACCAGGTGGTGTCCAACGTCCATCCGAAGACGACGTACCTCGACCTCGTCGGCGCCGACCGGCTCCCGACCGACGTGGTCCACGACGTGGAGCGCATCCGCACCCGCAGCGGCTCGGCGAAGGTGCACGTCGGGCTGTCGGCGCTGCCGGACTTCCCGAGCTGGGATCAGGACGGACCGGTCCACCGCGGGCTCATGGCGGTCTCGCCGTCGATGGAGTACCTCGAGCGGGCGTTCGACGACGCGAAGTACGGCAAGCCCTCGCAGCATCCGTACGCCGAGGTGATGTTCCCGACGGCGCATCAACCGGAGGGGATCGCGCCGCCCGGCAAGCACGTGATGCTCGCGTTCACGCAGTACCTGCCGTTCGACACGCCGAACACCGCTCGCACGCGCGACGCGTGGGCGAAGAAGGTGCTCGCCGCGGTCGGCGGGTACGCGCCGGGCCTCGAGGCCGCGGTCGAGCACGTCGAGGTCCTGACGCCGAGGGACCTCGAGGACCGGTTCGGGCTGCTCGGCGGCAACATCGCGCAGGGCGAGCTCGCCCCGGACCAGCTGTTCTCGTTCCGGCCGATCCCGTTCTACGGCGACTACCGGACGCCGGTGAAGGGTCTGTACCTCTGCGGCGCCGGGACGCATCCCGGCGGCGGCGTGATGGGGGTGCCGGGCCGGAACGCCGCGACCGTGATGCTGAAGGACGCGCGCCTGTCCCGGGCGACCGACCGGGTCCGCGGGTTCGTCGCGCGAGGATGACGGATGGCCTGGTGGGAGGAGATGTTCGAGCTCCCCTCGTGGCAGGGGGTGCAGCTCGGCTGGGAGACGCTCGAGGACGCCGAGCAGCAGGTCGAGCCGGATCGAGCGCGCGCTCCGGCTGGAGCCGGGCGAGCCGCATCCTGGACGTCCCGTGCGGCACCGGCCGGGTGGGCAGGCGGCTCGCGGCCAAGGGCTACGACGTCGTGGGCGTCGACATCACCGAGCGGTTCCTCGAGGAGGCGCGTGGCGCCGGTGCTCACGCGTGGAGCGGGCGGACATGCGCGAGCTCCCCTTCGACGCCGAGTTCGACGCGGCCGTCTGCATGTGGGGGTCGTTCGGCTACTTCGACGACGAGGGGAACCTCGCCCAGGCGCGCTCGGCGGCTCGCGCGCTGAAGCCGGGCGGGCGCTACCTGATCGACACCCCGACGCTCGAGTCGATCTACCCGCAGTTCCGCGACCGGAACTGGTTCGAGGCCGGCGACACCACCGTCCTGACGGAGACCACGTTCCGGCTGGACGAAGGGCGCGTCGAGACCGACTGGACGTTCCTGCGCGACGGTGAGCGGCACACGCAGCGCTCGTCGGTCCGCGTGTACGCGCTGTCGGCGCTGACCGATCTGCTCCGCGAGGCAGGGTTCACCGCGTTCGAGGCGCGCGACGACGAGCTCGAGGATTTCGCGATCGGATCGTCCCGGCTGTGGCTCGTGGCCACCCGGTGAGCTTACGCGGCCAGGTCGCGCCGGTCGAACCCGACGAGCGCCACGACGTAGCCGACGATCGCGATGCCGCCGAGCACCGCGACGTTCGCCGGGTGCAGGCCGGTGAGGAGCGGATCGGGCTCGAGGTACCAGCGGAACGGCGACAGCGGCCGCAGTGGCTCCAGTCCGGAGACCGTCGGCGCGACCGCGTTCAGGATGTACGTGAGCACCGCGATGCCCGCCGCGACCGCGATCGCCCACACGCGACGCCCGGTCGAAGCCCCGACCGCCAGCGCGATCGCACCGAACGCGCACGCGAGGAGGGCGAGCATCAGGCACGCCGCTCCGAGCTCCGCCAGACCGAGGTGCAGCTGGAACGCCGGCCCCAGGACCACGAGGATCACGAGCAACGCGGCGGCGAGCGCGACGGCGACCGCGGCCACCGCGAGCGCCTTGTCGCGAAGGACCGTCGAGCGTCGCAGCGGGGTCGACAGCAGCAGATCGAGCGAACGGTCCTCCTCCTCGCCGGCGATCGCGCGCGCCCCGGCGCCGATCGCGAAGATCAGCAGCAGGACGACGCCCATCGAGCTGAAGATCTCGCCGCGGAGGTACCCGGCCGCAGAGGCGTAGTCGGTCCCGAGCACGTTCTTCAACGCGTCGGGCAACTTGTCGATGTACGACTGCAGGCTGGCGGAGCTGGACTTGATGCTCGGGAACAGCGAGGCGTACAGGAGCGCGACCGCGGCGATCCCGATCGCCCAGCCGATCGCCGCGCGACGCTGGTCCCGGACGCTCTTCGCGAGGAACCCTCCGGGATGCTCGAGCGGGCCGGTCGCGCGGCGGCGCTCACGTCGTCGCTCCGTCCGCGTAGAGGTCCAGGAAGATGTCCTCCAGGCTCGGCTCGTGCGTCGTGACGTCCACGACCGAGTGCGTTGCGGCCTCCTTCACGACCTCGTCCAGCTCGCCCCGGACCGTGAGCAGGACGCGATCGCCCTGCGCCGTGGCGGCGACCACCGACGGCAGCGCGGTGAACGCGTCGGCGGGCACGGGGTCGGTGAAGTGGAACTCGATCGTGCGCAGGGCTTTCGCCTTCAGATCGCCGATGTCGTCGACCGTGACCAGCCGGCCCTCGCGCAGGATCGCGACCCGGTCGCAGACGCGTTCCACCTCCGGCATCACGTGCGAGCTGAGGAACACCGTGCTCCCGCGGGCGCGAGCCTCGTGGATCATCGCGTAGAACTCCTGCTGGCCGAGCGGATCGAGGCCCTGGGTCGGCTCGTCCAAGATGAGCAGGTCGGGCTGATGCATGAAGGCCTGGATCAGCGCGACCTTCCGCTTGTTGCCATGCGACAGCTCGCGGATCCGCACGTCGAGGTCGAGCTTCAGCCGCTCCGCGTACCCGTCGATCCGTTCGCGCGGGACGCCGCCCCGGAACGCCGCGAAGTCCTTCAGGTACTCGAGCGCGGTGAGTCGTTCGTAGAGGCCGAGCTCGCCCGGCACGTAGCCGATCCGGGCCCGCACCGCAGCCCCGTCCGCACGCGGGTCCATGCCGAACACGAGGATCCGCCCCGACGTCGGCCGGATGAAGTCGAGCGTCGTGCGGATCGTGGTGCTCTTGCCGGCGCCGTTGGGACCGAGGTAGCCGAACACCTCGCCCGGGTGGACCTCGAACGAGAGGTCGACCACACCCCGGCTCTTCCCGTAGGACTTCGTGAGCCCGTCCGCGAGGATCGGCGCGGCCTGCTGCATCCCGCCATGTTAGGGCCCGAGTTCGTAGCCGAGGCGCCGCGGAAGTCCGGCGACGAACCGGGTCAGCGGATCCGGCCTGCCGCCGCGGTCCTCGGCCTCGTCCGTGCGCACGATCGCGCCCTGCGCGAGCGCGGCGCCGGCCGACAGGAACGGCTCCGGCGGGAACCGTCGCGGCTCGCGGTGCACCAGCGGGAGGGACGTGGCCTCGTCCTCGATGCCGAGCGCGAGCGCCGCCGAGGATCGTCCCGCCGAGATGGCACGGACCGACGCCCCCGCCCGTGTAGCCGGCGCCGTAGTGCAGCGCGCCTCCCGGGCAGCGTGCCGAAGAACGGCTGGTGCGAGCGCGGTCACGTCCATCGGCCCGCCCCACGCGGCCTCGATCCCGACGCCGTCCCACGACGGGAAGAACCGCCGGAAGTCGTCAACCAACTTGACGATCGACCGCTGGTCGTAGCGCAGGCGAGGTCCGAGGCCGGTGCCGACGCCGGCCGTCGCGGCCGCGGCGCCGAACGCGATCCGGCCGTCGGGCGTCGTGCGGAGGTAGTGGAGCGCGGTCCGGAGGTCGCCGATCCCTTCCCCGCCGGTCCAGCCGATCTCCTCGAGGCGCTCGGGGGCCGGCTCCGTCAGGACGATGTACGTGCCGCGCGGGACGATCGCGCGGTGGAACCGCGGGAGCGACGCCGTCCACGCGCCGAGGCCGAGCACGCCGCGTCCCGCGATGACGTCGCCGCTCCGTCGTCTCCACGCGGACGGGCGGGCCGGCGGCCATGCGCACGACCGGGCTCGACTCGAAGATCCGGACCCCGCGATCGCAGGAGCTCGCGGCGCAGGCCGAGCGCGAGCCGGGCCGGCTGGAGCGTCGCGCCCGCCGGCTGGAAGGTAGCCGCCGCGGAACACCGGGGAGGTCGCACCGCGCACGAACGGCCTCCGCGTCCAGCTCCTCGAACCGCCCGTCCGCGACCCCGAGCCGCGCGGCCTCGGCGACGGAGCTCGTGCCAGGCGCCGTCCTGCGCGGGCGAGGTCGCGACGGTGAGATGCCCGGCGCGCGTGAACCACGCGTCCACGTCGTGTTCGACGAGCCATCGTTCGAGCTCGTCGACGGAGCGTTCGGCCGCGCGCGCCATGCGGAGCGCATCGTCGTCGCCCAGGATGCCGAACGAGCGCGGGGAGGTCCTCCCACATGCCGTAGCAGAACCCGCCGTTGCGGCCGGAGGGGCCGCAGCCGCACCGCTCGTCGGCCTCCAGGAGCACGACGTCGAGCGCCGGCTCGCGCTCCTTCAGGAACCACGCCGTCCACAACCCGGTGTAGCCGCCGCCGAGGATCACGACGTCGGCGGCGGTGGAGCCGCGGAGCGGTGGGCACGGGGCGGCGGCCTCGAGCGCCGGGTCGGCACGGGCCTCCTCCATCCACCACGAGACGTCGGCCTGCCGGGGCAGCGCCGCCGAGCGCCGCGCGCGGGGTCACGGGCCGAGGTTGTAGCCCAGCCGCCGGGGGAGCTTCGCCACGAAGTCGACGAACGGGTTCGGCTCGCGATCCTCGTCGAGCGACACGTCGCGCCGGTGGATCGCACGGTTCGCGACCATGGCGCCCACGGAGCGGATCGGCTCCGGCGGGAAGCGACGCGGCTCCATGTCGACGAGCGGCAGCGCGAGCACGTCGTCGTACTTCGCGAGGCAGCGGTGGGCGAGGATCCGTCCGCCCAGGTGGCTCGGCCCGACGCCGTTGCCCGTGAAGCCGAGCCCGTAGTGCACGTTGCCGCTCTCGAGGGTCCCGAAGAACGGCAGGTGATCGCCCGAGACGTCGATCGGCCCGCCCCAGGCGGCGTCGATCGGCACGTCGCGGAACGACGGGAACATCCGGTGGAGGTCCTCGACGGCGGTGCGGATCGACGCCTCGTCGTAGGCGAACCGGGGGTCGATGTGCCGCGCCAGGTCCGGCTGCATCCCGCCGATGCCGAACGCGATCCGCCCGTCCGGCGTCGTCCGCAGGTAGTGCAGCGCCGAGCGGTAGTCGGACACGCCGACGCCGTTCGTCCAGCCGATCTCGGCGAGCTTCTCCGGCGCCGGCGCCGTCATCACGATGTAGGACCCGCGCACGGTGATCGCGCGTTTGAAGCGCTTCCAGTGCTGGGCCCACGCGTTGATCGCGAGCACGGCGACCCCCGCGCGGACCGTTCCGCCCGGGGTCTCCGCGAGCGCCGGCTCACCGGCGCCGAAGCGCGAGACCGGCGTGCCTTCGTAGATGCGGACGCCGCGCTCCACCAACGCGATCCGCAGCGCCCTCGCCAGGCGCCCCGGATGCACGGTCGCGCCCTTCTCGCTGAACACGCCGCCGCGGAAGACCGGCGAGTCGACCATCGAGCGGACGCCGTCGCGATCGAGCGTGCGGAACAGCTCGCCGAGCCCGAGCCGGTCGGCGGTGATGATCAGCCCGGCCCACTCGCCGACCTGCGCGTCCGACGACGCGACGCTGAGGTCCCCGTCGTGCGCGAACCAGGCGTCGGCGCCGCGTTCCTCGAGGAAGCGGCCGATCCCCTCCACGGAGTCCTGGCCGGCCTCGCACAGGCGGAGGGAGGGGGCGTCGCCGAACCGGGGGACCAGCTCGTCCAGGTCGCCCCAGAACGAATTCACGAAGCCGCCGTTGCGGCCGCTCGGCCCGCCCCCGCAGACGTCCTGCTCGACGATCACGACGTCGGTGCCGGGATCGAGCTCCTTCAGGAACCACGCCGTCCACATCCCGGTGTACCCGCCGCCGAGGATCACGACGTCGGCCTTCGTGTCGGTCTCGAGCGCCGGGCAGGGCTCGCCCGCGAACTCCGGCAGGCCGAGCGCGTCGCGGAGCCACCAGCTACGGCCGGCGTCGGGCGGGATCTCGAGCTGGGAGGTCACGGCGGTTGGGGAGTCTACGGGTCGGGCCCGCGCTCCGGTTGTTACCGTGAGAGGCCCCACCCCGACCGACGGGAGGTTCGTTCCGATGCCGGACGGCGAGCACGACCGCCTGCGCAGCTGGGAGGTCACGGAAGGACCCCAGCGGGCTCCCGCGCGCGCGATGCTGCGCGCGGTCGGGCTCTCGGAGGACGACTTCGGGAAGTCGCAGGTGGGTGTGGCGTCCTCGTGGAACGAGGTCACGCCCTGCAACTACCACCTCGACAAGCTCGCCGCGCTCGCGAAGGAGGGCGTGCGCCAGGGCGGCGCCGTGCCGCTCGAGTTCACGACGATCGCCGTGTCCGACGGCATCGCGATGGGGCACGAGGGCATGAAGGCCTCGCTGATGAGCCGCGACCTGATCGCGGACTCGGTCGAGCTCGATGATGCACGCCGAGCGGATGGATGCGTTCGTGGGCATCGCGGGCTGCGACAAGTCCGAGCCCGGCATGTTGATGGCGATGGCGCGGATGGACCTGCCGGCCGTCTACCTCTACGGCGGGACGATCCTCCCCGGGACCTACAAGGGCGCGGACGTCACGATCCAGGACGTGTTCGAGGCGGTCGGGGCCCACGCGAAGGGGTCGCTCTCCGACGAGGATCTGCTCGGCCTCGAACGGGCGGCCTGCCCCACCACCGGCTCGTGCGCCGGCATGTACACCGCGAACACGATGGCCGCGGTCGGCGAGGCGATCGGGATGTCGCTGCCGGGGTCGGCCAGCCCGCCCGCCGTCGACTACCGCCGGGAGGTCGCGGCGCGCGAGACCGGCCTGGCCGTGACCGCGCTCATCGAACGCGACCTGCGTCCGCGGCAGATCATGACGAAGGAGGCCTTCGAGAACGCGATCACCGTCGTCATGGCGCTCGCCGGCTCGACGAACGCGGTCCTGCACCTCCTCGCGATCGCGCGCGAGGCGCACGTCGAGCTGGAGCTCGAGGACTTCGACCGGATCAGCCGCCGGGTGCCGCACCTCGTCGACGTCCGTCCGGCCGGCCGGTTCGTGATGAGCGACCTCGACCGCGTCGGAGGCGTGCCGGTCGTGATGCAGCAGCTCCTGGACGCCGGCCTGCTGCACGGGGACTGCCGGACGGTCACCGGCGCGACCGTCGCGGAGAACCTCGCCGCGACGGCGTCGCCCGCGCCCGACGGCGTCGTCGTGCATCCGTTCGACGCGCCGATCCATCCCGAAGGGGGCACCGCGATCCTTCGCGGGTCGCTCGCGCCGAACGGCGCCGTGATGAAGATCGCCGGCGCGGCGACGCTCGAGTTCCGGGGACGCGCGCGCCCGTTCGACTCGGAGAAGGAGGCCTTCGACGCGGTGACCGGCGGGCGTATCCAGGCCGGCGACGTGATCGTGATCCGGTACGAGGGGCCGAAGGGGTCGCCCGGCATGCCCGAGATGCTGGCGGTCACCGCCGCCGTCGCGGGGGCCGGCCTCGGCAAGGACGTGGCGCTGATCACCGACGGCCGGTTCAGCGGCGCCACGAAGGGATACAGCGTCGGGCACATCGCACCGGAGGCGTTCGTCGGCGGCCCGATCGCGCTCGTGCACGAGGGCGACCAGATCGTGATCGACGCCGCGAACCGCCGGATCGACCTGGCGGTCGACGCCGCGGAGCTCGAGCGGCGCCGAGCCGCATGGACGCAGCCGGAGCCTCGCTACACGCAAGGCGCGCTCGCGAAGTACGCGCGGACCGTCTCCGGCGCCGACCTCGGCGCGGTGACGTGGTGACGCACGCGTTCGCGTCGCCCGCGGCGCTCCAGTGCCGGATCTGCGGGCAGCAGTACCCGGTCGAGCCCCTCACGATCTGCGAGGAGTGCTTCGGGCCGCTCGAGCCGGCGTACGACCTGCAGTCGCTCGACGGCGACCGGTTCCGCAAACACGTGGAGTCCGGGCCGGCGAGCCTGTGGCGCTACGAGGAGCTCCTGCCCGGCGGTCCCGGCATCGACCGGGTCGATCTCGGCGCCGGCTTCACGCCGCTGCGCCGGGCGGACAACCTCGCCGAGCGGCTCGGGCTCGGACACGCTGTGGATCAAGGACGACTCGGTGAACCCCTCGAACTCGTTCAAGGATCGCGTGGTGACCGTGGCGATGACGATGGCTCGCGCGTTCGGCTTCGAGGCGATCTCGTGCGCGTCCACGGGCAACCTCGCGAACGCGACGGCCGCGCACGCCGCGAAGGCCGGCATGCCCTGCTACGTGTTCGTGCCCGACGACCTCGAGCGCGCGAAGATCCTGGCCACCGAGGCCTACGGCGCGAAGGTCGTCGCGGTCAAGGGGAACTACGACGACGTGAACCGGCTGTGCGCCGAGGTCGCCGACACGCTGCCGTGGGCGTTCGTGAACGTGAACATGCGCCCGTACTACGCGGAGGGATCGAAGTCCCTCGGCTTCGAGGTGGCCGAGCAGCTCGGATGGCGCCTGCCCGATCACGTCGTGGTCCCGATCGCGAGCGGCGCCCTGCTCACGAAGGTGCACCGAGCGTTCGGCGAGCTGATCGCCGTGGGCGCCGTCGAGGAGAAGCCGTACCGGGTCTCCGGCGCCCAGCCGGAAGGATGCCGCCCCGTCGCGCAGGCGTTCAAGGACGGCGCGGAGGAGGTCCGGCCGGTGAGGCCGGACACGATCGCGCGCTCGCTGGCGATCGGGAACCCCGCGGACGGGATGTTCGCGATGCACGTCGCCCGGCAGACCCACGGCCAGATCGAGTGGTGCACCGAGCGCGAGATCATCGAGGGGATCGAGCTGCTCGCCTCGACCGAGGGCGTGTTCACCGAGACCGCCGGCGGCGTGACGGTCGCGGTCCTGCGGCGCCTCGTCCAGCAGGGCGTCATCGAGCCGGGCGAGGAGACGGTGGCCTTCATCACCGGCAACGGCTACAAGACGGTCGAGGCCCTCGAGCCCTACGTCGAACCGACGTTCCACGTGGCGCCGGATCTCGACGAGTTCCTCGCCGCGCTCGGCGCGATCGCGAACTCAGCTCGGCGCTACCGGAGCGGGTACCGCTCCCGTCGGGCCGAACGGCTCGTAGAGGACGTGAGATCGTCGTCGGCCCGAACGTCGAGTTGGTGAACCACTGGGTTGTCGCGCGACGAGCGTGACCGTGTGCGCTCCCGGGGCCACCGGCCAAGCGACGTTGGTCGCACAGTCCTGATCGATCAACGAGTTCCGTCGGGCTGACGCTGAGGCTGCGAACGGTGGTCGCGAGCTTCGTGCCGTCGAGCGTGAGCCAGCACGAGACGGTCGCGTCGTTCGGCGCCCGTGCTGTCGTCGATCGCCGAGGATGCGTCGATCACGAGGTAGCCCTTCTGCGGCGCCTTGATGGACGTGGTCGTCCGAGCGTTGCCGTGGCGAGCGGGTTGATCGCGCTCGTGATTCGCTTCGAGCTGACCCGGATCAGCTGGTTCGCGGAGTAGCCGTTGAGCTTCTTCGCGTTGATCACAGGCGGCGACCGCCGCGGTACCACCCGCTGCCACGCTCGCCGTCACGAAGGCCACGACGATGGTCGTGAGATGCCGCCTGATCTGGTCCACGATGCCTCCCGTCCTGGACGCCGCAGCTGTGAGCGAAGCTAGACCCGAGGTTGGTCCGGGGCAAACATCTCGACGCTCTCGGTCGGGTAGGGTCGTGCACCATGGCCCTGCCGCTCGAGGACTACGCGCTCATCGGCGACACGCACACGGCGGGCCTCGTCGGCAGGAACGGCTCGATCGACTGGCTGTGCCTGCCGCGGTTCGACTCGGGCGCCTGCTTCGCGGCCCTCCTCGGCAACGACGAGCACGGCCGGTGGCTGCTGGCGCCCTCGGCCGCGCCGGCCCGCACGCGCCGGCGCTACCGGGAGGACACGCTGATCCTCGAGACGGATCACGCGGTCGACGACGGCCTGGTCCGGGTCACCGAGTTCATGACGCCTCGCCGCGGCCAGGCCCGCGTGGTGCGGCTCGTCGAGGGGATCCGCGGCGTCGTCCCGATGCGCACGGAGCTGCGGCTCCGCTTCGACTACGGCCTCGCCGTCCCGTGGCTCCGGCCGGGGCGCCGCACGGTCTCCGCGGTGGCCGGCCCCGACGCGGTCGAGCTGCGGACCGACGTGCCGGTCGAGGTCGCCACCGGCACGGTGACGTCCGATTTCCTGGTCCGCGCCGGCGAGCGGCTCGCGTTCGTGCTGGTCTGGCACCGGTCGTTCGAGCCGCCGCCGCCGAAGATCGACCCGTGGGACGCGCTGCGGGCCGCGACGCGCTTCTGGCGCGAGTGGAGCTCGACCTGCACGTACGACGGCGAATGGCGCGAGGCCGTGATGCGGTCGCTCCTGACGCTGAAGGCGCTGACGTACCGGCCGACCGGCGGCATCGTCGCCGCGCCGACCACCTCGATCCCCGAGGAGATCGGCGGCGCGCGGAACTGGGACTACCGGATCTGCTGGCTCCGGGACGCGACGTTCACGCTCTACAGCATGCTGCTGGCCGGCTACGAACGCGAAGCGGAGGAGTGGCGGGAGTGGCTGCTGCGCGCCGTGGCCGGCGATCCGCGCGACCTGCGGATCATGTACGGCCTCGGCGGCGAGCGCCGCCTGCCCGAGCTCGAGCTCGACTGGCTCCCCGGCTACGAGGACTCGCTCCCCGTTCGCGTGGGCAACGACGCGTCGCGGCAGTTCCAGCTGGACGTCTACGGCGAGGTCCTCGACCTGCTCCACCAGGCGGCGCGCGAGGGCCTGCCGCACGAGGAACCGGTCTGGGAGATGGAGCGCCGCATCATGGATGTCCTGGAGTCCAACTGGCGCGAGCCGGACGAGGGCATCTGGGAGGTCCGGGGCGGCCGCCGCCACTTCGTGCACTCGAAGGTCATGGCCTGGGTCGGGGTCGACCGTGCGATCCGCGACGTCGAGCTGTTCGGCTTCGATGGACCCGTCGATCGGTGGCGCGCGCTCCGCGACGAGATGCACGACGAGATCTGCGCCGAGGGATACGACGACGACATCGGCGCGTTCGTGCAGTCCTACGGCTCGAAGGAGCTGGACGCGGCGATGTTGATGATCCCGCTCGTCGGGTTCCTGCCGGCGCGCGACGAGCGCATGATCGGCACCGTGCGCGCGATCCGCGAGCGGTTGCTGGTCGACGGGTTCGTGCGCCGCTACGACTCGGGTTCGCGCGTCGACGGCCTGCCCGGTGGCGAGGGCGCGTTCCTGCCGTGCACGTGCTGGCTGGCCGACAACCTCAAGCTGCAGGGCGAGGAAGACCAGGCGCGGGAGCTCTTCGAACGGGTGCTCAGCGTCCGCACCGACCTCGGGCTCCTGTCCGAGGAGTACGACCTGACCCGTCACCGGCTCGTCGGCAACTTCCCGCAGGCGTTCTCCCACGTGTCGCTGATCGGCACCGCGAGGAACCTCTCCCGCACCGAGGTCGGCCCGGCCGAACGCCGGCTGCGCGGCGGCCGGCGTTCGGGGCTCCGGAGCCGGATCGTGCCGCGCGCCGTGCGGCGATGAGCCTCCGGGAGCTCCGTGCTCGGCTCGCCGACGCCGCGATCCTGCTGGACTACGACGGCTCGCTCGCGCCGATCGTCGACCGGCCGCAGGACGCCGTGCCGGCGGACGGGGCCGTCGATGTCCTCGCGACGCTCGTCGACCGCGCCGGCTCCGTCACGATCGTGACCGGCCGTCCCGCGTCGTTCGTCCGCGAGCTCCTGCCCGTTCCGGGCCTCGAGGTCGTCGGGCTCTACGGGCTCGAGGGACGGCCTCGCGCTGCCGGCCGACCTGCACGCCGCGATCGTCGCCGCGATCGACGATGAGCCCGGTGTCCACCTCGAGGACAAGGACGCGAGCATCGCCGTGCACTTCCGCATGGCCCCAGATCCGGTTGCCGCGGTGGAACGCGTGGGCCCGAGCCTGGTCCGGATCGCGGAGCAGCACGGGCTGGAGCTCCTCCACGGCAAACGCGTCCTGGAGCTGGCGCCGGCCGGCGGTGGCAAGGGGTCGGTCGTTCGCGCGGTGATCGCCGAACGCGATCCCGCCGCCGCGCTCTACGCCGGTGACGATCTGGCCGATCTGCAGGCCTTCGCCGCGCTCGGCGACCTCGCGCGACGCGGCGTGCCGGTGACCAGGGTGGCCGTCATCGGCGCCGAGACCCCCGACGATCTCACCGCGGCGGCCGACGTCATGGTCGAGGGCCCCGAAGGTCTGCTGGCGCTGCTCCGCGACCTCTGAGCTAGTCCTGCTCCAGCGCGAAGCCGTCCGCTGCCCGCCGGACACGCCCGGTGACCGGCAGGTGCGACCCCGCGAGCAGGAGGTCCTCGTCGGCGGCTCGGCCCAGGAGCGCACGACGGGTGCCCTCGTTGGTGGGTCCGTCCATATCCGCGGCCGACGTCCACTCCGGGTGCGGCACGTTCAGCTGCGACACGAGCGAATCTCCCGCCCACAGCAGCGCGTCGTTCACGACCACCGCGAGGTGCCCGGGGGTGTGGCCGGGCGCCTCGATCACCTCGGACGTCGCCCGCGGCCTTCGCCTCCGCCTCGACGGTATCGAGCGCTCCGGCCTCCACGAGCGACGTCAATGCCGTCGTGGCGGCCAGGGACGCGCCGTCCGGCAGCGCCGCCGCGTCGGGGGAGGCCCAGTACTCGGCCTCGACGCGGGAGATCACGTGGCGGGCGTCCGGGAAGGCGGGCTCGTTCCGGGGGCCGATCAGCCCGCCGACGTGGTCGGCGTGGCCGTGCGTGATCACGACGCACCGGACGTCCCAGGGCCGCACGCCCAGCTCCGCGAGCCGTTCGTGCACGTGCCCCGCGTCGAGCTCGCCCGCGAACCTCCCCATGCCGGCGTCGACGAGGACCACGCCGTCCCGGCTCTCGATCAGCAGGGCGGCGAGCCGGCCCTGGAGCTTGCCGTCCGCATCGAGGAACGGCCGGACGAACGGACCCTGGAGGTCGTCCGTGTAGCCGCGGAAGACGAAGCGCGGGGAGACGGTCCGCCACCCGTCGATCATCACGTGGCACCGCACCCCCGCGGCGTCGAGCGTCTCCATCCCGGCCACGCTACCCAAACAGCGGTTTGCGCTGCGAGGCGCGTCGGGCCAGACTCCCGATGTCCCGGACACCGGGCAGGGGAGGGGGTTGCATGTCGACGCACGAGGAACAGGTGGCGCGCGACACCGCCGATCTCGAGAAGTTCGGCTACAAGCAGGAGTTGAACCGCGGCCTCGGCACGTTCAGCTCGTTCGCGGTGGCGTTCAGCTACATCTCGCCGTCCACCGGCATCTTCACGCTCTTCTTCCTCGGCATGTCCGCGCTCGGCGCGCGCCTGTTCTGGACGTGGCCGGTGGTGGCCGTCTTCCAGTTCATCGTCGCCCTGAACTTCGCGGAGGTCACGAGCCACTTCCCGCTGGCCGGCTCGGTCTATCAATGGACGAAGTACCTCTCCGGGCGAGGCTACGCGTGGATCACAGGATGGTTCTACATCTTCGCGGGGATCCTCACCGTCTCGTCCGTCTGCGCCACGTTGCCGATCGCGCTGATCCCGGCGCTGAACTACATGTTCGGGTGGCACCTGAACGACACGCTCGGGAGCGCCGACCAGAAGGTGGTCGCCGTCATCACCCTGGTGGTGATCACGGTGCTCAACATCTACGGCGTGAAGCTCGTCGCGATCATCAACAACACAGGGGTGATCTTCGAGATCCTCGGGATGGTCGTGTTCGCGGTGTTCCTGGCCGCCGTGCACAACCACAACGGCGTGGGGGTGATCTTCAGCTCCCAGTACGCCGGCAACTACCTGAACTTCCCGGCGGCGACCACGATCCCGTTCTTCCTGGTCGGGATGTTCATGTCGCTCTACGTGATCTACGGGTTCGACACGGCCTCGACCCTCGCCGAGGAGACGCGGAACCCGCGCGCGGAGGCGCCGAAGGCCGTCCTCGCGGCCGTCCTGGGTGCGTTCGTGATCGGCGCGATCTTCCTCTGGGGCGTGCTGATCGCGGCGCCCGACATCGCGAAGGAGTCGGCGTCGCTCGCCGCCTCGCCGGGAACGATCATCGCGGAGGTCATGTCGGGCGCGGGGAGCACGCTGTACCTGCTCGTCGTGTCGGCCGCGATCTTCGTGTGCTGCATGGCGATCCTGACCGCCACGATCCGCCTCGCGTTCGGCATGGCGCGCGACGACCAGCTGCCGTTCTCGAAGTCGATGGCGAAGGTCAGTCCCCGGCTGCACACGCCGATCGCGACCTGCATCATCGTCGGCGCGCTCGCGGCGGTGCCGTTCATCCAGTTCGTCGGCGCCGCGGTGATCGCCGTCGGTGCGACGGCCTCGATCTACCTCAGCTACGTGCTCGGCAACCTCGCGGTGCTCCGGGCGCGGACGAAGGGCTGGCCGAAGACGGAGCCGCCGTTCAAGCTCCGCGGCTGGGGCATGGTGATCAACGTCATCGCGCTGCTGTGGGGCCTCGCGATGATGGTCAACTTCCTCACGCCGTCGTCGGCCGTAAGCGCGTTCGATCGCCGGCTCGGCGTCGGCGTCGAACTACCTGCGCGTCTTCTCGAACCCGAAGCCCGTGCAGTCCGACTACTACGTGCAGGGGCAGCAGTTGCTCAACTTCAAGATCGGGTTCCTGAACAAGATCCCGGTGATCTGGACCGTGTTCGCGGTGATCTTCATCGCGGGCGCGCTCTACTACTGGATCGTGCAGAAGAAGAAGCCGTGGGAGCCGGTCGTGCCCCCCGGCGAAGACGTCTCGATGATCCAGTCGACCTGATCGGGTCGGCGGGCGGGGCGCCGGGTGCGCCCCGCCCGCTCCCGTGGTTCGATAGCCGCCATGAAGATCGTCACCTCCCCGAAAGCCGCCGCCTTCATCGCCGAACGCGGCGGTGAGGCGTGGGTGTGGCTCGACCCCCGGCGCGGCCTCGTCGGCTCGTTCGTGTGGCTGGAGGCGCACACCGAGGCGCCGCGTTCCAGCCGGCGCTCGAGCTTCACGAGGAGCTCGCGGCGGCCGCACCGGTTCCAGGCACAGGATGCCGGACGGCGTGACGGTCCACTTCGACTGGGGCCGCCTCGACCCGCCCGACGAGCTGCACCTTGACGTGAAGGGCTGGCGGTCCGGGACCCGTCGTCTGGAGGCCTACTGGAATGGTTGTGTATTCGCGGGCGACGACATCCCGGCTCCGAGCGACACCTCGAGCTGAAGGGCCGCCGGCCACATGTCCCTCCCACGGCCGGGACCTTCGGCATGTCCTTCGACCGCTCCGGGACTGCCAGGCTGCTCGCCATGAGCGGATCGGTGGGGTCCGGCGGTGGGAACGGTGGCACCTGGGTGGGGGCGGCGATCCGGGCAGCCGCGATGGTGGTGGCCAGCGTCGTGGTCTTCGCACTGGTGCCTGAACGGCTGCTCACGTTCCTCGCGATCCGCGTTTCGCCCTCGGTCCGCGACGCACTCGTGGTGCTCTGGTGGGCGATCGCGTTGGTGGCGATGCTGGCCCTCTTCGTCCGATTGCAGACGAGGAGGAGGTCATGACGGCGCGGTTCACGACCCGGACCGTCGGCGGCGAGTGGTTCGACGACAACGTTCCGTGCACGCGAGCATGTCCTGTCCTCACGAACGCCGGGCGATACGTGGCCGCGATCGCCGCGGGAGACGACCAACTGGCGTACGAGATCGCGCGGCTCCCGAACCCGTTCCCCTCGATCTGTGGCCGGGTCTGCGCGGCTCCGTGTGAGATCGCCTGTCGGCGCGGCTCGATCGATCAACCGATCGCGATCCGCGCGCTGAAGCGGTTCGCGTGCGAGCGGCTTCGGGGTGGAGAGCCAGTACGGGCAGGAGGTGTACGCGGCGGCGGCATCCACCGCGCCGGCTCGGAGCGAGCGTGTCGCGATCATCGGCTCCGGCCCCGCGGGCTTGGCGTGCGCGCACGATCTGGCGACCTACGGCTATCGGCCGGTGGTGTTCGAGGCGCAGCGGGAGGCCGGAGGGCATGATGGTCCTCGGGATCCCGCCGTACCGCCTGCGTCGCGATCTGCTCGACGCCGAGATCCGCGCGATCCTCGCGATGGGCGTCGAGCTCCGCACCGGCGTTCGGCTGGGAGAGGACTTCTCGCTGTCGTCGCTCAAGGCGGACGGGTTCGAGGCGGTCTTCGTCGCGGTCGGGGCGATGCGGAGCCGCGAGCTGCAGATCCCCGGGGTCGAGCTGGACGGTGTGCTCAAGGCGATCGACTTCCTCCTCAACGTGAACCTCGGCTACCACGTGGACCTCGGCGACGACGTCGTCGTGGTCGGCGGCGGCAACGTGGCCCTCGACGCCGCGCGGAGCGCGCTGCGCGAGATCGCGGCCGGAACGGCGGGCTCCTTCGATGCCGGTCACGTGGCCGAGGCCGAGGCCGTCGGGGCGGTCGCGACCGCGACGCTCGACGTCGCGCGGACCGCCGTGCGGCTCGGCGCGCGGCGCGTGCGCTGCGTGATGCTCGAGAACCGGGTCGAGATGCCGGCGAACGAGTTCGAGATCGAGGAGGCGGAGGTCGAAGGGCATCGAGCTCCTCCACCGGCGGGGTCCGAACCGGATCGTCGGGACCGAGCGCGTCGAGGGCCTCGAGACGCTGGAGGTGGCCTCGGTCTTCGACGCGGACGGCAGGTTCAACCCGTCGCTCGTCGACGGGACCGAGGACACGATCGCGTGCGACTCGGTGGTCCTCGCCGTCGGTCAGACCGCGGATCTCTCCTGGCTGGAACCAGCAGACGGCGTCGAGGTCACGCCGCGCAACACCCTCGTCGTCGACCGCGAGACCCTCGCGACCACGGCCCCCGGGGTCTACTCGGGCGGCGACCTCGCCTTCGGGCCGCGGAACCTGATCGATGCGATCGCGGATGGCCGCCGTGCGGCGGCGTCGATCCACCGCCAGCTGACGGGCGAGGAGGCGCCGCGACCGTCGCTCGCCGGTCGGACGATGCTGCCGATCGTCTCGGTCACGCGCGGGCCGAAGCAGGAGTCGTACACGGAGCGTTCGCGGCTCCCGGTGCCGTCCGAGCCGACCGGCCGGCGGATCGGCTCGCCGGAGGTCGAGCTAGGTTTCACGGAAGAGGAAGCCCGTCTGGAAGCCGGCCGATGCCTCCAGTGCTTCCTGAACATCATGCTCGAGCCATCGCTCTGCATCCTGTGCGGCGGCTGCGTCGATATCTGTCCCGAGCACTGCATCCGGATCGTGCCGACCGACGATATCGACGGGTTGACCGCCGAGCAGCCCTCGAGCGTGTTGATCCTCCAGGAGGAGCTCTGCATCCGGTGCGGGCTGTGCGTCGACCGGTGTCCGACCGACGCCCTCTCGCTCGAGGGCTGGAACGAGGCGTCGAGCGCGCCGATCGCGCTCGTCCCGGTGGGGAGCTGACGCGATGAGCACCGGCGGACGCGTGCGTACGAGCGAGTGGTACCGGTCGCTCTTCCACCCCGGCGAGATCTTCCGTGAGAGCGAGGTCGGCCGGTCGATGATCCGTCACCCTCGGCCGAACACCCCGCGCGGGCGCGCGATGACCTCGTTCCAGAGCTTCTTCCTGCACCTCTACCCCGTGAAGGTGCCCCGCGAGATCATCCGCGGACGCACGACGCTGCGCTTGGGCTTCATCGCCGCCGTCCTGTACGGGATCCTGTTCGTCTCCGGCACCTACCTGATGTTCTTCTACCGGCCGTCCGTGCCGGACGCGTACTTCGACATGCATCAGCTCTCCACGAGCGTGGCGTTCGGCCAGTTCGTCCGCAACGTCCACCGCTGGTCCGCGCACCTGATGGTCGTGGTCGTGATCGCGCACCTGCTCCGCGTCTTCTACGCCGGCGCGTACCGGCCCCCTCGGCAGTTCAACTGGGTGATCGGGGTCGTGCTCCTGATCCTGACGCTGTTGATGTCCTTCACCGGCTACCTCCTGCCCTGGGACCAGCTCGCCTTCTGGGCCATCACCGTCGGCACGAACATCGCCGGGTACGTGCCGCTGTTCGGCGGTCACGTCCGGAACCTGATGCTGGGCGGGACGGAGGTCGGGAGCGACGCGCTCCTGCGCTTCTACGTCCTGCACATCTACTTCATCCCCGCACTGATCACCGTGATCGTGTCGATCCACATCTGGAGGGTCCGCAAGGACGGCTTCGCCGTCAGCGACCGGCGCCCCGAGCCGGATGGGCCAGAGAGCCCGCCCGCGACCCTCGAGGAGGTGGCCGATGTCGACGCATGAGCCCGAACCGCGCTACCGGATGCTGGGCGTCGTTCCGCAGGAGACCCAGCAACGGGATCGCCAGGAGCCGGACGACGGCGTGTTCACCTGGCCGCACCTGCTGGTCCGCCACGTGGCCGTGGCCGCGGGCACGGTGGTCACCGTGTTCGTGCTGGCGATCTTGTTCAACGCGCCGCTGAAGGACATCGCGAACCCGAACCAGACGCCCGAGGTCGCGAAGGCGCCGTGGTACTTCGCCGGCCTCCAGGAGCTCCTGGCGCACTTCCCACCGATGGTGGCCGGGATCTTGATCCCGGGCGCCGCGCTGACCTGGCTGATCGCACTCCCGTACATCGACCGCGGCAAAGGCTGGCGGGTGCGCGACCGGAAGTTCGTCGTGATCGTGTTCACGGTGCTCGCCGTGACGGCGCTGGTCCTCACGGTGATCGGCACGTTCTTCCGCGGCCCCGAGTGGTCGTGGGTGTGGCCGTGGCATCACCTCTACGCGGAGCCGTAACCATGAGCGATCCGGTCCTCACGAACGAGCCACCCGCCGACGATCCCGGTCGGGGCGTCGACCGCCGCCGCTTCCTGAACGGGACGTGGAAGGTCCTGGGCGTGGCCCTCATCGCGGAGGCCGCCTGGACCAGCTACGACATCCTCAACCCGCGGCCGGCCCAGGGGTTCGGATCGATCGTCGACGCCGGCTCGGTCGCCGACTACGCGACGGAGGGGACGGTCAAGTACTTCCTGAGCGGCCGGTTCTACGTGACGCAGTACAAGGGCGGCCTGCGGGCGCTGTATCAGAAGTGCCCGCACCTCGGCTGTCGGGTGCCGTTCTGTCAGAGCTCCGGCCGCTTCGAGTGCCCGTGCCACGGCAGCGTCTACAACCTGATCGGTGAGTACGTCTCGGGGCCGGCGCCGCGAGGCATGGACCGGTTCGGGATCTCGATCAGCGGTGACGGCCGGGTGCAGGTGGACACGGCCAACGTGGTCGAGGGACCGCCGCAGGGCGTCCTGAGCGGCCCGACCACCGCGAACGGACCGTCGTGCAATGCGGGAGGCGGCTGATGACCGAGACCATCCGCGACGACGCGAAGCTCATCCGCTCGACGCGCCGCTGGCAGCAGGCGGGAGGCGTGGTTGCTCCTGGTCCTGGTCCTGTCCTTCCCGGCCTACCGGATCACGGAGAGCTCGCGCCGGGCCGACGCCGATGCGCTTGAGGCGAAAGCGCGGGTGAGCGCGGGAGGGCAGCTCTGGAGCCTGAACTGCGCGACGTGCCACGGCCCGTCGGGAGAAGGGATCAGCGCACCCGCCCTCAACTCGAAGGAGTTCCTCGCGAGCGTCACCGATCAGCAGATCCGCGACATCGTGCGAGGGGGCATCCCGGGAACGGCGATGCCCGCCTGGCTGAACGACTACGGCGGTCCGCTGACGGAGCAGCAGATCGACGCGGTCGTCGCCTTCATCCGGTCGTGGGAGGCCACGGCCCCGAGCCGTCCTGATTGGCGGACACCGTCGGGAGCGTGAGGTGATGCGCGCATATCGGAAGCGTGTCCGGCGCCGGCTCACGGGCGTGCCGGTCGCTCGTCGCGGTGCTCCTCATGGCCGCGTGCAGCGCCCATCCGCCGGAGGTCGCCGGCACGGTCGCGTTCATCCCCGGCTATCAGGGCGGGGAGGCCGCGGCGCCGGCGCCGGTCGAGGGGTATCCGAGTCCGATCCCGGTGGTGACGGCCACCCTGGCCGACACCTCGTCCACGAAGATGTCGATCGAGCTGTCCCAGCCCTACGCCCCGGCGGGCAAGGTGAGCTTCCTGATCACCAACGCCGGCACGATGGATCACGAGATGGTGGTGCTCAAGACCGACCAGCCCGCCGGCTCGTTCGACACCACGACGGGGTTCGAAGGGGAGCCGAACCGGTTCAACGAAGACGCCAAGGGCCTCACGAACGTGGGCGAGACCGGGGATCCGGCGATGAAGCCCGGCACGCAGAAGATGCTCACGATCGACATGGCCACCGGCCACTACGCGATCGTGTGCAACCTCTCGGGCCACTACGCCGCCGGGATGCACCAGGACTTCTGGGTCACCCCGAAGGGCTCGACCCCCGTCACGGCCACCCTGGCCGACACCTCGTCCACGAAGATGTCGATCGAGCTGTCCCAGCCCTACGCCCCGGCGGGCAAGGTGAGCTTCCTGATCACCAACGCCGGCACGATGGATCACGAGATGGTCGTGCTCAAGACCGACCAGCCCGCCGGCTCGTTCGACACCACGACGGGGTTCGAAGGGGAGCCGAACCGGTTCAACGAAGACGCCAAGGGCCTCACGAACGTGGGCGAGACCGGGGATCCGGCGATGAAGCCCGGCACGCAGAAGATGCTCACGATCGACATGGCCACCGGCCACTACGCGATCGTGTGCAACCTCTCGGGCCACTACGCCGCCGGGATGCACCAGGACTTCTGGGTCACCCCGAAGGGCTCGACCCCCGTCACGGCCACCCTGGCCGACACCTCGTCCACGAAGATGTCGATCGAGCTGTCCCAGCCCTACGCCCCGGCGGGCAAGGTGAGCTTCCTGATCACCAACGCCGGCACGATGGATCACGAGATGGTGGTGCTCAAGACCGACCAGCCCGCCGGCTCGTTCGACACCACGACGGGGTTCGAAGGGGAGCCGAACCGGTTCAACGAAGACGCCAAGGGCCTCACGAACGTGGGCGAGACCGGGGATCCGGCGATGAAGCCCGGCACGCAGAAGATGCTCACGATCGACATGGCCACCGGCCACTACGCGATCGTGTGCAACCTCTCGGGCCACTACGCCGCCGGGATGCACCAGGACTTCTGGGTCACCCCGAAGGGCTCGACCCCCGTCACGGCCACCCTGGCCGACACCTCGTCCACGAAGATGTCGATCGAGCTGTCCCAGCCCTACGCCCCGGCGGGCAAGGTGAGCTTCCTGATCACCAACGCCGGCACGATGGATCACGAGATGGTCGTGCTCAAGACCGACCAGCCCGCCGGCTCGTTCGACACCACGACGGGGTTCGAAGGGGAGCCGAACCGGTTCAACGAAGACGCCAAGGGCCTCACGAACGTGGGCGAGACCGGGGATCCGGCGATGAAGCCCGGCACGCAGAAGATGCTCACGATCGACATGGCCACCGGCCACTACGCGATCGTGTGCAACCTCTCGGGCCACTACGCCGCCGGGATGCACCAGGACTTCTGCGTCACCCCGAAGGGCTCGACCCCCGTCACGGCCACCCTGGCCGACACCTCGTCCACGAAGATGTCGATCGAGCTGTCCCAGCCCTACGCCCCGGCGGGCAAGGTGAGCTTCCTGATCACCAACGCCGGCACGATGGATCACGAGATGGTGGTGCTCAAGACCGACCAGCCCGCCGGCTCGTTCGACACCACGACGGGGTTCGAAGGGGAGCCGAACCGGTTCAACGAAGACGCCAAGGGCCTCACGAACGTGGGCGAGACCGGGGATCCGGCGATGAAGCCCGGCACGCAGAAGATGCTCACGATCGACATGGCCACCGGCCACTACGCGATCGTGTGCAACCTCTCGGGCCACTACGCCGCCGGGATGCACCAGGACTTCTTCGTCACCCCGAAGGGCTCGACCCCCGTCACGGCCACGCTGGCCGACACCTCGTCCACGAAGATGTCGATCGAGCTGTCCCAGCCCTACGCCCCGGCGGGCAAGGTGAGCTTCCTGATCACCAACGCCGGCACGATGGATCACGAGATGGTGGTGCTCAAGACCGACCAGCCCGCCGGCTCGTTCGACACCATCGACGGGGTTCGAAGGGGAGCCGAACCGGTTCAACGAAGACGCCAAGGGCCTCACGAACGTGGGCGAGACCGGGGATCCGGCGATGAAGCCCGGCACGCTAGAAGATGCTCACGATCGACATGGCCACCGGCCACTACGCGATCGTGTGCAACCTCTCGGGCCACTACGCCGCCGGGATGCACCAGGACTTCTTCGTGACGCCCGGCGATCGCCCGCGTCCGCCCTCTGAGGACCTTGCGTCCTCGAGGCTGCCCGGTTCAGAGTGCCCGATGAGGGGAACGTGACGCCACCGGAGCGATCTCGCACACGTGGCTCCCACCTGGGGAGGCTTCGTCGTGTGGGCCATCATCGGGGTCGGCGGCTTGATCGGCGTCGTGTCGTTCATCACCCCCGCCGTGGTCCTCGCGGCGATCGCGATCCTGCTCGCGGTGTGGTTCGCGGTGCGGAAGCCGGCCTTCGGCGCCTCTGCGTTCGGCGCGATCTCCGGCGTCGGCGCGGCCGCGCTCGTCGTGGCGTTCCTCCAGCGGCGCGGTCCCGGCACCGTGTGCTGGCACACCGCGACCGCCTCCGGCTGCGACGACTACCTGAACCCGTGGCCGTGGCTGCTCGTCGGCCTCGCGCTCGTCGTGACCGGCGTCGTGCTGCAGGTTCGGCGGATGCGCTCCGCCGCCTGACCGTTCGGTATCGTGAGGCCGCTCGCCTGCCCGCCGGGCAGGACCGCCGGGAGGGCGTTCGAGCGCATGGGGATGAGGGAGACGAAGGGCGCCGCGGAGGCGCTGCCGGGGGTCGCGGTCGGCAAGCGCCGGCTGCGCCGCCCGTCGGGTCAGCCGCCGCCGCTGCCGCGTCCGTCGAACTGGTACCGTGCTCGTCGTGGTCGCGGTGGTCGTCGGCGTGATCGGGCTGATCCTCGCTCGGGTGATGTACGGCGAGCCCTACGGCGACGCCGCTCGGTGTGGACGTCAGCATCCTGCGGTGGGCTGAGGGCTTGCGCACGACGACCCTCGTCGACATCGCGAAGGTCTTCAACGCGCTCGCGACGACCGGCGCGCTGCTCCTCGTGCGCTGGATCGCGATCATCGTCCTCGCGCTGTACAAGCGGTTCCGGCACGTGGTCGGTCGCGCTCCTCACGTGGGCCGCCGCCGACCTCTTCTTCCTCACGGTCCATGTGCAGTTGTTACGCGCCGAACCAGCTCACGCCGCCGATCTCCGGTGATCCAGGGACCGATGGTGAACGGCCAGCTCACGTACTACTTCCCGGGCGCGGCGATCGTGGGGCTGTCGGTCACGCTGTTCACGATCCTGTACGCGATGGTTCCCGCTCGCCACCGCGTGCGTGCGAGCGCGGCCGTCATCGTCCTGCTGGCGCTGGTCTCGGCCTCCCGCATCCTGCTCGCGTCCGCGTATCCGAGCGCCCTGCTGTACGGCGCGATCCTCGGAGCGGTGGTCGTCGAGCTCGTCTTCTCCTGGCTCGCGCCGCACGAATCGTTCCCGGTGTCGTACGCCCGGGGCGGCAACGCCGCGCACCTCGACCTCGCCGGTGCGCGCGGCGAGGCGGTGAAGACGGCGATGCGCGAGCAGCTCGCGATCGAGGTGGTCGAGGTGAAGGCCTTCGGCGACGAGGGCTCGGGCGGGTCCACGCCGTTGCTGATGACCACCGAGGACGGCACGCAGGATCTTCGGCAAGATCCTGGCCACGAGCCACGCGCGTTCGGACCGGTGGTACCGGATCATGCGCACGATCCTCTACGGCCAGCTCGAGGACGAGACACCGTTCGGGTCGGTGCGCCGATTGATCGGGTACGAGGACTACGCGCTGCGGCTGCTGGACGACGACGGCGTCCGGATCGCGAAGTCCTACGGCATCGTCGAGCTCACCCCGAACCGCGAGTACCTCCTGCCGACGGAGTTCTTCGAGGGCTCGCAGACCCTCGGGCACGCAGAGGTGAACGACGAGATCATCGATCAGGCGATGGCGCTGATCCGGACGCTCTGGGACCAGGGCCTGGCGCACCGGGACATCAAGCCGGCGAACCTCCTGGTCGTCGACGGTCGGCTCCAGCTGATCGACGTCTCGGGGTTGGAGGTCCGTCCCTCGGCGTGGCGGCAAGCCGTGGACCTCGCGAACATGATGCTCGTGATGGCGCTGCGGACCGACAGCCAGCGCGTCTACGACGCCGCGCTCCGATACTTCTCGCCCGAGGAGGTCGGCGAGGCGTTCGCGTGCGCGGTCGGCCTGGCGATCCCGACCGAACTCCAGCGTCATCTCAAGGAGGACCCGCGCGATCTGATCGCCGAGTTCAAGGCGCTCGCGCCCACGTACCCGAAGGTCTCGATCCAGCGCTGGAGCGCGCAGCGGATCGCGCTGACGGCCGCCGCGCTCGCCGGGGTGATCGTGGTGATCGTCTCGTCGGTCGCGGTGATCCGCACCGGCATCGCGTGATGGCCGCTTGACAGGTGACCGTTTGGTCACCTATCCTCCCCTCGTGACCGACGACGACGATCGCGTGTTCAAGGCGCTCGCGGACCCGACGCGTCGCTCCCTGCTCGACCGGCTCTTCGAGCGTGACGGCCGCACGCTGACGGAGCTCGAGGAGGGCGCCGGGATGACGCGGTTCGGGGTGATGAAGCACCTGCGGATCCTCGAGGACGCGGGACTCGTGGTCACGCGCCGATCGGGCCGGGAGAAGCTGCACTACCTCAACCCGGTGCCGATCCGGTTGGTCCACGACCGGTGGATCGACAAGTACACCGAGCGTCAGGTCTCGGCGCTCGCCGACCTGAAGCACGAGCTGGAAGGAGGTTCGGCATGACGACCGACACGCTGACGACGACCCAGGTGTACCGCGTGTACATCAAGGCCACGCCGCAGGCGATCTGGGATGCGATCACCGACCCCGCGTGGACCGAGAAGTACGGCTACACGAACCGCGCCGACTACGAGCTCCGCCCCGGTGGCGCGTACCGCTCGTACCCGAGCGAGGCGATGAAGCGAGGGGCGGACGCGATGGGGTTCACGCTGCCCGAGGTGGTGGTCGACGGCGAGGTCATCGAGGCCGACCCGCCGCGCCGGCTGGTCCAGACGTTCCGGATGTTGATGGACCCCGAGGCCGCGGAGGAAGGGTTCACGCGCCTCACGTACGAGATCGCCGAAGGCAAGGGCGGCGTCAGCAAGCTCACCGTGATCCACGAGCTCGAGGGCGCACCGAAGCTGGCGCTCGTGGTGGCCGGTCGGCTGGAGGACACCGGGGCCGGCGGCGGCTGGGCGTGGGTGCTCAGCGACCTCAAGTCGCTGCTGGAGACCGGCGCTCCGATGGACATGGAGGACGGCCTCAAGCGCTGAGTCCGCGATCTGCGAGGGAAGGCCGCCCGGGGGCGGAGGCCGCGTCAGCGGGCCTCCGCCCCCGCCTCGCGTTCAGCGTCCGCTCGATCAGACCGACGGCCCGACGTTGGTCCGGAGCCAGTCGTTCAGCGGCCGCGCCTTCTGGAAGAAGTCCTCGATCCGGTCCTTCGCTCGACGCGTCCCGAGCCACGCGCCCGCGGGCCACTCCCGCCAGGCGATCAGGCCCTTGAAGCGGAGGAGCTCGATCCGGGGGTGGTCCTTCGGGTAGCCCTTCGGCGCGGTCTTCAGCACGCCGTGGCCCTGCGCCTCGACGCCGGCCTTCCGAGCGGTCGCGACGATCGCCTCGAGCTTCGCGCCGGTGCGGTCGTCGTCGACGGCCTGCCGGTACCGCTCGAGCTGGTCGGGCGCCATCTCCCACATGCCCGCGCCGGCGCCGAGACCGCTGCGCCGTCAGCTGGATGTACCCGCCGCCGAGCTCCGCGGCGATGGAGGTCTTGTACGGCGACTTGTCCTTGCTGAACCGAACGTCGCGATACGGCCGGAAGATCCTGCCCTCACCCCACTCGGGCTCGAGCTCGATCAGGAGCGCCTCCATCGGCGCGCGGACGAGCGTCTCGTAGTCGGCCTTGTGCGCCTGCCAGTACGCCTTCGAGTTGTCGGCTTCGAGCCCGTCGAAGAACTCGAGCGCCTCCGCCTTCCAGCCCCGGAACGTCATCGCGCGACAGTATCGCGTCCGTGGCGCCTCGGGTCAGCGCGCGGCGGCCGGTCGATCGCGCGAGGCCTCGCGGCCGGAGATCCCGAGCTTCGCGTAGATGTGCGCCAGATGGGACTCGACCGTGCGCGGGCTGAGGTGCAGTTCCTCCGCGATCGTGGCGGACCGTGAGGCCCCGGCGCGACAAGCGCGGCGACCTCCCGTTCGCGCGGGGTCAGCGCGCCGATCGTCTGCGCGGCGCGACGGCCGGCGCCGCCCTCGCTGCGGAGCGCGAGGAGGACCCGCGCCTCGAGGGCGTCCGCCGGGAACGCCGCGAAGAGCCGTCCCGCGCGGGTCAGCGCGTCGACGCGTTCGCTGCCGGTCAGCGCGGCGCCGAGGTGTTCGGCGGCGCGCGCCTCGATGAGCCGCGCGCCGATCCCGCCCGCCGCGACGGCCGCGGCGCGGAGCGCTTCGACAGCGGCGTCGGTCTTCCCACGGGCGCGCTCGAGGACGCCGCGCGCGTAGGCGCGATGCACCCCCGTGAACGGATCGGGGGAACGTGCGAACGCTTCCTCCATCGTCGTCGTGGTCGCGGTCGGGCCGCGCTCAGCTCACCGGCGATGGTGCGCACCTCGATCAGGTCGGGGAGGATCTGTGCCGAGCACCGGCCACGCGCGCATCGCGTGGAGGCGCTCACACGCACGCGCCATCAGCGCGCTCGCGCGGTCGAGATCGCCGGCCAGCCAGCTGACCCAGCCCGCGGCCCACCGGTGGTAGGCGGAGAAGACGTAGAAGTCGCCGTCGCCGTAGACGCGATCGGCCATGCGGACCTGGGCGGCGGCCTCGTCGTGCCGGCCCATCCCCGCGAGGATCGCGCCGGCCAGCGACTGCGTCCACGTCGCGTGGATCGACGGAGACACCGGATGCATCGCCTGGATCGCGCGGCAGTCCTCGAGCGCCTGCTCCCAGCGGCCGAGGTGCCAGTTGAGGCGCGCGCGAGAGAAGTACGCCACGTCGCTCGGGTTCGGGGTCTCGAGGAGGCGATCGAGTTCGCTCCGCGCCTCCTCGAGCCGGCCGCCGTTCAGCAGCGCCTCGGCGAGCACGCCGGTGTGCCAGCCGATCTGTTCGGCCTCGCCGGTTCCCCGCGCGGTCTCGATCGCGAGCCGGCTGGCCGCCTCCGCCTCCTCCGTGCTCCCGATCAGGCCGAGCGCGTGGGCGTGCGCGCCGCGCGCGTGCATCGCGGTGACGGAGTCGCCGCCCCGCTCGGCCAGGCGGATCGCCTCGCCGCTGCCCTCGATCTGCGCTCGCAGGTCGCCGCCCTCGCCTTTGATCCACGCCAGCTCGTTGAGGACCCGGGGGAACTCGTCGTCGAGGCCACCGGCGGCGATCAGCCGGACGGCGTCGTCGGCGGCCTCCGCCGCCGCGTCGAGATCGCCCGCGCCGGTCGCGAGGAACGACGCGAGCTGACGCTTCAGCGCCGCGAGCTCGCGAGCGTCGTCCCCCAGCAGCGGCTCGAGCTCCTCGAGCGCGGCGATCCCGACCGTGTGGTCGGACGCGATCGCCGCCTGCCACGCGATCTCTCGCAGGAGGTCGATCCGCTCGGCGTCGGTGCCCTCCCCGAGGAGCCGCAGCGCCGCGCGGAGGTGCGTGAGCGCCTCGCGGTGCGACCCGTTGCGTTCGTCGGCCCGCGCGGCCTCGCGCAGGATCGCCACCGCGTCGTCGTCGCCGGGCAGCGCGCCGCGAGCCGCGTGGTACGCCCGCACGTCCAGCGGCGCCCGCACATCGGTCGCCGCGATGCGCGCGTGCAGGCTCCGCCGGGTCGCTGCGCCGATGCCGTCATAGATCGCCTCCTGCACCAGCGGGTGCACGAAATCGTAGGAGACCGTGCCGTCCTCGGTCCGTGTCACCAGCAGCCCGGCGCGCACGAGGTCGTCGAGGCGGCGTTCGTCATCGGGGTCGTCCAGCAGCGTCGCGGCCGTCTCGAGCGTGAACGGGTGGCCGAGCGCGGCCGCGAGCTCGAGCACGGCCCGGTCCTTCGGGCCGAGCGGTCCGGCGAGACGCCGTGCCCGCTCCTTCACGCCGACCGGCACCTCGCCTGCGCCGGGGTCATCGCCGAGCTCTTCGACGAGGGCGACCGTCAGGAGCGGGTTCCCGCGCGCGCGTTCCCAGACCCAGTCGGCGAACCCGAGCTGCGGCCGGTTCGGGCGTCGCCCCGTCGATCAGCTCGCCGACCTGATCGCGCGACAGCGGCTCGATGACGAGCGAACGAGCCAGGTCGTCCTTGCGGAGGTCGTCGAACAGCGCCGTCAGCGCCGGATCGGCCGCGAGCGCCTCGCTCCGTGCCACGGCGATCACGCAGCACGCGCGCCTGTGGCGGGTTCCTGGCCAGGTAGTCGAGCGCCTCGAGGGTCGACGGGTCCGCCTGATGGACGTCGTCGAGCGCCACGACCAGCGGTCCGGTCGCCGCGAGGGCCTCGATCGACGCGGCGACGGCGTCCAGGACGGCCAGCCGGGTCGGTGGTTCGCGGCTGCGATCCGAGCGACAACGCCGGCGCGATGCCGGCGAGTGACCGACCACGTCCCCGCGCGAGGCGGGTCAGGTCGTCGGGCGGCAGCCGCCGCAAGCCGGGGTCGAGCGCCTCCATCAACAGCCCGAACGCGACGGCCTGGCCGCGTGCCGAGCCCCGACCCAGCAGGAACCGCGCGCGGAGCGGCGGATGCGCGGCGAACTCCGTCAGCAGTCGGGTCTTCCCGACGCCCGCGTCTCCGGTGAGGAGCAGGATGCGACCGCCATCCGTCGCGTCCCGGAGCGCGCTGGTCAATGCCGCCAGCTCGCCGCTCCGACCCACCAGCGGCGTCGTGGCCATGCCGGATTGTAGGCGCCGTTTCGGAGCCGGGTTCAGGGCGTTCTCGGTTCCGTACCCGGTTCCGTACCCGTCACGGATGGCGCCGCGGCGCCGGTCCACGAACCTCAGCGTGAGGCCGCGAGGATCGCGGCGGGAAGGGGGAACGAGATGGCGGTCCTGGTGCAGATGCGGGTGGAGGCGCCCGATGTCGAGCGGCTCGTCGCCACCGCGAAGCGCTTCGAGCCTCGGTTCGCCGAGCTGGGCGCGCGCGAGCAGTCGGTCTTCCAGGTGGCGGGGGACTCCGGCGAGGTGAGCGTGTTCGCCGAGTGGGACTCGCACGACGTGATGCACGCCGCCACCGAGCAGCTCGGCGAGCGGTTCAACGAGGAGGCCGGCACCGAGGGCCTCACGTGGGAGACGCGGATCTGGCGCCGGCGCTGACGCCGGACGGTCCGCACGAACAAGGGAAGGAGCACGACATGCCGTTCATCAGCGTGAAGGTCATCGAGGGCGTGTTCACCGACGATCAGAAGCACGAGATCGTCGAGCAGCTCACGGACACGATGGTGTCGATCGAGGGGGAGACGATGCGCGGTGTCACGTGGTGCGTCGTCGAGGAGGTCCGCAGCGGCGACTGGGGCATCGCCGGGAAGCCGTTGAAGACCGAGGATGTGCTCGCGCTCCGCAACGGGGTTCCCGTCGGCTGAGCGCGGCATCGGGCGAGGGCCGGTCTTCCTCGGACCGGCCCTCGCTCGCCGCACAGAGTTAACCGCCGTCCGATCCGCCCATCAAGGCCTTCGCGAACGGGAACGGCGTCTGGTTGACGCCCCCCGTGGCGGTGATCTCGATCTGGTCTTCCAGCTTCACCCCGTCTCGCCCGCCCACGTCGCCGCAGTACACCTCGAGACACAGGACCATGCCGGGCTCGATCGTGCGATCCCCGTTCGGGTGCGGGTCTTCCTGCCACGCGATCGACGGCCCCTCGTCGTCGAGCCCGGCCGAGTGAGCGAGGCATTCGTACCGCTGCGCTCGGTACCGCTCCGGGAGCCTGGGTGCCAGCTCGGAGAACTCGCGCATCGTGATCCCTGGGCGCAGGAGCGCGCTCGTCTCGACCAGCCAATCATGCGCGGCGCCGTACGCATCGTGCTGGGCAGGGGTCGCCGGCACGTCGCCGACGAGGAAGGTGCGGGAGACGTCGGCGAAGTACCCCTCGATCCCCACCGCGTCGGTGTCGACGAACACGAGGTCACCGGCCTCCATGCGGCGCGCACCGGCTTCGAGGTTCCAGGGGTTGGTGTTCGGCCCCGACACGCAGGCCCGGGTGATCAGGTACTCACCACCGCCACGCAGCAGTTCGTCGGTGATCTCAGCGAGCAGGTCGATCTCCCGGACCCCCGGCTCGATCGCGGCCTCGAACCGCTCGAGCATCGCGCAGGCGAGCCGGCCGTTCAGCCGAAGGAGGATGAGTTCCTCGGGGGTCTTGACGGCTCGAGCGTCCAGGGTCAGCCGTTCGGTGTCGGCGATCGAGAAGCCTCGCCGCTGGAGCGCCGCGAGCGGGCCGGGAGGCAGCCGATCGATCCCGAGCCGCGTTCCCTCCAACCCCCACGCCTCGGAGAGCGTCCGCGATCTCGTCCGCCCAGATCTCGGCGATCGCGGCGGCATCGTCGGCGTACTCCCACTGGCGCATCACCCGGACGTCCTCAACGATCCGCCCGGAGATGTGGGTGGAGCCGGGATGCTCGAACAGGATCGGGGCACCTTCGGCCGGGACGAGGGCGCATCGGACATGATTGCCGAGGCAGTAGGTGGCCATGATCGACGTGCCGGTCGCATACCGGACGTTCGAGGGTTTGAAGAAGAGGCAGGCGTCCATGCCGTGGTCGCGCATCGCTCCTTGCAGGCGAGCGAGGCGACCGTCGTCGAAGCTCCGCGAGCTCGGTCTCGGTCAACGGGTGCGTGCGAGCCATGTCGGACATGCGGCGACGCTAAGCCGACCCGCACTTCCCAGACAAGGGCGCGTGAGATGCGACCCGACGCCTCGCGGGGGCCTATGCGGTCAGCGAGTCGAGCAGCGCCCGCGTCCAGCTGATGTGAGGGACGAACTCCTTCGCCTCGTATAGCGCGAGGGCCTCGCTGAGCGGCGGCCACTGCGTCCTCTCGACGAATCGCGATCTTGAGGACCTCCGCCTTGTAACGCATCGTGTCGGCGATCACGGCGAAGAAATCGGTCGACCTCGCCAGCCGTTCCGATTCCTCGATCAGGGTCACGTCGCTTCGTCGACGTGCCCCAGGCGGGCGAGGGCGACCGACCGCACCCTCCGCCACCACGACTGCAGGAACACGTCGTCCGGCGCGATCAGGCTCGGGACCTCGGCCGTCTGCTCGAGCACCTCGTCGTCGCGGCCGAGAGCGACCAAGAGCTCAGCCAGCTCGATGACCGCATCGGGCAGGTTGAGAGTCGTTGCCGACGCCGCGAAGGAAGTCACACGAGCTACGGAAGTCTTCCTCGGCGGCCCGTGGGTTCCCGGCGAACCACTCGATCTCCCCCAGACCGACGGTTGCGTAGTTCACGCCCCACGCGTGTCCCAGCTCTTCGAACATCGCCAATCCCTTCCGCGCCGTAGCCCTCGCTTCGTCAAATCGCCCGAGGAGCGCGAGGAACCCTGCCACGTGGCCCGTCGCTGCGGCTTCCGCCGCAGGATGGCCCCTCACCTGCTCAGCGAACCGCTCGAGTCGAGCCAACCCCGAACCGGCGGGGGCCGGGCCGAGGATGAAAGGCCAGCTGATAGGCCAGGCAGACATCCATCAGGAGGATCGTCGCGTGCGAGCGCAGCGCATGATCGAGCGACAGCCTCTGCCTCCGTGATCGCCTCCGTCGCTCTTCCGCTATTGATGGCAAGGTCCGCGAGGAAGGCGAGGGCGTCGGCGAGCCCCTCCTCGTCGCCGAGCGCCTCGAAGACATCGATCGCCCGATGCGCGATCCGACGGGCTTCATCCGCGGGCACATCCTGTGGAGATCGGTGGAAGCGGAGGTACAACGCGCACAGTTCCGCCCGCTGCTCCTGTGCACGATCACCGAGCGAGCGTGCGACACGGATATGCCGGAGGTTCGCTTCGGCTGCGAGCTCGAATCGCTGGGACCGAAAGAGCGAGGTAGCGAGTCGGTCTTCTAGGGAGCGGGAGCCGCGGATGATTCCGGGGGAAGGACCCGGATGGCGCGATCGAGAAGTCCTGCGCTCGCCGACATGTCGTCTCAGCGCGAACGCTTGCAGACCCGCGTCCCCCAGGTGCTCCCCGGCGCGACGGCCGAGCTCCGTAGCCCGGTCGTCGAGCGGTCCGAGCTCCGTTCGATACCGGTAGGCCTGCTCGAGGTGGTAGCCGACGATCTCATCTCGCTCACCGAGCAGACCCGACCGCGTCGTCGAGCCAATCCGCGAATGTCTCGTGCAGCTCAGCCCGGGTCGCCTTCGGGATCGCGTCGTAGGCGGCGTCGCGGATCAGCAGGTGGCGGAACGCGAGCGCCTCCGTCGCCGGCAGGTCAGAGCGCTCGGGTCGCACGAACTGCTTGCGGACGAGGGACGTGATCCCGGCGTCGACCTCGTCGGCCCCGTCGTTCGCCAACGCATGCACGGCGCCGGAGTAGAAGACCTGTCCCATCACCGAGGCGATGGCGATCAGCCGCCGCTCCTGCGATGGCAGGGTGTCCAGACGTGCGGCGAGCAACGCCGAGATGGTCGGGGGGACCGGCACATCGGAAAGGTCGCTGCTCGCGAACCATCGACCCTCCTTCAGCACGAGACGACCCTCATCCACGAGGAGACCGGTGATCTCCTCCGCGTAGAGCGGGTGTCCTTCGGCAGCCTCGGCGATCCGGCTGCGGACGGCCTCGTCAACGCTGTCATCGGCCAACAGGTTCGCAACGAGTGTTCCGCACTCCTCGGGACCGAGGGGTTCGATCAGGATCGAGGTCGCGTTCAGCTTCCCGCCGGCCCACCCAGGGCGATCGTCCAGGAGCTCGGGCCGGGCCATGCAGGCGAGCAGGATCGGCGCGTCTCGTGCGAAGTCCGAGACATGCTCGACGAGCTCCAGGAACTTCGGCTCGGCCCATTGGAGGTCATCGATCGTGAAGACCACGGGCCGTTCGGCGGCGAGTCGCTCCAGGAGCACGCGGATCGCCCAGAGCGTCTCCTCCGGCGCGGTCTCGGCTGCCGGGGATGCCGATCGCCTGCCCGACACGCTCCGCGATGCGATCGGCGTCCTCCGCGGGACCAACGAGCGCCGCGAGCTTGGTCCGAGCTGCCTGAGGGCGTATCGGCCTCGTTGAGGTCCGCGACGTCGATCAGCGCTTCGGCCAGCGGCCAGAACGTGATGCCCTCTCCGTAGGGCAGGCAGCGCCCTCGGAGGACGGTTGCGCGATCACCGAGTTCCTCGACGAAGGCCGCCAAGAGCCTCGACTTGCCTACGCCGGCGACGCCGAGGACCGTGAGGAGCTGACAAGACTGGTCCGTCGCGGTCCGATCGAACGCTCCCCGTAGGAACGACGAGCTCACGCGCCCGCCCGACCATCGGAGCGTCGAGGTGCCGTGCGAACCCGGCGGCTCCCGGCGTGACCTCGGTGAGGCGGAACGCGGGCACCGGATCGGTCTTGCCCTTCGCATGCAGGGCTTCGATCGGCTCGCCGAGAACCGCGTCGCGCACGAGTGCGAAGGTGTCTTCCCCCAGCAGGATCTCGCCGGGTGAAGCAGCCTGCTCCAGACGTGCCGCGACGTTGACGGCGTCGCCCGTCACGATCTCTGATCTCCCTCACCGGCCACCACCTCGCCGGTGTTCACCCCGATCCGGCAGGCGAGGCGTCATCCCATGATCTCGATCGAGCTCAGCGTTCAACGCAGCGAGGGCCTCGCGCATCTCGGCTGCGGCGCGGACCGCCCGGAGCGCATCGTCTTCGTGGACCCTCGGAACCCCGAAGACGGCCATGACGGCGTCGCCGATGAACTTCTCGACGGTCCCGCCGTGCTGTTGGACCGCCGCTTGCATCGCGTCGAAGTAGCGTTCCATGACGCGGCGGAGCGATTCGGGGTCCAGGGTCTCACCCATCGCGGTCGAGCCCACCACGTCGCAGAACACGATCGTGACGGTCTTGCGGACGTCGGAGGAGCGATCGGGGGTGGCCAGGGGCGTGGCGCACGCCTCGCAGTACGTGGCGCCATCGCGATTCTCACGGCCGCAGGAAGGGCAGGTCACCATCCCTGGACCCTATTCCCTTATGGCGAAACCCACTCAAGAGGGTCTTGATCTAGGTTCATGAAGTCGTTGTAGCTTCGGGCGCTCGCACAGGGTGAGGGCAAGGGCCAGCGGGAGCGGTCCTACCTCGACGCGCTCCCGCCTCGATGCCCTCGAGCGAGATCCTTAGCCGTTCCCGCTCTTCGGAGTACCAACCCGGTAGCTCAGCGTCTTACCCGAGCCCGAGAGCTTGAGCCAGGCTTGCGTGAACCGTGGGTCTCTCGGGGCGGACGTGCCCACCGTGATCGGTCGCACGGGCGCCGGCGTCGTCGACGTCCGCGGCCCATGTGCAGCTAGCGCGATAACGAGGGCGGCACTGAACAAGAACGCCACGACCGCGATCCAGATCAGCCGACCGACGCCTCGTTTCCCCTGACCGGTACCTGTGTAGGTGGCCATCTCTTTCCCCTCCTTCCGTCTACTCGATGCCGGCATCATCGGGCGGAAGGGGAGCAAGGGGTGTCGCCTGCGCGACCGGTGGGGTGTCGTGTTCCCGACGGTCGCTACATGCCGGCGCGGTGGAGCAACGCACCGACATCGTTCACCACGATCGTCTGCTGGCGGATCTCGAGGAAGCCTCGGCCTTCCAGCGCTCGGAGGATCTGGTTGACGCTCTGGCGCGACCCGCCGACCATCGAAGCGAGATCGCCTTGCGTGAACCCCAGATCGAGGACGAATGAGCCGCCTTCCTCTTTCCCTCGACCGCGGGCCGACTCGGCGAGGAGCTTCGCGACGCGACCCTCGAGGTCGAGGAACACGAGATCGGCGGCCTGGGCGGTGATCCGCCGCAGCAAGGCCCCGCTCGCGTGCAAGAGCGACCCGTAGATGCGGGGATCCCGCTCTGCGAGACCGAGGACCGTGCTCGGCGCGAAGGCGAGGAGCGTGACCGGCTCGAGCGCTTCGGCCGAGGCGGACCGGGGACCTTCGTCGAGCAGCGCGACGTCGCCCAGCGTGTCGGGAACGCGGAGGGTCGTGAGGACCATCTCCTCACCCTGCGAGGAGGTGACGAAGACCTTTACGGCGCCCCGGACGACGACGTAGAAGGAGTCTCCGGCCTCGCCCTCGTGGAAGATCGGCACGTGTCGCTTGTACGAGCGCTCATGACCTTCGGCGGCGAGGGTGGCGAGCGCGGCTTCGGTCAAGGCTCGGCGAAGAGAAGGGTCCGCGCAAGGAGCGACACGGCCTGCTCCTGATTCACGCGAAGGAGTGTATCTGGTGCGGCGAAACCCTCACGTGGTCCAGGTGTTGACGGGAGGACCACAGCCGTACGCTCGGCAGATGTTGACGTGTCCGAGCTGCGGACGCGAGAGCCCAGAAGACTTCGCGTTCTGTCCGGCGTGCTCGACGCCGCTCACGCCCACGGCGCCCGCCGAGAGGTTCGCAAGACTGTCACCGTCGTGTTCTGCGACGTCACCGGCTCGACGGCGCTCGGGGAGCAACTCGACCCTGAGTCTCTCCGCGATGTGCAATCACGCTACTTCGACGCGATGAGGGGGGCGATCGAACGCCACGGGGGAACCGTCGAGAAGTACATCGGCGACGCCGTGATGGCCGTGTTCGGGATCCCGCAGCTTCACGAGGACGACGCCCTCCGTGCCGCGCGCGCGGTGGTCGATATGCGCGCAGGGCTGGCGGCCTTGAACCAGGATCTGGAACGCGATCGTGGCGTCACGGCTCCAGGTGCGCATCGGCGTGAATACGGGCGAGGTCGTCGCGGGCGATCCGCTCGCCGGGCAGGCGCTCGTAACGGGTGACGCCGTGAACGTGGCCTCCCGACTCGAGCAGTACGCGGCGCCGGGCGAGGTCCTCCTAGGGGGCGACACCCACCGGCTCGTGCGCGACGCGGTCGACGTCGAGGCTGTCGAGCCGCTCGAGTTGAAGGGCAAGGCCGAGCGAGTACCGGCTTGGCGACTCCTCGGCATTCGTCGATTCGGATCTCCTCGATGCCGAGGCACTTCGGATCGCCGATGGTCGGCCGCGAACGGCAGCTGGCCCAGCTACGGCAGGCGTACGAGGCTGCGGTCGAAGAGGCGGGGTGTCATCTCTTCACGCTGCTCGGGTCGGCGGGGGTGGGCAAGTCCCGTTTGGTCGAGGAGTTCCTCTCCCGCCTCGGTGACGGAGCGATGGTCCTGCAAGGCCGGTGTCTACCATACGGCGAAGGCATCACGTACTACCCGGTCGTCGAGGCGATCAAGCAAGCCGCTGGGCTGGCCGATTTCGATCCTTCCCGACGTGGTCGAAGCGAAGGTCTGCGCGATCCTCGAGAGCGACGAACACCAGGAGCTCGTCTGCCGCCACGTCGCGCAGGTGATGGGCATCGCCGAGTCGGCCGCTGGCGAAGAGACCTTCTGGGCGATCCGCCGATTCTTCGAGGCGATGGCGCGCGAGCACGCGCTGGTCCTCGTGTTCGACGACGTCCATTGGGGTGCGCCCACCTTCTTCGACCTGCGTCGAGCACATCGCCGACTGGTCGCGCGGCTCGCCGATCCTGCTGCTGTGCATGGCGCGTGCCGACCTGCTCGATGTCCGACCCGGATGGGGCGGCGGGAAGCTGAACGCTGCGACCGTGTCGCTCGAGCCGCTCACCGAGGACCAGGCACGGGCGCTCGTCGCGAACCTCCTCGGCTCGGCAGACCTGCCTATCGAGTTGGCTGAAGGGATCGTCGAGAAGGCCGAGGGCAATCCGCTCTTCGTCGAAGAGACCTTCGCGATGTTGATCGACGACGGGCTCGTCGTTCGTGAGGACGACCGCTGGCGCGTGACCGGCGACCTGTCCGCCGTCACGGTGCCTCCCTCGATCCAGGCGCTGCTCGCCGCTCGCCTCGAACGCCTATCGCCCGAGGAGCGCACAGTTCTCGAGGCTGCGGCGGTCATCGGGAAAGACTTCTTCGTCGGCGCAGTCCGGGAACTCGTGCCCGAGGACGCCCGCCAGCGCGTGCCGTCTGATCTGATGGCGCTCGTGCGCAAGGAGCTGATCCGCGCCGAGCGCACGACACTTCCGGGCGAGGACGCGTTCCGCTTCCGGCATCTACTTATCCGCGACTCGACGTATGACGCGATCGCGAAGGCCCAACGCGCCGCGTTGCACGAGCGATTCGCGGATTGGCTCGAGCGCGTGGCGGGGAACGCGGTCGAGCAAGAGGAGATCGTCGGGTATCACCTGGAGCAGGCCTACGCGTACCGGACTCAACTCGCCCCCGCGGATGAGCGCTCGGCCGCGATCGGGCGGCGGGCGGCGGGCGGCCTCGCGACGGCAGGGCGCCGCGCCTCGGGCCGGGGCGATTTCCCCGCCGCCGCGAACCTCCTGCGCCGGGCATCGACGGTCGGCCCACCCGGCGACGCTGAGCGAGCAGCGACCCTCTACCACCTCGGCGTCGCGCTGTACCCGATCGGCGACGCGCACGCGGCGTTCGCGGCGTTCGACGAGGCGGTGCGGCTCGCTGAGATCCGGGCGATCGATCCTTGGAGTGGCTCGCTCGCATCGGCCGCTCCGAGGTCCAGGCGATGCTCGATCCGCACAGCATGTCCACGGAGGAGCTCCGCGAGGAGCTCGAGGAAGCGATCCGCGAGTTCGAGGAGCTCGAAGATGAGGCCGGCTTGGCGGACGCGTGGACGAGGCTCGCACTCGTTGAGCAAACGCCGTGCCGGTTCGACCGGGCCGAGCGCGCGGCGCGCCGAGCCGCGGAACACGCCCGCCGCAGTGGAGACGACCGGGTCCTCACGGACGCCCTCACCGTCATGCTGATATCGCACTCGGTGGGCTCTGCCACGCCGCAGGAGGCATATCGGACGCTCGATGAGCTGACCGAAGAGATCGCCCGCAGCCGTCTGCTCGAAGCGGCCGCCCTCGCCGTCCGCTGGATCCTTCCTGGTCAAGGAAGGCTCGTTCGACGAAGCCCGGCGTCTCACGGGGCTCGCGATCGAGATCGTGGATGCGCTCGGCACGCGGGAGATGGCCTCGGTATACGAGTCGTTCCTCGGCCAACTGGAGATCGAGGCCGGCGATGCGTTCGCGGCCGAGCGGGCCATCCGGCGAAGCTACGGGATCGACGACGAGATGGGAAGGGAGGGGTACAAGTCGAACACCGCGGCGGCGCTGGCCTGGGCCCTTTGCGGACTCGACCGGTTCGACGAAGCCGCGCACTACGCTGCGATCGCTCGGAGCACCGCTGCCGAGGATGACCTGGCATCGCAGGCGTATGGACGATCGGTGCAGGCGATGGTGCTCGCCGCACGGGGCGAGTTCGCCGAGGCCGAGCAGCTTGCCAGTGAGGCAGTCCAGATGTTCGAAGATGCTGAGTGCCCGGGAAGTCAAGGCGAGCTGAGGATGGAACTGGCCCGGGTCCTGCATAAGGCAGGGAGGCCGGCGGAGGCCGAGCAGGCCGCCCGCGAGGCCCTTGCGCTCTTCGAGCGAAAGGGCAACCGACCCTCGTCCGCCTCCGCTCAGGCGTTCATCAAGGAACTCCGCAGCCGGGACTGACCCCCGACCGCCCGCGGGTTGACACGCCCGGCTACGCCTCTACACTGACTTGACCATGTCGACCAAGGCTGTGTTCGGACGCAGCGTCCTCGTACTTATCGCGTAGGCGCGGGAAGGGGCGATCGCCCCGCCGGCCCGCGCCAGATGCCCCTCGCGACGCGAGGGGTTTTTTCTACCCCGGATCCAGCCGAACGGAACGTGAACGGGCCCCGACCCTCGCGGGGACCCAAGGAAGGAGCACCGATGCGCTACGAGTTCGAGCGAGACGGCACCGTCGTCGCCAGCGTGCTGTGGGAGGGCCCCGGCCAGGTCCAGGTCGAGACCGCCGATCCGAGCACGAAGGCGGTCGTCGACCGCTACCTGTCCTCCGAGGTGGTCTACCTGGGGGCCGGCTTCGACGTCGGCGAGGCCGACGACACGGAGATGCTGCAGTCCCGGCGCCGTGACTGGACGCCGTGGGAGTTCGAGCGTGCCTGCCGCAACCTGGCCCATCGCCTCCAGGCGAACGTCCGCCGGGTGCAGACCGGGCCCCGTCGAGGATCGCGAGGCCGCGGCCCGATGACGATCAGCGGCGCCCAGGCGGTCTTGAAGGCCCTCGAAGAAGAGGGCGTCGAGGTCGTGTTCGGCATCCCCGGCGGCGCCAGCATGCCGATCTACGACCCGCTGGTGGACGGCTCCTCGATCCGGCACATCCTGTGCCGCCACGAGCAGGGCGCGGGGCACGCGGCCGAGGGCTACGCATGGGCCACCGGCAAGGTCGGCGTCTGCATGGCCACCTCGGGACCCGGCGGCACGAACCTGGTCACGCCGATCGCCGACGCGAAGATGGACTCGGTCCCGATCGTCGCGATCACCGGCCAGGTACCGACGCCGGTCGTCGGCAACGACGCGTTCCAGGAGGCCGACATCACCGGCATCACGATGCCGATCACGAAGCACAACTTCCTGGTGAAGGACCCCGCGCTGATCCCCGAGACGGTCCATGAGGCGTTCCACATCGCCTCGACCGGCCGCCCCGGCCCCGTGCTGATCGACCTGCCGAAGGACGTCCTGCTGGCCCAGACCGAGTGGTCGTGGCCCGACCGCATCGACCTGCCCGGCTACCGGCCGACCACGAAGGGCAACCAGCGGCAGATCGTCGAGGCGGTGAAGCTGATCCTCGCGGCCGAACGACCCGTGCTCTACGTCGGGGGCGGCGTGATCAAGGCGAACGCCAGCGAGGAGCTGCTCCGCCTGGCCACGATCGGCCGGTTGCCGGTCGTCACCACGCTGATGGCGCGCGGCGCCTTCCCGGACTCGAACGAGCTCTGTCTGGGCATGCCCGGCATGCACGGCAACTACACGGCGGTCACGTCGCTGCAGAAGGCGGATCTGCTGATCGCGCTCGGCACCCGGTTCGACGACCGCGTCACCGGCAAGCTCTCGGCCTTCGCGCCGAACGCGAAGGTGATCCACGCCGACGTCGATCCCGCGGAGATCGGCAAGAACCGGCGCGTGGACGTGCCGATCGTCGGCGATTGCAAGGACGTGATCGCGAAGCTGGCGGCCGAGCTGGAGAAGCGGCAGGCGGAGGCCGGCGCAGCCCGACCGTTCGGCCTGGCTGGGGCAGCTCGCCGAGTGGCAGCGGCGCTACCCGTACCGCTACGACCAGCAGCCCGACGGCCCGCTGAAGCCGCAGTTCTGCGTGGAGCGCCTGCGCGACCACGCGGACGAGGACACGATCGTGGTCGCCGGCGTGGGCCAGCACCAGATGTACGCGTCGCAGTACTGGCGGTTCGAGCGGCCGCGCCACTGGATCAACTCGGGCGGCCTGGGCACGATGGGCTTCGCGGTCCCGGCCGCGATGGGCGCGAAGGTCGGGCAGCCGAGCAAGCGTGTGGTCGCGATCGACGGTGACGGGTGCTTCCAGATGACCGCCCAGGAGCTCGCCACCAGCAACACCGAGGACATCCCGTTCGTCACGGCGATCCTGAACAACGGCTACCTCGGCATGGTGCGCCAGTGGCAGGAGCTGTTCTTCGACGAGCGCTACTCGGGCGTCTACCTGAACCCCGACGTGCCCGACTACGTGAAGCTCGCGGAGGCCTACGGCGCGGTCGGGCTTCGCGCGGACAGCCCCGACGAGGTCGACGCCGTGATCGAGAAGGCGTACTCGGTCGAGGACCGCAGCGTCGTGATCGACTTCCGCGTGGATCCGCGCGAGATGGTGTTCCCGATGATCGCCGCGGGGACGTCGAACGACGACATCATCCTGGGTCCCGAGCAGGCGGCGCCGACCGCCGATCCCACGGAGGCGCCGATCGTATGAGCAACGGCAACGGAGCCCTGCACACGATCTCGGTCCTCGTCGAGGACAAGCCGGGCGTGCTCACCCGTGTGGCCGGGCTGTTCTCCGCGCGCGGGTTCAACATCGACTCGCTGGCGGTGGGCCCGACGGAAGCGAGCGGTCTGTCGCGCATGACGATCGTGGTCAACGTGGAGTCGAAGACGCTCGAGCAGGTCACGAAGCAGCTCAACAAGCTGATCAACGTGATCAAGATCCTCGAACACGAGGCCGGCTCGGCGGTCGAGCGCGAGCTGATGCTGGTGAAGGTCCGCGCCTCGGGCGACGACCGGGCGCGCGTGATGGAGATCGCCGAGGTGTTCCGCGTGAACATCGTGGACGTCACGAACGCGACGCTGACGCTGGAGGCGACCGGGAAGCCCGAGAAGCTCGAAGCGCTGCTGTCGCTGCTGGCGGACTTCGGCGTCGTCGAGCTCTCCCGCACCGGGCGGATCGCGCTCGGGCGAGGCGAGCGCGGCATCCGCGAGCGCGTCCTGCGCGCCGCGAACGACTAGATCGCATCGAAAGGACCCGAGCAGATGGCCACGATCTACTACGAGAAGGACACCGACCCCGGGGTATTGGCCGATCAGAAGATCGCGGTCCTCGGCTACGGCTCCCAGGGACACGCGCATTCGCAGAACCTGCAAGGACAGCGGGCTCGACGTCCGGGTCGGCCTGCGCCCGGGCTCGGCCAGCCGCGCGAAGGCGGAGGAGGCGGGGCTGCGCGTCGTCGACACCGCCGACGCGGTCGCGGAGGCCGACGTGATCATGTGCGTGCTGCCGGACACCTCGCACGGCGCGGTCTACGCGGCCGACGTCGCCCCGAACCTGAAGGACGGCGACATGCTGATGTTCGCCCACGGGTTCTCCGTGCATTTCGGCACGGTCGTGCCGCCGGCGGGCGTCGACGTGACGATGATCGCCCCGAAGGGGCCCGGCCACCTGGTGCGGCGGACCTACGAGCAGGGGATCGGGACGCCGGCGCTCGTGGCCGTGCAGCAGGACGCCACCGGGAAGGCGAAGCAGCGCGCGCTCGCCTACGGCGCGGGGATCGGCGCCGCGCGCGCCGGGATCATCGAGACCACCTTCAAGGAGGAGACCGAGACCGACCTGTTCGGCGAGCAGACCGTCCTGTGCGGCGGCATCTCCGAGCTGGTCCGCAACGGGTTCGACACCCTCGTCGCCGCCGGCTACCAGCCGGAGATCGCGTACTTCGAATGCCTGCACGAGCTGAAGCTGATCATCGACCTCATCTACGAGGGCGGGCTGTCGTGGATGCGCTACTCGGTCTCCGACACGGCCGAGTGGGGCGACTACCAGAGCGGGCCCCGCGTGGTCGACGGCCCGTCCCGCGCGGCGATGGAGCAGGTCCTGGCCGAGATCCAGGACGGGTCGTTCGCGAAGCGGTGGATCGCGGAGGCCGACGCCGGCTTCCCGGAGTTCCTCCGACTTCGGCAGCAGGCGCAGACGTCCCAGGTGGAGCAGGTGGGGCGGGAGCTGCGCCGGATGATGCCCTGGTTGGAGTCCGAGGAGAAGGTGCCGAGCTGATGAGCGAGAACGCAGACCCCGACGTAGTACGAGTTTTCGATACGACCCTGCGCGACGGGGAGCAGGCCCCGGGGATCGCGCTGACGCGCCACGAGAAGGTCGAGATCGCCGAGCAGCTCGCGCGGCTCGGCGTCGACATCCTGGAGGCCGGGTTCCCGATCTCGTCCCAGGGCGAGTTCGAGGCGGTCCGGGAGATCGCGGACTCGGTGAAGGGACCGGTGATCGCCGCGCTCGCCCGCACGGCGACCGGCGACGTCGAGCGCGCCGCCGAGGCGTTGAAGGGCGCCGAGCACTGGCGGATCCACACGTTCATCTCCACGAGCGACGTCCAGCGCGAATCGATGCTGCGGATGTCGCACCGGCAGGTCCTCGACGCGATCCGCGACAACGTGAAGCTCGCGAAGAGCTACACGGAGGACGTCGAGTTCAGCGCGCAGGACGCCACGCGGACCGAGCTGGCGTTCCTCCTGGAGTGCTTCGCGCTCGCGGTCGAGTGCGGCGCCACCACGATCAACGTCCCCGACACCGTGGGGTACGCGACGCCGAGCGAGTTCGGCGAGCTCGTCCGCGTCGTGCGCGAGGCCACGCCCGAGCACGTCGTGATCTCGACGCATTGCCACAACGACCTGGGTCTCGCCGTGGCGAACGCGCTTGGCCGGGGTCGAGAACGGCGCCCGGCAGGTCGAGGTCGCGGTCAACGGCATCGGCGAACGCGCCGGCAACTGTTCGCTGGAGGAGATCGCGATGATCCTGCGGACGCGTGGCGAGTACCTCGGCGTCCGTCACGGCCTCAACCTGAAGGAGATCGTGCGGACCTCGCGGCTCGTGTCGATGACGACGGGCTACGGCGTGCAGCCGAACAAGGCCGTCGTCGGCTCCAGCGCGTTCGCGCACGAGAGCGGCATCCACCAGCACGGCGTGCTGGCCAACCGCGCCACCTACGAGATCATGGATCCCGTCGAGATCGGCCTCGAGGGGAACCGCCTCGTCCTGGGCAAGCACTCGGGCCGGCACGCGTTCGTCGACGCCCTGCAGAAGATCGGGATCACCCTCGACGAGGGGCAGCTGAACCGGTCGTTCTCGCGGTTCAAGGATCTGGCCGACCGGAAGATCACGCTCACCGACCAGGACCTGGAGGCGATCGTCTCCGAGGAGGTCGGGACCGGGAAGGAGGACGTTCTCGTCCTCGAGGCCGTGCAGGTGGGAGGGGGCACGCACCTCGCGCCCACCGCGACGGTCCGGCTCCGGCGCGGCGAGGACATGATCGAGGAGTCCGCGATGGGCGACGGCATGATCGACGCGGCGATGGGCGCGATCATCCGGGCGGCCGGCGTGGAGGCGAAGCTCGTGAGCTTCAACGTCTCGAGCGTGACGGGCGGCTCCGACGCGCTCGGCGACGTCGTGGTGCAGCTCGACGTGGACGGCCGGCGCGTCACGGGGCGCGGCGTGGCGACGGACGTCGTCGAGGCGTCCGCGCGCGCGTTCCTCGCGGCCATCAACCGGGCGTTCCAGGTGCAGGCGAAGGACGACGAGCGGGCGGACGAGGTCAAGCCTTGACGCACACGATCGGCGTGATCCGTGGAGACGGCACCGGGCCCGAGGTGGTCGCGGAGGGGCTCCGTGTGCTCGAGGCGGTCCGGGACGGCTTCGAGGTCGAGCTCGTCGGGTTCGATCTGGGCGCGGAGCGCTACCTGCGCACCGGCGAGCCGCTCCCCGACGAGGAGCTCGAGCGCCTCGGCACGATGGACGCGATCCTGCTCGGCGCCGTCGGCGACCCGCGCGTGAGGCCGGGCGTCCTCGAACGGGACCTGCTGCTGCGCATCCGGTTCGAGCTCGACCAGTACGTCAACCTCCGGCCGGTGATCCGGTATCCGGGCGTCCAGACCCTGGTCCCCTCGCACAACGAGGACGACGTCAACTTCGTGGTCGTCCGGGAGAACTCCGAGGGCCTGTACTCGGGCGCCGGCGGTTTCCACCGGAAGGGCACGCCGCACGAGGTCGCCGTGCAGGAGTCGATCAACACGCGCCACGGCGTGGAGCGGATCGTCCGGTTCGCGTTCGATGTCGCGTCGAACCGCCGCAAGAAGCTGACCCTCGTGCACAAGACGAACGTGCTGACGTTCGCCGGCGATCTCTACCAGCGGGTGGTGAACGAGGTGGCGGTCGAGTTCCCGGACGTGGAGACCGACTACGTGCACGTCGACGCGGCGTGCATCTACTTCCTGGATCAGCCGAGCCGGTTCGACGTGATCGTCACCGACAACATGTTCGGCGACATCATCACGGACCTCGGCGCCATGATCCAGGGCGGGATGGGGGTCGCCGCCGGCGCGAACATCAACCCGGAGGGGGTCTCGATGTTCGAGCCGATCGGCGGCACCGCCCCGGACCACGCCGGCAAGGGGACGATCAACCCGCTCGCGGCGATCGCGGCGGTGCAGATGCTCCTGGTGATGCTCGGCGAGGAGCCGCGCCGCCGACCGGGTACACGCCGGCATCGGCCACGCGACGCAGCGGATGAAGAGCATGCGGGCCGGCGAGATGGGCTTCACGACCGTCGGAGGTCGGCGATCTCGTGATCGAGGGAGCGACGGCGTGAGCGATCCCGGCGCGCCTCCGGCTCGCACGGTCGAGCTCTACGACACGACGCTGCGCGACGGCGCCCAGCGCGCGGACCTCAGCTACTCCATCGACGACCGTCTGCGGATCCTCCACAAGCTCGATCAGGTGGGGTTCCCCTACGTCGAGGGCGGCTGGCCCGGCGCGAACCCCCGCGACACCGAGTTCTTCAAGCTCGCGACGAAGGAACCGCTCGAGCACGCGCAGCTCACGGCGTTCGGCATGACGCGGAAGGCCGGTGAGCGCGCGGGGGACTCGTCCGTGCTGCGCGACCTGCTGGACGCCGGCACCGAGGTCGTCTGCCTGGTCGGCAAGGCCTGGGATCTGCACGTCACCGAGGCGCTCCGCACCGATCTGGACGAGGGCGTCGCGATGGTCCGCGACTCGGTCGCGTTCCTGCGGGCCGAGGGCCGCCGGGTGTTCTTCGACGCGGAGCACTTCTTCGACGGCTACGTGGCCGACGCGGCGTTCGCGCTCCGGGTGCTGGCGGCGGCGGAGGAGGCCGGCGCGGAACGCCTCGTGCTGTGTGACACGAACGGCGGCATGCTCCCGTTCGACGTGGCGAGGATCGTCTCGGCCGTGAAGGAGCGGGTCGGCACGCCGCTCGGGATCCACGTGCACAACGACGCCGGCTGCGCGGTCGCGAACTCGCTGATCGCGGTGGACGCCGGCGTGCTCCAGGTGCAGGGGACGATCAACGGGTACGGCGAGCGGACCGGCAACGCCGACCTGATCCCGATCACCGCCGACCTGCTGCTCAAGATGGGCGTCACGGACGCGCTGCCGGACGGCGCCGTGGGGCACCTCACCGAGCTCGCGCACTACGTCGCGGAGGTCGCGAACGTCTCGCCCGACCCGCACCAGCCGTACGCCGGCCGACGCGCCTTCACGCACAAGGCCGGCCTGCACACCAGCGGCGTCGCCCGCCTCTCGCGCGCGTACGAGCACGTGGTGCCCGAGATCGTCGGCAACCGACGCGGCGTCGTGGCCTCCGACTACGGCGGCGGCGCCACGATCCGGATGAAGGCCGAGGAGCTCGGGATCGCGCTCGACGACGCGGCGATCCCGGCCGTCGTCGAGGAGATCAAGCAGCGCGAGGCGGTCGGGTACGCGTTCGACGTCGCGGAGGCCTCGCTCGACCTGCTGATGCGGCGCGCCTCGGGCTGGACGCAGCCGTTCTTCGACGTCGAGAGCTACCGCGTGCACGTGGAGGAGCGGGTCGGGGAGGACGAGGCGCCGCTCGCGGAGGCAACGGTGAAGGTCCGGACGAAGGGCTCGCGGCACATCGAGAGCGCCGAGGGCCAGGGGCCGGTCGGCGCGCTGGACAACGCGCTGCGCAAGGCGCTCGCGAACGACTACCCGCAGCTCGACGCGATGGAGCTGGAGGATTTCCGGGTGCGTGTGCTCGACGAGAGCGTCGGCACCGGCGCCGTCGTCCGCGTCCTGATCGACATGTCGGACGGCGAGGACGCGTGGACCACGGTCGGCGTCTCCGAGAACATCATCGAGGCCTCGTGGGAGGCCCTCACCGACGGCTACCTGTTCGGCCTGCTCCACCCCCGCGTCGCGGAGGGATGAGCCGGACGGTCGCGATCCGCGAGGCCCGTCCGGGCGACGCTCGCGCGATCGCGGAGGTCCACGTCGAGGGCTGGCGGTGGGGGTACCGGGACATCCTCCCCGACGAGCACCTCGCGAGCCTGTCGGTCGACGAACGCGAGGCTCGTCTGGCTCGCAGGGGCTCACCGACCCGGTGCCCGGTGTCGCGCGCTTCGTCGCGGTGGACGGACGGTCGTGTCGTCGGCTTCGTCTCCGCCGGGCCGAGCGAGGGCGACTTCGCGCGAGCCGCCGCCCGGAGCCGCCGAGGTCCACGCGATCTACCTCCTCGAGGAGGTGCAAGGGACGGGCGTGGGACGCGCGCTGCTCGATCGGGTGACCGACGCGATGCGCGCCAACGGCTCCCGGCACGCCGTCCTGTGGGTCTTCGAGGCCAACGATCGGGCTCGGCGCTTCTACGAGGCGGCGGGCTGGGCGCCGGACGGCGAGCGTGCCGAGCATCGGTTCGACGGCGGGAGCCGCCCGGTGCTGCGGTACGCGCGCGACCTGTGATCAGATCGGCTTCGCGGGATCGACGGCGTTCTGACTGATCGCGCGGACGATCTGGTCCTCGATCCCCTTCGCGGTCCACTCGCTGAATCCGCTCGACAGGATCGAGAACTCCGCCCACTGCTGAGACTGTTGGAGCCACACCCATCCGGACAGGGCCGAGGCGTGGTCGAGCGTGCCGGTCTTCGCGTGGAGCTCGATCTTCGGCAGGCGGCCCTCGAGCGTGCCCTGGTTCCCGTGGGGCAGCGCGTCACGGAGCGTCTCGCCCCACGGCGCGGCGTCGGCGGCCCACAGGAGGTGGAGGATCCCGTCGGCGGTGGCCCGGTTGGCGTACGAGAGGCCGGACGCGTCGTGCAGCGTGAAATGGACGCCCTCCCTGTCCAGGAACGCGTCGATCGCTCGCGCGCCGCTCGCGATCGACCCCGTCCCGTACGCGACCGACCCGAGCTTCTTGCCGAGCACCTCCGCGTAGAAGTTCCGCGAGAGCAGGTCCATCCGCCGGATGATGCTCTGCAACGGTGCGGATCGGATCGACGCCACCTCCACGACGTGCGTCGTGAGCGGCGCGCCCGTCGGCTTCCCGTGCACATCGATACCGAGCGCCTCGAGCTTCGCGGTGAGGAACCGGGCGGCGCGCTCTTCGGGATCGGCGATGTGGACGCCGGTCTTCGAACGGTTCTGGAGGAACGTGAGCGCCGTCGGAAGGCTGACGTAGTACCGCGGGAAGTAGACCTTCCACCCGGGAGCGAACCAGTCGCGTCGGAACGGCCCCGTGTCGCCGATCACGCGGCCGCGGATCGACGTCACGCCGGCGTCCGCGATGGCCTTCGCGAGCGCGACCAGATCGGCCCGCCCGACCTCGGGGTCGCCGTGCCCGATGATCCAGAGGTTCCCTCGCAGGACCCCGTTCGGCTGCGGCGGCCGGGTGGACGCGGCCTGCGTCGCGATGGTCATCGTGGGGGAGAACCTCGACAGCAGCGCCATCGACAGCAGCAGCTTCTCGTTCGACGCGGGCGGACGCGGAACCCAGTCGAGGTGCTGGAACCACTCGACGCCGTCGACGCCGACGGCGACCGAGACGCGTCGCCCGCCGATCGCGTCGCGGATCTGCTGGATCCACGCGGTGGGCGACACCACCACCTGGGTCGCGGTCCGCGACGCGGCGTTGAGCGGCGTGGGCGTGAAGGCGGCGGCCGTCACGCACGCGACGACAAGGAGGATGAGCCGGCGGGCGCGGATCACGCGGCCGATGGTACCGGCTCGAACGTAGACTGCACCGACCCGAGGAGGCCCGACCGTGACGACGATCGACCGCGACCGGCTGCAGCGCTTGATGGAACGTGAACGTGACACGTTCCGCGAGAACCATCCTCGCTCCGGTGAGCTGGCGGAGGATGCGAAGGGATCGCTGCTGTTCGGCGTGCCGATGAACTGGATGACGCGCTGGCCCGGCGACTACCCGGTGTTCGTCGACCGGGCCGAGGGGGCGCGGTTCACCGACGTCGACGGCAACGGGTACGTCGACTTCTGCCTCGGCGACACGGGCGGGATGGCCGGACACGCGCCGAAGGTCGCCGTGGACGCGATCGCCGAGCAGGCGGCGAAGGGCATCACGCTGATGTTGCCGACCGAGGACGCGGCCTGGGTCGGCCGCGAGATGGCGCGGCGGTTCGGGGTCCCCTACTGGCAGTTCTGTCTGACGGCCACCGACGCGAACCGCTTCGCGATCCGGTGGGCCCGGCAGATCACCGGCCGGTCGAAGGTCGTCGTCCACAACTGGTGCTACCACGGCTCGGTGGACGAGTCCTTCGCCACGCTGGACGCGAACGGCGACGTCACCGAGCGCGAGGGCAACGTCGGTGAGCCGGTGCCCGTCCGTGAGACGACGCGGGTCGTCGAGTTCAACGATCTGGAGGGCCTCGAACGCGCGCTCGCCCACGGCGACGCCGCGGTCTGCCTGTTCGAGCCGGTGCTCACGAACATCGGCATCGTGCTGCCCGACCCGGGCTACCACGAGGCCGTGCGGGACCTGTGCACCCGGTACGGGACCCTGCTGCTGATCGACGAGACGCACACGATCAGCGCCGGTCCCGGCGGCTGCACGCAGGCGTGGGGCCTCCAACCCGACATCGTCACGATCGGCAAGACGCTGGGCGCCGGCATCCCGAGCGCCGCCTACGGCTTCACGCAGGAGGTCGCCGACCGCGTCTACGAGCACACCGACTGGAAGAACGCCGACGTGGGCGGCGTCGGTGGGACCCTGGCCGGCAACGCCCTCTCGCTTGCGGCGATGCGCGCGACCCTCGGCGAGGTCATGACCGACGACGCGTTCGCGCGGATGATCTCGTTGGGAGAGCGGTTCGAGGCCGGGGTGGCGGGCGTGATCGAGGACCGCGGGCTCCCGTGGCACGTCGTGCGCCTCGGCTGCCGCGTCGAGTACCTGTTCCGGCCGGACCGGGCTCGGACCGGGAGCGAGGCGGCCGCCGGACAGGACGACGAGGTCGACCCGTTCATCCACCTGTACCTGCTGAACCGCGGCATCCTGATGACGCCGTTCCACAACATGGCGTTGATGTCGCCGGCCACGACCGCGGACGACGTCGACCGGCACACCGAGGTCTTCGCCGAGATGGCCGACGAGCTGACGGGCGCCTGAGCTGCGACGATCCCGGCGTTCGTTGCTTCGTCCCAGTACCCGTGGGAGCATGCTCATCCCGACCCGCAGGAGGATCTCCTTGATGCGCCGAGCGTCCCTCGTGACCGTCCTCGTGACCGTGCTGTCCCTGGGCATCACGGATGCCTCCGCGGCAGGGCCGACCCCGGTCAAGGTGCTCGACCCGCCGGGCGTCCAGCTCCAGCCGTTCCGGAACGACCAGTGGGTCCTGTTCACGTCGAACGCGCCGGCGACGCCGAACCACCTGAACGCGTTCGCGCAGAACGTCACGACCCACGCGCGGGTCAAGCTGAACGCGACCGGCCAGGGAGCCGCCGGCGGGTTCGATCCGACGGTCGCGAACACGGCGATCTACCAGCAGTCGGGCCCGGGCTCCTCCTCGATCTTCTTCTACAACCTGGACACGGAGATCCGGACGAAGGTCCCGGGCGTGAACTCACCGGCCGACGACACCGATCCTCGGATCTCCGCGACGTACATCTCGTTCTTCCGTTCCTTCAAGATGGGCGGCAAGAGCTTCATCGGCGTCTACCTGTTCGCGCGTTCCGGCGGGCCGGCGAAGAGGATCGCGGCGTTCCCCGCGACCCGGTTCCTGACGAACGGCTCGGTCGGCGACACGTACGCGACGTGGACCGTGTGTTCCAACGTCACGTGCAGCGCCTACGTCTACAACGCGACCGCGAAGACGCTGAAGAAGATCCCCACCGTGAAGAACCATCCCCAGTACGCGCCGGTCGTCGACGAAGTGTCGGGGAACGTGTACTTCATGCGTTCCGGGTTCGGGTGCGGCGTGCACGTGACCTTCTACCGGGTCCCGGCGAACCACGTCGCGGCCGCTCCCGACGAAGATCGAATCGCTCCCGAACGGCGTCGACACGGACGACGAGATGTCGTTCTGGAACCACACGGCGGCCAGAAGGACCTGCAGTTCATCCGGGTGAACTGCTCGGCCGGCACCACCGGGATCTGGTCGCTGCCGAACCTCCTGCCGTAGATCAGGCGGCGTTGCGGTCGCGGAACGTCCGCATGAAGGACGCGAGCGCCTCGACGCCTTCGATCGGCATCGCGTTGTAGATCGAGGCACGGATCCCGCCGACGCTCCGGTGTCCCTTGAGCTCCGTCATGTCCAGCGCCGCCGCCTCCGCGACGAACGCACGATCGAGCTCCTCGGTCGGGAGCCGGAACGTGACGTTCATCAGCGATCGGGAGCCGGGATCCGCATGGCCGCGGTAGAACCCGGGTGACGCATCGAGGATCTCGTAGAGCATCGCTGCCTTCGCCGCGTTGATCTTCCCCATCGCGGCCAGCCCGCCGACATCGTCGCGCAGCCACCGGGTGACCAGCAGCACGACGTAGATCGCGAACACGGGCGGGGTGTTGAAGAGGGAACCGTGCTCGACGTAGGTCCGGTAGTCCAGGATCGAGGGGAGGCCGTCCGGGATCCGGGACAGGAGGTCGTCGCGGATCAGGACGATCGTCACGCCGGCCGGCCCGGCGTTCTTCTGGGCGCCGGCGTAGAGCAGCCCGAACGCATCGACGTCCAACGGACGGGACAGCAGATCGGACGATGCGTCCGCGACGAGGGGGACGGCCGCATCGACGGGCGGGACGTCCCGGAACTCGACCCCCTGGATCGTCTCGTTCGTGGTGAGGTGGAGGTAGGCGGCGTCGGGGGACAGGACCTCGGCGAGCTCCTCCGTCGTCGGCACGCGGACGAAGCCTCCGTCCTTCCCGCTCCACGCCGTGCGAACCCGGCCCTCCTTCTCGGCCTCCTGGAGGGCCTTGCCTCCCCACGACCCGGTCACGACGTACTCGGCGGGCGTGTCGGCGCCGCGGAGGAGGTTCATCGCACACATCGAGAACTGCATCGTGGCGCCGCCTTGGCAGAACAGGACGTGATGGCCGGCAGGCACGGCGAGCAGCTCGCGGAGGTTGGCCTCCGCCTCTTGGATCACGGCCGCGAACCAGGACCCGCGGTGCGAGACCTCCAGCGGCGAGGCGCCGATGCCGGGGAGCGAGACGAGCTCGCGCTGGGCCTGCTCGAGGACGGGGACCGGCAACGTGCCCGGCCCGGCCCCGAAGTTGTACACGCGTTCCTTCATGGCGGGGCCAAGGCTACCGGGCGGGCGCCGTCAGTCCCGGGTGAGCGGCCGGGTGAGGCACGTGGGCCCGCCGTCTCCGTTCGTGCTGATCTCCTCGCCCCGATACACGCGCACCTCGACCCCATGCGCCTCGAGCCTGCGTCGCGTCTCGGGGTTGCCGTCGAGGGCCAGGGCGATCCGGGGACCGAGCGCCAGCACGTTCGGACCCATCGTCGGGAACTCCTCCTCCGGTACCTCGACCAACTCGACGCCGCGCTCCCGGAGCATGCCGAGGAGCCGGACGGGCATGAGCGGCGGGAACGCGACCGCAAGGTCCGCGTCGAGCGGAGAGATGAACGACATCAGGTGGAGGCACTCGGCCGGCCCGTGCAGGTGGGGCAGATCGAACGTGTGGACGACGATCCCGTGCGGATCCAGGAGCTCGCGCAACTGCACGACCCCCGCCTCGTTGGTCCGGTAGCCGAGGCCGACCAGGAGCGTCCGGTCATCCAGGAAGAACATGTCGCCGCCCTCCGCGATCCCCGGCGGTCCGGATCGTGCCGAGCGACGGCACGCCGGCCGCCTCCAGATCGGCGACGAACGCCTCGGGCTCCGCGCGCCTGCCGGGCTTGCCCGGTCGAAGCGCGATCACGCCGGCGTCCGTGATCAGCGTCGGATCGTACGCGTAGATCGCGTCGGGATCCCCGGGGGTCGGCGCGGTTGCGACGATGACGTCGACGCCTGCGGCCTCGAGCAGGGCTCGGAACGCGTCATGCTCGGCCGAGGCTCCTGCGGGATCCGGCTCGCGGTGCCAGCCGTAGTCACGCCACGCCGCGAGATCCTCCGGACGCGGTGGGCGGACGACCACGCGTCGCAGGCGACCGAAGCCGTTCACCGGGGGTCGCGGATGCGCTCAGCCGCCGTCGCCATCGTGGTGGTGATCCGCCGCCACCGTCGTGATGCCAACCGCCGCCACCGTGATCGTGGCCGTCGATCGTGGTGGTGCGCCGCCGCGCCACCATCGTGGTGGTGCGAGCCGCCGCTGCTCACCGCCACCGTCGTGGTGTCGCCGCCGCCACCGTCGCCGCCACATCCGCCTCCGCCGCCGGTTCCTCCGCCGCCGCCACCGGTTCCACCACCGCCGCCGCCGGTTCCACCGCCGCCGCCACCGCCGGTTCCACCGCCACCGCCGCCACCGCCGGTTCCACCGCCGCCGCCACCGGTTCCACCGCCGCCGCCGCCGGTTCCACCGCCACCGCCGCCGGTTCCACCGCCACCGCCGCCGGTTCCACCGCCACCGCCGCCGCCACCGCCGCCGCCACCGCCACCGCCGCCGCCACCGGTTCCACCGCCGCCACCGCCGGTTCCACCGCCACCGCCACCGCCGGTTCCACCACCGCCGCCGCCGGTTCCACCGCCACCGCCGCCGGTTCCCTCCGCCGCCGCCGCCGGTTCCTCCGCCGGTCCGCCGCCGCCGCCGCCGCCGGTTCCTCCACCGCCGCCACCCGTGCCGCCACCGCCGCCGCCGCTGGTTCCTCCACCGCTCGGGCTCCCACCGGTGCTGCCTCCCGTGGACCCACCGGTGTTGCCGCCCGTCGTCCCGGGCGTTCCGCCGGTGTTGCCGTTCTTCCCGGGGTGACCGTTATGCGCGTGGTGTCCACCACCGGAGGTCCCGCCACCACCGCCGGCCGGCGGTCCCGAGGATGTGACCGCTCCCGGGGTGGGCGGATGCTGCTGATCGGAGGCCAGGGTCCCGTGGATCCCACGGGTGCCGCCGATCGCGAGCGCGAGCACGACCGCGGCGGCGACCGCCGCTCCTGCCAGCGCGACCGAGCCGAGTCGTCGGTTCCACGCGAGCGCGCTCGGCGTCACGGCCGCCGCCGTCACGCCCGCCGCCGCCCCTCCGGCCGCGCTCGCGGGCTCCGCGCCCACCGCAGCGCCGGCGGCCGCGCCGCCCTCGGTTCCGGCAGCGGTGGCCGCGGCGGCAGCCGCGGCGCCGGGCAGCATCACGACGGCAGCCGCAGCTGCGGCCGCCGCTACGTCCTCGTCCGGGATGGGCGGCACCGCAGCGTGTGGCGGCCCGCCGGTCGCGGTCGGATGCAGACGCTGGCCGCGCCGCTGCAGCTCGGAGACGCTCGGCGGATGACGAGGGACCCCTCTGCGCTGGAGGCTTTCTCGGAGGGCAGCCGGGTCGTTGCGTACCTGGTCCATCCACGCCGGTCGCTCCATCGCGGCCAGGGCCGCTGCGCTCACACCCGCCACCCGACCGACGGCCGGGCCCAGCCCATGAAGAACCTCGCCCGGGTCGACGCGCGCGTCGCCCCCGATCGGCACGACGGCGGACGGCCACACCAGAACGACCTTGGCGGCCGGGGCGACCTCGTGCGTCATCTGCACCGCGGTGGCGCCGATGCCGTCATCGAGGACGACGACGTCGGGCCGGTGCACGGCGAGGACGCGAGCGAGCTCCGCGGCGGTCGCAGCCTGGCCGACCACCTCGAAGCCCTCGCCCTCGAGGACGAATCGCAGGAGTCCAGCGCGTTCGGACTCGCCTTCGCCCACGACGATACGGACCCGCTCGGTCAATATCCCCCTTCAGCAGCCTGTCGGCCGCACCCCCGGGCCCCGGTTCGGCCCGTAGCGTACCTTGGCATCTCGTGGTGAGCCACGTGCGGAAGTCGGCACGAGATGGCCCGATGAGCCCACAAACGTAGGCCGGATAGACTCGCGGCCACATGGGCGAGGTCAAGCTGGAGTGGACGGGCGACCGGCTCCAGTTCGTGGGACAGACGGGATACGGCGAAGCGGTCCTGATCGGGGGGAACGCCGAGGGCCCGGGGGCCAAACCATCCGATCTGCTTCCGATCTCGCTCGCGGCGTGCACCGCCTACGACGTGATCGAGATCCTGCGGAAGCAGCGTCAGGACCTGCGGGAGCTCCAGGTGATCGTGACCTCGGTGCAGGACCCCGATCCGCCCTGGACCTTCCGGTCGATCCACATGCGGTTCGTGGTCGCCGGCACGGTGGAGGAGCGGAAGGCCGAGCGCGCGATCGCGCTCGCGGAGTCGAAGTACTGCGCCGTCGCCGCGACGCTGCGGCCCGTGGTCGCCCTGACGCACGACGTTGAGCTCCGCGACGCCTCCTGAGCTCCGTCCACGGCGGTGGGACACTGGCGTTCGGATGGATGCCACCGCGTTCCGCTCCCTGCTGGCCGCCGGCCCCGTGCTGGCAGACGGCGGCATGGGCACCTCGCTGATCGAGCGTGGCGCGCCGGTGGACGCCTGCATGGAGGAGGCGAACGTTCGGGCGCCGGCGCGCGTGGCGGGCATCCACGCGGCCTTCGTCGGCGCCGGCGCCCGGCTCGTGCTGACGAACACGTTCGGCGCCAATCGGTACCGCCTGGAGCGGCACGGGTTCGCCGATCGCGTCGGCAGCGTTCTGCGCGGCGGCGGTGCCGCTCGCTCGCGACTCGGGCGCGGAGCTCGTCGCCGGCTCGATGGGACCGCTCGGCGTCCGCCTGCAGCCGTACGGGCGTGTCCGGCCCGAGGACGCCTTCGATGCCTACCGGGAGCAGGCCGCGGCGCTCGCCGACGCCGGCGTCGACCTGCTGATCGTGGAGACGCAGACCGACGTCCGCGAGCTCGAACAGGCGGTGCGTGCCGCCCGCGACGTCGCACCGGGGCTCGTGCTGATCGCCAGCTCCACGTTCACGCGGGACGACCGCACGTTGCTCGGCTCGACCCCGGAGGAGGTCGCGGCCGCGGCCGCCGAGGCTGGACGTGGACGCGATCGGGGTGAACTGCGGGGAGGGACCGGCGCAGGTCCTCCGGGTGGTCCGCGCGATGGGGCCGGTCGCCCGTGCGGCGTCGATCCCGCTGCTCGCCCGCCCGAACGCCGGCGGCCCGGCCGAGGTCGGGGGGCGTCTGCTGTATCCCGCGACACCCGAGTACGTCGGCGAGATCGCGCGCGCGATGCTCGACGAGGGGGTGGCCCTGCTCGGCGGTTGCTGCGGGACCGGGCCGGCCCACACCGCCGCGATCGCGACGGCGATCGCGGGGGCGACGTCCGGACCCGCGGTCCGCGATCGTGACCCGGTCGCCGTGCACGAAGGTCACACCGCCGAGCTGGTCCGTCTCGAGCCGGCCGCGCCGCCGACCGAGCTCCAGGCGAGGCTCGCCGCCGGAAGGTTCGTCGTGACGGTGGAGATGGAGCCGCCGCGCTCGTTCAACGCCGCCGAGCTCGTCGCCGCGGCGCAGACGCTCGCGGATGCCGGCGCCGACGCGATCGACGTCGCCGACTCGCCGATGGCGAAGATGCGGATGAGCGCCTGGGCGGCCTGCCGGCTGGTGCAGGAGAACGTCGGCATCGGCACCGTGCTGCACTTCCCGACGCGAGGCCGGAACCTGCTCCGTCTGCAGGGCGATCTGCTCGGCGCGCACGCGCTCGGCATCCGGAACCTGTTCGTGTGCCTGGGCGATCCCGTCACGATCGGTGACTACCCGCACGGCGGCGACAACGTGGACGTCACCGCGACCGGGCTGCTGGCGCTCATCACCGAAGCGTTCAACACGGGGGTCGACCGAGCCGGCACGTCCATCGGCACGCCGACGTCGTTCTTCGCCGGCGCCGCCGTCTCCCCGAGCGCCCCCGACCTGGAGCGCGAGGCACGGCTGCTCAAACGCAAGGTGGACGCGGGCGCGCGCTTCCTCCTGTCCCAGCCCTTCTACTCGGTGGCGCCGCTCGTGGCCCTGCGCGAGACGTACGAGAAGATCGCCGGCGCGCCGCTGGCGGTCCCGCTGATCGCGGGCGTGCTGCCCCTGCAGTCGGCCCGGCACGCGGAGTTCCTGCACAACGAGGTCCCGGGCATCGACATCCCGGACGTCGCGCGCGAGCGCCTGCGGCGGGCCGCCGGCGACCCCGAGTCGGCCTGGCGGGAGGGGTTCGCCATGGCGGCGGACCTGATCGCCTCCCTGCGGAGCGAGGGCGTGGCCGGGATCTACGTGATGCCGCAGTTCGGTCGGTACGACCGCGCCGCGGAGGTCGTGGAGGCGGCCAGGATCGCCTGACGCGGCTCACCATCGCGCCGTCGCACGGGCTACGATGTGCCCGCGAGCGCGATCGTTCGTCCGAACCGAGATCCACCGGAAGCAGACCGTGTCCGAGACCGTCGAGAAGGCCCACGCCACGCTGCCGCCCATCCTCGACGCGTTGTTCACCCGCATCCAGGCCGAGGAGCCGGTCGAGCGCCGCGACGCGGTCCTCGCGTTCGCGCGGGCGTTCCTGCGCCGCATCCCCGACGAGGACCTCGAAGGAGCTCGGGACCGACCACCTGTTCGCGATGACGCGGTCGGCGTTCGCGTTCACGGACAGCCGCGGCAATCACCCCTCGGCGGTGCGGGTGTTCGTGCCGACGCTCGAGGAGCACGGCTACACCTGTGCCGGCACGATCCTGGAGACGAACACGGACGACTCGCCGTTCCTCGTCGACTCGGTGAGCGAGGAGCTGGCGGCCCGCGAGCTGCGCGTGCGCTTCTTGATCCACCCCGTCGTCGGCACGGCTCGCGACGAGGACGGGCACCTCGAACGCGTGATGTCGGGCCGCGACGCGTCGCATCGCGAGTCGGTGATGCACGTCGAGATCGAGCGCCACCTCTCGGACGCCGAGCGGGCCGACCTCGAGGCGAAGGTCCGCGACATCCTGCACGACGTCCGGCTGGTCGTCCGCGACTTCGAACCGATGCAGGACCGCGTGACCCACATGATGGAGCTGGCGCGCCACGCGACCGTCCGCTACTCCCCGCAGGAGGTGGGCGAGACCGTCGACTTCCTCGATTGGCTGCTCCAGCTGAACTTCGTCCTCCTCGGCTACCGCGAGTACGACCTGCTCGACACGCCCGAGGGTCGCGCGATCCAGGCGACCCCGGCATCGGGCCTCGGCATCCTGTCCGACATCGGGCGCAGCACGTTCGCCGCGCCGACGCCGCTGGCGTCGCTCCCCGAGCACGTGCGGAGCCGGATCGAGGACGGCGACCTCCTGGTGAACGCGAAGACGTCGGCGTACTCGACGGTGCACCGGCGCGCGCCGATGGACTACATCGGCGTCCGCAAGGTCTCGCCCGACGGCGCGATCGTCGGCGAGGCGCGGCTCCTCGGGCTGTTCACCAGCAAGGCGTACATGGAGCCCGCCGCGAAGACCCCGCTGCTGCACCACAAGCTCGAGCAGATCATCGCGGCGGAGGATCTGATCCCCGGTTCGCACGACTACAAGGAGGTCGTCGAGCTCTTCGAGTCGTTCCCCAAGGACGAGCTGTTCCAGGGGACGGCCGAGGAGCTGCGACGCCTCGTCGTCGGCCTGCTGCAGCTGGAGGAGAAGGCCGGGATCCGCGTGCTGGTCCGCAAGGACCTGTTCGGGCGACAGGTCTCGGTCGTCGTCGCGCTGCCCCGCGAGCGCTTCAGCGCGTCGCTCCGCAAGCGGCTGCAGGACATGTTCCGCGAGCGCTTCCGTGGCACGGCCGTCGACTACCACCTGTCTCTCGGCGAGACGGAGTCGGCGAAGATCTTCTTCACGGTCCACGTCGAGCCGGGCGTGCAGATCCCGGAGATCCCCTACGAGGAGCTCGAGGCCGAGGTCGAACGCCTCGCGCGGACCTGGGACGACGACCTCCTCGACGCCCTCCAGGGCCGCTTCGGCGAGGAGCGAGGCGAGGCGCTCGCGAAGACCTACGCGGCGCGCTTCCCCGACTACTACAAGACCGCCGACACGGATTGGGCCCTCGTGGTCGAGGACGTCATCAACCTCGAGGAGCTCAGCGCGTCCTCGGACGGGTTCGTGGTCGGCATCGGGAACGAGGCGGCCGGCGAGCGACTGACGCGGGTCCGTCTCTACAAGACCGGCGGCAAGGTCGACCTCTCCGCCTTCATGCCCCTGCTCGAGTCGCTCGGCCTCCGCGTGGTCGAGGAGGTGCCGGTCCATCTCGAGGGCGAGGGCCGCGTGTACATCCACGACTTCGGGGTGCTCGACTCCCGCGGCGCCGTCCTCGATCTCGAGTCCGAGGCACGGATGGTGCGCGAGGCGATCGGCGCGATGTGGCGGGGCGAGGCCGAGGTCGATTCGCTGAACCGGCTCGTGATCTTCTCCGCGCTCACCTGGCGGCAGGTCCAGGTCCTCCGCGCCTACCGGAAGTACCGGATGCGGGTCTCGACGCGCTTCACCGAGGAGTACCGCAACGACGCGATGGCGAGCAACCCGCAGATCTCCGCGGCGCTCGTCCGCCTCTTCGACACGAAGTTCGATCCCGCCAACGAGCCCTCGGTCGGGGATGTCGCGCGGATCAAGGGTGAGATCCTCGAGGCGCTGCGCGACGTCGCGTCGCTGGATCAGGACCTGATCCTCCGGTCGTTGCTCGGCACGATCGAGGCGACCGTGCGCACGAACGTGTTCCTGCCGGGGAAGGACTACCTCTCGTTCAAGCTCCGCTCCGCGGACGTGCCCGAGATGCCGAAGCCGTTCCCCTTGTTCGAGATCTTCGTGTACTCGCCGCAGATGGAGGCGATCCACCTGCGCGGCGGGATGGTCGCGCGCGGCGGCATCCGCTGGTCCGACCGCAAGGAGGACTACCGGACCGAGGTGCTCGGCCTCATGAAGGCCCAGAAGGTAAAGAACGCGGTCATCGTCCCCGACGGGTCGAAGGGCGGCTTCGTCCTCAAACGCCTGCCCTTCACGAAGGAGGAGCTGAAGCAGGAGGTCGTGACGCAGTACGTGACGTTCATGGAGGGCCTGCTCGACATCACCGACAACCTCCGCGACGGCGAGATCGTGCATCCCGAGGGCGTCCGCGTGCTGGACGGGCCGGATGCCTACCTCGTGGTCGCCGCCGACAAGGGCACCGCGACGTTCTCCGACACCGCGAACGCGATCGCCGACCGGTACGGGTTCTGGCTGGGTGACGCGTTCGCGAGCGGCGGGTCCGCGGGCTACGACCACAAGGCGCTGGGCATCACGGCTCGCGGCGCGTGGGAGTCGGTGACGCGCCACTTCCGCGAGCTCGGGGTCGACGTGCTGCGCGACGCCTTCACGGCGGTCGGGATCGGCGACATGTCCGGGGACGTGTTCGGGAACGGGTTGCTCTACACCGACACCGTGCGGCTGCTGGCTGCGTTCGACCATCGCGACGTCTTCGTCGATCCCGATCCCGAGGCCGCGCTGTCGTTCGCCGAACGCAAGCGGCTCTTCGAGCTGCCCGGCTCCTCGTGGAACGACTACGACCGGGCCGTGCTCTCCGGCGGGCGGCGCGATCTACCCGCGGTCGGCGAAGAGCGTGACGCCGACCGCGGAGGCGCGCGCCGCGCTCGCGATCCCCGACGGCGCGCCCGCCGACATGACCCCGAACGACCTGATCCGCTGGATCCTGAAGGCGAAGGTCGATCTGCTGTGGAACGGCGGCATCGGCACGTACGTGAAGGCCACGAGGGAGACCAGCGCCGAGGTCGGCGACCGCGCGAACGACGGGGTCCGTGTGAACGGCGCCGACCTTCGGGCGACGGTCGTCGGCGAGGGCGGCAACCTCGGCTTCACGCAGCGCGGACGGATCGAGTACGCCCGCGCGGGTGGCCGTATCAATACGGACTTCATCGACAACTCGGCCGGCGTCGACACCAGCGACCACGAGGTCAACTGGAAGATCCTGCTGGGCCTGGCGATCGGGCGCGGCGAGCTGACGCTCGAGGGGCGCAACGCGCTCCTGCAGGAGTGCGCGCCCGACGTCGTCCAGCACGTCCTGTATGACAACTACCTGCAGGCACAGATCCTCTCGCAGGAGGAAGCCGTCTCCGCGCAGCGGACCGAGGCCTACGAGGACCTGATGCAGCAGCTCGAGGCCGACGGCGAGCTCGAGCGGGACGTCGAGTTCCTGCCGAGCACCGATGAGATGGCGGAGCGGCGCGCCGGTGGGACCGGCTTGACGCGGCCCGAGCTCTCGGTGCTCCTCGCGTACGCGAAACGCTCGGTCTACTCGGCGCTCCTCGTGAGCGATCTGCCCGACAGCGAGTACCTCGCGGCGGATCTGACGCGGTACTTCCCGCCGAAGATCGTCGAGCGGTTCGGACATCTCCTGTCCGAGCACCCGCTGCGCCGCGAGATCATCGCCACGATCGCATCGAACGACATCGTGAACTCCCAGGGGGTCACGTTCGTCTCGCGGATGGTCACCGAGACCGGCGCGCACCCCGCCGACGTCGCGCGCGCGTACCGGATCGCGCGAGACGTGACCGGCGCCCAGGAACGGTGGGCCGAGCTGGAGAGGCTCGACGGCACGATCGAGCCTGCCCTCCAGAACGAGCTGATGACCGGCGTCGACTGGCTGGTGGAGACGACGTCGCGCTGGTACCTCGTGCAGGGGTCCTCCGAGCCGCTCGCCGAGACGATCGCGGCCGCGCGGGCCTCGTTCGCGGAGCTCTCCGCGGTGCTCGACCAGGTAGGGCCCGAGGCCTGGCGCGAAGAGCACGAGCTCGTGACCCAGCGGTTGATCGCCGAGGGCGTCCCGGAGGCGCTGGCTCGCCGCCACGCGTTCCAGGGTGAGCTGGTGCACGCGCCCGACATCGTCGCGGTGTCCCACGCCACCGGACGGGCGCCGCTCGAGGTCGCCCGCGCGTTCTTCCTGCTCGGTGACCGTCTCGAGCTGGATTGGCTCGAGGGTCAGTTGGAGGGCTTGCCCGCCGGGACCCGGTGGCAGCGATGGGCGCAGCAGTCGATGGAGGACGACCTGCTCGCCGTCCGCCGTCTCCTGTGCGAGCGGGCGCTGACCGGCGCCGACGCCACACCCGTCGACGAGGCGGTCGAGACCTTCCTCGCCAGGCGGGAGGAACCGGTCGCGCGGCTCCAGCGGTTCATGCGGTCGCTCGCCCTCGAAGGCGTGACCGATCTGTCGCAACTCACGGTCGCGCTCCGACAGATCCGGGCGCTCGCGAGCTGAGGTCGAGCCTCCTCAGCCGTCCACCGGCTGCCACAGCAACGCGCCGTCCTTCGCGTTGCCCAGCCGGCCGAACGCCGCGGCGAAATGCGTCGGCGCGATCAGCGGTTCCCGGATGGCCGAGCACCTCGGCGAGCACGGCACGCCGCGCCGCCGCGGCCCGCACGCGATCGTGATCGGGACCGCTCGGCAGATCGGGCTGCGCCAGTTGCATCGGGTGGTTCCACGTGTCGGCCGAGAGCAGCGCACGCTCCCCGTCGCTCACGACCCGCAGGATCTGATGGCCGGGCGTGTGGCCGGGCGCGTGGTGGAGCTCGAGGTGATCGGTGAGCCGACGGTCGCCGTCGAGCAGGTCGAGCACGCCCGCCCGTTGCAGGGGCTCGACGAGCCCGTCGCGGACCGCGGCCGAGTCCTCGTCGTCCGCGTCCGCGAGCCAATCGGCGTCGGCCCGCTGCACCAGGTAGCGGGCCCTCGGGAACGCCGGCGCACCGTCCGTCGTGAGGACGCCGCCGACATGGTCGTCGTGGACGTGGCTGATCGCGACCACGTCGACGTGCTCCGGCGTGGCGTTCACCTCGGCGAGGGCCGCCACGAGCGCGCCGGGCTCGGAGGCCCATGCGGCCGCCGGCGCGGTCTCCGGGCCGATGCCGGTGTCGAGGAGCAGCACGCCTTCCGGGTGCAGGAGCAACCAGGCGCGCACGCGCAGGCGCCACGAATCCTCGGGGCCCGTTTCGCCGGGGAACCGCTCCTGCGCCGCGAGCAACCGCTCGGGCGGCACGTCGGGGAACGCTTCCCGCATCGGGCCGCCGTCGATGTCGGCGTCCAGCAGCGCGGTGATCCTCACGACGCCGACGTCGATCGTCAGGTGCGGCACGCGCGGACCCTATCACCGTGCGTCGCAACGCGGGTCCGCGCGTAGCATCGGTCCGTGCGGCGGTGGATCGTGCTGGTCGCGGCGGTGCTGGCCGGCTGCTCGTCGACGTCGTCGACCGTGGTGGCCTCGGGGCCGCCGGTGCGGCTCGCGATCGCCGCGCCGCCGGGCGCGACGCTCGGGGGCTTCTCCACCAAGACCCTGTCCGCGCCCGCCGGCGGTCCCATCACGATCGCGTTCCGCAACGCCGATCCCGGCGTGCCGCACAACGTCCAGATCTTCGCGGGGACGACGGCCTCCGGAACGCCGGTGTTCGCGCCGGCGGGGAACGCCTTGATCACCGGACCGGCCACCGCGACGTACCTCGTCGGTGCGCTGGCGCCCGGTACCTACACGTTCGACTGCTTCGCACATCCGGCGACCATGGTGGGTACCCTGACCGTCGGATGAGAGGGAGGTTCGGATGAGGGGGAGGCTCCGCTCGAGCGGGCGGGCCGCGGCCGTGTGCCTGCTCGCCATCCTGATGACGGGCTGCATCAAGCTGAACATGGATCTGCAGCTCCGGTCGGACGACACCGTCGACGGCTCGGTGATCTTCGCGGTGAACAAGCAGGTCCTGCAGCTCACCGGGAAGTCGTTCGACGATCTGACCGGAGGCCAGTCGGCCGTCCCGAGCGGCGTGCCGGTCCAAACCTCCGACTACGACGACGACCAGTACTCGGGCAAGAAGTACACGTTCGAGGACGTTCCGATCTCGCGCTTCAGCGGCGATGGCTCCACCGATTCGCTCTCGATCGTGCACCAAGGGGATACGTTCGTGGTCAGCGGCGCGCTCGATCTGAGCGCCGCCGACACGTCCCAGATCCCGAACGCCGACCAGGCGTTCAGTACCGCGGACATCAGCCTGTCCATCACGTTCCCGGGTGCGGTGCAGGCGGCGAGCGCGGGCGGCGTCATCTCGGGGAACACGGTGACCTGGAAGCCGAAGTTCGGTGCGAAGACCCAGATCACGGCGACCGGCAGCGCGATCGCGAGCGGCGGCGGCGCGCTGCCGTGGATCCTGCTCGGCGCGGCCGTCCTGATCGTCTTGATCGTGGTCCTCGTGCTGCTCGCCAGACGCAAGCCGAAGGAGGTCGACGCCGGGCGAGGGCGAGCTGGCGATGGAGGGTGCGCCGCCCTCGGGCGAGGGAGAGGCCGCCGCCGTGCCGCCGCCGCCCCCGGCTCCCTCGGCGGCGACGCCCGTGCCGGAGGCGACGACGCCCGACACGCCGGACGAACCCGAACCTCCCGCGACCTGAGCGGCGATCGGGCCGTGGGCGCACCGGGGCGTGGCGATCCGGTGGTCGTCGTCGGCGCGGGGATCGTCGGGCTGTCCTGCGCGTGGTTCCTGCGAGCCGCCGGCGCGGAGGTCACGGTCCTCGAGGCGAGCGATCGGGTGGGCGGCGGGGCTTCGCGCGGCAACGCCGGCGCGATCTGCCCGTCGCTGACCGAGCCCCTCCCGGCGCCCGGGATGATCCGGCGGGCACTCGCGGACATGCGTCGGCCCGACGCGGCCCTGCACGTCGATCCACGCTACGCGCCCAGGATGGCCTCGTTCCTGGCTCGGTTCACCGCCGCGGCGAGCCAGGAGGCATACGCACGTGGCTCGCGCGCGCTGGTCGGGCTCGCGAGCGGGGTCATCGGGGCGTACGACGAACTCGCCGCCGACGGGATCGGCTCGCATGTCCGGCGCGACGGGTACGTCTTCGCGCACCGCGACGCGAGCGCGGCCGCGGACGAGCATCGGATGGTCGCGCGGATGGCCGAGCTCGGCGTGTGCGCGCAGCCGGGCGAGATCCTCGACGGGGACGGGCGTGCGCGCGCTGGAGCCGCTGCTGTCCACCGCGATCCGCGCGGGGTTCGTGCTGCCGGGGGAACGCTGGATCGATCCGTCGCGCCTCGTCGACGACCTGGATCGCGCGATCCGCGACGCCGGCGTGCGCGTCATCGAGGATGCGGGCGTGGATGCGGTGCACGATCTCGGCGACGAGATCGAACTCGAGAGCGCCGGCGGTCGGTTCCATGGATCGAGCGTGGTCCTGGCGGCGGGAGCGTGGACGCGCGCGTTGTGCGCCGGCCTCGGGCTCCGGGTGCCGCTGCTGCCGGGCAAGGGATACAGCTTCGCGCTGCGGCCGGCGCGGATGCCCTCGCACGCGGTGTTCTTCTCGGACCCGCACGTGGTGGCCTCGCCGATGGGCGCGCGGCTCCGGATCGCGGGCACCATGGAGTTCGACGGGACGATGGACCGGTTCAACCGGCGTCGCATCGACGCGATCGTGCGCGGGCTGGACGACGTCCTCACGGGGGTCGACGTCGCGGCACGCACCGAGGAGTGGGTCGGCCCCCGTCCGATGACGCCCGACGGGCTGCCGCTGATCGGCGCGGTGCCCGGACACCCGCGCGTGCTCGTCGCGAGCGGCCACAACATGCTGGGCGTGACCCTCGGGCCGGCGACCGGGCAGGCGATCGCGGGTTCGATCGTGCGGGGCGACCCGGGGATCGACCTGGCGCCGTTCGCACCGGGGCGCTTCGGCTGACTACAGGACCGAGGTCTCGACCACCAGGTCGCCCTCGGCGAACCGCGACGGCCGCAGCGGCCGGAGGTCGAACGTGTCGCACCGGCCTCGCAAGCACCAACTCGGCGATGGCGCGTCCGGCCGCGGGCGCGTGCATGACGCCGTGCCCGCCGAACCCGGCGCAATGGAACAGCCCGGGGATCGCGGCATCCTGCCCCACGATCGCGTGGTGGTCGGGCGTCTCCGGGTAGAGGCCGGCCCAACACCGAGCCGGATCGATCGGGAGATCCAGCAGGAACGGGAAGCGGTTGGGGGCGCGCTCGGCGAGGTCCTCCAGGAACCGCGGATCGACGGTCGTGTCCCAGCCCGGCGGGTCGTCGGGGTTCGCGTAGGCCACGATCCACCCGCCCGCGGGCTCGCGGCGCGCGAGGACGCCCGAGTCGAGGTCCACGATCATCGGGGTCAGACCGGCGCCGCCGGGGTCGTCGAGCACGTGCGCGAGGTTGCGCCGCACGGGCTCGACGGGCAGATCCGAGCCGAACAGCCGGGCGACGTCCCGCGCGTGCGCGCCGGCCGCGTTCACGATCGCGTCGGCCCGGACCTCGCCGCGGCCGTGGACGAGGACGTGTCCGGCCGCCGCGGTCACCGGCGCGTCGGTGAGGATCTCGGCGCCGGCCGACCGGGCTTCGTGCAGGAGCGCCGCGACGACGCCCGCGGGATCGAGGAACCCGTCCAGGGCGCAGAACGTGCCGGCGCGGATACCGTCGGGACGGACGAACGGCGCGCGCGACGTCACCTCGTCGGGCGTGAGCCAGATGGTCGGCGCGCCCATCGAGCGCTGGAGCTCGTACGCCGCGCGCAGCGCGCGTTCGCCCTCCTCGGTGCCGGTGATCAACAGGTAGCCGGTCTGGTGCAGGCCGAGGCCGCCGTTCGATCGCTCGAGCGCGACCAGCTCCGGGATCGAGGCGAGCGAGAAGGCGATGTTCGCCGGGGTCGTGAACTGCGCGCGGAAGCCGCCGTTGGCCCGCGCCGAGGATCCGTGGCCGACCGCCGGGAGCGCCTCGAGGAGCGTGACGCTCGCGCCGGACCGCGCCAGCTCGCGGGCGCAGGACAGCCCGATCACGCCGCCGCCGATCACGGCGACGTCGCTCACGCGCCCTCCACGAACGACGCGAACCGTTCGGGCGACACGTTGCCGCCCGACAGGACGATCCCGACGCGGGCCCCGTGGAGCCCGAGGTCCTCGCCGTGGCGCAGGACGCCCGCCAGACCGCTCGCGCCGCTCGGCTCGGTGACGACCTTCGCGGTCTCGAACAGCACCCGCATCGCGGCGCGGACCGCGTCGTCGGGGACGGCGACGACCCGGTCGACGACCGGCCCGAAGACGGCGAGGGTCAGCTCGCCGATCGGCGCCTGCTGGCCGTCGCAGATCGTCGGCGCCGTCGGCACGTGGACGATCGAGCCCGCCTCGAGCGACCGGCGAGCGTCGTCGGCCACCTCGGGTTCGACACCGATCACCCGGGTCGCCGGCGCGACCGCCGACGCCGCGAGCGCCGAGCCGGCCAGCAGCCCGCCGCCGCCGACCGGCACGACGAGCGCGTCGAGCGGGCCGGCGTCCTCGAGCAGCTCGAGGGCCGCCGTCCCCTGGCCGGCGATCACGTCGGGATGTTCGTAGGGCGGGATCAGGGCGAAGCCGCGCTCCTCGGCCATGCCCGCCGCGAGCGTCGTGCGCTCCTGTGTGTATCGGTCGTACAGGACGACCTCGGCGCCGTACGCGCGTGTGGCGGCGAGCTTCTCCTCGGGCGCGTCCTGCGGCATGAGGATCGCGGCCGGCAGCGCGTTCTCGCGCGCGGCCAGCGCCACGGCCTGCGCGTGGTTGCCCGACGAATGGGCGGCGACGCCGCGCACGGTGGCGCCGGTGCCGAGCAGCGCGCGGATCGCGTTCGTCGCGCCGCGGATCTTGAAGGCGCCGGCACGCTGGAGGTTCTCGCACTTCAGCACGACGTGGCAGCCGGCGGCGGCGTCGAGGCGATCCGACGACCACGCCGGCGTCCGCAGCACCGCATCGTCGATCCTCGACGCGGCCTCCCGGACGTCCTCGAACGTCGGTGTGCGGCTCACGCGCCGCACGCTACCCGAACCGCGTCAGGCGGGGTCGCCCGGTGCGACCTCGAGCTCGACCGCGGCGGTGGCGATGGCGCCCTTGCGCGACAGGAGCCGCGTCGCCCGCGCACGGAAGGACCCGGCCTCGTTCGGCCGGTCCGCCGCGGTGAGGACCTCGGCGAGGTACAGGAGCGCGTTCGCGCGGAGGTCGACCGAATCGGTCTGTTCCGCGATCGAGACCGCCTCGCGTCCCAGCCGGTCCGCATCCCCATGGCGTTCGAGACGGGCGAACACCCGAGCGCGGCCGGTCCGCCATCCGACCTGCGTCGCCGTATCGGCCGCCGGCGCGCGGGTCGCCGCGAGCTCGGTCAGGGTCAGCGCCCGGTCGGTCTCCGCCGGAGCGATGGAGCACAGCAGGTTGGCGCGCGACGCGGCGATGCGTGCGATCAGCCGGCCCTCGCGAGCCAGCGCGGCCGCGTGATCCGCGCGCTCGAACGCCTCGGCGGCCGAGGACGGATCCCCGCCCAGCCACGCGACGATCCCGGCCCGGTGCAGCGCGACGGCGAGATCCTCCTGGGCGTCCAGCTCGTCGAGCGTCGCCACGGCGGTCGCCACGATCGGCCTGGCCTCGTCCGAGCGCCCGGCCCTCGCCAGGAGCACCGCGAGCGCGCCGCGCAGGTCCTGTTCCGTCGTCCGTCCGCCGTCGCCCGCACCCCGGAGGGCCTCGAGGGCCTCGCATCGTTCGATCGCCTCCCGCACCGAGAGGGGACCGTCGAGCAGGGCGGCCGCCGCGCCGCGGAGCGCCGCATCGCGCTCGCCCGGCCGCCCGGCCGCATCCGACCGCTCCGCCGCTTCGGTCAGGTCGTCGAGGACCGCGCGAGCGTGACCGCGCGCCCGATGGACGATGGCTCGGAGCGCCAGCGCCCGAGCGATGCCCCACTCGTCGCCGAGCTCCGTGCAGCGTTCGTAGGCTTCGTCCGCGGTCGCCCGCGCCGCGTCGATCTCGTCGGCGTCGACCGTGGCTCGGAGCGACGCGCGGAGCAGGCGCAGCCGCCAGCCGACCGCGCCGTCGCTCCCACCCGTCGCGAGCGCCTCGGTGATCGCGGCCTCGGCGTCCTTCCGCAGTCCCGCGTCCGCGAGGTGCGCCGCGGCGATGAACGACAGCTCCGCGCGCCGCGGGTCCTCGGTTCCGAGGAGGCCGGCGGCGCGCCGTTCCAGCGCGGCCGCGCCGGCCGCATCGCCGGCCGCCGCCGCATGCGTCGGCGGCGCGCACGAGGTCCTCCGGCGACGCGGAGGGCTCGGGCTCCTCCGAGAGCACGGCGACGTCCTCGGCGGGAGACGCGGCGGGGGCCATCACGTCGCGCGCTCCTTCATCGGGCATGTCCTCGTCGGATCGGACGTGGAGGTGCACGACGTCGTCCACGCCGTCGGGTTCGGTCGTCGCGGTGACGAGCACGAAGACCGGCAGGTCGCGAACGGCGCGTGCGACGTCGGCGAGGAAGCTGGTGAACCCGTACGCGACGTCGTCGACATCTTCGACGCAGAGCAGCACCGGCTGCGAGAACGCGGATCCGAGCAGCCGCCGGAACGCCCAGCGCGTCTCGTCCGCGGCCGGCTCGCCTCCCTCCAGGCCGAGCGCGTGCGTCAGCCGCTTCACGATGCGGTCGCGATCGGGCGCGCCCGCCAGGATCCGCTCGAGCGCCTCCCGCGGATCGCCGCCGCTCGCCGACGGCGTCGGTCCGAGATCCGCCGCAGCGACGATCGCTTCGACCAGCGCGGCGAGCGGCCACGGTCCTGCGGCGGCGACCTGCCGGTCGAGCATCACGGCCGGGCCGGGATGCCGCGCGGCGAACGCCCGGAGGAGCTGGCTCGTGCCGGCCCCCGGCGCCCCGACCACCGCGACGCACGTGTCGCGCCGCCGGAGGTCGTCGAGGCGCTCGAGGAGATCGGCGTCGTCGGCGACGGTGGCTGCAGGCGGGGGCGCGGCCTCCGGCGCCGGGATCGGCTCCGGCGCCGCCGCTTCCACGCGCTCGCCGCCTCGGCGCTTCCGCCCGCTCCGGCGCCGCGGGCGCGATCGGCTGCGGCGCCTCGATCGGGGCGAGGTCGCGCACGGCGCGAAGGAGCACGGGGCCGCCCGCGGGATCGAGCGGCTCGACCACGGCGGCGCCCTCCGTGAGCGCCGGCAGGGTCTCTCCGGCCACGACCTCTCCGTCGTGTGCCATCGATTGGAGCCGGACGCCGCGATCGATCAGGAACTGCCAGGTCGCATCCTGGTCCGAGCGCTCCGTGACCTCGGACGCGTCGAGCCCGAGCCGGACCTCGGGCGCCTGCGCGCGCGCCCGCAACGCGGCCCGGGCGGCGACCGTCGCGGCCTCCTCGGTCGGCGGGAACAGCGCCACGAGGGTGCCCGGCGCCTCGGGCACCCCCTCGAACACCGCGCCGAGCTCCTCGAAGAGCCCGCCGACGCGCCCCAGCACGTCGTACGCGGTCTTGCCGGTGATCGCCGCGGCGATGGCCGCGAAGACCGGATAGCCGGGCACGCGTTGCGGCGCCAGCCCCGTGCCGCAGAACGCGCAGAACGCGGCGTCGTGCTGGGCCGTCCGGCCGCACGCCGGACACGTGAGGGTCGCCTCGGCCAGCCGTTCGCCGGCGTACGGGGTCCCGACGTCGCTACTCATCCGTGGTCGCGCCCTGATGCACCAGCTCGTCCGCGGCCGCCCCCGGCGGCTCGGCCTCGGGCTCGACCGGATCGGTCGGCGCGACGCGCTCGAGCGCGCCGAGGGCGAGCGAGAAGTCGTGCGGGTTCGACGCGACGGCCCGGGCGTCGTCGTCGGTCACGAGCCCCTCGCGGACGAGCTCCAGCAGCGACGCGTCGAACGTCTGCATCCCGTCGTAGCCGCTCTCCGCGATCACGTCGGTCAGGCTCGCCGTCTGCTCGGGGTCGAGGATCCGTTCGTACACGCGGCCGGTGTTGAGCAGCACCTCGACGGCGGGGATCCGGCCGAGCCCGTCCGCGCGTTCCAGGAGCCGCTGCGAGATCACGCCGCGCAGCGCGCCGGCCAGCGAGACCCTCGCCTGGGGCTGCTGGGCCGGCGGGAAGAGCTCGACGATCCGGGAGATCGTCTCCGCGGCGTCGATCGTGTGCAGCGTCGACAGGACGAGGTGCCCCGTCTGCGCGGCCTGGATCGCGGCGAGGGCGGCATCGGCGTCGCGGATCTCACCCAGGAAGATGACGTCGGGATCCTGCCGGAGCGCCTGCCGGAGCGCGGCCGGATACGAGTCGGTATCCCTGCCGATCTCCCGCTGGCGGATCACCGACATGTTGTCGGTGTGCACGACCTCGATCGGGTCTTCGATCGTCACGATGTGCGCGCGACGGGTCCGGTTGATGAACCCGAGCATCGCGGCGATCGTCGTCGTCTTGCCCGCCCCGGTGGGACCCGTGACGAGCACGAGCCCGCGCCGCGCCTCGGCGAGCTGTTCGATCGCCGGCGGCAGTCGCAGCTCCTCGAACGTCAGGTCGTCGCGGCTGACCCACCGGATCGCCAGCCCGACGGTGTCCGACTGCCGCAGCACGTTCACGCGGAACCGGGCGACGCCCTCGAGGGTGTAGGCGAAGTCCGCCTCCTTCGTCCGCGCGAACTCCTCGGCTTTGTGCGGCGGCATGAGCGCCTCGGCCGCGGCGCGGGTATCGGTGGGGGACAGGACCGGGAACGGCGCGGGCAGGAGCTCGCCGTCCACCCGGATGAACGGCACGTTGCCGGCCTTCAGGTGGACGTCGCTCGCCCGCCGCTCCACCGCGTAGCGAAGCAGTTCTGCTGGGTCCATCGCGACGGCGCCTTCCCGGAAAGTCGTTCGAGGAAGGCTTCGGGACCTGCGGCGACCGCCTTGAGTTCAGCCGTCGGGCGCCGCCCGGTCCTCGATCTCCCAGGCGTGATCGAGGGCGTGCCAGGCGGCCCGCCGCACGAAGTACCTCGGCGTCCAGAGCACCCCCGACCGAGGCGTACGGGCGGGCGGCTCCCCGCGTGCGCGTGCGCCGATCGTCTCGACGATCGCGACGCGCGGGTCGGCGCCGACGCCGACGCGGCCGCCCAGCTTCGAGAGGTACGCGCCCTCGGCGTCGGCGACGTGCGCGACGATCGCGTCGACCTGGCGGCCGCCGCCGCGGGGGCCGGTCCGGAGCGCGACGCCGGCGGCGGCGGCCGCGGCCCGGTCGAGCGCTGCCCAGGCTGCCCGGAGGAGCCGTACCTGCCGCTTCGTCTCGGCGTCGTCGAGCGGCCGCTCGTCGGCGGCCGGTGCGACGCCGGGCGCGCCGAAGTCGGTCGTGGCGTTGCCCTTCACGCGCTTCGACGACCGCTGACGTCCTCGGCGCCCTCGGGGCAGGACGAAGCCCGACCGAGACCGGCCGAGGGCTCGGGCGTACCGGGGCGCGTAGGCGACGAAGGCGTCGACGGCGGCATCCTCGTCGCGGCCGCTCCGCTCCCAGCCCGGCCACTCGATCGCGCCGGCGAACACACGCTTCGTCCCGACCTCGAGGTAGATCGCGACGGGGCTCATGCCTCAGGCGTCCAGGACCTCGAGCACCGCGCCGAGCGAACGGATCGTCTCCTCCGTGGCGACGTTCAGCACCAGGATGACTTCGTCCGCGCCCGCCTCCGCGAAGCCCGCGGATCCCGGCGGCGATCTCCTTCGGCGAGCCGGTCAGCGGCGGCACGTCCTCGACGAACCACGTATCCGCGGGCGTCGGACCGATCTCGGTGGAGACGCAGATCGACCGGTCGATCGTGTCCGGGTAGCGGCCGACGCCGACCGCGAGGTCCGTGATCCGCGCGTTCACCTCCGCGAACCCCTCGGGGGTGTTCCCGCACCACGGGCCCCAGGCGTTCCAGGCATCCACCCAGGGGAGGGTCGCCGTCAGCACCCGGTCCCCGAGCGAGCCGACCATGAGCCGGGGTGGCCGCTCGGGCCGGGGCAGCAGGACCGCGTCCTGCACGCGGTGGTAGGTCCCGTCGAACGTCACGCGCTCGCCCGCGAGCAGCCGTCGCACGATCTCGAAGGACTCTTCGAACCGGGCCGCCCGGTGATCCCACGGGAGCCCGAAGGCATCGAACTCCGGCTGGTTCCACCCGGCGCCGAGCCCGAGCGTCAGGCGGCCGCCGGCGATCGCGTCCACGGTCGCCGCCTTGCGGGCGAGGATGCCGGGCGCGAGGAAGGCCGTGCACGCGACGAGCGGTCCCAGGCGGACGCGGCTGGTGACCGCCGCGAGCCCGGCGAGGATCGTCCAGGCGTCGAACGGACCTCGCTCCGGCCCCTCCTCATCGGCTCGGTAGAGCAGGTGGTCGCCCATCCAGAGGGAATCGAGCCCGACGGCGTCCGCCGCTCGTGCCATGGCCACGTACTCCGGCCACGTCACCGGCCGCTCCGCCTCGGGCACCTGGACCCCTACGGCGACCGGCCTAGTCATCGCCGGAGCATACGGCCGGACGATAGGGGGACCCCCGGAAGCCCGGCAGCGAAATCCTTAAGCCGCGCGCGGGTTCGCCCGATGGAGTATCGGCATGGCCGACATCGCTTCCGTCGCATCCGCCGCCGATGGCAGTGGCGGTTTCCGTCGCCGGGTCGCCGACCTGGCGGTCGAGCCGTCTCCCAACGGCAAACCGCGCCGTCGCTCCGATGACGGATGGTTGGACCGTTGGGTCGCCACGGTGTCCGACCTCACGCGCCTCAAGAACACCCATCCGATGGTGGACGCCATCATCGAAGAACAGCGCGGCCGGCGGATCCGTATCGGCGATCAATGGCTCGCGGACTTCGCGAGTTGCAACTACCTCGGCTTCGACCTCGACGAAGAGATCATCGCGTCGATCCCGGAGTACATCGCGAACTGGGGCACGCACCCGTCGTGGTCGCGACTGCTCGGGAACCCGCGGATGTATCCCGAGATCGAGGAGCAGATGACGCAGCTGCTCGACTGTCAGGACGTCCTGGTCCTGCCGACGATCACGCACATCCACACGTCGGTGATCCCCGTGCTCGTCGGCGACGGCACGATCTTCATCGACGGACGGGCGCACAAGACGATCTACGACGGCGCGATGTACGCCTCGGGCCACGGCGCGACGATCGTGCGCTTCCGCCACGACGACCCCGATCATCTGGCCGAGCTCCTGAGCGACTCGATGTACCCCTATCCGCGCGTGATCGCGCTGGACGGCGTGAACTCGATGACCGGCAACGCCCCGCAGCTCGCGAGGTTCTCCGATCTGGCGGCCGAGCACCAGGCGCTGCTCTACGTCGACGACGCGCACGGGTTCGGCGTGATCGGGGAGCGGTCGCCGAACGAGCTGAACGACTACGGCACGATGGGCAACGGCGTCTTCCGCCACCTCGACGTGGACTACGACAACGCGGTGCTCGTGGCCGGCTTCTCGAAGGCGTACTCTTCCTTGCTGGCGTTCCTCGCGCTCCCCACGGCGCTGAAGGACGCGCTGAAGGTGCTGGCGCCGCCGTACCTCTATTCGGGTCCGTCGCCCGTCGCGTCGCTCGCGACCACGCTGACCGGCCTGGAGGTCAACCGCGTCCGCGGCGACGCGATCCGTCACCAGCTGTGGCGGAAGACCCACCGGGTCTTGGCGACGCTCGAGTCCCTCGGGATCGAGACGCCGAACACGTCGGGCTTGCCGATCATCGAGGTCCCGCTCGCGAACCACGAGGAGATCGACGAGGTCGGCCGGTACCTGTTCGACCACGGGATCTACGTGACGATGGCCGCGTATCCCCTCGTTCCTCGCGACAAGGTCGGGTTCCGGATCCAGATGACGGCCGCGAACGACGACGAGCAGATCGAGGAACTGATCTCCGTGCTGACCTCGCTGAAGGAGCGGTTCCAGCTCCATCAGGTGGCCACGACCGGAGCCTGATCCCGGGCCCTCGCGATGCCCCGGCTCTGCCTCCGTCCCAGGGCTAATGTCCCCCTCCCCGTCGGCCGATAGCCCAAGAGTCATGCGGAACCGCGCCTGGATCGTCTACCCCGTGGTGGCCGGCCTCGCCATGGTCGTGTGGTACCTGGTGGACCGGCCGCCGATCATGTTCAACCTGATCGGCCTGGCCTCACCGGTGCTGATCCTCGTGGCCCTGCGGATGTGGAAGCCGGAGAAGCGCCTGCCGTGGGTCCTGTTCGCCGTCGGGCAGTTCGTCTTCATCACCGGCGACGTCATCTCCTACAACTACGCGACCTTCAACGGCGCCTTCCCGAAGCTCTTCCCCCTCGACGCGGACGGCCTGACCCCCTTCCCCGGTCTGGCCGACGCGTTCTACCTCGCCGTCTACGTCTTCCTGATCGCCGGCGTCCTGGTGCTGATCCACGCGCGCACCCCCGGCCGCGACCGCGCGAGCTTCGTCGACGCACTGATGCTGTCGATCGGTCTCGGCACGATCTCGTGGGTCCTGCTGATCTCGCCGCAGGCGACCGCGGAGGGCGTGCCGACCATGGTGAAGCTGACCTCGATGGCCTATCCGATGATGGACGTGCTGCTGCTCGCGGCGGCGATCCGTCTCGCCGTCGGCGCCGGCCGCAAGCCGCCGGCGTTCTGGTTCATGATCTCCGCGATCGTGACGCTCTTCGTCACCGACGCGATCTACGGCTGGCTCAACCTCTACACGGCCAACGGGTACCAGCCGGGCCAGGGTCCGCTCGAAGCGGGCTGGATGGCCTTCTACGTCCTGTTCGCGGTCGCCGCGCTCCATCCGTCGATGCGTTTGCTCTCCGAGCAGGCGCGAGAGATGGATCATCGACTCTCGGCTCGGAGGCTCATCCTGCTCGCGGGCGCATCCCTCGTCGCTCCATTCCTGATCGCGTACGAGATCTCGAAGCACGATCTGACGAACGCACCGGTATTGATCGACGCGACGATCGTCCTGTTCATCCTGTCGGTCGTCCGTATGTGGGACCTGATGCGCAAGCAGGAGGGGTACCTCCGTCGCGAACAGGCGCTCCGCGAAGCGGGCGCGAACCTCGTGACGGCGACGAGTCGTGAATCGATCCATGAAGCGGCTGGCCGGGCGATCCGATCGATCGCGGGTGACGACGCTGCCGTGCGGATCTGCGAGTCCGACCCGGATTCGGACAATCTGGTGGTTACTACCGCTGTTCGGAGGTCGGGCGCAAACCGGCCGCATCCAGCTAACGCTGGACGCGTTCCAGGACTGGCGTCGCGATCGGCTGATCGAGGGCCACGGGTACCAGGTGCCGCTCGACGAGAGCATCCTCGGGCGCGACCGGCTGGGTCTGCCGGAAGAACACACCACCGCGTTCGTGGCCCCGCTGTTCACGTTGGATGAGCTGAGCGGCATCCTCGTCGTCAGCGTCCGCGGCGAGCTCTCGCGACAAGTGAGCGAGTCCCTCGAATCGCTGACCTCACAGGTCGCCTTGGCGCTGGAGAGCGCCGCGCTCACCGAGGACCTCCTGATCCAACAGAGCCAGGCACGCTTCGCCTCGCTCGTGAAGAACTCCTCGGACCTCGTCATGGTCATCGAGGCCGACACGGAGATCAAGTACGCGAGCCCATCGGCCAGCCATGTGCTCGGACGCGACGCCTCAGAGCTCGAAGGCTCGAAGACTCTCGGACCTCATCGCGCAGGAGGATCGTGCGACCGGCGATGTCGTTCCTGACGGCGATGAGCGAGGACCAGGGGACTGACGGGGCTCGAGAAGTTCCGCGTCGTCCACCGAGACGGCTCGGTGCGGTACGTCGAAACGCTCCGCACGAACCTGATGCACGACCCCAACGTGCGGGGGATCGTCCTGAACACGCGAGACATCACCGAGCGCAAGCAGTTCGAGGAACAGCTCGAGCACCAGGCGCTGCACGACGCATTGACCGGCCTGGCGAACCGCGCCCTGTTCCCCGACCGGGTGCAGCACGCGCTCGACCGCCAGCTGCGCGACGGCCGGCCGGTCTCGGTGCTCTTCATGGACCTCGACGACTTCAAGACGATCAACGACTCGCTCGGCCACGCGGCCGGCGACCAGGTCCTGCGCGACATCGGCGAGCGGCTCCTCGGCAACCTGCGCACGGCGGACACCGCCGCGCGGCTGGGCGGCGACGAGTTCGCGGTCCTGCTCGAGGACGGCGGCGAGGAAGGCATGACCGCAGCCGACGTCGCCGAGCGGATCCTCTCGATGCTCGACGAGCCGTTCCTCCTGGACGAGACCGAGGTCTTCGTCCGAGCGAGCATCGGGATCTCGGTCGCGGAGCCCGACGCCGTGCCGGAGAGCGCCGAGGAGCTCCTGCGGAACGCCGACGTCGCGATGTACCTCGCGAAGGAGAAGGGCAAGAACCGGTACCAGCTGTTCGAGCCGGCGATGCACGACACCGCGCTGAAGCGCCTGGAGCTGAAGGCCGCGCTGCAGCGCGCGCTGGAGCACAACGAGTTCCGGCTCTTCTATCAGCCGGTGATCGAACTCGAGAGCGGCAAGGTCTCGGGCGTGGAGGCGTTGATCCGCTGGTTCCACCCGGAGCGCGGGATGGTGCCGCCGCTCGACTTCATCCCGCTCGCGGAGGAGACCGGGCTCATCGTGCCGATCGGCCATTGGGTCCTGCAGGAGGCCTGCCGATACGCGGCCGAGCTCCAGGCCCGCTACCCACTCGGCCGAGCCGCTGCACATGGCCGTGAACCTGTCGGCCCGGCAGGTGGCGCGGACCGAGCTGGTCGACGAGGTGCGGCAGATCCTCGAGGACACCGGGCTCGATCCCTCGACGTTGATCCTCGAGATCACCGAGTCCGTGATGATCCAGGACATGGACCTCGCGATCGCCCGGCTGACCGAGCTGAAGGCGCTCGGCGTCCAGCTGGCGATCGACGACTTCGGCACCGGCTACTCGTCCCTCAACTACGTCCGCCGGTTCCCGGTGGACATCCTGAAGGTGGACAAGTCGTTCATCGACGGGGTCACCGAGGGCGGCGAGTCCTCGGCCCTCACGGCGGCCGTGATCGAGCTGGCTTCGATCCTGAGCCTGAAGCCGGTGGCCGAGGGGATCGAGCGCCCCGACCAGCTGCAGCGGCTGTTGGAGCTCCAGTGCGATCTTGGCCAGGGCTTCCTGTTCGCGAAGCCGCTCCCCGAGATCGAGCTGGAGCCGATGCTGGCGGACCGCTTCGAGATGGCCGCGCGAAGCCGCCGCGCTCGCCGAGCCGGCGGACTGACGCTCAGCCCGCCGGAACGACCACCTTCACGGCACGACCGCCGACCGTTCCCGTCACCGTCGCCCGGGCCAGCGACGCCCACGTGTTCCATCGCAGGTGCAGCCGGGCGTTCGGCACGCCGCCTCCGGTGAGCGTGACGGTGGCGCGGAGCGCTCCCGAGTGCGCAGGGAGGGTGATGGTCCCGCTCACCGCGACGTCCGGCACCCATCGAACGCCGTGGAGCGTCCAGTGGCGCAGGGCGTCGCCGGAGGTGGTGAACGTCCCGCCCCGAAGCCCGACGCCCGAGGAGCCGCCCATCGTCTCCCAGCGAGCCAGGACGTCGCCGATCGTGTCGGCGGCCACGAGCGCGGCGCGCCTGCCGACCGGACCCGGGAGCTGCGCGGCGTGGCGGGGGAACGAGTCGACGACGTGGATCTCCGGGTACCACTGCGCGCAGGACGTGTTGCCGGCGGACAGCGTCCGCACGAACCGCTGCACGATGCCCGGCCGCGCAGCCCTTCGTGTCCGCGAGCGCGCTGACATGGATCATGTTCGAGACCTCGACGAACGTGGCGTTGGGGAAGCTGTTCGCCACGCGGCGGGCGCCTTGGGCCGACGTGACGGAGTCGAGGTCGCCGACCAGGACCAGCGTCGGCACGTTCGGGTAGACGTGCCCCGGGGGCAGCAGCGGCTTCGGCTCATGCGGGACGGGCCAGCCGATGCAGGTATCGAGGTCCTCGTCCGCCGAATGGATGAACTGGTTGATGGTGAAGGGCGCGAACGCGTTGGGGTCCGTGCGTCGCAAGCCGGCCACCGCCCGGTGGTACTGCTTGAGGCGGACGGCCGGCGGCGCCGTCATGTCGTAGAGCTGCGGGTAGTCCGTGCATTCGACCGCGACGGCCAGCCCGATCGAGTACTCCTTCACCGGGCCGAAGTTCCCGAGCTCCAGCTGCTCGCGCCCGATCCGCAGCAGCGGGAGGTCGTCGGGGTGCGGTCGGAGGGCGGCGCGGACCGCCGCGTCCAACTCGCGATACGGCCCGAAAAGGTAGCCGCCCGCGCCGAAGATGCTGATCAGGGAGCTCGGATCGATCGTGACCTTGCCCATCACGCCGTCGGCGTTCGGCGCGACGCCGGTGATGGGATGCCGGGCGACGAGGCGGTCGAGCCTGGCCAGGCGCTGGACCGGGTCGCCGCCGACGGCGACGCACCCCGGGTCGCGGTCGCAGGCGAGTCGATACCCAGACCGAGCCGCACGAGCGAGGTCGCGCCACCACGGATCCCAGTGCTCGACCGGGTAGGTCGCGTCGAGGATCAGGGCGCGCAGGCGCGCAGGGTGGCGGATCGCGAACACCTGCGAGAAGAACGTCCCGTACGAATCGCCGTAGAGGTCGACCCGGGAGACGCCGAGCGCATCCAGGACGTCCGCGAGATCGTCGGCGGCGTCGGCGGTGCTGTAGAGGTCCGAGGCCCGGCCGAGCTGCCGCCCGCACCGCCGTACCCCCTTGACCCACTCCGTCGCGTACTGCGCAACGGTCAGGCTCTGGAGGAAGGCGCAATCGATCACGCCCGAGGTCCCGGTGCCGCGCAGGTCCACCAGCAACAGGTCGTGCCGGTCCATGAGCGGCCGGAACAGCGGGAGGTAGTAGTCGCGGCTCAGCGTCGTGGGGTAGCCGGGGCCGCCTTCGATCGCGACGATCGGCTCCAGGGGAGACAGGGCCGTGTTCCGGTGCGGGTAGCGCTCGTACCCGATATGCAGCGTTCCCAACGCGGGATGGGCGCGGTCCAGCGGAACCGCGACCGATCCGCATCGCGCGGTTCCCCCGACGCACGGGTGCTCGGCCGGCAGCGTGGGCGCCGCCGGCGCCGCCGCGACGGTGACGCCGAGGAACGCGGCGGCGAGCGCCAGGACGAGCGCGATCGACCGGCTGGATCTGGACG
>CAWFNS010000007.1:0-38785 GCA_963817235.1 uncultured Actinomycetes bacterium
GATGCTCTCGGCAAGCAGCGATTGGGCGAGGCTGCCGATCTCCTCGCCCTCGCGCGGGCTCGACAGCTCGAACAGCACATACCAGGCGTGCGGCGACGACAGCGGGTCGCGCATGTCGCTGCCATGCCTGAGCACGAATTCGATGCCGATGCGCGGCAGGACCTCGAATGCGGTCAGCGCCGGGCCGGCGCGCGCGCAGAGTGCGCGAAGATGGAGGCAGCGGTGTCGGAGCGCGCCAACCGGCCATGCAGGTCACCTTGGCGCCGGCCGGGGGAACAGGCGCAACACCGCCGCGGTGATGATGCCGAGCGTCCCCTCCGAGCCGATCAACAGATCTTTGAGGTCGTAGCCCAATTGTCCTTGCGCAGCGATTTGAGGCCGTTCCACACCTGACCGTCGGGCGAGCACGACTTCGAGGCCGAGGGCCAGGTTGCGGGCGCTGCCGTAAGCGAGCACCGCGGTGCCTCCGGCATTGGTGGCAAGCACGCCGCCGATCTGCGCGCTGCCCTCCGAGGCGAGGCTCAAAGGGAACAGGCGGCCGGCGCTCGCCGCCACTTGCTGGGCGTTTGCATGAGAACCAGGCCTGCTTCCACCGTCATGGTGTTGGAGGCTGAGGTCGATGTCGCGCACGTGATCGAGCCGCTCGAGCGTCACTCACCACCTCGTGGCCGGTCTCGAACGGGATCTGCCCGCCGACCAGCCCGGTATTGCCGCCTTGCGGCACGATCGCGGTCTTGGCCTCGTTGGCGAGCTTTCGCGAGGATGGCCGGCGACTCTTCGGTTTCGTCCGGGCTTGAGCACCAGCGCCGCCTTGCCCCGATAGCGGTCGCGCCATTCGACCAGATAAGGCGCCATCGCCGCCTCGTCGCGAATGGCGTAATCCTCGCCCACGATGCGAACCAGCGCATCGATGGTTTCCCGGCTCGGGCCTGCGGTGTCTCTGCTCGGCCATTGGGAGAGCGCTGGACGGACGGCGCTATGCTGGCTGAGTCGTGGCGGCGCGCTGCAAGCGGTCGTTGATGGCCTCGCCAAGCCCGTGGGCGGGAATTGGCATCACGGCGATAGCCGTGGCCCCGGACCGGTCGAGGTCTGCGGAGTGCTGCGAACAGTCTGGCCGCAGCCTCTTCGAGATTGCCGCTCGCACTGAGATTGATAGTGGCGCGGGCCCCGGCCGGGACATCTCCGCCGAATGCCAGCAGAGCCTCGTCGGGGGCGAACGCTGACCGCGCCGAGCCAGCGGCGTTGAGGGCGCATAATGAGTTTCAAGCTGGCCGGGCGAAGCGCCGCGATGATTGGCTGCGGCGGCGGCAAGCGGCGCACCGAGCACCAGCTCGATCGCCTCGCGCGCGCAGCGCCCCCGGCCTGAGCAAAGCGGGTGCGTCGCCCAACACGGCGACCACCGTCGACTTCATGCGAGCGGGCAGCGGCCCCCGTCCAGGATCATGGCCGGCCGGTCGTCGAGCTCGGCCTCGACATGGGCCGCGGTGGTGGGACTGACGCGACCTGAGCGATTGGCGCTCGGCGCGGCGATGGGAAGCTGCGCCTGGCGAGCAGCGCTTGCGCGACCGGATGGGCCGGTGCCCGAGCGCAATCGTCTCCAGCCCCGCGCTGACCAGCTCGACGATCCGCTTGCGGGGCGCTTCTTGAGCACCAGCGACAACGGCCCCGGCCAGAACGCTTGCGCCAACATCCGCGCCGTGTCGGTTACCACGGCACATTCTCAGCCTCGCCGAGGCCGGGCACATGCACGATCAGCGGATTGAAGCGCGGCCGTTCCTTGGCGGCGAACACCTTGGCCACGGCGCGCGCATCGAGCGCATTGGCGCCGAGCCCATAGACGGTCTCGGTTGGAAGGCTGGACGATATCGCCGCGGCGCGAGCCCTCCGCGGCGTGCCTCGATGGCCTCCTTGAGTGGCGGGAACGACGGGCATTTCGCGACACATTATTCGACGTGCACTTCACTTCACGGCGCGTGTCAAGCTAGAGTGACGCGAACCTAATCGCACTATTAACGATACATCTCTCATGACAACGCTTGCTACTTCACCCATCCCGACTGCCTCGAGCACGACACCGGGCTACGGCCACCCCGAGCGGCCTGACCGCTTGCGCGCCATCGAGGATGCGCTGCCGCCCCCGCGTTCAAGGACTGAAGCACGAGCAGGCGCCGCTCGCCGATCTCGCCGCATCGAGCGCCTGCACCCTCAAGCCTATGTGGAAACGTCCACGCCGCGATTCGCCAAACGCGACCACGATCTGGCTCGACCCCGAATATCCGTGGTGTCGCCGGAAGTTGGAACGCCGCCTTGCGCGCGACAGGCGCCTGCGTCTGCGGCGGTCGACCAGGTCGTGACGGGCAAGTGAAAATGTTTTCTGCGCCGTTCGCCCGCCGGGCCACCATGCCGAGCCGTCCGGCCCATGGGCTTTTGCCTGTTCAACAACGTCGCGGTGTGGCGGCGCTGCACGCCCGCGCCGCGCACGGTGCCGAGCGCGTTGCCGTGGTCGATTTCGACGTGCATCATGGCAACGGCACGCAGGATGCCTTTTGTGTTGACAAAGATCCGTTCGAACGGCTTGACTTGATCACATGCTGCTCTTCCCCGGCTGACCGGCGCTCTCACCCGGAGACCGGCGTCGGCAATATCTGGAACGCTCCATTGCCGAGGCCGGCGACGGCAAACAGCAATTCCAGGCGGCCTTCCGCACGCGCATCCTGCCGGCCTTGCACGATTTCGCACCGGATTTTTCCTCCTCGATCTCGGCCGGGTTCGATGCCCATCGCGACGATCCGCTCGCCCAGATCTAGCCTGGGTCGAGGAGGACTTCGTTTGGGTGACGGAGATACTTTTGTCCCTGGCTGAAAGAGCACGCTGGCGGCCGAGTTGTTTCGACGCTTGAAGGCGGCTACAACTGCGAGGGCGTCTCGGACGCTCAAGCGCCGCCCATGTCGAAACCCTGATGGCTGGCTTCCTCTTGAACCTCGAACCCCTGTGAAGGGCTAAGCCTGCCGCATGGAGGAGCCGCCCCAACCACGCCGATATCAAGGATATGAGCTTCGGAACAGGCACTCAAGGAGCTCGAAGCCATCGTCGACCGGCTGGAGAAGGGCAGCGTCGAGCTCGAACGCCTCGACCAAACTGATGAGCGCGGCGAGGCGCTAAAAGCGCATTGCGACGCGCTACTGCGCAAGGCAGAGGCCAAGGTCGAGAAGATCTCGCTCAACTCCAAAAATCAACCGACTGGCACCGAGCCTCTCGACGTCGAGGACTAGCCGCGATTTCCCAGCTTGTCTCGGTTGACGAGACGGCGCAGCCAGTCCGCCTCCTCCGCCGAAGCACTCAAGATGCTTGAGGCTGCCTTGTCCTGAAACTCCGTGCGCCATCACCCGCGTACCATCGACGCCAAACAGATCGACCGCGGTGAGCCTTTCCCCGGCGTCCATGCCCGGCGCTCCTTGCCGACCTGCGCCGATGCCGGCCTCGACATCGGCCACATCGTCGAGGAACTGATAGGCGAGGCCAAGCTCGACCCCGGCCGCGCCAGGCCTGCCGCGGCGATCCGATGCCGCGGTGTAGCCGTTGAACTCCGGCCCCAGCATGAAGACGAGACGAACCTTCCCGTGCTCGACCAGGGCGCGCTCGACCGCCGGTCGCAGGACGTCGGCGTAGTCCTCCGCGTCGATCGTCCCGACGGCTTTGAACGCCACCACGCCGGCGGGCGCGTCGATCGGCTCGATCATGTCCGGCAGTATCCCCGGACGACGCGCTTCGCGCGTGCGCCGACGGAGCGATAGGCTGCGACGCTCACGGACGGGAGGAGCCGGGGATGAGCGACGAGATGAAGGACGCCGCGACCGAGGCGGCCGAGGACGCGCTGGCCGAGGCCGCGGCGTCGGACGCGCTGCACGAAGACGCCGTCGAGAAGGCCGCCGAGTCGGCGATGCTGCGGGACGCGGCCGACCGCCTCGCCGGCGAAGCGATCGTGGAGGAGATGGCGTCGGAGGATCTGGCGGACCGGGCCGAGGCCGACGCGGACGCCGCCGTGGCGCTCGCCGAGGGCGCCGACGAGGACGACGAGGACTGACCGAGAGGTTCGAGCGAACGAGGCGCCCCACGGGGCGCCTCGTTCACGTTCCGGCCACGGGGATACCGTCATCGCGCGATAAGGTGCCGAGGCGTACGGGAGGGCGCGAGGTGTGACGAACCTGGATCTGGCCCGGCTCCAGTTCGCGAGCACGAGCATCTACCACTTCCTGTTCGTCCCGGTCACGATCGGGCTGGCGTTCCTCGTCGCGTTGCTCCAGACCACGTGGTACCGCCGTCGCGACGACGAGTACCTGCGGCTCACCCGGTTCTTCGGCGCGCTGCTCGTGATCAACATCGCGGTCGGCGTCGTCACGGGACTGGTCCAGGAGTTCCAGTTCGGCATGAACTGGTCGGCGTACTCGAAGTTCGTGGGCGACGTGTTCGGCGCGCCGCTCGCGATCGAGGGGCTGGCCGCGTTCTTCCTCGAGTCGACGTTCCTCGGGCTGTGGCTGTTCGGCTGGGGGAAGCTGTCCGAGCGCACGCACCTGGCCACGATCTGGCTGGTCGCGCTCGGCGCCGCGCTGTCGGCCGCGTTCATCATGGCGGCGAACTCGTGGATGCAGCACCCGGTCGGCTACACGCTCAACAACGGCAAGGCCGAGCTCACCAACATCTGGGCGGTGCTCACGAACCCGGTCTTCCTGTGGGGCTACCTCCACGTGCTCCTGGCCTCGTTGGTCACCGGCGGCATGGTGATGCTGGCCGTGTCGACCTGGCACCTCCGGCACCACTCGCAGCCCGAGACGTTCCGGCGGACGGCTGCGCTCTCCCTGACGGTGCTCGTGCCGGCGACGCTGTTCACGCTGATGGTCGGGAGCCACCTGGGCGTGATCGAGACCACGTACCAGCCGATGAAGGTCGCCGCGATGGAGGCGCAGTGGCAGACGTGCCAGCCGTGCTCGTTCTCGGCCTTCCAGATCGGCGGCGGCAAGAACGACGAGACGCCGACGAAGATCATCGCGATCCCGCACCTGCTGTCGCTGTTGGCGGACGACTCGTGGGACGGGTCGGTCGAAGGGCTGAACGAGCTGAACCAGCAGTACCAACAGCAGTACGGCGCCGGGAACTACATCCCGAACGTGTTCATCCAGTACTGGTCGATGCGGGTGATGGCCTACCTCGGCGTGGTGGTGCTCCTGCTGTCGTCGTGGGGTCTCTGGCTCGTGCGCAAGAAGAAGCATCGGGTCGGCGAAGTGGTTCCTGCTGATCGCCCCGTGGGCGGTGATCATCCCCTTCCTGATGGACACTGCCGGATGGATGCTGACCGAGAACGGCCGGCAGCCCTGGATCGTCCAGGGGCTGCTGCAGACCAGCCAGGGCGTCTCGCCCTCGGTGAGCAGCACGATGATCTGGATCAGCCTCACGGTCTTCGTGCTGCTGTACGCGGGGTTGGCGGTGCTCTGCTGGACCATGATGTTCCGGTACGGGCGCAAGGAGATCGAGCCGGCGCCCGAGAGCGACGAGGGCGGCGTGTCCGAGACCGCGGCGATGACCTACTAGGAGCGACGGGATGGGACTACAGGTCTTCTGGTTCATCGCCATCGCGGTCCTGTGGACCGGGTTCTTCGTGCTGGAGGGGTTCGACTTCGGCGTCGGCGCGCTCCAGCTGGTGATCGGCAAGGACGACGCGGAGCGGCGCGTCGTGATCAACACGATCGGTCCGGTGTGGGACGGCAACGAGGTGTGGCTGATCACGGCGGCCGCCGGGATCTTCGCGGCCTTCCCCCCGTGGTACGCGACGATGTTCTCCGGCATGTACCTGGCGTTGCTCCTGCTGATCGTCGCGCTCATCGTGCGCGGGGTGTCCTTCGAGTTCCGCGGGAAGCGGGAGAGCCCGCGCTGGCGCAACGGGTGGAGCCTGGCGCAGACGATCAGCAGCCTGGCGGCGCCGTTCCTGATCGGGGTCGCGCTGGCGGACCTCCTGCACGGGCTCCCGATCGACGCGAACCAGGAGTTCACCGGGACGTTCTGGGATCTGCTGTCGCCCTACGCGATCTTCGCCGGGCTGACGTTCGTATCGCTCTGCCTGTTGCACGGCGCGACGTTCCTGTCGCTGAAGACGACCGGCGAGCTCCGTGACCGCGCCCATCGGATCGCCCGGACCGCAGACCGTGGCGACGGGGATCGCCGTGTTGATCTTCGGGATCTGGACCCAAGTGACGATCCATCACGGCGCCTTCCCGGACCTCCTGTCGACCGCGGCCGTCCTGGCGATCTTCGCCGCCGGGTGGCTGCTCGGCGAGCGCCGGGAGGGGTGGGCGTTCGCGATGACCGCGTTCGCGATGGCCGCCACCGTGCTGACGATCTTCATCGACCTCTACCCGCGTGTCATGGTCTCCAGCACGGATCCGTCGTACAGCCTGACGGTGACGAACGCGTCGTCCTCGCCGTACGCGCTGAAGGTGATGACCGTGGTCGCCGTGATCTTCCTGCCGATCGTGATGATCTACCAGGCGTGGAGCTATCACGTGTTCCGCAAGCGGATCGGGACCGCGCACGCCGAGAACGTCGACGCCTCGGCCTCCTGAGGCCGTGCGTCCATTCGATCCCCGGCTGCTGGCGCGAACGCGCGGCTCGCGCCCGACCCTCCTGCTCGACGTCGCGTTCGGGTTCGTCGCGACGCTCCTGATCCTTGCCCAGGCCACGCTGTTCGCACGCATCGTGGTGCGCGCGTTCGACGGCGGGCCCTTCCCCGGACGGGCGCTCGTGTCGTTCGCGGCCGTCGTCCTCGCGCGAGGCGTGGTGGCCGGGGGGTTCGAGACGACCGGTCGCCTGGCCGCGGGTCGCGTCATGTCCGAGCTCCGGCTCGGGTTGGTGTCGTCGCGCCTGCGCGCCGGGGCGGCGTCGGACCCGATGGAGGCCGGGGAGATCGCGACCGCCGCCGTCGCGGGGGTCGACGGTCTCGAGGCGTACTTCGGCCGGTACCTCCCGCAGGTCGTGCTCGCGGTCCTCGTGCCGATCGCCGTGCTGCTCTGGACGGCGGACATCGACCTCACGTCGGCGGTGATCATGCTCGCCACCCTGCCGCTGATCCCCGTCTTCATGGTGCTGATCGGCAGGTACACCGAGGCGAAGACCCGCGCCCGGTGGGAGGCGCTGGCTCGCCTGTCGAACCATTTCCTCGACGTCGTGCGTGGGCTGCCCACGCTCCGCGCGTTCAACCGTGGCGCCGCGCAGGCCGAGCGGATCGAGGCGGTCAGCGAGACCTACCGCCGCACCACGATGGAGACGCTCCGGGTCAGCTTCCTCTCCGGGGCCGTGCTCGATCTGGCGGCAACGCTCGCGACGGCGCTCGTCGCGGTGACGCTCGGGGTGCGGTTGATCGACGGGACGGTCGGGCTCCAGCCGGCGCTGACCGTCCTGTTGCTCACCCCCGAGCTCTACGCGCCGCTGCGGAGCCTCGCGGCCCAGTTCCACGTGAGCGCGGACGGATTGGCGGCGGCCGAACGGATCCTCGACCTCGGCGACGCGCCGCCGCGGTCCGCCGCGACCGAGCCGGTCGCCGACGGATGGCGAACCGTGGCGCTCGAGGGGGTGGCGCTGTCGAACCCCGGTCGTGGCGCGGCGGTGCTGGACGGGTTCGGGCTGCGGATCGACCGCGGCGAGGTCGTCGCCCTCGTCGGCGAGAGCGGCGCGGGCAAGAGCACCGTCGCCGCGCTCCTCCTCGGGCTCCGCGAGCCGGACCGGGGGCACGTCCTGGTCGACGGCGCCGACCTGACCGAGCTCGACCTCGGCGCGTGGAGGCGGCAGGTGGCCTGGTTGCCACAGCGTCCGACGGTCTTCCGGGGCACCGTCCGCGCCAACATCGCCCTGGGTGACCCCGGCGCCTCCGACGCGGCGATCGAGGACGCGTCGGCGCGCGCCGGGTTCGCAGCCGGTGGCCGCCGAGCTGCCCGACGGCTACGACACCGTGGTCGGCGAGGGAGGCCGGGCGCTCTCGGCGGGGGAGACGCGTCGCCTCGCGCTCGCCCGCGCGCTCGTCGGCTCCGCGCCGCTGTTGATCCTCGACGAGCCGACCGCGAACCTCGATCCGGAGAGCGCGGCCGCGATCGCGGCGTCGATCCGCGCGATCGATCCCGGCCGGGCCGTGCTCGTGATCGCGCACGATCCCGAGCTCGCGCTGGCGGCCGGCCGGATCGTCCGGCTCGAGGACGGCCGGGCGGTCGGCGCGGCGACCGCGGTGGCGCCGTGAGCACGCTCGCGGAGCTGATCCGGCTGGGGAGGCCGCCGAAGGGTCGCCTCGCGCTGTCGGTCGCGTTGGGGTCGCTGACGGTGCTCCTCGGCGTCGGGCTGATGTCGCTCGCCGGCTACGTGATCTCGCGGGCCGCGGAGCACCCGCCGATCCTGGAGCTCACCGTCGCGATGGTCGCCGTGCGGGCGTGCGGGATCGGCCGGCCGATCGCTCGGTACTTCGACCGACTCGAGTCGCACGACCTGGCGTTCCGGGTGCTCGCGCGTGTGCGGGGCACGTTCTTCCGCGCGCTCGAGCCGCAGGTCCCGGCACGCGTCGAGGGGTACCGGCGCGGCGATCTCCTCGCTCGGATGGTGGACGACGTCGACGCGATGCAGAACCTGTTCCTGCGCGGCATCACGCCGCCGCTCGTCGCGATCGTCGCCGGCGGGATCTCGGTGGTGGTGGCGGCGCTGTTCGTCCCCGCCGCCGGCGCGATCCTCGCCGTCGGTCTCGTCGTGGGGGGGATCGGCGTCCCCGCCCTCGCGGCGATCGCGGGCGGGCGCGCCGAGCGGGGCCGCGCGGCGCTCCGCGCCGAGCTCTCGGCGGAGGTCGTCGATCTGCTCCGTGGCGGCCCCGAACTGGTCGTGCTCGGTGCGGATCGCGCCGCGGTCGAGAGCATCCGGCGGCTGGACGCCGAGCTGGCCGGGCGGGCGGGACGGAGCGCGGTGGTCGGCGGCCTCGTCGAGGGCTTGGGGATCGTCGTGGCCGGCCTGACGGTCGCCGCGGTACTGGCGGTCTGCGTGCACGCGACGGCGCTGGGGTCGCTCGACCGCGTGCTCGTGGCGTCGCTCGCGCTCCTCGCGATGGCCGCGTTCGAGTGCGTCGCGCCGCTGCCGGCGGCCGCGCTCCAACTCCGCGAGACGCTCGCGTCGGGCCGGCGCGTCCTGGAGATCGCCGACGGGGCCCCCGCCGTGCTCGAGCCCGCCGAGCCGGCGGAGCTCTCCGCGGATCCGACGGTGGCCCTCGACGAGGTCGGGTTCGCGTACACGGAGGGGGCGTCCTGGGCGCTCCGCGACGTCGATCTGCGACTCGAGCCCGGACGTTCGCTCGCGCTCGTCGGCCCTTCCGGCTCGGGGAAGAGCACCGTCGCGGCCCTGATGGTCCGCTTCCTCGATCCGGACCGCGGCGAGGTGACGCTCGGACAGGAGGACCTGCGGTCGCTCCGACAAGCGGACGTCCGGTCGCGGATCACGCTCGACGGACAGGACGCGTTCCTGTTCTCCACGACGATCCTGGAGAACGTTCGCCTCGCGAGGCCGGCCGCCGACGACGCGGCCGTCGAGGCGGCCCTGCGCCGCGCGAAGATCTGGGACTGGGTGCAGACCCTGCCGGACGGGTGGGGGACCTTCGTCGGCGAGGACGGCGCGGCCGTCTCGGGCGGTGAGCGGCGTCGGATCGCCCTCGCGAGGACGTTCCTGGCGGATGCGCCGGTCGTCGTGCTCGACGAGCCGACCGCGCACCTCGATCCGCCCACCGCGACCGCGATCATCGAGGACGCGCTCGCGGGCGCCGACGGTCGCTCGGTGCTCCTCATCACGCATCGGCCCGAGGGGCTCGATCTGGTGGATCAGGTGGTGACGCTGCGCGGCGGCCGGATCACTGCAGGACGTTAATGGTGGAAGGCGCTGCGGGGGTCCACCGTCTTCGGCAACGGGACCGGGAGGGCATCGAGGAACTTCATGGAGCTCCGGATGTCGGTGAGCAACAGGTCGGTGAGATCCATCGAGACCCCGTTGCGGAACACGGCCCGCATCACGGTGATGTCCTGCAGGTCCGCGGGCATCGGGTAGGCCGGCACCTGCCACCCTCGCTCGCGGAGCTTCGCCGAGAGATGGTGCAGGTCCCACGGCCGAGCCTCCGCCAGGGTCCACGTGACCAGCGGCATCGTGGAACCGTCGGAGATCAGCTCGAACGCGTCCATGGCGTCGATCTCTTTCGCGAACCGCTGCGCCGTCTCGCGGCACGCCGCCTGGACCCGTCGATACCCCTCGCGACCCAGGCGGAGGAAGTTGTAGTACTGGAGCAGCACCTGCGCTCCGGGGCGCGAGAAGTTGATCGCGAGGGTCGGCATGTCTCCGCCCAGGTAGCTCACGGTGAAGATCAGCTCGTCCGGCAGGTACTCGCGCTTCGCCCAGACCACCCAGCCGAGCCCCGGATAGACCAACCCGAACTTGTGGCCCGACGCGTTGATCGAGTGCACGCGCGGACACGCGGAAGTCCCATTCGAGCTCCGGATCGAGGAACGGGGCGATGAAGCCACCGGAGGCGCCGTCGACGTGCAGGGGCACGTCGAGCCCGGTTCGCGCCTGGAGGTCGTCGAGCGCGAGCGGCGAGCTCCTTCACGGGCTCGTAATCACCCGTGTACGTGACGCCGAGGATCGCGACCACGCAGATCGTATGGTCGTCGACCGCTTCGAGCATGCCCTCGGGGGAGAGGTTCGGGTGCTCCTTCGAGACCGGGACGTAGCGGGGTTCAACGTCCCAGTAGGCGGCGAACTTCTCCCACACGACCTGGACCGACGCGCTCACGACGATGTTCGGCGAGGCGATCGTCCTTGCCCTCGTCCCGGCGCCGCTTCTCCCAGCGGCGCTTGAACGCGAGCCCGGCGAGCATGCAGGCCTCGGAGGAGCCGATCGTCGAGGTGCCGATCGTGGTGTGCGGCTCGGGGGAGTTCCACAGGTCGGCCAGGATGTGCACGCACCGCTCCTCGATCGCGGCCGTCTGCGGGTACTCGTCCCGGTCGATCATGTTCTTGTCGAACGCCTCGGCGTAGAGCTTCGAGGCCTGCGGCTCCATCCACGTCGTGACGAACGTCGCGAGGTTCTGCCGGGCGTTCCCGTCGAGGAGGATCTCGTCGTGGATGATCTGGTACGCCGAGTCGGGGAGCATCTCCCCTTCGGGGATCCGCCAGCGGGGGATCTTCGTCTCCCCGCTGCGCGCGAACATCGGGTTGACGGAGATCTCCTCCGCTTCGCTGGCGTCTCGGTGCTCGTGGCTCACGATCGTTTCCTCCCGGTCGGACTACTGCCGCGCGAACGCCGCCGCCGCCTCTTTCGCGAGGTCGATGAACGCGTCGCCGCTGACGTCGATGACGACCCGCGTGACCGTGCCGCCGGTGAACGCCCACGGCCGCTCGCCGGGGTAGTCGTCGGTGACCGGCTCGGCGCCGGAGCGGCCGAAGACGAGGCCGCCGCCGCCCAGGCCGAACTTGCCCGGCTGCGTGCGGATCGTCCCGGAGCCGACCGCCTCGTCCCGCATGTGCAGCGTGAGCGTCCCCTGCGTCGGCATCCCGTCACCCGCCTTCTCGAAGGACGCTGACAGGACGACGTGACCGGCCGGCACGGTCTCGTCGGACTCCACGACCTGGACGAGCTCGCCGACGAAGTTGTAGGCGTACTTCAGCTTGCCGTCCTTCACGTACAGCGCGTGGCCGCCGAACCGCGATCCCTGCGAGATCGAGCACGCCACCGGCCGTCGCGGGGTCGTCGATCTCGACCTCCGCCGCGAGCGTGTAGGAGCGGTTGCGGATGTTCGGCGCAACGGACTCCGGGATCTCGGCGCCGCCCGGGAAGTAGATGTACTGGCTCGTCGGCTTCGCGAGCAGCGGCCGCTCGGTTCCCAGGATCTCGATCGCCCCCCGTGATTCGAGGGGGAGCGCCTGCAGCCTGCCCGCCTCCGTCCACCACAGCGCGATCAGCTCCTGCAGCTTCTCCGGGTGTTGCGCCGGCCAGATCCGTGCACTCGCTCGGATCGGCGTCGGTGTGGAACAGCTCCCACTTCTGCTGGTGGAAGTCGCCCCAGGACTCGGGCGCCGCCGGCACCGCCGTCGCGGCCTTCCATCCCTTGTGCCAGATCGCCCGGGTCCCGAGCATCGAGTAGAACTGCGTCTCCTTCTTCGACGGCGCGTCGGCGTCGTCGAAGCTGTACCCGAAGCTGACGCCCTCGATCGGATGCTGGGTGTAGCCGTTGACCACGTCGGGCATCTCGACGCCCACGGCCTCGAGCAGCGTCGGCACGATGTCGACCGCGTGGGTGTACTGCCGCCGGAAGGTGCCGACGTCCTTGATCTTCGCCGGCCAGGACACGATCAGCGGGTCGGCGGTGCCGCCCTCGAAGTTCGCGTAGCGCTTCCACATCTTGAACGGCGTGTTGAACGCCCACGCCCACCCGGTCGGGTAATGGTTGTAGGTCTTCGTGCTGCCGAGCTCGTCGAGCAGCTTGAGGTTCTCCTCGGTGGAGTCGGGGATGCCGTTGAAGAACTTGTTCTCGTTCACCGACCCGTTCGGCCCGCCCTCGCCCGACGCGCCGTTGTCGGAGACGAGCACGACGAGCGTGTTGTCGAGCTGTCCGCTGTCCTTCAGGTAGTCGAGGAGCCGGCCGAGCTGGTCGTCGAAGTGGCTCAGGAAGCCCGCGTAGACCTCGGCCATCCGACGGAACAGCTTCTTCTCATCCTCGCTCAGGGACTCCCACGGCCGGACGACGTCGAACTTCGACCAGGGCTTGCCGTCGTGGCTGGTTTCGCCCGCGAGCGGGTTGATCGGCGACAGCTCGGCGCTGTCGGGGAGCAGCCCCATCTCCTTCTGTCGCTTGAACACGAGCTCGCGATACGCCTCGTAGCCCATGTCGAACACGCCCTTGTACCGGTCGGCCCACTCCTTCGGCACGTGGTGCGGCGCGTGGGCGGCCCCGGGGCAGTAGTAGAGGAAGAACGGCTTGTCCGGCGCGATCGCCTTCGCGTCCTGCACGAACTCGATCGCCTTGTCCGTGATGTCGACCGAGAGGTGGTAGCCCTCCTCGGGCGACGTCGGCGGGGCGACCGGATGGTTGTCGTGGATCAGGTCCGGGTACCACTGGTTCGTCTCGCCGCCGAGGAACCCGTAGTACCGCTCGAACCCGCGGCCGAGCGGCCACTGGCGCTTCGAGGACGCGAGGTTCATCTCGTCCTCGGCGCAGAGGTGCCACTTGCCGACGATGTAGGTGTTCCAGCCGCGCTCGCCCAGGACCTCGGCGATGTTCGCGTTCTCGAACGGGATGTGGCCGTTCGCGTTCGGGAAGCCCGAGGTCGCCTCGGTGATGCAGGCCATGCCGTTCGTGGTGTGGTTGCGCCCCGTGAGCAGGCACGAGCGCGTCGGCGAGCAGAGCGCGGTCGTGTGGAAGCTCGTGTACGTGAGGCCGGCGTCGACGATCCGCTTGATGTTCGGCGTCTCGATCAGGCCGCCGAATGGCTCCATCGCGGAGAAGCCGACGTCGTCGAGCACGATGTACAGGATGTTCGGGGCTCCCTCGGGCGCCATCGGCTGCGTGTACGGACCCCAGTCGGGGACCGAGTCCTTGATGTCGATGTTGACCACGCCACGGAACGACTCGTCCACGTTTCCCTCCCTCTTGGTCGTGGAAAAGCATGCTACAAGGGCCCTTCGGCCGCGCCGGAGGACGTGTACAGACGGAGCAGGTGTTCCGAGGCCTAGTCGTCCTCGTCCGGCAGCTCTGCGTCCGCGACCGCGATCGCCAGCCCGAGGGCGCGCACCATCTTCCCACCGGCCGATGCGACGCGCGCGGTCCCGACGATGGGCGCGATCGCGAGCAGGATGTCCTGGATCATGTCGGCATCGACACCGGCGTCCCCGGCGGCCGCGATGTTCGTCAGGTAGGAGACGGGTGGAGCATCGACGGCCACGAGCGCCGCGATCCGGGCGATCATCAACTGCTCGGGCTCGAGGTTGGATCGCTCGAGCGAGTCCATCGTCATCGCTCCGATAAGGTCGAGGACCGGTGTGTCGTTCGCGGTGCTGGACATCGAGCAGCTCCTTTCGTTGAGCCTCTTCAGCGTCTTCGAAGCGATCGAACCACGGCACGTCGGGTGGTCGCATCCCCCCAAGAGGATGAACCGCCGAGCCGTCGTCTCGCCGTCACCCTCCAGACACTTCGTTCATCCTGGCTTCATGAGGTCCTCGCGGCATGGGTAGCATGCGGCGGAACGGGAGGGCTCGATGAGCGAACCGCAGGCGAGCGCAACACAGGCCGAGCGACGGTGGCCGATGGCGCTGGCCGTGCTCGCAACGATCGCGCTCCAGGTGGGAACGCCGCACGCGGGGCGTGTCCCGGGATGGTGGATCGTCCCGGTGTTGGAGTTCGTGCTGCTCGGGGTCCTCATCGTGGTCGACCCGGGCCGGGTCGACGACGTCAGCGCGCGGGCGCGCCGCATCACGCTCGCGCTGATCACGATCATGACGGTCGGCACGCTGGCGAGCCTGAGCCTGCTGATCTACGACATCCTCCACGGGACCACCGATCTCAGCGCCGATAACCTGCTCGGCCGTGGCGGGGCGATCTGGCTGACCAACGTGATCGCGTTCAGCCTCTGGTACTGGGAGCTCGACCGCGGTGGTCCGGCAGAACGAGCCTCCGGCTCTGACATCCCCCTCAGCTTCGCCTTCCCGGAGAACGCGATGCCCGAATTCGCGACCGACGGCTGGACGCCGAAGTATCCGGACTACCTGTACCTGTCGTTCACGAACGCCACCGCGTTCAGCCCCACCGACACGCTCCCGGTAAGGACCTGGGCGAAGATGGCGATGATGCTGGAGTCGGTCGTGTCGCTCCTCACGGCGATCCTCGTCGTCGCCCGGGCGATCAACGCCTTCTAGCGGATAGCCGTGATGCCCGACCAGCCGGCCGACGAGGACCGCCGACACCCGTTCGACAGGATCGAGCTCTTGGAAGTGACGGTCCTTGCGCTCGTCGCGATCGCGACCGCCTGGAGCGGCTACCAGGCCACGCAATGGGGTGGCCGGCAGGCCGTGCTCTATGGGCAGGCCTCCACCACTCGGTTCGCGGCCGATGCCGCATCGACGCTCGGCGGGCAGTTCCTGGTGGCCGATGCGACGGTGTTCACGGCCTGGTTGCAGGCGCACTCCGCGGGCGACACGCAGCTGGAAGGCGTGCTGCTACGGCGGTTCACGCCGGAGTACCGGGCGGCGTTCGAGGCATGGCTGAAGACCGACCCCTTCACGGATCCGTCCGCGCCGGCGGGACCCGGCTACATGCCGGGCTTCCACCAACCGGATCTCGAACGCGCGGTGTTGCTGAACGACCAGGCCTCCGCCCTATTCGCTGCGGGCACCACCGCCCGGGAGACGGCGAACAAGTACGTACGGGACACGGTCCTGTTCGCCACCGTCCTGTTCCTGATCGCCGTGGCCCAGCGCTTCAAGGAGCGGCGGATCCGGATCGCGGCCAACGTGCTGGCCCTGGCCCTGCTCACGTACTCCCTCGTGTCGCTCGTCATCCTGCCGCGCGCCTGAGCGGTCAGACGAATTCGTGCCGGCGCAGCCAGCGCATCGAGAACGCTCCCCAGAGCGGCGGGAGGTAGAACGTCACCAGGCGGAACGCGATCGCGGTTGACACGGCCGCGGCGCTCGGCACGCCGATCGCCTCGAGACCCGCCGTGTAGCCGGCCTCGGCGACGCCCATGCCGCCGGGCACCGGCATGAAGCCGGCGAACAGGCTCACGATGGTGTTGACGAGGATCAGCTGCGCGAGGGTGGCGCTGTAGCCGAACGCCTTCAGACACAGCCCGAGGATGATCGCCAGCAGGAGCTGGGCCGTGAGGTTGCCGCCGAGCAGCATCGCGACGTTCGTGGGCTGGCGGAGCACGCGGAGCGCCGTCCTGGCCGACGACGCCTGCTCCCGGAGCATCGCGCGGTACCGGGGGACGGCCTCCTTCAGCATCGCGCGGTAGCGGGGGACCGCGAGCGCGATGACGAGCCCGAGGACCAGCAGCACGACCAGCAGGATCCACACGTTCACGCCGCCCGACGACGAGCTGCTCGACGAGGAGCTGGAGCTCGACGAGGGCCGGGTCAAGGTGGCCAGGCCGGTGAGCGTGATCACGAGGATAAGCACCATCTGGATCGCGAACCCGCTGACGCTGTCGATCAGCCCGATCGAGGCGGCGCCGCCCACGTCGGCGCCTTGGCGCTGGAAGAACCGGATCTCGAGCGCGACCCGGGCCGCCGAGCTGGGCACCGCAAGCCCGATGAACTGGATCGCGTATTCGAGCATCAGCACCGGGATGAACCGGACGGGGAGGAGGGACGCGCCGATCGTCGAGAAGGCCTGTGCTACCTGGACGAACGGCACGATGAGCAGCGCCGCCCAGAGCCACACGGTGTCGGCCGACTTGAGCTCGTCGACGATCTGCGTGATGTCGACGCCGGCGAGCGACGCGATCAGCCAGTACGCGAGCAGGCCGATCAGGACGACCTTCACGACCGAGCCCACGGTGACCCGCCGGACCTGTTCGAGCTTCGGGGGGTCGACCCCGGCCGTGCTCGCGGCCAGGTCGCGGACCTCGTCGAGCTCCCACGGGGCGTCGTGCACGGCGCGGCGTGTGGCGCGGTCGAGCACGGCGGGTTGGACGAACGGGATCACCCGCGCGAGGCCATCCGCGTCCAGCACCTGCGCGGCCGCCGAGACGGCACGCTCGTGGCCGACGAGGAGCGCCGTGGAGACCAGGAGCTGGGCGCGATCGGTCATCACGGCCGCGTCGGTCGCGGCGACCTTCGCCCCCCCGAAGTTCCCGAGCGCGGGGTGGCCGTCGGGACGGATCACGACGGTGTCGCCGTCGATCGGGCCGTGCGCGATCCCGAGTTCGCCGAGCCGGACGACGTCCTTCCACACGTCCGTCAGGATGTCGTCGGTGATCTCCCCGGGCTCGAGCGATCGCAACGGCCGCCCGCTGATCTCGGTCACGAGCACCGCGTCACGCCCGTCGGCCATCCCGGCGGCGACGACCGGCAGCACCGCGACGCCGCCCCGTTCGGCCATCAGGGTCAGGAACGCCTCGTGTTCGACCTGCTGGAGCCGCCCGGCGCCGATGTGCGGCGTCTCGCCTCGATGCCAGATCGACGACCAGGTCGACAGCAGCAGCTGCCCGTCGCGTGCGTCGCGCCCGTAGACCTTCACCTGGAGGGCGCGACCGTCCGGATCGGTCGCCGTCGCGAGCCCGGCTCCGCGCGGCTCGAGCGGTGCGTGCCGCAGGTCCGTCGCCTCGACGTCGAGGTCCGCGAGGGCGAGCGCGATCTGATCCAGCGTGAGGCGGCCGGCCGGCGAGCCGAACGCCAGGTGCACGATCGCCGCGGAACCCAGCCCGATCAGGGCGCCGGCGATCATGCCGATCGGGAGCGTGACCCCGAGGGCGATCCCCGCCACCGCGCCCGTCAGCACGACCCATCGCCCGACGAACCGCAGCGGGCGGCTCATGTGCGGCGAGGCCATCACCACGATCGCCGTCGCGATGGCCAGGCGCACCGCGAGGTACACGGCCGGCGGCTGCGACGAACCGACCGCCCGGAGGCTCGCGGTCAGATCGGTCCCGGAGGCCCGCCCGGCGAGCATCGCGAACCCGAACGCGAGCGCGCCGGCGAGCAACTCGTGGAACAGCAGCCGTTTCCTGCCGTGCGTGACCAGCGCGAGGAGGAGGAGCACGAGCGCCCACGCGAGCAACAGGTTGTACGAGATCTGCCAGAACCAGCCGGCCAAGACCCGGCAGCTGCTTCGACCAGGTTGCTCACGGTGGTGTCGAGCGCGGTGGGGCCCGGGGCGGGGATCGCCAGGATCAGGACGCCGAGGACGCAGAGGAGCAGCAGCACGACGTCGGTCGGGCGGCGGGCGAGCGGGGCGTCGCTCGCGGAGGAGAAGATGCGGACGTCGGCGCGGCGCAGCCGGGGAGCGTTCCGCGTGCCGTTCGGCTTCGGGCGACCCACGTTCAGGCGCGTCCCTGGCGGCCGACGTGTCCTCCTCTTGTTTCACGGGTGTTCACCCACCGTTCGGCGCGACGTTCGCCCGGAGACGTCCTCCACACGCAAGACCTTAGTTCCCTCGCAACGCGCCTGCTGGATGTGGCTCAGGGAGGACGGGGTTGGCCGGACGAGGGGCACGGAGCCTGGCGCCAGAACGAACGCTCTTCGTATGATGCTTCGCGACGGAGGGGGCGATGGTGGGGAAGGGAACCCGCGCGAGGTCGCGGCCAGCGGTCGAAGCTGCGCGGCGAACGCCGGTGACGGGACCGTCGTTCGAGCTCTTGGCGTCCAAGCTCGCGCCGCCGCGGATGCGGTCGAAGACCGTCGGTCGATCCGATGTGCTTGAACGCCTATCTGCATCGGACGGTGCGCCCATCGTCAGCATCGTCGCTCCGGCCGGCTACGGCAAGACGACGCTGCTCGCCACATGGGCGGAGCGCAACGGTCATGACTTCGCGTGGGTCTCCGCGGACGAGCAGGACAACGATCCGAAGGTCCTGCTCACGTACATCGCGGCCGCGCTCGATCGGATCGAGCCCGTCGATCCGCGGGTGTTCGAGGCCCTGGCCTCGCCGGGGAGTTCGGCGGCGGCGATGGTGATCCCTCGGCTTGCTCGCGCGTTCGCCTCGAGGACGCGCCCGGTCGTCCTGGTGCTCGACGACGTGCATCTGCTCCATGCCCGGGAGTGCCAGGCGGCGGTGGCCGTGCTGGCCGACCACGTGCCCGCCGGGTCTCGGATCGCACTCGCGTCCCGTGCGAAGCCACCGCTCCGCTTGGCACGGCTCCGCGCCGAGGGCCGCGTCCTGGAGATCGGGCCCGAGGATCTGTCGCTCGACCTCGCCGCATCCGAGTCCCTCCTCCGCGATGCCGGCGTCAGCGCTCCCCGCCGATGCCGTCACCGAGCTCTACGAGAAGACGGAAGGCTGGCCCGTGGGGTTGTACCTCGCGGCCCTCTCCCTGCGAGCCGGAGGCTCGGGGGGTGCCGCCGTCGGCGCGTTCCGTGGAGACGATCGATTCATCAGCGAGTACCTCGCCTTCGAGGTGCTCTGCGCACCTCCCGGCGAAGCAGGTCGCGTTCCTGACGCGCTCGTCCGTGCTCGAACGGATGTCCGGCTCTCTGTGCGATGCGGTCTTGGAGGACACCGGGTCTGCCCAGATGCTCGAGCAGATCCAGCGGTCCAACCACCTGCTGGTCCCGCTCGATCGGCGAGGGGAGTGGTACCGGTACCACCATCTCTTCCGCGAGATGCTCGAGATGGAGCTGGAGCGGACCGAGCCCGGCGTGGCGTCGTCGCTGCGGCGTCGGGCGGCGGCGTGGTGCGAGCGCAACGGGAGGCCCGAGGACGCGGTCGAGTATGCGATGGCGGCCTCCGACGAGGAGACCGTCGCCCGGCTCGTGGGGATGCTCGCGCTCCCCATGTATCGCGCGGGGCGGATGTCGACCGTCCAGCGCTGGTGCGGATGGCTGCTCGAGCACGGAGACGTCGACCGGCATCCCCTCGTCGCGGTCCAAGCCTCATGGCTCTTCGCCCTGACCGGACAGGCGGCGGCGGCCGAGCGCTGGGCGGAGGCCGTCGATCGGCGGCGACTCGACGGGCTCTCCCCGGAGGAGGCAGCGATGACCGAGGCCCTCGCCGTCCAGCTGCAGGCCGCGCTGTGCCGGCGCGGGTTCGAGGTGATGAGGACCGATGCGGAGGAGGCGATCGCCGGGTTCGGCAGCGCGCTCGGGACGCCGTACCTCCTGCTGGGGATCGCCATCCTGCTCGCGGGAGACGACGAGGCGGCGGACCGCGCGTTCGAGGAGGCGATCGAGGTCAACGAGGCGTTGGGCACGAGCGTGGACCTCGTCCTCGCGCTGGCCGAACGGTCGCTGGTGGCGACGTCGCGTGGGGCGTGGGATGAGGCCGAGGAGCTGGCGGAGCAGGCGCGATCGCACGTCGAGAGCGCGCATCTGGGGGAGTACTCCACGACCGCCCTCGTCGACGCTGCGTCGGCACGGGTGGCGGTGCATCGGGGGGACGCGAAAGCTGCGCACGGCTACCTCGTGCACGCGCAACACCTCCGGGTCAGCTCACCCATGCCCTCCCGTATCTGGCGGTGCAGACACGGCTGGAGCTGGCTCGGGCCTACGTCGGGCTCGACGAGCTCGCGGCGGCCAAGACGCTCCTTCGGGAGATCGCCGAGGTGCTCCGCCGCCAGCCCGACCTGGGGATCCTCGTCGAGCAGACCGCTCAACTGCGATCACAGCTGGGGTCGGGACGGTCGTCGAACGGCGGGTTCCAGACGCTGACCACCGCGGAGCTCCGGCTGCTCCCGTTCCTGTCCACCCACCTGTCGTTCCGCGAGATCGGCGAAGAGCTCTACCTGTCGCCGAACACCGTGAAGTCCCAGGCCATCTCGATCTACCGGAAGCTCGGCGTCTCCTCGAGGAGCGATGCCATCCGCAACGCCCGAACGGTTGGACTGCTGGAGGGCTAGGGGCTCCCCGGCGGGTTCAGGCGTTTGTGGAACCACAAGACGTCCGTCCCGCGGGGAAGTCTTCGACCCGACCCACCAGGTCGTAGCCGGCATATTCGTAGAGGCGCCGAGCCTGGAAGTCGTAGGTGAAGTGAACGGTCTGCGTGCACCCGCGTGCCGCCGCCTCGGCTTCCGCGGCGGCGAGGAGCCGGGGCCCCAACCATCGATCCCGGTACGCCGGCTCCACCCAGAGGCTCTGCAGCTCGCAACAGTCCCCCCAGGTCCAGCCGCTGACGCCGGCGACGATCCGCCCGGCTTCGCGGACGAAGATCGCCAGCTCGGCTTCGTCGCCGAGCCCCATCGCGGCGGACGCCTCACGGCGGATCTGGGTTTCGAGGAACGCGATGTCGAGCGGGTCGGGATCGTCCTCGACGTGGAACTCCACCGCGCCGGCGTCGTCAGTCGCCGACGAGCTGCTCGAGCAACGAGATGTCGTCGAAGTAGGTCCGGAACGACCGGATCTTCCCGTCGCGGAAGTCGGCCACCGTGGCACCGGCGAGCTGGATGTGCCGGCCCGTCGCTTCGATCGTCGCGTTCTCGCCGAGCTCGAGCGGTCCGGTGTGGTCGGCTTCGACCAGCCATTCGGCGAACGCCTTGTTCCCCACCTCGTCGAGTCCGCGCAGCGACAGGACGACGTTGGAGAACGTGACGCTCGCGGCGTGTCGCCGAGATCGGTGAGTGCCGTCAGCCCGGACACGTTCACGATCGGCGACCAGCCGACGACGTCGTCGGTGAACAGCGTCCCCGGATCGACCGACCCGATACCGAGCTCGGCCTCGAGGGCCTTCAACAGCACATCCTTGCGCGACCCACTCATCACAGCCACCTGCCTCCCCGCACGTGTCGATCGGACGAACGTCCCTTGACGATCCGACGACGCGTTCAGGTCCCGAGGGCCTTCGCCTTGGCCGCCGCGAACTCTTCGTCCGTCAGCGCACCCGAATCGTGCAGCTGGGCGAGGTGTTCGATCTCGGCGGCCGGGTCCGCCGGAGGCGGCGCGTACTGGGCCGGCTCCGGCGGAGGCGGCGCGGCCTGCTGCTCCTCCTGATAGCCGGCAGGCGCCTGCGACGCCTGCGCGTACTTCCGGTCCTCGTGGTGCGCGATCGCCGCCCCCGCGATGATCGCCCGGCGCCTCGTCCGTCGCCTGAATCCCATCGTGACCCTCCCCTTCACTCGGCCGGCGGCACCGTGGCCGTCGGCATCCGACCTAAGAACGAGAACCTAGACTGCGCATGTGCGCACCCCGATCAGGAACCCGCCGGACCCGATGTACGCGGAGATCGAGGTGCACCGGATCGATGATCTGCGACCGCGTTCGAACCGATGGCTTCCGTCGCGCGATCGAGTCGGTGGTGCGCCCGGGCGACGTCGTGCTCGACGTCGGGGCGGGGACCGGCATCCTGAGCCTCTTCGCGGCGCGGGCGGGTGCGGCGCGCGTCTACGCGGTGGAGCGGACGACGGTCGCCGTCCTGGCGCAGGAACTGGCTGCCGCCAACGGGTTCGCGGAGACCATCGAGGTGATCCACGGCGACGTCATGGACGATCGAGCTCCCCGAGCGCGTCGACGTGATCGTGTCGGAGTGGCTCGGCGGGTTCGGGATCGATGAAGGGATGCTGGTTCCCGTCATCGCCGCCCGTGACCGCTGGCTCAAGCCCGGCGGGCACATGATCCCCCGCTCGGTGACCGCGTGGGCCGGGCTGGTGCACGATCGCCATCTGGGCGAGACCTTGGGGCCCTGCGCGACGAACCCGTATGGGCTCAGGCTCGATGCGACTGGTCGAGATGACCGTCAACGAGATCCTCTACTCGGGCACGTTCCGTCACCTCTCGGAGGGTGACCGACGCTCCGAGCCGGGTCGCTTGTGGACGACGGACGCGGACCGCGATCGCGCTCGAGGAGGCCCAGGCGCCCCACGAAGCGGAGACGCTGCTCCGGGTCCGGGACGACGGAACGGCCAACGCACTCGCGCTCTGGTTCAGCGCCGATCTCGCCCCCGGCACGTCGCTGTCCGTGGGACCCGGCGACCCACCGACGCACTGGGGGATGACGACGGCCCCCCTGCGCTCGCCCATCGGGCTCACGCCCGACATCGGTCGTCCGCGCGAGGGTCAGGACCGCCCCGGCTCGGCCGATGGGAACCTGGACGCGCTGGGCCATCCAGGTGCCGGGCGCCGACTGGGAGGAGCACGACGAACGGTCGATGTGGGAAGAGATCGACGACTGAGTGGTTCAGCGATCCCAACTTACGTGCTCCCATCGGCCATCTTCTGTTGGGCGTCCGCGAGTGCACCCTTGAGCGCCTCGACATGACGCCCTTCCGCCTCGCCGACCACCTTCTTGATCGCGCGGGTGACCGCAGGCTCGATCGTGTCGGCGTTCGCGTGCTTGTAGGCGACGATCAGTCCCGCCCCGCCGATCGGGATCGTCTCGCCGGCCTGCTCCTCGATCTTGCTGCCGGTCTTCTTGTGCAGCACCTTGCCGGCGCCTGCACCGACCACGGCTCCGATCGCGGTGGCCGCCAGCAGCGGCGGCGCGAACAGGCCCACCACGAACCCGACGGCGGCGAGTCCCTCCGCGCCCTCCTTGACCATGTGGTCGGTCTGCTCGACGGACAGATCGCCCTTCATGTCCTTGCTCACCACGACGGCGCCCATCACGTCGGCGCCGCAGTTCAGGACGGCCTCGTAGTCCTCGTGCGCGGCCTCAGTTGACAGATAGCCACCGATCAGCACGTCCGTAGGGTCCTTCGCCATCTGGATCGCCTCCTCGGTCCTAGCCCGACAGGGCGTGGGCCGCGCTGCCCGCGATGTGCTTCCGTGTTGTACGTCCAGCTCATCCTGGTCCGACAGGTGGGGCTTGATGTCGAACACCACCTTCTTCACCGTGCCGGTGAACGCGAACGGCTTCCGGTCCTCGTAGGCGAGGTCCACCACGCCGCCGTTGTCACGGCCGATGTCCATCCCCGCGTACGCGGAGAATCGGATCGGCACCGTGTGGTCCATCCGACCCTTCCCGACGGGTCGATCGTCGATGAACAGCGTGACCTCGCCGCCCGTCGCCGGCTTCGCCTCGTCGGCCGCGAACTCCATCCGCACGGTGACGTCGCCGGTCGGCAGATCTTCCTCCGCGACCTGCTTGAAGACGAAGACCCCCATCATCGAGTAGGTGTGCGTGAGCTTCCCGTCCTTCACGTAGAGCGTGAAGCCGCCGAGGTGGTCCGACTCCGCGACGATCACGCCCTCGGCACCGCCCTCGGGCACGACGAGGTCGGCCGAGATCGCGTAGGAGTGGTTGTAGATCCTCGGGATCATGCCCGACAGCACGTTCTGGACGTCGCCGCGGAACTCGAAGGTGGTCTTCTCCTCGATCGGAGGGAGGATGCCGAAGAACGTGGAGAGCGTGGCCAGCAGCGGCAGCACCTTGTACTTCTCGGCCTCCTCCCAGAACAGGTCCTTCAGCTCCTTCACCTTGTCCGGGTGCTCGGCGGCCAGGTCGTGCGCCTGCGTGAAGTCGTCCGGCAGGTAGTAGAGCTCGGCGGGGCCGGCGTCCGGATCCCAGACGCCGGGCGCGTACGGCTTCAAGCGCATCCGGCGTGATGACCCACGGGATGCGCTCGGTCTTCATCGCGAGCCACCAGCCGTCCTTGTACATGCCCCGGTTGCCGATCGTCTCGAAGTACTGCTGCGTGCGGAACTCGGGCGCAGCCGCGTCGGTGAACGTGGCGACGAAGCTGGTCCCGTGCATCGGGTCCTGCTCGATCCCGTCGACCGTTTCCGGCTGCGGGATGCCCGCGATGTCGAGGATCGTCGGCGCGACGTCGATCACGTGGCCGAACTGCGAGCGCAACCCACCGGCGTCCGTGATCCGCTCCGGCCAGCGCACGACCATCGGGTTGCGGGTGCCGCCCGAGGTGCGAGCCGACCTGCTTGCCCCACTTGAACGGCGTGTTGCCCGCCCACGCCCACGCGGCGCCGTAGTGCGGGTCCATGATCTGGGCTCCCCACTTGTCCAGACCGCCGAACCGCTCGGCCAGCTGGAGCTGCATCTCGTCGCGTCAGCGGGATGCCGTTCTGCATCGTCATCTCGTTGAACGAACCCGTGACGGTGCCCTCCATGCTGGCGCCGTTGTCGCCCCAGATCCAGATGATCACCGTGTCGTCGAGCTCGCCGAGCTCGTCGATCGCGTCGATCACGCGCCCGACGTTGTGGTCGGCGTTCTCCGAGAAGCCCGCGTACACCTCCATCTGGCGGGCGTAGAACGCCTTCAGCTTGTCGGGCACGTCGTCCCATGCAGGGAAGGCGTCGTCGCGCGGTGTCAGCTCCGCGTCGGCGGGCACGACGCCGAGCTCCTTCTGGCGTGCGAACGTCTCCTCCCGGAGCTGGTCCCACCCCTGGTCGAACTTCCCCTTGTACTTGTCCGCCCACGCTGCCGCGACGTGATGCGGCGCGTGGCTGCAGCCGGTCGAGAAGTAGAGGAAGAACGGCTTGTCGGCGTCCTGCGCCCGCACGCCGTGGAGCCACTCGACCGCGTCGATCGGCCATCGCATCGGGGAAGTAGTACGGGTCCTCCTCGTCGTAGAACCCTCCGGCGGTCCCGATCACCTTCTGGTTCTCGATCAGGCACGGATCCCACTGGCCCGAGTCGCCGGCCAGGAAGCCGTAGAAGTAGTCGAACCCCCAGCCGTTCGGCCAGCGATCGAAAGGGCCGGCCGGGCCCCTGCTGCCCGTCGGGCGTGAGGTGCCACTTGCCGAAGGCGGACGTGCTGTAGCCGTTGTCGCGCAAGATCCGCGGCAGCGGCGCGCAGTCCCGCGGCAGAGATCGCCGAGTAGCCGGGGAACCCACCGGCGAACTCACCGACCGAGCCGAACCCCACGGCGTGGTTGTTGCGACCGGTCAGCAACGCGGCACGGGTCGGGGAGCACAGAGCCGTGACGTGGAAGCGGTTGTACCTCAGGCCCTGCTCGGCCATCCGCGTGTAGTTCGGTGTCTGGATCGGGCCGCCGAAGGTGCTCGGGTTCCCGAAGCCGGCGTCGTCGATCAGGACCAGCAGGACGTTCGGCGCCCCCTCCGGAGGGGTGGGGTGCCCGATGAGGTTCCAGTCGGGTTGGGAGCCATCGAGCGTCCTGTTGGCTACACCCGCGAAGGGCTCCCGGCGGATCGGGAGACTGCTGCGATCGGGCTCACTCATCGAACGTCTCCGTTCTCGGTGCTTCCGTCCTCGTCGACCACGGGTCGACGCTTCGAAGCATCGCTACGCGTTCGGACTGCTTGCTGAACGAGATTCAAACCGACAGGATCCCGCTACGGCGGGTCTCACCAACAACGGTCAGATCCGACGTCGGTCTCTGCGGTCGTCGCGACGATCGTGCGGCGTCTGACCCCGTGCGTCACGACCGCCGCGGTCCCGACCACGGCCGCCGTCCGGGCCACCGGGGCGCCGACCACGCCGCGGCGAGCGGCACGTGCTGGCCTGAGGGGCATGTCAGTCTCCTTCCTGCATCGCGGCCTCTTCGGCCTCCAACGATGCGACGATCGCCTGGATCGGGATCCTGCCCGACGCGATCAGCTGACCGCCCGAGCGACGCGCCGCCGAGGCGAACGGCGCCGCCCAGGCGTTCTCCCACACGATCACGCCGGCCGTGCTGCCGTTCTCCATCGCGGCGGCGAGGTGGACGACGTCCTCCTCGGCCAGGATCTCGGCCACGTGCGCCTCGAGCGCCCGCAGCTCGTCCATCTCGTCGAGATCGTCGATCTCGAACGCCTCGATGTTGCCCTCCTCGTCCTTCTGCAGGACGAGGAGGTCGAGGACCCGGACGATCCCTCGCTCCACGAGCGAGCTCAGCTCCTTCGCCATCTCTCCCGTGAAGTTGCTGCTCCCCGCCGGGAACTCAACGACCACGAAGTCGACGGGCCCGAACTCGTCCATCTCGGTTGCTGCCATCTGAGCCTCCTTCGATCGCCAGACACCCTCGAGCGCCCTTAAGACGCCGACCGTCAGATCCGGCGATCACAGACACCGTAGGGGTGCCCGTCCGAGACCCGCATCCTCCCGTTCGGATGAAACCGTGGCTGCGAGCGATCCTTCATGGAGGAGCTCACACGCCCGTGGTCGCCTTGATCTTCCGGGATCGCACCGCCTTCGCGAGCGCGGCGTGGTCCTTCTCGTTCTGGTCCGCATAGAGCTCGGCGAACGCCGCGATCGCCCGGTCGAAGACGTCGCTCTTGCCCAGGTAGGACGCGATCGCGATCCGGTCGCCGGAGCGCGCGTGCGCCCGCGCCAGGGTCCGGCAGCACATCCGTCCGTACAGGGTCATCACCTGCGGCACCATCGACTCCGGCGCCCACGAGCCCTTCCAGTCGCGGAGCTGGCGGACGTAGAAGTCGCGCTCGACGCCGTCGATCCCGGCGGTCCGCTGCCAGCCGAGGAAGATGTCGCTGGCCGCCTGCATGAACCGCTGGCCCTCGACGACGCGCTGCCCGGCGTTCGCGTACCGGCTCGCGCCCACGTACGGCTCGAGCACCGAGGCCTGCGCCTCCTTCGCCTGCAGGAACAGCGGGTCGTCCTGGTCCTTGCCCATCATCAGGATGACCCACGCCCGCGTCCCGACGCTCCCGACCCCGACCACCTTGCGGGCCATGTCCGTGAACCGGAAGTCCTCGAGCAACCGCCGGCGATCGCCGAGCAGCGTCCGCCGGTAGGAGCGGATCAGGTCGTGGGCGCTCGCGAGGAACCGCTCCGCGTCCGCCGGCGAGAGGATCTCGTCGACGGGGACGAGCAGCGGCGGATCGCTGATGATGCGCGGCGACCCGTCGACGATCCGGGTCAGCTTCGAGAACGCCTGCAGGCTGTCCTTCGTCTTGGCCTTCTCGACGATGCGTTCCGCGGCCTTCACGTTCTTCTTGTCGAGCGCCTCGCGAACGCGCGGGAGGCCTTCCTTGATCTGCAGGTGCGCGTACCAGACGTCGAGGTTCCGCATCCCCGCGAACTCCCACATCGCCTCGCGGTACTCGCGCATCGACGCCAGGACAGGATGTCGGCGCGTTCGGCGTCCGTGAAGCCGTTGTTGCGCCCGGCGATCGACAGGCTCGCGGCCAGCCGCTTGACGTCCCATTCCCACGGGCCCGGGAGCGTCTCGTCGAAGTCGTTGATGTCGAACACGAGCTCGCGCTCCGGCGAGCCGAACAGGCCGAAGTTCGACAGGTGGGCGTCGCCGCAGACCTGGGTCGTGATCCCCGATCGGGGTGTGGCGGCGAGGTCCGCCGCCATGATCACCGCGGCGCCGCGGTAGAACGTGAACGGCGTCGCGAGCATGCGGCCGTAGCGGATGGGCACCAGCTCCGGCAGCCGCGTCGTGGCCTGCTCCTGGAGCAGCGCGATCGGATCGGGTCTGTCGGCGGCCGGCTCCCAGGCCCCGTGGCTCGAGCGCGGAACGTCCGCGCGCGCCGCCTTCCCGATCGCGGCGCGCTCCTGTGACGTGCGGTGCTCGGGCCGTGGGCTTGCCCGACGCTCCGGCCGCGTGGTCGTTCCGGTTGCCATCGTGCCTCCTTCGATGGGAGATCGGCGGACGCTCAGTCCGACGTGGGTGCGCTCTCGTCGGCGGCCGGCTTCGCCGGCCGCCGACGCTTCAGCCAACGCTCGGGCTCCTTCGCCGCCGTCAGTCGGGCGAAGCGGCGACGCCACCGCTGGCGCGCCGCCTCGGCGCGGACCTGCTCGAGTCCGGCCAGCTCGCCCGCCACGAAGGCGGTCATGCGGTCGGCGCTCCGCTCGGTCGCCTGCGCCCGGAGCCAGCCGCGCATCACGATCGCGTCGTGCTGCTCGCCGAGGACCCCTTGGAGGTCGGCGGCGGCGGCGGCGAACCGCCGGGCGTCCTTGCGTGCGACGGGGAGGAGGGCCTCGGCCGCGTACCGCGTGCGCTTCGCGTGGATCCGGACGCGGTGCAGCTGCTCGTCCGTCGGCGGCTTCGAAGAACACTTCACGCGCTTGCGCAGCGACGCCCATTGCGCCTGCACCGGCGCGAGCAGCTCGGCCGCCGGTCCGTCGGCGTCGGGCGTGAAGGCGGGTTCGCGGGCGGCGTCGACGAGCCGGTCGAGCAGCGGGGGATAGCGGTCGCTGCCGAGCGCCTCGAGCACCGCCGCGTGCGCGGCGTCGCGCTCCGCCTCGAGGGCCTGGAGGAGCCGGTCGGCGTTCGTCGCCTCGTGGGCGTGCGCCGTCAGGGCTCGGAGTCGCTCCAGGAGCACGTCGGCGTCGCGGTTCGCGCCGAGGATCTGGCCGAGCCAGCCGAGCTCCTCCCGGAGCGACACGTTCCACTCGGGGTCGGTGAACGACGCGAACGTCCGCAGGTGCGAGCGGAGCCGGCGGCTCGCGACGCGCATCTGGTGCACGCCTTCGATGTCCTCGTCGAGCCGGACGATCGGGTCGGCGGCGAGCAGCTGCAGGACGGAATCGACGATCGCGGCCCGGATCACCTCGGCGGCGGTCGCCTTCTTCGGCACGTGGACGGGGACGAGGTCGGGCGGCTGCGATCCGCGCGATCCCAGCGCGCGCAGGTACTTCGACGTCGGATCGGGCTCGCCGGCGCCCGCCTCGCGCAGCAGCGCCACCACCGGGGCGAGGGACTCGTCGGGCGCGTCCGTCAGGAGCTCCACCTCGAGCTCGCGGAAGCGCCCGGCGATCCGGTTCCCCGGCCCGAGGATCGAGACCTCGTCGTCGTCGACCTCGAGGAGCCCGGTGCCGTCCTCGGATACGAGGACCGAGCGGCGCCGCACGGTGCGCAGGCGCACGACGCGCTCGAGCGGCGCCGTCCGCGTGATCCCGCGGACGAGGTTCGCCGCCGGGGCGGGGACCTGCTCGGGTGCGCCCTCGAACAGGAACTCGGGCCGGCGCAGCACCCCGCCGTGTTCCCCGCCGGGGAGCTTCAGGGTCCAGCCCTGGCCGGTCCGGAAGCGCAGGCTCGCGCCCGCCCTCGCCAGCCGGAGGTCGGCCGTGTCGTGATAGGTCGTGGTCGTGCGCTCGGGCGGCTCGTCGCCACGCCGCAGGCCCTCCGCGGCCGTCGCCAGGTCCGGCATCGCGAACGCCGGCGGGCGCCGCCAGCTTCACCTCGCGCTCATCCACCGCCGTCGCCTTCCGTTCATCCGGTGCTTCCCTCTCGGCCGCGCTCCGTTCGACGTCGAACCCCTTGCGTACCACATCCGGCCGCGTGGCGTCGGTGGCAAGCGCCGTCCGACGCAGTGGGTATAGAGTCTCGCCGGAAAAGAGGAGGGGGCAGCATGGCGGATCGTGGATCGCCGGAGACACCCGAGGGGCGGGGTCCTCGGGTACCTCGAGGAAGAAGGCCGGCGGGGAGATCAAGGACTTCTACGACCCCAAGTTCGAGGGCCGTCGTCTGTTCTCGGAGTTCATCGGCACGTTCTTCCTGGTGCTCGTCGCGGCCGGCGGTGCGGTCGTCAACGCACAGAGCGGTGGACAGATCCCCCTCGCCGTCCGGGTGACGGCACCCGGGCTGATGGTCATGGCGATGATCCTGTTCATGGGCGCCGTCTCGGGCGCCCACTTCAACCCCGTCGTTTCCGTGGGCTTCGCGATGCGGGGCGACTTCCCATGGAAGCGCGTTCCGGGCTATCTGATCGCGCAGCTGATCGGCTCGATCCTCGCGGTGCTGTTCCTCCGCGCGACGCTCGGCAACATCGGGGGCCTCGGCACGACCGAGCCGGGTCCCGCCATCACGGCCACGACCGCGCTCATCTTCGAGGCGGTGCTGACCCTCGGTCTGTTGAGCACGATCCTCGGTACGGCCTCGGGCGCGCAGAACATCGGCGTGTTCGGGGCCATCGGCGTGGGCGCCTACATCGCGCTCGCGGGTCTGTGGTCGGCCCCGATCAGCGGGGCGTCGATGAATCCGACGCGATCCCTCGGCCCGATGATCGTGAGCGGGAACTACCACGACTGGTGGGTGTACATCGTGGGCCCGTTCATCGGCGGGATCGTGGCGGTCGGGGTCGCGTGGATCCTGCGCGGGAAGGGCGGCGGCATCCGAGGGAGGATGGCGGCCCAGGGCGACGTGAAGCTGGCTGTTACCGACCCTTCGAACGTCCCGCTGGAGGCGCCGCCGGAGTGATCATCCGCTCGGCACGGCAGCGGGCCTGATCCCGTTCGGACGTCCGGCAAGCGGCGCTCCCGCTCAGACGCCCTCGATCGCTTCCAGGCGACCCGATCGGATCGCCGCGACGAACGCCTCGTAGTCCTTCTCGTTCTGGTCCGCATACCGCTCGGAGAAGTCGGTGATCGACCGATCGAACGCATCGTCCTTGCCCAGGTACGCCGCGATCGCGATCGGGTCTCCCGAACGAGCGTGTGCACGAGCGAGCGTCCAACCGCACTGGCGGGCGTAGAACGCGAGGGCGGAAGGCGTCATCGACTCGATCACTGCCGAGCCCTTCATGTCACGCAGCTGGCGCCAGTAGAGGTAGCGGTTGTCCTGCACACCCTTGGTCCATCCGAGGTAGATGTCGCTCACGGCCTGCATCAGCCGCTGACCCTGGACGACCCGCTCGCCGTGCTGCCTGTAGCGACTCTTCGGCAGATGGTCTTCCAGCACGGACGCCGTCGCCTCCTTCACTTGCAGGAACAGCGGATCGCCCTGGTCGCGTCCTTGGAGCAGGACGATGAACGCCCGCGTGCCGACGCTGCCGACGCCCACGACCTTGCGAGCCATGTCGATCACCTCGAAGTGCTCCAGCAGGTGGCGCCGATCGTCTTGGAGGGTGGACCGGTACGCGCGGAACTGCTCATGGACCGCCTGTTGCACTTCATCGAGCGACATGCCGTAGGCCGCTTGGAAGTCGCGCGCCGGCACGACGATCGGCGGCTGGCTCACGATCCGGTACCGACCGTCCACGAGCTCGCCGAGCTTCGACAGCGCCTGCAGGCTGTCGCGGGTGCGGGCCTTCTGGGCGGCCTTCTTCGCCGTCTTCACCTCCGCCTTCGCAGCCTTCTTCTGCTTCTTGTCCGTCTCCTTCTGCGTGCGCGAAGCTCTCGATCGCCGCCATCAGCTGTTGCTCGGAGAGGTGGGCGTACCAGATGTCCATCTGGCCCATCTGGGCGAACTCGGCCATCGCCGTCCGGTAGGCGTTCACCGAGGCGAGCGTCGCGTCGCGGGCTTCGGCCTTCGTGAACCCGTTGTTGCGCGCGGCGATCGTGAAGCTCGCGGACATGCGCTCCACGTCGTACTCGAACGGGCCGGGCAGCGTCTCATCGAAGTCGTTCAGGTCGAACAGGAGGTTCCGTTCGGGCGAGGCGAACACACCGAAGTTCGACAGGTGTGCGTCGCCGCAGAGCTGGGCCGTCAGCCCTGCCCGAGGGGTGTCCTTGAGGTCGGCGGCCATGATCTTCGCCGCGCCCCGGTAGAACGTGAACGGCGAAACCATCATCCGCCCGTGGCGCACGGGCACCAGGTCCGGCTCACGGGTCTTGTTCTGCTCTTCCAGCAGGGCTACCGGGTCCGGCCGATCGGCGGCCGGTGTCCACCCCGCATGGCTGGACGGAGGGACCTGCTCACGAGCATCCTTGCCGTGAGCCTTCCGTTTCTCCACGCTCGGGTGTTCGATCTTCGTCGCAACCATGGGTTCCGCCTCCCCTTCGGGTTTGCCGGCTCACTCTCGTTACGGCTTGTAGTTGCTGAACGCTCCCCCGACCCGGTCGTAGGTGTTCCCCAGCTCGTCCTGGGTGATCTTCACGTTGCCGTCATCCGCCGTGAGGACCAGATCCTTCTCGAGGATAACGGCCCTGAAGTTCCACCCCGGCGCGGGCTTCAGACGGCTGTCGAGGTCCTTGAGGTTCTCGTACGTCTGGCTCGGATCGACGATGAGGCTGGCTGACTTCATACACCACGTGTCGCCGTCGGGATCGTCGAGGAGGAAGGCCGGCGAACCCGCGTCGATCCCGAGCTGCGTGTCGCGCTTGCCGCTGATCTGTTTGTACGCGACGCTCTCGTGCTTCCGCATCTCTTTGGGCACGTCGAGCCACATGACCCACCGCGCCTCGAGACCGTGGAAGTCGCGCTCCGCGCCGACCATGACCTCGACCCAATCCAGGCACCAGAGCCTCGGACCGTTCTTGAACACACCGAGGAGCTCGTACTCCTCCTTCAAGGCATCCTCATCGACCTTGTCGAGCAGCGCCTGTGGACTGGTATCACCGGTCCCGTTCGGGTCGTTCAACCCGAGCGTGTTGTAGACACCGCCGACGAGGTGGTGCGTGATCGCGTGGCCACCGATGAGGAAGATCTCGGTGTACCGATGGCCGCGGACCCCCTCGAAGCGCATGAGCTTCGAGCCTTGGTCATCCTCGGGCAGCTTGGCTGAGAGCTTCATGATGTTCCCTCCTTCTCGTTCGACGCACCGGCGAGCGACATCAGGGCAGATAGTTCGAGGTGCCGTCGCCGAGGTAGTCGAACGTGTTCTCGAATTCGTCCTGCATGACCGTGGCGGTTCCGCCAGCTTTGGTTGGCGCGAGAACCAATTCCTTGTCCAACTCCGCCATGCGGAACTTCCATCCGTCAGGGAGACGCTCGTACCTCTCGCCCAACGCCTCGAGCGACCCGTAGGTTTGATCGTAGCTGTCCCTGAACGCCTTCATCACCCACGGCTTGCCTTCAGGATCGTCGAGGATGTGGACCGGCGTGCCCTGCCGGAAGGTGATCTCGGTCTTCCGCTCGATCGGGGACTTCCGATAGGTGAGCCAGCCCGCTTCCTTCACGTTGGCATCCTTCGGGATCAAGCCGAGGCCCATCCAGTAACCCTTGAGGCCGTCGAATTCACGGACCGGCCCGACGGGCACCTTCAGATGGTCGTACACCCAGAACCTCGGCTTGTTGAGGTAGACGGCGAGCACGTTGTACTGCTTCTTGTACGCGGCCAGGTCCAACCGGTTCACCAACTCATCGGGACACGAGTTGAGTGGATCGTCTCGGTAGTTCAGCCCAGTGGTGTTGTAGACGGCCGCCTTGAGGTTCTTCGTGATGGCGTTGCCTCCGATCAGGAAGATCTCGCAGAACCGAAGACCCCGAACGTTGTCGAATTCCTTCACGGTCGTTGTGGCGCCTTCGTCCGGAACATGTTTGCGGAGCAAGCCCATGGTGTCTCCCTTCGTTCGTTAGAGGCGGCGGCAGCAGGAGCCGGTCATGGCACGCGCTTCGCAGGCGGCGGCGTCCACGTCCCATCGAGGATCGAGGGCGGCGTGTCCTGCGGCCAGTAGAGCCGGAGCATCGGGACGAACTTGCCTTTGGGGGCGGGCAGCCAGTTCGCCTCTTTGTCCGGCGGGCGATCAGCCTGCAGGTACAGGTCGACGGAGCCGTCCTCGTTGGTGACGAACGTGTCTCGCTGACTCAGGCTGTACCGGTTGATGGGGTTCGGCACGAAGAAGAAGTCGGGGTCGTACATCGTCAGCGACCAGAACCCCTTGACCGGCGGCATCTGCCCCTTCGCGAAACGCATGACGTACGCGTGCTTGGAGCCGTCGTAAGGTTTGCCGTCGATGTCCTTCTCCGAGAATGGGTACATGGCATCCTGCGGGAAGTTGAGCCCTGGGCCGATCAGGGTGACCATCGCCCGCCGTTCGTAATCCATGCCGTACTGGCCGGCCTTGCTCGTCCAATAGAGCCAGCCGTTGATGGGCTCGGTGGCCTTCACGGAGCGGACCAATTCCAGCAGCGCCAGCTTCGGGTCGAGCCTGTGTCCGAGCTTCGGCAGCTCGTGGCGATCGAACTCCTGCCCGGGCACGAGGCCGATCTCCTTCATCCGCGTGACGATCTCTGCGTCTTCTGGCTTCGGGGGATTGGCTTCCAAGAGCCGGGCGAGGCAGGTGAAAAACTCGTCCAGCGGCAGGTCGTTGACCTGTTTCCGGACTTCCTTCTCCATGTCGAAGGTCTCGTCCACGACGCCGGGCGGCGGCGTATAGGTTCCGCCGTAGACGCTGAGCGGGACGCTGGAGAAGCGGTCCTGAAGCTCGTGAACCGCCGCGTAGTCCGCCGGAGTGCCCTCACAGTAGACGCGACCCAGGATCCACACGAGTGCGGTGGGCGACTCGACCTGCGTCGGGCCATCGGGCAACGTGCCCGACCACTCCGGCCCCGTGACGACGTACTCCTGGGAACCGCCGCCCGTGGCTCGCGATCCGGCCACGAAGAACACCTCATTGAAGCCGCTCAGCATCGGCATGATGTAGAAGCGATCCCCATGTCGGGGATGCTGAACACCCACGGCTCGTGCGACACGTCGAGCCACGTCATCGTGTAGAGAGTGTCCGCATTGGGGGCAGCGGCCCCGTGGTCGTCGACCGGCGGGTACTCCCGCAACTTGATCAGCTGTCCCATCGGAGCGTGCGCGCCGTCAGGCACACGAACGTTCGTCTCGTGCTTGCGCGTCATGTCCAACGTGACGAGCGGGTAGCCATACAGGTACGCCTCGCGCACGATCTTGTGCTTCTCCATGACGACCTCTGTCTCGGTGCCGCGATCTCACCTTAGGTCGGGGTGCCTTGCCTCCATCCCCCATCCGGATGGAACTGCACGACCCCGAAGCCGGCAGGCGCCGCAACCTATCTGGCGGCGCCTGCCGTTGCGTCGACCTCGCTGTGAAGGCTTCTACATCTCACCCATCTGCTCGGCCTTCTGGATGTCGCGGCCGTGCACCGTGAGCGCCCAGATGATCGCGAAGTCGATGGCGACGATCGTGATGCCCCAGATCGGGTAGATGGGCATCTACACGAACGCCGAGATCATGCTGACGATCGCCGCGATCACGCCGATCGTCCGCGCGAGCACGTTGCCCGTGAACACGCCGAAGCCGGAGAAGAAGATGACCGCTCCGACGATGAGGTGCCACCATCCCCACGTGCTCGTGCTCACCTTGAGGAGGTTGTCCTTCGTGACCACGAACGTGTCGGGGTTGATGATCCCGGCCAGGCCGGCCAGCATCGCGAACGATCCTGCGATGATCAACAAGATGCCCGCGAAGCTGATCCAACCGACAGCCGCCCCGCTCGGCTCGGCCCTCGAGACGTGCGCCCCGGTCCGTGCTGATTCCGGCACTTGGACCACGTCGTGCTGCGTCGGATCTGTCCTGCTGGACATGACCCCTCCTTCCTCGCAGGTCGCCATCAGGCACCTGCGAACTCATGTCCCCTTCCACTGCTGTCAGCTTGGACGGGTCCCGTCCCAGGCCGTACGGCCGAACGGCCCCTTGCATTGAGGACTCCCCGGCAGGTTGAACCTGGAGATGTTCGAGCATCTGAAACACCAACCGCTCCGTCGCCCGCGGTGGGCTGACGGAGCGGTTGGTGGGTGACGCGCAGGGTTCGATCTTCGCTACATCGCCCCCATCTGCTCGGCCTTCTGGATGTCGCGGCCGTGCACCGTGAGCGCCCAGATGACCGCGAAGTCGATGGCGACGATCATGATGCCCCAGATCGGGTAGATGGGCATCTACACGAACGCCGAGATCATGCTGACGATCGCCGCGATCACGCCGACCGTCCGCGCGAGCACGTTGCCCGTGAACACGCCGAAGCCCGAGAAGAACACGATCGCTCCGACGATGAGGTGCCACCATCCCCACGTGCTCGTGCTCACCTTGAGCGAGGTTGTCCTTCGTGACCACGAACGTGTCGGGGTTGATGATCCCGGCCAAGCCGGCCAGCATCGCGAACGATCCTCCGATGATCAACATGATGCCCGCGAAGCGATCCAGCCAACAGCCCCACCGCTCGGTTCCCTACCTGACATGTCAGGCCCCCTCTCCCTTGGGCATGACGTGAGCGCTCATCGACATCACAACCCGTGCGCCGGAGGGCGTCATCGTCCGAATCGCATGAAAGGCCGGATCCGGGCACCGGATCGAAAGCGCGGAAGGAGGGCCTCACCCAAAGGCGAGGCCGCCCTCCGTCAGAGCTAGGCCGACTGCTCCGTTCGCTGCCGCCTGCACGGCCGCCTCGTCGACCACATCGTGGCTCGAGGTCACGCCGCCGAGCTCCGTCAACTGCTTCTGAACGTCGGGCCCATCCTCGATCTTGGCGAGCACACCGACCGCCGCCTTGCCGGCGCCGAGGTCGGTGGAGATCCGCGTCTTGTCCTCGTCGCTGAGCTTCAACCCCTTGTGATGCAGACCACCGGCGGCGGTGCCGCCGAGGAGGCCGACCCCGAGGACCGCAGGGCCGAGCAAGACCAGGCACGCGCCGACCCCCGCTCCGGCGCCCCAGCTCCGGGCTCCGACCTTGTCCACCTTGAGGTTGCCGGCCGCGTCGAGGACCAAGAGCCCGATCGCGTCGCCGGGGGCGATCCCGGAGTCCTTGAGCTCCATCGCCGCCGCGTCCGCCGCCGGCTCATCGGCGAAGAACGAAAGCACGAGCTGCTTGTCTGCCATGGTCGTTCCCTCCTCTGCGGTGCTGGTGCACTCCACACCAGCCTTCGCAGAAGAACGATGCTCTGCTGCCCGGACACGAGGCATCCCCCGAATCGGATGATTCGCGCGGGTTCAGCCGGTCGGCGCGCTCTGATCCTCGGCCTGGTAGCTCGCCAGGAGCTCCTTCTCCTCCCGCGCCTTCGGGAACGCGAAGAACACGAGCACGCCGCCGAGCAGGATCGCGATGATGCCGGCCGTGTAGGCCCAGTCGGCGCCCGCAAGGAACGACGACTTCGCGCCGGCCGTGATCGCGCTGGCGTACTGCGGGTACTGCTCGGCGACCTGCTCCGCGCTGGCGAACGACTTCGTGAGCTCCGACTGGACGCTGTCGGTGATCTGGCTCGCGTTCGGCGCGCGTCGCGATCGCCGCCGTGACGGCGGCGGCGTAGCCCGGCCGTCAGCAAGGCGCCGAGGATCGACTGCATCATCGCGCCGCCGAGGTCACGCTGCAGGTCGGCGGTGCCGGAAGCCATCCCGGCCTTGTCGACCGGGACCGAGCCCGTCAGCGAATGCGACGCGGGCGTGCCGGCGAACCCCACGCCGGCCCCGACCAGCGCATAGGCGACGCCGACCTCCCAGTACGGGATGCCCTCCTTCCAGAACAGCAGCATCCAGACGAAGCCGAGCAGGCAGAACGCGTAGCCGGTCAGCAGGGTGAACCGCGCGCCGCGCGCCTCGACGAGCTTCGCGGAGCGCGGCGCGATCAGGACCATGAGGAACGCCGCGGGCAGGATCGCCAGCCCGGCGTCGAGCGTGTCGTAGCCGAGGACGTTCTGGAGGAACTGCTGTCCGATGAACATGGCTCCCATCAGCGTGCCGAACACGATGATGCCGGCGCACGCGGCGACCCAGAAGATCCGCCGCCCGGCGATGTGGAGGTCGTAGAGGGGGTTCGCCGCGCGCCGCTGCCGGATCACGAACGCGACGCCGGCGGCGATAGCGATCGCGGCGAGGCCCGAGCACAAGGCGTCGCCTCGTTCGGCACGGCCGCGAAGTTGATCGCCAGCACGAGCGCGGCGACCAGCAGGACCGACAGGATGCCGCCGAGGTTGTCGACCGGGTCGGTCGCCTCGTTCACATGGGCCGGCACGAGTCGCATCGCGAGGAAGAGCGCGACGACCGCGAGCGGCAGCGTGAGGAGGAAGACCGAACCCCACCAGAAGTGCTCGAGCATGAGGCCGGAGAGCAGCGGGCCGAGCGCCGAGATGGCGCCGCCGAGCCCCGACCACAGCGCGATCGACTTCGTGCGCGCCGGTCCCGACCAGAGCGCCGTGATGAGCGCCAGGGTCGTCGGGTAGGCCATGCCCGGCGGCGAGCCCGCCGAGGAGCCGCGCGAGGAACAGGACCGTATCCGTCGGGGCGAAGGCGGCCAGGAGGCTCGCCGGGATCGCGAGCGCCGTGCCGACGATGCAGCATCAGCTTGCGCCCGTAGCGGTCGCCGATCGCGCCGAAGTAGAGCACCGAGGCGGCCAGGCCGAGCGAGTACCCGACCGCGATCAGGTTCAGCGTCGTCTGCGACGAGTCGAACGCCGCGCCGATCGACGGGAGCGCGACGTTCGCGACCGCAAGGTTCAGGTTGGCGACCGCCGCGACCAGGATGAGGGCGAGCAGGACCAGCGTGCCCCGATCCGGAGCGGTCGAACCCGCGTCGCCGTTCCCCCGTGTTCCCACCAGCCGCAGCCTAGC
>CAWFNS010000008.1:0-105310 GCA_963817235.1 uncultured Actinomycetes bacterium
ACGAGGACTTCGGCCAGCTCGCGCAGGCACTCGCCCGGCTGGACTTCTTCTCCGGGCGGATCGAGCAGGCGTTGGAACGTGTCGAGGTTCGGTCGACATAGCAGAGAGCATGTGGGTGCCGGAGTTGCTGTCGCAGTCGCTCAACACGAAGGCGTTGATCTACTACTCGACGCTCGGCCGCCGACACGAGGCGTACGCCTTGATGCGCTACGCGCTGGAGCTGGCGGTCGAGTACGACAGCGCGGCGGCCGCAGCACGCGCGTACTTCAACCTGGCGGATCTGGTGGCGCAGTTCGACCGCTACCAGGAGGCGCGCGAGTACGTCGACGACGGATTGGCGCAGGCTCGGCGGCTCGGCGACCGAGCCAACGAATGGCAGATGCTCGGCCAGGCCTACCCGCTGTTCGCGCTCGGCGAATGGGACGAGGCGCTGAGCGTCTGGCCCAGATCCCGAGCGAACAGAGCGGTGCGGAGCGGCTCGCCACTTCTTCGTTCCTGCTCTTAGGACCCATCCTGCACGTCTACCGAGGCGACATCGACGAGGCGGAGCGCGTGATCGCCATGATCCCCGGCGTGGACGTCTCAGCAGACATCCAAGAGCTGGCGACCTACGCGGTGGGTCGAGCGGTGATCGAGCGGGCCAAGGGGAACGCCGCCGAGGCCCTTCGGTGGGCGCGCGAGTCACTTGCTCACATCGGCGAGTCCGGGCCGGGTGCCGAACAGACGAAGGAGGGCTACGTCGTCGCGATCGAGGCGGCGTTCGATCTCAAGGAACCCGACACCGTCGAGGAGCTCCTCGCGACCATCGAGTCCATCCCCCGCGGCAAGTGTCCAGCGTTCCTGCGCGCCCACCAGCTCCGATACCGCGGCAGGCTCGCGGCGCTCCGCGGAGACGTGGCAGAGGCGGAGGACCGCTACGAGCGCGCGGCCGGCCGGTTCCGCGAGATCTCGGTGCCCTTCTCCATGGCGCTCACGCTGCTCGAACACGGCGAGCTGCTCACGCGCGAGAACCGCGCGCCGGAGGCGGCGCCGTTGCTGGACGAAGCGCACGGCATCTTCGAGCGGTTGGGCGCATCCCCGAGCCTCGAACGGCTGGACGCTATCTACGCCGTGGTGACTGCGTAGCTACCTCTGCTGGATCGGAGAGCGCTCGTGTTCGAGATCGCTGATGGTGTCTTCCGCTCGAACCTCAACACCGACGCGTTCGAACCCGACGAGGAGACGGGTGGTGGCGTCCTTCACCACGTGTTCCGGGACGACGAGGAGATGCAGGCCGGCCTGTTCTGGGCTCCCGACGGCCCTGGGGACGCTGCGTTCTTCGACTTCCCCCGAGATGAGGCGCTCCTCGTGCTCGAAGGCTCCGTCGAGATCGAGATCGAGGGCGGTCCGACGTTCGAACTGCATCCTGGCGACATGGCATCGATACGAAAGGGCGTGCGGTGCGCTTGGCGCGAGCGGCCGGGCTTCAAGAAGTTCTGGGTGAGCGCCTAGCCCCGCACCGGGAGGATCAAGGGACGCCGGGACGGTGAGGCGCGTCGGTCACCGGGTCGGGCGCATGCCATACGGCCTCGACGTTGTTCTGATGCAAGTCGTTCACGAATGCGGCGTAGTACCGCTCGGAGTACTGCGTCCACACGCCGGGCTCGCCCCGGATCGTGGCACCGTTCGCGACCGCGGCCTCGAAGAACGCGTCGACCTCCTCCCGACCCTCGGCGGAGAACGCGACATGCGCCGCCGTGGTCACGGGCTCCCCCTGGGCGATCCAGAAGTCGTCCAGGTCCTCGGCTCCGTAGCCGACACCGTCGTCCTGAACGTGGAGTTCTTCGTAGCCGAGTGGGGCGAGGGCTGCCGTATAGAGCCGTCGGCTCGCGTCCAGGTCAGCCACGACGAAGAGCACGTGATCGACGATGACGCGCCGAACATCCATCGGCCAACGCTATCAACGCCGCGCAGCGGTCAGCGTCCTCCCTGCGCGCGGGGCAGGGCCCGTAACCTGCCCCGCGTCACAAGGCCTTGTCGAAGTGGGTCAGTAGCCGAAGCCGCCGCCCCCTCCGCCTCCGTGGTGGAAGAACAAGAGGTAGACGGCGAGGTACGCAACCGTGCCGACCGCCAGGTAGATCCCCAGCCACTTCTTCCATCTCCGACCGTAGCCGGACTCGTTCTGTGCCATCGTTCGCCTCCTTGCCCACGCGGAACCGTCAAGGGGTACTACCGGCGAACGGGTCGGTCGGTTTGCAGGAACTCCTGAGGATCTGCTGGAGATCCAGATCAGCTCGGTCGGCTACGGGCAGAGCGCCGCGCGGATGTCGGCCGCGTCCGCCTCGTACACGCCGGCCCACGCGGGTCGTGCGGTACGAGGCGGATCACGGCCGGAGCGTTACGCCCAGAAGGCGTCGGCCTCGGCCTGACTCCCAGGCTGGAGCCACTGCTCGATGACCACGCCGTCGCGGAGGTGGAAGACCTGCACGGAGTTGTCGTCGAGGTGCTTGCCGTCGCGATCGGCGGTCACGTGGGCGAGCACCACGCCGTGCTCGTCGTTCACGAGTATGTCGTGGACCTCCAGGCGGAACGTCCCGCCGGTCAGCTCCATCGACTGCCCGAGGAACTTCATCACGCCGTCCCTGCCGACGTAGTCCCCGGAGAGCTGGTTGTTCCCCGGAACGTGCCAGACGACGTCCTCGGCCATCAACCCCAGCGCGGTCGGTATGTCCCCGCTCTGGAACGCGGCGTATCCCTTGCGAAGCGCGTCCTCGTTGGCGCTCACCAACGTCCTCCCTTCGGTTCGACCGGAGGGGATACTGCCACGTCTCGCCGGAACGCGCGTGGATCAGGAGGACGACGGAGCGGGCACCGGGTTCCAGGCAGCGAAGAGGAACGGCGTCCCCCCTCCACGGATCTCCACGGTCCGCAAGTGTGAACCGTCGGCATCCATGATCTGAAGGATGTCTCCTTCGTTCGTTGCCGCGATCCTGTTCCCGTCGGGCGACCAGGTCGGGCCGGTCGATCGACCGTTCGGTGCTGTGATCCGATGCAGCCCCGAGCCGTCGGCGCTCACCGCGGCGACGATGAAGTAGTTGTGGCCGTCAACCTCGAAGGTGAGCTGGCGGCCGTCCGGAGACCACGGCCCCAGGAACCACTCCTGGACAGCATGGGGATCTCCGTAGAGACCTTCGAGCGCCGCGTGGTCAACCAATGGACGCAGCCCCGAGCCGTCGGCGTTCAGCAACCAGATCCTCGGCTGCGCCGACGGACCGCTCTGCCGACCGCGATCGTCGTCCCGTCCGGGGAAAGTTGCGGGTTACCCTCGAAGCCGGTGCCGGCGCCGGGGTCACCGACGGCGATCGACCGCTTCGCTCCCGTCGCGATGTCGACCGCGTACAGGCCGTAGTCGGCGGTGAACAGGACCTCGGTCCCGTCCGCGCTGAACGACCCCGGCGAGGCGCCGGGCTTCACCTGCAGTGGAACGACGGTTCCGTCGGCGCGAAGGACCGAAGGCCCGCCCGGTTCCGGTTCGGTCGTGAGGAGCAGCTGATGTCCGTCCCTCGACCAGCCGATCGGGTTGCTCACTTCCTTCGAGAGCAGGATCGACCGCTTCAGATGGTCCGGGTCGATCGCTTCGATGCCTTTGCTGGTGCCGACCGCGATCCAGCCGTGGACCCTTGCGAAGATGTCCGTGCTCGGCGGCGTGACCGGGCTCGGCGGCGTGACCGGTTGCTCCTGGTCCGCCGTCACGATCGCCCGGGCGATCCCGCCGAACAGCAAGGCCGCCACCACGATCGCGACGATCGCCGCACCGATCCGCTGGTTCCGGCGCCTGCGGTGCTGCCGCCGGGTGAACCGGTCGAACGCGTCCCGCGGGGGGTCGAACCGCTCGGCGGCACGCTCGAAGAGCTCCCGATCGTCGATCATCGGATCTCACCCACCGTGGTGCGCATCGAGGCCCGAGCCCGAGCGCCCAGGGAGCGGACCGCCGGCGCCTCCAGCCCCAGCAACTCGCCGGCCTCCTCGGCCGAGTAGTCCAGGAGCGCGGTCAGGACCAGCGCGGCCCGCTGCCGAGGGACCAGCTCGCGGAGCGCGCGGATGACCACGTCGCGGTCCTCGATCGCCTCCTCGAAGGCCTGGTCGCTCGGGGTCGTGGTGACGGCACGACGGATGGCCCGCTTGGCCCGGCGGTAGCGGCTGCGGAACTCGTTCATCGCCACGCGGTAGAGGAACCCCTCCGGCTTCTCCATCGCCGAGACGCGGTCCCAGCGCTCGAAGACCTTCATGTAGGCGACCTGCATCACGTCTTCGGCCTCCTGCCGGCTCCCGGTGACCAGGCTCAGGGCGCGGAACAGCGCCGTGTGGGTCTCCCGGAAGAAGTCCTCGAAGCCGATGGCGGTTCCTCCCACACTCGGCCTCGAGGCCGGCTCGTCGGCTACCGATCGCAGCGGGACGTTCATCGTTGCCCATGAACGCCACGGAGGCCATCCGCGTGACGCCAGATCGCGACGACTGCCGGAACTTTCCGTCGGGAACCGTCACGCGACGGCCCTCCCGGGCGTTCACGCATCGAGCAACCACACGAGGAGGGGCTCGATGAGCGGAGCAGGACGAAGCACGCATCGCGGCATCTGGTTCTCGGCGGCGATCCTCCTGGCGGCGGTGGCGGTGACCGCCTCGGCGCTGGTCGCGACGGCGGGGTCGGGCGGATCCACCGCTGCCACCGGGCCGGCGATCATCCACACCCACGACGCCGTCAAGGCCTCTCCCCCCACGTGGGGGCTGTTCTCCCGTCCGCACATGGGACACCCGGGAGCCCCGGTGTGGGCGCCCGACGGGACGATCTACATGACGGACTGCGCGAACGCGCGGATCTACCGGGTGACCCCGCAAAGGAAGATCGTCGTCTTCGGCGGATCGGGGCCCGGCGGCTTCGCGCACTGGCGGCTCGTCCCGAACTACGGGTGGGCATCCGCGGATGCCTACGGCGGCGACGGCCGGCACCCGACCGACGCGCTGTTCAGCTGCCCGGCGGGCCTCGCGTTCGACAAGGCCGGCGACATGTTCATCGCCGACCACCTCAACGACCGGATCCGCGAGATCAACACGTCGGGGTACGTGAGCACGGTCGCCGGGACGGGCCCCGGTGCGAAGTGGGGCGGACCGTTCACCCCGGGCGTCGGTCCGACGCGCGGGCGACGGGGGGCCGGCGGTCAACGGGATCCTTGAATCGCCGCTCGGGATCGCCTTCGACGCGGCCGGCAACCTCTACATCGCGGACCGCGACCACGATGCGATCCGCAAGGTCGACACGAACGGCGTCCTGACGACGGTCGCCGGGATCGGGTGGCGCGGGTACAACGGGGACCATCGGTTGGCGACCACGGCGAGGCTGAACCGGCCGATCTTCGTGGCGTTCGACGCCGCCGGGAACATGTACATCTCCGACGAGAACAACTACCGGATCCGGAAGGTGGACGGCGCCGGGATGATCTCCACCTTCGCCGGGACCGGGCGCTACAGCTGCCGCGGCGACGGCGGCCCGGCCACCCACGCGTCGCTGAAGAACCCCGGGCAGATCCTCGTCGAGCCCGACGGCTCGATGCTGATCAGCGACGGCGAGTGCTTCCGGATCAAGCGCGTGGCTCCCGACGGCACGATGTCGACGTACGCCGGCAACGGCACGAAGGGCTGTGGGGGCGTCGGTCGCGACGTGTCGAAGCTCAAGATCAACGGCGACGTCGGCCTGAGCCTCGGGCCCGACGGCGACACGTACATCACGGTCTGCAACAAGGTCATCCGGGTGAACAGCTCCGGCAAGACCAACGTCTTCATCAAGACGCCGCCGGACCCCCGCAAGAAGCACTGAGCTCCAGCTCGACGGCGAGTTGACGGCCGGCCCGCGTCGCGGGCCGGCCGTCTCGTCGTTCGTTGCGGTTCTGCTCGAGCGGTTACGACGCCGCCCGATTGCGAGGCCGACCGGGCTTGCGATCCCAGCCGTCGACGAATCGCCGGAGGGTGGAGAGGCGCCACACCGGGCCGGCCGCGAGCTCGACCAGGGGCGCCGGGAAGTCCGGTCGCTGACGGAGCTCCGAGATCCGCTGACGGCTCACGTTCAGCTCCTGCGCCAACTCGGTGACGCCGAGGTACGTCTCGGGCTCGTTGGAGAGCTCGCGCTCGAACATCTCGCCGGTGAGCACCCAGACCGAACCGATCCCGCCGTGACGGACGCCGACCTTCTCGCACGCGGTTTCGAAGATCTCGACCCCTGCACGGGCGGCTTCGGCGAACGATCCTGCTGCGTCGGCGGGATCGAGGGAGAGGACATCGAGACTGAACGTGGCCCCGAGCATCTGGTGCCGGCCACCGGCACTGATGGCCGGACCGACCGCGCCGAGATCGACGAGCGTGTCGAGCAGCTCGACGGTCACGTCCTCGGGGTACTCCAGGTCCTCGCCGCCGAGGGTCTCTATCTGGATCTCGAGCATCTTCACGTCACCTCCTGCCCGCGTTCGGCGGCGGCTCGTGCATGCTGCCGTGATCCCTTGCTCTTATCGTCAAGGAGAATCCAACACCTTGACCGCTGACATCCATCGCGGGGCTCGCAGGTCTCGTTGCGCCGCATCACCCTCCGGGCCCTCACCTAAAGACCGTTCGCACCACGGTCGAAAGCCCTACGAGAGAGCAGGAGAGGTGTGTCCGGAGCCCAGATGTCGAACCCAGCCAACGAGATGGACGAGATCGTCGCGGAGTTCCTGGTCGAGAGCGTGGAGAGCCTCGACCGGCTGGACCGCGACCTCCTCGCGCTCGAGCGCGACCCCCGCTCCCCCGAGGTCCTGGCGGGGATCTTCCGCACGATGCACACGATCAAGGGGACGTGCGGGTTCCTCGGCTTCACGAAGCTGGAGCGGGTGGCGCACGCGGCCGAGAGCCTGCTGGCGGCGCTCCGCGACGGCACGCTGACGCTCACGCCGACCGTCGCCGGGTCGCTGCTGGCGACCGGGGACGCGCTGCGCGCGATGCTCGCCGAGATCGAGGCCTCCGGCGCCGACGGGGACGACGACCACGACGAGCTGGTGGACGAGCTGGAGCGGCTGCGCGCGCCCGGCGGCGACGCCGGCGAGACCGAGGCGGTCCCCGCGCCGCGCGCGCCGGCGCTCGCGCAGGCGCACACGGACTCGACGGTGCGCGTCGACGTCGCGCTCCTGGACGGGCTGATGACCACGGTCGGGCAGCTGGTGCTGGCCCGGAACCGGCTGCTGGAGCTGGTGGACGAGGGCTCGGCGCCGGACCTGCACGTCGCGGCGCAGCGGATGAGCCTGATCACCGCCGAGCTCCAGCGCAGCGTCATGGAGACCCGGATGCAGCCGATCTCGACCGCGTGGGCGAAGTTCCCGCGCGTCGTGCGCGACCTGGCGCTGACGCTGGGCAAGCAGGTGCGGATCGAGACCGGCGGCGGCGAGACCGAGCTGGACCGCTCGATCGTCGAGGCCGTGAAGGATCCGCTGACCCACCTGGTGCGCAACGCCGTCGACCACGGCATCGAGCTGCCCGAGGCGCGGCGCGCGGCCGGCAAGCCCGAGGAGGGCGTGCTGACGGTGCGCGCGTGGCACGAGGGCGGGCAGGTCGGCATCGAGGTGACCGACGACGGCGACGGGATCCGCGCCGACGCGCTGCTGGCGCGCGCGGTGGCGACTGCGGTCCGTGACGCCGCAGGAAGCCCGTCGCATGAGCGAGCGCGACGCGCTCGAGCTGATCTTCCTGCCGGGGTTCACGACCTCGGAGCAGGTGACGAACGTCTCCGGCCGCGGGATCGGCATGGACGTCGTCCGCGCGAACATCGAGCGCGTCGGCGGCAGCGTCGAGATCTGGACCGAGCCCGGCCGCGGCACGACCTTCAAGATCCGGATCCCGCTGACGCTCGCGATCGTCTCGGCGTTCCTGGTGAGCGCCGGCGGCGAGCGCTACGCGATCCCGCAGGTGAACCTGCTGGAGCTGGTGCACGTCGAGCGCGACGCGATCGAGCTGCTGCACGACGCGCCGGTGATCCGGCACCGCGGCGGGCTGCTGGCGCTCGTGGACCTGGCGCGCGAGCTGGACGTGGTCGGCGGTCTCGGAGCGCGACGTCGTCCCGGTGGTCGTGCTCCAGGCGGAGGACCGGCGCTTCGGCCTGGTGGTCGAGAGCGTCGACGATCCGTCCGAGGTCGTCGTGAAGCCGCTCGGCGGGGTCCTGACCGGGCACGAGGTGTTCGCCGGCGCCACGATCCTGGGCGACGGACGGGTCGGGTTGATCCTCGACGTCGTCGGGCTCGCGCGGCGCGCCGGCGTGATGGACGCGGATGACGCGGCGGGCGGCCGAGCGCGATGCGGCGCCGGCCGAGCCCCGTCGTGCGCCGCTGCTGCTGTGCGTGCACCCGGCCGGCCGGGTCGCGGTGCCGCTGCGGGTGGTCGAGCGCCTGGTGGAGCGCCCCGACGACGGCGAGCGGCTCCTGCCCTTCGGGGGCACGAGCATCCCGCTCGATCGACCTGGGCGACCTGCTGGACGAACGCCGCGCGGCCGAGCGGCCGATGGCCGGCGGGTCGTGGGGCGAGCCCCGGCAGGTCTTGATCGTTCGCACCGGTCAGCTGGTGGTCGGGGTGGTGGTCCAGCGCGCGATCGACGTGGTGGACGAGCCGCTCGAGCTCCAGCCGGCCAGCCGGCCGGGCGTGCGCGGCACGATGGTCGTCGACGGCAAGGCGATCGAGGTGCTGGACCTCCCGGCGTTGCTGGCGATGCACGGGCCCGACCTGCCGCTCGCAGGCGGAGGCCGTGTGATGCGGCAGCTCGCGACGTTCTCGGTGCAGGGCCGGACGCTCGGCGTCGACGTGGCGCGGGTCCGCGAGGTCACGCGCGCCCGCGAGCTGACGCCGGTGCCGCTGGCCGGCCCGGCGATCGCCGGGCTGATGAACCTGCGCGGCGAGATCGTGACCGCGATCGACCTGCGCGTGCGGCTCGGCCTGCCGCCGGTGGACGCCGACGAGGTGCCCGGCATGCACGTCGTGCTGAGCGGCGCCGAGCCGGTGAGCCTGCTGGTGGACGAGGTCGGCGACGTCGTCGAGGTGGACGAGGACGCGTTCGAGCCGCCGCCGATCGCGGTCGGCGGCCCCGCCGGCGAGCTGATCCTGGGCGCGCACCCGCGCGAGGACGTGCTGCTGCTGGAGCTGGATCTGGACCGGGCGCTCGACGCCCGCACGGAAGGGACGAGGTGAGCGGCACGATGAAGCTCCTCGCGAAGAAGCCGGCGGCGATCGCGGACCGGCACGAAACGCTTCCGGTGGACCGTGGGACGCAAGATCGCGGCCCTCGGCCTGGCCGGGCTGTTCGCGGCCGTCGCCGTGATGTTCGTGCAGCGGCAGGCGATCGGCCAGCTCGCGGACGCCACGCAGCGGACGGCGCTCACGGCCTGGGCGCTGCGCGACGGGATGCAGGCGGCCGCGACCGGCCAGGCGCTGCGCGCCGACGTCTACCTGGCGCTGCGGGCGACCGACCCGAAGGACGCGGACGCGGCTCGCGCCACCGTGGAGCAGGACGGACGATCGTTGCTCGCGAGCCTCTCGACGGCGAGGACCAGGTCCGCCGCCGACCCCGCGGTCGCCGCGCGGCTGGCCCAGGTGGCGCCGGACGCGCAGGCGGCCGTCGACCAGGCCACCGCGCTCGTGGAGGGGACCGCCGGGGACCAGGCCGCGAAGCGCACGGCCTTCGACCTCTCGTCCGGTCGCCTGACGGCCTCGCTGGGGAACCTGAACGACACGCTGGCGGTGGCGGCCTCGAACGCCGCGGCCGACGCCGGGGCCGTCGCCGCGCGGGCGAGGTCCGCGCAGATCTGGCTGACGCTGAGCGCGTTCGCGGCGTTCCTGTGGGCGGCGCGGCTGGTCAGCCGCGGCATCACCCGCCCGCTGGCCGACTGCGTGACCGGCCTCGATTCGCTGGCGGCCGCCGACCTCACCGCGCAGGTGCACGCGAAGGGCGACGACGAGGTCGCGCAGCTGGCGACCTCGTTCAACCGGACGGTCGACGACCTGGCCGGCGTGGTGCGCCGGATCCGCGAGTCGGCGTGGACGCTGGCGTCGTCCTCCGATCAGCTTTCCGCGACCAGCACCCAGATGGGCGCCTCGGCCGAGGAGACCTCGACGCAGGCGGGCGCGGTGTCCGCCGCGGCCGAGCAGGTCTCCGCGAACGTGAGCACGGTGGCGGCGAGCGCCGAGGAGATGTCGGCGTCGATCCGCGAGATCGCCGCGAGCGCGAACGAGGCCGCGGCCGTCGCCGCGCAGGCCGTGACGGTCGCCGGCTCGACGAACGCGACCGTCCAGCAGCTGGGCGCGTCCTCGGCGGAGATCGGCGAGGTCGTGAAGGTGATCACCTCGATCGCCGAGCAGACGAACCTGCTCGCGCTGAACGCGACGATCGAGGCGGCGCGCGCGGGCGACGCCGGCCGCGGGTTCGCGGTCGTCGCGAACGAGGTGAAGGAGCTGGCGAAGGGCACGGCGCGCGCCACCGAGGAGATCGGCGAGCGGATCGCCGCGATCCAGGACGACGCGCAGGCCGCGGCGCTGGCGATCGACCGGATCACCGACGTGATCACGCGGATCAACGACATCCAGGGCACGATCGCCTCGGCGGTCGAGGAGCAGACGGCGACCACGAACGAGATCACGCGGCACGTGAACGAGGCCGCGGCCGGCGCCGGCGAGATCGCGGCGAACGTCGGCGGCGTGGCGCAGGCCGCGCAGGACACGTCGGCGGGCGCGGCGGCCGCGCGCGCGGCGGCGCAGGAGCTGGCCGGCCTGGCCGAGGAGCTCAACCTGACCGTGTCGCGGTTCGTGGTCGACGGCTCGGCGCGGATGAGCCGCACGCCGTCGGTGTCGACGCCGACCGGCGCGGGCGGGCTCCAGCGGGTGGCGTTCGGCTCGGGCGGCTCGGGGACCTAAGGAGGACACGATGCGAGCACTGGTGATCGACGATTCGAGGGCGATGCGGATGCTGTTGAAGCGCGAGCTGGTCGCGCTCGGCTTCGAGGTCTTCGAGGCCGGCGAGGGCGAGGAGGCGCTCGCGCTGCTCGGCGAGCAGGGCGCGATGGACGTCGTGCTGGTCGACTGGACGATGCCGGGGATGGACGGCATGAGCTTCGTGCACCACATCCGCGCCGAGCCGGCGTACGGCTCGATGCGCGTGGTCATGATCACGTCCGAGTCCGACCCGGCCCAGATCTTCCACGCGCTGATGGCCGGCGTGGACGAGTACGCGACGAAGCCGATCACCCGCGAGGCGCTCGCGGAGAAGCTCGGCCTGGCAGGGCTCGTCGAGCCGGTCGGATCGGTCGAGCAGGACTGATGGCCCGGCCCCGCGTCCTCGTCGTCGACGACTCCGTCGTCGTGCGCCGCCTGGTCTCGAAGGCGCTCGAGGCCGAGGGCTCGGTCGAGGTGGCCGGCGTCGCCGCCGACGGGCACATCGCCCTGGCGAGCGTGGAGCGCCTGCGGCCCGACGCGGTGATCCTGGACCTCCAGATGCCGGTGATGGACGGGCTGACGGCGCTCGACGCGATCCGCGACCGGTGGCCGTCGCTGCCGGTGATCATCTTCAGCACCCAGACCACGCAGGGCGCCGAGATCACGCTGGACGCGCTTGCCCGCGGGGCCAACGACTACGTCCTGAAGCCGACCGAGGTGCTCGGGCCGACCGAGGCGATGTCGAGGATCGCCGAGCAGCTCGTGCCGCGGATCCTCGCGTTCTGCTCGCCGCGGGCGCGCGCCGCGGTGGCCCGGCCCCCCGTGCAGCGCACGATGCCCGGGCGGATCGACGCCGTGGCGATCGCGATCTCGACCGGCGGCCCGACCGCGCTCGCCCGCGTGATCCCGGCCCTGCCGGCCGACCTGCCGGTGCCGATCCTCGTCGTGCAGCACATGCCCCCGATGTTCACCCGGATCCTCGCCGAGCGCCTGGACCGCGCCTGCGACCTGCGGGTCGTCGAGGCCGCCGACGGCCAGGTCGTGCAGCCGGGCGGCGTGTGGATCGCGCCCGGCGATCACCACATGACGGTGCAGCGCACCGGCGCCAGCGTCCGGATCCACACGAACCTCGGCCCCCGCGAGAACTCGTGCCGCCCGTCGGCCGATCCGCTGTTCCGCTCGGTGGCCGCGGCCTACGGCCCGAACGCGCTCGGCGTCGTGATGACCGGCATGGGCAGCGACGGGCTGCGCGGCGCCGAGGAGCTGGTCGCCGCCGGCTCGCACGTCCTCGCGCAGGACGAGGCGACGAGCGTCGTGTGGGGCATGCCCGGGTTCGTCGTGAACGCCGGGGTCGCCGACGCCGTGGTGCCGCTCGGCGGCATCGCGGACGAGATCGCGCGCCGCGCGCAGATCGGCCGCGCCCGCACGCACGTGGTCGTGGAGGCGGTGACGTGATGCTCGCCGAGCGCGACTTCCGCTACATCCAGGACCTGGTGCACGAGCGGGCCGCGATCGTGCTGGAGCCCGGCAAGGAGTACCTGGCGCTGACCCGGCTGGACCCGGTCGCCCGCAGCGCCGGCATGGGGTCCGTGGCCGAGCTGGTGGCCGCGCTCCGCGGCACGAGGGCTCGGCGCTGCACGAGCTGGTGGTCGACGCGCTCACGACGAACGAGACGACCTTCTTCCGCGACGCGACCGCGTTCGAGACGATGCGGACGCTGGTCCTGCCGGAGCTGATCGCCCGGAAGCAGCGCAGCCGGACGCTCTCGATCTGGTCGGCCGGGTGCTCGAGCGGCCAGGAGCCGTACAGCGTGGCGATGCTGCTGCGCGAGTCCTTCGACCTGGAGGGCTGGCAGGTGTCGATCCTCGGGACCGAGGTCTCCGCCGCGATGCTCGAACGGGCCCGCGCCGGGCGCTACGGTCAGCTCGAGACCAGCCGTGGACTGCCGCCGGAGCTGCTGGCCAGGTACTTCCACGCGGCGGGTGATGGGTGGGAGGTCAACGACTCGATCCGCGCGATGGTGCGCTTCGAACGGCACAACCTGGTCGAGCCCTGGCCGGTCTTCGCGCCGATGGACCTGGTGCTGATGCGCAACGTGCTGCTCTACTTCGATCGTGCGACGCGGGGCCGGGTGCTGACCCAGGCCCGCCGCGTCCTGTCCCCCGACGGCTACCTGCTGCTCGGGGCGGCGGAGACGATCGCGAACGACGTCGACGGCTTCGAACGATGCTCGGTGGCGCCGACCGGCTGGTACCGACACGAGGGCAGCGCGCTCCGCGCCGCCGGCGCTTAGGAGGACGACATGGCAGTCACCGAACAGGACATCGGACAGATCGTGACCGACATCTGGACGTCGATGCTGGGCTTCCCGGTGCAGAGCCGGAGCGCGCCGGTCGACACGAACGGCGGCCGGAACCTCTCGGCGTCGGTGCAGATCTCCGGCGGCTGGGACGGCACCGTCCTCGTCAGCTGCTCGGAGGACCTGGCCCGGCGCGCGGCCGCGGCGATGTTCGACGCGGAGCAGGCCTCCGACGAGGAGATGCGCGACGCGCTCGGCGAGATCGCGAACATGACCGCCGGCAACGTGAAGAGCCACATCGAGGCGTACTGCCGGCTGTCGCTGCCGATGGTCGCCGAGGGCAAGGAGCTGCTGATCAGCATCCCCGGCAGCACGGTCGTGGCCGAGGCCGCGTTCGACTGCGGCGAGGACGCCTTCAGCGTCGAGGTGTACGAGAAGAGCTAGACGGCGCGACGGACTCCGCGTCCCTCGGGTGGGTCGGGTCGATCCGCACGCCCGGGCCCATCGTCGAGGACAGCGCGAGCGTCTTGATGTACCGGCCCTTCGCCGAGGACGGCTTCGCCTTCAGCAGCTCGTCGACCACCGCGAGGTAGTTCTCCAGCAGCGCGCGCTCCTCGAACGACTTCTTGCCGATGATCAGGTGCACGTTGCCGGTGCGGTCGGCGCGGTACTCGATCTTGCCGCCCTTGATGTCGGAGACGGCCTTCGCGATGTCGTTCGTGACGGTGCCGGTCTTCGGGTTCGGCATCAGGCCGCGCGGGCCGAGCACGCGGCCGGCCTTCCCGACCGTGGCCATCATGTCCGGCGTCGCGATCGCCGCCTCGAAGTCGATCGTGCCCTTCAGCACGTCCTCGAGGAGGTCGTCGGCGCCGACGACGTCGGCGCCGGCGTCGCGGGCCTCGCGCGCCTTCTCGCCCTGCGCGAACACCGCGACGCGCACGTCCTTGCCGGTGCCGTGCGGCAGCACGACGGTCCCGCGGAGCGCCTGGTCCTGCTTGCGCGTGTCGACGCCGAGGCGGAACGTGACCTCGACCGTCTCGTCGAACTTCGCGTCGGGGAACGTCTTGAGGATCTTGATCGCCTCGGTCGGGGTGTGCTCGCGCTCGAGGTCGACCTTCGAGGCGGCTTCGTCGTAGCGCTTGCCCCGGCCGCTCACTCGTCCACCTCCACGCCCATGCTGCGCGCGGTGCCGGCCACGATCCGCGACGCCATCTCGACGTCGTTCGCGTTGAGGTCGGCCATCTTCCGCTGCGCGATGTCGCGGACCTGCGCCTGCGTGAGGCGGCCGACCTTCTCGCGGTTCGGCATGCCCGAGCCCTTCTCGATCCCGGCGGCCTGCTTGATCAGCTCGGAGGCCGGCGGCTGCTTCAGGATGAACGAGAACGTCCGGTCCTCGTAGATCGTGAGCACCGCGGGGATCACCTGGCCGGCCATCGCCTGCGTGGCCTCGTTGTACTGCTTGCAGAAATCCATGATGTTCACGCCGTGCTGCCCGAGCGCGGTTCCCACCGGCGGGGCCGGCGTGGCCTGCGCCGCGCGGATCTGCAGCGTGACCGTGGACAGGACCTTCTTCTTCACTGCCATCGTTCCGGTGCTCCTCCTGCGGTTCCGGCGGCCGCGTCGAAGCGGCCTCCCGCGGTCGAGGGGTGGTTCAGCTCCGGGCGGAGCGTGCTCCCATGCTAGCGGGCGACGGCGGTCAGTTGACCCAGAGCTGCCCGATCAGCACGTCCAGGACCGGGTTGTACTGGTAATCGCCCGACCCTCGGGGAAACGAGGTAGGTGCTTTCGGGATTCGTAAAGGGGATCCAGGGCGCCTGGTTCACGACCTGCCGGTCGATCTCGGTCCACAGAGCGTTCGCACGCGCTGGGTCGGCCGTTTGGATCCTCCCAGCGAGGCCGACCTTGCGCGTGAGCGCCCGGTCGCAGAACCGCGACAGGTTGAAAGGTGCATCGCAGGTCAAGACCTGTGCGATGTTGGACGGGTCGGGGAAGTCGAACAACCATGCACCCCCGCCGATCTGGACCTGGCTGTTGGGGTCGTTGATCAGGGCGAAGTACTTGTCCACATCCTGGATCACCTTCCAGGTCGCCTGGAAGTGGAGCCGATTCAGCACCCCGGCGACATACTTCGCTTCGGGCGCGAACACCGGACCGGCCAGCACCGTGACGGGCGTGTTCCTGGTCCCGGAGTCGGCGACGAGCCGTTGCGCCTTCTCCAGGTATGGTCCGTGCCACGTTCCGTCCGCCGATCGATCCTGCGTGTACGGGCAGTACGGCGAGTAGCCCGGGATGTTCGGCGGGAGCGCCTGGCACGTCACGAGCCTGCCTCGCCCGAAACCCGGTTCCACGAGCAGGTCGGCCATCTTCGCCCGATCGACCGCGTAGTTCAGAGCACGGCGGACACGAGGGTCATCGAACGGCTTCACCTTCGTGTTCATGAACATGTAGCTCACCGAGATGCTCGTGTACGGATGGCTCTGGGCGCTGAATCGGGTGGCGATCTCCTGCAGCCTGTCCTCGGGGAGCGTGTCGAGCAGCACGTCGGCCTGGCCGTGTTCGACCGCGCTCGTCGCCTGCTCGATGTCGACGCCGAACATGAAGACGATCTGGGCCGCGTAACCCGCCGGCTGCGCGACCGGGGACCACGGTCGGAAGTACGTGTTCTTCTCGAGCACGACCCGCTCGGACTTCGCCGGCGACGCGATCATGTACGGGCCCGGTTCCCGGCAGCGGCTGCGTCCCGATGGCGTGCCTCGGAGCCGACGAGGGCACGATCGCGAGACCCGGGAGCGCCAAGCCATAGAGGAATGCAGGGTCCGGTTGCTTGAGGTGGAACGTCACCGTCCAGGCGCTGTCGTTCAGCTCGATCGCGTCCTTGAGAACGCACCCCTTCGTGCTGCAACCATCGGCACCCACAAGCGGCAGGAGGAACGGCGAGAGATCGGATCCGATGGTGAACACGCGCTCGAAGGACGACCGAACATCCTCCAGCCGCAGGGGCGACCCGTCCGAGTAGCGGATGTTCCGTCGAAGGCCGAAGGTGTAGGTCTTGCCCCCGTTGGTCGGCGTTGGGATCGTCGCCGCGAGGTCGGGGACGATCGCCGAGCCCGCCGCCCCACCGACCCGCGCGTACGTCAACAAGCCGTCGTACGTCTGGGACATGACGTCGTAGCTCAGCGAGTCGTACGCCTCGTTCGGATCGATCGATGTCAGTGCCTGGCTCGTGACCGCGGTGAGCGTTCCCCCCTGATGACTCGCCGCCGATCCTCGAGTCGTCACCCACAGCATGTCGCCGGCGAAGGCGAGCGCCTGCGGAGCGTTGGCGACCGGGACGGTCTTCGTGACCACGCCCGCCGCCGGATCGATCCGGGCGACCGTGTTCGTACCCGCGTCGGCGGTCCACACGCCGCTCGAGCCCACCGCGAGCTGGCCGGGGAACCCACCGATCGCCACGAACGCCTTGGGGTTGCCGGCCGCCGGGTCGATCCCCCACACCGTGCCGCTCTGGCTGTTCGCGACCCACACGGATCTCCCGTCGAACACGATGCCGCTCGGGCCGTGGCCCACCGGGATCGGTTGTCCCACGTCGTCGGTCGATGCGTCGATCGGGACGACCGTTCCACTCGCACCGTTGGCGACCCAGACCGATCCCGCGGTCACGGCGATCCCGGCGGGGCCCGCGCCCGCCGCGATCGTGTCCTCGACCGTGTCGGTGGCCGGGTCGATCTTCGAGACGGTTCCGTCCAGCGCGTTCGCGACCCACACGACGCCCGCACCGAACGCGATCGCGTCGGGAGCGTTCCCGACGGAGATCGTTTTGACGCTCTTGTTGGCGGCAGGGTCGATCCTGGACACGTTCCTCGAGTCGCTGTTCGTCACCCAGATCGCGCCGTCTCCGAAGACGATGGCCGTCGGGTTGCTCCCGACCGGGATCCGATCCACGACGGCATCGGTCTGCGGATCGATGCGCGCCACTTCGTTGCTCGCAGGAAGTGCGACCCAGACCGCACCGGCCCCGGAGGCGATCCCGCTCGGGATGTCGCCGAGGGCCACCTGGCCGGTGATGTGACCGTTCGCCGGGTCGATGATCCCCGCGGCGTTCGCGTCGATCCCCGGCAGGCCGTGGTCGAGCCGGCGCACGATCGCCGGGATGCCGATCGCCGCCAGCGCGAACAGAGCGACGAGGCCGACGACGAGCAGCCGCCGGCCCGCGAAGCGTCGTCGCACCGGATGGCGCGGCGCAGCGGACGCGGGAGCGGCCTTCGACCGCAGCGCCTCGAACCGCTCCGCCGGGTCCTCCCCCTCCGGGACGACGCGGATCGCGCGAACGGGCTCGGCCAATCCCTTCAGCGAGAACTCACCGCCGTCCACGTACGCGACGCCCTCGATCGTCCGGGCGAGGTGCGTCACCTCCTTGCTGGCGAGGATCTGGCCCGCGAGCCCGCCTGGCTGCACAGCCGCGCGGCGAGGTTCAGCGCACCGCCGCGGTAGCCGCCCTCGACCGGGACCGCTTCGCCCGCGTCGAGCCCGACCCCGGCCGGCAGGGGCAGGGACGGATCGGCGGCCGTCTCGTCGGCGAGCCGTCGCTGGAGGTCGACCGCGGCGCGGATCGCCTGCCGCGGGGAGCCGAAGAACGCGACCACCTCGTCGCCGCGGAGCTCGACCACCGACCCCGCCGCGGGCCTCGACGACGGTGCGCGCCACCGTTGCGAACTTGGCCGCGAGCTTCGCCGCTGCCTCGTCACCGCGCTCCTGCGTGAACGACGTCCAGCCGCGAACGTCCGCGATCAGGAACGTCTTGATCTCGGTGGCGTCAGCGTCCCCGGTTCCCGCCATCTCCGGGCGGCTGACGCTGACGCCACGTCGTCCATGCGGACCCCGTCGAGCGGAACCTTCCGCGACCGCCTCAGTATGGGCGATGCGTCGGTCGGATGTTCGGAACGGGATCGAGGCGACGCCGCGCGGAGCTGCGGTTAGACCTTCGCGACCTGATCGAACGACAGCTCGACCGGCGTCTCCCGGTCGAAGATGTTGACCAGCACCTTGAGCTTGGCCTGGTCGGCGTTGATCTCGCTGATCGTGCCGTTGAAGTCGGCGAAGGGCCCGCTCGTGATGCGCACGACGTCGCCCTCGTCGAAGCCGAGGCGGACCTGGGGCTTGGCCTCCTCGGCCTTCACCGCGAGGATCTTCTCGACCTCGCGCTTGGACAGCGGCGTCGGCTTCGAGCCGGTGCCGGCCGACACGAACCCGGTGACGCCCGGCGTGTTGCGCACGACGTACCACGAGTCGTTGTCGTAGAGCATCTTCACCAGGAGGTAGCCCGGGAAGACCTTCTTCTGCACGACCTGCTTCTTGCCGGACTTGATCTCCATCACGTCTTCCATCGGGATGTGGACGCGGAAGATCTTGTCCTCCATCTGCATCGTGTGGATCCGGGACTCGAGGTTCGCCTTCACCTTGTTCTCGTAGCCCGCGTACGTGTGCACGACGTACCAGTCGCCGGGTCCGCGGAAGGGGTCGTCCGGTCCCGGCTCCGGCTCGGGGATCGCGACGACGGGTCTTCCTTCGCGGCCTTCTTCGCGACCTTCTCGACGGTCGCCTCTTCCTCCGCGGCCTCCTCGACGATCGCCTCTTCGATGATCGCGTCCTCGACGGCCTCGACGATCGCTTCCTCGACGACGAGCTCCTCGACGATCGCCTCTTCGACGGCGTCCTCGATCTCCTCGGCGGCCGCGTCCTCCACGGCCGCCTCGACGACGAGCTCCTCGATCGCCTCGTCGGCAACCTCCTCGATCCGCTCGGCCTCCGCGTAGGAGCCCTCCGCGATCGCCTCCGCCTCGGCCTCGTCGGCGGCCTCCGCGATCACGGCGGCGGTCTCCAGACGCACGGCGGCGTCCTCCTCGAGGGCGCCGGCGACGTCGAGCGCGTCGGTGAGCTCGTCTTCCTGCGGGGTGGTCAGCTCGTCGTTCACGATGATCCTTCTGTACGCCGAGGGAACGGGATGGCCGGGACCGGCGGGCGGAGCTTTCCGCGCGCCCGGAACCAGGCTCGCGACCGGTGTGGCCCAGTATAGGAGGGCGCCGGAGGACCCGGCAAAACAGGGTCCGGGCAGGTTCAGCCGAGCAGGCCGGTGAGCAGCCGCGAGAACAGGTAGTCCACGCCCGCGACGAACGCCGTCAGCACGGTGATCGTGACGAGCACGACGATCGAGTACGAGATGAGCTCCTTGCGGGTGGGCCAGTCCACCTTCTTGAGCTCCAGGCGCACCTCCCGGAGGAACTGCCGCACGCCGGTGCGCTTGCGCTTCTCCTGCTGCGCCGCACGCTTCGTGGTGGTGGGCGGCGACGAGCGGCGGTCCACGCCGGCGGCCTTCTGCTGCCGATCGGCCTTCTCCTGCGCTCGCTTCATCTGCCGGTTCATGGTTCTCCCTTTGCAGGCGCGGAGGGACTTGAACCCCCAACCCCCGGTTTTGGAGACCGGTGCTCTGCCAGTTGAGCTACGCGCCTTCGCCGCCGGTCACCCGAGGTCGGGGCCCCGGGTGCCAGCAGTATAGCCCGGTCGGAGGACCCGTTCGGTCCCCCGCACGGCTCCCGCATTTCCCCTTGTCAGGTACGTGAGTCGGCCGTGAACGGGCCCTATGCTTCGGCCCACGACACCACGTGCGGCCCCAGACAAGCGAGGCGTCGACATGAGCACGAGCGGCTACCGCCGTGAGCACGAGGAGCCCGGTCTCCTCCGCCGCGGCATCTTCCCCCGTCGAGACGCAGCTCCGGCCGACGCGATGTCGCCGGCCGAGCTCGAGCTCGCGGCCCAATTGCAGCACGCGGTCGATGACCGCCTGGAGGAGGGCCTCCGGGCGATCGAGACGCAGGCGACCGTCTTGATGAAGGAGGTGGCGCGCGAGGTCTGGCGCGCCTCCTCGAAGGACGTCCGGCCCGAGCAGGAGCGGATCGTCTCGATCCTGTCGCGCGACCAGGCGATCAAGTCGCTGATCGCGTCCTCGGACGAGCGCTTCCAGGCGCTCGCGGTCCGCGGGGCGCGGTTGGAGGACCACCTGGAGGAGCTCGCCGTCTCGGAGCGGCGGACGCGGGAGGCCATGGAGGCCGCCGCGACCTCGATCCGCGAGATCGCCGAGTCCCCCACCCTGCACGGCGTCGACGTCGTGCGGACGCAGCTCGAGCAGGTCGAGCGGCACATCGCCGAGGCGTTCGCGCACTTCGACGCGCGCGACGAGGCGATCGCGACCCAGATCCTCACGCAGGTGCGCGATCACGGCGAGCTGATCGCGAACGAGACCTCGCGCGTCGTCGAGTCGATGCAGTCCTACGTGCAGAACGGCACGGAGGCGGTCGGCCGGCTCGCGCAGCGGGTCGAGGAGCACGCGCAGGCGTTCCTGCTGCAGGACTCGAACATCGTCGAGCACGTCCGCGAGACGATGCAGGAGCAGCGGACGGACCTGACCGAGCAGATCGAGATGGTCCGCGAGAAGGTCGGCATGCACGGCCGCGAGCAGGAGCAGCTGCGCGCCTCGATCGAGCACCTGATCGACGCCCGCGTCCGCGGCCTGGCCGAGCTGATCCGCTCGGACTCGACCGCGCTCCGCGACCTGATCGAGGAGCGGGCGCTGGCCGAGGCCACGACCCCGGACGGCTCGCTGGACGAGGGGACGTTCCTGCTGGCGGTCGACGAGCGCATGAGCGCGTTCGAGGGGATCGTGCAGGAGCGGATGGCGAACCTCGAGCGGACCCTCACCGAGCAGGTGCTCGCGCTCTCGAGCGCGGCCACCGCCACCGTCGAGCGCAACGTCGAGCGGATGACCTCGGCCGCGGGCTCGGTGGACGGCCTGGACGAGATGATCGCCGAGGGCCAGCAGGCGTTCGAGGAACGGATGATGGGCCACGTCGACGACCGCATCACGGCGATCGCCCGGCTGATCCGCTCGGACAACCAGGCCCTGGCGGAGAAGCTCTCCCAGGTCCAGGCGGCCCCGGCGGCGGTGAACGCCGAGCCGTCGCTGGACGGCGAGCTGGTGCGCCAGCTGATCCGTTCGATGAAGGAGCTGGAGGCCGGGGTGTCCTCGGACATGGTCGGCACGATGGACCGGCGGTTCCAGACGATGTCGGACCAGCTCCACAAGGAGACCCAGCTCCAGGCCGAGGCGATGCTGAAGGTCGCCGAGGTCCTGGGCCAGAAGATCGACCGGCTGTCGGTCCGGGTGGACGAGGGCGTCGGCAACGACCTGCACGTCGTGGTGGACCGGATGTCCGACGCGATCCGTGCGATGTCGAGCACCCGGCGCGAGAGCGCCTAGCCGTTCACGGCCGCCGTCTCGGCCCCGCTCCGGGGTGATCTCCGGGCATCCGCCTGCCACGGATCGGCCCGCTCGCGTGTCCTAGTTGCGTGAGCGGGGAACGAGGCACGATGGTGACCCCGATGGGCCGGGACGTGGACGGCGACGGGGACCGGCTCGAGGAGCTGTACGTCCGCTTCGCGCCGGGCGGGATCCGCCTGGCGTACCTGATGACCGGCGACCGGGCGGTCGCCGAGGACCTGGTCCAGGAGGCGTTCGTCCGGTTCGTCGGGCCGGCTCCACTCCCTGCGCGATCCCAACGCCTTCGACGCGTACCTGCGCCGGACCGTGATCAACCTGTCGAAGAACCACTTCCGGCGCCGTTCGCTCGAACGCGCCGAGCTGGAACGCCAGGCCTCGTTGCCGCCGCTCGCCCACGAGGAACGCGACGTCTCCGAGTACGAGTCCATGCGGACGGCGCTGCTGGCCCTGCCGGCCAAGCAGCGCGCCGCGATCGTCCTTCGCTACTACGAGGACCTTCCCGAGACGCAGATCGCCGAGGTGCTCCGTTGCCGGCCGGCCACGGTGCGCTCGCTGGTCTCCCGCGGCCTCGCCGCCCTCCGACAGAGCCCCGAGGTGATCCGATGACCGACGACACGCAGGTGCGCGAGTTCCTCGCAGCAGATGGCCGACGAGATCGGCGGCTCGCCGGTCGACCCGCGGCGTCCCGCGGAGCGAGCCCGTCGCCACCGTTCGGTCTCGATCGGGCTCGTCGCGATCCTCGTCGCGGCGATCGTGTCGGCGGGCACGATCGGGTTGCGCTCGTTCACGCAGACGGCACCGGCGAACGAGCCGACGCCGACGCAGGGACCGGTCCTTCCGGGTTCTCGGCCCGTGTTCCAGCGCACCGCGACGATCGGAGGCCTCACCGTCACGAGCCCTAGCACGTGGTTCCTCGTCGACTACTGGGGCAACTGGAACCCCGACGCGACATCGTTGGACAACCACGCGGAGCCGATGTTGGAGCTGACCAACTTCGACCCCGGACTCTCGACGCCCATCTGCGACCCCGGGCCCGGCGGGTCCACCCACCTGCCCGCCGACGGCATCGCGATCTTCGTGCTGATCGGGAACGACGGGAGGACCGCCGCCGATCTGTGCGGAGGCAACGTGGAGACCTCGTCCACGGGGTCGGCCGGGCTCGCGCCGTACACCAGCGTGATGTCGGTCGGCTCGCGCGTGACCGACGCCGACCGGGCCACCGCGGACGAGATCTGGCGCTCGATGTCGTGGAACGACCCGCTCAGTTTCTACACCAGGGAACGAAGCCCTCGGTACGTTCTCGATGGCTGGACGATAGCGGCGGGGCAAGGAACCGCGATCCTCGAAGCCCGACCGTCCAACGGGAACGTCGAGCTCTCGGAGCTCGGAGGAATTCGGCGGCGGGTGCGGCTGCGACATCACGGTCAAGGGCGTTCCCAGACCGAACGCGCTCGACGGGGACGTGATCGGTGGGGTCACGCAGGACGCCGCACGCGTCGAGCTTCGCCGTGCGGGCGTGGCCACCCCGCTCGTCGCGAGGCTGATCGACCTGCCGCCGAGCCTCCACGCAGACGTACGACGCGTAGGTGTTCGAGCCGCAGCCGACCGGGGGGCCCGTACGGAGGTCGTGGCGATCGGACCCGGCGGGCAGGTCTCGGGATCGAACCTCCCGCCGCTCGTCCACACGGAGCGGGTGGGGACCGTGCGACGCCTTCGGGGAGACGTGGGCCGTCAAGGTCTCCACGGATGCGGACGGGTACTCGCGCGACCAGCTGCGTTGAGCCCGCCGCGACGAGCACCCTGCAGCCGTGCGAACGCGGCCCTGGTGGCGGTCTGCTCGTCCAAACCTCCGACGGCCCGCACCCCGCGGTGTTCGTCACGGAGAGCGTCGGGAACGTCGTGACGGCGATCGATGTCCTCGCGGATGACGGCACGGTGTTCCACGCGTTGATGATCCCGGATCACCGCCCCGGATCACGCGCAGGGAGCGTCGCGGTCGTCGCCCTCGAGGGAGGAGGGCAGGGCAGGCTCGTCTACCACATGAGCGGCGGCAGGACCGACCAGGGCCGGAGACCCGAGGCGCGCATCACGTGGCCGGACCTCGGCCAGGTGATCGGCAACGGCTCCTTCCCGCGGCCCAGCAAAGCATGACACGGCAGAGAGGAGGATCGGTGATGACGTCGTACCGGAACGTCGGATGGTTGGTGATCTCACTGTCGCTGCTCGTGGCGGCCGCCTGCTCGGGAAGTTCCACGTCGAGTACGTCGGGAGCCGCGACGTCCACGTCGACCACACCAGGCCTCACCTCGCTCGACGGCACCCCCGAGGGACGTGGCGATCACCCCGGGTTCCAGGTGCAGGCGCCCTCTCCTCCGTGGACCCTGTTCAAAGGGTTCGCCGTCACGAACGACTCTGGAGGAGGATTCCGCGCTGTCAGCGTCTGGGACGTCGGCAAGGTGGCTCGGAACCCGTGCCACTCGATCGGGAACCTCGTCGATCCCGGCCCCACGGTCGACGACCTCGTCGCTGCGCTCGAGGCCCAGTCGATGCGCCATGCCGACCGCGCCGACGGACGTGACGCTCGCCGGCTATCCGGGGAAGTACCTTGAATGGTCCGTGCCGAAGGACTGGGTCGTTACCGGAGACGGGGACTTCGCCGGATGCGACGTCCAGGGGAACGGACACCGGGACTTCGTGAGCTGGGACGGCAACGGAGGCGAGGGAGAGCGCTGGCAGCAGATGGCGGGGCAGGTCGACCGGCTGTGGATCCTGAACGTCAACGGGCAGCGGCTGGTGGTCGACGCCAGCTACTCGCCGGACACGACGCAGGCGCAGCGCGACGAGGAGGACCAGGTCGTGCAGTCACTCCGGTTCGTCTCGGCCCCGTAGCCGAACCACGGCCGAGCCCCTGCGGACGGGCATCTCGGTCGTGCCGTCGCGCGTCACGGTGACCCACGTCTCGAGGGTCGCAGTGCGGGCCTCGGCGTCGACCGAGCGCACGCGGCCCCCCGCCACGATCTCCTCGCCCAGGAAGACCGGCGCGCGGAACTGCGCGGAGATCCGTTCGACGGCCGCGGACTCGCCGGCCCACGCCACGACGCAGGCGGCCATGTGGCCCATCGTGAACATCCCGTGGGCGATGATCGCCGGGGAACCCGGCCGCGCGGGCCGCCGCGTCGTCCTGGTGCAGCGGGTTCGGGTCGCCCCCCGCCGCGGCGTAGGCGCGGATGTCCTCCCGGGTCACGACGCGGGAGAGCGGGGCAGCTCGGCGCCGACCTCGACGCCGTCGAACGACCGGCGGGTCACCCTGGCCCCGGTTCTGGGCCCCGTTCGATCATCTGGGAGCGGGCGGTGCACACCGGCTCGCCGCTCTCCCCCACGAGGTCCATCACGATCGTGAGCCAGCCGGTCGGGCCCTTCGACCGGATCGACTCGATACGGGCCCGGATCGTGAGGGTCTCGCCCTCGCGGAGCGGCCGCGAAAACGTGTACTCCTGCGTCCCGTGGACGACCTGCGTGAAGTCGATGCCGACCGCGGGGTCTCCGACGATCGTCGGCAACACGGTGAACTCGGCGGCCGTCACGAACGTCGGCGGCACACCCTCGGTCTCGCCGAAGACCTCGCGGAAGGCCGCGACCCGTTGCGGGTCAACGAAGAACGCGACGTCCGGATAGGTGGTGCCTTCGGCTTGTGGATGCACGGGTCTGGTCCCACCCCACGGTCGCTGTCCCCCTCACGGGGGACAGCAGAAATCGGTCCCGAGCCTACATGGAACTGCCTACCGACAGGCCTACCATCCGCGGCATGAGCCCGACGCGGACGAACGGCAACGGGCAGACCTCCCGCTCGCGCTGATCCGATCACCGTGGTGATCGCCGACGACCACCGGTCGTTCGGTGAGGCGCTCCAGATCGCCCTCGGCAAGGAGCGCGACCTCGACGTGATCGAGGTGGTCGACGATGGCGCCGACGCGGTGCGCAGCGCCGTCGATCAGGAGCCCGACGTGATGCTCCTGGATCTGCGGATGCCGGGCGTCGACGGGATCGAGGCCACGCGCCGTCTGCGCGACGAGGGTTCCCGGTCGGCCGTGATCATCCTGACCGGCGACGGCGACGACGTCTCGCTGGCCCGCGCGATCCAGGCCGGCGCCCGGGGCTGCCTGCAGAAGACCGCCACCGTGGTCGACGTGGCCGACGCCGTGCGGCGCGCCCACCGCGGCGAGCCGCTGCACCGCCCGGCCGAGGTCAACCGCGCGATCAAAGCGATGCGCGCCCGGTCGAAGCACGATCAGGAGATGGAGCGCCGCGTGGAGCGCCTGACCCCCCGCGAGCTGGAGATCCTCCAGGCGATGTCGGAGGGCCTCGTCGCCGAGGAGATCAGCGAACGCCTCGGCGTCAGCCGCCACACGCTGCGGACCCACACCCAGAACATCCTCACGAAGCTCGGCGTCCACTCGAAGACGGACGCCGTCGTAGCCGCGATCCGCTTCGGCAAGGCCACCCCTCCCGGTCTTGCGGTTGAGGGTCGTGACGTGCTCGGGGCCACCGATGGTGGCCTCGAGCACGTCGTCTAACCCTCGCCCTCGCCCTCGCCTAGGTCCGCCGGCCACGATCTCCTCCCCCACGAGGACCGCCGCGCGGAACTGCGCGCCGATCCGTTCGACGGCCGCGGCCTCGCCGGCCCACGCGACGACGCAGGCGGCCATGTGGCCCATCGTGAACATCCCGTGGGCGATCACCACCGGGAACCCGGCGGCCCGGGCGGCGTCGTCGTCGCGGTGCAGCGGGTTCCGGTCGCCGCTGGCCTCGCCGTAGGCGAACAGGTCCTCGCGCGTGACCACGCGCGCGAGCGGCGGCAGCTCCTGGCCCGCCTCGACGCCGTCGAACGCGCGGCGGGTCATGGGTCGGTCCGTTCGATCATCACCGAGCGCGCGGTGCAGACCACGGCGCCCTCGGCGTCGCGCAGCGTGGTCTCGATCGTGAGGAAGTCGCTGCCGCCCTTCGAACGGATCGACGCCAGGCGGGCGCGGAGCGTGAGCGTTTCACCCTCGCGGAGCGGCCGCGCGTACGCGTACTCCTGCGAGCCGTGGACCACGCGCGAGAAGTCCACCCCGACCCGCGGGTCGGACACGACCGTCGGGATCACCTGGAACTCGGCGGCCGTCACGAACGTCGGCGGCACGCCCTCGGCCTGGCCGAAGACCTCGCGGAAGGCCGCGACCCGTTGCGGGTCAACGAAGAACGCGACGTCGGGATAGGTGGTGCCTTCGGCTTGCGGATGCACGGGTCTGGTCCACCCCACGGTCGCTGTCCCCCGCACGGGGGACAGCAGAAATCGGTCCCGAGCCTACATGGAACTGCCTACCGACAGGCCTACCATCCGCGGCATGAGCCCGACGCGGACGAACGGCAGCGGGCAGACCTCCCGCTCGCGCGATCCGATCACCGTGGTGATCGCCGACGACCACCGGTCGTTCGGGGAGGCGCTCCAGATCGCCCTCGGCAAGGAACGCGACCTCGACGTGATCGAAGTGGTCGACGACGGCGCCGACGCGGTGCGCAGCGCCGTCGATCAGGAGCCCGACGTGATGCTCCTGGATCTGCGGATGCCCGGCGTCGACGGGATCGAGGCCACGCGGCGCCTGCGCGACGAGGGCTCCCGGTCGGCCGTGATCATCCTGACCGGCGACGGCGACGACGTCTCGCTGGCCCGCGCGATCCAGGCCGGCGCCCGGGGCTGCCTGCAGAAGACCGCCACCGTGGTCGACGTGGCCGACGCCGTGCGGCGCGCCCACCGCGGCGAGCCGCTGCACCGCCCGGCCGAGGTCAACCGCGCGATCAAAGCGATGCGCGCCCGGTCGAAGCACGATCAGGAGATGGAGCGCCGCGTGGAGCGCCTGACCCCCCGCGAGCTGGAGATCCTCCAGGCGATGTCGGAGGGCCTCGTCGCCGAGGAGATCAGCGAACGCCTCGGCGTCAGCCGCCACACGCTGCGGACCCACACCCAGAACATCCTCACGAAGCTCGGCGTCCACTCGAAGACGGACGCCGTCGTAGCCGCGATCCGCTTCGGCAAGGCCACCCCTCCCGGTCTTGCGGTTCCGGGTCGTGACGTGCTCGGGGCCACCGATGGTGGCCTCGAGCACGTCGTCTAACCCTCTCCTCTGCCGGGCTCGGTAGCATCCGGCGATGACCCCCGCTGCACCGGTCGGCGTCGTCGTGGTCACTCGGAACCGTCCCGACCTCCTGCGCGTGGCCGCCGGCACCGTGGTGGAGCAGGGCCTCCCGCTCGAAGGCGTCGTGGTCGACAACGGGCCCGACGACGAGACGAGGGCGGTCGCCGAGGAGCTCGGCTGGCGGTACCTCACCCGGGGGCGGAACCTCTCGTTCGCGGAGGCCAACGACTGGGCGATCGGCGAGCTGTCGGCCGATCGCGCCCTGTTGTTGAACAACGACGCGCAGCTCACGGCGGGCAGCCTGCGAGGCGATGCTCGGTCACGACGCGCCGGTCGTCGGGGCCCTGATCCTGGACGAGGACGGATCGGTGAACCACGCCGGCGTCCGGATCGCGCTCGACGACGGGCCCTACCACCTGGGCCGGGGCGACGATCCCGAACGGTGGGCCGGCCGGTGCGCGCCCACGGAGGCCACGACGTTCGCGGCCGCGCTCGTCCGGCGGGACGCGTACCTCGGCGCGGGCGGGATGGACGAGGGCTACTGGTACGGGTTCGAAGACGTCGACCTGTGCCTGCGGATCCGGGAGCGCGGCGGCGAGATCCTCACGTGCCGCGAGGCCCGGGTGCTGCACGCCGAGAAGACCACGCGCGGGGACGGGTTCGACGCACAGAACTTCGAGCGGTACCGGCGCACGTGGCTCGAGACGGGCCGGGCGCGGGCGGTGCTGGCCCCGTGGCCCGAGCTGGCGAGCGACGATCCGCCGCCCACCGGAGCCTGAACCGCCCCGCGCCGCCGGCTCCTCGACCGGCTGCGGCGTTCGAGGCCCGAGGGTTGAGCGCGTCGTAAACTCCGCGGATGCAGGTGGTCATCGTCGGCGGGGGCCGCGTCGGGCTCCCGACCGCACTGAGCTTCGCGCGCAGCGGACATCGAACGGTCGTGCACGACACGGACGCCGGGCGCGTCCAGGAGCTCACCGCGGGCCGGATCCCGTTCTTCGAGCCCGGCCTCGACGACCTGGTCGCCGAGCAGGTCGCCTCCGGCAGGCTGAGCGGCACCACCGATCCGGCCGAGGCGTACCGCGGCGCCGAGGTCGCGTTCATCTGCGTCGACACCCCGATGGGCCCCGACGGCACGGCCGACCTGCGGGCGCTCCTGAACGCGGCCGAGACGATCGCGCGGACGGGCGAGGACGGGCTCGTCGTGACCGTGAAGAGCACGGTGCCCGTGGGGACCGGCGCGCGGCTGACGGCGCTGTTCGCGGAGCGCGGCGGCCCCGCCGTGCACGTCGCCTCGAACCCCGAGTTCCTCCAGGAGGGCCTCGCGCTCCAGGAGGCCCTGGCGCCGACCCGGATCCTCGTCGGGAGCGACGCCGCCAGAGGCCCGGGAGGTGCTGCGCGAGCTGTACGCGCCGTTCGTGGCCGACGGCGCCGCGTGGGTCGAGACCGACCTGGCCACCGCCGAGCTCACGAAGTACGCCTCGAACGCGTTCCTGGCGATGAAGATCTCCTACGCGAACGCCCTGGCCGAGATCTGCGACACGATCGGCGCCGACGTCGTCACGCTCACGCAGACGCTCGGCCTCGACCCGCGGATCGGCGCCGGGCACCTGCGGCCCGGCATCGGCTACGGCGGCGGCTGCCTCAGCAAGGACCTCTCGGCGCTGCGGACCACGCTCGACGGGCTCGGGATCCGCTTCGGGCTGCTGGACGAGGTCGAGGCGATCAACGAACGCGCCCTGGACGGCGTGCTGGACAAGGTGCGGACCGGCCTCGGCGGCCTCCACGGCCGGCGCGTGACGCTGCTCGGCCTGGCCTTCAAGCCGGAGACCGACGACGTGCGGATGGCGCCGTCGCTGCGGCTGGCCGCCCGGCTGCTGGACGAGGGCGCGACGGTCATCGGGTACGACCCGCGCGCGGGCGAGGTCGCCGCGAAGGAGCTGTCGGCGCTCGAGGTCGACGACGATCCGTACCGCGCGCTCGAGGACGCGGAGTGCGCGGTCGTGTGCACCGAATGGGACCAGATCCGGTCGCTCGACCTGGAACGCGCTCGCGCGGCGATGGCGCGCCCGTTCGTCGTGGACGGGCGCAACGCGTTCGACCCGGCGGCGATGGCGGCCGCGGGGTTCGAGTACGTGGCCACGGGCCGCCCGCCCGCGCCGGATCCGCTCCGAGGATGCCCACTCGCTCGACCTCGTGTAGACCGAGGACGGCTTCGTGCCCAACGCGAGATACGAACCCACGAGCGAGCGAGTCTCCGAGGAGCAGTACCGAACCGGCCCCGACAGTGACTACCTCATCTATCTGTTCCATATAGCGACGTACGACTTCGCTGTTCCTTTCGTCTCCGGAAGACACGTCCTGGACTTCGGATGCGGTACTGGGTATGGCACTCACCGCATCGCGGCGGCTTGCGCGTCGATCACGGGTGTAGATGTTGCCCCGGAAGCGATCGCGTTCGCTCGCGGCCGGTACCACGCAGAGAACCTCGAGTTCCGGGAGGTCGCACCGGTCGAATCGTCGCCGCTCCCTTTCTCTGATGGCGCGTTCGACACCGTGCTCTCGTTTCAAGTGATCGAACACGTGCCGGACGCGGACGGATACCTCTCCGAGGTGCGACGGGTGCTCCAGGACGACGGTGTGTTCATCATCGCCACACCGGATCGCACGACGCGGCTATTCATCGGTCAGCGACCCTGGAATCGCTTCCACCTTGTCGAATATTCTCCCGAGGACGTCCTCCGGCTGTTGGCCCGACGATTCCCATCGGTTGCGGTCAACGGCATGGGGAGCGACCCGGGGTTCATCGCCGGAGAATTCAAGCGCAGTCGTCGGTTGAAGTGGGCGACATACCCGTTCACGTTCCCAGGGTCCCCCGAGCGTTGGCGCCAGTTCGGGCTTCGCACGCTCAAGCGCGGAGAAAGCTTGCTTCACAGCCGAGGCACGGTCTCCGAGAGCTCCGCACCGGAAGGTGCGGCCGGCGGCGCCGGCGCAGTCCCGAAGCGGGATCGATCTGAGTCCTTGGATGTGAAAGCGATCCGGATCGCACCTTGGACGACACCCAGTGTCAATACGGTCGCAGTGGCTCGTTGCGCGCCTCAAGGATGAGCAGACGGTCTCCATTTCCGGGCGGTTGTCCGCGCCTACAATGCTGGGCATGTCCCCCACCGAAGCCGCATCGATCATGAGCGAGGCCGAGCTCGACGTCTCCGTGATCCTGCCGGTCCACAACGAGCGCGGGCACCTCGCGCGCGAGATCGATCGCGTCCGCACGGCGCTCGAGCAGTCGCCGTACTCGTTCGAGCTCATCGTGATCGACGACGGATCCACCGACGGCTCCGGCGAGGACCTCCAGCAGATGGACGGGATCCGGCTGATGCGGTTCGCGAAGAACCGCGGCACCGGCTCGGCGCGCAAGGCCGGGACGCACGCCGCGCGCGGCCGGGTCGTGGTGTGGACCGACGTCGACATGACGTATCCGAACGACGAGATCCCGCAGCTGGTCAAGGAGATGGACGGCTGGGACCAGGTGGTCGGCGCGCGGACGACCGAGGAGGGGACGGCCAAGGCGCTGCGGGTCCCGGCGAAGTGGTTCATCCGGAAGCTCGCGAGCTACCTGGTGGAGACGCCGATCCCCGACCTCAACTCCGGGTTCCGCGCGTTCCGGCGGGACGTGGCGCTGCAGTTCCTGCACCTGCTGCCGGCCGGCTTCTCCTGCGTCTCGACGCTCACGATGACGTTCCTCGCGAACGGCTACACCGTGAAGTACGTGCCGATCGAGTACGCCGAGCGCGCCGGCACCTCGAAGTTCCACTGGTGGGACGACACGAAGCGCTACCTGATGCAGGTCGTGCGGATGATCCTCACGTTCAACCCGCTGCGGGTGTTCATGCCGCTCAGCCTCGGGCTCGCGCTGATCGGGACCGTGAAGCTCGGCTTCGACTGGTCCAGCAGGGACTTCCACCTCAGCGCGAACACGCTGCTGATCTTCTTCGCGGCGCTCCAGCTGTTCTCGATCGGCCTCCTCGCGGACCTGGTGGTGCGGCTGAGCAAGCCGCGGGACCAGGTCGATCCCGCGGGGATGTAGCCGACCGCGATGCGGGTCCTGTTCTTCGGCACCTACGACGCCGGCCGGCACCCGCGGATCCGGACCATCCAGGAGGGCGTCGCCGCGGCCGGCACACGACGTGGTGGTGTGCAACGCGCCGCTCGGGCTGGACACCGCGGCGCGCGTGGAGATGCTGCAGCACCCGTGGCGGGTCCCGCTGCTGGGCGCGCGGCTCGTCGCGCGCTGGTGGCGCCTGTGGCGGAGCGCGCGGCGCCTGCCGACGCCCGACGCCGTGATCGTCGGCTACCTCGGGCACTTCGACGTCCACCTCGCGCGCTGGCTCTGGCCCCGCCGGCCGATCGCGCTCGACCACCTGGTCTCGGCCCGCGACACCGCGGTCGACCGCGGCGTGCGGACCGGCTGGATCCTGTCGGCGCTCGGCCGGCTCGACCGCTCCGCCCTGCGCGCCGCCGACGTGCCGTTCGTGGACACGGACGAACAGCTCGGCGCGCTGCCGGAGGCCGGCCGGCGCCGGGCGATCGTCGTCGCCGTGGGCGCGCCGGCCGAGTGGTTCCGGGAGCCGGCGGCGGACCCGCCGCCGGAGGAGCCGCTGTCGGTGATCTTCTTCGGGCTGTACACCCCGCTGCAGGGCGCCCCGGTGATCGGGCGCGCGCTGGCCATGCTGGCCGGCGACGGCGTCCGCGTCACGATGGTCGGCCACGGACAGGACCTCCCCGCCACCCGGACGGCGGCGCGGGAGAATCCGGACGTGACCTGGACCGACTGGGTGGACCCGGCCTCGCTGCCCTCGCTGGTCGGGGGCCACGACGTCTGCCTCGGCATCTTCGGCGAGACCCCGAAGGCGCTCCGCGTCGTGCCGAACAAGGTCTATCAGGGCGCGGCGGCCGGCTGCGCGATCGTCACGTCCGACACGAAGCCCCAGCGGCGGGCGCTCGGCGACGCGGCGGTGTACGTCCCGCCCGGCGACGCCGACGCGCTCGCCGACGCGCTCCGCGGGTTGGCCCGCCGGCCGGACGAGCTGGCCGCGTACCGGGCGGCGGCGCGCACGCGTGCGGACGAGGCGTTCCGGCCGGAGGTCGTCGTCGCGCCGCTCCTCGAGCGCCTCGGCGAGATCCGCCGATGACGCCGCCGCCGCTCACGTTCAACGCCTGGCTGCGGTACGACCTGATCGAGCGGGCGCTGGAGGACATCGACGTGCGCTCCGTCCTGGAGATCGGGGCGGGCGGCGGCGCGATGGGCGCGCGGCTGGCGGAGCGGTTCGACTACGTCGGCCTCGAGCCCGATCCCGACTCGTTCGCGACGGCGCGCGAGCGCATCGCGGAACCCGGCCTCGGACGCGTCCTCAACGGCGACCTCTCGGCGCTCGAGGCCGACGAGACGTTCGACCTCGTGTGCGCGTTCGAGGTGCTGGAGCACATCGAGGACGACGTCGCGGCGCTGACGGCGTGGCGCGCGCGCATCCGTCCGGGTGGATGGCTCCTGCTCAGCGTGCCCGCCGGCGAGGATCGCTTCGGACCGTGGGATCGACGGGTCGGGCCACTACCGGCGCTACGACCCGCTCGACATGCGAACGCTCCTGTTGTCGAGCGGGTTCGTCGACCCGGTGGTCCGTATGTACGGGTTCCCGCTCGGCTACGTGCTCGAGTGGTCGCGCAACATCATCGCGGGCCGCGGGGCGAGCGACGGCTCGATGGACGACCGGACCGCGGCGAGCGGGCGATCCCTCCAACTCCCGGAGGGCGCGGCGAACCTCTCGCGACTCGCGACCTACCCCTTCCGACTCGCTGCAGCGTGGCTTCGTGGACGGACGGCTGGGCACCGGGCTCGTCGTGCTGGCGGGGCGGGGCGCGTGAGCGAGGGGCGGCAGCGCTGGGGCAAGGCCCTGCGCATCCTGTTCGGCGTCCTCGGCGTCGCGTTCATGGTGCTCGCGTTCCGGCACACGTGGGATCAGTCGCAGACCCACGCGTTCCCGCGCTGGTGGTACATCGCGGTCGCGGAGGTGCTCGTGATCGTCGGCTTGGCCGGCGCGTCGCGCGGCTGGATCGCCCTGTTCGACGGCCGCGGCTCCGACCGCGCGCTGGCGCAGGCCTTCTACACGTCGCAGCTCGGCAAGTACGTGCCCGGCGCGATCTGGCAGGCGGTCGGCCAGGTCGGGCTGTCGCGGAGCGCCGACGTCTCGCTGGCGCAGGCGACCACCGCGTTCCCGGTCCACGCCCTGACGCAGGTGGCGGCCGGCGGGACGGTCGGCGCCGCGCTCGCGATCGTCGGCCTGCACCTGCCGGGATGGATCCGGCTGCTGGCGGCGCTCGGCCTCGTGCTCGTGCTGCCGCTGCGACGCGTGTGGATGGTCCGCGTCCTCGACGCGATCGCGCGCCGGTTCAAGAAGGCCAGCTCCGAGGACATCCCGTCGCAGGGCGCGATCCTCCGCTCGTACGCGTGGGGCATCTGGACGCTCGTGTGGAGCGGGGCGGCGTTCGCGTTGCTCGCGCACTCGCTCGACGCGGCGAACCCCGCGATCGCGGCGGTGCCGGCGTTCGCGGCCGCGTGGACGGTGGGCTTCCTCGCGGTCCCGTTCCCGTCGGGGATCGGCGTGCGCGAGGCGGTGCTGATCGCGACGGTCGCCTCGCCGAGCGGCGCCGGACCGGTCATCGTCGCCTCGGTCGTGCACCGGCTGGTCACGATGCTCGGCGAACTCGTGATGATCGCGTTCACGAAGACCCGCACGACGCTCGCGAGATGAGCCGCCCGTACACTGACCCGATGCCCGGTGAGGAAACCGAACCGGATGCCATCCCGGTCGCGCACCGGCCGATCCCTCGAGCGGTGTGGCTGCTCGTTGCGCTCAACGTCCTGCTGATGACGAGCTACTCGATGCTGGCGCCCACCTACCGCGGGCCGGACGAGCCACAACACGTCGACCTCGTGCTCGCCCTGCAGCACGATCTGCGGTACCCGTCCCTCGGGAGCCGGTTCCTCGCCGCGTCGATCCGGCGATCGATGCTCCTCGTCGACTACGCCGCGCTGCAGACCCCCCACCTCACCGCGGATGCCGCGATCCCTCGCGGAGCGCGGCCGCCGCTCGCGAACGACGTTCCGCCGGCGACGCAGGGCATCCGCAACCAGCTCCTTCAGCATCCGCCGCTGTACTACTGGCTCCAGGCGATGCTCAGCCGTTCCGTCACGAGGGTCACCGGCGGGCTCGACGCGTGGCCGTTCGACCGCTTCGTGTCGCTGCTGCGTCTGTTCGACGTCCTGCTCCTGGCGCCGCTGCCGCTGCTCGCCTACGCCGTCGCGCGCCGGCTCGGCGCCGCGGAGCACGCCGGCGTCGCCGCCGCCGCGTTCCTGCTGGCCATCCCGGAGCTGAGTCACTTCGGCGGCATCGTGAACAACGATGACCTGCTCATCCTGCTCTTCGGCGTCTGCACGCTGCTGCTCGCCCGCGTCATGACCGGCGACCTGACGGCGTGGACGGCCGTCCTCACCGGCGCGGCGGGCGGCCTCGCCCTGTTCACGAAGGGGTTCGCGCTCGTGTTCCCGGTATGGGCGCTGCTGGCGTACCTCGTGTCCCCGGCGCGGCGCGGCAACGGACGGCTGATCGCGGGACGGCTCGGCATCGTCGGCGTCACCGCGTTCGCGTTCGGCGGATGGTGGTGGCTGCGCAACCTCGTCGTGTACGGAACCTGCAGCCGACGTTGACCACGTTCCCCCCGGTCCCCGGCTTCCGGCCCGACACGTGGTGGTGGATCCGGCACTTCGTCCAGGCCATGACCGAGCGATTCTGGAGCTGGATCGGCGGTTCCGGCGGGCGGGTGCCGGCGCCGGTCTTCCTGCTGGCGACGGCGATCTCCCTCGCCGGGATCGGCGGTCGCGATCTGGACGGCCTCGAGCGCGCGACGGCGCGCGGTCCTCGCGATCCTGCTGCTGCCGATCGTCGCGAACATCGGGATCGTCGCGCTGCCTGCGTACCGCGCCTACGCGAGGAGCGGCGCGACCCCGGCGCTGCAGGGCCGGTACCTCTTCCCCGGGGTCGTCGCGCTCGCCGCCATCGTCGCGATGGGCCTGCACCGGGCGCTCGGCCGGAACGGACCGTGGTTGCCGCTGCTCACGCTCGGCGCCGCCGCGGTGATCCAGGGCTTCGCCGTCACGCGGATCATGGGGTCGTTCTGGGGACCCGAGGGAGCCTCGATCGTGGAGCGGGTGCGGGCGATGCTCGCATGGTCGCCGTGGCCGGCCGCCGTCGTGCTCGCCGTGCTGCTCGCCGTCCCCCTCCTCGGGGCGCTGACCGTCGTGCAGCTCCGGCGCGATCTGCAGGCCGGCGACGACGAGCGCTCGGGCGGCGTCGAGCGCCCGGTCCTGACCGCGGGGATCATCGGGTGACGGCGACACCGTCGGCGGCGGACCCGACGAGGCGGGTCCGTCGCCGCGGGAGCGGCGACCCTTCGTGCCGCGCGTCGTCTGGGTCCTCACGGGACTCTGGGCGCTGATCCTGCTCGGGTACGCCGTGCTGTTGCCCGTCTACCAGGCGCCCGATGAGCCCCAGCACGTCGATCTGGTCCTGACGATGCGCGACCGGCTCTCCTACCCGAACTACGACGAGCTCCTGCTGTCGCCGGGCGTCCGCCGGTCCGCGGCGATGGCGCTGGTCGGCCGGGGGAACTGGACGCCTTCGCCCGCGTCGACCGTCGCCGCCGCCCGTTGCCATCATCACCGAGGGCGCCTGGAACCTGCTCGCGTCGGAGGCGCCGCCGCGTTCGATGCGCCCGTCGTTCGAGCAGCTGGCGCGCGGGATGCCGACCCCCACCCCCGCCGAGATCGCCGCCCGTCCGGCCTGGTACCGCAACTACCTGACCCAGCATCCACCCCTGTACTACGAGCTCCTCGGCCGCGTGCTCGACGTCGTTCCCGGCGAGGCGAACTGGTCGTTCGACCGCGTGGTCGGGTTCCTCAGGATCTGCAGCGCGCTCCTGCTGGTGCCGATCCCGGCGCTCGCCTACCGCGCGGCGCGGAGGATCGGCGCTCGCGGAGCACGCGGCGGTGGCGGCGGCGACCTTCCCGCTCGCGGTGCCGCAGCTCGCGCACATCGGCGCGTCCGTCAACAACGACGACCTCCTGATCCTGCTGGCCGCGATCGTCACGGTGTTCGCGGCCCGGATCGTCGCGGGCGACCTCAGCACCCGGACCGCGGTGCTCACCGGCGTCGCCGGAGGGCTCGCGTGGCTGACGAAGGGGTTCGCGATGTTCATCCCGCCGTGGATCGTGATCGCGTACGTCGGCGCGGGCATCCGCGAGCGATCACGTGCCCTCCGGGCGGGGCTGTGGGCGATCGGGGTGATGGTCGTCGTCGGCGGATGGTGGTGGGTGCGCAACCTCGTCGAGTTCGGGACGCTGCAGCCGCACCTCTCGTTCGTCCCGCCCCGCCCCGGGTTCTCCCCGGACGCCGGGTGGTACCTCCGGCGGTTCGGAGCGTTCCTCGTCGAGCGGAGCTGGGGGTGGTTCGCGTGGCTGCACGCGCCGACGCGGATGCCACTCGTGGCGATCACGCTCGCGACGATCGTCACCGCGGCGGCGATCGTGATCGCGCTGGTGCATCGCGGGAGCGCCGGGCTCCGGTGGCGGCTGGTCTTCCTGCTCCTGCCGGGCGTCATGCTCGCCGCCTACGCCGGCGCGCAGGGGTACAGCGCGTACGCGGCGACGGGGGGCACGCCCGCCATCCAGGGCCGCTACCTCTTCGCCGGCCTGACCGGCGCCGCGGTGGTGGTGGGCCAGGGGGTGGCGCTGGCGCTGGGCCGGCGGAGCCGCTACGCGGCGGTCGCCGTCCTGACCGGCGCCGTGGCGATGCACGCGGCCGCGTTCGGGACGATCACCGGCGCGTTCTGGGGACGTCCGGGCGCGTCACTCCCCGAGAGGATCCGGGCCCTCGCGGCCTGGTCGCCGTGGCCCGCGGCGGTGCTGGCGATCGGCGCGCTGGGGTTGCTCGCGATGCTCGTGTGGGCCCTGACGGAGACCGCGCGGATCGGCGCGCGCGAGGCGCGGGTACCCGCCTAGCGCGTCTCGCGGTGCAGCGTGTGCTTCCGCTCCCAGCGGCAGTACTTCTTCAGCTCGATGCGGTCGCGGTCGTTCACCCGGTTCTTCACCGTGTTGTAGTTGCGGCGCCTGCACTCGGTGCACGCGAGCGTGATCTTCGGGCGGTTGCCTTCCTTCTTCGGCATGCGGCCTCGCCTTTTCCTTGGTCTATCGCTTCGCTACTTGAGACCTACTTTCACGATCGTCACGACGCGGCCGGCGCCGACGGTGCGGCCGCCCTCGCGGATGGCGAAGCGCAGGCCCTCTTCCATCGCGATGGGGTTGATCAGCTCGACGGTCATCTCGACGTTGTCCCCGGGCATGACCATCTCCACGCCCTCGGGGAGGTTGGCGGTCCCGGTCACGTCGGTGGTGCGGAAGTAGAACTGGGGGCGGTAGCCGTTGAAGAACGGGGTGTGGCGGCCTCCCTCTTCCTTGGACAGGACGTAGACCTGGGACTCGAAGTTCGTGTGGGGGGTGACGCTGCCGGGCTTGGCGAGCACCTGGCCGCGCTCGACCTCCTCCTTGTCGATGCCCCGGAGCAGCACCCCGACGTTGTCGCCCGCGCGCACCTCATCGAGGAGCTTGCGGAACATCTCGAGGTCGGTGGCCGTGGTCTTCCGGGTAGCGGTGATCCCGACGATCTCGACCTCCTCCATCTTCTTGAGGACGCCTCGCTCGACCCGGCCGGTGACGACCGTTCCCCGTCCGGTGATCGAGAAGACGTCCTCGATCGCCATCAGGAAGGGCTTGTCGATGTCGCGGACGGGCTCGGGGATGTAGGAATCACAGGCGTCCAGGAGCTGATCGATCGCCGCTCCCCAGGTCTCATCGCCCTCCAGGGCCTTCAGGGCCGAGACCTTGATGACCGGGACGTCGTCCCCGGGGAACTCGTAGGAGGAAAGGAGCTCACGGACCTCGAGCTCCACCAGGTCAAGGAGCTCCGGGTCATCGACCATGTCGCACTTGTTCAGGGCGACCACGATGTAGGGGACGCCGACCTGACGGGCGAGCAGGACGTGCTCACGCGTTTGGGGCATGGGGCCGTCGGCGGCGGAGACGACCAGGATGGCCCCGTCCATCTGGGCGGCGCCGGTGATCATGTTCTTGACGTAGTCGGCGTGGCCGGGGCAGTCCACGTGGGCGTAGTGGCGGTCATCGGTCTGGTACTCGACGTGGGCGATCGCGATCGTGATGCCGCGCTCGCGCTCCTCGGGGGCCTTGTCGATCTGGTCGAAGGGGGTGTAGTCGGCGAGACCCTTGTCGGCCTGGCGCTTCGTGATCGCGGCCGTGAGGGTGGTCTTGCCGTGGTCGATGTGCCCGATCGTGCCGATGTTCACGTGGGGCTTGTTCCGCTCGAACTTCTGCTTCGCCATCTGCTCGCTCCTGCTGCTCAGGTGGGGTGCGCCGGTTGGATCCTCCGCGTAGCGGGGGCGGGAATCGAACCCGCGACACAGCGATTATGAGCCGCTTGCTCTGCCTCTGAGCTACCCCGCCCGGTGCCGCGGCACGACAGTCTACCTGCGGCAACGGCCCGCGCCACCGAACCGGGCCGTTATCGCTCCGCGATGGCGAACCGCTCGAACGTCCCGGTGCACGCGTGTCCCGGCGCGACCCACATCGTGCGGGTCTCGGGCTCGCAGATCATCGCGAACAGGATGGTCGAGCCCTCCTCCCCGTCCCGCGGGTCGGGATGGGCGCAGATGGCATCGCCGGCCGCGTCGTGGTCGGCGAGGACCGACGCGAGGCCCTCCACGGTCGGCGCCGCGGCCGGACCCAGCTGCCGGGCCCGCGCCAGCCGGGATCGGCTCCCCTCCGACGGCGGGAGCGCCGCCGCGGCCACCGACGGATCCAGGGCGTGGTTCGTGTGCTCCCGCACCTCGAGGACGGCGGCGGTCGTGGCGGTCGACTCGATCGCGAACGCGTCCCCGCCGGGGAACGCGCACAGGTAGGAGTAGCCGCCTGCCCGGTCGTCCCGCGTCGCGCGAGCGACCGCGTCGGCGCGGTCGCGCGCATCGAGCACGTCGCGGGCGATCAGCGACCGAGGAACGCCGACGCGCTCGTCGCCGGCCGAGAGCGACATCGCCCCGAACGATCCGCCGTACGGCGTTGATGCCCACGAGCGGCAACGTCCCGGCCACGACCGGCGCCAGGAGCGCCGGTCCCTCCTGCGGCACGTCCAGCACCACCCCCACCTCGCCGTCGTCGCCCGCGTACCACTGCTCCGTATGCCCGAGGAGCGTTCGACCGGGACCGCCCACCACCACGTCGGTGCAGCGCTCCAGCGGCACGGGCGCGGGGAGGCCGAGTTCGAGGATCCCGTACACCTCCTCGAACGCGTTCGCGAAGAACAGGTCGAGGAACGGGACGCCGGCACCCTCGGCGATCCCCTCGATCTGCTCGACGAGATGGGGCAGCGCTCGGCGGGACGCATCCAGGTAGGGCTGGAGGATCGCTTCCAGCGCGCATGCCCGAGTCCGTGCCGCTCCAGGTACCTGCGGTTGAACGCGACCGACCGACCGGTGGCCTCGGCGAACGCCTCGCCGATCTGCGCCCCCCGCTCGGAGGGGCTCCCGTGGGTCGTGACGAACCGCATGGGGACCATCTTCCCCCGTGGAGCGGCCGAGGGGGAGCCCGGCTAGCATCCGGCCACGAGCGACGCGGGAGGACGGATGACGGACATGGGCGGCGGGATCTTCGTGTCGCGCACGGACACGGACGAGTGGGAGCTGGACGAGGAGGTCGGCGGCTCGGTCCACGTGCTCTTCGAGGACGGCGATGCGACCGGCGGTTTGTGGAAGCTGGCGCCGGACGTCGGACGCGCCGCGGCGGGACACGAGCTCCCCGCCCGGGAGACGATCGTGATCCTCGAAGGGACCGTGCGGATCGAGATCGAGGGCGGCGTGACGCTGGAGCTCGGGGTCGGGGACATGGCGTCGCTGCCGAAGGGCGCCGTCACGACGTGGTACCCCTCGCCCGACTTCAAGGAGGTCTGGCTCTACTCCTGATCCGGGGTCCCGGGTCTCGCTCTCCATCGCGGCGGCGATCCGCCGGGCGGCCTCGGCGAGCTCCTCGTCGGGAACATTCGGCAGGACGTCCTCCCACAGCGGCAGCATCGCGCCCGAGGCCTCGAGCATCCCGAGCGGCCGCGGCAGGAACCACACGTGGAAGTGCGCGCCGCCGTCGCCCCATCGGTAGAGATGCACGCGGGCGACGTCGCCGAGGCCGAGGATCGCGCGCTCGATGCGACCCGCCACCCGGCCGAAGTCGCTCGCGAGCTCATCCGGCAGGTCGGCGAACGAATCGACGTGGACACGGCTGGCCAGCCAGACCGAGCCGGGGAGGCTGCCGCCGACCGGCGGATGCAGGGTCCAGTTCGCGTCGGACCACACGGCGTCGGTCGCCTCACCGGTGCAGATGCCGCACGGTTCGCCGCCGGGCTCGCCCCGGCGCGGCGGCTCCGGCACGACCCGTTCGCCGGGCGTCCTCGGCACGAGCGGTTCTTCGTACGGAAGGATCATCCTCGCGTCATCTCCTCTCGAACCGTCGAGCGGCGAAGCGGAACGTGCCGTCGCCGCGTTCGATCTCGATCTCCTCGAAGCCGGCTGCTCGGAGCCGCGGCTCGAGCGTGCCGGGATCGACCGGCAGGCAGACATCGTCCGCGTGGAAGTCGCGGAAGCCCGGGTCGTCGAGCGAGTCGACGCCCACGAACCAGCCGCCGGGCCGGAGCACCCGGCACGCCTCGGCCAGCACGGCGTCCTGAGCCGCCACGGTCGGGACGTGGTGCAGCATCGTCATCGCCACCGCACCCGTGAACATCCCGTCGTCGAACGGCAGATCGCCCGCGTCCGCCTCGAGGACCACGACGTTCGTGCCGGCGAATCGACCGGCGAGTGCGGCGGCGGCGGCCGGATCGGGCTCGACCGCCGTCAGCGACGCCGAACGGGAGCGGAGCAGATCCGTCGAGCGGCCGGGCCCGGGACCGATCTCCATCGCCCGCTCCCCGAGGTCGCGCTCACCGAGCATCCACGGCACGACCTCGTCGCGCAGGTACCCGAACCAATCCTCGCTTGCGCAGAGTTCGCGGTGTCCCGGATTCATGTCAGGCACGCGTTCCCGCGCGACCACGATGACCGCATCGCGTCGAGCCCGCGCCGGACCGCGTCGGCGTCCCCCGCCGGCAGCTCGAAGTCCTCGGTCAGCCGCACGAGCGCGAGCTCGAGCGCGGCCGTCACGGCGGACTCCCGGTCGACGGGCCGCTCGGCGAGCGCGCCCACACCCACGCGCAGCGCGTCGAGCGCCTCGATCTCCCCCGTCGTGAGCTGGAGCACCACGCCGGTTCCCGTCATCGCCGACCTCCCTCCACGGGCCCGGCCGATCCGGACCGACCCAGGAAGTGAAACATAGATGTTGCATCTCCGCAACCGGTATGCTCACCGGGTGGATGAGGGACTCCTGGACGCGGCCGAGGCTGTCCTGATCGAGCACGGCTTCGAAGGCGTCTCGCTGGAGCGCGTGGCCGAGCGGGCCGACCGCTCCCGCGTCACGCTCTGGCGCCAGGGCGTCACGAAAGACACACTCGTCACGGGCCTGCTGCAACGGCTGACCGACGATTTCGTCTCGGCCTTCTGGCCGGTCCTCAACGACCCGGGGAACGGCCGGCGCCAGCTCGAAGCGGCGATCGAGGCGCTTGTTCGAGGTCGCCGACCGGCACCTCGACCTGCTCGCCGTCTCGGACCAGGTCTTCCACTGGGCGGCCGAGCGCTGCGAGTTCCCCGCCGGATCGCACGGCTTCCTCGGCCCGTTCGTCGCCGCCCTGCGGCGAGGGGAGCAGGACGGATCCCTCGCGTTCCCCGGCCGGACGGAGGACGGCGCCGACGTCCTGTTCAACACGGCGTGCTGGGGATACGTCCACCTGCGGCAGCGACATCGCTGGTCGCGGAAGCGGGCCCGCGGGCAGATCGAGGCGGTGCTCGTGCACGGGATCGCGGCGCGATGACCGCACCGTCGTCCTAGGATGGCGGCGAGCGAAGGGGGCCATCGATGCCGAAGACCTGGGGACTGTCGAAGGAAGAGGCGGGCTACAAGCCCGCGCCGAAGCTCGAGGTCCGCTGCGACGTCTGCGCGTTCATGTTCCCGCGGATGGCGATCGGGAGCTGCAAGTACGTGCGCGGCGCGATCCGCGCCGAGTACACGTGCAACGAGTTCGCCCCTCGCACCGACGTGACCAAGCCCTAGCGACGGGAGCCGGAGCGGGGATTCGAACCCCGGACCTACGCCTTACCATGGCGTTGCTCTACCCCTGAGCTACTCCGGCGAACGCCGCACACGGTAGCAGCCCGTTCTCCTGCACGCCGATCGCGCGCGAGGACTACGTTTGGCCCGACCGACGGGCAGGAGCGGCGGGATGGGGCTCGCTTCACGGATGTTGCGCATCAGGGCGGGCGAGGGTCGCCTCGCGGCGTCGCTCGTCGGTCTGATGTTCGTGTCGATGGCGGCGATCGTGATCGGCGAGAGCGCGATCGACGCGTTGTTCTTCGATCGCATCGGCACGGACGTCCTCCCCCAGATGTACCTCCTGCAGGGAGCTGCGACGTTCGTCGCGATGCTCGGGCTCACCTGGGCGCTGGGCAGGATCGGCGGACGTCGCGCGTACGTGCTCGCGCCGCTCACGCTCGGCGCGCTCGTGTTGGTCGAGCGCATCGTGCTCATCACCGACGTCCGGTGGATCTACCCGGTCATGTGGGTCACGGTCGCCATCGCGACGCTCGTCCAGGGCATCTTCCTGTGGGGAACGGCCGGGGCCGTCGTCGACATCCGGCAGGCCAAGCGGCTGTTCCCGATCTTCGCCGCCGGCGGGATCCTCGGCTCCGTCGCCGGCGGCGTGCTCACGCGGCCGCTCGCCGCCGCGATCGGGGCCGAGAACCTCCTGCTCGTCTGGGCGGGCGCGCTCGGCGTCGCGTTCGTCCTGTGTCGGGCGTCGCTGGGCCCGACGCAGGCCCGCGCGCACGGACACGTCCGGCGCGAGCACGTGTCCGCGCTGAAGGAGATGGCGCAGGGGTTCGCGTTCGTCCGCCGATCGAGGCTGCTCGTGTCGATGACGGCCGCGGCGGTCCTGTTCTCCGTCCTGTACTGGTCGCTGTACCTCCCCTACGCGCGAGCTGCGACCGACCACTTCCCCGACGCCGACCGGCTCGCAGGGTTCTTCGGCCTGTTCGGTGCGGGCGTGACCGGCGTCGCCTTCCTGGTCTCGGTGCTGCTCACGAACCGGTTGTTCGGGTGGTTCGGCGTGGCGACGATGGTCCTCGTGCTCCCGGTGCTGTACGCGGGGGCGTTCGGCATCCTGCTGCTCGGATCCGGGTTCGTGACGCTGGTGGCGCTGCGGTTCGCGGTCGGCGCGTGGCTCCAGGGGGTCGCGTCGCCGGGCTGGGAGACGCTCGTCAACGTCGTGCCGGAGAACCGCCGCGACCAGACGCGCGCGTTCCTCAACGGCGGGCCGACGCAGGTCGGGACGGTGATCGCGGGCGTCGTGGCCCTCGTGGGTCGGGACGTGCTGACGCCGCGACAGTTCGCGGCGATCGGACTGGTGGCGGCCGCGTTGACGGTGATCGCCACGTGGAGCATCCGCCGCTCCTACGTGGATGCGCTCGTGGACGCGCTCCGGGCCGGACGGCCGCAGGTGTTCGACCGCGGGTCCGTGCACGGGACCCCGGTCGCGGTCGCGGTCGACGCCGACGCGACGCGGGCGATCGCCGGGTCGATGCGATCGCGGGACGTTCGCGTCCGTCGGCTCGCGTTCCAGCTCGTCGCGGACCTGCCCCTGGAGGACAGACCGACCGGGATCGCGGAGGGGCTCGGCGACGACGACCCGCTGGTCCGGCTCGCCGCGGTCCGCGCCCTGGACGCCGGGACCGGTCCGTCACGCGAGGCGCTGCTCGCGCGGACCGACGACCCGGACGCGGCCGTCGCGGCGGCGGCGGCCGCGCGGATCATCGACGTCGTCGAGGACCCGAGACCGGTGGCTCGCCTCCGCGAGCTCCTCGGCGCCGACGACGCCGAGACCCGTCGGGTGGCGCTCGAGCAGCTCGCGCTCGCGCCACCCGAGCGGGTGGCGTCCTTCGCCGCAACGCTGGTCGCCGACCCATCCGCCGACGTCCGCGCCATCGCGCTGGAGCGGCTGGCCGATGCCGCCCCCGGCGATGCCGTCGAGCTGGCCCTCGCCGGCATGCGGGACCCGGACCCGGCCGTTCGGATGGCGGCGGGACGGGCGCTCGGCGGCGCCGACGGCCGAGGCGTCGAGGACGTCCTGGCGGCGCTCGAGGATCCAGGAACGGTCGACGCCGCGATCGAGGCGGTTCGACGTGTGCACCTCGACGGCGAGGACGATCGCGTCCGCCGATCGGTGCGCGCAACGGCCGAGCGCGCGATGCGCGATCGGGACCTGGCCGCCGCCATCCCTGCGGACGGGGACGACGTCGCGCTCCTGCGCGACGCGGTGCTCGATCGCGGACGACGCGTCGCGCGCTCGGCCCTGTGGGCGGCGACGATGGTCGCCCCCCGGCGCGCGGCGATGGAAGAGGCGATCGAGAACCTCGACAGCACCGGCGGGCAGCTCGCGAACGCGCTCGAGACGCTCGAAACCGCCGGCGATCCCCTGGTCCACCCACTGCTGGGCCTCTGGGAGCGCATCGAGCCATCGACGAGCGGCGCCGACGGGGACTGGCTGGCCCGGGCCCTCACCGACGATGATGCGTTCATCGCTCGCTGCGCGGAGCACGTCCGCGCTCGGCGGGAAGGGGGATCGATGTCGCCGGCGCGCACGCTCTCGTCGATCGAGCGCGTGCTCTTCCTGCGGCAGGTCTCGCTGTTCGCCGATCTGCCCCCGGCCGATCTGGAGCGCGTGGCTTCGATCGCCGACGAGCGCAGCTACGCGGACGGTGAGGTGATGGCGGCGCAAGGGGAGCTCGGTCAGGAGCTCCACATCGTCATCGAGGGGACCCTGCGGGTGACGCAGGAGCGCGATGGATCCGAGCGGCAGCTGGCCCTGCGGACCGACGGCGACGTCGTCGGTGAGATGTCGCTCATCACGCAGACGCCACGCATCGCGTCGCTCGTGGCGGTCGGCGACGTGCGGACGATCCGGATCGGCCATCGGGAGTTCGAGAGCATGCTCCGCGAACGCCCGAGCGTCGAGCCTGGCGGTCATGCGCGTGCTCGCGAACCGCCTCGCGGAGGCTCCGCCTCCGCCGGCCTCAACGCTCGCGCGAGCAGCTCGGCGATCCGCTCGGCGACGGCGATCACGGGTAGGTGGGTGTTCGACGCAGGGATCGTCGGCATGATCGAGGCATCGACGACGTAGACGTTCGCGGAGCCGTGCAGGCGCCCGGTCGGATCCACGACGGCGCCGGCGTCGCTCGGCCGGGCCCATCCTGCACGTCCCGACCGGATGCCAATACCCGCCCACCGAACCCGCGCACGTACCCCGCGAGCTCGACGTCGGGAACCGCCGGACCGGGCGCGCGCTCGCCCGCAGGAGGCCCTCCATCGCCCGAGCCTCCGCCAGCCGGCGAGCGAGCCGGATGCCGGCTCGCCAGGGTCGTCGCATCCTGCCCCGTCTCATCGGAGAGGAAGCCGTGTTCGACGATCGGGAGCACGCCGGGATCGCGCGAGCCGAGCCGCACGCGTCCCCGCGACGCCGGGTGCATAGGCGTGGACGTAGAGGTGCGCCATCGGGTCTCCGGATGCGCGACCGTCGTGCGAGATGGAACCGCGCAACGAACATCACGACGTGCAGGTCCCAGGTGCCCGACGGGACAGGTCTCGCTGCGGGCCTTGATCAGGGTCTGGGCGCGGGCCGGCCGCGCGGCGGATGGTGTCGCGTCCGCGTCAGGAGTTCGTCGCTCGGTTCGTAGATCACCTCGACCCTCGGGTGATCGATAAGGTTCCGTCCCACCCCGGGGACGTCCGCGCGCACATCGATCGAGACGCTCGCCAGCTCGCGCCGCCGGCCCGATGCCGCTGCGGAGCAGGATCGCCGGCGAGCCGTAGGCGCCCGCCGCCAGCACGACGAGGTCGGCGGCGACCTCGAGCTCGTCGCCGTCGACGCGGACGATCGTCCCGACGGCCCGATCGCCCTCGAACCGCAGCCGGTCGATCACCGCGTCGGGGACGATCGTGAGGTTCGGCCGCTCCTCGCCCCGGATCGAGATAGGCGAACGCCGCGTTCCACCGAACATCGCCGATCGCGTTGACCCGGATCGGAGCTGCCCCTTCGAGCGACTCGGGGATCGTCGAAGTCCTCCAGCAACGGGAGGCCGATCTCCGACGCCGCCTCGAGCCCGGCGCGCATGAACGGGTTCGAGGTCCTCGACGCGCGATGGGCCGAGCCCGGAGCATCTCCTCGCCGCGACGTCGGTACGGTTCGAGCGCGTCGTGCGGACCATCCTGGGTTGCCCAGCCTCGGCCCACCGGTCGAAGTCCGCCGGCGAAGGCCACGCGACGAAGCAGCCGTTGTGCGCGGAGCACCCACCGAAGACCTTGGAACGCCAGGACGACCACCCGCCCGCGATGCCCCAGTCGTGGGAGGTGGCGAGCTCGTTGGCGTACGAGGAGGTCCTCCGGCCACCGGCCGTCCGCGTACGCCCCGTAGTCGGGGCCGGCTTCGATGAGGCAGACGGATCGCCCCGGGTCCTCGCTGAGCCGTGAGGCCAGCACGCACCCGGCGGATCCTCCCCCGAGGACGGCCACGTCGTATGCCACCGGGACCGGCGCCATGGGCTCCTACGACGCCTCGGACCCTCGGTCGCCGCTCCGCGTCACGGCGTAGAGGTGCCAGGCATCCGGGACGCCCTTCAGCTCGTGCACGCCCCGGTCCTCGAACAGCAGCCCCGACCCCACGACGAGGTCCTTCACGGTGCTCGACACGAGCACCTCTCCGGCGCCGGCGAGGGCGGCCACGCGAGCCCCGATGTGCACGGCGATCCCGCCGAGGTCGCCGGCGAGCACCTCGACCTCTCCCGTATGACATCCGGCCCGGATCTCGATCCCGAGGTCGCGCACCCCCTCGGCGATGGCCTGCGCACAGCTCACCGCCCTCGCCGGCCCGTCGAAGGAGGCCAGGAACCCGTCGCCGGTCGTCTTCACCTCGACACCACGGAACCGGGAGAGCTCCGTCCGCACGCGTTCGTCGTGCGCGTGGAGCAACCCCTTCCATCGGGCGTCGCCGAGCTCGGCCGCCTTCTTGGTCGAATCGACGATGTCGGTGAACAGGACCGTCGCGAGCACCCGGTCCAGCTGGGGGCCTCTGCGGATGCCCGTCAGGTGCTCTTCGATCTCGTCGAGGACGGCGTCCTGATCGCCGACCCACGGCAGGTGGTCCTCGCCCGCGAGGAGGACGAGCTCCGCTCCGGGGATCCGCTCGGCCAGGTACCGAGCCTCTTCCGTGCGCACGACCCGGTCTCCGGTCCGCTGCAGGATGAGCGAGGGGACCCGGATCGCGGACAGGATCGGCCGGACGTCGATCTCGGCGTTCATCCGGACCAGGCTCAGCGCCGCCTGCGGGCTCGCGCTCTGCACGAGGTACGACGCCCAGAACCGCATGAAGCGCTCATCGCCGACCGCGCTCGGGGCGCGAGCCGCGCGGCCCACCGGTCCGCCCCAGTCCTCCTCGATCTCCCGGAGGAAGGCGGCCAGATCCTCCTCGGACTGGCCCCACGGGTAGTCGGCCGTGCGCTGCCGGCGCGCGTAGCTCCCGTACATGACGAGCGCCACCGTCCGGTCGGGGTACGTGGCGGCGAACAGCGCGCACATCGGGCCGCCCTCGGAGACGCCGAGGAGCGCCGCGCGCTCCGAGCCGGCGGCGTCCAACACCGCGCGGACGTCGTCCATCCGCAGCTCGAGCGTCGGCAGCTCCCGGTCGGGAACGCGATCGGACAGCCCCGTGCCCCGCTTGTCGAACAGGATCAACCGAGCGAACGACGCCAGGCGCGTGAGGAACCGCGCGTACGACGGTTCCTCCCAGTTCAGTCCGACGTTGGAGACCCACCCGGGGACGTAGACGAGATCGAGCGGGCCGTTCCCGACGACCTGATACGCGATGTGGGCATCGCCGCTCTTGGCGAACCGCGTCTCCGGCCGTTGCATCGTCGCCCCCCTGAGAGCGGAGCGTACCCCCCGTTCCCGAAGCGAGCATCGGGATCGGATGGCGACGGAGGAGCCAACGGACGCGGAAGGCGGGGCCCGCGACGGCCCCGCCTCCGTGTGGTCCGGCTCAGAAGATGTGGTTCGGCACCTCGGCCGGAGCCGCGAGCAGACCCGTGAGCTCGTCGTCGAGCTTCACGAGCGTCACGGAGCAGCCGGCCATGTCGAGCGAGGTGCAGTACTCGCCGACGTAGCTGCGACCCACGGTGATGCCGCGCGACGCGAGCTGGTCGTGCGCGCGACCGTACAGCAGGTACAGCTCGCTGATCGGCGTGCCGCCCAGCCCGTTGATCATCAGCGCGACGTTGTCGCCCTTGGCGAACGGCAGGTCGGAGGCGGTCGCCTCGACCAGCTCGTCGACGATCGCGTTCGCGTCGGCCAGCTTCTCGCGGCGCCGTCCCGGCTCGCCGTGGATCCCGACGCCCATCTCCATCTCGTCGTCGCCCAGCTCGAACAGCGGCGAGCCCTTCGCGGGCGGCGTGCACGACGTCAGCGCCATGCCCATCGTCCGGGTCACCGAGTTCACGCGCTCGCCCAGCGTCACGAGGGCGTCGAGGTCGGCGCCCGCCTCGGACGCCGCGCCGACGGCCTTGATCACGAAGAAGTTGCCGGCCACGCCGCGACGGCCGACGGTCCAGGTCGAGTCCTTCACCGCGACGTCGTCGTCCACGATGACGGTCTTGATGTTGATCCCCTCGGCCTCGGCCATCTCGCGTCCCATGTCGAACGCCATCCGGTCACCGGTGTAGTTGTTGATCAGGTGCAGGACGCCCTTCGCGGAGTTGAGCAGCTTCGTCGTCTCCAGGACGTAGTCCATCGGCGGGGCCGCGAACACGTCGCCCGGACACGCCGCATCCAGCATGCCCTTGCCGACGATCATCACGTGCGCCGGCTCGTGACCCGAGCCGGAGCCCTGCACGATCGACACCTTGTTGTCGCTCGGCGCGTCCGTCCGCATGATCAGGTTGTACTCGGGGACGTACTTCACCGTGTCGGGGTTCGCGAGCGCGATCCCCTTCAGCATCTCCGGCACGAAGTCCTTCGGATCGTTGACGAACTTCTTCATGCAGCGGTCTCCTTCGCTGCGGTTAGTCGGCCGGCCAGATCTCGGCCAGCCGTTCGAACATCACCGCGACCCCCACGGCCCCGGCGTCCAGCGTTCCGATGCTGCGCTCACCCGTGTACGAGGCGCGGCCGCGCTTCGCGAGCATCTCGCGCGTCGCCTCGGCTCTCTCTCGGGCCACCACAGCGGTGCGCTGCAGGCAGACCTTCCCCGGCTCCCCCTCCTCGATCGCCGCCTCCAGCTCGTCGACCGCCGGCTGGAGCGCGTCCAGCAGGGTCTTGTCGCCGATGTCGGAGTTCCCGCGCTGCTTGATGCCGTCGATCGACGCGCGGAGCATCGCGACGACGTCCTCGCCGGTCAGCTCGGTCTTGCCGGTCGCGGCGACGCCGGCCCGCAGGAACGCGGTCCCCCAGATCGGTCCCGAGGTGCCGCCGATCCGGCTCGTGATCACCACGGCGACCTTCTTCAGGAACGTCCCGATGTCGGTCCGGTCGTACGTGTCGAAGTCGGCCACGACGATCTCGAAGCCGCGCGCCATCGAATAGCCGAAGTCGCCGTCGCCGACGACCGCGTCCAGCTCGCCGAAGTACGTCTCGTTCGCGACCGCGGTCTCCGCGATCGTCCGGACCGCCAACTCCACCTGTTCGAAGCTGGACTCCCCCATCCACACCTCCCGTTCGATCTACGACACGCTCGACGCCGCGAGGCACGCTCGCAGGTCCTGCAGCTGCACCCACGGATCGGCCAGACGGATGTCCCGCTCCGGCGAGCACCTCGGTGCGCGGTCCGTCCGGCTCCCCCAGCGAGGACACGACCAGCACGGCCTCGGCGAAGTCCTCGTCCACCGTGTAGCTGCTGATCGTCACCACACACGGGAGGCCCGCAGCGACCGCCGCGAGCATCCCGTTGCGCGAGTCCTCCACCACGAGCGCCTCGCCGGGGTCGACCCCGAGCCGCTCGACGGCGAGCAGGTAGATGTCGGGGGCCGGCTTCTTCGCCGGCACGATGTCGCCGGCCAGCACCTCGAAGCGCGCGGCCCGGTCGGTCCCCACGACGTGCTCGAGCACCGCGCGGACCGACGCCTCCGACGAGGTCGACGCCACCGCGAGCTTCCACCCATCGTCCAAGCGCCTCGCCGACGATCCGCGCGACGCCGGGGCGGCCCGGGAGCTTCCCGGCCGCGACCATCTCGGTGTAGAGCTCGGTCTTGCGCCGGTGCCAGGCGGCGACCGCCTCGCGCTGCCCGTCCGGATCCGTCGGCAGCCCCGCCTGTTCGACGAAGGCCGGCGTCAGCAGGCTGGTCATGCGCTCCTTGCCGCCGGCGATCTTCAGCTTCTCGCCGTACTCCTCCTCGGACCACCGGACCGGCAGCCCGAACTCCTCGAACGTCTGGTTGAACGCGGGCAGGTGGCCGTCGCGCTCCGTGTCGGCGAGCACGCCGTCGCAATCGAAGATGAGGGCGTTCACCACGCCTTGCCTTCGCTCCCGAACCGCCGCATGTGATCGGCCGCCATCGCGAGGACGTCGGCGCGGACCGCCTTGAACAGGGACGGGGGGTCCCACTTGTCGTCCGTCTCGGCCTGCTTGAGGAACGTCAGGTTCGACTTCATGAACGTGCGCTTCAGGGCGGTGGAGATGTTCACCTTGGCGCAGCCGCGGGCGATCAGGTCGGCGAACTGCGCGTCGGTCATGCCGCTGCCGCCGTGCAGCGCGATCGGGACGTCGGTCGGCCTCCACGATGTCGCTCACGCGCTGCGCGTCGAGCTTCGGCTCGCTGGCGTACATGCCGTGCGCGTTGCCGATCGCGGGAGCGAACACGTCCACCCCCGTCGACGCGGACGAACCCGACCGCGACCTCGAGCGCCTGCCGGTCCGAGTCCTCGTCGGAGCCGACGCCGTCCTCGACGCCCTTGATGCCCTCGATCTCGCCCTCGACGTGGGCGCCGTAGCGGCGCGCCTCGGCGACGACCTCCTTCGTCTGGCGCTGGTTCTCCTCCACCGGGAGCGACGGAGGCGTCGAACAGGACCGAGTTCCAGCCGGCCTCCAGGCACGAGGAGATCACCTCGCGCTCGGGGCAGTGATCGAGGTGCAGGCACACCGGCACCTCGATGCCGGCGGTCATCGTCGTCCACATCCCGTAGAGCACGTCCCGGCCGATCGACTTCACGGTCTTGACCGAGGTCTGGATGATCACCGGCGCGTGGACCTCGACCGCGGCCGCGAGGACGGCCTCGAGGGTGAGGTCGTTCACGATGTTGAACGCGCCGACCCCGTAGCGCTCCTTGAACGCGCGGTCGACGATGTCCTTGAGCGGTACGACAGGCATCGTCGATCTGACCCCGGTTCGGTCGAAGGGCCCTCACCGTAGGCCGCCGGCGAGATCCCCGCATCGGGAGGATCCCCCGTGCGCGGATCCGGGATGTCCCTACCGTCGGAGCTCGCGGGCCAGCGCGACCGCCTGCGTGCGGTTCTGCGCGCCGGTCTTCCGCAGGATCGAGCCCACGTGCTTCTCCACCGTCTTCACCGAGATCGTGAGCGCCGCCCCGATCTCGCGGTCGGTGTCCCCGCGCTCCAGGAGCTCCAGCACCTCCTGCTCGCGGTCGGTGAACGACGGGCCGTCCCCGTTGCCGTTCAGGTGGGCCTCGAGGCGCTCGGCGGCCACGCCCGAGAGCACGGTCTCGCCCCGGGACGCCGCCGAGACCGCCGCCGCGAGCTCCGCCGGCGAGGCGTCCTTGCCGACGTAGCCGCGCGCGCCCGCGCGCAGGGCCCCCGCGACCGACTCGTCGCTCGCGAACGCGCTCACGGCCACGACCGTGGCGCTCGGGTCCTCGGCGCGGATCGTGGCGATCGCCTCGACGCCGTCGCCGTCGGGCATCTTGAGGTCCATGAGCACCACGTCGGGCCGGAGCGCGCGCCAGGCGCCGACCGCGTCGCGCCCCGAGCCGGCCTCCCCGACGATCTGGAGGCTCGGGTCCGCCGACGAGAGGAGATGGACGATGCCGGTGCGCGTCGCGACGTGATCGTCGACGACGAGCACGCGCAGCGGTTGCGCGGGCGCGGGTCCGGCGTCGATCCCGCTCGGCATCGGGATCCACGCGCGCACGCGCGTCCCCCAGCCGGGCGTGGAGTCGAGCTCGAACGTGCCGCCGAGCAGACCGGGCGCGCTCGGCCATGCCGTCCAGGCCGTCCCGACCGTCGTGCTCGACCGCCGCCCGGTCGAAGCCGTCGCCGTCGTCCTGGACGAGCACGGTCACGCCCGCGTCGCCGTAGACGATGCCGATGCGGACCGACCGCGCGCGTGCGTGCCGCAGCGCGTTCGTCAGCGCCTCCTGCGCGATGCGGAACAGCGTGTGGGCCAGGTTCGGCGGGAGCGCGGTGCGCGTGCCCGAGGTCACGAGCCGGGCGTCGACGACGCCGGTGCGGTTCGCCCACGCGAGCTCGAGCTTCAGCGCCTCCTCGAGGGATCGCCCCTCGAGCGGGGAGGGCGCGAGGCCGAGCACGCTCCGCCGGGTCTCCTCGAACGCCGCCTCCGCGGCCGCGCGCGCCTGGCCGAGCGCGTCGGACGCGTCCTCGACGTCCCCGGAGGCGAGCGCGCCCTCCGCCGACCGCAGCTGGAGCAGGATCGACACGAGCCCCTGCGCGACGGCGTCGTGCACCTCGCGGGCCATCCGGTTGCGCTCGGCCGCGACGGCCTCGGCGCGGGCGTTCGCCTCGGCGGCCTCGTGGAGCCGGGCGTTCGTGATCGCGATCGCGGCGTGCTTCGCGAAGACCTCGAGCAGATCCGCGTCCGCCGGCACGAACGAACGCGCTGCGTCCCGGGAGAACACGACGCAGGCCCCGACGATCGAGCCGCGCCACCAGATCGGGACGCCGATCACGCCCTTCAGCGCCGCGCGGTCCTCCGGACGGACGTGCCCGCCGGGGACCTTCGCGTAGTCGTCGAAGATGACCGGGACCGCGCCGCGCGACGATCGCGCCGGTCACGCCCTCGTTGAGCGGGAACACCATGCCCGACTGACAGCCGATGCCGATGTCCGCCTCCTTGCGGTAGACGCCGGCGGCCTCGTCGACCAGGCAGATCGAGCCCGCGTCGCACCCGAGCAGCTCGGTGGAGCGCAGCAGGATCCGCTCGAGCAGCGGCCGCAGCGAGAGCTCGCCCGCGAGGTCCTCGACGACCGCGGTGAGGGCGGCGGTCGGTTCGGTCGACCCCCGGACGTCCACCATGGGACGAGTATGAGCGCTCGGCCGTTCGGCTGCTTCCCGGGGTCCCGGCGGCCGGCCGCGGGCGGCTAGTGGCAGACCTGGTTCAGGAAGGGGAACGGGTCGATCGCATCGAGGATGCGCGTGAACCCGAACGGCGAGCGGTGCAGGGACTTCGGCACGTTCCACGGGTGCCATTCGAAGTGGTCGTGCGGCGAGCGCGCGTCGCCGGTCTCGCCGACGTAGCCGATGATCGTGCCGGCCTTCACCCAGCCGAGCCTGCCGAAGCGCGACAGGTGCCCGTTGCGGACGTACCCCTCGTCGCCCACGACGGTGACGTAGTGCCCGCCGAACCAGTCATCGCTGTGCGCGACCGCGAGGCCGTCGAACGGCGCGCGGATCGGCCGCCCGATCGAAGCGATGCACGTCGTTGCCCCAGTGCGGGTGGTAGCCGCCGACCGGCCGCGGCTCGCCGAGGCCGTCCGAGTAGAGACACCGGCCGCGCGACCGGGCACAGCCGGAGCGGCGCTTCCGTCGGCGTGTCGTCGGTCCCCGGCCGCGGATAGGAGTCGAAGCGACCGGTTTCCACGATGTGCCGCCACGCCACGATCGGGCTGCCGTAGTTCAGCCAGATCCATCGCAGACCGGCGATCAACTGTTGCGTGGTCCGCGTGTTCGCCGTGGCCTTCGGGCAGGCGTCCCAGCCGTGGACGAAGCACGCCGCCGAGAGGGTCAGCTCGTCGCGGTCGTTGCTCATCCAGGGGCCCTCGGATCGTCTGCATCTCCCCGACGGTCATCGCGAACAGACCGTGCCACCGCTGCCCGTACCCGCGCGCGGAGAACGCGGGGTCGAACCCCGTGTCCTGCCAGCAGACGATCCACGGGATGGACGGCGAGTCGGCCCAGCTCGGCGGGAGGTTCCGGGAGGCGCGGATCGCCACGACGAGGGAGTGATGGAAGCCGGCGGGCGGCTTCGACGTCCGGCAGTCCTGCACCGTGACGTCCGCAGCCGACGCCGGCCCGGCCGCAGCGGCGAGCGGATGGACGATCGATGCCGTCAACAGGAGCGCGGTGAGCAGGAACGCCGGGAGCACACGACGAACGGCGGCGGCGGGCACCAGGGTCTCCAACGGCATCGGCGATGATAGCAAGGTGACTCGGTCGATCTTGGTACCGATCGTGGTCGGGCTGGGGCTCCTCGTGGCGTGCAACCGCGCGAGCGCGCCGGGCGCCACCGCCACCTCCCACGCGACGGTCGCGTTCGGCGATGGATCGACGCTGGCCGTCCGCGTCGCGGACACCCCCGGCGAGCGGGAGACCGGCCTGATGCACGTGATGGTGCTCCCCGAGAACGACGGGATGGCGTTCGTCTACGACGCGCCCTCGACCGACACCTACTGGATGAAGGACACGCTGATCCCGCTGTCGATCGCGTTCGTCGGCGCCGACGGGACGATCCTCGCGATCCGCGACATGCCGCCGTGCACGGCCGAGCCGTGCCCGACCTACGGCGCGGACGGTCCGTTCACGATGGCCGTCGAGGCCAACGTCGGATGGTTCGGCGAGCACGGCGTCCGCGTCGGCGATCGCGCCCGGCTGGAGGCTCCGGCATGAGCGACGCCTGCCTGCTGTGCAGCGCCGAACGCCTCACCGAGTGGCACCTCGAGGACGAGGACTGCTGGATCGCCGACTGCACCGTCTGCATGACGCCGATGATCGTGTGGCGCACGCACGGCCTGCCGGCCCCGAACCTCGAGGCGGCGCTGCTCGGCCGGCTGGAGCGGGTCGCCGCAGCCCGCTACGGGGAGGAAGGGTTCTGGGTCGACCCCGAGCGGCGCCGGATCCCCGATCACTGGCACGCGCACGCGCGCCCGGCGGGTGGGTTCTTCGATCCGCAGAGCGACCTCTACGGCAAGGACTGGTCCTGAGCAGGCATTGCCTGCCGCGGTTGCCCTTGCCTACACTCTCCTCCTCTCCTCGAAGGCAGGGGGCTGATGCCGAAGTACGTGATCCAGCGGCGGTTCGAGGTCGGCGCCGACGTGCCGGCGCTCGGCCGTGAATCGAACGTCGTGATCAAGGAGCAGGTCCCGGAAGTCACCTGGCTCCACAGCCACGTCGCGGTGGAGGACGACGGCCGAGTCGTCCGGATGTTCTGCATCTACGAGGCGCCGGACGAGGCCGCGCTCTACCGCCACGCCGACGCCCTCGGGCACCACGTCGTCGAGGCGATCTTCGAGGTCGCCGGCGACGTGACCCCGGCCGACTTCCCGATCGACGAGCCCGCCTAGCGTTCCTCGCTCGGGCGGACCCTCAGCTGGAGCTCCGCGTCCACGATGTGGACCGCGGCCGCGGCCATGAGCGCCCGTCGGCGGATGACCTCCCGGCGCCGCTCGGCGTCGTCTTCGGGAACCAGCTCGAGCGCCTCCTGGTACAGCTGGAGCGCTCGATCCTTCGCCCATCCACGCCCCGCCTGCTCGGCCGCGGCCATGAGGTAGCCGAAGGCGCGGTCGCCGTCGCCCGCCTCGCGCCAGTGGTAGGCGAGCACCGCCGCGTACTCCCCCGCGTCCGGCGTCGCGGCCTCGAGGAACCGCGCCACCGCCTCGTGCCGCACGCGCTTCTCCGAGCGCGGCAGCGTCAGGTACGCGACCTCGCGGATCAGCGTGTGCTTGAACGTGAACTGCTGCTCCCCGCGGATCCGCGAGACCGACTCGCGACGGATCAGGTCGCGCTGCTCGAGCGACCCGAGCAGCTCGGACAGGTCCTCGCGGTCGGGCCGGATCTGGAGCAGCGCGTTGCGCCAGAACACCTTGCCCGCCACGGAGGCGTCCAGCAGCACCTCGCGCTCGGCCCGCGGCAGCGCGTCGAGCCGGGCGCCGATGATGCCGCGGATGCTCGTCGGAAGCTCCTCCGCGCCGACCGTCGGACGTTCGGCGAGCGAGGCCGCCAGCTCCTCGAGGAACAGCGGGTTGCCCTCCGCCTGGGTCGCGAGCGCGCCGGCGCGATCGCTCATCTCCTCCAGCCCGTGCAGGTCGAGCAGCCGCGACGTCAGATCGGCGGCCTCCGTGTCGGTGAGGGGCTCCAGCGGGAGCCCGCTGTACGCGGGGAGCCCGCCGGCCCACGACGGACGGCTCGCGAGGAGCTCCGGCCGCGCGATCGTGAGGAACAGCACCGGCACGTCGCGCGCCCGCGCGACGAGCGACTCGATCAGATCCAGCAGGCTCGGGTCGGCCCAGTGGATGTCCTCGAACACCAGCATCGTCGGCTGCCGCTCGCCGAGCCCCTCCACGAGCAGTCGGGCGGAGAAGAACAGCGACTCCCGGTCGGGCGCCGTCTCGCCGTCGGTGCGCAGGCCGAGCAGCACGGCGAGGTTCGCCGAGGCCTCCTCGACGTCGTCGCCCGCCGACAGCTCGCGCAGGGCCGACAGGAGCTTCCCCTTCGCCGCGTCCATCTCGTCGTTGTCGAAGATGCCGGCGACCTGCTTCACGTGCTGGGCGAACGAGCTGTAGGGCCCCGCCCCCGCGTAGCCCACCGACCGGCCGAAGAGCATCCGGCCGCCCGAGGCTTCGACGCGCTCGGACAGCTCGTGGGCCAGCCGCGACTTCCCGATGCCGGTCGGCCCGAAGACGGTCACGAGGTGCGGCTTGCGCTCCTCGACGACCCGCTCCCACAGTTCCCGGAGCGTCGCGAGCTCGCGCCCGCGCCCGACCATCGGCACGCGCGAGAACGTGCGCTCCCCCACCTCGGCGAGCGGCGCCGTCGCGAGCCACGCCTTGATCGGCTCGCTCTTCCCCTTCGCGACGACGGGCTCGGCCGGCTCGTAGCCGATCACGGACCGCGTCGCCGCGTACGTCTCCTCGCCGACGAGCACCCCGTCGACCGGAGCCGCCGACTGCAGGCGCGCCGCGGTGTTGACGACGTCGCCGGCGACCATCGCCTCGCCCAGGTTCGGCCGCGCGGCCAGCGCGACGATCGCCTCGCCGGTGTTGACGGCGAAGCGCGCCCGCAGATCCAGCGCGGGGTCGTCGGTGTTCATCTCCTCGAGGGCGTCGCGCACGGCGAGCGCCGCGCGGACCGCGCGCTCGGGATCGTCGCCGTAGGTGACCGGCGCCCCGAAGACGCCCATCACCGCGTCGCCGACGAACTTCTCCACGACGCCCCCGTAGCGCTCCACCTCGGTGCGAGCGCGGTCGTGGTAGCGGGTCAGGACCGCCCGGACGTCCTCGGGATCGAGGCGCTCCGACCGCGCGGTGAACCCCACCAGGTCGATGAACAGGATCGAGACGACGCGACGTTCCTCCGCGGCGGGAGCGGCGGGTTCGAGCGCTGCCCCGCAGGCCTGGCAGAAGCGGGCCCGCTCGGCGTTCTCCTCCCCGCAGGCGGCGCAGACGATCACGCGGGAAGCCTAGCCGGGTATCGTCGCCCTGCCGGATCACGGCCGACGGAGGAGGGATCGAGATGTCCGAGGACACGATGGTGGAGCTGCTCCAGCAGGCGCTCACCGATCATGGGATCGACGACACGATCGTCGCGGCCGGCCAGTTCGAGCCGCGGGGCCACGTGGGCGCGATGTTCGCCGGCGGGCTCGCCGGCGAGCGAGGTCGGCGGGCTGTTCGGCGGGGCGGGCGACGCGATCGGCACGGTCGGCGGCGCGATCGCCGGAGGGCACGCGGCGGACGCGGCCTCGGGCCTGCCGGCGGAGATGCTCCTGGGCGTCTCCGAGACGACGGTCTACGGCTTCGCGGGCCGCTCCCGGCGCGAGGAGCCGAGCGAGCTGGTCTTCCAGGTGTCCCGCGCAGGCCTGACCGTGAAGGTCCATCAGCGTGCGAACGTCCGCGTGCTCGAGCTGATCGAGGACGCGAGCGGCTCGACGATCGAGCTCGAGGGGAACCGGATCCCGCTCACGCACTCGAAGGACGTGATCGAGGCGCTCACCCACTGAGGGCGCGGGGCTCAGACCCCTTCGATCGCCTCCAACCGGCCCGACTTCACCGCGCCGACGAACGCGTCGAAGTCCCGCTGGTTCTGGTCGGCGTACCGCTCGGAGAAGTCGGTGATCGACCGGTCGAACTTGTCGCTCGATCCGAGGTACGCCGCGATCGCGACCGGGTCGCCCGAGCGAGCGTGCGCGCGGGCGAGCGTCCAGGCGCAGAGGCCCCCGTAGGCCTTCAGTCCCTCCATCTTCAGCGTCTCGACCTCGAACGACGCCTTCATGTCGCGGAGCTGCCGCCAGTAGAAGTACCGGCCCTCCTCGACGCCCTTCGTCCAGCCCAGGAAGATGTCGCTGGCCGCCTGCATCATCCGCTGGCCCTGGACCACGCGCTCGCCCGGGTTCTTGAACCGGCTCTTCGGCAGGTGGTCCTCGAGCACGGAGGCGGTCGCCTGCTTCACCTGGAGGAACAGCGGATCCTGGTCGTCCCGGCCCTGCAGCAGCGCGATGTACGCGCGCGTGCCCACGCTGCCGACCCCGACGACCTTGCGCGCCATGTCCACGATCTCGAACCGCTCCAGCAGGTGGCGCCGATCGACCTGGAGCGTCGCGCGGTAGGAGCGGAACTGCTCGTGCACGCGTGCCTCCAGCTCGTCGCCGGAGAACCCGTAGGTCGCGGCGAGGTCGCGGGCGGGGACGACGAGCGGCGGCTGCGAGACGATCCGGTACCGGCCGTCGACGACTCTCCCCGAGCTTGGAGAGCGCCTGGAGGCTGTCGCGGGTGTGGGCCTTCTCCATCATGCCCTCGGTCCGCTTCTGGCCCTCGCGGATGACCTTCTTCGAGGCCCCCGACTTCTTCGCCTGCTTCGCCGCCTGGTCGATCAGCGTCGTCAGGTCTTCCTGGCTGACGTGGGAGTACCACACGTCCATCGTTCCCATCGCGGCGAAGCCGGCCATCGACTCGCGGTAGGCCTTCACGACCTCGGTCGTGATCGCGCGGACGTCCGACTTCGGGAAGCCGTTGTTCCGCGCCGCGATCGTGAAGCTCGCGGCCAACCGCTTCACGTCGTACTCGAACGGCCCCGGGAGCGTCTCGTCGAAGTCGTTCAGATCGAACAGCAGCCGCCGCTCCGGCGAGGCGAAGAACCCGAAGTTCGACAGGTGCGCGTCACCGCAGAGCTGCACGGTCAGGCCGGCGGTCGGCGTCGCAGCGAGGTCGGTGCCCATGATCTTCGCGGCGCCGCGATAGAAGGTGAACGGCGAGACCATCATCCGCCCGTGCCGGACCGGAACCAGGTCCTGCTCGCGATCGGCGTCCTGCTCTTGGAGCAACGCGACCGGATCGGGCCGGTCCGACGCCGGCTCCCACCCCGTGTGGCTCGGCAGGGGGGCCTTCGTCCGCGCCGCTTTGCCGTACGCGCGGCGCTCCTCGAGGCTCGGGTGGGCAACCTTCTCTGCGACCATCACTGATCCTTCCCTTCCATCGGCGCTCCGCTCGTCGCCGCAGACCACGTGGCGACGGGGAGCCGCCCTTCGATCGTCGCGCCCGCGCCCGGGCTCGAATCTATACGGAGTCGGCCCCCAAGCGCAGCGAGCCGGTCGTCGATGCCCTGGATGCCCGTGCCCAGGTTCGTCGAGGCCGGATCGAACCCCCGGCCGTCGTCGCGGACGCGGAACACGAGCTCGCCGTCCTCCGTGCCGATCGCGACCCACGCGCGATCGGCGTCGGCGTACTTCGACACGTTCTGGAGCGCCTCGAGGCACGCGAAGTACACGGCGGCTTCGACCTCGCGCGGGTAGCGGCCGATGCCGTCGGTCTCGACCTCGACGGGCAGCGGCGCCTTGCGCGCCTGGGCCTCCAGCGCCGGCCGGAGGCCTCCATCGGCGAGCAGCGGCGGGTAGATCCCGCGCGCCAGGTCGCGGAGCGTCTCGAGGGCGTCGGTCGTCTCGGCCTGGATCTCCTCCAGCAGGGACCGCGCTCCCGCGGGATCGCGCTCGACGAGGTTCGCGGCCAGGCGCTCCTTCACGGCCAACGCGACGAGCTGCTGCTGGGCGCCGTCGTGGAGGTTCCGTTCGAGCCTGCGCCGCTCCTCGTCCTGCGCGACGACGAGCCGCTGCCGCGACGCGCGGAGCTCCTCGATCAGCCGGACGTTGCGGAGCACCAGCCCGGCCTGGGCCGCCAGGTCCGTGCCGAGCCGCTCCTGTGCAGAAGACATCGGCTCCTCCGGCGGCATCGAGACCGACAGGGCGCCCAGCAGCTCGCCCGCGTGGCGGACCGCGAACGTCCGCGCGTCGCCGACCGACGGCTCGGCGTCGTCGGCCGGGGCCGCGACGGGGTCGGGCTGCGCCACGTCGGCCGGCCAGGTCGCGGCCGGACGGAGCCGGCCGCCGACGTGCAGCCACACCGTCGCCGCGCGTCGCCCCCGTCCCCTCGGCGAGGATCCTCGCCATCCGCAAGGGCACCTCATCGGTGGAGTAGGTCTCCCCCATCCGTTCGGAGAACTCCGACAACACCTCGTACGGCGTCGCCCGGTCGCCGTACACGAGCCGGTTCGCGAAGTGGCGGGCGCGGCGGAGCACCGGCTGGGCGGCGATCGCGACGATCGCGGTCGCGATCGCGATGAGGGGGCCGCGATCGAGCACCCCGACGCTGGATCCCAGCGCGCCGATGCCGGCGACGATCGCCGCGTAGACCACCGTCACGAACGCGACGAGCACGCCGCCGACCAGCGTCTTGCGGATCACGACGTCGATGTCGTAGAGGCGGTAGCGGAGCATCGCGATGCCGATCGCCACCCACAGACCGAGCAGCGCGAGCGCGGACAGGAGGTTCCACACGGTGTTGTTGTTCGTGTTGAAGACGAACGTCACGACGACGAAGAACGCCGCGAACGCGAACCACTTCAGCTGCAGGCGCTCGTCGCCGCGCGAGCGCCGGTAGCGCACGATCACGGAGATCAAGGCGACGACGAGCAACACGGGCAGCCCGAGGAACGCGACGCCGGAGAGGGCCTGGAAGATGGGCTTCGCGATCCCGGTCAGCGACGACGCATCGGTGTTCGCGAACGGGTCGTTCCAAACCGAGAGCTGGATGATCGACGAGGCGACGACGAACACGCCGGCGAGGGCGAAGACGAGGAACGCAACCGGCCGCCACCGGGGCGACGGGAGCTCACCCGTGGGGAACAGCAGGAGCAGGAGGATCAGCATCGCGATCGGGATCGGCCAGACCGCGCCCCCGAGGAACGCCGCCGCCTTCCCCACCCAGGCTGGCCCGTGGCCGCCCACCAACGCGTACGGGCGCGTAGTCCTGGCTGAGGTTCAAGATCGCGAGCGCGGCGCCGGCGACCAGGAACACCCATCCGACGCGGTTCGTGGGGCGCCGCACGCCGATCAAGATGCCGAGCGCGCACACGCCCAGCGCCTCGATCGTGTTCGCGACGTTCGCGACGTTCCAGGCCTGGGCACTGTCCGGGACCGGCACCCCGCGCATCGCGAACAGCGGCACGAGCGACAGGACGAGGACCACGAACGAGACGCCGCCAACCCATATCGCGAGACCTCGCGGCACCGCCCTGCGCACAGCGACCGACGCTTCCACGTGCTCAGGATATGCGTCGGTGGTTCGTCCCGCGGTCGCTCCGCAGACCCGTGGTAGCGTGGAACGGTCCGGTGCGCGGCCCGCCCGGGACACCCCGAGGGAAGGCACAACCGGATGCGCAGGCTCGCCCGCTGGTCCTTCGAGCACCGTCGGATCGTCGTCGCCGCATGGATCGTCGCGTTCGTCGCGCTGTTCGGGATCTCACGCGCCGTCGGCACGGGCTACTCGAACAACTTCACGCTTCCGGACACGGAGTCGACCCAGGCCCTCAACCTGCTCCGCGCCGCGGCGCCGCAGGAATCGGGCGACACCGAGCAGATCGTGATCGGCACCTCGGGCGGCACGAAGGTGACCGATCCGGCGGTCCAGGAGCGGGTCGAAGCGATGCTCGCGGAGGTCGGGAAGCTCCCGCACGTCGTCGCCGTGCAGTCTCCGTACGCGAAGGACGCCGCCGGTCAGACGAGCCCGGACGGGACGGTCGCGTTCGCGACGGTGGCGTTCGACCGGCAAGCACAGGACCTCTCGATCGACCTCGCGAAGGAGTTCGTGGCCACCGCCGAGGCGGCGTCGGGCCCCAACCTCGTGGTCGCGGTCTCCGGGCAGCTCGCGCAGGTGGCGAACCCGCCGTCCGTCGGCGGCACGGGCCTCGGGATCCTCACGGCGGGGATCGTGCTGTTCATCGTGTTCGGCTCGCTCTTCGCGATGGCGACGCCGCTGGCCTCCGCGCTCGTCGCGCTCGGGACCGCGACGTCGGTGATCGGCCTGGTCAGCAACGTGATGAAGATGCCCGAGTTCTCGATCGAGCTCGTCCTGCTGATCGGGCTCGGCGTGGGCGTGGACTACGCGTTGTTCATCGTCTCGCGGCACCGGCAGAGCCTCCAGGCCGGACGCGACGTCGGCGCCTCGGTCGAGCTCGCGATCGATACGTCGGGGCGCGCCGTCCTGTTCGCGGGCACGATCGTGTGCGTCGCGCTCCTCGGGATGTTCGCGTTGGGGATCAGCTTCCTCTACGGGCTGGCGGTCGCCGCGAGCATCGGCGTGCTCTTCACGATGATCGCGGCGCTCACGTTCCTGCCCGCGATGCTCGGGTTCATCGGCCCGCGGGTCCTCTCGCGCCGGCAGCGCCGGGCGCTGGCGGCGGGCGAGCGGCGCTCGTCCGGCGACGGCTTCTGGGCGCGGTGGTCGAGGACCGTCGAACGGCGCCCGCTCGTGTACGGCGCGGTGGCCCTGGTGATCATCTGCCTGCTCGCGGCCCCGTTCTTCCATCTCCGCCTGGGTTCCTCGGATCAGGGGAACGACGCGAAGGGGACCACCACGCGGACCGCCTACGACCTCCTCGCGCAGGGGTTCGGTCCCGGGTTCAACGGGCCGCTGCAGATCGTCGCCGAGACGACGTCGCCCGCGCAGATCGCCGACATGCAACGGCTCGCGACGACCGTGAAGGGCACGTCCGGCGTTGCCGCGGTGACCCCGGTGACGACGATCCCGGGCAAGGCCGGCACGGACGTCGCGCTGTTCGTGGTCTATCCGACCTCGGCGCCGCAGGACGCCGCGACGACCGACCTCATCGACGAGCCTCCGGCACGATGTGATCCCCGCGGCGATGGGGAACAGCGGCATCAAGGTCTACGTCGGCGGGATCACGGCGATCTTCACCGACTTCGCGAGCGTGCTGACCGCGAAGCTGCCGGTCTTCATCGGCGTCGTCGTCCTGCTTTCGTTCATCCTGCTGGCGCTCGTGCTCCGGAGCCTGGTGGTCCCGCTGAAGGCGGCCGTCATGAACCTCCTGTCGATCGCCGCGGCGTTCGGCATCCTCACGGCCGTGTTCCAGTGGGGCTGGCTCGGCGGCGTGTTCGGGGTCAGCCGGCCCGGACCGGTCGAGGCGTTCCTCCCCGTCATGCTGTTCGCGATCCTGTTCGGCCTCTCGATGGACTACGAGATCTTCCTGGTGATGCGGATCCACGAGGAGTGGCTGCGGACGGGAGACAACGACACCGCCGTCCGCGAGGGTCTCTCGGCGACCGGCGGCACGATCACCGCCGCGGCCGCGATCATGATCGTCGTGTTCGGCTCGTTCATCCTCGGCGGCGAGCGGATCATCAAGGAGTTCGGCCTGGGCCTGGCGGCGGCGATCTTCGTCGATGCCGTGATCATCCGCACGGCGCTGGTGCCCGCGCTGATGCTGCTCCTCGGCAAGGCGAACTGGTGGTTCCCGGCTTGGCTCGATCGGATCCTGCCGCGGATCCACGTCGAGCCCGAGGACCTGTCCGAGATCGACGAGCAGCCCGTGCCGGTCAGCGTGCAGGACTGAGGGACCGCCGGCTCCGCCGGGTTCAGGTCAGGCCGCCGAGGCCCTTGCCGAACAGCGACACGCCGATCACGAAGAACAGGACCGCCATGACGGCGGTGTTGTTCGCCGAGAGCCACGCGTTCGCGCCGTCGAGCGTCGGCCGGATCCGCTCACCGAAGAACAGGTACGCGAGGGCGGGGACCGCGACGCTGGACGCCCCGATCACCGTGAACACGGCGATGCAGATCGCCTCGTCGGCGAAGGACAGGCCGGCCCCGGCGATCACCACGGCGCCGCCGGCGATGAACAACAGGCTCTTCGGGTTCAGCGCGGACAGGAGCAGGCCGAGGCCGAACGCGCGCCGGGGTGCCATCGTCTCGATCCTCGTCATCCACCTCGGCATCTTCGGGTCGGTCCCAGGCGCGGGACGCGCGCGCCACTCCTTCACGGCGAACGCGATCAGGAGCACGCCGAGGATCAGCTTGATCCACGACGAGATGGCCGACGGCTCCCCGCCGCTCGACAGCGTTGTCGAGGACGCCACCACGATCAGCACGCTCAGCGCCACGACGATGCCCACGACCCAGCCGAGCAGGAACGCCAGGCTGTTCTGGCGCGCCCGGTCGGTGAAGAGCATCAGGATCACCGCGATGATCGGGAGCGGGCAGATCGCGACCCCGACGGCCAGCGGCAGGAAGTCCCCGATCGCCTGACCCATCGCGCCGGACGTCAAGCTCCGGTGCCGCGGAACTCCAGCGCGTAGGTCCACGTCCGTTGCGCGTCGTCGTGCTCGAAGCTGAGCAGACGGCCGATCTCGCCGCCGGGGAGGAGCATCGGCAGCCCGACGTGGGAGGCGTCGGGCCAGAGCTCCGTGCGCTCACCCGACTCGAGGCGCAACAACGTGATCGGCGGCTCGGCGGCACCCTCGATCGGCTCGCCCCACGCCGGATCCCCGTCGGGCCGGAACCGAACGAACCGGGGCACCGCGTGGAGCAGGAGCGGCTCACCGGGCTCCTTCCACGCCTTGCCGAAGAAGCGCCATCGGTCGCCGTCCTTCGACGTCTCCACGATCCAGCATTCATGGCCGAACTCGTTCACGGAAGGAGTTGATCCGGTCATAGGTCCCGTCTCACCGTCGTGACGCCACAGATCCGTCCGAGAGTCCTACCACGAGCCGTAGGGTGGCGCGTCATGGAAGGATGAACCGCGCGGCTCAGGAGACGGCAGGAGCGCGATCGGCGGAGAAGGCCCTAGGCCTATCGGCGGAACGAGGCGAGACTCGTACACGTTCCCCGGGAAGGATGATTGGGGCTACGCTGTGGTTCTCGAGGAGCCACATCTCCGAGGGCGGTCGGAGCGAGCCACGTCCAGGCGGCGAACGAAGCCCTCTGGACCAGGCGGGATCATCTTCGAACGACCGGTGGGATCCCTCGATAGGGAGGTTCGGAGGATGGTGGCGCGCGCACGGGTGACGGATACGGTGATCGCTCGCGCCCGCGTTATCCATTGAGCCCATGAAGCGATCCTCGGCGAACTTCTCGCTCGGATTCGGAACGCTTTGGGAGTCCGTCGGGAAGGGCTCCACCACCTTGGCGCTCGCGACCATCGCGGGTGGTGCGATGGTGTTCCTCGCCACACCCTTCGTGACCCGCGTCTTCGATCCGGCTGCGCTCGGCGACTATCGACTCTACCTGTCCGCCGTCGCTCTCCTGAGCCCGATCGCGACACAGAACTACGTGGAGGCGGTCGCGCTGCCGGCGAGCGATGACGACGCGTGGAGCCTCGTGCGGTCGGTGCTCGCGAACACGACGCTCTTCAGCATCGTCGCGCTCGTCGCGATCGCCGCCGCATCCTTCGCCGACGCTGTGGGCGTCGTGCGGCTCCACGTGGCGTTGGTCTGGTGGATCGTGCCCTTCGGCGTGTTCTTCGCCGGGGCACAGGCGACGATGCTTCGCTGGCTCGTACGTGGCGAACGGTACGCTCCCACCGTCACGGCCCGGGTCGCCCAGGGGGCCACCATGGCCGCCGGACAACCCCTGCTGGGACTGGTGACCGGACTCCAGACCGGGGCGGTCGGCGCGCTGCCGCTGGCGGGTGCCGACGCGTTCTCCACCGGGGTTGGCTTCGTCCTCCTGGCTCGAGGCTCCGGCGATCGGGGGCGTTTACGACACCTCATCGGGATCCAACGAGATCGCATGCTGTTGAGACGCTACCGACACTTCCTGACGGCCGGCTTGCCGGCAACGGAGGTCAACACGCTCACGTTGCAGATCCCGTTCCTCGTGATCGCGGCGACCTATGGGGCTTCGAGCGCAGGACAGTACGCCCTCGTCGAACGACTGATCCTCACGCCCGTCGGTGTGATCACGAGCGCGATCACCATCGTCCTGGCTCGCCAAAGCGCCATGCGGGCGGAGGACCCGGCGGCCGTTCGACAGATGTTCATCCGGATCACGGCCATGCTCGCGTTACTCGGTTCTCCGCTCCTCATCCTCGGCGCCTTCGAGCCCAAGTACGCGGTCGCAAGGCTCTTCGGGCCGGAGTGGGTGCCAGCCGCCGAGATGCTGCGGCCTCTGGCGCTCCTGTACTTCACGAACCTCGTGATAACCCCTTGGGGCGCTGCCGTGGTGGTCGCGGAACGGCAGGACCTCTTCTTGCTGCGAGAGATCGTGCGGTTGGTCATCGTTGCCGGGGCGGCGGGTTCGATCGTTCTCGCGACCCCTTCCGTCACCACGGCCGTCGCGATCCTCGCGGTCGCAGGGATCGTCTCCTATCTCTGGTATTGGGTGGTGTGCTCGTGGGCGCTCCATCATCCGCGCCCTCCGCGATCACCCGGGCTCGAGGCCGCGGCAGAGGGAGGACCAACGTGACGCATCCCGTCGTCGATGGGGAGGAGGACCTGCCGGCGGGGTACTCACCTCTGCTCCTCCCAGGCTTCGCCTCGTTCAACTCGCGCAGGTTCGGGCTGGAGCATCGGTTCCGCACGTTCGGGGACGTGCACGAAGGCAGTCTGTCGACCGTCCTGTACGCCGATCGACGAGGGAGACTGGTCGTGCCTCCGAACATCCCGTACACGCCGATCGAGATGTCCGCATCGCCCGACCTGGGCCCGACGAAGCGGCAGAGGCTCTGGTTCGAACTGATGGGGATGCTCGCTGCCGAGATGAAGACCATGGGAGTGAGGGGGTTCCTCCCTCTGTCCCCGGAGATCTCGGACGTGCGCCCGTGGCAGTGGCGCGGCTTCGAAGCGCAGATCCGGTACACCTTCATCCTGACCTTTCCCCTCGATGCCGCACAGCGTGACCGCGACGTCCGCAGACGGATCCGGAAGGCGGCGGAACTGGGCCTCGTCTGCACGAAGCAGACCGATCCTGCCGTCGCGCTCGAACCCATCAGATCGACCGAACGCCGGCAGGGATTCAGCTACCACGTCACGACCCAGGACCTCGCGGACGCCAGAGCACTCTTGGGCGACGATCGACTCCGCATGTACACCTGCCACCTGCCGGACGGTCGCGTCGTGAGCACCAAGATGGCGATATGCAATCCGGGATCGGTCGCGATCGGCTGGATCGCGGGGACCTCCGAGCCGGGCCTTCGCGTGGGCGCGAGCCAGTTCGTGATGGATTTCATGCTCTCGGACCTGGAGGCCTCAGGGTCAAGGGGCATCGACCTCGCGGGGGGCAACCTCGAAAGCGTCTCCTTCGAGAAGACGAACTGGGCAGCCGAGCTCAAGAGTTATCCGGTTGTGAGCACGTTCAGCCCTCGATCCGTCGGCATCGCGGCGAAGAAGTGGCTGCGGACTCGGAACATGGCTCGCAGGCAACCTGACGCGAGGGTGGGGGAACGACGGTGATCACCCGCGGCCGAACCTAGCGTCGCCGTACCCCGCGAGGCCGCGCCGTGGAAGGATTGGCCTGCGGATCGCCGAGCGTGCCGGGAGGTCGATCGACGTGCAGGGGAACTTCATCGCCGGGAGCTGGGTCGAGGCCGACGAGGCGATCGTCGACGTCAACCCCTCGGACCTGAACGACGTGGTGGGCGAGTACGCCGCGGCCGGCGAGACGCAGGCGGACGAGGCGATCGCCGCGGCGGCGGCCGCCGGACCTGCCTGGGCGGCCGCGACCCCCGGCGAGCGAGCCGTCGCCCTCGAGGCGATCGGCCTCGAGCTCCAGGCGCGATCCGCCGAGCTCGGCGAGCTGCTGTCGCGGGAGGAGGGGAAGCCGCGCGCGGAGGGCGTCGGCGAGGTCCTGCGCGCCTCCCAGATCTTCCGCTTCTTCGCCGGCGAGGCGTTGCGCGTCAAGGGCGAGCACCTGCGCAGCGTCCGCCCGGGCGTCGACGTCGACATCCTCCGGGAGCCGCTCGGCGTCGTCGGGCTCATCACGCCGTGGAACTTCCCGATCGCGATCCCCGCCTGGAAGATCGCGCCGGCCCTCGCCTACGGCTGCACGGTCGTGTTCAAGCCCGCCACGCTCGTCCCGGCGTCGGCGTGGGCGCTCGTCGAGGTCGCGAGCCGCGCGGGGTTGCCGCCCGGCACGCTCAACCTCGTCACGGGCTCCGGCGGCGTCGTCGGCGAACGTCTCCTGGCCGACCCGCGCGTGCGCGGCGTCTCGTTCACCGGCTCGCAGGCGGTGGGGATCCGCGTGGCGCGGGCGATGGCGGCCCGGTTCGGCAAGTACCAGCTGGAGATGGGCGGGAAGAACCCGCTGGTGATCCTGGACGACGCCGACCTGGAGGTCGCCGTGGACTGCGCGATCCAGGGCGCGTTCTTCCAGACGGGCCAGCGCTGCACGGCGAGCAGCCGGTTGATCGCGACCGCCGGGATCCACGACGCCTTCGTCGAGGCGATGGTCGAGCGGATGCGGTCGCTGCGGGTCGGGCACGCGCTCGCCGACGACACCGAGATCGGACCGGTCGTGTCGCTCGACCAGCTCTCGCAGGACGTGGACTACCTGACGATCGGCGAGGCGGAGGGCGCGCGCACGGCCTTCGGCGGCGAACGCCTGGAGCTCGGCACGCCCGGCCACTACCTCCAGCCGGCGCTGCTCGTCGACACGACGAACGACATGCGCGTCAACCGGGAGGAGATCTTCGGTCCGGTCGCGACGGTGCTCCGCGCCGACGATGCCGATCACGCCCTCGCGCTGGCGAACGAGACCGAGTTCGGCCTGTCGGCCGGCGTCGTCACGACGTCGCTCCGCAACGCGGTCCGGTTCCGCGACGGGCTCCAGGCCGGGCTCGTCATGGTCAACCTGCCGACCGCCGGGGTCGACTTCCACGTCCCGTTCGGCGGCACGAAAGGCTCCTCGAGCGGCTCGCGCGAACAGGGCACGTACGCGGTCGAGTTCTACACGACCGTGAAGACGGCCTACGTGCGGCCCTGAGCTGTCGATGGGGAGCTACGTCGCCCTGCTCCGGGGGATCAACGTCGGCGGCAAGAACGTGATCAGGATGGCCGACCTGAAGGCTTGCTTCGAGCGGCACGGGTTCGAGCAGGTGACCACCTACATCCAGAGCGGCAACGTGGTGTTCGTGTCTCCGGAGCCGAGCGTGCCGCGGCTGACGAGCCGGATCGAGGAGATGCTCGCGGCGACGTTCGACTACGACGCGAGCGTGATCCTGCGCACCGGGCGGCAGCTGCGCGCGATCGTCGAGGGAGCACCCGACCGTTTCGGCGCCGACGCGTCTCGATATCGGTACGACGTCATCTTCCTGAAGGCGCCGCTCACGGCCCGGACGGCTGCGAGGGATCTGCCCACGAAGGAGGGGGTGGACCGGATCGACGAAGGGAAGGGCGTCCTGTATGCCTCGCGTCTCATCAGCGCGGCGGCCCAGAGCCGGCTCAGCCGGATCGCGGCCCTGCCCATCTATCCGAGCGTGACGATCCGCAACTGGAACACGACCACGAAGCTCCTCCAGATGGTGGGACGGTAGGGCGCGGCCCCGATCAGGCGGGTGGCTCGCCCGGCGAGCCCGGGCCCGCCAGCCGATCGCGGAAGCGCTGCAGTCCGCCGTCGAGCACCTCGATCCGCTGCCGGACCAGCTCCTCGTCGACCGCGCCCGCGCCGACCTGCGCCTCGATCGCGCCGCGGAGATCGGTGAGCGAGAGCAGCACCTCGTCGATCTCGGCGGACGCGTCCTGCAACGCGGGGTCGGCCCGAAGCGACTGGAACTCGCCCTCGACCCGGTCGAGGTCGGCCGAGAGATCGCTCAGCAGGCGCGCCCGGTCCGCGTCGGGGCTCATCGGGAGCACCGCGGCGCGGTCGCGGAGCGCCATCGCGGCGGTCGAGACCTGCAGCGCTCGCCGGTGCGCCTCCGCGCGCGCCGCCTTCTTCTGCGAGGCGTTCCGCAGGACGAACGCGACGATCACGGCGATCAGAGCCAGCGCCAGGAGGATCCAGAGCCAAGGCGACGTCGAGGACGTCGTCGCCGAGGTCGGCGAGCTCGGGACCGCCGTCGGGCTCGTCGCGGTCGTGGGCGGCGGGGTCGTCGTGGTCGTCTGTGTGGTGGGGGGCGCCGTCGTGGTCGGCGGTGCGGTGGTCGTCGTCTTCGTCGTTGTCGTCTTCGTCGGCGGCGGCGGCGTGGTCGTCGTGGTCGTGGTCGGCGGCGCCGTCGGCTGGGACGTCGGCGTGCCCGGCTCCGACGGCGTGCGCGTGGGCAGCGACGGGAGCGTGGGGAGGGCGACCGTCCGGGAGGCGCTGGGGAGGTTCGATCCGCCGCCGCATGCCACGGCTGCGATCAGCGCGAGCGACGCCGCCGCCAGGATCGGTCGCGAGGCCCGCCGCCCGTTCATCCGGAGAGTATGCCCGCCAGGACGTCTCGACGCACCTTCGCCGATGCGTTGCGGGGGATCTCCTCGACGCGCCGGACCTCGCTCGGGACCGCTTCCAGCGGCAGCGCTTCTGCGAGCGCCGCGAGCAGCGCGCGTCCATCCGGCTCGCGTCCAGGCTCCGGCACGATCGCGGCCACGAGGCGGCCCTCCACCTCGGCGACCGCCGCGTCGGCGACCCCCGGCAGCCCGTACAGGCGCGCTTCGACCGTCGCCGGATACACCGTCGCGCCGCCGATGTGCAGCGCGGAGGATGCGCGGTCCAGGAACGACAGGTATCCCTCGGCGTCGATCGAGCCAAGGTCGCCCGTCGGGAACCATCCCTCGGCGTCGTGCACCGGTGGATGGTTCCGGTAGCCGGCGCACACCGTCGGACCGCGCACCTGCCACTCCCCGACCTCGCCCGGCTCGCACTCGCTGCCGTCGGGCCGCACGGTCCGCACGTCGATGAACGGGAGCGGTCTGCCGACCGACGTGACCCGCTCGAGCACCTCGTCGCCGTCCAGCAGCGACACGGCCGGCCCCGCCTCGGTCAGGCCGTACCCGTGCCGCAGCTGCACGCCACGATCGACGTAGGTCCGCAGCAGTGGCTCCGGCACCAGGTTGCCGCCGACCACGCCGGTGCGGACCGTCGACAGGTCCGCCGTCGCCCACCCGGGCGCGCGGACGATCTGGGCCAGCAGGTCCGGGTTCGCGAACAGCACGCTCACGCGGTCGCGTTCGATCGAGGCCAGGACCGAGGGTCCGTCCACGACGTCGGGCACGGCGACGGCGCCGCCGGCGAACAACGTCGGCAGGACGGTCACACCCAGTCCGCCCGCACGGGTGAACGGGGCAGCAGCCACGGCTCACGTCCGCCGCGCTCAGGCCGAGCGCCGCCACGAGCTCGGCGGTGTGCCACCAGAGGTTGCCCTCGGTGACCAGCACCCCCTTCGGCGGTCCGGTCGTGCCCGACGTGTACGGGAGCAACACGACGTCGTCGGGTTCGACCTCACGCATCGGCAGCGGTGGGCCGTCGTCCCCGAGGCCGGTCGCCTCCAGCTCCGGCACGCCGGCGTCGGGATGGGTCTCGGGATCCGCGCGGATCAGCAGCCGCGGCGTGGCGTCCCGCAAGATCGCGCGGACCTCGTCCTCGGGTCGGGCGGGATGGATCGGCGCCCAGATCGCCCCGACGGCGGCGGTCGCGAACACGCTGACCAGCGCCGCCGGATGGTTCCCGCCGTGATAGGCGACGCGGTCGCCGGCGGCGATGCCGCGCGCGGTGAGCGCCGCGGCGAAGGATCGGATCCGTGCGGCCAGCTCGAGGTACGAGAGCTCGGCACCCCCAACGATGAGGGCCGCGTCGCCTGGCGCGCGGCGCGCGCGACGTTCGATCCACGTCCCCAAGCCTGGAGCTCCCATGGAGCCAGATGCTAGGGCCCGGCGGGGTTGGTCTGCTTCGAGGACCCGGTCGACGCGTCGTCCCGCAGCCAGTAGCCGACGGGGAAGATCCGGAACGGGAGCCGCTCGCTGATCGCACCCCAGATCCCCGACGGCCACCACAACGCCACGGCCATCGCGACGAGGCCCAGGATGATCAGGTACCACGCCCCGTAGCGGGCCAGGCTCTGCTGCAGCACGAAGAACACCGCCGTTCCCACGATCGGCCCCTCGATCGTCCCGATGCCGCCGATCACGGTCACGAAGATCATCTGTGCCGCGAGCCCGACGCTGAACGCGGAGGACGCCTCCACGCCGAGCTGGCTGATCGCGAGAACGGCGCCGGCGGCACCGCACCCGGCCGCGGCGACGATGTACACGGTTCGCTTCGCCGTGAGCACCCTCGCACCGACGCTCGCGGCGCCGACCTCGTTGTCCCGGATCGCCGTGAGCACCAGACCGAGCCGACTCCGGAGCGTCAGGTAGATCGCTCCGAGGCCCACGACGGCGACCGCAAGGGCCAGCCAGTACGTCCGCGCCGTCAGGATGTTCGGGTCGAGGCCGAACAGGCCCGGGAGCGTGACGCCCGTCCCACCGCCGAGCGAGGGGATGCGGCCGACGATGAGCTGACACGTGTCGGCCACCACCCAGGTCGCGATCGCGAAATACCCTCCCCGGAGTCGGAGCAACGGCACGGAGATCGGCAGCGCCAGCACGGCGCAGGCGAGCACCACGAGCGGCACCGCCACGAACGGGTCGACGCCGTGCTGCGCGAAGATCACGACGAAGAACGCGCCGAGGCCCACGTACGCCTGCTGCCCCACCGAGATCAGCCCGGCGAAACCGGCGAGGAGGTTCCACATGCTCGCCATCGTGAGCAGGATGAACGCGTTCACCAGCGTGTCCGTGGTGCTCGAGAACACGAGGAAGGGCAGGTACGCGAGCACCAGGATCAGGACGGCGCCGGCGATGACCACCCCGACCATCGAGCGGCGCGACCGTGTCACGCGGATCGGCGCCTCGGCCGCAGGCTCGCTCACGCGAGCTCCCTGACCCGTGCGATCCCCTCCGGCCTGACCGTGAGGATCAGGAGGAACACGAAGTTGCCGGCGAGCGGCCCGTACCCGGGATCGAAGTGCGCGCCGATAGCCTGCGCGACGCCGAGCACGATCCCGCCGACCAGCGTTCCCCACAGCGACCCGAGGCCCCCGATCACGACGACCTCGAACGCGAAGAGGAGGCGGCTCGGCCCGCTCGAGGGCCCGAAGGACGAGTAGGTCCCGAACGCGAGACCGGCCAGCGCCACCGTAGCCATCGCGATCGCCGCAGCGACGCCGAAGACGTGACGGTGGTTCACGCCGGAGAGCTGCGCGGCTTCCGGGTCGTCGGCGACCGCGCGGATCATACGGCCGGTGCGCGTGCGCGACAGGAAGACCTGGAGGCCGAGCAGGACCGCGACCGCGACCGCGAAGTAGATCACCGAGAGGTACGCGATCGACAGCTCCGACGTGACCTGGAACGACCGCGACACCAACGACCCCACGTCGATCGAGTGGCTGTCGGCCGAGAAGAACTGGAGCAACCCGTTCTCGATCACCACGGACAGCCCGAACGTGACGAGCAATACCGTGAACAGCCCGCGCCGGAGGCTCGCGTCGATCAAGGTCCGCTGGCCGAAGTAGCCGATGACCACGAAGATCGGGATCACGATCAAGAACGCGAGGCCCTCCGGGATCCCGAGCGCCGGCACGAGCAGCACGGCGAGGTACGCGGCGACGACCGCCAGGTCGCCGTGCGCGAGGTTGATGACCCGCATCGTGCCGAAGAGCAGCGACAGGCCGCATGCGAGGAGCGCGTAGAGCCCGCCGAGCAGGATCCCCTGCACGAGCACGTTCGCCCAGACCATCTACGACACCCCGCGCAGCCCGAAGTAGGCCGCCTCGATCTCGGCGGGAGAGAAGGAGTTCGGCTCACCCTCGAGCGTCGTGCGTCCCTCGAGGAGGCACTGGATCTTCGTCGCGACCCGCACCGCCTGGCTCACGTCCTGCTCGACGAGCAGGATCGTCATCCCGCTGGCAGTGAGCTCGGGCATGATCCGGTAGATCTGCCGCACCACGACCGGCGCCAGCCCGAGCGAGAGCTCGTCGAGCAGGAGCAATCGAGGGTTCGTCACGAGCGCGCGCCCGATCGCGACGGCCTGTTGCTCGCCGCCGGAGAGCTGCTCGGCGCGCTGTCGCCTGCGCTCGGGCATCCATCCGAACAGCTCGTACACGCGATCGAGCGACCACGGCCCGGGCCGTGCGTGATACGTCCCGAGGAGGAGGTTCTCCTCGAGGGTGAGCGATGGGAACAGTCGGCGGCCTTCCGGCACCAGCGCGATCCCGGCGGCCAGCCGTTGATCGGGGCGTTCGCCGAGGACGTCAAGCCCGTCGAAGGCCACCGTCCCCTCGGCAGGATCGTGCAGTCCCGCGAGCGTCCGCAACAACGTGGACTTCCCGGCCCCGTTGGCCCCGATGATCGCCCGGATCTCCCCCGGTGCGATCGTGAGGTCTACGCCATCGAGGGCTCGGAGCTGTCCGTGATAGACGGTGAGACCCCGGACGTCGAGCAGGGGATCCTCGCCGTCCGTCACGGCGCCGGCCCATCGTGTTCCTCGCCGACGCCCGCTTCCCGCAGGGACCCCGCTGTCGCCTCGGTGCCCAGGAACACCTCTTTGACCGCCGCGCTCGCAAGCACCTCCGCGGGCGAGCCATCGCCGACGATCTTGCCGCTCGCCAGGCAGATCAGCCGCTGGACCGTCCCCTCCAGCGCGCGGACGACGTGTTCGATCCAGATCACGGCGACCCCCTCGCTCCTGGTGCGCTGCACCACGCCCACCAACTCGGCGACCTCGGGATCGGTGAGCCCACCGGCCACCTCGTCGAGCAGGATCAGCTTGGGGTCGGTGGCGAGCGCCCGCGCGAACTCCAGCCGCTTGCGCTGCAGGAGCCCGAGCGTGCCGGCCGGCCGGTTCGCGTCCGAGCGGAGGTCGGTCCGCCGCAGCGCCTCCACGGCGAGCTCGTAGCTGGTCCGGCCACGGCGATCCCCTCCCTGCTGAGCTGCGACGAGCACATTCTCGAACACCGTCATGCCCTCGAACGGTCTGGGGACCTGATAGGTCCGCCCGATGCCCATCCGGCACCGCCGTGCCGCGTGGAGCCTCGTGACCGGACGGCCGCCGAACCGGATCTCGCCCTCGTCGGGCGACAGGTCGCCGGAGATGATCCCGAACAGGCTGGTCTTGCCCGCGCCGTTGGGTCCCACGATGCCCAGCGCATCACCCGGTTCGACTTCGAAGGAGAGCTCCTCCGCGACCGTGACCCGCCCGAACCGCTTGGAGATGCGGTCCAGCTCCAGGAGCGCTCCCACGAACGAGGAGGTTACGGGTTCGTCGGAACCAGGTCCCCGCCGATCGGGACGGCCTTGTTGATGCTGTTGTCGACGACCACCATCTCCCAGGGGTAGGTCTTCCCAGGCTTCCACTGGACGCCGACCGGGTTCACGATGCCGATCCCCGGGATCGTCGGGCTCTTCGGGTCGGCCGGGTCGATGTGGGGCCCGGTGGTGAAGTCGAGCGGCCCGGACATCCCCTCGTACTTCACCTTGAAGAGCTCCGCCGCGACGGCGTCGCCATCGTGGGGGTCGGAGGCCGCCGTGAAGGCCTCCTTCGCGACCTCGAACAGCGAATACGTCGAGCCGAGGGTCTGCAGCCACTGCTCACCGGCGGCCGTCTGGTATGCATCGGCCAACTGCTGCGTCGTCTGGTCGGCGAGCGAAGACTTGTACGGCATGTACGGGCCCCACCAGGAGTCGGTCGCGATGTTGTTCACGAGCGGCCCCAGCGCCGTGGTGTCGGCCGGGAACAGCAGGACCTTCGCAACCGTCGCGAGCTTCGGCTTGTATCCCTGTTGGGATGCCTGCTTCCAGAACGTGTTGAAGTCCGGGGGGATCGGCGCGTTGATGAAGATCTGGCAATCGTTCTGCTTGAACGTCGAGATCATCGAGCTGAAATCCGTGACCTTCAGGTCGGGGTACGGCCCGCCGTCGACGAACGTGTATCCGGCCGCCTTGATGATCCCCGGCCAGGCAGCCCGGAACGCGTTGCCGTCGTCGTCGTTCGGGAACATCCCGCCGACGACCTTGTTCGTCGGGACGCGGTTCCACATCGGCACGAAGCATCCACCGAACGCCTCGGCACCGAAGAAGTACATCGTCGTGTACTTGAACGGCTTCGGCTTGCTGGGGTCGGCCTGACGGGGGAAGTACCACGCCTGCCACGGCACGACGGTGGAGACGCACGGGACCTTCTGTGCCTCGGCCACGTTCGCGACCGGGTTCGTCGTCTCCGGGGTTGAGCTCGTCACGAGCATGTCGGCGTGGCTCTGGGCGATCAACTGCTTCGCGACCTGCCCCGCGCGGATCGGGTCCGACTGACTGTCGGCCACGACGACCTCGACCGCGTAGTTCTTGCCGCCCACCGTGAAACCGTTCTTGTACGCGTCGGTCGCCCTGATCTGATCCACGACGAAGTTGTCGCCCGACGCGAAGCCGGCGAGCGGACCCGTCTGGGGGCTGACGAAGCCGATCACGATCTTGTCGGTCGCTCCGCTCCCGGATCCCTTGACCTTGTTCGAGCAGGCCGCGAGCAGCCCGCCGGCGCTCAAGCTGAGCGCGCCGACGCCGGCTCCCTTCAGCAGCGACCGCCGCGATAGCGGCTGGTCGAGCTGCGGGATCAGGTCGTTCCGATCGTCGCTCATGGATCCCCTCTCGCCTCGGGCGATGGCCCACCTCGCGCGTTCGCTATGCGCACACTCATGCGCAGAGCGTGAATCTTGGCCGAACTCTAGGCAGAGTTCCGGGGTCGGTCAAACGCCTTCAGGGACGATCGGCTCGGGCTGCCTCGCCGTTCCGCCCTGAGCGCGGAGGTCCGCCTCGATCTGGTCGGCCGTGGTACGCATCGCCGGCACGAGCTCGTCGCGCAGCGCGTCCATCGTGAGCATCGACGCGTGGCCGGGGATCGCGAGGCCGGCCACGACGTGGCCGTTCGCATCATGGATCGGGACCGCCGCCGAACGGAGTCCGTCCTCGAGCTCTTGATCCACGCGCGCGAACCCGTCAGCCCGGGTCTGCTCGACGATCGAACGCAGGAGCTCTCGATCGTGCACGGTCCGTCCCGTGAGCGGTGCGAACCGGACCCGGTCGAGGTAGGCCTCGAACTCGTCCTCGGACAGACCCGCGAGCAAGACGCGGCCGGTCGCGGTTGCGTAGGTCGGCATCCGCGTCCCCACCGCGAGCGCGACGACCATGATCCTGCGGGCCGCCACCCGCAGGATGCACACCATGTCCAAGTCGTCGAGTACGCCGACCGTGGCGGATTCCTCGACGGTTGCCACCAGGACCTCGACGTGCGGCCGGGCAAGCTCCGTGATCCCCATGCCTGAGAGGTAGGTGTAGCCGAGCTCGAGGATGCGCGGACGGAGCGAGAACTCGCGGCCGTCGGATCGCACGTAGCCGATCTCGACGAGCGTCAGGAGGAACCGCCGGGCCGCGGACCGGGTCAGGCCGGTCTCCTTCGCGACCTCGCTCAGTGTCAGGCGTTCGTTGCCGGGGCCGAACGCCCTGATCACGGCGAGCCCGCGGTCGAGGGACCGGACGAATGTGTCGCTCTTCTCGACCACGTCCGGCACGATAGGTGCCACGTCTGAGGGCGGTCAACCGCGTTCCACTTGACAGGCTCCGAGGGGCCGTCGCAGAGTCGGACGTGCGCTGGACGCACATCTGTTTGTTCCGCGGACGTCTGGATGCATGGGGGAGGACGGCATGGCCCTGTTGGACGATGGACGGTGGAACGGCAACATCTTCCAGGACGGGTGGGTCCCGGGAGGCGGCGGCGATGCGGCGGTGACCGAGCCCGCCACCGGTGAGGAGCTTGGACGCGTCGGCGTCGCGAACGCGGCCGACATCGCCCGGGCCGCCGCACGGGCCGCGGAAGCGCAGCGGACCTGGGCGGACACGATGTATCAGGACCGGGCGGCGATCGTGCGGAGGGCGGGCAGCCTCTTCCAGGACAACGCCGAGGAGATCCAAGGTTGGATCATGCGCGAGACGGGCGCGATCCCCCCGAAGGCCGATCTGGAGATCTGGTTCGCGGCCAGCACGTGTTTCGAGTCGGCCGGCCTGCCCTCGCAGCCCTACGGCGAGCTCCTCCGCACGCGCGATCCCGTGCTGAGCATGTCGCGGCGGCTCCCGGTCGGCGTGGTCGGGGTGATCTCGCCGTTCAACTTCCCGTTGATCCTGTCGATCCGCGCGGTGGCGCCCGCGCTCGCCCTCGGCAACGCGGTGATCCTCAAGCCGGATCCCCGCACGACCGTGGCCGGCGGCGTGGTCCTGGCGCGCATCTTCGAGGAGGCCGGGCTGCCCGACGGGCTCTTCTCGGTCCTCCCGGGCGGCGTCGAGACCGGCGAGGCACTCGTCGCCGATCCCGGGGTCCACATGATCTCGTTCACCGGCTCGTCTCGGGGCGGCCGTGCCGTCGGCCAGCTCGCAGCGAAGCACCTCAAGCGCGTGCATCTCGAGCTCGGGGGCAACAGCGCGATGATCGTGCTCGACGACGTCGACGTGGAGAAGGCGGTCTCGGTCGGCGCGTTCGGCTCCTTCATGCATCAGGGCCAGATCTGCATGACGACCGGACGCCACCTGGTGGCGCAGAGCGTCGCCGATCAGTACATCGAAGTACTCGCGGCGCACGCCGAGCACACGCCGGTCGGCAACCCCGCGACCGAGCAGGTCGCGCTCGGCCCGATCATCGACGAGCACCAACGCGACAACATCCACCGGATCGTGACCGAGAGCGTCGACGCGGGCGCCCGGCTGGCGGCGGGCGGGACCTACGAGGGCCTGTTCTACCGCCCGACCGTGCTCGCGGACGTGCCGATCGACTCGCCGGCGTTCGTCGAGGAGATCTTCGGGCCGGTCGCGCCGGTCGTGCGGTTCGACTCGATCGACGAGGCCGTGAAGCTCGCGACGGACAGCGAGCACGGCCTCTCGCTCGGCATCTTGACGCGCGACGTGATGAAAGGGCTCGACATCGCGAGCCGGATCCCGACCGGGGTCGTGCACATCAACGACCAGACGATCGGGGACGAGGTGGTCAACCCGTTCGGCGGGGTGAAGAGCACCGGCTCGTCGTGGATCGGCGGCCCCGAGGCGAACATCAACGCGTTCACGGTCACGCAGTGGGTCACGATGCGAGGCGATCTACCCGAGTACCCCTTCTGATCCCGCATGCGCACGCAGGTCGGCATCGTCGGGGCCGGCCCGGCCGGACTGCTGCTCTCGCACCTGCTGCACCTGCGCGGCGTGGACTCGGTGGTGCTCGAGGCCCGCGACCGTGCCTACGTCGAGCAACGGGTCCGCGCCGGCGTGCTGGAGCAAGGCAGCGTCGAGCTGCTGCGCGCGGCCGGGCTCGCGGACCGGCTGGACCGCGAGGCCCTCATCCACCACGGCATCGAGATCCGCTACGACGGTTGGGGTCACCGGATCGCGCTGACGGACCTGACCGGCCGTGCGATCTTCGTGTACGGCCAGCAGGAGGTGGTGAAGGACCTCATCGCGGCCCGGCTGGCGGACGACGGCCCGATCGTCTTCGAGGCGCAGGACGTGGCGCCGGCGGGGTTCACGACCGACGCGCCGACGATCCGCTACCGAGCGGACGGCGCCCAGCAGGAGCTGCGGTGCGACCTGATCGTCGGCTGCGACGGCTTCCACGGCGTCTGCCGGCCGTCGATCCCGTCGGAAGCCCTCCGGATCTTCGAGCACGAGTACCCGTTCTCGTGGCTCGGGATCCTCGCCGCGGTCGCGCCGTCGACCGAGGAGCTGATCTACGCGCCGCACGAGCGGGGGTTCGCGCTGCACAGCCTGCGCTCGCCGGAGATCAGCCGGCTCTACCTCCAAGTCGCCAACGATGAGGACCTGGTGGCATGGCCAGACGAGCGCATCTGGGAGGAGTTGGCGACGCGGCTGGCGCTCCCAGGTTGGCAACTCGCGGACGGCCCGGTCCTGGAGAAGGGGATCTCGCCCATGCGAAGCTTCGTCGCCGAGCCGATGCGGTACGGGAGGCTGTTCCTCGCCGGCGACGCGGCACACATCGTGCCAGCCACCGGTGCGAAGGGGTTGAACCTCGCGGTGAACGACGTGCGCGTGCTCTCCGAGGCGATCGCCGAGTGGTACGCGACCGGCGACGAACGGCTGCTCGATGCGTATTCGGACCGCGTCCTCGGCCGGGTGTGGCGCGCCGAGCATTTCTCGCAGTGGATGAGCGCGATGCTGCACCGCTACCCCGGCGATGATCCGTTCCGCGATCGTCTCCAACGCAGCCAGCTCGACTACGTCACCGGCTCGACCGCCGCGGCAACCAGCCTGGCGGAGAACTACGTCGGCATGCCGTTCGACTGAACAGGAGGAACACCATCGCTACCCTACCCACGTGGCGCGCCGAGGTCGTCGGCAGCCTGCTCCGCCCGGAGTATCTGAAGGTCGCGTTCGCCGCCGCCGATCGAGGCGAGCTCGACGACGAAGGGCTCGGAGCCGCGCAGGAACGAGCCGGCATCGAGGCCATCGAGCTGCAGGAGTCGACCGGCGTCGACGTGCTGACCGACGGAGAGGTCCGGCGGCGGTTCTGGTTCGATCCGCTCACCACGAGCCTGTCCGGCTACAACCCGGACGAATCCGCGCCGGTCCCGTTCACGCGCGGCGGGAGCGCGCCGGCCGAGCCGCCGCCTCGGCTGCCGGTCGCCACCGAGAAGCTCGGCATCGCACGCAGCCTCCCGGAGATCGAGTACCGGTTCGTGCGCGATCACACCGACCGGCCCACGAAGGTCACGATCGCCGGGATGACCTATGCGAGCGTGCTGTACGTGCCGGGTCTGTCCGACACCGTCTACCCGGATCGCGAGGAGTACATGGACGACGCCCTCCGGCTGATGGGCGAGGTCGTGCGTCGCGCGGTGGACGCCGGCGCGACGCACGTGCAGCTCGATTCCCCGCGCTACACGCACATGGTCAGCGAAGAAGGCCAGGCGAACCTGCGCACGCTAGGCCTCGACACCTCGACGTGGCTCGCGCGGATGATCGAGTACGACAACCGCCTGATCCGCTCGGTGCCGGAGGCGACCTGGGCCGTCCACCTGTGCCGCGGCAACCACCGCAGCATGTGGTCGGTCGAGGGCGGGTACGACGCGATCGCCGAGCAGCTGTTCAACGACCTCGCGGTCGACCGGATCCTCGCCGAGTACGACTCGCCGCGCGCAGGCACGTTCCAGCCGCTCCGGTTCGTCCCCGAAGGGAAGACCGTCGTCCTCGGGCTGATCACCACGAAGGAGCCGGAGCTGGAGGACGCGGACCAGCTGAAGGGGCGGATCGAGGAGGCCTCGCACATCGTGCCGCTCGATCGGCTCGCACTGTCCCCACAATGCGGGTTCGCATCGACGCTGCCGGGGAACCTGCTGACGTTCGAGGACCAGCGCGCGAAGCTCGACCTGCTGGTGCGCGTTGCCCGCGACACCTGGAGCTGAGCGCCCCGCTCAGCCGGACGGCGCCTCGTCCGGTCCCAGTGCCCGCTCGGCGATCGCGAACGCGGCGTTCGCTGCCGGGATGCCGGAGTAGACCGCCGTGTGCAAGAGCACCTCGGCGATCTCCTCCGGGGTTACGCCGTTGCGGATCGCGGCGTGCACGTGCATCTCGATCTCGTTCTCCGCACCGAGCGCCGTGAGCAGCGCGAGCGTGATGCACGAACGGGTGCGACGGTCCAGACCGGGGCGGGACCACACGTCACCCCAGGCCGCCCGCGTCAGATACTCCTGGAAGGCCGCGGTGAACGGCGTCGTGCGGGCGACGGCGCCGTCCACGTGCGCGTCGCCCAGCACCTCTCGGCGGGTCCGCATCCCCTTCTCGTAGATCGGGTCGCTCATCGTGGTCCCTCGCTTCCATCTCCCGTGGCCAGGTGCTCGGCGATCAGATCGGTGACGCGCTCGGGCTGCTCGACGTTCGCGAGGTGCGCGGCCGCCACGAACTCGAGGCGGGCGTTCGGGATACCGTGCGCGAGCGCCTCCACCCGTTCGCGCGGTACCGCGGGATCTTCCGAGCCGCCGATGACCAGGGTCGGAGCTCGGATCGCGCCGAGTGCCAGGCGCAGGTCCGCCGTCCCGACGGCCTCGCAACACGCGGCGTAGCCCGCGGGCGGCGTCGAAGCGATCATGTCGCGCATGCGCCGCACGACGTCCGTATGCGCAGCGGCGAAGCCGGGCGTGAACCAGCGACCGACGACGACGTCGGCGACCGCGTCCATCCCTCCGTCACGCACCAGGGCCGCGCGTTCCCTCCACGGCTCGGGAGGCGCGAAGGTCGCGCTCGTGCAGCACAGCACCAGACGGTCGACCCGGTCGGGCGCGGCGCTCGCGACCCACATGCTCACGAGCCCACCGAGCGACAGGCCGACCAGGCTCGTCCGCCGGATGCCGAGCCGGTCCAGGAGCGCGACGAGATCTTCACCGAGCGCATCGACGTCGTACGGGCCGGGTGGCACGGGCGAGCCTCCATGGCCCCGCAAGTCGTAGCGCACGACACGGAAGCGCTCCGCGAGCCTCGAGACCTGCGGGTCCCACATCTCCAGGGTGCTCCCGAGTGAGTTCCCGAACACGAGGACCGGCGCGTCCGCCGGACCCTCGGCAACGTGGTGGACGTCGACGCTCACGCCGGCTCTGCGCCCCGGGCTCGATGTGCCGCGAGCGCCCGGTCCACGAACAGGCCGGCCGATCCGACGGCCCCGGCGGGCTCCAGCAGTTCGGCGATCCGCTCCGGCGAGAGATGCCGCCGGATCTCGGGGGCGGCGGCGAGCGCGTCGGCGAACGAGATCGGATCGGTCGCGGACGCCGCGGCGTGCTTGACGAGGACGTTGGCCGCGCGTCGGCCGACCGCCGCCGTGAGGGCCGTCGCGACCCGCTCTGCCATCACGAGGCCCCCAGTCCGGTCCAGGTTCACGCGCATCGCCTCGACGTCGACCTCGAGATGCTCGAGGCAATCGCGGAGCCACGCCGCGGCGGAACCGATCGTCGTCAGGAGGTCCGAGAGCGGGCGCCACTCCGCGTGCCAGGCGCCGGCTGCGCGCTCGTGTTCGTGCGCGCCGGCGGTGAGCAGCTCCGCGACGAGGCCCGGAGCCCGCATCGCGCACGCCCGGGCGCTCACCGCCGCGACGGGATTGCGCTTGTTCGGCATCGTCGAGGAGGCGCCGCGCCCCGGCGCTCCCTCGCGCACCTCGTCGACCTCGGTCTGAGCCAGCAGCACGACGTCCGTCGCGGGCTTGCCGACCGCGACGCCGGCCTCCCCGAGGGCGCCGGCGATCTCCGCCAGGCGCGTGCGGTCGCTGTGCCACGGCGCGACCGGCTCGGCCAAGCCGAGCTCGTCGGCGAACGCGGCGAGCACGGCGGGGCCCTCGTCGCCGAGCGATGCGAGGGTGCCGACGGCCCCGCCGAGCTGCACGGCCAGGCGATCCCGACGAACGGCCCGCAGGCGGTCGCCCGCCTCGTCGAGCCCCGTCATCCAGACCGCGGCCTTCGCACCGAACGTCGTCGGGAGCGCCTGTTGCAGGAGGGTCCGGCCGGCGATCAACGTGCGGCGATGTCGTTCGCTCAGCACGGCGGCCGCCTCGGCTGCACCGGCGAGATCATCGTCCAATGGCGCGAGGGCTCGCTCGACCACCAGCATCGCGGCGGTGTCGATCACGTCCTGGCTCGTGGCACCGAGATGCACCGAGTCGACGGCGGACCCACCCACGGCGGCCGCGATCGCGTCGATCAGCGGCACCACGGGGTTCCCCGTCAGCGCCGCCGCATGGCCGAGCTCCTCGATCGAGACCTCGAGCGACGCGCATGCCCGCGTGATCGCCTCCGCGTGCTCGACCGGGATCACGCCGGCCCGCGCTTCCGCCCGCGCGAGCGCCGCCTCCGCGTCGAGCATCCCCCGTACCCACGCGGCGTCGGCGACCTCGGCCCGGACGTCGCCCCGTGCGAGGACGCCGTCGAACAGGCCGCTCGGTACCTCAGACCGCGAAGAAGACCGTTTCACCCTCGCCCTGCAGCCGGATGTCGAACCGGTATCCATCCTCCGACCGCGCCGCCAGAAGGGTCGCACGCGAGGCCGGGTCCGGCACGGAGCCGAGGGTCGGATCCTTGGCGTTCGTTCCCGGCTCGTCCTCGAAGTAGATCCTGGTGACGAGGTGCTTCAGCAGCCCTCGGGCGAACACGGCGATGTCGATATGGGGCGCGTGCGTGGGCCCGTTCGGCTCGACGGTCGTCCCCGGCTTGACGGTATGGATCGCCCACTCCCCCGCGGGCTCGGCGGAGGCGCGGCCGAACCCCCGGAACCATGGCGCGACGTCGCGCGAATCATCCGGATCGCGGAAGTGACCGTGCGCGTCCGCTTGCCACGTCTCGATCAGCGAGTCCGGCACCGGCTCGCCGTCGCCGTCCAGCACGCGGCCGCGGATCCAGATCGCGCCGGGCGTCCCTTCCGGGACCACGAACGGCCCGTCCGGCCACGGCAGGCCGATCGCGAAGTACGGCCCGACCGTCTGCGACGGCGTGCGGCCTCCGATCACGCGTCGTCGTCCTCGTCTTCGAACGGCGTGGCGGAACGCCCGCCCAGCACGACGTCGAACTCGAAGCCGAGCGCCCATTCGGGCACCGTCGCGTCGGGATCGAAGCGGGAGATGAGGCGTTCGCGCACCTTCGGATCGGGGATCGAGTTGAAGATCGGGTCCAACGGGAAGAGCGGATCGTCAGGGAAGTACATCTGCGTGACGAGGCGCTGCGTGAAGTTCCGACCGAACAGCGAGAAGTGGATGTGCGCCGGTCGCCACGCGTTGGCGTGGTTCCGCCAGGGGTAGGCCCCAGGCTTGATCGAAACGAACCGGTACCGGCCCTCCTCGTCGGTGATGCAGCGACCGGCCCCAGAGAAGTTCGGGTCGAGCGGCGCCGGGTGGTTGTCGGCGTCGTGCCGGTAGCGCCCGGCGGCGTTCGCCTGCCAGAGCTCGATCAACGAGTTCCGCACCGGGCGGCCGTCGGGGCCCAGCACGCGGCCGTGCACGATGATCCGCTGCCCCTGCGGCTCGCCCCCGTGCTGACGCGTCATGTCGTCGTCCAGCTCGCCGACGAGGTCGACGCCGAGCAGCGGCCCGGTCAGCTCGGTCAGGTGGCTCGGGAGCACCGTCAGCGGCCGCTTCGGCGCCCGGGTGCGGGTCGCCACGTACTCCGGGAACAGGTAGGGAGGATCGACGTCGATGTCGTCGTTGGTGTTCCGGCGCAGAGGCTCGGCCATGATCAACTCCTGCCACGGAGGGTCGAACGCCGAGCCTACACGCTCCCCAAAGGACGTGCGCGGAGCGAACGCGCGTCCGGTATCCGACCATGACGCGAGGGCTACCATCGCTCCCGATCGTGACCACCATCGAGATCGACGGGCTCCCCGCGGACGAGGAGGCGTTCGCCCGGGCGACGACGCCCTACGGCCACTTCACCGCGATGCAGGTCCGCGGCGGGCGCACGCGCGGGCTGGAGCTCCACCTGCGGCGGCTGGCGACGGCGAACCGCGAGGCGTTCGACGCCGGCCTCGACGGCGAGCGTGTTCGGGCGCTGATCCGCCACGCCCTCGCGGACACGGAGGACGCGTCGGTCCGCGTGTACATCCACGAACGATCGCCGGAGCCCGCGATCGTGGTCACCGTGAAGCCGCCGGCCGAGATGGCCACGCCGCAGCGCCTCGGCTCGGCGCGGTACCAGCGACCCGACGCGCACCGCAAGCACGTCCACACGGAGCAGGGCCACTACCGGGAGCTCGCGCAGCGCGACGGCTTCGACGACGCCCTGTTGACCGGGCCCGACGGCCTCGTGTCCGAGACCTCGATGGCGAACATCGGCTTCTTCGATCCGTCCGGCGTCGTCTGGCCCGACGCGCCGATGCTGCACGGGATCACGATGCAGCTGCTGGAGGCGGCGCTCCCGACGCGCCGCACGCCGGTGCACCTGTCGGATATCGCGTCGTTCGACGGAGCGTTCCTGTCGAACGCGCGCGGCATCGCCGCCGTCAGCGGGGTGGACGACGACGAGCTCCCGATGCCCGCCGAACGGATGCGGGAGCTCGTCGAGGCGTACGCGTCGGTCCCCTGGGACGCGATCTAACCCGATCTGACGCGCGTGCAGGAAGAACTCGACCGCGCGGTGCGAGCCCATGACCGGCGAGCGAGCGACCTCCTCCACACGCCAGCCGGCGTCGCCGGCGGCGGTGACGGCTCGATCGATCGCCTCCGGCCAGCGGTCGGCCGGTGGAAGGCACGCCGACCCGAGCTCGAACATCGGCTTGATCAGCGCGACGAGGTGCGCATCCGGTCGGACGTCGAGGCGACCGAGCTGCGGCACGGCGAGCGCCAGCGAGAGGTACGACAGATCCAACGTGATGAGGTCGAGCGGCTCCGGCACCACGTCGATCGTGAGGTCTGCGATGTTCGTCCGCTCCAGCACGACGACGCGCTCGTCCTGCCGGAGCGAGCCTCGCAGCTGCCCGTGTCCGACGTCGACGGCGTAGACGCGGGCGACGCCGACCTCCAACAGCGCCGTCGTGAAGCCGCCGGCCGCCGCGCCGACATCGAGCGCGATCGCTCCGCTCGCGTCGATGTCGAACCGATCCAGCGCGAACAGGAGCTTCGTCGTTCCCCGGAGTACCGGGTCGGAGCGAACGACGACCGCCTCGTCGTCTCGGACCAGCCTCATGGGGTTCAGGGCGGGGACGCCGCCGATGAAGACCCGGCCTTGACGGATCACCGCCTCCGGATCGGCGATGTCGGGATACATGCTGCTGATGCGAGCGAGCACGGTGACGGAACGACGGATGCGTGGCACGGTCCTCCTCCTTCGCGCAGGGATAGGGGCGCGAAGGAACAGGAGGACCTCGGGATGCATGGCCGTGCCCGCTTCGGGGCTGACGAACCTATGCAGGTCGTCGTCGCATGCGGATCATGGTCGGACGGGCCGGCTCGGACCGCAAACCGTCAGGTGCGGCCGTCGGCAAGCAGCGGTTGGATACCCTGACGTCGAGGAGGTCCGATGAGCGTGTTCAGATTCCAGATCGCGGTCTCGCTGGACGGCTACGTCGCCGGCCCGCATCAGAGCGAGGAGGACCCGCTCGGCGTCGGCGGCATGCGCCTGCACGAGTGGATCTTCGGGCTCGAGGCCTGGCGGAAGCAGCAGGGGCTCGACGGCGGCGAGGTCAACGCGAGCACGCCCGTGATCGAGGAGGCGCAGTCGAACGTCGGGGCGGTCGTGATGGGCCGGAACATGTTCGGAGGCGGGCCCGGCCCGTGGAACGAGGACCCGCCCTGGAACGGCTGGTGGGGCGACGACCCCCCGTACCACGTACCGGTCTTCGTGCTTACGCACCATCCCCGCGAGCCGCTGGAGATGGAAGGGGGCACGACCTTCGTCTTCGTCACCGATGGGATCGGGTCGGCGCTGGAGCAGGCGAAGCGGGCGGCGGGCGGGCGCGATGTCGTGCTGGGCGGCGGCGCGAGCGTCGTGCAGCAGTACCTGGCCGCGGGTCTCATCGACGAGTTCGAGCTGCACATCGTCCCCGTCGTGCTCGGGGACGGCGAGCGTCTCCTCGACCACATCGGACAGATCGAGGTCGAGCAGGTCCGCGCGATCGAGGCGCCCGGCGTCACGCACATCAAGTACCGCGTCGCTACGCGGTGAGCGCCACCGCCGCCTCGCTCGTGTTCGTGGAGGAGGTGCACGACTCCTCGAAGTACAGCTCGATGCTGGCGGCGTCGTGCGACAGGTAGCCGATCGACAGGTCCTCGGACCGTTTGGGGTTCGGGCGGTCGACTCTGTGGACCCGACATCGTCATGAGACCTGCTGTCTACCGCGGCACGCCCGGGGACGACTCGGACACCCTTGAGCTACTTGCGGCCGTAGACGAACAGCAGGATCAGCATCGATCCGGTCACGAAGACCAGCGCGAAGACGGTGAACACCGTCGTGAACGTCTGCGCGAGCACCGGCACATCCTCATGAGATGGGAGGCCCGACGCAACCCGCACCCTCGTCCCCGGACGGCCTCGAGCCCGGCTCCCCCCGCCTACACTCCCGCAACGAACGTCGGCGTCGTCGCCGTTTGAGGAGGGGGTGCATGAGCGGATCCCGGACGAGGTCGTATCGAGCGGGAGTGCTCGAGGACGAGGGGTTCCCCGTCGCAGGTGTTTCCGAGCACCTCGGACACCCCGACACGATCGTTTGGGTCGACCTCTGCGATCCGTCGGAGGCCGAGATGCGAGAGCTCGCGGGAGAGCTCGGCCTGCACGAGCTGGCCGTCGAGGACGTCCTCGGGAGCCACCAGCGGCCGAAGCTGGACCGGTACGCGACGCACCTGTTCCTGTCGTGCCACGCCGTTCGGCTGAACGAGGACCTGGCCGATCTCGAGGACACCGAGGTCGATGCGTTCATCAGCCGAGCGATGGCTGGTCACCGTCCGGAAGGACGATCGCTTCCCGATCGACGGCGTACTCAGCCGATGGGACCGCTCGCCGGACTTCGCGCGCTACGGCGTGAGCTTCCTGCTCTACGGGCTGCTCGACGTCATCGTCGACGGCTACTTCGACACCGTCGAGGAGCTCGACACCTACTACGACGAGGTGAGCGAAGGGATCTTCGACGAGGAGCCGCTCGATCCCTCGCAGCAGCGGCACTGGTTCGAGATGCGGCGCGCGCTCGTGCGGTTCCATCGATTGGTGATCGGCACGCGTGAGGCGATCAGCGGCCTGATGCGTCGCGAGCACGGCGCCGTGCCCGACGAGCTCTACCCCTACTACCAGGACGTGTACGACCACATCCTGCGGATCAGCGAATCCACCGACGCCCTGCGCGACCTCATCAGCACGATCGTGGAAACGAACCTCAGCCTTCGCGACTACCGCCAGAACCAGATCGTGAAGAAGGTGAGCAGCTGGGCCGCGATCATCGCCGTCCCAGCGCTGATCACCGGCTACTACGGCATGAACGTGCCGTACCCGGGGATCGGCCACACGGCCGGCGTCGTGACCTCCGCCGTCCTCATCGTGGTCGTGAGCGTCGGCTTGTACATGTACTTCCGCAGGCACGACTGGCTGTGACGAGGCCCGACGCTTCTAGAGTCACGCCCGGAACCCGACGACAGGAGGAACCGCGTTGGCGCAGCAGATGATCAACGAACGGACGTTCTCGTCCGAGTCGATCGCGGCGGTCGAACAGGGCCGCCCATCAGGTCGGAGCATGACGGTCGGCGGAACCGTGCTGAAGGCGTTCGTGCTGTTCGCGGTGACGTGCATCTTCGCGGTGATCGGCTGGGATCACGCGGCGCGTGTCATCAAGGCGACCTCCGGACCGTCGTGGCTCCTCGGCTACTTCGTGCTGATCGCGCTGTCGTTCCTCGCGATCGCGAACCCTCGGATCGCGCCGATCGGCGGCTTGGTCTACGCGGTCCTGATGGGCCTGTGGGTCGGCGGCATCTCCCAGGTCTACGAGGTCGCCTACGACGGGATCGTCGCGCAGGCGCTGATGGCCACGATGGCGATCGTCCTGGTGTGCCTGCTGCTCTACGCGTTCGGTCTCGTCAAGGTCACGCGGCGGTTCGTGCTCGTGGTGATCGCGGCGACCCTCGGGATCGGCGTGCTCTACCTGACCGCCTGGATCCTCAGCGTGTTCGGGGTCAACCTGCGGTTCTGGACGGACCCGACCCCGGCGGGGATCGCGATCAGCGTGGTGATCTGCATCGTCGCCGCGCTCAACCTGTTCATCGACTTCGCGTTCGTCGACCAAGGGGTCAAGGGTCACGCCCCCGCGTTCATGGGGTGGTACTCGGCCTGGGGGCTGCTGGCCACGGTCGTGTGGCTCTACCTCGAGGTGCTGTACCTGCTGGCACGGCTCCGGCGCGGGTGATCGCGGGCAACAGACCCGTCGGTGCGCTCTCCGCCGACCGACTACCCTCGCGGCGGTGAGCGTATCCACGACCGAACCCACGGGGCTGCGCCGGGCGGCCGCGATCGGGGCGATCCTCCTGGTCGCCGCGGTGATCGTGGTCACGCTGGTGCGGATCGTGTCCGACCCCTGGCCCGTGCTGTGGCAGATCCTCCTGTTCGCGGTGTTCCTCGCGGCCGCCTGGATCGCGCTCACGCGGGAGGGCGCCCGGCGAACGATCGCGATCGTGGTGGCGGTGGCCGCGCTGGTCGTCTCCGTCGTCGCGATCATCACGGCGGAGGGGTACCTGGCCCTCACGTTGGCGGCGCGGATCGTCGCGCTCGCGGTGGCGATCGCGCTCGCGCGCTATGCGCTCGGCCATACGGTCGCGGCCCTGAAGCAGAGCGAGACGCCGGGGACGCCGGTGCCACCCGCCGCACGCGGCGTCCTGTTCATGAACCTGAAGTCGGGGGGCGGGAAGGCCGAGCGCTTCGACCTGGTCGGCGAATGCCACAGGCGCGGGATCGAGCCTGTCGTGCTCGAGCCAGGCGAGGACTGGCTCCAGCGCGTGCGCGACGTGGCGGCGGGCGGGCCCGACGTCCTCGGCATGGCCGGGGGCGACGGCTCCCAGGCGATGGTCGGCACCGTCGCCGCCGAGCTGGGACTCCCGATGGTCGTGGTCCCCGCCGGAACGCGGAACCACCTGGCCCTGGATCTGGGGCTGGACCGCGACGACGTGGTCGGGGCCTTGGACGCCTACGGGGCGGCCGTGGAACGGACGATGACCCTCGCCGACGTCAACGGCCGCGTGTTCGTGAACAACGTGTCGCTCGGCCTGTACGCGGCGATCGTGCGGTCCCCGTCGTACCGGGACGCCAAGGTGGACACGACGCTGTCGACCCTCCCGCAGGTGCTCGGCCCCGGAACGGAGCCCTTCGACCTTCGGTTCGATGGACCCGACGGCGTGGAGCATCGCGGCGCGCACGTGATCCAGGTCTCCAACGGCCCCTACGGGACGGGCGCGGGCGGGCTGGGAGCACGGCCCCGCCTGGACACGGGCCTGCTGGGTGTCGCCGCCCTCGTGCTGGGCAAGCAGGGAGGAGCGGCGGCCTTCCTCGCCGCCCTCGCCACCGGCCATCCCGAGCGCTTCGAGGGCCTCACGTCGTGGGCCGCGCCGACGTTCGAGGTGACGTCCGACGCGCCGATCGAGATCGGGCTCGACGGGGAGAGCGAGGTCCTGGATCCGCCGCTGCGCTTCTCGGTCCGTCCCTCCCCCGTCCGGGTGCGGCTGCCGACGCACGCGATCGGGTACTCCCCCGCGGCCCTCTCGCTCGGTCCCGGCCGGGCCGCGCGCAGGCTCTGGGATATCGCCCTGGGGCGCCCCGTTCCGATCGGCTCCTGAACGTCAGCCTGTCTCGGCCGCGATCGCCTCGAGGGCCGCCGACATCGACGGGTAGAAGTGCTCGCGGTCCAGCGTGGACAGCAATCCGTAGCGCAGGAGCAGATCCTGCAGTCGATCCCGGAGTTCGACGAACGCGACGTTCACGCCTTGTGCATTGAGCTCGAGGTCGAGTCGCTCGAGCATGTCGGCGGCGGTGACGTCGACGTCCGTGATGGCCTCGCATTGCAGCACCAACCACCGAGGCTTCCGTCGCCGGACGAGGTGCCGAACCTGCTGACGGAAGATGCCCGAGTTCGCGAAGAACAGCGGCGCCTCCCACCGGAACACCACGACGCCATCGACCTCCTGCGCGTCGGGATAGCGGTCGAGGTCGTGCCATCCATCGAGGTCCGGCACCCGCCCGAGCACGACGCCGTGCGGCCACCAGCTGCGGCGGAAGAACAGCAGGATCGACAGGACCACGGCCAGACAGGATCCCCTGCAGCACCCCGAAGAGGACCACGCCCAACGTGGCCACGACCGAGAGCACCAACGCCGTCTTCCGCACGTCCCAGTACGAGCGCAGGATCCGGACGTTCATCAGCGACAGCGCCGCCGCGATCACGACCGCCGCGAGCGCCGTCTGCGGCAGATCTTGCAGCAGCGACGGGAGGAACAGCAGCAAGAGCACCACGATCGCCGCGCCGACGAGCCCCGTCACCTGGGACTTGGAGCCGGCTTGCTCGGCGACCGCCGTCCGCGAGCCGCTCGACGAGACGGCGAAGCCTTGGAACAGGCCCGCCGCGGCGTTCGCCGCCCCGATGCCGATCATCTCCTGATCGGGGTCGATCTCATCGCCGCGACGCGCCGCGAAGCTCGTGGACGTCGCGATCGTGTCGGTGAGGGAGACCAACACGACGCCGACCGCGGCGATCAGCAGCGGCGTGAGATCGCTCACGGGCACCCACGGGACCGCCGGGACCGGCAAGCCTTGTGGCAGCGGCCCCACCGTCTTGACCCCCTCGGACGCCAGATCGAAAAGCGCCGTCACCACCGTGGCCCCGACCACCGCCACCAACACGGCCGGGACCTTCTTCGACACCCGCGGCAGCACCAGCAGCACCGCGAGCGTGGCGAGCCCGAGCACCAACGCGGTGCGGTTCGTCTGGTCGAGGCCCGACACGAACGCCTTCGCCTCCTGCACGAAGCCGTCCGCATCCGTTGAGTACCCGAAGAGCTTGGGGAGCTGGCCGACGATGATCGTGATCGCGAGGCCGTTCATGTAGCCGACCTGCACCTCCTTCGAGAGCAGATCGGCCACGAAGCCGAGCTTCGCGAGCCCGAGCCCGATCTCGATCCCCGCGACGAACAGCGCCATCATCCCGGCGAGCGCGATCGCCGTCGTGGGATCGCCGGCCGCGAGCAGCGGCGCGATCGCGGCGAAGATCAGCGGCGAGACCGACGAGTCGGGGCCGAGCACCAGGATGCGGGAGGGCCCCATGAGCGCGTACGCGACGAGACACGCGATCGTCGTGTAGAGGCCGGTGACCGGTGGGAGCCCCGCGAGCTCGGCGTACGCCATCCCCTGGGGAACGAGGATCGCGGCGAGGACGACACCGGCGACGATGTCCGGCCGCAGCCACGACGCACGGTAGGTCCGCAGCACCCCGACGCCGGGGACCCAGCGCGCGAGACCCGCGCGTCGTTCATCCACCTGCTCGGACGCCATCCACCCTCCCCGCCGGTGTGACCTTACCGTCACGCCGCCCCGCTACCATCAGCGGGTGGACGTCCCCGACGAGAACCCGCAGGGCCCGCCCGAGGAACGCTTGGCGCGTCGCCTCGAGACCGCTCCCTCGCCGGGGCGCTCGGCCGCGGCCTCGATCCTCCACGAGCTGGCCGAGGTCGATCGTGCGATCTATCGCGCGGTCGCGAGCACACCGACCCCGACGCTCGACGAGCCGATGCGGCGGCTCTCGGGCCTCGCCAACGGCTCGAAGCTGTGGCTCGGCGTCGCGGGCGCGCTCTTCGTCCTCGGTGGGCGGGCCGGTCGCCGGGCGGCCGTGACCGGCCTCGTGGCCCTGGGGATCGATTCCGCGATCGTGAACCTCCCGATGAAGTTCTCGAGCGGTCGCACGCGTCCGGACCGCGAGTCGGCGGGCGTACCGGAGCAGCGATGGGTGCCGATGCCGTCCTCGACGTCGTTCCCGTCCGGGCACTCGGCGTCCGGGTTCGCGTTCGCCGGGCGCCGTGGCCGGGACGATGCCCGGCCTCGCGATCCCGCTCCGCGGCCTCGCCGCCGCCGTCGCGTATTCGCGCGTCCACACCGGGGTCCACTATCCAGGCGACGTCGTGGTGGGCTCCCTCGTCGGCGCCTCGATCGGAGAGGCGACGTCGCTCGTCGGCCGGTCCCTGCGCCGTCGTCGCGAAGCGAGCGCCCCTCGACCTGACCCCGGTCCGAGGCGTTCGCCCGAACCGCACTTCCGTGGAAGGATGGGCCGGACCAGGAGAAGAACAGGAGGAGGACCGCATGGCACACCCGAACGAACAGCACCTGCGGACGGCGTCGGACGCCCTCAACACGGGCGACATGGCGACGTTCCTCGCGGCGCACACGCCCGACGTCGCGTTCCATTTCCAAGGATCCAGCTCGCTGGCCGGCGATCACACGGGGCGGGATGGGGTCGGCGCGCTCTTCGGGAACCTCATCGGCATGCTCGACGGCCCACCGAGCGCCGACGTGCACGACTGCCTGGCGAACGACGAGCACGGAGTGCTGATGATCGTCCAGCACCTGAGCCGGGACGGGAAGACCCTCGACGTGCCGGCGAACGTCGACTTCCACTTCCGCGACGGGCTGGTCTCGGAGGTCTGGTTCAGCCCGCTGGACCAGGCGGCGGTGGACGCGTTCCTCTCGTAGCGGCGCCGGTCCGGATCACCGCTTCGGCGGGAGCGAGGCCGCGTAGGCGGCGCCGCGCTCGACCCACGGCTGGAGCTGGCGTCGCGTGCCGACGTGCTCGGCGTCGACCCGCAGCCAGCCGCCCATCGACCGGCCGCGCATCTCCATCGGGTACGCATGCGTGCGGGCGACCAGCCGATCGGAGTCCTCGGGATCGACGCGGACCAGGATGCCGCCCTGGCCGCTGGCCGCGACCGCCATATTGCCGTGGATCAAGAAGGCGAGCCCGCCGAACATCTTCTTCTCGGTGACGCCCCGGCGCGGGCCGAGCAGCTCCCGGATCCGATCGGCGAGCTCCTCGTCGTAGGCCATCGTGACCGATGGTCTCACGGGCGTCGCCGGAGCCGGCAGCAGGGTGAGCGTTTGGGACGATGCCGCCGTGGATGCGACACCGGCGCGGGTCCGGCTCCAGCGAACCGCCCTGCGGCTGGAGTACGCCACGATCGCGTGGAACCTCGGCGAGGCCGTCTTCACGATCGGCCTGGGCATCGCGGCCGGTTCGCTCGCGTTGATCGGGTTCGGCGCGGACTCGCTGGTCGAGGTCTTCGCGTCCTCCGTGGTCGTGTGGTACATCCGCCCCGGCGAGGCGCGAGACCGGCCCGAGCGGACCCGGCACGCCCTGCGGCTCGTCGCCGCGGCGTTCGCGACACTCGCGGTGGTGCTCGCCGCCGCCTCGATCCACAACCTCGCGACCGGGAGGAAGGCCGGCCCGTCGCCGATCGGCATCGCCTACCTGGCCGTCACGGCCTGCGTGATGTTCGGGCTCGCGATCTGGAAGCGCATGATCGCGCGCGAGCTGGGATCGGTCCCGCTGCAGTCTGAGGCGTCGCTGACGTTCCTCGACGGCATCTTGTCGGTCCTGACCCTCACCGGGCTGGCGCTGAACGCCTCCCTGGGCTGGTCGTGGGCCGACCCCGCCGCCGCGCTCCTCGTGGCCGTCGCCGCGCTCCGCGAGGCGCGCGAGAACCTCGTGGCGTCGCGGCTCGACGAGTAGGGCCACGATTCGAACAGAACCTCGCCTGCTCGGCGCTCTCCGCACCGCACGATGGGCCCCGCACGTGTGCAGCCTAGGGGTCCCATCCCAGCGGAGCTCAGGACGCTACATTGAGGCGTGGAGACCGCGACGCAGACGCTGCACCGGCTGACGTCCTACGAACCCGGCCAGGAGTGGGACGAGCCGATCGACGATCCTCGCGTGGTGCAGGACCTGGAATCGAACGACCTCGCGCGGTTCCCGTGGTTCTACAAGCGGTACGTGCAGCCGCTGCCACGCCTGCCGCTCCCTCGCAGCCTGCCGTCCACGACGGCCCCGGCCGTCGGCGTGCTCGCGGGCACCGCGGACGTCGCTCATACCGAACCCGATCTGCCGCAGCTCTCCCGGTTGCTCCACCTCTCCGCGGGGGTGGTGCGCACGATGGTGCGGCCCCCCTTTCCGACGTGGCTGTTCCGCGCCGCCGGGTCCGCGGGAGGCCGCTTCCCGCTCGAGCTCTACGTCGCGGTGCCGGACGGCACGACGCTGCCCGCGGGTGTGCACTGGTACGACCCGCTCGACCACGCGCTCGTGCAGGTCGGGCAGCCGCCGAACGGGGACGCGCCGGTGATCGTCGTGACCGGCGTCCCATGGCGAACCGGGTGGCGCTACCGGGAGCGCGGGTACCGCCACGTGTATTGGGACGCCGGCACGATGCTCGCGCAGTTGCTCGTGGTGGCCGACTCCGCTGGGATCTCCACCCGGCTGTTCACCCGCTTCCCGGACGAGGGGGTCACGGCACTCGTAGGCGCGGAGGGCGTGCACGAGTGGCCCGTGGCTGTCGTCGCGCTCGGCGATGGCGCTCCCGCGCTCGAGGCGACCGGGCCGGCCGTCGCAGGCGACGTCGACGCGGCGCCCCTCGAATTCCCACTCGACACGGCGGCGCAGCGGGCGGGGGACCGTGACACGCTTACGCGGCCCTTGGACCGAGGCGCCCCGGTCGACGTGCCGGTGCAGGGAGCCGGCTCGGTCGAGACGGTCGTGCTGGCGCGCGGATCACAACGGCGCATGGACGCGACCCGCGGCGTGCCGGAGGACACGCTGCGCACGTCGATGCTCGCCGCGCTCCGTGGCATCGACCTCTCGCACTTCGTGGTGGTGCACGACGTCGGAGAACTCGCGCCCGGGGTCTACCGCTGGCCGGATCTCTCCGCACAGGTGCGGCCCGGCGCGATGCGCGATGAGCTCTACCGGGTCTGCCTCGAGCAGGGGCTCGCGAGCGAGGCCGCGTTCGTGGTGATCGGCACGACTGACGTCGCCGCGTTGGACGACCGGGAGTACCGCGAGGCGCAGCTCGCCGCCGGGCTGGTCGAGGGCCGGCTGCACCTGCTCGCGTACGCCCTCGGCGCGAGCGCCACCGGGATGACGTTCCTCGACAGCGAGATCCCGGCGCTGCTCGGCGAGCCGTTGGACGCGCTGTTGTTCACCTGCGTCGGTGTACCGGAGTACTCCTCGGCGGCCGGCGGCGCGCCGGGTGCGCCGACCGAGGTGCGCAGGATCGTGCCGCGGTTGCCCTAGCGCCGCAGGCCAACGAGAGCCGGCGGCCGCGTGGGATCCCAGAGGGACATCCGGCCCGCGGGTCGCGGGACCGGCGGCCGTAGGCGGCGACCGTCTCGTGCGCCAGCCTTGCGGTGGAGGTGGATCTCATGACGACCCGCACGGAACGAAGTCCTCCCGCAGATCTCGCCCGCGCGCCACCGGGCGCGACGACGAGCTGAAGGCTTCCCGCGACCGCATCCGGCTGCTCACCCCGGCCCCCCGCCGCTTCGTCATGATCGACGGCGAAGGTCCGCCCGTCGCCGAGGCATTCGAGGCACGCATCCCCGGGCTGTACGGCGTCGCGTATCCGATCCGGTTCGCGCTCAAGCGGCGCGGCGTCCTCGGGAGGGTCGGCCCCCTCGAGGGCATCTGGTGGACCACCGACGGGGAGACCGACCTCGACGTGGTCTTCGCCGGCGACCGCGACACGTGGCGATGGACGCTCATGATCGGCGTACCCGATGAGGCGACCGATGCCGAGATCTCCGAACACCTCGACGCCGGTCGGGCGAAGCTCGCCCCAGGGCTCGCGGCGTCGCTGTACGTGGACCTGTTCGACGAGGGCCCCGCCGCGCAGTTGCTGCATGTCGGTCCCTACGCGGAGGAGCGCCCCACGATCGAGCGCCTGCACGAGCAGATCGCTGCCGCCGGGTTGCGACCCCGGGGCCGCCACCACGAGCTGTACCTCGGAGACCCACGGCGCTCCGCGCCCGAGCGGCTCCGTACGTTGATCCGCCAGCCGGTCGCGGTGCGCGCCTAGCAGCGCCGTCTCAGACCCGCGCCGGTCCCGCGATCCGTGTCACGTCGACCACAGCGACACCGTTCTGCGACCGGCCATACACGGCCTCGGCGATCAGCCTGCCGGCCTCGCCGTACGGGACCCGGTCCGTGTTGATCACCAGGTCGTACAGGAGCGGGTCGTCGATGTCGCTCGCGAAGTACTTCTCGACGTAGCGCTTGCGACCTTGGTCCTCGCGTCGCACGTACTCGGAAGCTTCCTTCCGGTCCAGCTGCGCGTACTCCATCACGTGATCGATCCGCCGCTCCAGCGACCCGATCAGCCGGACGTGCAGCGCGCCGGGCAACTTCCTCGTGATGATGTTCCCGCCGCGCCCGATGATGACGACGTTGCCCAGCTCCGCCAGGTGCAGGATCGTATCGGCGGTCTTCCGCACGAGCGTCTGCGACGACGGACGCAGTCCGAACAGCTCGTCCATCGTGTCGGACATCGCCGAGATCCGATCCTCGGGCATGAACGCGGCCATCCGCTCGGGGAGGTCGTGCTCCTCGAGGACCTTCTCGACGAGGTTCCGGTCGAACACCTTCCACGAGAGCCAGCCGCCGTTCGTTCGAGCCTGCAGCCTCGCGATCAGCTCCTGCGACACGGCGTGGGCGCCCGAGCCCGCCTGGCGGGAGATCGTGACGACCCGTCGGGGAGCAACGGCGGGATCCGGCGACCCGGCGCGTTTCGGTGCGAGCGCCTGGGCGTTGACGAACTCGAGACACCGTTCCGATGCGATCGATCCGCCCATCGATGCCACCTCCTCGGTCCTCACCGCCACTCTCGTTCCGCCGGCGAGCGATGGACCGGGGCGAACGACCCGCGTCGGCCGGGACGCGTGGTCCCGCGACGAACGGGACCTGAGGCCCACCCTCCGGACCCCGGCCGAGCCTACGTTGAGGGTGGAAGGAGGTGATCTCGGTGCTGGACTTCTGGGATGAGATGGGAGCCATGGAACGGCGGATGGACGATCTGGTCCGTCAGTTCCTCGGGACCCGGACACGCCTGGCCTACCCGGCGTTGCCGTTGTTCGTCCGCAAGCCCTTCGTTCCCACGATGGACGTCTTCGAGCGGGCCGATGATCTGGTCATCAAGCTCGAGCTCCCGGGCATCGACCCGGAGAAGGACGTCCAGATCGACGTGCGCGACCACACATTGGTCATCAAGGGCGAGCGGAAGTACACGGACGAGGTGAAGGGCGAGGCCTATTACCGGATGGAGGCCGCGTACGGCCGGTTCGAGCGCGAGATCCCGATCCCCGAGGCGACCGCCGAGGCGGACATCCGCGCCACGTACGTCGACGGGGTGCTGGAGGTCGTCGTTCCCGAGGCGGCCGAGCTGACGGAGACACCGCCGGCGCGACGGATCCCGATCACGGTCGGGAAGAAGGAGATGAAGGCCGCGTAGACACGCCGCATCACCGCACGGATGCCGGGGGTCGCGCACCGACCCCCGGCGCCGCATCCGCGGATGCATCGGCGGGCGGCGCGGCGGCGGCCCATACTTTCCGCATGACCTCGGTTGGCTATGACGTCGTGGTGGTCGGGGGCGGGAGCGCCGGATGCGTCATGGCGGCCCGGCTCTCCGAAGATCCCTCGCGACGTGTCCTGCTCCTGGAGGCCGGACCCGACTACGGGCCACGGGACGACGGCCGGTGGCCGGCGGAGCTCCTCGATGCGAGCGAGATGCCGATCGCGTCCCATGACTGGGGGCTCGAGGGAGGCGACGACGCGGCTCGCGCCCGTGTGCTCGGTGGGTGCTCCACCCACAACGCCTGCCTCGTGGTCTGGCCGCCGCCGGCCGACTACGACCGCTGGGCCGGGATGGGGAACGACGGCTGGGGCTTCGCGGAGCAACGCCAGTACCTCCTGCGCGCTCAGGACACGATCGGTGCGAACCTCGCTCCGGCCGAGACCCTGTCCTGGTTCGTCGAGCCGTTCGTGCTTGGCATGCGGCTCGCTCGGCTACGGACGCCTGAGCGAACTGAACGGCCCCGACTGGAGCGCCGGCGTCACGACGATCCCTCGGAACGTGGTCGACGGCGTGCGCCGGAACGCGGCGTTCGCGTACCTGGACCCGGCACGGGACCGCCCGAACCTGACGATCAGGGGCGACACCGTCGTCGATCGCGTCGTGCTCGAGCACGGGCGCGCGGTGGGGGTCGTCGCCCTCTCGGACGGCGAGGAGCGACGGATCCGGGCGGACGCCGTCGTGCTCTCGGCGGGCGCCTACCTCTCACCCGCCGTGCTGCACCGGAGCGGGATCGGTCCGCCCGACGTCCTGGCCGCGATCGGGACCCGGGTGGAGGTGGCGTTGCCCGGGGTCGGCGCCAACCTCCTCGATCATCCGAGCGTCTGGCCGGCGTTCGCGTTGACCGGGGAAGGCCCCGCGCCGACGGAGCGGCTTCCGGAAGTCATGCTCCGCGCCGGCAGCTCGCTGATCCCCGACGCGCACTGGGATGCGCAGGTGCTGATCGGCGACAGCTGGACGGACGACGCACGCACCTCCTCCAAGCTGGTGTTCGGACTCGCCGTGATGAACGGGGACTCCGTCGGCTCCGTCCGGGCCGCGTCGCCCGATCCGCGCGTGTTGCCCGGCCTCGTCCACCCGTGGACCGCGCTCAGCGAGCACGACGAGACCGTGCTCGCGGAGATGGTCGCCCTCGTCCGGGACCTGTGCTCGACGGGTGCGCTCGCGCCGTGCGTCGAGGCAGAGCTCGAGCCGGGCCTCGTCGACGACCTCCGCGCATGGATCCGCGCGAACGTCGGCGGCTACTGGCATCCCGTGGGCACCTGCCGGATGGGGCCGGGGACCGATCCGGGCGCCGTCGTCGACGCGCGAGGCCGCGTGCACGGGGTCGACGGACTTCGGGTCGTCGACGCCTCGATCTTCCCCACACTCCCGCGCGCGAACACCAACATCCCCACGATCGCCGCGGCGGAGTGCATCGCCGCCTTGAGATAGATTCCGCCCGTGCAAGGCGACGACGGGTACTTCGACGAGCGGGTCGCCGCGACGTACGACGACGACGAGATGTTCGATCCGGCGGCCGTCGAGCCGGCGGTCGACTTCCTGGCGGAGCTCGCCGGCGGCGGACGCGCGCTCGAGCTCGGGATCGGGACCGGCCGGATCGCGCTGCCGCTGGCCGCGCGAGGCGTGCCGGTGCACGGGATCGACCTGTCCGCGGCGATGGTCGCGCGGCTCCGCGCGAAGCCCGGCGCCGACGACATCGGCACGACGATCGGCGACTTCGCGACGACCACGGTCGAGGGATCGTTCTCCCTCGCCTACCTCGTCTACAACACGATCATGAACCTCACGACGCAGGCGGCGCAGGTCGCGTGCTTCCGCAACGTTGCGGCGCACCTGGAGCCGGGCGGGTGCTTCGTGATCGAGGTCGGGATCCCGGACCTCCGGCGGCTGCCGCCCGGCGAGACCTTCCACGTGTTCTCCGGCAGCGACGACCACTTCGGGATCGACGAGTACGACGTCGCGACGCAGGGGTTGACCTCCCACCACTTCGACGCCATCGAGGGACGGTTCGAACGCACCTCGATGCCGTTCCGCTACGTGTGGCCCGCGGAGCTCGACCTGATGGCCGAGCTCGCCGGGATGACCCTGCGTGAGCGTTGGGAGGGGTGGAACCGGGAGCCGTTCACGAGCGAGAGCCGGACCCATGTGTCGGTATGGGGGAAGCCGGCAGGGTAAGGACCCGGCGGGGTCGTCGAGACTCGCCGACGTGCGCACACCGCAACCAAGACCGTCGAAGGGCGTATGGCCCCCGGGGTGGCAAGCGGTCTAGGGTTTATGGCGCACGGCCGGGGCTGCGTCGGGGAAGGACACCCGACGCCGGACGGCTGGCAGAACGAGCGGGCGGAGATGCCAACCAAGGAGAAGCGTCCGGCGAGCGGGAACGGCGCTGGACCCCCTCGGGTCCTCGTCGCGATCCCCACCTCGTTCCAGCAAGAGGTGGTGCGCTTCTACCTCAAGGACGCCGGCTACCAGATCCTCGGGATGGTGCCCTCGGGCGCGGATCTCGTCGCCCGGGCCGGCGACCAGCAGCCCGAAGCCGTCGTGCTGCACGAGAGCGTCGCGGCCGAGCCGGGTCCGGGGCTGATCCAGGAACTCCGGAAGGTCACGCCGTCCACGAAGATCGTCGTCCTCGCAGCGGCTCCGGACGAAGCGTGGAGAGGTCCCGCCCGAGGCGCCGACGCGTTCCTCGAGGAAGGGGTCGGGATCGCGAGCCTGAAGGGGGTCCTCGCCGAGCTCTGCGGCGCAACGGGTATCCGGCAGGAAGCGGTGTGGATCGATACCGACGGCCAGGCCGCACCCGCGGGCGCCGAAGACCCCGAGGAGATGGCCCCGATCCCGCTCCCGGCGGCACCGGGGCGGGGCGTGCTCTGGTACGAGCGCTTCCGAGGCGCCGCGGCAGCAGCCATCCTCCTGTTGGCGCTCTTCAAGGGTCCCCAGTTGTTCCTCGCGGCGTCTCCGTCGTCCGGCCCGGACGGTGCGGTCGCTTCCGGACCCCTCGCGGGTGCGTACTCGTCGTTCAACCTGCTGGTCGCGAGCCTGCAGAACGGTGCGTCTCCCGAAGTCTTGATGGGTGAAGCCCGCAACCTCTCCGCGGCGCGAGCCGCCGCGGTTGCGACCGGGGCCGACGTCAGCGACCTCGATGCTGCGATCGCCGCACAGGTGCCCCCGTTGCTGAAGAACGTCTCGCCCAGAACGGCTTCGACGATCTCCGCCATCCTGGGCGATCTGGTCCCCGCAGCGCCGCCGATCGCCTCCCCGAGCCCGAGCCCGGTCGAGTCGCCGAGCCCGGTCGAGTCGCCGAGCCCGGCAGCGCCCGCCAGTCCGGTCGAGTCTCCGGCCCCGGTCGAGTCGCCGAGTCCGAGTCCGAGCGAGTCTCCGAGCCCGAGTCCGAGCACATCGCCTAGCCCGAGTGAGTCACCGAGTCCGAGCACATCGCCTAGCCCGAGTGAGTCGCCGAGTCCGAGCACATCGCCCAGCCCGAGCGAGTCTCCGAGCCCGAGTCCGAGTGAGTCTCCGAGCCCGAGCGAGTCGCCGAGTCCGAGCACATCGCCCAGCCCGAGCGAGTCTCCGAGCCCGAGTCCGAGTGAGTCTCCGAGCCCGAGTTCGAGCGAGTCCCCGAGCCCAGGAGCTCGTCGCCCAGTTCGAGCGATTCCCCGAGCCCGAGTGAGTCGCCGAGCCCGACGGGGCTCTTCACGCCGGGAGGCACGCTCCCCAGCCCGGGCGTCGGGATCGCCGTCGTCTTCGCGTCCCTGCCGCTCGTCTCCTGGCGGCTGCGCATCAGATCCCGCACGCACTGACGGCGCTTCAGGCCGGCGAGGGAGCTGGCTCTATGTCCGGCGCCGGCCCAGGTCCGCCGGTGTGCGCGATCGGTCAGCTGTGGATCGCATCCGTCAGCCGAGGATCTGCTTGGACAGGTCGAGCAACTCCTCGTTCTGCTTCTCCTCGAGTTGAACGGACTGCCATTCCTCGGCGCGATCACCTGGCGTTTTCGTCGGCCCGGTTCTGGCTGATCATCACGAACGTCGACAGGAAGATCGCCTCGAGCGAGACGATCAGCGTGAGCGTCGGCCAGGGCTTCTTCTCCACCAGGGTCATCCAGATCGCGAACAGGGCGATGGACAGATACACGAAATGCATCGACCCCGCGTAGGAGTGATGAGTCGGCGATCCGATTCTGGATGCTCTGGGCCCGTTCTCGGCGTGCTTGACGAGTGCGGGGTGCGGCTGGGCCAAGAATGAACCTGTGCGTGCTCAACCCTTCCTCCCTTCGGCGGTTCCCCCCACGCTACGCCGGCCGTTCGAAGCTCGCCGAGACCCACCGGACTCCGGCATCCGATCTGCCGACGCCTCGGTTCTTGGACCGAGGTCGATGGAATCCAGGGCGGGTTGGGCTCGGTATCGGTCGGCGGGATACCCCTCGATGACCGCTTCCCCGCCATGGCCTATCGGGCTTGAAAGCGATCTACAGGAGGTGGAATCTCCCGCGTCGTCAGGCCGCCGACCCTTCGATCTTGCTCTTGATGTTCGCCAAGTCGCTGTGAAGCCCTTTCGGACGTCCTTTGAGAGCTTCCAGCTCGTC
>CAWFNS010000009.1:0-96890 GCA_963817235.1 uncultured Actinomycetes bacterium
GGGTGTTCTCAGAACTCCCTGACCACAAGGTTTCCGGCTCCTTACGCGGACCTCCCACAGGTTAAGAGGGGTACCTCCCACAGCAGGTCAGGGGCGCTTTAGGTCCCGCCGGAGAGGGGCAAGTCGATCACCAAAGGACCAGCGCGAGTCTCCCAAAGTACGGCAATGGCCGGCCACCTAGCGTTGGGCTATTCAACCGAGAGACGCCCGAGCGTATTGGGAGTGCGGCCCAGTAGCCAAGCCCCGGCGGCGGCTACCACGGGCAGGCCGAAGATGAGGGCTGCTACATCCGCGTAAGGGGGCTGGTTGAGGTAGCTGATGTCGTGCCAGTGCCAAGCGATCAGGGCCAGGTAGGCGATGGCGGAGCCGAGGATTCCGGCCAGCAGTGCCAGCGCTGCGGCGGACGCCGCGTTGAGTGTGCGGCGGGTGGCGCCGCTTGCGCCGGTCGCAGTGAGGGTGCGCAGGTCTCCTGCGGTCTCGCTGCGGATCAGCCCGACGGTCATCGCCAGCACGCCGAGGGCCACGAGCAGGCCGGCCAAGGTCGAGTAGTCACGAAGGTGTTGCAGGGTGTGGTCCGGACCGGTCCGGTTCTCGATGGCGATTCCGGCAGCGGCAGCGCGCCGTCGGGCGTCGGTGATCTGTGCCGAGGTGATCGGGTGCGGGGACTGGACCAGCCAGCCGACCGGTTCGGCAGTGTACCCGCCCGCGGTCATCGCCTTGGTTGTGATCAGCGTGTTGGGGGCTGAGGTGTAGTTGGGCAACAGCGACGAGACCTGCACCACGGCGGGTTGGAAGTCTCCCTTGAATCCGGTGCCGAGTTCGATTCCGCTCAGGTCGCGGCGCGAGCTGAGGATGTCGCTGCTTGGCGCGATCGAGCCGGTCGAGATCCGATACAGGTTCGAGCACGGCCGGGGTTGCCACGTAGGGGGTCGTGACTTGAGTCCAACCTTGGCCTCGGCCTTGCTCGTAGATCGGGTGGACGAGGGTCGCCTGGCTGGCGTCTGGTGGAACTCCGGTTGGTATAGGAGTGTTCAGGTCGACGGCAGCGTCCAGTTCAACGACCGTGTTGCCTCCGAGTGCTTGCGCGATCGCGGTGGCGGTAGAGCGGGCGCTGGCGACCACGGTCGGGTTGGGACGGCGGGTGTCGTCGTGCCTCCTCCGACCTGAACGACGCTGAGCCCCGAGCCGCCGCCGCCCGGGTTGTTGGGGTTGGCTAGCCAAACGATGAGCTGGTTGGTCGGCAGGTTGCCGCCGGTGAGGGTGTGGTCGTGGGCCTGCTGCGCGGCGGCGGTCACAGCGATGGTAGCGGCGATCCCGATGGCGAGGCTGGCCGCGGCCAGCGCGGCGCCTGAGCGAGCCTGGTAGCGGGCCAGGTCGCGCAGCGCCAGGCGTATCGCGACCGGGGCCCGGCCGGCAAGAGCTGCTATCGCCCGGATGCCGAGCGGGGCCAGCAGCAGCATCCCCGCCACGATCGCCAGGATGCCACCGACGATCAGCACGGTGTGCACCGCGTGGGCCAGGATCAATGCGACGAAACCGGCCGCGGCCAGGGCGGTGCCGAGCAGGGCGAAGCGGTGGGCCGGCTGGGGTGGAGCGGGGCGACCGGACAGCGCCGCGACGATGGGACGCCGGGCCACCGCGCGGGCCGGCCACCACGAGCGGCAAGCGCGGTGAGGATGGCGAGGATCGCGCTTGCGATCACGGCCCACCAGGGCAGGGCGAACGGGTCATAGCGATGCCCGACGACCTGTTCGAAGGCCGGGGTCAGCGCAAGCCACACCACCAGCCCGAGCACCGCACCCGATGTCGCACCCACCAGGCCGACCGCTGCGCCGTTGGCCAGCATGACCCGCCGCACTTGCCGGTCGGTGGCGCCGATCGCGGCGATCATGCCGAGCGCGCGTGAGCGTCGCTGCGCCATCACGGTGAATCCGGCCACCGACAGCAGCCCGATGAAGATGAGCCCGATCGTGGCGAGCAGCAGCACCGCGAGCGCCTGGTTGCGTTGTTGCTGCGCCGAGGACGCGCTCGAGGACGAGATTCCCTGGACCGTCCCGGCCGGCGGATGGAAGCTCGATCGCTTGCGCGCCGCTGGCGTCGAAGAGCAGTGTCAGGCTGGACGGGGAGTTGATCTGGCCGGGAGCGACCAGTCCGAACGCGTCCTGCAGGTCTTTGGGGTTCTCGACGATGCCGACCACGCGCAGTGTCCGCCCGTTGACAGACCAGCTCGAGCCGATCTTCAGGTCGAACGTCGTCGCGACGGCCGCGGTCACCGCGGCCTGTCCGGCCCCGACCGGGTAGCTGCCGGACACCAGGCGCAGCATCGGCTTGCTGAATACCCCGTGCGGGTCCTGGTCGCGCAGGTCGACCGGCGTGACCGACCCCGGCACCGGCACGCTCTGGTGGGCGATCACTTCAACGGTGCCGAAGCGCTGCCGCGCGGCGGCTAGGTCCGCGGCGACGCCGGTCGGCCCCGGGACCGCCGATGTCGATGCGCGCGTCGGCCGTGCCGAACACGCCCTGGTCGTTGCCCTGGACGTTGACGACGAGCCCGAGGCCGACGGTGGTGGCCGCGACCGCGACGATGAGCAGCGCGAGGACCAGTACCTGCTGGCGCCATTCGCGGCGTAACAGCCGCCACGCCCAGCGGCGGATCGCGCGGCGAGCCGGTGCGCCGCTGCGGGTCGATGCCGGCGCGGTGACCGGGGGCGGCCGCGGGGCGAGGGTGGTGCTCATCGCGCCGCGTCCGTGTCGAGCAGCGACTCCGGTCCCTTCGCCTGGGCGGTCTGATCGACGATCCGCCCGTCGCGCAGGAACATCACCCGGTCGGCCCACGATGCCAGCTGCGCGTCGTGGGTGACGACGACACCGGCGACGCCGCCCTGGCAGGTCTCGCGGACCAGACGCATCACCGCCTCGCCGTTGACCGAGTCCAGTGCGCCGGACGGTTCGTCGGCGAGCAGCAGATGCCGATCGCCGACCACCGCGCGGGCGATGGCCACCCGCTGCCGCTCGCCGCCGGAGAGCTCGTCGGGGAAGCGGTCCGCGCGCTCGGCCAGCCCGAGTCGATCGAGCGCAGCCAGCGCCGGCGACCCGGGCCGCCTTCGCGCGACATGCCGTCGAGCTCCAGCGGTAGCGACACGTTCTCGGCCGCGGTCAGCCCGGCCAGCAGGTTGAAGTCCTGGAAGACGTAGCCGATCGCGCGCCGGCGCAAGCGCGGCTCGCTCGTTGCGCGACAGCCGCGACAGCGGCGCCCCGCCCACGATCACCTCGCCGCTCGGTGGGCTCCTCCAGGCTGCCGGCGATCGTCAGCAGCGTGCTCTTGCCCGAGCCGCTCGGCCCCATCACCGCGACCAGCTCGCCGGGCTCGACGATCAGGTCGACCTCGCGCAGCGCATGTACCTCGGTGGCGCCGCCGCCGTACACCTTGCTGACCTCGCGTCAGCTGCAGCGCGCTCATCGCACGACCTCCGCTGTGCGCGTCGGCGTCGGGTCGGCGCCGGGCGGTCCGGCGACGCTGGCGGCGTCGGTGTCTGGGCGGTACCGGCGCGGCGCAACCGCGCGTCGGCCGCATCAAGCCAGCGGACCACCGAGTCGAGGCGGAACAGCTCGGCGTCCACGACCAAGGCCAGGCTCACCTCGTCCGGGCCGGCGTCGCGCTTGACCCGGGTCCATTCCTGCATCAGCTCGACGACGTGGCGGCGGTGCGTCTGGATCACGTCGCGCGACGTCCACGCCGGGCACGCCGGATCGCGACCAGCACCTTGATGACCAGCTCGTCACGCGGCGGCGAGCTCAGGTCCGGCGGAGTTCGCAGCCACGTCGTCCAGCTCGGCGTCGCCGTCGGCGGTGATGCGGAACGACTTCTGCGGGCCCGCCGCGTCCTCGCCTTCGGACTCGATCAGCCCGTCACGCTCGAGCCGCTGCAGCGTGGTGTACACCTGACCGACATTCAGCGGCCACACCTCGCCGGTGCGCATCCTCGAACTCCTGCCGCAGCTGCAGCCCGTACTTCGGCCCCTCGCTCAGCAACGCCAACAATGCATGCCGGACGCTCATCCGCTCAACCCTCGAGTCTCTTGGTAAGAATACTCAGTATATATACCAGGTATCCTGCCGACATGCAATGCCTCGGCACCGACCACCTCAGGATCGAGCGAGCTGGAGATCTTGACGCGTTGGTCCCCGTGCGCAGCACGCTCGATGGGCTCTTCAACGGGATGGTGGTTGCCCTCGACTTACAGCTCGTCGAGGACTACGGCTACACGATCGGTGGGGCGGCAAGCCTCTCGGGTTCGTTCATTCGCTTCGTTAGTTTGATGGTCAGTGGTTGGTCGGCTGGCTGGTGGTGGTTGGTGGGGTGTTCTCAGAACTCTCTCACCATACGGAACGCGGGCCTGTTCGAGGAGTACCCACAGGTTAAGAGGGGTAGTACCCAGAGCAGGTCAGAGGACAGATCCACACGGCGGAACGAGCCACGTCAGGTGTGCCCCGAGCGTTGTCCGCGGCACACCACCGCCCTTAGAACGGCGCCATCACACAAATGCGTGCTCAGCCTGCCACATCAGGTCCGGATGGAAGTCGTAGCCCCAGGGGAGCCCGGCGTTCTTCCAGCCGTTCCGCATGTGCTTGCCGTAGAAGACACTCCCGGGGTCCTCGACCCGGTCGCCCTCGAAGCCGTTGATGATGTTGTAGACGTTCGTGAAGCCGGCCTGCGCGAGTGCGTTGACCGCCATCGCGCCGCGACCGCCGGTCGCGCACATCACCAGGATCGTGTCGCCGGGTGCGATCGCCTCCTGCACCTCTGCGACGAAGTTGGGGTTGGGGTCACCAGAACAACCGGGTGGTCTGCCCGGCATCGACGGACCCTTGGGGTCGAACTTCGGGAAGACCAGCGGAACGTTCTTCGCCGCCTCCACGTGGCCGCCGAACACGTACTCCTCGAAGGTGCGAACATCGAGGATGTGCACGTCGCTCAGGGTCCGCCTTCCACATGTCCCAGGCCTGCTGAGGTGTCGCATACAGGGCTAGGGTCGTGCGATTCGACTCGGGAACTTCGGGACTCGCTGCGGTCTCCATGATCGTGCCTCCTTCTCCGTGTGCGCCCGCTGCTACCCGAGCCGCACGCCTTCCACCTCGAGTCCGCCGCCCTCGGGGAGCTTGGTCCAGCTCCGTCGCTCCCATTCCTCCTTGAGGACTTCCTCAGCCGCCTTCTCCAGGAACTCCGGACGGGCCCATTCGTTTACGTCGAAGTCGTGCTTGACGTAGCCATGGCTGACCATGAAGTCCTTACCGATCTTGACGCACTCCATGTTCTGCGCGCTCAGGCTCGGCACCATGTCGACGTACTTGATGCCCTGGTAGGTGTCCTCGGCATCGAGGTAGAACGTCTGCCGGTTGAGGATGTAGGCGGCGGCGCGCTTGTTGTCGTTCGCCCAGCGCCCGACCTTGATCATGGCCTTCATGTAGGCGATGACCAGCTCGGGGTGCTCGTCGGCCATCTCCTCCGTGCAGGTGATGATGACGGGTGTATTGGCGACCTGGATCGTCCAGTCCGGGTAGGGTGGACAGGTCCTCGATCATCTTGATCCGGCCCGTCGCCTCCTGCAGATGCTGGAACTGCTTGCTCAGCGTGTAGATCGCGTCCACCTTGCCGGCCAGCAGCGCCGTCTCGAGCGGGCGGAACGCCAGGTCATGCTTGTGGTCACGCTTCAGCCACAGCTCCGAGGGGTTGTTCAGCGTCACCTGGAGCATCTCGGGCTTGTCGTACCAGTCGTCCGGATACGGGAACTCGACGAGCTCGACGTCGTCCATCGTCATGCCGTGCAGCCTCAGCATGCTCTCGATGCCCATGTGCTCGGTGATCCGCCACCAGTCGTTCTTGATGGTGTTGAGGCTCTTCGAGATGCCGACCTTCTTGCCCTTCAGGTCTTCGATCCGGAAGGTCTCGTCGCGGGCGCGCACGGCCATGCAGCCGCCCTCGTAGACCCACGTCGCCCCCAGCAGCACCGTGCGGCGGATATCGGCGTTGACATGGATCGGCGGATACAGGCCGCCGAAGCGGATGAGGTTGTCGAGGTTGTGGATGTAGTGCGGGTAGTAGTCGTTCTCGGGTGAATGGCGGAAGTAGGCATACTCGACGCCGATCTTCTTGTATTCCTCGCGGCACCACCCCAGTTCCTGGTCGACGTTGCTCGCCGACACCATGGGGCAGTTGGTGAACCACACCTCGCTCCAGTCTAACGGGACCGTCTTGCTGACTCTCTCCACCACTCCCGCGCTTGTCGTAGCCATCGTTCTCCCCTTCCTCACCGCACGGCCGACACCGGACTCAGCCACATGAGCGCCGGGTCGCAGTCGTACGTCCACGGTGCTCCCGAGTTCTTCCAACCGTTCTTCATCCGCTTCCCGAGGAACACGCTCTCGGGCTCCTTGACCGTGTCGCCCTCGAAGCCGTCGATCACGTTGAAGACGTGCTCGAAGCCGGCTTGTGCGAGCAAGTTCACGGCGGCGGCGCTGCGCCCGCCGGATCGACACATCACCACGACGCTGTCGCCCGATCCGTAGAGCGCCGATACGCGCGCCACGAAGTCTTGACTCGGCCGGACCACGGGCTCGCCCTTGTCGGCATCCCAGTCGTACTCCACGAACGCGAGGGGGAGGTTCCTCGCCATCGGGGCGTGGCCGACGAAGATGTACTCCTCCGGCGTCCGGACGTCGATCACGTGGATCCGGTCGGGGTTGCCCTTCCACATCTCGTACGCCTCGCCGGCGGTGAGGTACAGGCCGAGATCAGTCCGTTTCCGCTCGGCCAACCCGACGGCCAGCGTGCTTTCGGTGGGCATGCCAGTCACCTCCTCGAAGTGGTTCCGATAGCCACCCTAGGGCTGCCCCTCCTCGGCGAGAGATGCCAGGCGGCCCGATTCGGACAGGACCTTTCACCCTCGAGGAAGCCGTTTCGTCGGGTGCCGGACCGACTTGAACAGGTGGACTTCTGAGATGTCTGGTCGGTCGGGTTCGGTCGTGTGTGGTGGTTGTGTGTGTCGGTCGTTGGTTGGCTGGTGGTGGTTGGTTTGTTTGTTGGTGGGCGGGGGAGGATTCGAACCTCCGTAGGCTTACGCCGGCGATTTTACAGACCGCTCCCTTTGGCCGCTCGGGCACCCGCCCCAGGCCGGCCGATGATAGCAACCGCTATCCTGCGCCCATGGCACAGCCCTCGTTCGACATCGTGTCCGAGGTCGACCTGCAGGAGGTCCGCAACGCCGTCGACCAGGCCTCGCGCGAGATCCACCAGCGCTTCGACTTCAAGAACACGGACACGTCGCTCTCGCTCGGCGACGACAAGATCGAGCTCGCCTCCTCCACCGAGGACCGGCTGAAGGCCGCGTACCAGGTGCTCCAGGAGAAGGCGGTCCGGCGCGAGGTTCCGCTGAAGGCCCTGCAGCCCGGCGACATCGAGCCGGCCGCGAAGGGCTCGGTCCGCCAGACGATCTCGCTCGTGACCGGGATCTCCGACGAGAAGGCGAAGGAGATCTCGAAGTTCGTCCGGCAGGCCGTGCCGAAGGCGCAGACCCAGATCCAGGGCGCGCAGGTCCGGGTCACCAGCAAGTCGAAGGACGACCTCCAGGCCGCGATCCGCGCGGTGAAGGAGCACGATTTCGGCATCGCGCTGCAGTTCACGAACTACCGCTGATCACAGAGGTACACCCGGTGTCGGCTCCCTCGACTCCCTTGACTTTGCCGCGCAAACAGATGTAAGTTTGCATCGCAAAGTCCGATCAGGGAGGTCGCCATGAACGGCTCGCACGACATCTCTTCCACCCCTCCGGTCGGCGGTGACGACGACCGGTTCGACCCCAGCGATGCCGCTGACCTGCTCGTCAGCACGCGCCGCAAGGCGCGCCGGGGTTTCGAGCAGACGCACGCCGCTGGGCTACCTGTTCGCGGCCGTGGTGGTGGGCGCGGCCTACGGCGCGCTGTGGCTCTCCGTGCGCCACCAGGACCCCTACGTCGGGCCGAGCCTCGCGGTGATCGGCTGGGTCTACGGCATCGTCGTGGTCTCGGTGGTGGTGAGCGCGACGACGTACCGCCGCGCCACCCATGGCGTCCGCGGGCCGTCCCGCCGCGAGGACGCCATCCGCGGGCTCGCGATCGGCGTGCCGTGGATCGCGGTCTACGTCTTCGACGGCGCGCTCAAGGCCAACGGCTTCAGCAACGCGATCGTGTACGGCGTGTTCGACGCCGCCGCGCCGTGGCTCGTCGTCGGCGCGGCGTTCGCCGCGCTCTCCGCCGGTCGTGAGCAGTGGGGAGAGATGGCCCAAGGATTCACGGTGCTCGTGATCGGGACCACCGCTGCGTTCTTCGGACCGGCCGGGGTTTGGGGTGTGCTCGGCGTGGCCGGGTTCATCGGTCTCCTGGTCCTCGGCGTCTCCCAGTACATCCACCTCCGCCGCCTATGAGCGACGACGCGCTCGACCCATTGATCCACGCACCGGCCCGACTGCGGATCGTGGTCACGCTGGCGGCGCTGCGCGAGGGAGACTCCCTGTCCTTCCCGCGCCTGCAGCGGATGCTCGAGCTCACGCCGGGCAACCTGATCACCCACCTCCGCAAGCTCGAGGACGCCGGCTACGTCGTCACCGAGAAGAGCGACGGAGGTCCGTCCGCCGGCACCTCGATCGCGCTCACGCCCGCCGGACGCCGGGCTCTCGACGACTACACCGCCACCTTGCGCGGCATCCTCGACGGCGTCTGACCGTGCGAGCACGATCTCGGCATCGCAGCGGATCACGGACGGCCGCTGAGCACGCTCACCAGATCGCGATCGTGCGGGCGTGCCGGAATCCGCGCATCCGGCGGTCCTTCGTCACCAACGTGAGCCCGTGCTCGATCGCCGTCGCGTAGATGATCCGGTCGGCGGGATCCCCCGGGAACGACGCCGGCAGCGAGACGGCCGCGTCGGCGATCGCCGGCGTCGTGCCGAGACTGCGGACCGACGCGGCCAGGCCTTCGAGCCAGCTCCGGATCGGGACCGTGACCGCGATCCGGTCGTGCCGCGCCAGCCACGCCAGCTCGTACCAGCTGACGGACGCCACCGCCAGCTCGTCTGCCGCCTCGAGGGCCTCCGCGGCGACCGGGCTCAGGCGGTCGGGCTCCGCTGCCCACCAATGCAGCACGTGCGAATCGAGGAGCACGGTCGTCACGACGATTCCCAGGCCTCACCGGTCGAGAACAGGTCCTCGTCGCCGGCGACCGTGGCCGCAACCCCCGCGTAGGACCCGCGCAGCGACCTCGGGCCGGGCGCCGGCACGAGCCGGGCGACCGTTCGGCCGTGCTTCGTGATCTCGATCTCCTCCCCCTCGGCGACGTCGTCGAGGAGGCCGAGGATCGTGCTCTTGACCTCGGTGGCGGTCATCTTTCTAGTCATATGGTCACTTTACTAGTCATCTCGTCGGCGCACAAGGTCCGCCGGATTGCTCGGCGATGGGGGCGACGGGTACGCTGGCCGCCCTCAGGAGGTGGTAGGACGTGGACCTCGAGCGGCTCAAGGCGAACGCGGCGCGGATCGCCGACACCGAGACGACGACGTTCCTCAAGCGCACCACGGCATCGGAGAAGACCTATCCAGCGGGCCCTGAAGAGCCTGCCGAGCGGCGTCTCGTCGAACTTCCAGGCGGGTGATCCGTACCCGATCTACCTGGAGCGAGGCAAGGGCTCGCACGTCTGGGACGTCGACGGCACCGACTACCGCGACTTCCACGGCGGCTTCGGCGTCAACATCGTGGGCCACGCCCATCCGAAGATCGTCGAGGCGCTGAAGAAGGCGGCGGAGAACGCGATCCACTTCGCCGTCACCACGCCCGACACGATCTCGCTGGCCGAGGCGATCTGCGAGCGCTTCCAGCTGGAGCAGATGCGGTTCGTGAACTCCGGCACCGAGGCCACGATGGACGCCCTCCGGGTCGCACGCGCCGCCACCGGCCGGGACAAGATCATCAAGATGGAGGGCTCCTACCACGGGCACCACGACTCGGTGCTGTTCTCCGTGGTCCCCGAGGCCGACGTGCTGGGCTTGCGCCACGACGTGGATCACGGCGCGAAGGCCTGGTACACCACGCAGCCGACCTCGAAGGGCATCCCGCGGGCGCTGTGGGACACCGTGATCGTCGCGCCGTTCAACGACGCGGCCGCGGTCGAGCAGGCGCTGTCCGACAACGAGGGCGAGGTCGCCGCGGTGATCCTCGAGCCGGTGATGATGAACATCGGCATCGTGGAGCCGAAGCCCGGCTACCTGCAGGCGCTCCGCGACGCGTGCGAGAAGCACGGCGCCGTCCTGATCTACGACGAGGTCAAGTGCGGCGGCACGATCGCCTACGGCGGCACGGCCGAGCGCTACGGCGTCCGTCCGCACCTGGCCGCGTTCGCGAAGGCGGTCGGCGGCGGCTCGACGATCGGCGCGTTCGGCGGCGAGGCCCGCTACATGGAGTGGGTCGGCAAGGGCGCCGCGCAGCAGGGGACGTTCAACGGGAACCCGCTGTCCTCGGCGGCAGGCCTGGCGGCGTTGACCCAGGTGCTGACGAAGGACGCGTACGACCATCCTCGGCAAGCTCGGCACGATGCTGTCGGAGGGCTGCACGCGGGCGATCGCGGAGACCGGGATCCCGGCGCACACGGTCGACCTCGGCGCGAAGGGCTGCGTCTCGTACCGGGCGGAGAAGCTGACGAACTACCGGGACTTCCTCGAGACGACCCCCGAGCTCTACTGGGCCTCGTATCCGTGGATGATCAACCGCGGCATCTTCATGACCCCGGGCGACGAGGAGCAGTGGACGATCTCCGTGCAGCACACCGAGGACGACATCCGCACGTACGTGGACGCCTTCGGGGAGTTCTGCCAGGAGCTCGTGAAGTAGCACCGCGTGCACGAGTTCGCCGAGGACACCGAGGCGCTGACGGCGGCGATCGTCGCGTACGCGCGCGACCGCATCGCGAAGCCCGTTCCCCTTGACGGCACCGCCTCCGCTGAGGAGCTGACCGAGCGGGCCGGCCCGACGATCACCCCCGGCGGGATCGGCGGCGAGGAGGCGCTCCGCGTGTGGGCGGAGGTGCTCGCGCCCGCCACGATCTCGACCGACCACCCCGCGTACCTCGCGTTCGTGCCGAACGCTCCGACGAAGGCGAGCGTGCTGTTCGACCTCGCGATCAGCGCGTCCTCGATCTACGGCGGCAGCTGGCTCGAGGGCGCCGGCGCGGTGTGGGCGGAGAACCAGGCGTTGCGATGGATCGCGGACCTCGCGGGCATGCCCGCCTCGGCCGGCGGCGTGTTCGTCGCCGGCGGCACCGCCGGCAACCTCTCGGCCCTGGTCACCGCGCGTCACGCGGCCGGGGCGCGCAGCGGCGGCCGGCCGGCGCGATGGCGCCTCGCCGCGAGCGGATCCGCGCATTCGAGCGTGGGGGCCGCGGCGCGCGTGATGGACGTCGACGTCCTGGCGGTCCCGGCCGACGAGCGGGGCCGGCTGACGGGCGCGGCCCTGGCGGCGACGCTCGAGGCCGACGGTGGTGACGACGTCTTCGCGGTGGTCGCCTCGGCCGGCGCGACGAACGCCGGCACGGTCGACGACCTGGCCGGCGTCGCCGACGTCTGCGAGGAGCACGGGATCTGGTTCCACGTGGACGGCGCGTACGGCGCCGCGGGGTTGCTCGCCGACGCGGTCCGCCCCCGGTTCGCGGGCGTCGAGCGCGCCGACTCATTCATCGCCGACCCTCACAAGTGGCTGTTCGCACCGTTCGACGCGTGCGCCCTCCTGTACCGCGACCCCGCGATCGCCCGGGAGGCGCACGTCCAGCACGCCTCCTACCTGGAGTCGATCACCGCGACGCCGGAGTGGAACCCGAGCGACTACGCGCACCACCTCACCCGCCGGGCCCGCGGGCTGCCGCTGTGGTTCTCGCTGGCCACCTACGGCACCGAGGCCTACCGCGTCGCGGTCGAGTCCATCCTCACGCTGACGCGCGAGACGGCCGAGGAGATCCGGCGGCGGCCGGAGCTGGAGCTGCTGATGGATCCGGAGCTGTCGGTGGTGCTGTTCCGCCGGCGCGGGTGGGCGGCCGAGGACTACGAGGCCTGGTGGCGGCGCCTGCTGGAGGCCAGGTCGCGTTCGTCCAGCCGACGTCGTGGCAGGGCGAGAAGGTCGCCCGCCTGTGCTTCGTGAACCCGCGCACGACGATCGAACAGGTCCGCGCGATCCTCGACGCGACCGCCTGAGCGGCGTGCGAGGGAACGACCTGACTAGGTCTGCCGGGTTCGGACGAGCAGGTGGTGATACCCGTAGCCGTCGAGCCACTCGTCGGCCTCCTCGACCACCTCGAGCCCCGCGTCGGCCAACCAGTCCGACACCTGTTCCTCGGCCGGGTAGAAGTGATAGCCGGCCGTGTCGCCTTCGACGACCTCGCCGGGGACGACCGGCGTCCCTTGGCCCCTCGCCTCCCCGAACGCCCCATCGATCTCGGTGCCGTCGATCCTCTCGATCGTGAGGTAGATCGATCCCGACGGAGAGACGGCACGCCGCAGGTTGCCCAGGACCGTCGGCCAATCTTCGGGCGGCACGTTCTCCATCGCGTCGGTACACATCACGGCGTCGAACGCGCCCTCGAACGGGAGCTCCTGAAGTCCGAGCCGCTCGAACCCCGCCTCGGGCCATTTCTCTGCGGCTCGTCGGAGCATGCCGGCCGACTGGTCGACGCCGACGTACCGGATCCCCGCCTGCAGGACGATCCCGGCGTATGGAGCGGTGCCGCACGCAACGTCGAGGATCGCGCCCCCGGGAGGAACGGTTCCGATCAGCCGGGCGACGAATCGGAGATGGACCCCCGTAGCCGGGTCGTAGCCGTCGTCGTACGCGTTCGCTTCAGCGTCGTACGTCGCAACGACGACCTCCCTCCGCTCGGCGAGCCATCGCTTCCGGTCCAGCGTGGTGGCCTTCCCTCGACCCTCACGACGTGCGGCCGAACGGGGTTCCGCCGCGGAGCTGGAGCGAGATCTGCTCCAGGCGGGCGATCCGCTGCTCGGTCGGCGGGTGCGTCGAGAACAGGTTCGAGAAGCCGCGGCCGCGCATCCCGGCGAGCGGGTTCATCACGAACAGGTGGGCTTCCGCCGGGCTGAGGTCCCGTGGCGGCGGCACCTGCTTCGTGGCCACGTCCAGCTTCCGGAGCGCGCTGGCGAGCGCGTCGGGATCCTTCGACAGGAACGCGCCCGACTCGTCGGCCTGGTACTCGCGGCTGCGGGAGACCGCCATCTGGATCACGGCGGCCGAGATCGGCGCCAGGACCCAGGCCATGAGCGCGACGAGCCCGCCGTTGTTCCGGTCGTTGCCGAACCACATGGCCATCCGCGCGAGGAAGACGATCGCGGCCCCCATCGTGGCGGCGATCGAGGACACGAGGATGTCCCGGTTCTTCACGTGGGACATCTCGTGGGCCAGGACCGCGCGCAGCTCGCGTTCGTCCAGGATCGCGAGGATGCCCTTCGTGACGGCGACCTTCGCGTTGTTCGGGTTCCGGCCGGTGGCGAACGCGTTCGGCTGCTGCATCTCCGAGACGTAGACCTCCGGCATCGGCATGCCGTCGTCGGTCGCCAGCTCGCGGACGATCGCGTAGAGCTGCGGGTACTCCTGCTCGGTCACGAGCTTCGACCGCGTGCTGCGGACCGCGATCGAGCCGGAGAACCAGTACGCGGCGCCGTTGAACACGAGCGCGAAGAGCAGGCCGAGCATCAGGCCGGTCGACGCGCCGAGCTTCGTCATGCCGCCCAGCCAGCCGCCGAGCAGCACGAACGCGCCGCCCATCGCGGCGATCAGGATCCAGGTCTTGATGCGGTTGATCCCGGGGGTCATCGTTGCATCACCTCTGCCGTGCAGCGTACCGCCGGTCCGCGGGAACGTGGTCCGGATGCGGCGATCCTCAGGAAGCTCTCAGCCGCCGAAGGCCAGCGAGGACACCTGGCCCAGGTGGTAGACGGCGTCCGGCAGGACGAACAGCACGACGAGGGCGACCATCGCCGTGGCCACCACCGCGGTGACGAGGATCGGCGAGTGCAGCGGCCGGTCGTCGACGGGGTCCTCGAAGATCATCGCCCGCGGGATCGCGAAGTAGTACCCCACGCTGATCACCGAGTTGATCACCATCGCGATCGCGAGCCAGACGCCGACGCCGCCGCGCTCGATCGCGGCCTGGAAGATGAGCAGCTTCCCCCAGAACCCGGCGGTGGGCGGCACCCCGGCGAGCGACACCATGAACACGGTCATCGCCACGGCCAGCAGGGTCGCCGTGCGCGCCAGGCCGGCGAAGTCCTTGATCTGCAGGCCGGGGCTCCGCTTGCTGACGGCGATGGTCACCGCGAACGCGCCGAGGTTCATGATCCCGTAGATCAGGATGTACGTGACCGCGGCCTGGAACGCGTTGCGGTTCACGCTCGCGTCGGCCGAGACCAGCGCGAACGGCAGCAGGATGTAGCCGGCCTGCGCGATGCCCGAGTACGCGAGCAGCCGCACCACCTGGCGCTGCTGGAGCGCCACCAGGTTCCCGAGCGTCATCGTCACGAGCGACAGCGCGACGAACATCGGCACCCAGAACGCGTACTGGTGCACGAACGCCACGAACATCAGCTGGAGCAGCCCGGCGAACCCGGCCGCGCTGGACGCGACCGCGAGGAACGCCGCGACCGGCACCGGCGCGCCCTCGTACGTGTCCGGCGCCCAGAACTGGAACGGGCACCGCCGAGACCTTGAACGCGAACCCGACGACCACGAACAGGATCGCGACGTCGGCGAGCGTCTCCTTCGGGCCGGAGATCGTCGACAGCCCGCGCGCCACCGCGTCGAGGTGCAGCGAGCCGGTGAGCCCGTAGATCAGGCTCATGCCGTAGAGCATCACCGCGGTGGAGAGCACCCCGATCAGGAAGAACTTCAGCCCGCCCTCGTTGCCCTTCACGTCGGACTTGCGGAACGCCGCCATCAGGAACCCCGGCGCCGAGACCAGCTCGAGCGACAGGAACAGCATCAGCAGGTCGCGCGAGGCCGGCATCAGCAGGCACCCGAGGAACGAGGTCAGCAGCAGGAAGTAGTACTCCCCCTGGTAGAAGCCGCCGTCGCGGAGGTAGCGGTAGCTGATCAGCAGCACCACCGCCGCCGCCCCCATGAAGAACGCCTGGAAGACGAGGGTGAACGAATCGACCACGTAGACGCCGCCGAACGTGACCCGGACGCCGCCGCCCACGAGCGACAGGACGGCGCCGAGCGTGGCGAGCACGCCGACGAGCGAGACCCACATCGAGGCCGCCTTGCGCCGCGGCGACAGGAACAGGTCCGTGACGAGGACGATCAGGATCGTCGCCGACAGGATCAGGACCGGCGCGATGGCGTGGTAGTCGATGATCACGGCCGGCTCATGCTCCGAAGATCCTCGCGATGGCGTCCACGCCCGTCTGCGTGACGTTGAAGATGATGCTCGGCACCAGGCCGAGGACCAGGATCAGGACGAGCAGCGGCGTCCAGGAGACCCACTCCACCGACAGGATGTCCCGGAAGGACGTCCCCATCCACCTCTCCGGCTCCACCCCCTGGTTCACGCGTTGGAGCATCCACAGGAAGTAGCCGGCGGTCAGGATCGTGCCGATGCCGCCCACCACCATGAACGTCCGGAACAGCGCGACGTTGAGTCCCGCCACCGAGCTGGTGTTCGGGCTGAAGGAGCCGAGCAACGCCATCACCTCGCCCCAGAAGCCGGCGAGGCCGGGCAGGCCGAGGCTCGCGATCGCGACGAACGCGAAGATGCCGGCCATCTTCGGCATCGTCTGCGACATGCCCGCCGCCGATCTCGGCGATCTGGCGCGTGTGGTAGCGGTCGTAGATCGACCCGACGCAGAAGAACAGCATCCCGGTGATCACGCCGTGGGCGACCATGCCGAAGATGGCCGCCTGGATCCCGATCGTGGTCAGCGTCGCGATGCCGAGCATCACGAAGCCCATGTGGCCCACGGAGGAGAACGCGATCAACCGTTTCAGGTCCTTCTGGGCGAGGCACGCGAGCGCGGCGTAGACGATCGCGATCGCCGCGAGCCCGCCGATCCACGGCGCGTACGCGACGGCGCCCTGCGGCAGCACCGGCAGCGCGATCCGGATGAAGCCGTACGTGCCCATCTTCAGCATGATCCCGGCCAGCAGGACCGAGCCGATCGTCGGCGCCTCGGTGTGCGCGTCCGGCAGCCAGGTGTGGAACGGCCACATCGGCACCTTCACCGCGAAGCCCAGCGCGATCGCGCCGAACACGATCAGCTGGAACGTGTGCGCGTAGCCGCCGCCGGCCCCGAACGCCGTGATCGCCGTGAGGTCGAACGTGTGCTTGCCGGCCACGACCGGGCCGCTGAAGTACAGCGCCAGGAAGCCCAGCAGCATGAACACCGACCCGAACAGCGTGTACAGGAAGAACTTGATCGAGGCGTACTGGCGGTTCGCCGACCCCCAGATCCCGATCAGGAAGTACATCGGGACCAGGACCAGCTCCCAGAACACGAAGAACAGGATCAGGTCGAACGCGATGAACGTGCCGGCCATGCCCGTGATCAACAGCAGGGTCAGGGCCACGAACGCCTTCGTCCGGCCCGGCTCCGGCACGTAGCGCCACGTGTAGATCGCGCACAGGAAGCCCAGCAGGAACGTCAGGAGGTACAGCGGCAGCGAGATGCCGTCGATCCCCACGTGGTAGCGGGCGCCGATCACGGGGATCCACCGGACGTTGAGCTCGAACTGGAGCCCGCCGGCGCCGTAGTCGTAGGTCGCGGCGATCGCGATCGACAGCGCGAGGCATGCCGCCGTGATCGCCACCCCGAGGCCCCGGACGAGGCGATCCTTCTCGCTTCGGTACCAGCAGGATCCCCAGCGCGCCGACGATCGGCAGCATCGTGGTGATCGTGATGGCGGAGTTCTGCCAGGTCATCGTTCCCTCGCTCTCCTGTTCACGCCCTGACGAAGAAGATGGCCAGCGCGATCACGCCGGCGAACAAACCGACCGCGTACCACTGGATGCGCCCGGTCTGGATGGTCCGCAGTCCCCTGCCGAACAGCTGCATCGAGAAGCCCGCGCCGTTGACCACGCCGTCGATCACGGTGCGGTCGAACCACGAGATCGGACCGCGACGCCGCCAGCGTCACCCACGCCGCGCCGTTCACCGACGGCGTCCAGGACGTGCTGGTCGAACCAGTACACGCCGGCCGCGATCGGATCGCGGACCGGCTGCGACGATCCGGTCCCAGTAGAAGTCGTCCAGGTAGTACTTGTGCTCCAGGATCGTCGAGAAGCGGCCCGAGGCGCGAAGATCGGATCGGGCTCGCGCCAGTCGCGGTAGACCCGGTACCCGACCACGATGCCGACTCCGACCGCGATCACCGACAGCAGCGCCACGAGCGGGCTGAACACGGCCGTCTCCGGCGCCGCGCCGAAGTACACCCAGTCCATGAACGGGGCGCCGAGGGGCGCGAACCCCAGCAGGCCGACGAAGCACGTCACGCCGGCCAGGACCACGAGTGGGCTCGTCATCACCGACGGCGACTCGTGGAGATGCTCCGTGCCGCGGTACTCGCCGAAGAAGGTCTTCAGGACCATCCGGGTCGTGTAGAACGCGGTCAGCACGGCGCCGGCCAGCAGGACGATCGCGAGCCAGTACGTGTGCTGGTCCTTCGCGGCCAGGATGATCTCGTCCTTCGAGAAGAACCCGGCCAGCGGCGGCACGCCGGCCAGGGCGAGCGCGCCGATCATGAACGTCACGTACGTCACGCGCATGGGCTTGCGCAGGCCGCCCATGTCCTTCATGTCGTTCGAGTGCACGGCATGGATCACGGAGCCGGCGCCCAGGAACAGCAGGGCCTTGAAGAACGCGTGGGTGAACAGGTGGAACACGGCCGCGGGGTATCCGGCCTCGCCCATGCCGAGCGCGGCGACCATGTAGGCCAGCTGCGAGATCGTCGAGTACGCCAGCACCTTCTTGATGTCGTTCTGGACCAGCGCCAACAGGGCGGCTAGGAGCAGCGTGATCGCGCCGACGATCGCCACGACGTGCAGCGCCACCGGGTTCGCGCTGACGAAGACCTGGAACGTCCGCGCGACGAGGTAGACGCCGGCGGCGACCATCGTGGCGGCGTGGATCAGGGCCGAGACCGGCGTCGGGCCGGCCATCGCGTCGGGCAGCCAGACGTACAGCGGGAACTGCGCGCTCTTGCCGATCGTGCCGCCGAACAGCAGGAGCGCGGCCGCGGTGATCAGCAGGCTCGAGACGTGCCCCGAGGCCACGTGGCTGCTGATCACCTGGATGTTCGAGGTGGTCATGCCGGTGGCGAAGATCAACGCGAAGATCCCGAACATGAACGGGACGTCGCCGATCCGGGTGGTGATGAAGGCCTTGATCGCGGCGCTCGAGTTCGCGTGATCCTCGTACCAGTGCCCGATCAGCAGGTACGAGCAGACGCCCATGATCTCCCAGCCGACCAGCAGCTGGAACAGGTTGCTGGCCAGGACCACGTCGAGCATGCCGGCCGTGAAGATCGACAGGACGAAGAAGAACTACGTGTAGCGGACGTCGCCGTGCATGTAGCCCAGCGAGTAGATGTGGACCATCAGCGAGATCGACGTGACGACGACCAGCATCACGGCGGTCAGGCCGTCGACGTAGAAGCCGAGCTGCATGTGCGAGCGGGCCGATCGTGAACCACTGGATGTTCTGCTGGTAGTTCCCGCCGCCGCTGCACGAAGCTCCACAGCACGCCGAGCGACAGGAACAGGCCGGCACCGATCGCGAGGATCCCGTAGACCGGGCCCTTCCCGGGCGTCCGCTTGCCGAAGAACAGCGTCAGCGCGCCCGAGATGAACGGCAGCAGCGTGATGACGTACGCGTGATGGACGAACCAGTTCGACCCGGCGGCCGCGGCCGACGCCCCCTCCTCCGCCAGCAGCGCGCCTACCACTTGAGGAGATCCACCTCGTCGACGTTGATCGTGGCCCGGTTGCGGAACAGCAGGATCACGATCGCCAGCCCGATGCCGACCTCCGCGGCCGCCACGGCGATCACGAACAGCGCGAACACCTGCCCGGTGATGTCGTGCAGCTGGGAGGCGAACGCGATCAGGTTCACGTTCACGGCGTTCAGGAGCAGCTCGATCGCCATCAGCACCATGACGGCGTTCCGGCGCGCCGAGCACGCCGTAGATGCCGGTCGAGAACAGGAAGGCCGAGAAGATCAGCACGAGCGGCAGCCGCACCACGTCAGTTCCCCTCGTCCTTGCGCGACAGCACGATGGCGCCGATCAGCGCGGCGAGCAGCAGGAACGACACGGCCTCGAACGGCAGCACGTACGTGTGGAAGATCGCCGAGCCCAGGACGGACGAATCGCTCGGCGTGCTGCCGGGCACCGGCGTGCCGGAGACCGGCCACGCGCGGACGATCAGCGAGGCCAGCCCGACGAACATCGCGGCCCCGACCACCACGCCGACGGTGCGGTTCTGATAGTCCAGCGCGTCGCGGCCGATCGGCGCCTTCGTCAGCATCAGGCCGAACAGGAACAGGATCACGATCGCGCCGACGTAGATCAGGATCTGCACCCAGCCGATGAACTCGGCGCCGAGCAGCAGGAACGTCACGCCGACCGCCGCGAGCGTCACCACCAGGTAGAGCGCCGCGTGCACGACGTTGCGGGCGGTCACGACGGCGACCGCCGAGATCGAGCCGATCACGGCGACCGCGACGAACGCGTATTCCTGCGCCGTCACGAGGCCGCCTCCTGGGGAGCCTCGGCGCCCTCCTCGAGGGCCGGCGGCGGCAGGACGGTGTACGTCCATTCCTCCAGCCGGTCCATCTCGTGGGTCAGCTCCTTGATGTCGTACTCCGCGTATTCGAACTCCGGGCTCCAGAACAGCGCGTCGAACGGGCAGACCTCGACGCAGATGCCGCAGTACATGCAGAGCGCGAAGTCGATCGCGAACCGGTCCAGGATCTTCGCCGACCGCGCCCGGCCGCCGCCGGCCGGCTCGTGCGACTCCTTGTGGGCGTCGATGTAGATGCACCAGTCCGGACACTCGCGCGAGCACTTGTAGCAGACGGTGCAGTTCTCCTGCTTCAGCGCGATCACGCTCCGCGTGCGCGGCGGCAGGCTCGGCTTCACGTGCGGGTACTGCACCGTGACCGACCGGTGCAGCATCGTTCGGAGGGTCACGGACAAGCCCCTTGAAGAGGCCCTGGCCGAACCCCGAGCGCAGCTGCGTCTCCGTCATCCGATCCGCCACCTTGTAGACGGCGGTCACGAGGATCAAGCGCGAGCGCGATCGGGGTCAGGCCGACCCACGCGAACCGCTGGAGCTGATCCTCACGCAGGCGCGGGAACGTCGCCCGCAGCCAGATGATCAGGAACGACAGCGCGAAGATCTTCCCGAACACCCACAGGGGCCCGGGGATGAACGCGGCGATGCCGAACAGGGGCTGGAACCCCCCGAGGTACAGCGTCGCGGCGATCGCCGACATCACGACGATGCCGCCGTACTCGGCCAGCAGGAAGAACGCGAACTTCAGCCCCGTGTACTCGGTGTACGCGCCGAAGATGATCTCCGAATCGGCGAGCGGCATGTCGAACGGCGGCCGCGTCAGCTCCGCGACGGCGGCGATCATGAAGATCACGAACCCGAAGAGCTGCCACGGGTAGAACACGTACCAGACGTTGTGCTGCGCCTCGGCGATGCCCAGCAGCGACATCGTGCCGGCCTGCATCACGACGGCGGCCGACGCCAGCACCAGCGGGAGCTCGTAGGCGATCAGCTGCGCGGCCGCCCGGAGCGCGCCGATCAGGGAGAACTTGTTCGCGGAGGCCCAGCCGGCCATCAACACGCCGATCACGCCGATGCTCGACATCGCCAGCACGAAGAACACGCCGACGTCGAGGTCCAGCAGGTAGATCCGCGCGCCGAAGGGGATCGCGACGATCGTCACGATGTACGGGATCATCACGACCGCCGGCGCCAGCGAGAAGACGCCGCCGTCCGCGGCCGTCGGAACGATGTCCTCCTTCTGGACGAACTTCACGCCGTCGGCCACCAGCTGGGCCCAGCCGTGGAAACCGCCCGCCTCCATCGGGCCCAGGCGGGACTGCATGTGCGCGAGCACCTTGTGCTCCATGTAGCCGACCATCAACGGCACCACCAGGAAGATCCCGAGCGCGATCGCCGCCTTGATCACCAGCGCGAGCCAGTAGCCGCCGAACGGCAGCCCGTCGAAGACGGAGGTCTGGGCGATCTGGGCGATCACTCGTCCTCCTCCTCTTCGCCCTCGACGGCGCCGGGCCAGGGCTTCACCTCGCGGGACATCAGCGCGAAGTCCTTCCGGAGCGGGTAGCCCTCGAAGAGCTCCGACAGCAGCAGCTTCACCGGCTGCGGATGGCCCTCGAAGCGGATGCCGAACATCTCCATCGCCTCGCGCTCGTGCCAGTTGCACCCGGCGTACAGGTCGCTGATCGTCGGCGCGACCGGGTCCTCGTGCGGCAGGCGCAGCTTCACGCGGACCTCGTGGTGATGCTCGATCGAGAACAGCTGCGTCACGACCTCGAACCCCTGCTCCGGCGCCGAGGTCGACCGCGCCGGTGAAGTCGCAGTAGTCGCACGCGAACTCCGGCTCGTCGCGCAGGAACCGGACGAGGTCGTGGTAGCGCTCGGCGGTGACGGTCGCGGCGACCTGGCCGAGCGCCTCGGCGATCTCCACGTCGTCGCCGAACCGCGCCCGGAGGCGCGAGCCGGCCTCCTCAGGAGACAGCGGTCGTCCCACTGCGGAACTTCTCCTGGATGTCCTCGTCCTTGATCTTCTGCTGGAGCTGCACGATGCCGTGCAGGAGCGCCTCGGGCCGGGGCGGGCACCCCGGCACGAACACGTCGACCGGGATGATCTGGTCGACGCCCTTCGTGACGGAGTAGCTGTCCCAGTACGGGCCGCCGCAGTTGGAGCACGATCCGAACGAGATCACGTACTTGGGGTCCGGCATCTGGTCGTACAGCCGCTTGATCACCGGGGCCATCTTGTCGGTCAGCGTGCCGGCCACGAGCAGCAGGTCGGCCTGGCGCGGCCCGTGCGCGAACGGGATCACGCCGAGGCGGATGAAGTCGTTCTTCGCCGTCGAGGTGGCGATGAACTCGATCGAGCAGCACGCGAGTCCGAAGTTGAAGACCCACAGGGAATAGCGCCGGCCCCAGTTCAGGAGGAACCGCACGGGCTTGACCCTCGGGAGCGCGGTGTGCTCGGTGATCACACCCATCGGAGCACCCCCTTGCGCCAGGCATACAGCAGGCCGACGCCGAGGATCACGATGAAGATCGCCATCTCCACGACCGCGGCGTAGCCCACCGTCGCGAACACCCGGGCCCACGGGAACAGGAAGATCGACTCGACGTCGAAGATCACGAACAGGAACCCGTAGACGTAGTACCGGACCTGGCTCTGGGACCAGCCCTCACCGACGGGATCGATCCCGCACTCGTAGGTCTTGAGCTTGCCGCCCTTCGTTGGGCCGATGCGGGGCGATCAGCCGGGCAGCCGTGAAGGCGACGACGACCAGCAGCGCTCCTGCGAGCACCACCGCCAAGACCACGCCGTAGGAACCGTAGTAGGTCACGTTTCGTGCACGCTTTCGGAAGCGCGGCCGTATCCTAGCAACTCGCCTCCCGCCGACATGCTAGTTGGTGTCCCCTCCCGCATCGGCGCCGCAACGGATCGCGAGGAACCGCGCCAGCTGCGTCTGCGCCAGGGTCGCCGGCCCGTCGGGGAGCTGCGACGCGAGGCCGACCGCCCGAGCCACCTCCCGCCGCACCGCGTCCCGGGCGTGCTCGATCGAGCCGCCCGTCCGCACGATCTCCAACGCCCGCGCCAGCCGCTCGCCCTCCGGCGGCCCGCCGGCCAGGAGCCCGTGGAGCTCGTCGCGGTGAGGGCCCTCGTGCAGGGCGTGCAGCACCGGCAACGTGTACACGCCCTCCTTCATGTCGACGCCCGGCTCCTTGCCCAGCTCGAGCTCCGAGGACATCACGTCCATGATGTCGTCGGAGAGCTGGAACGCGAGGCCGAGCGACTCCCCGAACGCCTCGAGGATCTCCACGTGCTCCGGCCGGGCGTCCGAGAGCAGCCCACCGAGCCGGCACGCGGTCGCGATCAGCACCCCGGTCTTCCGCCGGATGATGTCCAGGTACACCGGTTCGGTCCGGTCGAGCTTCCCGGAGGCCGCGACCTCCCGGATCTGGCCGTCGCACAGGACCGCGATCGTTCGCGCCAGCAGGCGGCAGATGTCTGGGCCGAGATCCGCGGAGATCTCCGACGCGCGCGCGAACAGGTAGTCCCCGGTGAGGATCGCCACGGTGTTGTCCCACCGCGCGTTGGCCGAGCGGACCCCATGGCGCGCGTCCGCCTCGTCGATCACGTCGTCGTGGTACAGGGTCGCCACGTGCGTGAGCTCGATCGCCACCGAGCCCGGGATCAGCCGTGGGTCCGCCGGGTCGCCCTGGTACCCCGCGAGGAGGACCAGCATCGGCCGGAACCGCTTCCCGCCGGCTCGGAGCAGGTAGCCGGCCGTCGTCGACAGCGGCTCGGCGTCGGCGGAGGCCGCCTTCTCGAGCTCCTCCTCGACGCGGTCCAGGCGCTCCCGGATCTCGGCCTCGAGGACCGGATCGGCGTCGATGCCCGGGATCGCTCGCCGCATCCTCACCACCTCAAGACCGACGCCGACCGGAGCACGCCCGACAGGATGCCCGGGAAGATGCCCAACGTCACCACCGCCACCGCCAGCACGCCGGCCGCGACGCGCGGCAGCATCGACGGATCCGCCTCGAGCTCCTCGGCCGGCTCACGCATGTACATGTAGACGATGACGCGCAGGTAGAAGAACGCCGCGACGACACTGGCCAGCACCCCGATCACCGCGAGCGGCCAGTTGCCGGCCGCGATCGCGGCCGAGAAGACCGTCACCTTCGCGATGAACCCGGCGGTCGGCGGGATGCCGGCGAGCGACAGCAGGAACACGGCCATCACGGCCGCGAGACCCGGGCTCCGCTTCGCCAGGCCCGCGTAGCTCTCGAGCGAGGTCTGCTCCTCCCCGCGCGCCGACACGAGCATCACGACGCCGAACGCGCCGACCGTCATCAGCGTGTAGACGATCAGGTAGAACATCGCGGCGCGGATGCCGAGCGCGTTCGGCGAGGTCAGCCCCGTGAGGATGAAGCCGGCCTGCGCCACGCTCGAGTACGCGAGCATCCGCTTGATGTCCCGCTGTGCGATCGCGAGGACCGAGCCGACCACGATCGAGAGCGCCGCGAGCGCGTAGACGAGCGGCGTCCAGTCCCACGTCAGCGGCTGCAGCGCCACGTCGAACACCCGGATCAGCGCGAAGAAGGCGGCGACCTTCGTCGCGGCGCTCATGTACGCGACGACGGGCGTGGGCGCGCCCTGGTAGACGTCGGGCGTCCACATGTGGAACGGCGCCGAGGACACCTTGAACCCGAACCCGATCAGCAGGAACGCCATCGCCAGCAGGGCGAGCGCCTGCGAGCCGGTCTGGCCGGCGAGGGCCTGCACGATGCCGGGCGACGTGACGCCGACGATCTTCGTCGTGTTCGTCGCCCCGTACGCCATAGCGACGCCGTACAGGAAGAAGGCAGAGGAGAACGCGCCCAGCAGGAAGTACTTCATCGCGGCCTCCGTCGAGCGCCGCGTGCCGGTGATCCCGGTCAGCACGTAGAGGGAGAGCGACAGCAGCTCGAGCGCCAGGAACATGACGATGAGGTCGTTCGCGGCCGCGATCAGGATCATGCCCGGCCGTCGCGAACAGCACGAGCGGGTAGAACTCGCCGCGGTAGGCCTCCGGCTCGCGCTCCGCGTAGTGGGCGTAGTAGAGGCACCCGAACGCGGCCGCGCCGAGCAGGACGAACGCCGCGAGCGCGGCGAAGCGGTCGGCGGCCACCGTGTCGCCCAGCACGAACGGCGCGCCCGTCCAGTTCCACAGCGTGTACGCGGCGGCGGCGGCGCCGGCCACGCCGACGAGCGCGATCCCCAGGTGGATCGAGCGCTCCGAGCGCCGGGCGAACGCCTCGTACAGCATGCCGACGATCGCTGCCGCGCAGAGGATCATCTCGGGCAGGACCGGCTGCAGGACCAGCTGCGGCGTCGGCATCAGGGGGTCGCTCCCGTCGCCCGGACCTGGCCCACGTCGGTCGTCTGCCCCGCCGGCTGCACGTGCGCGATCGTCGCCTTCGTCGAGGGGTCGATCGACGAGGTCAGGAGCTTCGGATAGATCCCGAGCACCAGTATCAACGCGAGGACCGGGGCGAGCACGGCCACCTCGCGTCCCGAGAGGTCGGGCAGGTGCCGGTGCTCCTCGTGGACGGGTCCGTAGGCCACCCGCTGGTAGGACCACAGCAGGTAGATCGCGGCGAGGATCACGGCGAGCACCGCGATCGAGCCGAACCAGTGGCTCACCGCGAACGTCCCGAGCACCACGAGGAACTCCCCGACGAACGAGTTGAGCCCGGGCAGCCCGACGCTGGCGAACACGACGAACAGGAACGCGCCGAGCAACCACGGCATCACGCTCGCGAGCCCGCCCATCTCGGAGAGCTCGCGGGTGTGCGTGCGTTCGTAGACCATCCCGACGAGCAGGAACAGCGCCCCCGTCGCGAGGCCGTGGTTCACCATCTGCAGGACGCCGCCGGTGATCGCCTGCTGCGTGAACGCGAAGATCCCGAGGACCACGAAGCCCAGGTGCGAGACGCTCGAGTACGCCACGAGCCGTTTCACGTCGGTCTGCATCAGCGCGCAGATCGCGCCGTAGACGATGCCGATCACCGCCAGCACCGACACGAACGTCGCGAAGTGCTTCGAGGCCTCGGGGAACAGCGTCAGGTTGAACCGGAGCAGGCCGTACGCGCCGACCTTCAGCAGGACGCCGGCCAGCAGCACCGAGCCGGCCGTCGGCGCCTCGGTGTGCGCGTCGGGAAGCCACGTGTGCAGCGGGAACAGCGGCACCTTCACGGCGAACGCCACGAAGAACGCCAGGAAGAGCAAGCGCGAGGTCTGCACCGGGAGCCCCGCCGCGACCTGCGTGAGCTGCCGCACGTCGAACGAGGCGTCGCCGCCCTGCCCCGACCGCGAGTACAGGAACAGGATCGCGACCAGCAGGAACGCCGAGCCGGCCATCGTGAACAGGAAGAACTTGATCGCGGCGTAGACGCGGTTCGCGCTCCCCCAGCCGCCGATGATCAGGTACATCGGGACCAGGATCGCTTCGAAGAACAGGAAGAACAGCAGCAGGTCGAGGGCGAGGAACGAGCCGAGCACCGCCGTCTCCAACGCCAGGATCGCCGCGAAGTACCGCGCCACGTTCCGGTCGATCTTCCACGACGCGAGGATCGAGATCGGGAACAGGAACGTGCTGAGCAGGACGAGCCACAGGCTGAACCCGTCGACGCCGACGAGGTACCGCAGCCCCACCGAGCGGACCCACCAGGTGTCCTCGACCAACTGGTAGCCCGCCGCCGTCCGGTTCACGTCGCCGAGCATCACGAGCGACGCGACGAACGTGGCGAGCGCCGTGACGAACGCGACCCAGCGGGCGTTCTCGTCGGTCATCCGCCGGCCGCCCACGGCCAGCACCGCGACGCCGACGAGCGGCAGGAAGATCACGACCGACAGGATCGAGCCGTTCACAGCCGCACCCCGACGTAGGCGAGGATCGCGACGGTGCCGACGAACAGCACGAGCGCGTACGTGCGGACGAAGCCGGTCTGGATCAGGCGGCCGCCCTGTGCCAGCCGCTTCACGCCGCCCCCGACGGCGTTCACCGCGCCGTCGATGATGCCGGCGTCGACGACGTACGCGGTGATGCGGGCGCCGGCCTTCGCGGGCTGGATCACCGCGGTGTCGTAGGCGCGATCGACGTACCAGCCGTTGAGCGCGGACCGGGGCAGCGGCTCGAGGCGGTCGCGGAGAGCCTGCCAGTCGACGCGGCCCGACCCGTAGACCCACCAGGCCACCACGATCCCCACGAGGGTGATCGCGATCGCGATCGCGTAGAACACCGGGGTCGCGAGGCCCTGCGTCCCCTCCTCGGCGATCCCGACCACCGACCGCAGCCAGGTCTCGAGGTTCCCCTCCGGCGGTCGTGCTCAGGAGGCCCGCGAGCGTCGCCGCGGCGGCGAGGACCGCGAGCGGCACCCAGAAGATCGGCGCGGACTCGTGCGCGTGCTCCGCCCGCTCGCTGCGGGCCTGCCCGCCGAACGTCAGGAACCACAGCCGCCCGATGTAGAGCACGGACAGGACGGCGCCGAGCGTTCCCAGGGCGTAGTACGTCCAGTGCCCGGTCGTCTCGGCGATCTCCAGGACGAGGTCCTTCGCGAAGAACCCCGCCAGGAACGGGAACCCCGCGAGCGCCAGCGCGCCGATCCCCATCGTGACGGCGGTGATCGGCATCGCCCGTCGCAGGCCGCCCATCTGCCGCAGGTCCTGCTCGTCGTGCATGCCGTGGATCACCGAGCCGGAGCCCAGGAAGAGCAGCGCCTTGTAGCACGCGTGCGCGACCAGGAAGAACATCGCGATCCCGTAGGCCCGCAGACCGACGGCCAGGAACATGTACCCGAGCTGGCTGATCGTGGAATACGCCAACACGCGCTTGATGTCCCACTGCGCCAACGCGCACGTCCCGGCGAACACCAGCGTGATCGTCCCGATCACGGCGACGACGTCGAGCGCGACCCCCGACATCTCGAAGAGCACGTGCGACCGGACCACGAGGTACACCCCGGCGGTGACCATCGTGGCGGCGTGGATCAGCGCCGAGACCGGCGTCGGACCGGCCATCGCGTCCGGCAGCCAGACGTGCAGCGGGACCTGCGCCGACTTCCCGACCGCGCCGGCGAAGAGCAGGAGCGCGATCACCGTCGCGGTCGTCTTCGTCAGCTCGCCGGCCGATCCGAAGACGCCGGCGAAATCGAGCGTGCCGAACGTCACCCCGATCAGCACGATCCCGATCAGCATCGCCGTGTCGCCGATCCGGGTCGTGATGAAGGCCTTCTTCGCCGCCTCGGCGTTCTCGGGCTTCTCGAACCAGAACCCGATCAGGAGGTACGAGCACAGGCCGACGCCCTCCCAGCCGAGGTACAGGACCAGGTAGTTCGCGCCCATGACCAGCATCAGCATGAAGAAGACGAACAGGTTCATGTACGCGAAGAAGCGGCCGTAGCGCGGATCGTCGCGCATGTAGCCGATCGCGTAGATCGTGATCAGCGCGCCGACGCCGGTGACCACGAGGATCATCGTCGCGCTCAGCGCGTCGAGCTGCAGATCCGCGCCGACGTGGAACGCGCCGACCGAGATCCAGTCGAACAGGTGCGACAGGAACAGCCGCTCGCCCTCCGGCCGCGCCCCGAGGTCGCGGACCACCGCGACGCCCACGACGAAGGACGACAGGACCGTCGCCGAGGCCAGGATGCCGGCCCAGCGTCCCAGCCGCTTCCCGAAGAACAGGTCGATGACGGCGCCGGCGAGCGGCAGGAGCGGGATCAACCACAGGACGTCGTGGCCCGTCGAGGCGCTCAGCGCCTGCGCCACCTGCGCTACCACCGCAGCTCCCGGGCGTCGTCGACGTCGACCGACCGCCGCCGCCGGTAGATCGCCACGATGATCGCGAGGCCCACGACGACCTCGGCCGCGGCCACCACCATCGAGAAGAAGGCCAGGACCTGCCCGGTCAGGTCGTTGTGCATCCGGGAGAACGCGACGAGCGCCAGGTTGACCGCGTTCAGCTGCAGCTCGACCGACATGAAGATGATCAGGGCGTTCTTCCGGAGCAGGACCCCCACCGAGCCGAGCGCGAACAGGATGCCGCTCAGGAAGACGAAGTACGCGATCGGCGTCCTCACGAGGCCACCCCGGCGGGCTCGTCGTCGCCGGCATCGGCCGCACGGGCGTCGAGCTCGGCCTGCGTCACGGCGCGCATCTCCCGGCGGGCCAGCACCATCGCCGCGATCGCCGCGACGATCAGCAGGATCGACGTGACCTCGAACGGGAAGAAGTAGTCGCGGAACAGCACCGTCGCCACGGCCTGCGCGTTGCCGCCGGCGTTCACCGCGTCGAACCCGTCCGGCGCCTTCGTCGCGAACCCGATCCCCGCGCGGACCGCCACGAACATCTCGGCGACGAAGCCCACCGCCAGCACGATCGCGATGATCCGCTGGCCGGCCAGCCGCTCGCGGACGTCGAGCCCGCTGTCGACGCCGAGCAGCATGATCACGAACAGGAACAGCACCATGATCGCGCCCGCGTACACGATGATCTGCACGGCGAACAGGAACGGCGCGTCGAGCAGCAGGTAGAACACCGCGAGGCAGAAGAAGTTCACGATCAGGAACAGCGCCGCGTGCACGGCGTTGCGCATCAGGAGCATGCCGACCGCGCTCGCGATCGAGATCGGCGCGAAGACCCAGAACACGATGTTGTCGAAGGGCATCAGCGGCCCTCCTTCGCGACGGCGATCGGTGCCGAGCGGCGGCGGCGGCTCGAGGAGCTGCTCCTTCGTGAAGATCGCGTCCTCGCGGGAGGTGAACGCCATCTCGTAGGAGCTGGTCAGCGTGAGCGCGCGCGTCGGGCACGCCTCGACGCAGAGACCGCACATGATGCAGCGCAGGTAGTTGATCTGGTAGTCCTTCGCGTGCCGCTCGCCGGGGCTGACCGGGTCGGCGGGATCGTTGTCCTCGCCCTCGACCCAGATCGCGTCGGCCGGGCACGCGTAGGCGCAGAGCTCGCAGCCGATGCACTTCTCCAGGCCGTTCTCGTGCCGGTTCAGGCGGTGCCGGCCGGTGTGGGCGCGCGGCGGCGGCTCGACGATCTCCTTCGGGTACTGCTCGGTGTTGTCGCGCCGGAAGGTCTGCTTGAAGACGGTCGCGAAGCCCTTCGTGATCGCCCACCAGGGCGTCACCGGCCGGCGTTCGGGCTCGGACGTCGTTCGGCTCGTCGCTCACGCGTCGACCTCGTCGTTCCTCGTTTCGAGCACCTGCTTGACCAGACTCATCACGAGGAAGATCGCGATGATCGAACCCAGGGCCATGATCGTTCCGCGACCGAGGAAGCCCCCTCCGTACCGGTCAGGCAGGACGACGATGGCTCCCGTCGCCAAGACCCAGAACAGCCCGAGGGGGATCAGGTACTTCCACCCGAAGTTCATCAGGCGGTCGTAGCGCATCCGCGGCAGCGTCCCCCGGATCAGGATCATCACGTAGACGATCGCCGTGACCTTCAGCACGAACCACAGCACCGGCCCGAGCCACGCCCATGCGCCGTCGAACGGCCACCACCCGCGCCACCCCCCGAGGAACAGCGTCACCGCGACCGCGCAGATGGTCACGGTGTTCACGTACTCGCCCAGGTAGAACAGCGCGAACTTGATGCCCGAGTACTCGGTGTGGAAGCCCGCAACGAGCTCGGTCTCGGCCTCCGCAAGGTCGAAGGGCGGCCGGTTCACCTCGGCGAGCGCGCAGATCAGGAACAGGAGGAAGGCCGGGAACTGCGGGACCACGTTCCACACGCGGCCCTGCTGGCTCACGATCTCCGACATCCGCAGGTGCCCGCTGAACATGATCACGGCGACGAGCGCGAGGCTCATCGCCACCTCGTAGCTGATCATCTGCGCCGTCGAACGCACGCCGCCGAGCAACGGATAGTTCGAGCCGGAGGACCAGCCGGCGAGCACCACCGCGTAGACGCCGATCGAGGTCATCGCCAGGACCCACAGGACCCCGATGTCCAGGTCGGCCAGCTGCAGCGGCACGATGCGTCCGAAGATGTACACCGGCGCGCCGAACGGCACGACCGCGAACGCGAGGAACGCCGGGATCATCGCGATCGCCGGCGCGATCTGGTACACGGGCCGGTCGGCGTTCGTCGGGGTGATGCCCTCCTTGAAGAAGAGCTTGATCCCGTCGGCGAGCGTGATCAGCACGCCGCGCGGGCCCGCACGCATCGGGCCGGCCCGCGTCTGCATGTCCGCGATCACCTTGCGCTCCATCCAGATGTAGAGCATCACCGAGATGAGCAGGCCGGCGAACACGACGACGACCTTGCCGACCATGATCGTCCAGTCGATGCCGCTCATGCGTCCCCGCTCCCGACCGTCGCGTCCTCCACGGCCTCGACCGCGACCGCGGCCGTCGTGCGTCCCGACAGCAGCGTGTTCGCCGCGAGCCCCGGCTGCTTGAAGGGCACGAACACGGCGCCGGCGGCGACGCCCTCGGTGACCCGCAGCGGCACGACGGCCTCGCCGCCGTCGGTGACCAGGCGGACCGGCGCGCCGTCGGTCAGCCCGCGCTTCATGGCGTCGTCCGGGTGCATCTCCGCGAACGCCTCGTCCTCGAGGGCCTCCTTCAGGTCGGCCGCGCCCTCGGACAGCCGGCCCTCGTCGACGAGCAGCGGGTACGTGAACAGCGTGAGGTCCTCGGGCCACTGCGGCGCGCCCGCGCCGGCCCAGGCCGTCGGGCGGTCGGCCGGCTCCCACGCGGCCCACAGCGGCGCCATCTCGGCGTGCAGCTCCTCCAGCGTGTCGAAGCCCAGGTCGCCGCCCATGGCCGCCGCCAGCCCGGCGAAGATCTCCCAGTCCGCCCGGCTGATCCCCTCGGCCTGCCGCATCGCGCGGACCCGCTGGCTCCTGCCCTCCCAGTCGGTCACGTGGCCGTCGCGCTCGAGGAAGGTCGAGGCCGGCAGGAACACGTCGGCGTACGCGCTCGAGGTCGGCGAGCTCGAGGGATTGCACGATCAGGGTCGGCACGTTCTGGAGCGCCAGCCGGGCGAGCGCCGCGTCGGGCACGTCGCCCAGCGGGTCGACGCCGATCAGGTAGAGCACGTCGACCTGCCGCTCGGCGCAGGCCCGCAGGATCTCGATCGTCGAACGGCCCTCGTCGGCGACCACGATCGGGCCCCAGAGCGCCTCGACCTCCTCACGTTCGGCGACGACGGACACGCGGCGGCCGCCCGGCAGCAACCCCGGATGCACGCCGGCGCGCAGGGCGCCGCGGTCGTTCGCGCGGCGATCGACCAGGCCGAACCGGGCGCCCGCCTTCATCGCGGCCTCGAGCGCGACGTCGGTCGCCAGGGGGTGTTCGGCCAGGCGCCGACCGGCCAGCACCACACCGGCGTCGCCGGCCTCGCGCAGCGCCGCGCCGATCCGCGCCTCCGGCGAACCGTCGTCGACGCCGTCACGGATCCGCTCGAGGACGTGCGCCTCCTGGCCCGGCCGGACCAGGACGTGCTCGGCGACGTCGTGCAGGCGCGTGCGGCGCGGATGGATCACGAAGACCTTCGCGCCGCGCGCGGCGGCCTTGCGGATCCGCAGGTGCAGGATCGGCACCTCCTGTTCGGCGTCGAGGCCGACCACGACGATCGTGCGCGCGCGCTCGACGTCGCGGTACGTGACGTCGAGCGCGCCGGCGGCCGCGCGCTCCTCCGCGACGCCGCCGTGGACCTCGCGGCGGTGGTCCAGATCGTTCGTGCGGAGCACCGTGCGGGCCAGCTTCGACAGCGCGTACGCGTCCTCGTCCATCAAGCGGCCGCCCGTCACGATCGCGACCCGTGCATCCGTGCACCGCGCGGCGACCCACGGCAGGACCTCGCCGAACGAGGCCGGCTCGAGGCCCCGGTCGCGGATCAGCGGCGTCGTGATGCGCGCGGGGGCGTCCCACCGCGTGAACGCGAACCGCCCCTTGTCGCAGATCCAGGCGTCGTTCACGTCCGGGTTGTCGCGCGCGAGGACCCGGACGACCTCGTCGCGGCGGACGTCCACGCGGATGTTGCAGCCGGCGCTGCAGTGCTGGCAGATCGAGTCGCCCGAGGACAGATCGAACGGGCGTGCGACGAACCGGTACGGCGCCGACGTGAGCGCGCCGACCGGGCAGATCTGGATCGTGTTGCCGGAGAACGGCGACCGGAAGTCCTCGCCCGCGGCGATCGAGACCTGTTCGTCGGCCCCGCGCGCGAACAGCTCGAGGAAGCGATCGCCGCTGATCTCGTCGCAGAACCGCGTGCATCGCGCGCACAGGACGCACCGTTCGCGGTCGAGGTTCACGAGCGGCGACATCGGCACCGGCTTCGGGTACACGCGCTTCGCGTCGGTGAACCGGCTCTCCCCCGGGCCGTACGCGAGCGCCTGGTCCTGGAGCGGGCACTCGCCGCCGCGATCGCAGATCGGGCAGTCGAGCGGGTGGTTGAGCAGCAGGAACTCGAGGTTCGCGACCTGCGCCTCGCGCGCGGCCTCGCTGGTGTTCTGCGTCGAGCACGATCATGCCGGGGGCCACGGTGGACGTGCACGAGGTCTGGAGCTTCCCCTGCCCCTCGATCTGCACGTAGCACTGGCGGCACGCGCCCGCCGGCGCGAGGTAGGGGTGGTCGCAGAACCGGGGGATCTCGATCCCGAGCTGCTCGGCGGCCCGGATGATCAGCGTGCCCTTCGGCACCGTGACCTCCGAGCCGTCGATCGTCAGCGTGACCTGGTCGGGCGCCTGGCTCACGCGCCGACCTCCTGGAGCTCCTCGTGGGCCACCTTCAGCGGACATCCGCCGAGCCGGACGTGCTCCTCGTACTCGTCGCGGAAGTGCGCGAGGCTCGAGTTGATGACCGACGCGGTGCCGTCGGCCAGCGCGCAGAACGCGCGGAACAGCAGGTTCTTGCCCATGTCCACCATGATCGGGAGGTCCTCGGGGCGGCCCTGGCCGTCCTCGAGCCGCCCGAGGACGCGCGTCGCCCACCAGCTGCCCTCGCGGCACGGCGTGCACTTCCCGCAGGATTCGTGGGCGTAGAAGCGGACCATGCGCGCGGCGCAGTCCACGACGCAGTCGGTCTCGTCCATCACCATGATCGCGGCGGTGCCCAGCATCGAGCCGGCGGCGGCGAGCGATTCGTAATCCAGGCCGGTGTCGACGTGCGCGGCGGTCAGCATCGGCGTGGAGGAGCCACCGGGCGTCCACGCCTTCAGGGCCCGCCCGCCGAGGACGCCGCCGGCCAGCTCCTCCAGGACGACCCGGAACGGCGTGCCGAGCGGGATCTCGTAGTTGCCGGGCCGCTCGACCTTGCCGCTGACCGTGACCATCTTCGTGCCGGGCGACTTCTCGGTGCCGAGCTCGCGGAACCAGTCCGAGCCCCGGACCACGATGTCCGGCACGTTCATCAGCGTCTCGACGTTGTTGATCACGGTCGGGCAGGCGAACAGGCCCTCCACCGCCGGGAACGGCGGGCGCAGCCGCGGCTGGCCGCGCAGGCCCTCCAGCGAGTTCAACAGCGCGGTCTCCTCGCCGCAGATGTAGGCGCCGGCGCCGCGGTGCAGCACCACGTCTACCCGCTTCCCGGATCCGCGGACGTCGGCGCCGAGGGAGCCGTTCGCGTATGCCTCGGCGATCGCACGCTCCAGCACGATGCTCTGCCACAGGTACTCGCCGCGGACGTAGATGTAGGCCGTCTCGCAGCCGATCGCGAGCGCCGCGATGGCGGCGCCCTCCAGGAGCCGGTGCGGATCGCGCTCGACGAGCTCGCGGTTGTTGCACGTGCCCGGCTCGGATTCGTCGAAGTTCACCACGACGTACGTCGGCTTGCCGATGTCGCGCGGCACGAATCCCCACTTCATCCCGGTCGGGAAGCCGGCGCCGCCGCGGCCGCGGAGGCCGCTCGCCTTCACCAGCTCCACGATGTCGGCGTCGGCCATGCCGAGCGCCGCGGTCAGACCGGCGTAGCCGCCTTTCGCCACGTACCCGTCGAGGCCGATCACGGACGGGTCGTCCCAGTCGCGCGTGAGCCGCCGCTCGAACGATGAGCGTCACGCCGTCGGCACCGCCTCGAGCCCCGCGAGCGCCCGGGACGCGGCGCGGAAGCTCTCGAACGCCGGCCCTCGCGCCGGCTCCGGGACATCGCCGGCGCGCAGCTGCGCGACCAGCTCGCGCATCCGCGCGGGCGTCATCTCGTCGTGGTTGCACAGGTCCACCTGCACCGCGGGCGCGTGGTCGCACACGCCGAGGCACTCCTCCTCGTGGACGGTGAACAGGCCGTCGTCCGACATCTCCTGGCCGTGCGTCGACGCCGGCCGCCTCGTGCGCCGCCTCGAACACGTCGCCGGCGCCGCGCAGCTTGCAGGCGAGGTTCGTGCAGACGTTCACGACGTGCGTGCCGGTCGGTCGCAGGCGGTACATCGTGTAGAAGGACGCGACGGCCTGGACCTCGGCGGTGGTGATGCCGAGCAGCCCGCCGATCTCGCGGAGCGCGTCGGCCGAGACCATCCCGTCGACCGACTGCGCCAGGTACAGCAGCGGCATCACGGCCGAGCGCCGGTGCTGCTCCGGATAGCGGGACATGATCGCCCGCGCGTCCTCGAGCACGTCGTCCTCGAACACCGGCATCAGCGGTCCACCCCGCCCATCACCGGATCGATCGACGCGTTCGCGGCGACGGAATCGGCCACGAGGTACCCCTCGATCATCGCCGGCAGCGCCTGGAGGTTCACGAACGACGGGTCGCGGATCTTCACGCGGTACGGGACGATGCTCGCCCGTCGAGACGATGTGGAACCCGAGCTCCCCGCGCGGGGACTCCACCGCGCTGTAGACCTCGCCCGGCGGGACCTCCACGCCCTGGGTCACGGCCTTGAAGTGATGGATCAGGGCCTCCATCGACTCCTCCATGATGTGGCGCAGGTACTCGGGGTCGTTGCCGATCCCGTCGGGGCCGACCGAGAGCTTCGGCGGCCACCCCACCTTCGGGTCGGCCACCATCACCGGGCCGGGCGTGTCGTCCAACCGCTCGAACGCCTGCGCGGCGATCTTCAGCGACTCGCGCATCTCCTCGATCCGGACCCGGTACCGCGCGTAGGCGTCGGCCTCCATCCGCACCGGCACGTCGAAGTCGTAGGTCTCGTACCCGGCGTACGGCATGTCCTTGCGCAGATCCGCCGCCACGCCCGCGGCGCGGAGGACCGGCCCGGTCACGCCGAGCGCGAGCGCCTCGTCCGCGCGCAGCACGCCGACGCCCTCGTTCCGCTCACGCCAGATCGGGTTGTCGTCCAGGAGCGTCTCGTACTCGTCGATGCGTCCGGGCAGGATGCGGAGGATGTCGCGGATCTTCTGCGGTCCCTCCTCCGGCAGGTCCATCAGCACGCCGCCCGGCCGGATGTACGCGTGGTTCATCCGCAGCCCGGTGATCGCCTCGAACAGATCGAGGATGATCTCGCGCTCGCGGAAGCCGTAGAGCATCACGGAGACCGCGCCGAGTTCGAGGCCGCCGGTGGCGAGGTAGATGAGGTGGGAGGCGATCCGATTGAGCTCGCAGACCAGGACGCGGATCACCTGGGCTCGCGGCGGCGGCCTCGATGCCGAGGAGCCGCTCGACCCCGAGGCAGTAGCCGAGCTCGTTGAAGAACGGCGAGAGGTAGTCGGCCCGGGTGACGAACGCGACGCCCTGGACCCACGTCCGGTACTCGGTGTTCTTCTCGATGCCGGTGTGGAGGTAGCCGATCACCGGCTTGCACCGGATCACGGTCTCGCCGTCCAGCTCCAGCAGCAGCCGGAGCACCCCGTGCGTCGAGGGGTGCTGCGGCCCCATGTTGATGATCATCGTCTCCTGGCGGAACTCCCCGGTCGCCGGATCGCGGAACCCGGCGGTGAGGTCCGTCACGCCGTCGCGCGCCGCCGCCATGTCGGAGGTGTCGCGGCTCACGCCATCCCTCGCTCGTCGATCGGCGGCACCGTCGCGCCGTGGAACCAGGTCGGCACCCCGCCGAGCGGCTCGTCCTTGCGCAGCGGATGGCCCTCCCAGTCGTCGGGCAGCAGGATGCGGGTCAGCTCGGGGTGCCCGTCGAACACGATGCCGAAGAAGTCGAACGTCTCGCGTTCGTGCCAGTTCGCGGTCGGGAACATCGGGGTCACGCTCGGGACACGTGCGGGTCCTCCGCCGGCAGGCCGACCTTCACGCGGATCCGGTGCAGCCGCGTCATCGACCGGAGCTCGTAGTCCATCCAGAACGCCGGCTCCGCGTCCGGCCAGTGCGTCGCGCTCAGGCTCGAGAGGAACCCCAGCTCGACGCCGTCCTCGTCGCGGAGCCATCCGAGCGCGTCGAGGAGGTCGTCGCGTTCGAGCACCACCGTGACCTCGCCGCGCGTCACGACGACGTCGGGGAACCGCGAACGCAATCGTTGGGCCAGGTCCTCGGGGCTCATCGGAACGGCTCCGACGTGCGGACCTTCCCCTGGAGCTTCAGGATGCCGTACATCAGCATCTCCGGCTTCGGCGGGCAGCCGGGAACGTAGATGTCGACCGGCACGATCGTGTCGACGCCCTGGACGATCGCGTAGTTCGTGAACATGCCGCCGGCCGAGGCGCACACGCCCATCGAGATGACCCACTTCGGCTCGACCATCTGGTCGTAGATCCGCCGCAGGACCGGCGCCATCTTCTGCGAGACGCGGCCGGCCACGATCATCAGGTCCGCCTGCCGCGGCGAGGCGCGGAACAGCTCCATCCCCCAGCGGCTGAGGTCGTACTGGCCGGCGCCGGCCGACATCATCTCGATCGCGCAGCACGCCAGACCGAACGTGGCCGGCCACATCGACTGCTTCCGGGCCCACCCGACCGCCCGGTCGAGCGTCGTCAGCAGGACGCCGCGCTCGACCTCTTCCTCGACCTCTTCGGGCGTCTTGCCCAGGTGCACGCCCTCGAAGCGCTCAGCCGGCACGGCCCGCCTCGTGCAGGTGCAGTTCGCGCTCGCGCTCGACGACGTCCTCCGGCTCGACGGGTGTCGCCGCCGACCACTCGAACCCGCCCTTGCGCCAGATGTACACGTACGCGACGAAGACCAGCCCGATGAACACGGCCATCTCGCCGAGGCCGAACACCCCGAGCGCGCGGAACTGCACCGCCCAGGGGAACAGGAAGATCGCCTCGATGTCGAAGATGATGAACAGCATCGCGGTCAGATAGAACTTCACGCTGAACCGCTCGCCGCGCGGCAGCCGCACCGGGTCGTTGCCGCATTCGTAGGCCGAGAGCTTGACCGGGTTCGGGTGACGCGGGCGGAGCATCGCCGATGCCGCCAGCGAGCCGACCGCGAACACCGTGGCGAGCACCGCCATGACGACGATCGGCAGGTAGTCGATCAGCATCGCGGCCCCATCCTACGGCGCTCGCTCACGACGCCCGCGCCAGCCTCTGCAGCAGATCGAACATCCGATCCTGGATGTCGCCGTCCGGTCCGTCTGTCAGGTTGCCCATCACCCGGAGCGCGAACCGCATCACGGTGCGGTTCGGCAGCAGGTGCTTCGTGGCGCGCCCCATCACGGCCGGCTTCCCGACCATCTTCGCGAACTGCCGTCCGATGAAGAAGTAGCGCCCGTACGTGTCCCGGAGCACCTGCGGGTAGAGCATCGCGACGCCCGGACGGTCCTTCACGAGGGCCTCGTGCAGGAGGTCCGCGGCGATCTCGCCGGTCTCGATCGCGTAGGCGATGCCCTCGCCGTTGAAGGGGTTGACGGCGCCGGCCGCATCGCCCACGAGCAGCAGGCCGGGCACCGCCTGGGGCGCGCGGTTGAGGCTCATCGGGAGCGGCCCGGACAGCACCCGGCCGTCCGCCGTCTCCTCGGAGATCTCCCACTCGGCGGGCAGCATCCGCGCGAACGCGCCGAAGAGCTGCTGCGCGGAGATGTCGTGGAAGTGCTTGAACGTGTTCAGGAGCCCGCCGCCCAGGTTGACCCTGCCGCCGGCGACCGGGAACAGCCACCCGTAGCCCGGCAGCAGCATGTCGCCGTCCCAGAGGTCGAGCCAGGACTCGAACCAGGGCCCGGGGTGGTAGTCGGTCCGGTAGTAGCGGCGGGCGGCGATCCCGAGGGGACGCGCGTCGTCCCGGCGGACCCCGGCGGGCGCCGCGAAGCGGCTCGCCGCGCCGTCGGCCGCCACCGTGAACCGGGCCCGGATCTCGGTGGTGGGACCGTCCTTGTCGCCGGCGGGTCGCACCGTGGCGCCGCGGACCCAGCCGTCCTCGATGAGCGGGGCGACCGCCTCCGTCGCCTCGTACAGCCGCGCGCCCGCTTTCACCGCGCGCTGGGCGAGGAGCTGGTCGAAGTCGAGCCGCGTCATCACCAGCGCGTACGGCGGGAACGTCGTGAGGTCGGGCCACGGCAGATCGATCGTGGTGTTCCGGGCGTGGACGCGCAGTCCGATCACCCGCTCGAACCGGGGGTCGTCCGTGTCGATGCCCATCGCGAGCATCGCCTTGACGCCGCGCGGCGTGATCCCGTCCCCGCACACCTTCTCCCGGGGGAACGTGGCCCGCTCGACCATCGTGACGTCGATCCCGTGGCGGGCGAGGTGGTAGGCGGTCGCCGCCCCGCCGGGACCGGCGCCCACGACGAGCACGTCCGTCTCGATCGGCTCAGCGCCCGCGCGAACGCCCACGAGACCCCCCCAGCCGCCCCGCGGAGCGGCTTGTGAAAAGTTTCACAAGCCGAAGGCTACCGCAGTTGGCAACGGCGTCACGGGGCCGGGTGGCGCGGGGTCGTCGCTAGGGTTCGACCGCGTGGTTCCAGGACTCGACCCTGGCAGGGACGACCCGCACGAACCCCAGCGAGACAACGTCTCTCGCGAATCGGTCGAAGCCGCCCGACCCGAACATCGGCCGGTACTTGTCGTGCCAGGCGGACATCGGCTCGCGCAGGTCGGGGTGCTCCGCCGGCAGGAGCTCGCCGACCCCCTGGACCCGCGCGCCGGCCAGCTCGTTCCAATCGCGGCCGCGGTCGATCAGGACCGCGATCCGGGGGTCGGCGGTCGCGTTCTCCCACGTCTGATCGCCGATCCGCGTGGAGACCCAGACGGCGTCCTCGAGCCACACGAACCACCGCGCGGCGACGTGCGGGCCGCCGTCGGCGCGCACCGTCGCGACCCGGCAGGCCGGCACGTCGCGGAAGAGCCGCCGGAGCAGCGGGACGTCTTCGGTCATGCGCGATCACCGCCGCGAGGGCGTCCATCGCCCGCATCGCGACCGGGTCCAACGGCGCCGACGCGAGGGTGGCGCGCGCCTCCGCCACGAGCGCCCGGACGGCATCGCGGTCGACGCCGGGACGGGCATCGCCGTCGCGCAGGTCGTCGGCAAGCTGGAACGCCTGGCCGAGCGGCTCCGCGAAACGCTCGAGCGCGACGTCGATCTCCTCGGACGCGCCGGCGAGCGCCGCCCCGATCGACAGCGGCCACCGCACCGTGTACGCCCCGCCCTTCAGCTGCGCGAGCCGGCGCGCGTCGACGTCGGCGTCGACGAGGTCCAGGTACTGGCCCGCCGCCATCTCCACCCGCATCCGCTGGTAGCGCGTGAGCGCGTTCGTCAGGCGCTCGGCCTCGAACCCCGAGTCCAGGAACAGCCCGTCGGCCAGCACCGCCGCCAGGTCGCCCGCGAGGATCGCCACCGCGACGCCGGTGCGCGCGGGGTCGACGTCCCCTCGGCTCGAGGCTCGCTCGGCCTGGTGGACGTGCACGGCCGCCACGCCCCGGCGACGGGTCGAGGCATCCATCACGTCGTCGTGGATCAACGCCATCGTGTGCAGCAGCTCCAGGGCGGCGGCCGCCCGGAGGATGGGGTCGCCGTCGGAGCCGCCCGCCGCCCGGAACCCCCAGTAGCACAGGCACGGACGCACCCGCTTGCCGCCGGCCTCGAGCAGCCGGATCACCTCGTCGATCGGCTCGGTCGCATCCGGATCGATGGCCGCGAGCTCGGCGCGTCGCGCGGCGAGCGCGATCCGCAGGACCTCGTCGACGCGCGCCGGCACATCCAGGAGCGTGGGCGGGAGCGAGGCGTCGAGCACCATCGAGCCCAGTATCGCAAGCCCGCGCTCGGGCGAGACCTCCGTTCCGCGACGGGCGTAGGATGACGAGGACCCTGATGAGGCGCACCTTCCGCAGGCTCGCGATCGCCACCGCCGCGTTCACGTTGTTGTTGATCGCGTGGGGCGGCGTGGTCCGTGCGACCGGGTCGGGCGACGGCTGTCCCGACTGGCCCACCTGCTTCGGCTCGTGGATCCCGCGCCTCGAGTACCACACGCTGATCGAGTACACCCACCGGTTCCTGGCCTTCGTCGCCGGAACGCTCTCCCTCGTGCTCTGCGGCGCCGCCGCGACCGACCTCATCCGCTCGCGCGGGGGACGGCGCGCCCGGGCCGTGCCGACGCTCGCCGCATGGCTCGCCGTGGCCCTCGCGCCGCTGTTCCTCGTGCAGGCGGCGATCGGCGGCTGGATCATCGCGACGAACGAGGCCCCCGGCGTCGTCACGCTGCACTTCGCCGTCGCGTTCGTGGTGCTCGGCCTGACGGTGGCGATCGCGATCCTCGCGCAACCGGCCGAGCCCGGCGGGATCCGCGGCTACGCCCGTATCACCGCGTGGACGGCCGGAGCCACCTACGGCCTGCTCCTCGTCGGCACGTACGTCCGGGCCGAGGGCGCCGGCCTGGCGTTCCGGGACTGGCCCCTGATGGGTGGGCGCCTGCTGCCCGACCTCTCCGTGTACGGCGCCGGCCAGATGTTCGCGCACCGGATCCTGGCGATCGTGGTCACGGCCCTGGTGGTGTGGTGCCTCGTCCGGGCTCGCACGATGGTGCCTCGATCCGACCGGCTCGTCCGGCTGGCGACGCTGACGCTGGCCCTGCTCGTCGGCCAGATCCTGATCGGCGGCGCGAACGTCCTGACCGAGCTCGCGACCTGGGCGCGCGCCGCGCACGTGGCGATGTCCGCGCTCGTGTGGGCATCGGTGGTGGCGCTCGCGGTGACGGCGCGCCGCGAGCCGCCGGCCGACGCCGTCCGGGCGGCCGCGGCCGACGGACCGGACGCGGCGAGCACACGGCGTCCGTTCCCCGACACCGTGAACGCCTTCGTGGCGCTCACGAAGCCGCGCATCATCGTCCTGCTGCTGATCACGACGGTGCCGGCGATGGTCCTCGCCGAGCACGGCCTGCCGCCCCTGTGGCTCGTGCTCGCGACCCTCATCGGCGGCACGCTCGCCGCCGCCTCGGCGAACGCGATCAACATGTACCTCGATCGGGACATCGACCAGGTGATGCGGCGGACCCGCCACCGGCCGCTCCCCGGCCATCGCGTCGACCCGGACGAGGCGCTCCGGTTCGGCTTCGTGCTGGCGGCGGTGTCGTTCACGTTCCTCGCCGTGACCGTGAACGTGCTGGCCGCAACGCTGGCGCTCTCGGCGATCGCGTTCTACGTCTTCGTCTACACGATGTGGCTGAAGCGAACCACGACGCAGAACATCGTGATCGGAGGCGCCGCCGGCGCCGTGCCGGTCCTGGTCGGCTGGGCGGCGGTCACCGGCGGCCTCGCGTGGCCGGCCTGGGTGTTGTTCGCGATGATCTTCGTCTGGACGCCGCCGCATTTCTGGGCGCTCGCGATGCGCGTCCAGGACGACTACGCGGCGGCCGGCGTGCCGATGCTGCCCGTCGTGCGCGGTGACGACGAGACCCGCCGGCAGATCTTCCTGTATTCGCTCGTGCTCTTCGGCACGACGCTCGTGCTGGTGCCGGTCGCCTCGATGGGGCCGATCTACCTCGGCACCGCGATCGCGCTGGGCGGCGCGTTCGTCTACCGGGCCCTCCAGCTGTGGCGCGCGCCGTCGGACGCGCGGGCGTGGAAGCTCTTCAAGTTCTCGATCGTGTACCTGGGCGCGCTCTTCGCCGCGGTCGCGATCGACGCGCTGGTCCGGGTTCAGCCGGTCTTCGGCGCCAGGATCTGATCGAGCAGCCCCGAGAGCTGGGCCGCGTCCGTCGGTCCCGTCACGACGTAGCGGATCGTGCCGTGCGGGTCGACGACGTACGTGTCCGGCAGCCCGACGTACCCGAGCGTCGCGGCGTAGCGCCCCGCCTGATCGGAGATGCTGGGGTACGGCACGTGGTACCGGGCGACCCACGTCCGTGCGGCCGCGACCTGGTCGATCGAGTTGATGCCGAGGAAGGCGACGCCGCGGTTGCGGTAGCGGCGGGCGACGTCGACCAGCTGCGGCTGCTCACGGGTGCAGGGGCCGCACCACGACGCCCACACGTTCACGACGAGGACCTTGCCCCGGAACGCGTCGCTCGAGAGCTTCGCGCCGTCGAGGCCGGCGCCGTGCAGCTCCGGGAGCGGCGACGACGTCGCCCGCACCCCGCCGCCGCTCTGGGGGCGACCGGCCGTGCATGCGCCGAGGAGCACGCAGGCGACGCCGAGGACGAGCAGCTTCCGCATCCGGACCACGCTAACCGCGCGCGACGCGTTCGACCTTACGGGGAGGGACCGGCGGAGGGACTCCCCGGACTGCCGCTCGGCGGCGCGGCGCCGCTGCCGACCTGGACCTTCCCGACCATCGTCGGGTGGTAGTCGCACTTGAAGTAGTAGGTGCCGGCCTGGAGAGCCGGGACGGTGTACGTCGCGGTGTTGACGCCGATCACGCTGCTGCCGCGGAACACCTCCTGCGTGTACCCCTGGTCCGAGTAGATCCCGATGTTGTGCGTCACCCCGGCATCCTGGTTCTGGAACGTGAGCTGTGCGGGCTGTCCGTCCGGCAGATCGATCAGCTTCGTCGAGAACGCGAGGCCCTTGGCGCTCACCGTCACCGCGCTGCCGGCGCCTTCGCCCGGCGACGCGCCGGCCGCGATCGTCAGCGTGCCGTTCATCACGGTGGGGTGGAACGTGCAGAAGAAGTAGTACTTCCCCGCGGGGAGCGGGTGCACGGCGTACTGGATCTGCTCCGGCCCGGTCGTCGGCCCACCCTGGAGCAGGATCGTCGCGCCGGGGTTCTTCAGGGGGTCCTCGGTCGCGATGTCCACGTCGTGCTGGATGCCGCCGTCCTGGTTGTTGAACGCGATCGAGAAGCCGAGGCCGGCCGGCCCCGTGAGCGCGTCGACGTCGAAGCCCTTCGTCGCCGCGCCCTGCGGCGCGGCGAGCGACAGGATGATCGGCTTCGCCTCCTTGCCCGGCTGGCCGACGAGCAACGCGACGCCGCCGGTGAACAACACGATGCCGAGCACGCCGCCGCCCATCAACAGCACCGAGGATCCGCTCACCTGTGGCCGCGTCGCGACGTACGTCGCGACGCCGAGGATCGATGCGGCGACGATGAGCGCGGTGATCGTGGCGGCGGTCGGCGTGACGCGGAGCAGGACCCGGGACAGCAGCAGCAGCACCGTCGCGATCAGGGCGAGCGCCACCACCGGGATCAGGATCGGGAGCAGCAGCCGCTCGCGCGCCGGCTGGTCGCTCATCGATCGATCCCCGCGCGGATCTCGGCGTCGACGTCGCGCCACTGCAGCGCGTCCCAGCCCTCGTCCTGCTCTCGACGGGCCCAGCGGAAGAAGATCGTGGCGATCACGGTCCACAGGATCAGCGTGCCGCCGATCTTCATCGTCAGCCCGGCGATCATCTCGTCGGTCAGCGCGGAGATGCCCCAGATGCGGGGGAACGTCGCGTACACCGGGTAGAGCGGCACGCGCCCGAACGTCAGGAACGCCGCCGGGACGGTCGGGGCGAGCGACACGAAGAAGAGGTAGAGCATCTGCGCGGGCGGCGTGATCGGCGGCATCTCCGGCAAGGGCGAGACGACCGGCCACCACATGATCATCGCCGAGAGCACCAAGGCGCAGTGCAGGGCGAAGTGCCCGGGCTCGGAGTGGGTCGAGAACGTCACGACGGCCGGCCAGTGCGAGAACAGCAGCGTCGTGTAGAAGATCACGATCGCCACGAGCGGCCGGGTCACGAACCGCCAGAGCCGGCGCACCCTCGGGTTCCGGAGCAGGTCCCGCCACAGCCACGCCGGGATCCCCGCAACCAGCAGCGGCGCCGCGATCAGCGTGAACAGCATGTGCTGCACCATGTGCATCGAGTACAGGTAGTGCTCGGCCCAGTCGTGGATCGGCCAGTCGGCGCCCACCCAGAGCGCCAGCATGCCGCCGAGGAACAGACGCCGCGCGTGCAGCGAGACCGGCTGGCCCGTCCGCTCGGCGTGGCGCTTGCCGGCGATCAGGTACGCGGCCACGACCGAGCCGAGGATCACCCAGACGTCGACGTGGGCACGGAAGGGGGGCAGCACCGCTACCTCGCGAAGACCCGGAAGGACAACAACACCAGCAGGTACAGGACGCAGGCACCGACGAGGCCCAGCATGAAGAACCGCGAGTACCGGGGATCGTCGAACCGCAGGTGCATGAACCACAGGACGACCAACGCGAACTTGATCGCCGACATCACCCACAGGAACGTGATCATCAGGCCGTGCGGCAGGCCCGAGTAGCTGGTCCACACCTCGAGCGAGGTGAGGACCGCGAGGATCATCCCGATCCGGATGTATTCCTTCGCGCTCGGATGCGGTCGGTGCGGGCGTCCGGTCTCGCGCGGATCGGTCAGGCCCTCTTCGCCGATCTCCTCCCGGAACGTGTCGTGCTCGCTCATCGCGTCCTCGAGCCTACTTCGGGGGTGCGTTCGGGATCAGGTACACGACGGTGAAGATCACGATCCACACGACGTCGACGAAGTGCCAGTACAGGCCGACCATCTCGACCGGGAACGCCGGATCATCGGGCAGCCGGTTCGTCGAGGACATGCCGACGAGCGAGAGCAACATCAGGATGCCGACCGTGACGTGGACGCCGTGGAACCCGGTCAGGACGAAGAACGTCGTGCCGAACAGGTTCGTCGACAGGGACAGGCCCTCCCGGTAGAAGTGCGTGAACTCGTAGACCTGGCCGCCGACGAACGTCATGCCGAGGAACGCGGTCGCGAGCAACCACAGCCGCATCCGTACGTGGTCGTGCTTCTCGGCGGCGGTCAGCGCCAGGACCATCGTGACCGAGCTGGCCAGCAGGACGAACGACGACACCGACGTGTAGGGGATGTCGAACACGTCGGAGGGGTACGGGCCGGTCTGGCTGGCGCCGCGGTACAGCACGTACGTCGTGATCAGGGCCCCGAAGAGCAGGCACTCCGATCCGAGGAACAGCCACATCGCGAGCTTCGTGTTGGGCAGGCCGGTGCTCGTGTGCTCCTCGACGTGCACCGGGCGCGCGGCGTGGGCGGCGGTCTCGGCCATGGCTCAGTCCGCCACCGAGGGCTCGAGCGCCCAGCCCGTGAACCCGATCACGAGGATCAGCGCGCCGGCGCCGACCAGCCACCACGAGTACATGACGCCGTAGGCGATCGTCGGCAGGCCGATGGCCGCGACGAGCGGCCAGAACGATGGGCTCGGCATGTGGATCCCGTGGCCGGCCGCCGGCCCCGGCGCGTGCTCGGCCGCGCCGGCGGGCACCCGCACCAGGCGGCCCTCCTTGTCCTCGGCGTACTTGCGATGCCAGAACTCGTCCAGCGAGTGCACGACGGGGATCGTCTCGAAGTTGTACGGCGCGGGCGGACACGCGGTCATCCACTCCAGCGTCCGCGCGTCCCACGGGTCGTCGGTCTCGAGCGGCCGGTGGCGGCGCCGCGTCCGCACGACGTTGATGATGAACAGGAGCACGGAGAGCGCGATCAGGTACGCGCCGGCCGACGAGACCTCGTTCCAGAAGGTCAGCCCGAGCGCCGCAGGGTACGTGTACTCGCGGCGGATCATCCCCTCGAGGCCGAGGATGTGCATCGGGCCGAACGTCAGGTTGAACCCGATGATCAGCAGCCAGAACTGCACCTTGCCGATGCCCTCGCCGAGCTTCTGCGCGAACACCTTCGGCCACCAGTAGTACATGCCCGCGAACAGCCCGAACACCGCGCCGCCGAACAGCACGTAGTGGAAGTGCGCGACCACGTAGTACGTGTCCGTCTGCTGGTAGTCCGACGGGACGACCGAGTGCGTCACGCCCGAGAGCCCGCCGATCACGAACATCGCGACGGCGCCCACGGCGAAGAGCATCGGCGTATCGAAATGGAGGTCCCCGCCCGCCATCGTCGCCATCCAGTTGAAGATCTTGACGCCCGTCGGGATCGCGATGATCGCCGTCGAGATGCCGAACGCGGTGTTCGCGACCGGTCCCAGCCCCGCCGCGTACATGTGGTGGACCCACACGCCGAACCCGATGAAGCCGATCGCGACGCCCGAGAACACGACGAACTGGTAGCCGAACAACGGCTTGCGACTGAACACCGGCAGGATCTCGCTGATGATGCCGAACGCCGGCAGGATCAGGATGTAGACCTCGGGATGGCCGAACAACCAGAACAGGTGTTGCCACAGGATCGGATCGCCGCCCCGGGTCGGATCGAAGAACGCGGTGTCCCACCGGCGGTCGAACAGCATCTCGAACAGCGCCACGGTGATGATCGGCAGCGAGAAGGCCAGCAGGAACTGCACGACGAGGCCCATCCACACGAACACCGGCATCCGGAACAGCGTCATGCCGGGGGCGCGCATGTTCACGACGGTCACCGCGAGGTTGATCGCGCCGGCCGACGACGCGATGCCGGTGATCAGCAGGCCGAGCGCGTAGAACGTCATGCCGGGGGTCGGATCGGTCGTGGAGTTCGGGGCGTAGCCGAACCAGCCGCCGTTCGGCGCGCCGCCGAGGAACCAGCTGGAGTACAGGAACAGGCCGCCGACCAGGAACAGCCAGTAGGAGAAGGCGTTCAACCGCGGGAACGCCACGTCGCGCGCGCCGATCATCAGCGGGATCAGGTAGTTGAAGAACGCCGCCGACATCGGCATGACGAACAGGAAGATCATCGTCAGGCCGTGCATCGTGAAGATCTGGTTGTACTGCGCCGCGTTCACGAGGGTCTGGTCGGGCCGCGCGAGCTGCGCGCGGATCACGAGCGCCTCGAGCCCGCCGATGATGAAGAACGTGAACGCCGTGTAGCCGTAGAGCAGGCCGATCTTCTTGTGGTCGATCGTCGTGAACCAGCTCCAGAAGCCGGTGGTCGACGTCGGCCGGCGCAGGATCCCTCCTCGCCTCGCCGGCACGGTCGCGGTCGCCATCGCTCCCTCGCTCCTACTTCAGGCTGTACAGGTAGGCCATCAGGGCGTCGATCTCATCCGGCTTCAGGTTGTAGTCGGGCATCTTCGCGCCGAGCTTCACGGCGTTCGGATCCGTCAGCCACGCCGACAGGGCGTCGAGGTTCGGCGAGCCGTCCGGGTTGAACGTCTCGAAGTCGCAGCCCGCGAAGCACTCGTGTTCGCGGGCGGCGAAATGCGTCAGGTTCGGCGCCGCGTTCGCGCTGGCCGCCGTGCCCCCGACGGCGTGACACGCGATGCACTGCCCGCCGCTGGAGACGCCGTTCAGGAACAGGTTCATGCCTTCCTTCGCGAGGTCGTCGGTCGGCGTGACGCCCGGGAGCTTCTGGTTCTTGACCCAGGCGTCCCAGTGCTGCGCGTCGAGCACCGCGATGCGGAACTTCATCCGCCCGTGCTGCAGGCCGCAGAACTCCGCGCACTGCCCCCAGTACACGCCCGGTTCGTTCGTGGAGAACGTGATGTGGTTCGTCCGGCCCGGCACCACGTCCTGCTTCCCGAACAGCCGCGGCGCCCAGAAGGAGTGGATCACCATGTGGTCGGGGATGCCGTCGGTCGTGTGCGCGCCCCCGCCCTCGGAGGCGAGGGACAGCACGACCTGGCGGCCCGCCGGCACCACGAGCACGTCGGCCACCGTGATCGGACCGTGGTCCCCGAAGCCGACCTTCATGTCGGCGTCGGTGTACTGGAAGCCCCACCACCACTGGTAGCCCTGCACCGTCACGTGCATCGCGTTCGCCGGGATCGCGGCGAGCTGCCAGATCATCGAGACGGTCGGCACCATGATCACGGCGAGGATCAGCGCCGGCGCGATCGTCCAGCCGATCTCCAGGCGGGTGTTCCCGTGGATCTGCGCGGGGATCCGGTCCCGTCCCTTGCGGTGCCGGTACCGGATCGAGATCAGCAGGATGCCGCCCTCGACGATCACGAACACGCCGGCGGCGATCCACAGCACCAGGATCAGGAGGTCCTTCTGCTCCTGCGCCGGCTGGCCGGCCGGATTGAACGTGTTCTGCGGCTTGCCTGCGCTGGAACAGGAGGCCAGCAGGAGGGTCAGCGCGAGGAGCGCGAGGACCGACCACAGCCTCTTCCGCACGTCGCTCGGCACCTCCGAAGCGCTGGCAGCGTCTCCCGCCCGGGCGCGGGTCCGCGTGACTGTACCACCGGCCTTCCGCGGCCCTCGGAGTCACTTCGCGTACGTGTGCAATCCGGCGATCCACAGGTTCACCGCGTAGTACGTGACGAACAAGCTGACGAAGCCGACCAGCGCGATCCCGGCGGCTTTCGCACCTCGCCAACCCGCCGTGGCGCGCGCATGCAGGTAGCACGCGAAGATCACCCACGTGATGAACGACCAGGTCTCCTTCGGGTCCCAGCCCCAGTAGCGGCCCCACGTCTGCTGCGCCCAGATCGCGCCGCACATCACGCCGAAGGTCCAGATGGGGAAGCCGAACTGGATGAAGCGGTACGCGAGGCGGTCGAGCGTCGCCGAGGGCGGCAGGCCGCGGCGGGGCGCCGGCGAGGTCACGGCGCCGACCGGCTCGTCGGCGCCCGGCACGTAGTCCGGCGGCGCGTCGGCGTCGACCGAGCCGCCGAGGATCGGCGGCGGATCCTGCGAGCGCAGGACGGAGACCTCGCGGCGCTCGGACCGGACCTTCACCAGGTACAGGATCGTGAACACGCACCCCGTCGCGAGCAGCGACGTCGCGACGATCATCGAGGTCACGTGGATCTGCCGCCAGTAGGAGTTGAGCGCCGGCAGCAGGTCCGTCGGGCCGACGTAGAAGAACGACGTCGCCAGCGCCATCGTGAAGATCGCGAACGCGAACACGAACCCGCCGACGGTCTGCACCTTGTACCGGCCCTCGACGAGGATCGAGGTACGCGAGGACCACGAGGCAGGCGAGCAACGAGGAGAACTCGTACATGTTGCCCCACGGCGTCCGGTGCGCCGCCACGCCGCGCGCGACGATCGAGCCGATGTTCGCGCTCACACCGATCCATCCGACGATCAGCGCCGCCACGTGGAAGGGGCGCTTGCGGAACGCGAGGTACGCGAACGACAGCACCATCGCGGCGATGTAGGCGAACAGCGCCGCGTTGAACAGGTCGCTGGACAGGCGTGCCGCGGTCATCGCGCCGCGGCCCCTTCCCGCTCCCGTTCGCGCCGGCCTCCGCCGGTCGCGGCTCGGAGATCGGCGACCAGCTTCGGGAACTCCTCCTCGAACCGGTCCTTCCTCTGGAGCGCGAACCCACCGACCTGCAGGACGGTCCCCTCCTCGCGGGCCTCGGCCCGCACCCAGACCTTCCGCCGGGACGAATACATCGCGGCGACCAACCCCAGCAGGATGAGGATAGCGGCACCGAGCACGAAGGGGACCGTCGGGTCCTTCGAGACCTGCAGACGCGTGTACTGCCGAAGCTCCGGGAACGACAGGGTCAGCGCGGGCGCGGGCGCACCCGCCGGGACACACGGTGCGCGCGAGCCCTTTCGGGAGCGCGCCCGAGGTTCCCGAGACCACGCAGCCGTGCTCGACGTCGACCGTCCACCCACGCCCGACGATGCCGGTCGACACCTTGTGCATGAGGCGCGTGTCGAGCCCGTTCAACGAGGGATCGAGGATCCTGCCCTGCCAGAGCGTGTAGCGCATGAACGGCGCGCGCACCTGGGTCATCGGCTGCGGGACGCCGCTGATGAGGCTCTGGATGAACGCCGTGCTGTCGGGGATCAGCTCGAGCGAGATCGCGTACTGCGGGCGGAGCGTCGGGAGCTTCACGAACCCCTCGCCGGGCGCCGCCAGCTGGTTCCCGTCGGCGCCGGCGTCCTGGACCATCACGACGGGGCCGTCGCTCAGCGTCGTGCCGCCGCCGCGGACCACGACGATCGGCGCCCAGCCGAAGCCGTACTGGAAGATCCGGAGCCCGTCGAAGCCGACCGGGTGGTTGATCCGCACCTCGTCACGCCGGACGGGGTTCCCGTCCGCGTCGAGGAGCTCGACCTCGGACGCGAAATCCATCGGGATGCCGCTCGTGCGGAACCGGTCCTCGAAGTCGATCAGATGGATGCCGGCGCCGGTGTGCTGGCCGGAGGAGAACCGGCCGGTCCGCAGATCGCCGTCGTAGTTGAACGCCGCATCGGTCCAGGTCTGCCCCTCGACGATCGTGGCGTGGCCGGTGTAGCCGGTCCCCTTCCCGATCACCACGGCGATCAGCAGCAACAGGAACGCCCAGTGGAACGTCAGGCTGCCGATCTCGCGGAGCACGCCCTTCTCCGCGGCGACCCCGCGTCCGTCCGGCGCGGCGGCCACGCGGTACATCCGCCGCCGCAGGACCCTGTGCGCCCGCTCGACCGCGACCTCCGGCGGGACGGCGACCTCGAACGCGACGTGGTGCGGCAGGGCCTCGAGCTCCTTCGCCTGGACCGGCCGCTGACGGATCGCACGGAGCATCGCGCGCGAACGGGGGATCAGGCAGGCGACGAGCGACACGAACAGCAGCGCGGTGACCAGCGAGAACCACCACGATCCGAAGACGTCGAAGAACCCGCCGCGGAGGAACAGCTCGCCCCAGAACGGATGGTCGACGAGGTACGCGCCCACCCGTTCCGGGCTGTTCGGGATCTGCGGCAACAGCGACCCCACCGCCGAGGCGAGCGCGAGCAGACCGAGCAACACGAGCGCGGTGCGCATCGAGCGCAGCGTTCGCCACACGAGGGCGACCGATTGCCGGAGGGTGTACCTGGAGGCCGGGGATGACATCCCGGCAGGATGCTACCCCGGTCCGTGCGATCAGAGCCCGGGGGTGAAACGCAGCAACGGCGTGACGAGGTAGCGCGTGAAGACGCCGGTCATCAGGAGCACACCGACGCCGATCAGCAGCGAGCCGGAGACGATCGAGATGGCCCGGTAGTTCCGCCGGACCCAGCCGGCCGTCGCCGACAGCCACTGGATGCCGAGACCGATCAGCAGGAACGGCACCCCCAGGCCGAGCGAGTAGCAGGCCAGCAAGAACGCACCCCGCGCGGCGCCACCGGCGGACGCGGCCAGGACGAGGATCGCCGCAAGGACCGGGCCGATGCAGGGTGTCCACCCGACCGCGAACGCCATGCCCAGCGGCGCCGCGCCGGCGACGCCCGGCCGCACCTTGCCCAGCAACGGGCGCCGGTCCGCGTAGAGCCCGATCGACCCGCGGCCCAGCGCGAACCCGATCAGCAGCAGGCCGACGACCACCACGATGACGCCCGCAACGACCTGGCCCGTCGTGCCTTCGAAAACGCGGACGAACGTCGCGGCGAACGCCCCCTCGAGCGTGAACACCAGCGTGAACCCGGCGATGAACAGCAGGATCGGCGCCAGGCGCTCGCGCCGGGAGCCGTTCCCGCTCCACCGCCGCGTCGCCGGCGATGAACGACAGGTAGCCGGGCACGAGCGGGAACACGCACGGGCTCGCGAAGGAGACCAGGCCGGCGACGAACGCGAGCGCGGGCGCCCACCATCGCGACAGTTGATCTGCGGCATCGGCGACCATGGAGGCTCGTCGTCAGTCTAGGGGCGACCTACGGCCGGTCCGTCCGCCGGTCGCGCAGTGGCTTGCCCACCGTGGCGGCGGCCGCGATAGTGTGCGTCGCACCCGCGGCATGGGAGTGTCGCCGGGTCTGGAGAGGTCCGTTGCTATGATGCCGCCACGACCGAACGAACGAACGCCATGAGCCAGATCGACGTCGCGACCAAGTCGCCGCTCGCGCAGCGTTCTCAGGGCCTCAAGGCCCGTGCCGAGGAGTTCGTGAAGTCGTTCGAGTGGACCTGGACGAACGCGATCCTGTTCTCGCTCGCGCTCCTGTTCTTCCTGCTGATCTCCGCGGTGGTGATCCCGTCCTTCTGGATGTACTACGCCGAGCAGAAGATCGGGTGGGCCGGCCCGACCGACGTCGAGGCCTTCATCCGGCAGCCGTTCGATCCCGACGATGGGGTTCCCGCACCCGAGTCCGGCCGCGTTCCTCCAGGTGCGCGACGCCGTCGCGATGGGCCTCACCGTCGGTCCCATCGTGACCGTGCTCATCGCCTCCGCGGCGATGCAGAACTGGCGCCGCAAGCTCCGCGGGGGCGGCGGCGACACCCGGCCGACCGGCGGATACCGCTAGGGGAGCTCCGATGCCCTTCACGAAGACCGAGGTCGACATCCACGACGACTACATCGTGGAGTCGGTGGATGCGGCCTGGCTCACGCAGGGGGTGAAATCCCCGAAGCACCTGATGCTGGATCCCGACAACTGCATCCTGTGCCGGGCGTGCGAGGACGTGTGCCCGTGGAACTGCATCTGGATGATGTCGACCGAGATCGTTCGCGACGCCGACGAGGAGGCCGTCGAGGCGGAGGTCGTGGGCTCCAACGCGATCTTCGTGGTCGACGACAACGCTTGCACCCGTTGCTCGGTGTGCGTCGACCGGTGCCCCACCGACACCCTGTACTATGCGCGACTACCCGAAGCTGCGGGTGGTCGCCGAACGATGGCCGAGGTCCCCGTCTCGCAAGCCGCTGCGGAGTGAAGAAAGGGACACGTGGCGAAGATCCAGCCGCCGAACCTGCGAGAGAGCGAGGTCTGGAAGTCGATCTTCCGGCCGGGTTCGATCTATCGGAAGGGCTACAAGGACACGTCGCGCGACCGGGCGCTCGCGGTGATGAACAACGTGCTGTGGCACCTGCACCCGGTCAAGGTGAAGCGGCACGGCCTGAAGCTGACCTACACGTTCTGCCTGGGCGGACTGTCGTTCTTCCTGTTCGTGCTGCTGACGCTGACCGGCATCTTCCTGATGTTCTTCTACCGGCCGATGGCGGACATCGGCGGCGCGCAGGCCTACACCGACATGCAGTCGATCCGGACCTCGGTCTTCTTCGGGGACCTGATGCGCAACCTGCACCGGTGGGGAGCCCACCTGATGGTCCTGACCGTCACCCTGCACATGGCGCGCGTGTTCTACACGGGGGCGTACAAGCCGCCGCGCGAGTTCAACTGGGTGGTCGGCGTGGTCCTGCTGTTCCTGACCCTCGGGCTGTCGTTCACGGGCTACCTCCTGCCGTGGGACCAGCTCGCGATCTGGGCGATCACCGTCGGGACCTCGCTCGCGGGCTACTCGCCGTTCATCGCGAAGCAGGCGAACTTCCTGCTGCTCGGCGGCGCGATCGTGAGTCCGCAGACGCTGCTGCGCTGGTACGTCCTGCACGTCCTGGCGCTGCCGTTCGTGTTGGTGATCTTCCTGTCGGTCCACTTCTGGCGGATCCGCAAGGACGGCGGCATCTCGGGGCCGATGTGAGCGAGGAGCGCGTGCGATGAGCTGGGAGGACGCGGGCAAGGACATGGCCGCCTACCAGGCGGAGCTGGACAAGCAGCTCGCCGCCGGGGCCGACCGGAAGATCGCGGAGGGACGCGCCCGGTCCAAGGCGATCCGCGCCTACCTCGCCGAGCACCCCGAAGAGGCGCAGGAAGCCGCGCCGCGGCCCGCGGCGGCTGCCGCTGCGGCACCCGCTGCGGCTGCCGGCGCCGGCGGCGGCTCCCGCGGTGGCCGCTCCCACGGTGGCCGCGCCCGCGGCTGCCGCCGCGGTCGCGGTCGCGACCGCCCCCACCACGACGGCCCGCCGTGAGGCGCCGCTGCCCACCGGGGGCGTCCCGGAGCCGAAGAAGGGCGCCCCGGAGAAGCACCGGCTCCTCGCGCTCGTGCCGCCCGAAGGCATCCAACGCGTCGAACGCGAGCAGGGCGACCGCGTCAGCACCTGGCCGCACTTCCTGATCGAAGAGTTCATCGCGATGCTGATCCTCTTCGCGGGGATGCTCGTGTTCTCCTCGCTGGTCAACGCGCCGCTCCGCGAGCTGGCGAACCCGAACCTCACGCCGAACCCGTCGAAGGCGCCGTGGTACTTCCTGGGTCTCCAGGAGCTGCTGCGCTACTTCCACCCGATGGTGGCCGGCATCTCGATCCCGACCTTCATCCTGGTCGGGCTCGCCGCCGTGCCGTACGTCGACCGCAACCCGAGCATCCGGCCGGGCGACCGGAAGATCGCGATCACCCTGTTCACGATCCTGTTCATGTTCGGCGCGACGCTGACGATCATCGGCTCGTTCTTCCGCGGCCCCGGCTACAACTGGATCTGGCCGTGGGCGCAAGGGGTGTTCTTCGAGCTGTGAGCCCGCTCGCCCTGACCTCACCGACGATCGCGGTGCTCGCGGTCCTCGGCGTGCTCGTCCTGTTCATCTCCTACATGGCGATGTCGTTCCTGCGGGCGGCACGTGACGTCTCGGGGACGCCCGGCGAGGCGCCGCCCGGCAAGCCGGTCAAGGTCATGTCCCGGCGCGACTTCCAGCGCCGGGCGCTCATCACGTCGGTGCTCGTGTTCGCGGCCGAGTTCGGCGGCGGCACGATCGCGTTCCTGTGGCCGAACCTCCGCGGCGGCTTCGGTTCGTTGATCAACGCGGGCTCGCTGAACGACATCAAGCAGCAGCTCCAGGCGAGCGAGCAGCCCGTGTACAACGGCGCCGGCCGCTTCTACATCGTCCCCTGGGACGGTACCGCGGGCGTGGGCCAGGCGAACTACCCCGCGAAGGGCGTCACCGAGGACGGGATCATGCCGCTGTATCAGCGGTGCGTGCACCTCGGATGCCGGGTGCCGTTCTGCACGTCCTCGAAGTGGTTCGAGTGCCCGTGCCACGGCTCGAAGTACAACTTCGCCGGGGAGTACCAGCTGGGACCGGCGCCGCGCGGACTCGACCGCTTCAAGGTGACCGTCGACGGTGATGAGGTGATCGTCGACACGTCGCAGACCGTGCTCGGGCCGCCGCGCGGCACGAACACGATCGACGAGCCGCCGCAGGGTCCGTTCTGCGTGGCCACGGGCTGAGGAGGTGACGAGGGGCGTGATCGCCGAGACGAACATCGCGGGGATCCTGCTGATCGTCCTCGGCGTCCTGCTGATCGTCGTCACCGTCGTGGCGCTCGTCCTGCGCAACCGCGCGCGTGGGAAGGGCCCCGAGATCCCGAACGTCATGCGGCCGGGTCCCTCGGACGCGGCGCTCGAGACCCCCCTGCTGAACCGGATGCAGGGCTGGGGCGTGGTCCTGATCGCGTTCTTCGTGCTGTGGTTCCCCATCCAGTGGCTCGTGGAGCCCGCGAGGAACCTGTCCCAGGAGGAAGAGCTGCGCTCGGCCTCGATCGCACGCGGCGCCCAGGCCGTGCTCCCCTACTCCGAGGAGAACCAGCTGGGGGTCGGCTGCACGCGCTGTCACGGCGCCGAGCTCAAGGGTGGCGTGATCCCGTACCTGGACGGCTTCGCCTACCCGAAGAACCTCACCACGATCTGCGCGGGCAACAACGACCCGGAGCACGCCGCGATCGCCAGCACCGACGACATCTACCAGGTGATCCAGCAGGGCAGGGGCGCGATGCCGTCGTGGAGCATCCGGTACAACGGCGCCCTCGACGATCAACAGATCAACGACATCGTGACGTATCTCGTCGAGATGAGCTCGAAGAACGTGCCGTTCGACCAGAACGTCTGCCTGAACCCCGTCGCCGAGAAGGCCGCGATCGAACGCGCGCAGCAGGCCGGCACCGTCCTGGAGCGCCCCTGATGGTCGCCGCCAACTCCTGCCTGAGCTTCGCGGTCAGCTGCGGCACGATGTTCAAGGGCATCGGGGTCGTCGCCGCCGGTTTCCTGCTGTTCATCGGCAGCGTCTACGTGCTGCTCGCGGCCGTGTTCGGCCGGTACATGGGCTACCTCGTGCTGATGGTCGCCCTCACGGGCTGGCTGATCATCCAATCCTCGATCTGGATGTTCGGGTTCTGGTCCCAGGGCCCCGACACGAAGACGAACCTCGGGCCCCGTGGCTCCGAGCCGGCGTGGCAGGTGGTCGCGGCCGGCGTCACGCCGACCGACGAGAAGTACGCCGAATTCGCCCAGTATCCCGGCGACGGGTGGGAGACACCCAGCCCGACCGATACGAGCCGAGCCGCGGACCTCCTGTCGGTGCAGGGCGCGGCGACCACGTTCCTGGCCCTCCAGGCGAACCAACAGCTCGGCATCGACCCGCTGGCCCTCGATGCGCTCGCCACCACGAACTTCACGGTCGACTCGGTCAGCTTCGCCGAATCGGCCGACGGCACACCGCTCGCCGTGGCGACCGCGCACTTCACCGGGGGCGGCCCCGAGACGACGCTGCTCCTGTACCACAACAGCGGCAGCGTCCCCCGATACTCGCTGATGTTCCTGCTGGGCTCGATCCTGCTGTTCGTGATCCACGTCCCGCTGCTGGACCGAGCCGAGAAGTCGCGCAAAGCGTTCCTCATCGGCGGCTCGGCACCGCCCTGGTACGGACCGGCCTGAGAGGAGACCGCCCGATGTTCGCAGCGATCCCGACCCCGCTCCTGGACCAGGGCAGCATCCAGTTCATGCTGTTCGTGGTGATGATCGTGATCGTGGCGGTCGTGGTCTGGATCACGATCCCGCGCTAGCGTCGCGAGACGATCCCGGTTCCTCGAGGCTCTCGGCGTTCCGCTGGTCGTAGTACGCGAGGATCTGCAGCTCGGTGGCCAGATCCACCTTGCGCACGGTGACGCCGCTCTCGACCGCCACGACCGCCGGAGCGAAGTTCAGGATCGAACGGATCCCCGCGGCCACCATCCGGTCGGCCACGTCCTGCGCGGCCGTCGCCGGCGTCGCGATCACGCCGATCGCGACCTCCTCGCGGGCGGCGAGCGCCTCCAACTCCTCGACCGGCCGGATCTCCAGCTCGTCGAGACGATGCCCCACCTTGTCCGGATCGACGTCCACGAGCGCGGCGACCCGGAACCCGCGTTCGGCGAACCCCTTGTAGTGGGCGAGCGCGCGCCCGAGGTTGCCGACCCCGGCGATGAGGATCGCCCAATGCTGGGTGAGGCCCAGCACCCGCCGGATCTCGTGGATCAGGGATGCGGCGTCGTACCCGATCCCCCGCGTCCCGTACGACCCGACGTTCGACAGGTCCTTGCGGACCTTCGCCGAGGTCAGCCCGGTGGCCTCGGCGAGCGCCTCCGAGGAGACCGTCCGCTCCCCCGCCGCGGCCAGATCGACGAGGGCCCGGAGGTAGAGCGGGAGCCGCGCGACCGTGGAATCGGGGATGTCCCTTCCGACCGAACGCGACCCGGAGCCCATGCCGCCCCTAGCCTAGCGGGCGTCTCCCTCCCGCAGGATCGCCGCGAGCTCCTCCGGGTCGACCGAGATCTCGAAGCGCTCCTCGCCGTCGACCGTCACCACCGGGATCCGGATCGCGTAGTCCCTGAGCAGGGCATCGCTCGATCTCGATGTCGATCTCCTCGAACGCGAACGGCACCCGAGCACGGACGGCCTCGATCACCGAACGAGCCTCGTCGCAGAGGTGGCAGCCCCCGCGCCCGTACAAGACGACGGTCCGCATCGGCTGGGAGGATACGGCGGTGCGCGACGCCGACCGGGAGGACCTTGGGCTCCAGCGCCGCCTCGCCGCCGGCGATCGAGGAGCGTTCGATGAGCTGTATCGCCGCTTCTCCCGTCCGGCCTACGGTCTGGCATACCGGGTCACCGGCCAGCAGATCTTGGCGCAGGACGTCGTCCACGACGCCTTCATGGCCCTGTGGCGAGCCCCCGAAGCCTACGACCCCGCTCGCGGCCCGTTCCGGACCTTCTTCCTCGCCCTCGTGCACCACCGGGCCGTGGACCTCGTGCGCCGCGAGGAACGCCTGCGGGCCAGGACCGAGAAGGCGGCGAACCTCGAGCCCATCGTGGACGAAGACCCAGCGGACGCCGTGGCCGAGGAAGGCTATCTCAGCGTCCGGCGGAAGGAGGTCCGCGAAGCGCTCGCCGGCCTCCCCCCCGAACAACGACAGGTGCTCGAGATGGCGTACTTCGGAGGCAAGACCCAGGTCGTGATCGCCGAGGAGCTCGAGCATCCCGCTCGGAACCGTGAAGACCAGGACGTTCGCCGCCATGCGGAAGCTGCGCGTGGCCCTCGAGGAGACGGCGTGAGCGACACCCACGATCGCATCGACGAACTGCTCGCAGGCTACGTGCTCCGGAGCCTGTCGGGACCCGACGGCACCGAAGCCGATCACCTGCTGACCGAGCACGTGCCCGGGTGCGCGCGTTGCCGGGAGACCCTCGACGCGTTCCAGGCCGTCGCCGCGGACCTCGCGCTCGATGCGTCGCCGATCGAGCCGCCCGAGACCCTCCTGCCGCAGCTGCACCGCGAGCTCGAGCCCCGGAGCTCGCGCTCGGGCCGCTGGAGCCCCGCGAGGATCCTCGCCGTGGCGGCGAGCGTCGTTCTCGTCGTCGGCCTCGGAGGCCTGGCCCTCACCCAGCTCGGAGGATCCGGCAGCCCGATGGCGCCCGCCGACCTGGAGCAGGCGATGAAGATCGCCACGACGCCGGGCGCGACCCAGACGGACCTCGGCCACGCGACGGAGATCACCGCTCCCGGGGTCGAGCAGTTCGTGATCTTCGGCAGCGACGTGCCCGCACCGCCGGCCGGTATGACGTACCGGCTCTGGGCGATGTCGGGGAGTTCCGCGAGATACCTCGGCGGGTTCGTGCCCGACGACGGCCGCGTGATGCTGCTGATCTCGATCGATCCCACGACCTTCGATCGGCTCCTGGTGACGATCGAGCCTTCGAACTCCCAGCCCTCGACGCCCGGCAGCCCCGCCTGGGCCGAGGCCGGCTGAGGCTCCTCCCCTCCCCGTCGCTCAGGCGGTGGCCGGCGCCGCGGTCCGCCGAGACGCCCGCAGGAACCCGCCGAACATCACGGCGATCCCCACCACGAGCGTCACGATGAACCCCACCAGCAGGCCGAACGCCGCGAACGTCGCGCCGGCCGCCACGATCGTCGCGCCCACCGCGATCAGCAGCGTGCCGACGAACCGGTCCCGCAGCTCCGGGTGGCCCCGCATCCGCCAGGCCGACCAGAGCGCGCCGGCGACCAGGATGAAGTACGCCGGGTAGGAGAAGAGCTGCGGGAGGTGCTGCGCGGCCGTGCCGGCGCCGAAGACCTCCTTGCCCGAAGGCAGCCGTTCATCAGGGCCGCAGCATCCACCTGCGCCGCGCGCAGGACCGCGATCGTGTACGCGACCGAGAACACGAGGACGAGCCAGGTCGCCCACCGGACCCACCGTTGGCGGAACAGCAGCACGATCTCGCCGCCGGCCAGGAACGGCACGTTGAGGACGGCCCCGAGCCCCCAGTAGATCGCGTACTCGCGCTCGGTCCACCCCCCGAGGACGCCGAGCGTCACCATCGCCGAGGCTGACCGCGTAGCACCCGAGGGCGATGGCCCACAGGAGCGTGTACGGACGGCGCTTCGCGGCGAACTCCCTCGCCAGCATCGCGGCGAACACGACGGCGATCACGGCCGCGACCAGCGGCACCAGGAACATGTCGGCACAGGATACGAAGGTCCGATGCCGAAGCGCCGGCCGATGGCTAGCCTGCGAGCATGACCGGACCCCGACTCGTGTTCTCCACCGCCGCGTTCTTCGCGCGGCCCTTGGAGCGGAGCCTCCCGCTGATCGCGGAGTGCGGCTACGCGGGCGTCGAGATCATGGTCACGAAGGATCCCGCGAGCCAGAGCGCCGAGCGGATGCGGTCGCTCGCCGAGCAGCACGGCCTTCGGATCGAGGCGATCCACGCGCCGTCCCTGCTGCTGACGAGGTCGGTCTGGGGGACCGACCCCGTCGGCAAGATCGAGCGAGCGGTCCGGGCGGCGTCGGAGGCCGGCGTACCCTGTGATCGTCACCCACCCGCCGTACCGATGGCAGCGCACGTACCGGCGGTGGCTCCACGAGGAGCTGCCGGGACTCGAGGACCGCTCGGGCGTCACGATCGCGATCGAGAACATGTTCCCGGTCCACGTCGGCCCGCGACCGCTGATGCTCCACGCGAACCAGGATCTCGACGACCTCGAGGGCATCCCCCACCTCGTCCTCGACACCTCCCACGCGGGCGTCGCGAAGCACGACCTCGTGGAGGTCCGGCGGCGCTTCGGCGACCGCCTCCGCCACGTCCATCTGTCGGACAACGCCGGTCGGGGGTGGGACTCGCACCTCCCGCCCGGGCAGGGCGTATTGCCGCTCGACCCGTTCGTGGACGATCTCGTCGCGAGCGGGTTCGAGGGCACGATCTCGCTGGAGGTCGACCTGCGCCGCTCGCTCACGGAGCCCACGCGGCTCCGACGCGAGATGATCGCGATGCGCGAGCGCCTCGAGCGCCGCCTGGCGCCGTAGCGGCTCGCTATCCTCGGGGCGTGCGACGCGGAACCGCCATCGTGCTGGTGCTGTTGTTCGTGTTGCTCGCGATCGCGGCCGCGGCCCAGCTCCGCCAGCCGGCGCCGAGCACGCCGTATCCGGGCCCGGCCAGCGGCACCGAGCTGCCCTCCACGCCCGCGCCGGCGGGCTGAGCCCGTTACTCCAGGACGACCGTCGCGCCGTCGCCGAGTCGCAGCGCCTCGGCCGCGCTGCCCTTGTTCACGACGATCGCGATGAATCCCTGCGAGTCGATGATCGCGCCGAGCCCCTGCTCCGGAAGGTCGGCGAACGTCCCGACGATCTGCACGGTCGTGCCGGCGAGGTCGATCGATCCTTCGATCCCGGCGGCCTCGAGGTGTCCCGGCGTCACGTTCAGCTGCACGTTGCCGAAACCGTCCACCGCCATCACGCGGGCGCCGATCGCGCCGGGCGCGACCATCGGCCCCGGGACCTCGAGCGTGCCGAGGCCGTCGACGTCGACGGACGCCCCGATCGTCTCGATGGGCGTCCCGTTCGCGAGGTGCGCCGCGGCCGGCGCGAAGATGTCGCGGCCGTGGAAGGTCTTCGATACCGGGGAGAGCACGATGCCGGGCGACGCGATCTCGTACGCGGCGTCCGGTCCGCCGAGCACGGCCCACGCCATCGACAGCAGCCCGTTGTCGGGCCCGACCAGCACGGCGCCCGATCCCGAGCGCACGGCGATCGGCCGGCGCTCCGAGCCGACGCCGGGATCCACGACCGCGCAGTACACGGCGTCGACGGGCATGTACCCGGCCGCGCGCGACAGCGCCAGCGCGCCGCGCATCACGTCCTGGCGCGCGATCGAGTGGGTGAGATCGATGACTCGGGCATCGGGCGCGATCCGCGTGATCACCCCGTGACAGATCCCGACGAACTCGTCGCGGAGCCCGTAATCCGTGAGGAAGACGATCGGTCGCGTCACGTGGTGCCGCCCTGGAGGTGCAGCGAGAGCCACTGGTCGATCTGCAGCGTCACGTCCGTGCCCTGGCTGCTCGCGAACAGATCGGTGCCGTGCGCGTCGGTGGTCACGATCTCCAGCCGCTTCGGCTGGGGGCTCAGGTCGTACAGCGACTCCGCCGCCTGCGCCGCCCCCGTCGGATCGCCGAGGCCGGCGATGAACAGCTTCGCCGCGTCGAGCGCGCCGAGCAGCGCCGGCGTGACGGCCAGGCTCCCGATCGCGAGCGGCGCCGAGAGGGTCACGACCGCCGGCACGGAGCCGTCGTCGGACGCCGCGATCAACGACGCCGTGCCGCCGACGCTCGCGCCGATCAGGCCGACGCGCTGCGGCCCGTGCGCCCGCAGGTAGGCGAGCGCGGCCGTGACGTCGGTGGGCGCCGCGTCGACGTCCTTCGTCCCCTCGGAGCATCCGCCCACACCGCCTGGACAGTAGCCCCGCAGATCGAACGTCAGGACGCGATAGCCCTGTGCCGCAAGGTGCGTCGCCTCGGGGAACCACGACGTCTGATCGGCAGGAAGCATGTGCGTGAGGACCACGCCCTGCAGGGCGTTCGCCGGGACCGAAGAGGCGCCCCGCGAGACGGACGCCGTCGGCCGTGCGGAACGTGACGGCCGTCGACGGCGACGGGCTCGTGGCGGAGGTTCCGGCGCCGCAGGACGAAGCGATCGACGCGACGAGGACGACGATCGGGAGGATCCACCGATATCGGGGCGTTCCGCCCACGGTGGACCTACTTGCCCAGTTTCATCCGCTGGTGGCGGGTGCGCTTCAGGAGCTTCTTGTGCTTCTTCTTGCGCATCTTCTTGCGGCGCTTCTTGACCAGTGACGGCAACCCAACACGCCTTTCATTCGGTTCCGAAGAGGTTCCGGAGGTCCACCCGCTTCGCTCGGTAGGAATCCTCCAGGCGAACGGAGCCCAGTCTAAGGGCTTTCGGCGGCTCTGCCACCGGCGAGATCAGCCGCAGGCCGCCGTCTGAGGGGACGTGTTCGAGCACGCCGAGGCCGGTGAAGCCGCCGTGGCCGTCCGAGAGGCCGACCAGCAGCCGGTCGAGGGTCTGCAGGTCGAACAGCGGCGGCAGCGTCGGCATGAACACGGTGGGCCGGACGCGGAACCGCTGGAGCGGGGCGCTGTCGAAGTAGCGGGCCATCGCCTTCTCCCGCATCGCCATGCGCTCCTCGACGCTCGTGGGCTGCACGCCGGGATGGACCGGGGCGCGCACCGACTCGATCCCGAAGAACCGGTCGACGACGCCGAGGATCGGCTCGAGCTCCTCACCCCGCTGGAGCGCGATCACGAGGTCCGGGTGCAGGGCGTCGACCTTGTAGTACTTCACGAGCTGGCCGCGGATGCCGGAGACCTCGCCGCCGGTGTCCACGATCAGGAGGTCGGCGCCCTCGGTGCGCGCGCGATCCTTCAGCCGCTGGAGCGCCCCGACCAGCGGCACCAGGTGATCCTGTGGCGAGGTCGAGCCCACGAACCCGAGTGCGTCCGCCTCGGCCATCCGCTCGAGCGTGAGGTCGTCGGGAACGCGGATGTGCTTCATGCCGACCGTCGCGGGCGGCCCGACCGTCTTCTGCGCGACGTCGGCGTCGAGGTACGCGACGGTGCGCCCCAGGCGCAGGGCGAACGCGGCCGTCGCGCGGGCGAGCGTGCTCTTGCCGGAGTCCAGACCGCCGAGGAACAGCGCGGTCCGCGCATGTCGCGCTGCCTGGTCCACGAGCTGTTCGTGCTCGTTCATGTGTGGTCCTCCGTGTCACCCGGAGGGCCGCGGCTGTTCGAGGGCTACATCGCTTCGGTGTAGCGCCTGCTCAGGTAGTCGTCGACGTCGTCCTCTCGGAGTCGGTAGCTTCGGCCGACCCGGAGGGCAGGCATCTGCCCTTCCTTGATCAGCCGGTAGACGGTCATCCTGGATACGCGCAGGAGGTCAGCGACCTCGTTCACGGTCAACAGCCGGGCCTCGGTGAAGGGCGTCTTCATGTCTGGGCGGATGGTAGGTGGTGCCCCCGAACCCCGTCCAGACCCGCCCCTATCACCGCTGGTCAGGCGGGTGCGTGGCCGAGGGTCGGCGCGGTGAGGCCGAGGAAGACGGGCCAGTAGTCGTCGGGCCGGACATGGTCGTCGAACACGAGGACGTGCTCGGTCCGTCCCTGGGCCCGGGCCACGAGCAGGGCGGGATCGTTCACGTCGGCGATCGAGATCGTCTCCACCCCGGCCTCGATCGCCGCCCCCGCGAACCCGTGATCGGCGAAGACGAGATCCGGTCGCGCGGCGGCCAGGATCCGCTCCATCGCGTCGGGACGATGCGTGTGCCGGGGCTCTCGCCCGTCGGTGAGCATCGCGACGCCGTCCCACCGGTCGACGAACCAGTCGTGATCCAGGCGGCGCTCCCGCCACCGGATGCCCTCCCCGGCCGTCGGCACCACCGCACCACCTCTCGCCAAGAACAGGGCGAGCTGGTGATACAGGTGCGCGAGCCCGGTGGGATGCCCGGTCGCGAGGACGACCGACTCGCCGCGCCGTGCCGCGAGGGCCAGGCGCTCGCCGGCGGCGAGGCTCGCCTCCACGATCGGCTCCGGCCGGATCTCGACGGGGCCGGTCCGCGCCTCCCGGTCGATCGGGGCGCCGGCCGCGTCCTCGACGAGCCGGAGGATCCGTTCGAGCGACATCCCGCGCTGGAGCCCGCGCAGGCCGAACTCCTTGTCCGGATCGTGATCGAGCAGCATCTGCGCGTTCCCTCGCACGTTGTCCAGCGGGTGCGTCGCCCTGCCCGCCACGCCGCCGGCGAGGAGGGCGCGCTCGAGCTCCTCGCGAGAGCTGGCGCGTGGCGTCCAGCGCGCATCGATCGCCGGGAGACGCCGGACGTGGGCTTCGATAACGTCGGAGGTCATCGGGCATCACCCTATCGAGAGGACCGGATGCAGCTGCGGGGCCGCGTGGTCGTGGTGACCGGGGCGTCGGCCGGCATCGGCGAGGTCACCGCGGTCGCGTTCGCGAAGCGTGGAGCCAAGGTCGTGCTGGCGGCCCGCCGGACCGAGCGGCTCGACGAGCTGGCCGACCGGATCCATCGGGCGGGCGGCTCGGCGCTCGCCCTCACCGTCGACGTCGGGGATCCGAAGCAGCTCGATCGGCTCCCCGGCGTGATCCACGAGGCGGTCGGCCCGGTCGACGTGCTCGTGAACAACGCCGGCATGCCGGGACGGGGCGGGTTCGACTCGCTCCCCTACGAACAGATCGAGAAGGTCGTCCGCGTGAACCTGCTCGGCGTGCTCTACGGCTCGCGCGCGTTCGTCCCGGGCATGCTGGCGCGCGGTCACGGTCACATCGTCAACGTGGCGTCGCTGGCCGGCCGGTTCGCGCCGCCGGGCGCCGCCCTCTACACCGCGACGAAGCACGCCGTCGTCGCGTTCAGCGAATCGCTCAACTACGACACGGCGCCGCGCGGCGTCCTCGTCACGAGCGTGAACCCCGGGTTCGTCGAGACCGAGGCGTTCACGCACGACGATCTGCCGTCGTTCGCGGTGCTCGACGTGGATCGCGTCGCCGAGGCGATCGTGAAGGTCGTACGCGACGGCATCGCACCCGAGTACTCGATCCCGCGCTGGATCGCGCCGCTCCAGGCGTTCCGGGTCCTCACGCCGCCGTTGTACCGATGGGGCGTTCGCCAGGTGCGGAAGGCCGGGCCACCGGTGAGCGCCGACACGGCCGCGCCGACGAAGACCGCGCCCGTCGAGGTCGAGCGGCCCGAGGCCGGCGAGGTGGTCGTGCCCGACGTGCCGTGGATCGTGATCGTCTGGAACGATCCCATCAACCTGATGACGTACGTGACCTGGGTGTTCATGAAGTTGTTCGGCTACCCGAGGACGAAGGCCGAGAAGCTGATGATGGACGTGCACACGAAGGGCAAGGCCGTCGTGTCGAACGGCACGAAGGACGAGTGCGAAGGCCATGTCGCGCGGCTGCACGCGTACGGCCTGTGGGCGACGATGCAGAAGGATCGCTAGCGCCCGTGCCGAAGGGACCGATCCGGCGACGGAAGGACGGCACGTTCGAGGTGTCGCTCGGGGCGAACGAACGCGAGGTGCTCGCCGAGGTCGCCGGGCAGTTCCGCGCGCTGCTCATGCACGAGACGCCGTCTTCGGATCCGTCGCTCCAGCGGTTGTTCCCGCCCGCGCATCCCGACGACCCGATCGCCGAGCTCGAGTACGAGGACGCGGTCGGCGGCGACCTCCTGCGCGACCGGCTCGCGAGCCTCGACGTGCTCGAGCGGGCGACGCACGCGCAGACGCTCCTGGAGCCCGACGTGCTCGCGTGCATGCGCGCCGTGAACGACGTTCGCCTCGTGCTGGGCTCGCGCCTGGACATCCGGGAGGACACGACCCCGCCGGACGTCGCCGGCGACCCCGACGCCGAGGCGTCGTTCGAGCTCTACACGTACCTCAGCTGGCTGCTCGGGATGATCATCGAGGAGCTCGGCGAGCCCGGCTCACCGGGCTGCGCCGCGGCGCTCAGGACCAGGCGTTGTACCAGCTCTGCGGGACGCCGGGCAGCGCGCACCAGTGGCGGCCCCCGGACGTCGCGTACAGCATCGCCTTGGCGCGTGCCTCCGCGGCCATCGCCGCGGCGTCGGACGCGTCCTCGGCGCGGTTGTCGAGCTCCGCGGGGTCATCGCGAGATCTGGTAGAGCTCCTCCTCGTACGGCGCGTCGATCACCCCCTCCTGCGGGACGTAGACGACGTACTTCCAGCCGTCGGGGGTGACCACGCCGCAGAAGCCGGGCACCCCGTTGGGCGCCTGCGTGAGCGACGCGAGCATCACGCCGTCGTCGTGGCCCCGCAGCAGATCGACGCCGTCCGTCGGGACCGGCGGCGCGACCCTCGTCAGGTCGTAGATGGTCGGCGGCCACATCGATGTTCGCGACGAGGCCGCGGTTCGTGCTGCCGGGGACGTACCCGGAGCCGGCCGGAGCCCCGTCGTACCGGAGGTACATCGGCACGTGGGTCGCGCGCTCGTACGGCACGGACTTGCCGATCAGGTCGTGCTCTCCCCACATCACGCCGTTGTCCGACAGGTAGATCACGATCGTGTTCTCGATGTACGGACGTCCGGTGCGTGGATCGATCGTGTTCTCGAGGAAGGACATCGTGTGCCCGATCTGCCGGTCGAAGCCGGCCAGGGCGCGGAACTGCCGGCGCCTCTTCCGCTGCACGTTCGTCGAGTTGCGCCTGCGTCAGGTTCCGGTTGCGGACGTACGTCGGCATGTCCGCCTTCTCGTCGTGCGTCTCATCGATCGCCGGCGACGTGAACGGTCGCGAGCTTGCGGGAAGCGCGCCGCATCCCGGTAGTCGAAGTCCGACGGGCCGTGGGGCCCGTACGGCGCGACGTAGGCGAAGAACGGGGCCGACGGGTCGCGGTGGTGCAACCAGAAGCGGAGCATGTTCCCGAGCACCGTGGTGGAGTAGTCGTTCTTCTTCGGGCCGTTGGCGTTCCCGTAGTGGACGACCCTCGGCCTCGTGCCGACGTCGTCACGCAGGAGGTCGTAGTCGAAGTACTTGCCGTTGTTCTGGTAGAACGCGCGCCAGACGTCCCACCCATCCGGCCGGAAGTAGCCCGTTGGGCCCGGGATTGGCCTCGGAGTAGCTCCGGTAGCCGTTGAGGTACTTGCCGAACAGCGCGGTCTGATACCCGGCGTCGTCGAGGGCCTTCGCGACCGTCCGGTCTTCGTTCCCGTTCGCCTTCGAACGCCGCCGTTCCGCCGTCCTCGCGGTTCAGGGCCCCTTCGCCGTTCGTGAAGACCCCGGTATGCGTGGAGTAGAGCCCGGTGAGGATCGACGAGCGCGACGGGCAGCACAGCGGATCGCTGATGTAGGCGCGGGAGAAGCTCACGCCGGGCGCCGCGATCTCGTTCCGCACGTTGGGCGTCGCGCGGAGCGTGCCCATCGACTGGTCGTCCGACAGGAAGATCAGCACGTTCGGCGGGACCGTCGCGGCGGCGGCGTGTGAGCGTGGCGCCGAAGCAGCGGCACGACCAGCGAGAGTGCGAGCACGGCGATCGCGAGCAAGGCCCGACGTGCGGGGCGCGCGGGGGAGGCAGGCGCCATCGAGCCTCACGCGGTAGCAAGTGATTGTTCGCGCGGGCAACCCAAGCCGACACGTCGTCGCGCTGCGATACTCGTGCGGGAGACCACTCATATGCGGAGGACCGCGGCCGCCACCCGCGCGGCCACGGCGCGCGCCTCGTCGTCACCACGGCCGGGCCCGAGCGGCAGCTCCGACAACGTCGCCGGCACACGCTCGCCGAGCCGGCGCTCCGCCTCCGCGACCCACACCGCCGGGAGCTCGTCGCGGATCTCCGCGTCCGCCATCTCGGCGAAGGCGAGGGTCCACGCGCGCGGCACGACCCGCGCCCACTGGTAGCCGCCGCCGCCCGTCGCGACCCAGCGGCCGCCCGCGGCCGCGTGCGCCAGCGCGTGGAGGTCGTGGGCGGCGGCGGCGTAGGCGGCCGTGGTGAGCTCCATCTGGGCCAGCGGATCGGTGTGGTGCGTGTCGCAGCCGAGCTGCGTCACCAGGACGTCCGGAGCGAAGGCCGTCACGCTGGGCACGACGACGGCGCGGAACGCGGCGAGCCACGCGGCGTCGCCGGTGAACGGCGGCAGCGGGATGTTGATCGCGCTGCCGGGCGCGGCCGGGCCGCCCCGCTCGCTCGCGTGACCGGTCCCGGGGAAGAACCACGGGGCGAACTGATGGATCGAGATCGTGAGGACGCGGGGATCGTTCCAGAACACGGCCTGCACGCCGTCGCCGTGGTGGACGTCGACGTCGACGTAGGCGATCCGCTCGGCGCCGGCCCGCAGGAGCCACGCGATCGCCACCGCGGGGTCGTCGTAGACGCAGAACCCCGACGCCCGGTCGGGCATCGCGTGGTGCAGCCCGCCCGCCGCGTTGAACGCGTGCTCGCACGATCCCGACCACACCGCGGCCGCGGCGCGCACCGACGCGCCGGCGACGATCGACGCCGCCTCGTGCATGTCCGGGAAGATCGGGTTGTCGCCCGGCCCGTAGCCGAACAGCTCCCACGGCCCCTCCTCGCCGTGGCCGGCGCGCCGCGTCGCGTCGATGAACGCGGGCGTGTGCACCAGTTCGAGCGTCGCCTCGTCCGCTGGCTCGCAGCGTCAACCGCTCGACGGCCGGCAGCTCGTCCAGCCCGTAGGCGTGGATCAGCTCCCAGGTCAGCAGCACGCGGTCGGGGCGGAGGGGGTGCTCCGGGCCGTGGTCGTAGATCCTCGCCTCGGGGCAGAGCACCAGGCCGACGCGATCGCTCACGCGACGGAACGTACCGCGACGGCCGTCCGCTCGACGAGGAGCGTCGCCTCGTCGTCGGTCAGCACGAACGGCGGCCCGAGCAGCACCAGGTCGCCGTTCGTGCCGTCGACGTGACCGGAGGAGGAGTACAGGAGCAGGCCGGCGTCGCGCGCTGCGGCCACGATCCGTTCGGTCACGCGGTCCTGCCGCGGGAACGGCTCCTTCGTGTCCCGGTCGGCGACCAGCTCGACGCCGATCAGCATGCCGAGGCCGCGCACATCGCCCACGATCGCGACCTCGTCGAGCGCCGCGGCGAGGTCGCCCTGGATCTTCGCACCGAGGTCGCGGGCTCGATCGACGAGCCCGTCGTCGCGGAGCCGCCGGAGCACCGCGTGGGCCGTCGCCGCGCCGAGCGCGTGGTGCGACCAGGTGAACCCGTGCACGAAGCCCTTCGCCGCGATCGTCGCGAACACCTCGCCGGAGGCCGCGGCGAAGCCGAACGGCACGTAGCCGCTCGTCGTCCCCTTCCCCGCCGTGAGGATGTCCGGACGCACGTCCCACGCGTCCATCCCGAACCACCGTCCGGTCCTGCCGAACCCGGTCATCACCTCGTCCGCGATGACGAGCACCCCGTAGCGGCGGCAGACCTCCACGATCGCCGGCCAGTAGTCCTCCGAGGGGACGGCGGCTCCGAGCGTCGCGCCGCCGATCGGCTCCGCGATGAACGCCGCGATCGTGTCGGGCCCGTAGGACTCGATCATCCGCGTCAGCTCGGCCGCGTGCCAGGCGCCGCACCCGTCGGGGTGCGCCGGATTCTCGCAGCGGTACTCGTAGGCCGCCGGGGCGTGCAGGAACCGCCCGAGCCACGGCGTGTACGGCTTGCGGACGGGCTCCTTGCCCGAGGCATCCAACGCGCCGAGCGTGTTGCCGTGGTAGCTCGACCGGCGCCCGATCACCGCCACGCGCCCCGATGCGCCGCGCGCCAGGTGGTAGGCCCGGGCCATCTTGATCGCGGTCTCGACCGCCTCGGAGCCGCCCGAGACCGGATAGATCCGGGCATCGTCGATCGGCAGGACCCCGGCGACGGCCTCGGCGTAGGACTCGACGGCCTCCGTCGTGAACATCGTCCCGTGGACGTACTGGGTCCGTCCGAGCTGTTCGCGCGCGGCCTCGATCACCGCCGCGTCGCCGTGGCCGATGCCGACCACGATCGCCCCGCCCGCGCCGTCCAGGTACCGCGTGCCGTCGGCGTCGACGATCCAGGCGCCCTCCGCCGCGACCGCCGTCGGGAGCGCACGGTCGAGCACACGAGGGAAGACGTGACCGCCGTTACTTGGTGGAGACGCCACCCGGGTCCAGCTCCTCGCGGATCAGACGCAACTCTTCCTCCGTGGGCGGCGGCGTCTCGCCGAGGTCGGTCGAGACGCGCGGCTCCCAGCCCATGTTCGCGCGAACCTCCTCCAGCTTCACCCCGGGGTGGAGCGTCCGCAACGTCATCTCGCCCGTTCCGGGATCGAAGCCGTAGGTGGCGAGATCCGTGACCACGCTCGTGGGGCCGCTCCCCGACCAGCCGCGGGCGGCGTCGTGCGCCGGGTCGCCGCTGTGGCCCGGCGACGTGCGGAAATCCAGCCTCTCGACGAACGACCGCTGCGCCTGCCGCATGATCACCAGGATCGTGCGGGCATGGATCGCGATCTCGCAGGCGCCGCCGCTGCCGGGCAGCCGGACCTTCGGCCGCTCGTAGTCGCCGATCACGGTGGTGTTGAGGTTGCCGAACCGGTCGATCTGCGCCCCGCCCAGGAACGCCACGTCGATCAGACCCGGCCTGGAGGTAGAACGCGAACAGCTCGAACATGCTGGTGATCGCCGTGGCGCCGGTCGCGAGCGTCGGGTCTCCGATCGACAACGGCAGCCGCGCCGGCCGGGCGCCGAACACGCCGGACTCGTAGACCAGCTGGAGCTCCGGCGCCACGGTCCGCTGCGCCAGGTTGCACACGATGTTCGGCAGCCCGACGCCCACGAAGCAGTTCCGCGCCTGCGCCAGGCCCCGCGCGCTCGCGGCGATCATGATCTCGGACTTCGAGTAGCCGAGGTCGGGAACGGCGCTCACGCGTAGCTCCCGTAGTCGACCTCGCCGGACAGCGCGGTCCCCGGCCGGAGCGACGCCCACGACGCTTCGCCGCGCTTCTCGACGTAGTCGCGGTGCGAGCCGAGGTCGTAGATCCATTCCCGCATCCAGGCCTCGAGGGTCTCCGGGTCGCGCGCGATCCGGTCCCACTCCAGGTAGAAGGCGTTGTCCCGGTCGTAGTACCCCTGCGCGAACGACGGATGGCACGCGAACGGCTCGTGCACGACGGCGTCGACCACCACGCCGGGGATGGCGGTCCGGTTCGGGTCGCGACGGATCACCGACTCGTCGACCACCTCCTCGCAGACCACGATCACGCGCTTCGCGGCGAACGCCGCCTCCTTCTGACATCCGAGGAGGCCCCAGATCTGCGCGTCGCCGGCGGCGTCGGCGCGCTGCACGTGCACGATCGCGACGTCGGGCACGAGCGGAGGAACCACGTAGACCTCCGTGCCGTCCTCGTAGGGCGAGCGCATCGGCACGATCTTCGGATTCACCTTCGGGATGTCGGACTCGTAGTAGCTGCGGATCGGGAAGAACGGCAGGTTGGACGCGCCCGCGACGTAGCGGCAGACCATGCCGAAGTGCGAGTACTCCTCGATCTCGAGCGGCCCTGGATCGTGATCCTCGATCCGTCGGCGGATCGCGTGCAGCGACCCCACCCCCGGGTTGCCGAGCCACGAGAAGATCAGCTTGCTCGCCACGCCGCCCGCCACCATCTGGTCGTAGATCACGTCCGGCGTCATCCGCGCGAGCGTCAGGTCGCGCTTGCGCTGCCGGACGATCTCGTGCCCGGCCGCGAAGCAGATGAGATGCGTGAACCCTTCGATCGCCACGGTGTCGCCGTCGCGGACGAGCTCCGCCACGGCGTCGTGCATCGTCGTGACCTTGCTGTTCCGTCACGGCGTCTCCCGCGTCCAGCCGTCGCCCGGCCCCCGGAGCACGCAGAACTCGTTGCCCTCGACGTCGCCCATCACGGTCCAGAACGTCGCCTGAGCCGTCCACGGCGCTCGCGGGGATCTCGATGAACCCGTCCGTCGAAGCGCCGAGACCGTCATCCGGCGCACCTCCTCCTCCATCGAGCCGGTCGGACGGACGTCGAGGTGGATCCGGTCCTTCACCGTCTTCGGCTCGGGGACGGTGACGAACGACAGCATGATGTCGCCGTCACGTCGACCGACGATCTCGATGCCGGTCTCGCCCCGCTCGTGCTCCCGGTAGTCGAGCGCCTGCATCCAGAACGACGCGACGCGGAACGGATCGGTGCAATCGACGACGACGGAGTCGAGCCCCGGTCGAGCGCGCGCGGCTCCCTCCACCCCGCCCGCGAGGACGCAGAACTCGTTCCCTCGACGTCGCCCATCACGGTCCACGTCGAGCGCTCCCGGACCAGACGGATCGGTTCGGCACCCAGCGCGAGGAGGCGGTCGACCTCCTCGTCCATCGTGCCGGCCGGACGCACATCGAGGTGGACGCGGTTCTTCACGATCTTCGGCTCGGGGACGGTCTGGAAGTAGATCCCGCGGGTCCGGCCCGACGGATCGGCGAGGAACGCCTCGTCGGCTCCGGGATCGTCGTCGTCCGGCTCGAACCCGAAGACCTGCGCCCAGAACGCGGCGACCCGGACGGGGTCCGCGCAGTCGAACGTCAGGGTGTCCGGCTCCAGGCTCACGCCTACGCCGAGGACCCGACCTCGGTCAGGACCTCCTCGAAGATGCGGAGCGCCTCACGCGCCTGATCCTCCCGGATCACGAGCGCCGGCGAGATCCGGAGCGAGTCGTCGCCGCAGGTGAGCACCAGCAATCCCCGCCGGAACGCCGCGATCTCCACCGCGGCCGCCGCGTCGTGGTCCTCGAACCCCAGGCCGATCCACAGGCCGCTCCCGCGGACGTCCTTCAGGAGCGGGTGACCGACCTGGAGCTGGCGGAACCCGTCGAGCAGCACCTCGCCGATCCGCCGCGCGTTCCCCAGCAGGTCTTCCTCGGCGATCACGTCGAACGTCGCGAGCGCCGCCGCGCACGACAGCGGGCTGCCGCCGTACGTCGAGCCGTGCGCCCCGAGCTCCCAGACCATCAGGTCCTCGCGCGCGATCATCGCGCCGAGCGGCAGCCCGCTCGCGATCCCCTTGCCGGACAGGAGGATGTCGGGCTCGATCCCCTCGTGCTCGACCGCCCACATCGCGCCGCTGCGGCCCATCCCCGCCTGCACCTCGTCGCAGACCAGGAGGATCCCGTGGCGGTCGCAGAGCTCCCGCAGGTAGCGGAACCACCCGTCCGGCGGCAGGACGTAGCCGCCCTCGCCGAGCCACGTCTCCACGATGATCGCGGCGACCTCGGTCGGGGACACCACCCGCTTGAAGAGCACCTCGTCGAGGTACTCGAAGTCGCCGTAGAACGAGTGATACACGCTCGGCAGCAGCGGACCGAAGTTCGTCCGGTAGCGGGCCTTCGACGCGGTGAGCGAGATGCTCCCCATCGAACGCCCGTGGAACGACTGATACATGCCGATCAGGTACGGACGGCCGGTGGCGAACCTCGACAGCTTGATCGCCGCCTCGACGGCCTCGGTGCCCGAGTTCGTGAGGAACGACCGCGCCGGCCTCCCGCCGAACGGCGCCATGGCGTCCAGGCGCTCGCACACCTCGGCGTAGATCGGCAGGAAGAAGTCGCTCGCGCAGTAGTGGAGCAACTCGGTGGCCTGCCGCTGCACCGCCTCGACGACCCGCGGATGGCAATGACCGGTCGACGTGACCGCGATGCCGGCGTTCATGTCGAGGAAGATGTTGCCGTCGACGTCCTCGATGATGCACCCGGCGCCGCGCTTCGGCGCGAACGGATAGGCGCGCGGCAACGAGGGGCTCGTCACCTTCCGGTCGCGCTCGATCCACGCCATCGCCTCCGGCCCCGGGACGTCCGTGATCAGCTTGGGGCCGGTGAGGCCGGCGAGGCCCTCGGCGGTCAGGGAGGTCGCGTCGAGGCTCACTCGGCGATCACCGTCCGGGACTGCTCGCGCAGGTACTGCAGCACGTAGTACGGGCCGCCGCCCGCCTTGCCGGTGGTCCCCGACCCCTTCCAGCCACCGAACGGCTGCACGCCCGGCCACGCGCCGGTGGTGGAGCCGGCGCGTCGGTTGACGTACACGACGCCCGCGTGGATCCGGTCGAGCCATTCGTCGATCTCGGCCTGGTCCTCGCTGAAGAAGCCGGCGGTCAGGCCGTACTCGGTGTCGTTGGCCTGTGCGATCGCGTCGTCGAGCTCCTCGAAGGGCGCCACCGTGACGAACGGCACGAACAGCTCCTTCCGCCACAGCCAGCTGTCCGCGGGCACCTCGGCGATCGTCGGCTCCACGAACAGGCCGCGGCCCAGGTCGCCCTCGGCGAGGCGGTGGCCACCGGTCACGATCACGCCGTTCTTCTCGGCCTCCGCGGCGGCCTCCTCGAACGTGTCGAGCGCGGCCTCGTTGATGATCGGACCGAGGTAGACGTCGCGCTGCGATCGGGTCGCCGACCTTGAGCGTCTCGGCCTTCTCCTTCAGCTGGAAGACGAAGTCGTCGTACACCTCGCGTTCGACGAAGACCCGGCTGCACGCCGAGCACTTCTGGCCGCCGAACCCGAAGGCGCTGCGCATCACGCCGTCCGTCGCCTTGTCCAGATCCGCGCTCTTCGTCACGATCGTCGGGTTCTTCCCGCCCATCTCGCAGATCACCGGCTTCGGCACGCCGGTGGTGAAGTTCTTGTAGATGTCCATCCCCACCTGGTACGAGCCCGTGAACGTGATCCCGTCCACGTCGGGGTGCTTCCACAGGGCCTCGCCGGCGACCGCGCCGCGCCCGAGCATGAGGTGGAACGCGCCGGGCGGCACACCGCCGTCGCGCAGGCACTCGTAGAGCTTGTACCCGAGCAGCGCGCCCTGGTTCGACGGCTTCAGCACCACGGCGTTGCCGGCCACGAGCGCACCCGAGGTCGGTCCGCCGGCGAGCGCCATCGGGAAGTTGAACGGGCTGATCACGGCCCAGACGCCGTAGGGGCGCAGCACGTCGTAGTAGGTGCCCGGTGCGCCGAGACCGCTCATCGGCGTGTGGAACCCGTCGTGCTTCTCCATCTCATCGCAGTTCCAGCGGATCAGCTCGGCGGTCTCCTGGACGTCGCCGAGCGCCTCGAGGCGGTTCTTCCCGACCTCGAAGGCCATCATCGCGGCCAGCTCGTAGAGCCGGTCCTCCATGATGTCGGCGACGGTGCGGAGGATCCGGACGCGCTCCTGCCAGCCCATCCGGTCCCACTCCAGCTGGAACCCCTTCGCGGCGGCGACGGCGTCCTCGACGTCCTCGGGCGTCGCCTGGGAGAACCGGCCGATGATCAGGTCCTTGTCGATGGGCGAGGGCTCGTCGTAGTGGTCCTCGCGCCAGCGCTCCTCGCCGTTGACGACGACCGGGTACTCCTTGCCGAGCTCGGCTCGCACCCGCTCGGCCGCCTCGTCGTAGTTGCGCTGGAGCTCTTCGTTGTCGGCCGACAGCGTCGCGTAGGTGATGCGGATCTTCTGGGCCATCGCACGCCCCCCTTTTCCGTGCAGCGGAGACGCTGCTGAACCGAGCCATGGTAGCCGCAGGGCGTCTCGGGCGGCACCGGGCGAAATCGCACCCGCGCGCTGCGTGCTTCGTGCCCCGCGCGGGCGTACGCTTCGGCTCCCACTGATGAGGCTCGTCACCTACGACCGCCGGGGGCAGCGGCGATTGGGGGCGATCCTCGAGGGTGAGGTGGTCGACCTGCCCGACGCCGTCGGGCATCCGGCCTTCCCCACCACGCTCGAGGGACTCGTCTCGAGCAGCCGAGGCACGGTCCTGGACTCGGCCCGGGTCGCACTGGCCCGGGAGGACGTCCGGGAGCACGTCGTGCGCCGGCCGCGCGTCCTGACCCCCTTGTTCCCCGCGTCGTTGCTGTCGCCCGGGTCCTCGGACGTCGAACGCCGGACGGTGGGGCCCGAACAGGAGGTCCCGTGGCCGCTCGACGCCGCCTGGCTCGAGTACGAGCCGAAGGTGGCGGCCGTGCTCGGCCTCGAGGCGCGGCGCATCACGCCGGCGGACGTGCCCGCGCACGTCTTCGGCTACACGCTCGTGAACGATTGGCGGGCGCGCGACGCGAGCGGCGCCCCGATGGAGACCGCCGACGGCCTGCCGATCTCGCTCGGCCCGTGCGTCGTCACCGTGGACGAGCTCGAGCCGCAGACGATGTTCCTGCAGGTCAAGGTGAACGGCGAGGAGGTCGCGAAGGGCAACCTCAACGGGGCGGCCGGGAACCTCGCGCGCTTGATCGCCGGCGCGTCGGAGCTCGGCCGGCTGGAACGCGGCGACGCCTTCGCGCTCGGACCCTTCGTGCGCGAGGAAGCCGATCCCGGCCGACAGCTGTGGCCGGGCGCCACGGTGGAACTGGCCGCCGAAGGCATCGGCACGCTCCGGAACCGCGTCGGAGCCCGGAGATGAGCCAGGAGCTGACCTAGCGCTTCTTCGCCGCCTTCCGCGCGGCGCCCCGCTCGGCCGCCTGTCTCTTCGCGCGCTCCTTCGTCTTGCGCTGGCGGTCCTTCGCGCTGCGGATCCGCGCCAGATCTCCTCGTCCCATGTGGTCTCAGTCCTCCTCGTCGTCGCCGCCGCGCGCGAGCTCTTCGCTCCGCTTCTTGGCGGCGTCGATCGCGTTCAGGAACGCGGCCCGGACGCCGGCCTCTTCGAGGTGGCGGATGGCCGCGATCGTGGTTCCGCCCGGCGAGGTGACCATCTCGCGAAGCTCGACCGGATGCTTGCCCGTATCCCGCAACATCTTCGCGGAGCCGAGCATCGTCTGGATGATGAGGTCGGTCGCGACGTCACGCGAGAGGCCGAGCAGGATGCACGCCTCGATCATCGCCTCCGCCAGCAGGAAGAAGTACGCCGGGCCGCTGCCGCTCGTGGCGGTGACCGCGTCGAGGTGCGTCTCCTTCAGCCGGAGCACCTTGCCGACGTAGCCGAGCAGTTCCTCGGCCGTAGCCACGTGGCGCTCCTCGGCGTGGCGGCCGGCGGCCACCACCGTCATCGCCTCGTCGACCATCACCGGGACGTTCGACATGACGCGGACGACCGGCACGTCGTCGGGCAGGTGCTTCTCGACGAACGACGTCCGGATGCCGGCCGCGAAGCTGATCACGAGGTGGTCCGTGCCGACGTGCTCCCGGATCTGCTCCAGCAGCACCTCGGTGTCCTGGGGCTTCGCCATCAGGACGAGGACGTGCGCCCAGCGCGCGGCCTCGCCGTTGTCGAGCGTGGCGCGGATGCCGTACCGGTCCGCGAGCTCCGCCGCCCGCTCGGGGCGGCGACACGTGACGACGATCTCCTCCGACGTCCTGCCACCGGACCGGATCAGGCCGGCGATCAACGCCTCCCCCATGTTGCCGCCGCCCAGGAAGGCGGTCCGCCGATCGGTGCCGTCGCTCATCGGGATGTCCTCACGAGGTTCGAAACGAAGAACCACACGTTCGCCGGCCGTTCGGCCAACCGTCGCGTGAGGTACGGATACCACTCGGTTCCGTACGGGATGTACACACGAACGGGAAGGTCGCGTCCCGCGAGCTGCGACTGGAGGTCGCGGCGCACACCGTACAGCATCTGGAACTCCACCCGCCCCCAGCCACCCTCCACCCCGTCGACGCGCGCTCGAACGCCCTCGATCAGCTTCGGGTCGTGCGTGGCGACGTCGACGGGATGTCCGCGCGCGAACACGGTGGCGAACAGGCGCGAGTAGTTCGCGTCGACCTCCCGCTTGGTCGTGAACGCGACGTCCTCGGGCTCCAGGTAGGCGCCCTTCACGAGCCGGATCCTCGTGCCGGGCGCCAGCGCGAACACGTCCGTCTCGCTGCGGCGCAGCGCCGCCTGGATCGCCACACCGACCTTCGGGTACACGGCCTGCGCGCGCGCCGTCAGCTCCAACGTGGCGTCGACGTAGCGATGACTCTCCATGTCGATCATCAGCAGCGACCCTCGGTCCTCGGCCGACAGCACGATCGGGCGGAGGTTCGCCCAGCAGGCCTCGATCGAATCGTCCAGCCCGAGCTGCGTGAGCTTCACGGACACGGCCGGATCGACGTCGGGCGCGGCCGCGCTCGCGTCCAGCGCCGAGAGGTACGCCTCGCGAGCGCGCAGCGCCTGCTCGGGTTCCTCCACGTCCTCGCCCAAGAGGTTCAGCATCGAGCGCAGGCCGACGTCGGACAGGTCGCGTGCGACCGACATCGCATCGGCCAGCGTTTCCCCGGCGACGAACCGCGTGGCCACGGCGCGACCGGGTCGCGTGCCGGTCACGAGCGACCGGACCCACCGATGATGCGCCAGACGAAGGATCGAAGCCCGCACCACACCCGTCGAGAGCCCCACGGCAGCAGACCCTACGGTTCGCCCGGTGCGCCGGGCGCCCGCGCGACCACGTGGAAGACGTGCCAGTGCTTCGGGCCGGAGCACGCCTGCCCATCCTCGTCCTCCACGTCGAAGCGCTCGATCGACCACCCATCGAACAGCGCACGTGCCGCGTCCCGCGTGAACGACGCGATGTCGTCCTTCGGCGCCCAGGTGTCGCGATCCCCCAGGAGCTGCCCGCCGAAGCGCCCCCCGGGTCGGACGGCGGCGCCGGATCGTCGACCACACCTCGGCGAACCGGTCGGGGAGGCAGAAGAAGAGGCTGTAGCCGGCCCAGAGCAGGTCGACCGGCGGGAGCGCCACGGCCTCCATCGGGACGACGGCCGTGGTCAGACGCGGTGACAGCGTCGCCGGCACCCGCGCCTCGAGGCGATCGATCGCCTCCGGCTCCGCATCCGTCGCGTACACCGACCACCCGCGCTCGAGCATCGCGAGCGTATCGATCCCCGCCCCGCATCCCAGATCGGCGGCCCGGCGCTCGCCGGGGCCGAAGGCGTCCAGCGCCTCGAGCAGCACGTCCCGCGGCGCGCGGGCGTCGTTCGCCTCGTAGTAGACGCTCCAGGATCGATCCATCACGACGAGCCCCGGGACGCGATCCCGTCGCGCAGGACCTCGACGAATTCCTTGATCCGCATGCCGCGTCGCTCGGGCTGCCGGTGGATCAGACCCGGGTCGAGGTCCTCCGACACCAGAGCATCCTGGAACCGCTCCGCGACCCAATCCAGCATCGAGGCCAGCATCTCCGGATCCACGTCGTCGCGCACCTCGCCGGAGCGCACGCCCGACTCGACGAACTCCAGCGTCCCGAACGGATCCTCGCTCCGCATGAACCGATCGATCGGAGCTCGGAGCTGCAGGCCCGTGTCGTAGCGGCCGATCAGCGCCACGCGGTTCGGCACCGGATCGGACTCGACGAACGCCTCCGTGCGCTGCAGCCACCAATCGAGCGTCGCCCAGAACCCGTCGGCGAGGATGTCCGGCGGCGCGTCGAGCCAGGCCGGGAGCGACCGGACCGCTCGCTGGAAGGCGACGAAGAACAGCCCTTCCTTCGACGCGAAGTCCCCGAAGACGGTGCCCTTCGCGACGCCGACCTCGTTCGCGATGTCCTCCACGCGCGCGCCGCGGTAGCCGTGCTCGGAGAAGTGCCGCATCGCCACGACGACGGTCCGGTCGCGTCGCTCCTCGGCGCCGGCGCGCTGCAGCTCGCTCACGGGACGAACGGTAGCGCACGGGCTGCGCGGGACCGATCGGGAGCGGCGGTCGGGGGCGGGAAGAGATAGCAGAGCCCGAGAGACCTTCCGTCCCCTCCCGCCGAAGCGTTCGGTTCCGGTCAGCCCCTCGGGCTCTGGTGCTCCGAGCCTTCCTCGGCCCGGATCGGAGAGTCCGGATCGCCGGCGGGTGGTTCGCCTCGCGGCGCTCCTCCCGCCTTCGTCGCCATCGGTGGCTGCCGTGGAGCCTCTCGGCTCCCGGCGCCTCCGGGACCGGTCCTCTCGGGCCTTGCGGCCCGGTGTGGATCCCTGGCGACGGACCCCCGCTGGGTTCGCCTTGCGGCGCTCCCTGCGGGCCGCCGGTTCCGACCTTGCGGCCTTCCCCGGCGTGGGGGGCTCCTTCCCGGCCGAGTGACCTTTCGGCCTCTCTGCCTTCCGGGTCCCCCGGGCGCTTCGGATCCTTTCGGCTGACGTTTCCGCCCGCCGATCGGGGCCCCTGCGCTTCGTCCGGTCTCTCCGCTCGGCCCTTGGGCCGCTCGGAGCGATGCGGAATCTACCGGCGGCCCCCGAAGAGGGTCAAGCCGGCGTTCTCGCTGGTCAGAGCCCATACCTGCAGGTCACGGACCCGGCAGAAAGCCGGGAGAAAGAGTGACAAATCGACGGCTCATCCGCCGACCACGGCGACGACGCAGCTCAGCGGTTCGCGGCGACCTCGCGGTAGACCCGCAGCATCTCGTCGGCGGTGACGTCCCACGTGAACCGTCGCGCGATCGCGGCGCCGTGCTCGCCGAGCGCGCGCTGTAACGACGGGTCGCGGAGGATCTCCAGCATCCGCTCCGCGTGGTCGGAGGGGTCGTGACCCTCCACGAGGAACCCGCTCCATCCGTCGTCCACGACGAAGCGCAGGCCGCCGACGGCGGCCGCGACCACCGGCGTGGCGCACGCGCCCGCCTCGAGCGGGACGAGCCCGAACGACTCCGACCGCGAGGGCACGAGGACCACGTCCGCGGCCGCGTAGAAGTCGGCCAGGCGCGCCTGCGGCTGCGGCGGGAAGAACACGACGCGATCGGCGACGTCGAGCGCGACCGCGAGCTCCATCAAGCGGGCGACCTCGCCGCCGTCGCCGCCGCTGGGGCCGCCGACGATCGCCAGCTGGAGGTCGCGGGTCGTGACGGGATCCCGTGCGACCGCTTCCGCGATCGTGCGGATCGCCAGATCGGGACCCTTGTGCGGCTGCAGGCGGCCGACGAACAGCGCGAGCCGGAGCCCGGTCAGGTAGAGCCGCTCGCGCGCCTCCGCGCGGGGACGCGGCGCGAAGAGCCGGTGGTCCACGCCGGGCGGCACGAGCCGGATCCGTCCCGGGTCGGCACGGTAGAGGCCGACGAGCTGCCCGGCCTCGGTGGGCGTCGGCGCCAAGATCCGATCGGCCTCCGCGATGATCGATCCCTCGCCCCGCAGCCGGACCTCGGGCTCGGGCGGCTCATCGCGTGCGAGCGCGTAGTTCTTGACCTTGCCGAGCGTGTGGAACGACGCCACGAGCGGCACGTCCCAGACCTCCTTCACCGCGCGGCCGACCCACCCGGAGAGCCAGTAGTGGCTGTGCACGATGTCGTAGCCGCGACCGTCGGCCCGATGCTGACGGAGCACGCCGCCGAGGAACTCCGGCAGGAACCGAGGCAGATCGCTCTTCGGCACCGGCGCGCACGGTCCGGCCTTGATGCTGACGACGCGCGCACCGGGGACGAGCACCTTCGTCTCGTGATCGTCGCCACCGCGGCAGCGGACGAACAGGTCGACCTCGGCGCCGCGGGCGGCGAGGCGCTCGGCGACGGCACGGATGTAGACGTTCATGCCGCCGGAATCGCCCGAACCCGGCTGGTCGACCGGCGAGGTGTGCACGGAGAGCACCGCGACGCGCGGCCCCTCACTGATGACGCTGTTGTCCACGCTTCGATGGTACGGGGGATCTCGCGAACGTCCGGTTCAGCCGGGTCCTCGGAGCCGCAGGACGGGCTCCAGGGCGCCGACCGGGCGGCCGCCGCCGAGCACGGGCGGCGAGGCCGCGCGGGCGAGGGCCCGCCGGGCGGCCGGCCGGAGCAGACCCAGGTCGTCGAGGACGCGGATCATCGCCGGCCCGGCCGCGCGGTAGCCGCCGTCGGCGACCTTCACCGCGACGCCGAGCCCGGCCTGCAGCGACACCGCGCAGTCCAGGGCCTCTGCGCCTTCCTTCGCCACGATGTCCGGCGTCGCCCGCATGATCGCGGTGTCGAGGCGATGGCGGCCGCCGACCAGGTAGGGCTCGGCGCGCATCGCGGCGACGGCCGCAGCCACCGCGGGCCCGAGCGAGCCCTGCCGATCGGGATCGGCCAGTCGCGCGTACATCGTGGCGATCGCGCGCAGCGGCATCCCGTGCACGGGCACGCCGCACCCGTCGACCCCGATCGCGGGGTCTTCGAACCCGGAAAGCTGGCGAACGGCCGAGAGCACGCGCCGTTGGAGCGGATGGGAGCGCGTCCGGTACGTCGGCGTATCCCAGCCGCGGCTCGTGCAGGCGAGCAGCATCCCCGCGTGCTTGCCGGAGCAGTTGTGGAACACGGGCGCCGGCTCGCGTACGCGCGATGCGCTCGCGGGGTCGCTCGGTCGCGCCGGCGGCGTGCGCAGGTCGTCCTCGGTCAACCCCCCGCGACGCAGGACGTCGCGGACGGCGCGGATGTGCACCGGCTCACCGTTGTGCGAGGCGCACATGATCGCGACCAGCCGGTCGGGCAGGCGTCGGTCCCCGCCGATCGCGGTGAGCGACACGCTCGCCTGGATGGGCTTCGTGCAGGACCGGACGAACGTGAGGCGATCGGGATCGCCGAGCGAGGCGACGAGCCGGCCGGAGGCGTCGCAGACCGCGACGTGGCCGAGGTGGACGGATTCCTCGAGCCCGGAGCGGACGACGCGGACGAGCGGCTCGGCCGAGCGCATCGGCGCCCGCTCAGCGCAAGGCGAGGGTCGGGTCGTCCTTGTAGCGGCGCTTCAGTTCGTCCTGCAGGACGTCCAGCACGTCGATCACGGCGCGCCGGTCCTCCGAGACGCCGTGCTCCTCGGTGGAGAGGGACACGATCACCGACGCGAGCGCGGTGTCGCTGAGCTCCGAGGGATCGGACAGCTCGGCGTCGGTCGCGAGGCGCTCCACGCGACGCCGGGCGAGCAGCATCTCGTCCTCCGGGACGCTGACGCGCACAGCCTCGCCGCGCGAGGTGCTCGGATGGTCGTCGTCGGCCAGGATCGTCGCCAGTCGCTGCACCAGCGGAGCCTGCTCCTCCGCGGATCCGCGGGCGTCCAGGGCCGCCTGGAGGATCTCCGCACGACCTTGCAGCAGCCGCCGCAGCAACGAGAGGTACTCCCGTTCGGACATGCACTCGTCCCGGCGCGCCCGCAGGTCCTCGAGCGAGAGTTCCTGCAGGCCTTCGACGAACGAGGGCTCCTTGATCCGGTCGATCCGGCGGTTCGCGGGGTGGTCGGGGTGCTCGCTCACGCGGGCGATGCTACACCCCGGGACCCACCGAGCAAGCCGCTCACCCATCCGCACGCATCGCCGCGATCAGGATGTCGGCCACCTCCGGGCGCGAGAACTCGATCGGGGGTCGTTCGCCGTTGCGCAGCATGTCGCGGACCTTCGTCCCCGACAGGATCACCCGGTCCTCGTCCTCGTGGGGGCAGGTCTTCGGCGACCCCATGCCCTCGCACTTCACACAGAAGAACGAGTGCTCGAACATCAACGGCGTGATACCCAGCTCGTCGGGTTCGAACTCCTCGAAGATCCGCTGCGCGTCGTACGTGCCGTAGTACGAGCCGACGCCCGCGTGATCGCGCCCCACGATGAAGTGCGTGCACCCGTAGTTCTTCCGGGCGATCGCGTGCCAGATCGCCTCGCGCGGTCCGGCGTAGCGCATCGCGGCCGGGAAGATCCCGATCATCGAACGGTCCTTCGGGTAGTAGCCGTCGAAGAGCGCCTCGTAGCATCGCATGCGGACGTCGGGCGGCACGTCGTCGGACTTCGTCGCGCCCATCAAGGGGTGCACGAGCAGGCCGTCGGTGATCTCGAGTGCGCACTTCTGGAGGTACTCGTGCGCCCGATGGATCGGGTTCCGCGTCTGGAACCCGACCACCGTCTTCCACCCGCGCTCGCGGAACACCTCGCGCGTCTGCGCCGGCGTGAGCCGGTAGTTCACGAAGTCGTCGTGCGAGGGAAGAGCGAGCACCTCGACCGTGCCGGCGACGCACCGGTCGCCCGCATCGAACAGCGCACGCACGCCCGGGTGCTCGAGGTCGTCGGTCCGGTAGACGGAGACGGCCTCCTTCGCCTTGTCACGCGGGAAGCGCTCGGCGACCCGAAGCACGGCGAGCGGATCGCCGCCGTCGGTCGCGACCAGGGCGACCGAGGAGGCGCCGCCGATCCGGTGCAGCTCGTCGTCGGTAACCCCGAGCACGACCGGGATCGACCAGGCGACCCCGTCCTGCAGGTGCATCGTGTCCAGCACCGAGTGGTAGTCGCCCTCGCCCTGGAACCCGGTCAGCGGGCTGAGGGCGCCGGTGGCCAGCATCTCCAGGTCGGAGAGCTCGCGCTCGCCGAGGGTGAGCTTCGGGAGGTTGGCGGCTTCGGCGGCGAGCGCCTGCTCGTCGCCGCCGCTCACCACGAGGTCGACGAGCGCGCCGCCATGCGGAGCGATCGGGGTTGCGTCGGACATGCGGAGGAGCCTTTCGTCGGGGTTCGGGCGGCCAGCATACGGAATGGCGGTTCCCGACCGACCCCAGGAACGATCGAGCCCGGGAGACCGGAGCCTCCCGGGCCTGATCGATGCGTGTCGTCTGCTCAGGCCGCGATGCGGCTCGCCGACGACGTGCTGTTGAACGACGGCGTCGACAACAGCTTCGGGAGTCGGACCGCCACGTAGACCGCTGAGAGGCCGACGAGGCCGTAGACGACGCGGCTGGCGACGTTGGTCTGTCCGAAGTCGTTCCCGAAGATCCACGCGACAAGGTCGAACCGGCCGATCGCGACGAGACCCCAGTTGAGGCCCCCGATGATCACCAGGACGAGCGCGAGCGTGTCGAGCTTCTTCATGTTGTGTCACCTCCCCTCGATCACTGTTTGTCCAGTGTTGGTCCAGACTGTACCCGCGCGCTCGGCCTTGCGTCAAGGTCTCGACGCAAGCCTGTCCAGAGCCTGTATAGTTTCGACGATGACGGCCGAGGCGGTACGGATCGGGGAGCTCTCCCGCCGTACGGGGGTTAACGTCGAGTCGTTACGTGCGTGGGAGCGGCGCTACGGTCTCCTCCGGCCGAGCCGAACCGCCGGCGGCTTCCGTCTCTACACCGGCGAGGACGAAGAGCGGGTCCGCCGGATGCTCGCGAACATGGAGCGAGGACTGTCTGCCCGCGAAGCGGCGCAGGCGGCCGAGGGGGAGACCGTCCGCACGACGGCAGCTGGCGGCAGGATCTCGGATCTGTCCTTCCGGCTTCGCGCCGCGCTCGACGATCTCGACGAGCCGTCCGCGCAAGGCGTGCTCGACGACCTGTTCGGTGGGTTCAGCCTCGACGCTGCGCTGACGGAGGTGCTGATCCCCTACCTGCGCGATCTGGGCGCGCGCTGGCGAACCGGAGAGGTTTCGGTCGCGACCGAGCATTTCGCGTCGAACCTGGTCCGCGGGCGACTGCTCGCGCTCGCGCGTGGCTGGGGGCGAGGCACCGGGCCACTCGCGATGCTCGCGGGCCCTCCCGGCGAGCGCCACGACATCGGCTTGATCATGTTCGGCCTCCTCCTCCGCCAGCACGGGTGGAGGATCTCGTTCTTGGGCGCGGACACGCCGATCGACGACCTCGCGACGGCCGCCCGATCGCAGGATCCGGCCCTCGTCGTGCTCGCCTCGAGCGAACGATCGAGGCTGCGATCGCACGCGGACGACATCCGCGCGCTGGCCGCTCTGACCCCCGTCGCGCTCGCGGGCTCGGGTGCGAGCATCACGATCGCGGAGGATACGGGCGCGACGTACCTCGAGGACGACCCGGTGCGGGCGGCCGAGATCGTGGCCGCCGACTGACCGGAAAGCTCAGGCGAGGACCCAGAGCGCCTCGCGTGCGAGGTCGATCTGGAGGCGGTGGTGCTCGCCGAGCGGGTCGCCGTCGACCTGCACGGGGAAGGGCTGCTCGGAGCTCACGATGACCTGCGACGCGTCGTGGTGATAGTCGATGTCCCGCCCGTGCACGTGGCGCGCCGACCCGAAGACCTGCCACGCGATCCTGGGCACGTTGCGGCGGTTGAGCTTGCGCACCGACAGCACGTCGAGGCCGGAATCGAGCGAGGCGTCGGGCGTCATCCGCAGCCCGTGCTCCTTGTAGAACGTGTACGGGTCGGTCCGTCCGACCATGACCGAGAGCGACGGGACGGGCGCCTCGCCGTCGATCGTCACCTCGAGGTCGGGCTTCTTGCCGGCGTAGCCGACCATCAGCTCCCACGCGACCGCGCGGAACGCCGCCCGCTCGTACTTCTCCTTCGTGGAGGGGAACTTCTCTTCGAGCCGGCGCATCGCCGAGGCGTCGATGCCGGAGCCGCAGTTCACCGCGAAGTACCGATCGTTCGCGCGACCCAGGTGCAGCTTCGTGGCCTCGTCGTCGAGCGCCCGCGCGATCAGCGTGCCGGTGCATTCGACCGGGTCCGTCGGCAGGCCGAGCGCCCGGACCAGCACGTTCGTCGCGCCACCGGGGAGCACGCCGAGCGTGACGTCGCTGCCGGCCAAGGCGTTGACCGCCTCGTTGATCGTGCCGTCGCCGCTGAAGACCACCACGAGGTCCATGCCGTCGGAGACCGCCTGCGCCGCGAGCTCGCTGGCGTGGCCCTTGTCCTTCGTCTCGGCGACCTCGAGCGCGAAGTCGGCCGACAGGGCCTTCTCGATCACGGCCAGCGTGGGCGTCGAGACGGTTCGCGCGACGGGATTGACGATCAGGAGAAGGCGGTGTGATCGCATGCGGGGCCTGGAGTATCCCAGGCCGGGACGTTCACGGCGAACCGGATCGACGACCGCCGCTCACCGGCGGCAGGATCGCGACCTCGTCGCCGTCGGCGACCACGGTGGCTCGGTTCGCCCGCTCCCCGTTCACGACGAACGAGGAGACCGCGACGATCCCGGCGAACCGCTCGCCGTGGGAGCCGGCGATCGCGTCGACGACCTCGCCGACCGTCCGGCCGGGCGCCTGCACCTCGGACGCGCCGGCAAGCTCGCGGAGCGCCGCGAACAGCCTCACCCGGACCATGGGGCCCCCAACTCTCGGTAGAGCGCGCGCGCGAGCCGCTCGGCGAACGCCGGCGTCATGCCGTCCTCGGCGTGCCCGAACCCGTCGCCGATCAGCAGGCGCTTCGGCTCGTTCGCGGCCTCGTACAGCCGCTCGGCGTGCTCCAACGGGAAGAGGTGATCGTCGGTCCCGTGCACGAGCACGACCGGCGACGGCGCGATCTTGCCGATCACGTCCTCGGGCGACTCGGGCGGCTCCCACGACGACGTGATGCGCACGCCCCAGGCTCGGAGCGCTCGCCGGCCGGCGCGCGTGCCGATCCGCGCCTGCATCCGACGCCGTGCGATCGGCCGCGCACCGTCGTGCCAGTCCCAGAACGCGAGGCTGCTGATCGACGCGACGCCGTCGGAGCCCCCCAGCACGCCGGCGTGCCGCAGCACCGAGATCGCGCCGAGCGACGCGCCGAACGACAGCGCGACTTCGTGGCCGTCCCGGCGTGCCAGCCGCAGCACCGCGTCGACGTCGTAGATCTCGTCGCGTCCGAAGTCGCTCTCCCCGGAGCTCTCGCCGTGCCCGCGCAGGTCGAACGGGTACGGGTCGAACCACGGCGTCAGGAGCTCGGCGAACCGCGCGAACCGCGGCTTGCGATGCCAGCCCATCAGGCCGTGCGCCATCACGAGCGCCGGGCGCGAGGGATCGTGCTCGCCCACACGCGTGCCGGCGATCACGACCCCGTCCGCCGTCGCGACCGCGAACGGCGACGCCGGCACGCGCCACCGGTGCGAGAGCACCTGCTGGATCGACGTCATCGCAGGTCAAGCGTACCGGCGCCGATGCCGACCGGGTATCGTGAGGAGATCCCGATGACCGCGTGGGCCCTGCTTTCCGATCGCACCGTCGACCGCGTGCTTCCGGCGCTCGGCGATCTCCGGCTGGACCTCAAGCACGAGCCGCTCTCGGTGGTTCCCCTGGGCCACGTCCTGGGGTTGGAGCCGACCGCCGTGCTGGTGGACGCCGTCGAGAACCCCGGCCAGGCCTGGTCGGTGCTGACGGAGCTCCGCGCCCGGAGCGACCGGGCCGCGACCGTGCTGATCGTGGAGCGGGACCGCTTGGACACGTTCCCGTGGGACGAGCTCGTGGACGAGTTCGTGTTCCCGGGGGCGCCGGCCGCGGAGCTCCGGCTCCGGCTGGACCTGCTGCGGCGCCGGTCGGGCGGACGCGACGGCGCCGTCGTGCACCTCGGCCAGGTCGCGATCGACACCGAGACGTACCGCGTCACCGCCGGCGGACGCGCGCTGGACCTGACGTTCAAGGAGTTCGAGCTGCTGCGCTACCTGGCGCTGCACCCGGGCCGCGTCTCGACCCGTCCCGCCCTGCTCCGCGAGGTGTGGGGCTACGACTTCTACGGCGGCACGCGGACCGTGGATGTCCACGTCCGGCGGCTGCGCGCCAAGCTCGGGCCCGAGCACGAGCATCTGATCGAGACGGTGCGCGGCGTCGGGTATCGGGCGAGCGACGACGCCTGAGCCCTTCGGCCTACGCTCACCCGCAGAGCCGGAGGACCTAGCACGTCGTCGTCAGCACGAAATGACTCGGACGGAGCCTGCGCCGGGATGGTCTGCGGCGTCGATGACCCTGCCATGAACGGCGCACTGAGGATCGCCACCATCGTCCCGCTCGCGGGACTCATCCCCCTCGGCTCGGTGTTCCTCTCGTCGTTCGTCCGGCTGGTGCCGGTTCCCGTGCGGGGCTTCGGAGAGGGCTTCACGCGGGAACACGGCACGCGCCGGTAGATCACGTCAGACCCATCCCCCCGGCTCACGGCCCCGCGGAAGCGGGGCCGTGGCACGTCCGGCGCCGGCGCGATCGATCGTCAGCCGGTCCGCGCGCGATCGACGTCGGCGAAGAACGCGAGCACCAGCGCGGCGAACCGGTCCGGCTGCTCGAGCTGGATCATGTGCGCGACGTTCGGGAAGGTTTCGAGGCGCGCGCCCGGAACCGAAGCGGCGAGGTACCGGCCGCGTGCGACGCTGCCCGCCTCGTCGACGTCTCCGATCATGACCAGCACCGGAACGTCGACGTCGCCGAGACGCTGCGCGGCCGGCGGGTCGATCGGTTCGGGCTTGCCCCAGGGCTTGTCGGCCTTCAGGTCGGCCTCGATCCAGCCGTGCACGAGACGACGCACGTCGGGATCGACGCGGGTCGACGGCTGACCCCAGCCGTCCACCCAGACGCGCGTCTCCAACTCGGCGAGCGCGTCCATGATCGTGCGCCTCATAGAGCCGTTCCATCTCGTCGGCCGGCGGCCCGTCGACGACGTCGGCCTCGAACCCGCTGACACCGCCGGCGACGCTCACGAACGCGTCGACGCGCTCCGGATGCTCGACCACGACGTCGAGCGCGATCGACCCGCCACGCGATTGGCCGATCAGGTACGCCGATGTCGCACCGACGTGGTCAAGGACGGCGACCGCATCGGCGGCGTCCGTGTACGCGACGTCGTCGGTCTCCGTCCGTCCGAAGCCGCGCGTGTCGTAGCGGATCACCCGGTACCGCTCGGCGAACGCCGGCACCTGGAGATCCCACATCCGGTGATCCCCGAGGCCGCCGTGGATCAGCAGGAGCGGATGGCCCTCACCTTCGACCTCGACGTGGATCGACCCGCCGTCGACGCTGACGCGGTCCGACTCGCCCATCTCCAGGTGTTAGGGAGTGGCGTCCTCCGCGGCCTCGATCGCCTCGGCGGCGGCCTCCTCGATGGTGGACGCCGCGTCCTCCGACAGGGACGCCCACTCGTCGACCTCGTCGGCCGACCGGCGCTTCATGACCATGGCGACCGCCGCGACGACGGCGCCCAGGATCAGCAATCCCACGATGAACTTCTTCATCGCCACCTCCCTGGCTCGATGGCAAGAGCCTACGCGCTTGCGGCCACGTCCGGGTGGAGAGCATGTGACGGTTCGGTGAGACGGCCCGCCGGGCGGCACGGCCTCCCTACACTCCAACGCGATGAGGGCCCTCCACCGCCGGACGGCGTCCGCTTCCTGCCTCCTCCTCCTCCTCGTCGCCTGTACCGGACGAGCCGCGACGACGAGGACCGTGACCCCGCCGACGGGCAGCGCGTCGCCGACGGGCAGCGCAGCGAGCCCGGCCACGTCCGCATCGCAGCTCCGGATCGTCCCGGCCGGCTACCGGCTCCCCGCGCCCGTGCAACGCGCGGTTGCCGTCTCGTTCGGCGGCTCCATCTACATCGCCGGCGGGCTCGACGCCGCCGGGAACTCGGCGGCCGGCGTGTTCCGCCTGAACCCGGCGAACGGCCGGATCGCCTCGATCGGCAGCCTCCCGCAGGCGTTCCACGACGGCGCGGGGGCGGTGATCGGGCGCTCGCTCTTCGTGTTCGGCGGCGGCGCCGCGCAGTCGAGCGCCGCCGTGCAGGCGATCGATCTGCCCTCGGGGCGATCCCGGGTGGCGGGGACGCTCCCGTCGCCGCTCTCGGATCTCGCGGCGGCCACGGTCGGCTCGACGGTCTACGTCCTCGGCGGCTGGAACGGCGTGACGCCGCAGCCGACCGTCTGGGCGACGTCGAACGGCACCACCTTCCGGCGGGCGGGCGCGCTCCCGCTCGGGCTCCGCTATCCGGCGGTCGCGACGAACGGCACGGATCTCCTGATCGCCGGCGGCGTCCTCGCCGGTGGCAGGGAGAGCCGAACCGTCTACCGGTTCGACACCACCACCGGACGGACCTCGACCCTGGCGAGCCTGCCGGCGCCGGTCGGACACGCGATGGCGTTCGTCGAGAACGGCGTGCTGTACGTCGTCGGGGGACTCGACCGCTCGGGCGCCGCCACGTCGTCGGTGACGGAGGTGGCGCTCCCCGGCGGGACGCCGATCGCCGGGCCGTCGCTCGCACACCCGCTGGCCGATGCGGCGGTCGCACCCGCAGGTGCCGGGCATCTCCTGATCGGCGGGTTCGACACAGCGACGCTCGCCCAGGTCGTTCGCTCGGAGGCGGTGCCGATCGGCTCGGTCGCCACCGCGCCGATCGGTGACGCGTCACCGAGCGTCACGGCCGCGTCTCACCAGCGACCGTTCGCCGGACTGCTGCTGATCGCCGACCGGGGGAACGACCGCCTGCTCGTCGTCGATCGGCATCGACGGATCGTCTGGCGATACCCGAGCCCCAACCTTCCGGCGCCGACGGTTCCCTTCTACTTCCCCGACGACGCCTTCTGGGTCCACGGCGGTCACGCGATCTTGGTGAACGAAGAGGAGAACAACGTGATCGCGGAGATCGCGTATCCGAGCGGACGGACGATCTGGACGTACGGCCATCCGCGCGTCCCCGGCTCCTCGGCGGGCTACCTGCATCAACCGGACGACGCCTACCCGTATCCGTTCGGGCGCGACGCCGTCGTCGTCGCCGACGCGAAGAACTGCCGCCTGCTCTTCTTCGGTCCGTCGGGTCGTGCACGCCGGCAGATCGGCGTCACCGGCAACTGCGCGGCCGGACTTCCCCGGACGGTCGGGTACCCGAACGCCAGCACGCCGCTCGCGAACGGCGACCTGCTGACGACCGAGCTGTACGGCGGCGTCGTCGCCAGGATCAGGGCTTCGGGCAGCGTCGTGTGGCAACACCGGATCCCGGGCCTCGGGGTGCCCTCCGACCCGCAGATCCTTCCCGACGGCTCGATCCTCGCGGTCGACTACGCCCGGCCCGGCGGCATCGTCCGGTTCCGTCCGGATGGCCACGTCCTGTGGTCCTACCACGCTAGGTCGACGGCCGGGCTGTTGGATCATCCGAGCCTCGGCGCACCGCTACCGAACGGCTTGATCGCCGTGAACGACGACGGCAACCACCGCGTCGTCATCATCGACCCGGCGACCGACCGGATCGTGTGGCAGTACGGCGTGACGGGCGTGCCCGGCCTGACCGCTGGGCACCTGAACACCCCCGACGGACTCGACCTGCTGCTGCCGGGCGGCGTGATCCCGTTGCACGCCGACTTCCGAAGCTCACGGCTCCACTTCGGTCGGCCCTGACGCCGATCGGTGGACGCAACCGACGACCCGTGCGACGTTCGTGCTATGTGGGAGCGAGAACGGCTGGAGCCAGGTCGCCAGCCCCGTGCCGACGGCTGGCGGGCGGTCCGCGACCCGGTCATCCCGATCCTGTTCCTCGCCGGGCTGTTCGACGGGATCTCCGACAACTGGGTGCATGCCGCGCTCCTGTGGTTCGTCGCGGGGCTGCTCGGCTGGGAGGCGCTCCACGGACGGGCACTCGACGAACCGGCCGGCCGGATCGCACGACGACGGCGGTTCGCCGATCGGTGGCCGGGCGCGCGGCGGGTCTGGACGTCCCTCGCGCTGATCGGCGCGGTCTCCTACGTGTGGCTCGCCGGGAGCTTCGGCCGCTACTCTTGGCCGATGACGGCGGCGATCGTGCTGCCGGCCGCCGCGGTCCTCGCCATCGGGTGGCCGAGGCCGGGAGCCGCCGCGTCGCCACCGGAGCCGACGTGGCCGTTCGGCGCCGTCGCGTGGGGAGCCGTCTTCCTGTCGGCGTGCCTCCTGGAGCTGACCTCGTTGCTCTTGCAGCCGTCGTTCCGGACCGATTCGTACGCGCACCCCACGATCAGCTTCCTGATGGACCCACTGCTCGCCTCGCACCTCGGACGGGCGATCGGCCTGTTCGCCTGGCTCGCGCTGGGGTGGTTGCTGCTGCTCGCCTTCGCCGGCCCCGGGCCGGGAGCCTGACGATGACGCCGCACGATGCGACGATCGCCTTCTACGCCACGCTCGTCCTCGTGGGGCTCGGCCTCGAGTTCGTCGCGCTGCGTCCCGGCTCGAGGATCCCGACGTTCGGCGCCGTCATCGGACGGATCGGGCACACGCGCTCGGGACGGGTCGGCCTCCTCGCCGGGTGGGCGTGGCTCGGCCTGCATTTCTTCGCCCGTTGAGACGCGCGACGATCTAGCCGATCGGAGCCAGGAGCTCGTAGATCTTGATCGGGCGATTGATGCCCTTCAGCGTGACCTCGTCGATGGCCGACGCCTCGACGAAGTCCTCGACCGCAAGCATCGTCCGCTCGGTCGCGAGGATCTGGCCCGCTTCGGCTCGATCCGCCAGCCGCGACGCGAGGTTCACCTGGTTGCCCAGCACGGTGTAGTCGCTCCGGGCGGCCGACCCGATGTCACCGACCGTCACCCACCCGGTCGCGATCCCGATCCCGATCTTGAACGCCTCGTGGTACTGGCGGAGCCACCGCTCCTGCAGATCGGTCATCCGGGTCCGCATCTCGAAGGCCATCCGCACGGCGCGCTCGGCGTGGTCCGCCTGCGGCACCGGGTCGCCGAAGAAGACCATCACCGCGTCGCCCACGTACTTGTCCAGCGTCCCGCCGTGCTTGAACACGATGTCGGTCATCTCCGAGAGGTACTCGTTGAGCGCGTCGACCAGCTCCTCGGGCTCCATCTGCTCGGCGGCCGCCGTGAACCCGCGGACGTCGGAGAAGAACGTCGTCAGGAACTTCCGGCTCGGTTCGAACTGGACGTCCTGCTCGCCGGCGAGGATCGATTCGGCGAGCGCCGGCGACAGGTAGCGCTGCAGGCGCGTCGCCCGCTCGAGCTCGGCGACCTTCGTGTCGACCGTCTCCTGGAGGTTCGCGTTCAGCGTCCCGAGGTCGGTGTAGAGCGTCGAGAGCTGCTCGGTCGTCCGGTTGAGGTTGTTCGTGAGGCTGCCGAACTCGTCGCGGTTCGGGACCTCCACCCGCGCCTCGAAGTCGCCGTCCGCGATCGAGGCCAGCGCCTGGTCGACGCGACGCACCGGCCGGATCAACGACCACGACAGGACGGCCCCGAGGAGCAGGGCCCCGAGCAGGCTCAGCGCCGAGACCGACGCCACCGCGATCGTCAGGAAACGCCGGTCCGACTTGAAGGCCGCGGTCTCCGCCAGGACCCGCTGCTCCGAGTCCGCGATCAGGCTGTTGAGCTCGGCCTCGAGCTCGTGCGAGATCGGGTGCTCGCGGTCGAGGTGCATCGCGAGGGCGCCGTCGGTGTTGCCGGTGTCGGAGAGCGCGGTGACCTGTTCGCTGGAGATGGCGAAGGTGTCGTTGGTCGCCTCCAGGTTGTCGAAGAAGCTGGCCCGGTCGGGCTCCGGGAAGGCGCGGATCGCGGCGAGGTCGGTCAAGAACGCGGCTTTCGCGGCGACGAGCTTGGCGTCGTACCAGCTCGTGTCGGCTCCTCGGTTCAAGAGCGCCATCGCGCGGTAGTGCATCTGGCCCGTGACCTTGTAGATCATGTCGCGCGCCAGGTCGGTCTGCCGGTTGAGCGCCGTCAGCGTGTCCACCTGGTGGTTCACCCGGTTGAGCACCGCGACGCTGAGACCGCCCATCGCCAGCAGGAGCACGGCGATGATGAGGAACCCGGCGAGGAGCTTCGCGTGCACGGTCGCGTTGATCCGTGCCACCCGATCCACGAGCGGGCGCAGGAACCCCGGGAGCGGCCCGAGCTCCTCCTCCGCGTGCGCTGCTTCCGCTCGTCATCGCCCCCCCCACCGGTGCGAACGCCTTCGGCCCGGCTATCGAAGCAGGTCGCGCGACCCGGCGCCACCGACCCCCCCGGGGCCGGCGTTACGCAGAGTTAACGGCCCGGAAACCAAGCGCCCCGGGCCCGCCTCTACCCTTGCGGGATCGTCGAGGAGTAAGGGGGAAGGAACGGTGGCGACCGCCAAGGACGTCCTGGCGATGGCCAAGGAGGCGGGGGTCCAGATCGTGGATCTCCGGTTCTGCGACCTGCCGGGACTGATGCAGCACTTCTCGGTTCCCACGTCGGAGCTGACGGAGGCGATCTTCGAGGAAGGGATCGGCTTCGACGGTTCGTCGATCCGCGGGTTCCAGGAGATCCAGGAGTCGGACATGCTCTTGGTGCCCGATCCGGACACCGCGTACCTGGATCCGTTCACGCAGCACACGACGCTGAACATCAACTGCTTCGTGAAGGACCCGGTGACCGGCGAGATGTACAGCCGCGACCCGCGCTACATCGCGAAGAAGGCCGAGCTGTACCTGAAGCAGACCGGCATCGCCGACATCTCGTACTGGGGGCCGGAGGCCGAGTTCTACATCTTCGACTCGATCCGGTTCGACCAGAACCAGCACGAGGGCTACTACCACATCGACGCGCTCGAGGGGGTCTGGAACTCCGGACGCGAGAACGATGCCGGCGGCCCGAACCTCGGCTACAAGCCGCGCTACAAAGAGGGGTACTTCCCCGTCCCTCCGATGGACAAGTACCAGGACCTGCGCAGCGAGATGGTGCTGAACCTCGAGAAGGTCGGCATCAAGATCGAGGTGCACCACCACGAGGTCGGCACCGCCGGCCAGGCCGAGATCGACATGCGCTACGACACGCTGCTGAAGACCGCGGACAACGTGCTGAAGTACAAGTACATCGTCAAGAACACGGCCTACCAGAGCGGGAAGACCGTCACGTTCATGCCGAAGCCGCTGTTCATGGACAACGGCAGCGGCATGCACACGCACCAGTCGCTGTGGACCAACGACGAGAACCTCTTCTGGGACGAGGTCAACTACGCCGGCATCAGCGACCTGGCGCGCTGGTACATCGGCGGGTTGTTGTCGCACGCGAACGCGCTGCTGGCGTTCACGAACCCGACGACGAACTCGTACCGCCGGCTGGTGCCGGGCTACGAGGCGCCGATCAACCTCGTGTACTCGCAGCGGAACCGTTCGGCGTGCATCCGGATCCCGGTGTTCAGCCGGCACCCGGCGACGAAGCGGTTGGAGTTCCGCACGCCGGACCCGACGTGCAACCCGTACCTGGCCTTCAGCGCGATGCTGCTGGCCGGGCTGGACGGCATCAAGAACAAGATCGAGCCGCCGGAGCCGATGGACAAGGACCTGTACGACCTGCCGCCCGAGGAGAAGGCGATGGTCAAGCAGGTGCCCGGCTCGCTCGAGGAGGTGCTCGACACGCTGGAGGCCGACCACCAGTGGCTGCTGGAGGGCGGCGTGTTCACCCAGGACGTGATCGACACCTGGATCGAGTACAAGCGGACGCACGAGCTGGACGCGGTGCGCCTGCGGCCGCACCCGCACGAGTTCGCCCTGTACTACGACCTGTAGATCGCTCGAACCAGCTTCCCCCCATACGAGGACCCGGGCCCCGGCCCGGGTCCTC
>CAWFNS010000010.1:0-371492 GCA_963817235.1 uncultured Actinomycetes bacterium
ACGCGCTCCTGTGGGCGTCCGGGATGCGGTTCGGGTTCGGGCGGACCGTCCCGCACGTCCTCGGGACCGCGGTCGGGATGGGGACCTTGGTCGTCGGCGTCGCGGCCGGGATCGGCGTGGTGCTCAAGGTGGCTGCCGCGGTTCGAGCTCGTGCTGAAGCTGGTCGGCTCCGCGTACCTGCTGTACGTGGCCTTCCTGGTCCTGAGGAGCCACGCCGTCGGGCGGATGCGCGTCTCTCACCCACTGAGCCTCCCGCAGGCGGTGGGGTTCCAATTCGTGAACCCGAAGGCGTGGGTCTTCGCGATCGCGGCGGTCGGCGCCTTCGTTCCGCCCGCCCTGCATCGGGTCGCCGGGGTCGTCGTAGTGGTGGGCATCGTGATGGTCATCGTCGTGGGCTCGTCGTCGATCTGGGCGGCGGGCGGCGCCGCGCTCGGTGGGATCGTCGAGGAGGAGCGGACGCGGCGGGTCGTGAGCGTCGTGCTGGCGATGCTGCTCGTCGCCTCAGTGGCGCTCCTTTGGATCTGACGGACCCAGAAGCTCTAGCCCTCGATCGGAAGCACGCCCGCGACCGTCGTCCCCTCGCCCGGCGTGGACCGGACGTCAAGCTCGCCGCCGAGCGCCGCGAGCCGGTCGACCATCCCCTGGACGCCGGTGCCGTACGCCGGTCGCCGCCGGGTCGAAGCCGCGGCCGTCGTCCTCGACCTCGAATCGGAGCTCGGTCGCGGAGCCGCTGAGCCGGATCGTCGCGTGCGACGCATCCGCGTACTTCGCCACGTTCTGGAGCGCCTCGAGGACGCAGAAGTACACCGCGGCCTCCGCCTCCTGCGGGTACCGCCCGATGCCGTCGGCGTCGACGGTCACCGGGACCGGCGACCGCCGCGCCTGCGCCTCGAGCGCGGCGCCGAGCCCCTGATCGGCGAGCAACGGCGGATAGATCCCGCGCGCCAGGTCGCGGAGGTCGTCGAGGGCGTCCTGCAGCCCGGCCTGAACCTGCCGGAGCAGCTCACGCTCGCGGTCGGCGTCCGTCCCGGCCAGGCTCTCGGCCATCCGGGTCTGCACGGCCAGCGCCACGAGCTGCTGCTGCGCGCCGTCGTGGATGTTGCGCTCGATCCGGCGACGCTCGCCGTCCTGCGCGGTGACCAGGCGCTGCCTCGACGCCCGGAGCTCGTCGAGGTTGGCGCGAAGCTCCTCGGTGAGCCGGACGTTCCGAAGCACCAGCCCGGCCTGGGCGGCCAGGTCGTCGACGAGCTTCCCCTCGGCCGGCGTGAGCGGATCGTTCGGCGGCTTCGTGACCGTCAGCGCGCCGAGCAGTTCGTCCCGATGCCGAACGGCGACGACCTTGGACGCGTCGGGGATCGGAGGCAGCTCGCCGTCGCGCATGGCGACGGCGAGCGGCTCGCTCCCGTTCGTCCCCCACGTCGCCTCCGGACGGAGCTCGTCGCCGACGCGGAGCCAGACGATGGCGTCGCGGGCGCCGGTGCCCTCTCCCAGCAGGGTCGCCATCCTCGGGAGCACGTCCTCGACGTCGTACGTGCCCGCCACGCGCGCGGAGAACGTCGGACAGCACCTCGTAGGGCGACGCGCGCTTGCCGTACACGAGTCGGTTCGCGAACCGCGTGGCCCTGCTGCGGACGGGGTTGAAAGCGACCGCGATCGTCGCGGCCGCGAGCACGGTGAGGAACGAGTTGTGGGTCGAGCCGATCGCCGTCCCGATCCCGACGACGATCGCGAGGTACACGGCCGTGAAGAACGCGGCGAGCACCGCGTACACGACCGTCTTGCTGATCACGACGTCGAGGTCGTAGAGCCCGTACTTCAAGATCGCGATGCCGCAGCTCACCGGGACGGCGATGCCGAACCCGAGCACGATGATCGGGTCGAAGGCTCCTTTCGGCGCGTTGAGCCCGACCACGTACGAAGGCATGAGGATCACGAGCGCGGAGGCCGTCAGCGCCGCCGCGAAACCGAGCCAGCGAAGCTGTTCCCGGAGCTCGCCGGAGGACCGGCGCGCGCGGATGATCGTGCCCCCCATCGCCAACAGGAGCACGACGAGGGCGACGAGCCAGATCACACCCGGAGCGCCGTTCTCCATGTCCACCGCGGCGAGCGATCCGAGCGGGTTCGGGATGTCCGGGATCCCGCCGTTCAGCTGGATCGTCTTCTGGAGCACGAGGAACACGAACCCGACCGCGAGCACCGCGAACGCGAACGCCGCGAGCCACCGCGCGCGTCGGGAGTGCAGATGTCCGTCGGGGAACAGCAGGAAGAAGAACGTCGCGAGGCCTGCCGGGAACACCAGCCAGTCGATCGGGTCGTGGAACCACGCCACCCATGCCGCCGCGGGGAGCGGCGCGACGAGGTAGCTGCGGAATACGTACTGCGAAGATCGTGCCGCTGATCACGCCGTCGATCGCGATGCCGAGGAAGATCCAGCCGATCGGGTTCCGTGGCTGCCGGGACGCCACCAGCGTGCCGATCACGGCGAATCCGATCGGCAGGACGCAGATCGACCGGATCGCGTCTGATCGACGGTCCGGATCGCCGAGCGGTTCGCGATCAGGAACGCGACCGTGATCAGCCATCCGACGAACCACACGGCGCCCAGCACCCACGCCAGGCGGGCGAGCCCCCTCGACGGGGGATCGACGTCCATCGCTGCCATCTCGGGAGCGATTCTCCCCCCGCGACGCGAACCGAGGAAGGGTGCTGGCCGGTGGCCTCGGCCGGGGGTCCGCACCCGTCCTGCGTACGATGCGCCGATGGGAACGAACGACCTCCCCGTGTGCGAGGCCTGGTTCGAGGCCGAACGGGTCGACGACCACCTGTTCCGCGTCTTCGAGCCGCACGTCGGCCCCTTGATCCAGTCGAACAGCTGGCTGCTCGCCGGCGGGACGTCGGACCTCCTGGTGGACACGGGCAACGGGCTCGCGCCGCTCCGGCCGTTCCTCCAGCGGTTCCGGCCCGACCCGGACAAGCCACTGATCGCGGTCGCCACGCACGCGCACATGGATCACGTGTGCGGCCTGCACGAGTTCGAGCAGCGGGTGCTGCACCCCGCCGACGTGCGGACCGCCGAGGTCCCCGACCGCCTCCTGTTCTCCGAGGAGGTCTGGCCGGGCGCCCGCGCACAGATGGCCGAGGCCGGCTATCCGCTCGCACCGCTCGGGATCCAGGCGGCTCCGTTCGAGGGATTCGACCCGCGCGCGTTCGAACCTCCCGGGGTCACGCCGACGCGCCTCGTCGAGGAGGGCGACGAGATCGACCTGGGCGACCGGGCGTTCGAGGTCCTGCACCTGCCGGGGCACACGGACGGCTCGATCGGGTTGTGGGACGCCGCGAACGGCACGCTCTTCTCGGGCGACGCGGTCTACGCGCTCGATCCCGTGATCGACACGGCCCCCACGTCGGACATCGGGCGGTACGTCGAGACGATGCGCCGCCTCCGGGAGCTTCCGGTCGACGTGGTGCACGCCGGCCACGACCTGAGCTTCGGGCGCGACGTGCTGGTCGAGCGGTGCGAGGACTACCTCCGCCGCCGAGCGACCTGAACCTCAACGGAGGCGCTGCGCTCCGGGCGCCGGTCTCGATGACGTCGCTCTCCGGGATGACGACGACGGTCTCCGCCGCGATCGCCGCGACGGCAGGGGTCGGAGCGAGCCGCCGCATCCAACGGACGGCACGGCGAGGCCACTCGGGATCCATACACGGTTTCTCGATGAAGGCGAAGTAGACGGCGCCGGCCACGATCGCGACGGGCACGAGCACGGCGATCGCCCAGCCGAGCCGCACCACGTACGGCGCGCTCCCGGCGCCACGGACGACATCCGTCGCGCCGACGAAGATCGGGAAATGCAGCAGGTAGATCGAGTAGCACATGCCACCGATCGTCGCGATCCACGGCCGGCGCAACACCTTGAGACTGATGGGTCCTCGCATGGATGCGGCGACCGCGAGCCCGCCGAGGACGGGCACGGAGATCCTCCACGAGGGCTCGGCGAAGACCAGCGCGCAGAACAACCCGATCCACGCGGAGAGCGCCAGCACGTCCCATCGTCGATCGGGTGTGGCCCGATCGCGAAGCTCCGAGACGGAGATGTCGGCGATCAGCCGACCGACCAGGAAGTACTGGCGGTTGTCGATCGCAGGATCTTCCCTCGCACCACGGCCGATGGGTCGAGGAACTGAGCGAGGATCGCCAGCGTCGCCACGAGGAGGATCGTCGATCGCCGCTGCATCGCGGAGCCGAGGGAGAACAGCAACGCGAGGAACGGGACGACGAGGTACCACTGCACCTCGACCTCCAGGGACCACATGACGCCATCCAGGGGCTCCGGCGCGTTGAAGATCGGCTGATGCACGTACCCGAGCCCCGCGAGGAGATCCCCGCCGTGCGCGCGTCCTTCGGCCATCCAGACGACCAAGAAGAGGGCGAGGAGACAGAGCACGTACGGCGGTTCGATCCTCGTCACGCGGCGGAGGTAGTACCTGCGGACGGACACCGGCCGGCCCGCCCGGGGCTCCGCGCACCGAGGAACGGCAGCGCGAGCATGAACCCGCTGATCATGAAGAACAGGTAGACGCCGACGTTCCCCTCGAGCACGGATCGCTCGAGCAGCGGCTTCGAGCCCTGATGGACGATCACGAGCCCGAACGGCCGCACAGGGTGGCACCGCCGGCTGCGAGCCGGGCGATGAGATCCGCGTGGAAGAGCAACACCAGACCGATCGCCACGAAACGAAGCCCGTCGATCTCGGCGCGGTACTCGGTCGACATCGTGCGTCGAGCGAGTCGTCGTCGAAGCCCACGACCCCGATCCTGCACGGCGCGCCCCCTCCCCGTTGCGTCATCAGGGTCCGGTCTGTTGTGCCCCCGTCAATAGGTCTTCGGGCGCAACGACGCCGATCGAGCAGAGCTACGCGGGCTTCCACGAGCGTCGGGGCGTTCACCGGCTTCGCCGGCTGGCCGACGGACATCCGCACGGCGCGAGCGATGCGCAGCGGCAGGTAGGCGACGAACTCGACGATGGTGAACACCGCGAGCGAGACGCGAGCACGAGGAGCGCGGGCGGCCCGACGATCGGGAGCGTCAGCAGCGCCGAGCGGGAACACCGCCCAGCTGTGCCCGGAGCCATCGCGTGCGCCCGCCGGGCTTCATGAGGGCGCCGAGTCGCACCGCACCCCACATGATCCACCGCTTCAGGAACGGGGACGCCGAGCTCGCGCATCGCCCGGCGGAAGATGCCGTCGGCGTCGCGGCAGGCTGAGCTCCCCCGCCGGGACCAGCTTCCGCCAGAGGTGGTCATGCAGGATCGCGGCCTTGGTGTAGCGGCCGATCGCGGCAGGAACCAGACCGAGACGCGCGGTACCGATGCGAAGTCCGTCATGGCGCCGGCCGGGACCACGAACGACTGCTGCTTGCCCTGGCAGTAGAGCTCCTGCAGCAGCCGCCAATCCGTGTCGCCGACCTCTTCGACGTCCGCCTGCGATCCGGCGGCGGAGCGGTGCGTCGGCTCGCGCCTCCGTTCGGGCGGCGATTCAGCGAAAGCGCGTCCGTCGCGGCGGCGCGCGTCCCCCGAAATGATGAGCGCCGGAATCCCCCGATGGGCGTATGCCGCCGCCCGCCGAGGGCGGCTAGACCGGGACCGATCCGTCCGACGATGGGAGGCACCGTGGAACGGCATGGCTCCGAGACGTACTACGTGATCGGCGAAGGGCTCCTCGGCGAGAGCGTCGGGGGCCGTGTGCACACGATGGCCGCCGCCTCCGCCGAGGCCGAGCTCGTCCCGCCGTTCCGCTTCTCGCGGATGGGGCCGAGCGGCGTCAACCGCCAGCTCGGCGACCCGCTCCGCAAGAAGCTCGCGAACCTGATGACCTCCGGCCCCGAGGCGTTCTCGCAGATCCCCTCCGGCTATCACGTACCTCGGGCAGTTCGCCGACCACGACCTGACCTTCGACAAGACGAACGTGATGTTCGGCCAGAACGTGCCGCCCGCGCAGCTGCTCGAGGCTCGCTCCCCCAGCCTCGACCTCGACTCGCTCTACGGCGCGGGCCCGACCGATCCCGGATCGGCCGCCTTCTACGAGGCGGACGGGATCCACCTCAAGAGCGGCACGACCGCCGCGGCCGACGGCATCGCCGCGAAGGCCGGCTTCGATCTGCTCCGCGGCGCGGGCAGCCACCCCGAAGGCGAAGCGGACGGCGATCATCCCCGACCCGAGGAACGACGAGAACCTCGCAGTCGCGCAGACGCACCTGGCCTTCATCCGCTTCCACAACCGCGTCGTCGACACGCTCCCCAACTCGGTGCCCGTCGGGCAGCGATTCGCGAAGGCGCGAAAGCTCGTCACGAACCACTACCAGTGGATGCTCCGCACGGACTTCCTGCCGCGCATCTGCCAGCCGAGCGTCGTGAACGACGTGTTCGCCCACGGCAGGAAGGCCTTCGAGGTGGGCGCGTCGCCGACCGACATCCCCACGATGCCGATCGAGTTCTCGGTTGCCGCCTATCGCCTCGGGCACTCGATGGTCCGCGAGGGGTACAGCTGGAACAAGATCTTCGACGACGGCAGCCGGCACGCTCGAACTGCTGTTCACGTTCACGGGGCTGAGCGGAGACCTCGGCGGGGGCAAGCGACTCCCCAGCACCTGGATCGCCGACTTCCGGCGCCTCTACGACTTCTGCGAGGCCGGCCGTGCCGACCTCGTCGTCCCGGCCGCCCGGTTCAACCGGGCGATGCGCATCGACACGAAGCTCTCGAACCCGCTCAAGCACGTGCCGGGGTTCCCCGCCGGCGAGAACAACCTGGCGTTCCGCAACCTGACGCGCGCCCGGATGGTTCGCCTGGCGACCGGCCAGCAGATGGCCACCTTCCTGAAGTCGAAGGGCGTGACGCTCACGCCGCTGACGAAGGCGCAGATCCGCGACGGCGGCACCAACGGCGTCACGCTCGACGGGCTGACGACCGTGCAGCGGAACATCCTGCTGAAGGACACGCCGCTGTGGTTCTACATCCTGCGCGAGGCGGAGCTCGGTCAGGGCAAGCTGCGGGGCGTGGGCGCCCGCATCGTGGCCGAGACGTTCCATCGGGCGATCGAGGGCAGCTCGACCACGTCGATCGTGCGCGATCCCGCATGGCGTCCGACGCTCGGCCCGAACAACACGACGTTCCGCATGGTCGACCTGCTGCTGTTCGCGTTCCAGGGGAAGAAGAGCCTGCTGGCGCCGCTCGGCTGAACCCGCTCAGCCCTCGCTCGGGTGCGGGTCGTCGCGGTCGGTGGCTCCGGGCGCGCGGTCCCGCACCGTGAGCGCGGCCTCCTCCGGCGACGCGAAGTCGTCCTCCTCGACCACGGCCTCGCCGACGAGCTCGTCCTCGTCGTCGGCCAGGCCCTCGTCGAGCACCGAGAGCGTCTCGTCCGTCCCCGGACGGTCGGGACGCTCCTCGGCGAGGCGCTCGTCGAGCGACTCCCCCTCGAGCGCCTCCTCGGCGGTGGTCCCGAACGACTCGGCGGCGAACGCGTGGTCGGCGCGCATGATCGCGGCCTCCTGCTCGTCGCCGTCGTCGGCGTCGGTCGGCTCGATGTCCTCCACGGCTCGGCTCACGCGAACTTCTGGACGAACTCGAGCGCGGTGTCGGCGACCTCGCGCCAGCCGCTGTCGATCACCAGCGCGTGCCCGCGGTTCCGCATCTCGACGATCTCGGTGATGCCCTCGTTGCGACGCTGCCGCTTGTACGACGCGTTCGCGATCGACCACGGGACGGTGTTGTCCTTCTCGCCCGAGATGATCAGCAGTGGACCGCGCTTCGGGTTCTTCGTCTTCACCTTCGCCTCGGTCCACGGGTTGAGGTTGGCCGCCGCGGCCTGGAACAGGGGTTCGCCCGGACGCCGGGACCGCGAACTTCGCGTAGAGGTCCTTCGCCTCGTCCTCGCTCACCGCGTTCGCGAACCCGAAGCGGAACTGCTCGAAGGTGAGCGGGATCGCCCGGTGGTGGTTCGCCGGGTTGTGCAGCACCGGCGAGGCCGACTTCAGCGCGGAGATCGGCAGCGGCAGCACGCCGCGGAACGGCGCCGGATCGATCGCGACCGAGACCTCCGCGAGACCGCGTCCGGCGAGGATCTGGGTCAGCAGTCCACCGAAGGAGTGGCCGATCACGGCCGGCTTCTTCGACAGACCCCTGGATGACCTCTTCGAAGTGGTCCGCGACCTCGCCCACCGACTTGCCGGCGAAGACGTCGGGCTTCGCGTTCGCCTCTTCGACCGTGTCGGGGTCGTCGGGCCAACCCGGCGTCAGCGCGACGTAGCCGTTGTCCTCGAACAGCTTCGCCCACCGGTCCCAGCTGCTCGGCAGCAGCCACAATCCGTGGACGAACACGACCGGCGTGACGCCCTTGCTGTTCGCACGCTCGACCTGCTTGGCCTCGTGCTCGGTGACCGTCGTGGTCGCCTTCGACATGTGTGCGTCCCCCTCACTGCTTCGATGGTGCTCGTCGTCAGCGTACGACCATCGATCGGGCTTGCCTTCGCCGCATCCGTCGACACCGGTGCGCACTGATGGAACGATGCGCGCATGGGTTCCGACGGTACGCCCTACTACCGAGCCGATCTCGCGCGCATCCACCACCTCGGTTTCGGCTTCCACGCCGAGCAGGTGCGCGCCGGGGATCCTCGCGCTGCTCGAGCCGGTCCGGGAACGCAACGGCCTCGTCATCGAGCTCGGCTGCGGCAGCGGTCTGCTGACGAAGCACCTCGTCGACGCCGGCCATCGGGTGCTCGCCACCGACGCGTCGCCGGCGATGCTCGACCTGGCGCGCGAGCACGCGGCCGGCGCGCAGGAGATCCGCCTCCTGACGCTCCCCGACGATCCGATCCCGAGCGCCGACGCGATCGTGTCGGTCGGGCACGTGCTGAGCTACCTCCCGAGCGCCGACGCGATCGACCGGGCGCTCGTCGCGATCGCGCGGGCGCTGCGGCCCGGGGGGCTCGTCGCGATCGATCTGTGCGATCTGACCTACGCGGAGGCGGCGTCCGCACCGAACACCGCGGGATGGGTCGACGACGACTGGGCCATCATCACGACGCGCTCCACGCCGTCGCCGGATCGGTTCGTCCGGCAGATGGCGATGTTCACGCGGAACGCGGACGGCTACGTGGCGGCGCGACGACGAACGCCATGACAACGTGCTGATCGACACGGCATCGGTGCCGGCGCTGCTCGCCGAGCACGAGGTCGACGCACATCTCGGTCGATCCTTCGGAACCGAAGAGCTCCCGCACGGACTCCACACCGTGATCGGACATCGACGCATGCTTCGCTGATCGATCCGCGGAGGCATCGCGACAGTTCGCCTCCGACCTGCGCATACTCGATGCAGGACACGAACCCGTCCTTGACGGGAGAGAGAACCCACGGGTTCGCCTCCGCCGAACCCGTCCCACCGTCCCTCTCAGGCTCGCGAGCCGGCAGACCGGAGCGTTCCAGCTTCGAACCGACTCACCGCTCGCCTCGGACGCGTCGGGCACACCCATCGAAAGGAAGCGCACCGATGAAGTCACTCCGTGTTGCGAACTACAAGATCACGAAGGGCACGTTCTCCGAGGTCGCCGAGGAAGCCAAGTCCGGCATGCTCAAGACCTTCAAGGATCAGCCCGGGTTCATCCGCTACGGACTCGCCGACACGGGCGAGGGCACCTGCCTGTCGATCAGCCTGTGGGAGACCCATGCGCAGGCCGACGCCGCGGCGCCGGTCGCGGCGACCTGGGTGCGCGAGCACCTGGGCGACAAGATCGAGCTTCGCTCGAACGTGGTCGGCGACCTCGCCTTCTACGAGGGCGTGCCCGCAACCGTCTGACAGAAGCCGCACCGATCGAAGGGGAGCCCACGGGATGGGCTCCTCTTCTCTTTCGTTCTGGGGTCCGGCTCCTCAGGGTCCGGGCGCGGACGCCGACCTCGTCGAGGTGGCGCAGCAGATCGGCCGGCTCCTCGTAGACGCGGTAGGCGCCGGCGCGTTCGAGCTCGACCTGCCCGTACCCGCCCGACAGCAGCCCCACGCCGAGCGCACGCGCGCGCCGGGCCGCGAGCAGGTCCCACACGCTGTCGCCGACGACGATCGACTCCAGGATGTCGACCCCGAGCCGGTCCGCGGCGGCAAGGAACAGGTCGGGATCCGGCTTCGCGTGGGCGACCTGATCGCGTGTGATCACCGGCACGTCCTGCGGCACGCCGAGGGCTTCGATCGTCGGGCCGGCGCTCTCGATGTACCCGCTCGTCGCGATCGCCCACGGGACCGCGATCTCCGTCAGGTACGCGAGGAGCTCCCGGGCACCCGGGAGCGGGCGCACGCCCTCGGCCCGCGCGGCGTAGGCCTCGCCGTGGTAGCGCCGGAGTCGGTCGGCCTCCTCGGTCGTCACCGCCCTGCCCGTCTCGCGCAGCAGGGCGTTCGCGAAGAGGCCGCCGCTCATGCCGATCTTCCGGTGGATCCGCCACACGGCCAGCTCGATCCCCATCCGGTCGAGGGCGTCCTGCCACGCCAGCACGTGCTGGTAGACGCTGTCCACGAGCGTGCCGTCCAGGTCGAACAGGAACGCCGGGCCCGATGCCATGACGCCCACAGGGTAGCGAGACACGACCGGGTCCGGAGCGGATCAGCGGAGGCGCACGACGTTCGCGGTGATGAGCGCGGCCGCATCCGAGACGAGGAAGGCGATCACGTCCGCCACCTCGTCCGGCGAGGCGATATGGAACAGGTCGTCGCTGTCCTCCACGCGCACGACGCACCTCCGGCGTGATCCATCCCGTGTCGGTCACGGGCGGGTGGACGACGTTGGCCGTGACGCCGTACGGAGCGAGCTCGAGCGCGGCCGACATCGTGAAGTTCTCGAGCGCGGCCTTGGCGGCGCCGTAGGAGACCTCCTCCGGGAAGCCGAGCGGACCGCCCGACGTGAGACCGACGATCCGGCCCCACGTGCCGCCGCGTGCGAGGTGGCGCTGCGCGAACTCCGCGATCAGGAGCGCGCCGGCGCGAGCGTCGACGGCGAACACGCGATCGATCGTCTCCGGCGAGACCCGCCGCTGCTCGCGACCGAACCGGTCGGACGGCCGCGGCGCGAACGAGTCGCCGACCCAGGCGCTCGCGTCGTTGATGAGGATGTCGACCGGGCCGAACGCGGCCTCGGCCTCGTCGAAGAGACGGGCGGGCGCGTCCGCGTCCGCGAGATCGATCTCGATCGTCGCCGCGCGTCCGCCGGCGCTGCGGATCCTCGCCTCGGCATCACCGGCGTCCGGCTGCGCATCGGACCGGAGCCAGCACAGCAGGACGTCGGCGCCGTGGACGCCGAGGGCGTGCGCCGTCGCGGCGCCGATCCCGTGGTTCGCGCCCGTCACCAGGGCGACGTGGCCCCGTAGCTCGTCCCGTTCCATCGGATCTCCGGCGCCCAGCGTACGGGCGGGCGGCAGGTTCAGGGCATCGTGATGACGCGCTTGCCCAGCGTGTGCTGGGCGGTGAAGTCCTGCAGCGCCTCGGCGGCACGCGCGAGCGGATACGTCTGCTGGATCGCGGCGCGGAGCTTGCCGTCGGCGACCAGCGCCGCGAGCGGTGCCAGATGGGCCGCGTCGCTCCCGACGTTGGCCACGGTCACGCCGTCGAGCTCGGTCGCCTCGCCGGCGCCGCCGACCGCGGAGACGGCGCGGCCGCCGGGCCGAGCGAGCGCCGGCGAGCGTTCCGAACGCACCGGGATCGCGGTTCACGAAGTCCAAGACCGCGTCGACCCCGTTCGGGTAGCGGCCTCGGATCTCCGCACCCAGGTCCCGCGTGTAGTCGACCACCTCGGCGGCGCCCAGTTCCGTGAGCAACGCCTCGTCACCGGGCCGAGCCGACGCCAGGACGTGCGCACCGGCCATCGCCGCCAGCTGGACCGCGAACGTGCCGACGCCGCCGGTCGCGCCGACGACGAGCACCGTCGCCCCCTGCCCGAGCTCCACCGCGTCGATCGCGCTCTTCGCCGTGGTCCCCGCCACGCCGAGGGATCCGGCCTGCTCGTCGTTCACGTTGCCGGGGGTGATCGCGAGCACGGCAGCCTGTGGCGTCGCGCGCTCGCCGAAGGACCCGTCGTGGATCGCGGGCTTGTTGCCCATCCTGCCGAAGACCCGGTCGCCCACCGCGGGTCCGTCGACGCCCTCCCCCACGCGCTCGACGACGCCGGCGACGTCCATCCCGACCACCGCGGGGAACCCGTAGGGGAGGTAGTCCTTCATCATCCCCATCGCCACGACGACGTCGTAGGCGTTCACCGAGGCGGCGAGCACGCGGACGAGCACCTCGCCGGGACCGGGCTCCGGCACCGGGACCTCGATCACCGCCGCCGGCGAGTCGAACCCCTCCAGCGCGAGCGCTCGCATCGTGTCCTCGTGCGCCATCGTCGTTCCCCTCTCACGATCGGATGCACGTTGGACACGCGGCAACGCTGAGGTATTCCCGCATGGAAAGTTCCCTTGACACTCCATCGCATGGAAAGCTACCTTTACGTCCGTGCGGAACCGGGTCCGGGAGATGCGGACGGAGGCGGGGATGACCCAGGCCGACCTGGGCGATGCGCTCGGCGTGTCGCGGCAGACGATCAACTCGATCGAGGCCGGCCGGTACCTGCCGTCGCTGCCGCTCGCGCTCAAGATGGAGCAGCTGTTCGGCTCCCCGGTGCACGAGATCTTCGAGATGGACGAGGAGGACGTGTGATGCGGGAGACGAGGAACGGACATCGGGGCTTGTCGGCGGCGATCCTGCTGGTCGGCGGCGGGGCCGTCGCCGTCGCGGCGTGGGCCGGCGGGCATCCGGGCGTCGCGGCGATCGTCGTCGGCGCGTACGTGGCGCTCGCCGCGGTCGCGTTCGTGTGGTCGGGCGGCAGCGGCGACGTCGCGGCGATCATGCGCGGCGGGTCCGACGAGCGACAGCGCGCGATCGACCTGCGGGCGACCGCGGCCGCCGGCTCCGTCACCGCGATCTTCACGGTGGTCGCCGCCATCGTGAACATCGCGCGGACCGGCGGCGATCCCGGCGCGTACGGCGCGGTGTGCGTCGTGTTCGGGATCAGCTACGGCGTGGCGCTGGCGGTCGTTCGCCGCCGAGCCTGACCCTTCGATGCTGGATCCAGCAGAGGCCCCTCGGATCGCCGATCGCTACGCGCTCGGTCCCGACGGCGTACTCGAAGGGCCCGAAGCTCGAGGAGAGCTTGGGCAGGTGTGGCGGCTCCGGACCGCACGCGGGTCGTGGGCGGTGAAGGAACCCTTCGAGGCGTCGGCGGAAGCCGACGCACAGGAGGACGCCAACTTCGAGCGCGCGGCGCGGGCGGCCGGCGTCCCCACGCCCGCGGTGATCCGCACCATCGACGGCGCCGTGCTCCTCGATCTGCCGACCGCCCAGGTCCGGGTGTTCGAGTGGGTGGATCTGCGCGAGCGCGACGAAGGACTCGATCCGACGCTCGTCGGCGCGCTCGTCGCGGCGATCCACCAGGTGCCCTTCGAGGGCACGCGGCCGGTCGACCCGTGGTACCGCGAGCCGGTCGGCGCCGACCGATGGGACGAGCTGGTCGAGGACCTGACCGGTCGCGGCGCGCCGTTCGCGCCCGACCTCGCCACGCTGCGCGACGAGCTCGTCGCGCTCGAGACCCTGCTGGAGCCCGAACGCACGCTTCGGACCTGCCACCGGGACCTCTGGGCCGACAACGTCCGGGCCACGACGACCGGCGAGCTGTGCGTGATCGACTGGGACAACTTCGGCCTCGCCGATCCGAGCCAGGAGCTGGCGCTGGTGCTGTTCGAGTTCGGCGCCGGGAACCCCGCGCGCGCCGCCGCGCTGAACGCCGCCTACCGGGACGCGGGCGGCCCGGGCCGGGTCGACGGGCCGGGGAGCTTCTCGATGGTGATCGCGCAGCTGGGCCACATCGGTGAGCTGGCGTGCCGTCGATGGCTGGATCCGAACGCCACCGAAGCCGACCGCGCCCACGCGGTGGAACGTGCCGAGGAGTTCACGACGCGGCCGCTGACGCGCGCGACGATCGCCGAACTGCTGGACGCCGTCGGCGACCGAGCGACCTAGGTCTCGGCGGGCTCCTCGACGACCCGGCCGTCCTGCTCAGCCGAAGTCCCACACGTCGATCGAACGGCGGCTCGACGCCGAGCGCCGTCAGACCGGTGCAGATCTGGCTGCGGTGGTCCGTGCCGTGGTGCAGCACCTGCGCGAGCCGGATGCTGACGGGGGCGCGCGTCCGCGAACCGTCGGCGTGGACCGCCACGACCACGTGGTTCGGATCGGGGTCGGCGGCGAGCAACGTGGACCACTCGCCGGCGTTGCGCTCCATCACCGCGCGGAGCTGCGCCAGATCCATCGTGTCCTCGTCGATGTTCGACGACCCGGCCCTCGGTGAGGCGGAAGAGGTAGGAGGCGTCGGCGCCGACGAGGTGCCGCATCGTGTCGAGGATCGGACCGTAGGTGCCCGGCACCGACGCGGCCAGCTGCTCGGGCGTGAGCGCCGAACACACGTCCAGCAGGGTGAGGGTCGCCCAGACGTGATGCCCGAACGCGTCGTCCAGTGTGGATCGGCTCACGACGCGCACTCTACCGGCGGCGGCCGACACGCGGACGCGCGCGGCGGGATCGCTCAGACGGCGCGGAGCGGCGCGGCTTCCGGTATGTGCTCGACCTGGCCGGGCAGCGTGACGACGAACCGGGCGCCACCGCCGTCGCGATCCTCGACGTGGGCATCGCCGCCGTGCAGGCGCGCGAACCGGTACACGAGCGACAGACCGATGCCGACGCCGCCGCGCGCGCTCTCCCCCTGCCGGAACGGCTCGAAGATCGCGTCCTTCATCTCGTTCGGCACGCCCGGGCCTTCGTCTTCGACGACCAGCGTGACCCCATCGGGCCGCTCGTTGACCAACACGCGGACGGGCGTGCCCTGCGGGGTGTGCCGCGCCGCGTTGTTCAGGAGGTTCTCGACGATCCGTTCGACCTTCGCGGGGTCGATGTCCACCATCACCGGGTCGCTCTCGACGCGGACCGGGTGCCCCGACAGCGGCGCCAGCTCGGTGGAGATCCGGTCGGCGAGCGCGCCGACATCGGTGAGGGCGCGTTCGGGCTGGAGTTGGCCACGACGGAGGCGATCGAGGTCGAGGAGGTCGTCCACGAGCCGCGCGGCCTTGCGGCCCGCCTGCTCGATCACGCCGTACAGGTCCTCCATCTCGATCTCGGTGAGGTTGAGCTTCTCGGAGCGGCGGATCGTCTGCATCGCGCCGAGGATCCCCGCGAGCGGACCCTTCAGGTCGTGCGAGACCGCGTGGAGCAACGTGTTCTTGATGTCGTTCTGGTTCCGGAGGTCATCGGAGACCTCCGTCTCCTCTTCGATCTGCATCCGCTGGCGACGGACCGTGCCGCGGAGCGCCGAGAGGATCCACACGACGAACGCCAGGACCGCGAACCACACGACCGCGTTCCACGACGGGACGAGGACGCTGCCGTCCTGCGCGTTCGCGTCGGCCAGGCGTGTGGCGACCGCCGAGAGCCCCGCGATCGTCAGCCCCCAGGCGCGGCCGGCGTTCCAGGTCACGAGCGCCACCGGCATCAGGTAGAACGGCGCCAGCGACGCGCCCTGGCCCGTGAGGTGGTCGACCACGCCGACCGCGATCACGAAGCAGACCGCCACGACGATGCAGGGGGCTTTCGGGGCGCCGCCGAGGAACGCTTCGAGGGGAAGCGCCCGAGCCGCGCCGGAGCCACCACGGGTATCCGAACCCATGGTGGAGTCCTCGGCCCCCGGCCGACCTACCTTGAGTTCGGTAGGCCGGACCGGGACCTAGGTCGGGGTCGGACCCGCTTCCAGGGCCGCCCGGAGGGCTCGGAACGCCTTGCCCCGGTGACTGATCCGGTCCTTCTCCTCGGGCGCCAGCTCGGCCATCGTCCGGTCCCAGCCGGCCGGCACGAAGATCGGGTCATAGCCGAACCCGCCGTCGCCCCGGGGGTCCTTCCGGAGGGTCCCCTCGCAGGTCGCCTCGGCGTCCACCTCGGTCCCATCCGGGAGCGCGAGCACCGCCGCGCACCGATATCGAGCCGTCCGGCCGCCCGCGGGGATACCGCGCACCGCTCGGATCAACTCCTGGAGGTTGCGTTCGTCGGAGGCGCCCTCGCCCGCGTAGCGCGCGCTCCGGACGCCCGGCTTGCCGCCCAGGGCGTCCACCTCGATGCCCGAGTCGTCCGAGACGGCGGGAAGGCCGAGCGCGGCGGCCACCGCGCGTGCCTTCAACGACGCGTTCTCCCGGTACGTGGCACCGGTCTCCTCCACGTCGGGGAACGCCGCGGGATCGGAGTTCGAGACGGTCACCCACGTCACGGGCCAGTCACCGCAGATCCGAGCCAGCTCGCGGAGCTTGTGGGGGTTCCGGGTCGCGATCGCGATCGTGTCCGGCAGGGTCATCCGGACCTCAGCCGGCGAGGGCGTCGCGCTGGACCTTCGTGAGCGCGGCGATGCCGTCGCCGGCCAAGTCGAGGATGGCATCGAGCTGGCTGCGCGAGAACGGCTCGCCCTCGGCCGTCCCCTGCACCTCGACGAGCGCGCCGGAGCCGGTCATGACGACGTTGAAATCCACCTCGGCCTTCGCGTCCTCCTCGTAGCACAGATCCAGCAGCGACTCGCCGTCGACGATCCCGACCGACACGGCGGCCACCGAGTCCGTCAGCAGATCGTCCGGCGTGGCGCCGGCGGCGCTCAGCTTCCGCAGGGCGAGCGCGAGCGCGATGTACCCGCCGGTGATGGACGCCGTCCGCGTGCCGGCGTCCGCCTGCAGGACGTCGCAGTCGATCGTGACCATGCGCTCCCCCAGCCGCGACAGGTCGGTCACGCTCCGGAGCGCGCGGCCGATGAGCCGCTGGATCTCCTGCGTCCGTCCGCCCGGACGACCGCGGTTCACCTCGCGCTGGGATCGTTCGCTCGTGGAGGCCGGCAGCATCGAGTACTCGCCGGTCACCCATCCCTTGCCGGTCCCGCGGAGCCACCGCGGCGTCTCCTCGGCGATCGAGGCGGCGCAGAGCACGCGCGTCTTGCCCATCGAGAACAGGACCGAGCCGTCGGCCCATTCCTGGAAGCCGAGCTCGAACGACACGGGACGGAGGTCGTCCGCGGCCCGGCCGTCGGACCGCGTCACGAGCGGACCTCGATCGATCCGCCCGGCACCGCGATCTCCACCGTGCCGAAGACCGCGGCCGCCTCGTCCAGCGACACGTCCGGATCGAGGTCGGGCGTGATGTGCGTCAGCATCAGGCGCCCCGCGTCCGCCCTCGCCGCGTGCTGCGCCGCCTGCGCGGCGCTCAGGTGGAAGTACGTCAGGTTCGACGCGTTCTGGTACGTGGCCTCGCAGAGGTAGAGGTCGGCGCCGCGCGCCAGCTCGACGGCCTCCTCGCACGGGCCCGTGTCGCCGCTGTACGCGAGCACCACGCCGCCGGCCTCGATCCGGTACCCCAGCGAGTACACGCCGATGTGCGTCATCTCGTACGGCGTGACGCGGAACGGACCCACCTCGAAGGGCTGCGCGCGCTCGGCCGTGGTGAAGGCGTAGGCCTCGCTCATCACGTTGCGGCCGTTCTCGGAGACGAGGAGCGCGACCTGATCGGTGAAGCCCTCCGGCGAGTACAGCGGCAGGCCGGGATCGCCCTTGCCGCCGTAGTGGCGCGCGTAGAACGCCGGGATGATGTCGAGGAAATGGTCGGCGTGACCGTGGGTGATCAGCATCGCGTCGACCTGGTCGACCTTGAGGTGCTCCTGGAGGCGCGCGAAGGTCCCGGTTCCGGCGTCGAGCCAGATGTGGTAGCCGTCCTGTGCGACCAGGTACCCGGAGCACTCGCCGTCGGCGCCCGGCCACGTGCCCTGCGCCCCCAACACGGTCAGCTTCATCGGCGCGCCCCCACCTCGACGTGCACCGGCTCGACGTCGCCGACGCCGCGCCCCAGGAACAGCTCGGCGAGGTCGCGGAAGCGCTCCGCGTCGCCGGTCGTGCCGAACGCGTGCACGGGCGGATCGGGGTCCTCGCGGAGACGATCGCTCCGCCGGAGCTCGGCCTCCACGTCCTTCGCGGTCTCCTCCGCGGAGGACACGAGCACGACGTCGGGCCCCAGCTCCGCGTGGAGCAGCCCGGACAGCAGCGGGTAGTGCGTGCAGCCGAGGATCAACGTGTCGATGCCCCTCTCCCTCAGCGGAGCAAGATACCCCCGCGCGGCCATCCGTAGCTCGTCGGAGGTCGTATCGCCCCGCTCCACGTGCTCGACGAACACCGGGCAGGCGGCCGCGTGCAGCTCCACGGCGGAGCCGATCGCGCGCTGGTACGCACCCGTTTCGATCGTCGCGACGGTGCCGATCACGCCGACGACCCCCGAGCGGGTGGCGCGGGTGGCCGCCCGGGCGCCGGGGTTGATCACGCCGATGACCGGCACCCCGTGCGCCTCGCGATGTCGCCGATCGCCGAGACCTCGATCGAATTGCACGCCACGACCAGGAGCTTCACGTCGCGGTCGACCAGGTAGGCGGCGATGTCGAGCGCGTAGCCCCTGATCTCCTCGACCGGCTTGGGACCGTAGGGGAAGTGCGCCGAATCGCCGACGTACAGGAGGGATTCGTTCGGCAGCCGGTCCAGGACGGCCCGGGCGACCGTCAGGCCGCCGACCCCGGAGTCGAAGACGCCGATCGGGCGGCTATCGGACACCGGCTACCACCACAACGACTCCTCGACGCCCCGCTCCGCCTTCGTCAGGTCCTCGGCCCAGGCCTGCGTGGACAGGTACTTCCATCCGCCGTCGGGCAGCAGGCAGACGATGTCGGCCTGCTCCACCTCCTGGGCGACGCGCTGGGCCACGTGGATCACGGCGCCGCTGCTGATCCCGGCGAAGATGCCCTCGCGCGCCGTCAGCTCGCGCGTGGCGCGCAGCGAGTCCGCCGAGTTGACCAGGAACTTCCGATCGATCTGCGCGGGATCGAAGATCGGCGGGATGAAGCCGTCGTCCAGCGACCGGAGCCCGTACACCAGATCGCCCAGCTCGGGCTCCGCGGCGATGACCTTCACGTTCGGGTCGTGGGCGTGCAGCCCGCGGCCGGTGCCGGTCAAGGTGCCGCCGGTGCCCATGCCGGCGACGAAGTGGGTCACGGTCGGCAGGTCGCGGATGATCTCCTGCGCCGTCCCCCGCTCGTGCGCGCCCGGGTTCGCGGGGTTCCCGTACTGGAACGGCATGTAGTAGCGCTCGTCGTTCGCGAGGGCGCGCGCCACCTCGATCGACCCGTTCGTGCCCTTCGCGCCGTCGGAGAACACGATCTCCGCACCGAAGAGCCGGAGCAGGCCGATCCGCTCCTCGCTGGCGTTGTCGGGGATCACCACCGTGAGCGCGTACCCCTTCCGGCGGCTCACCATCGCGAGCGCGATGCCCGTGTTGCCCGACGTGGGTTCCAGGATGGTCTTGTCCGCGGTGAGCTCGCCGCTGGCTTCGGCGGCCTCCACCATCGCCAGCGCGATCCGGTCCTTCGTGGAGCCGGTCGGGTTCTGCCCTTCGAGCTTGGCCCACAGCCGCACCGACGGCGAGGGCGACAGCCGAGAGATGCCGACAAGCGGCGTGTCGCCGATCGCATCGAGGATCGAGTCGAAGCGCACGAGAACGGAGTATCCCAGCGCGAGGGGGCCGGGACCCGCTCATCCCATGACCCACCACGGGCCGAGGCCCTGCTCGCCGGGGTTCGGCGCGTCCTCGAACAGGAGCTTCGTGGCCCGGTGCCCGGCGTTCGTGAGCATCCACATCTTCGTCGCGCCGCGCGCCCGCGCACCCGCGACGAACGCGCCCAGCAGCTCCTTGCCCACGCCGTGCTCGCGGACGGCCTCCGCGACCTCGAGACCGCACAGGAGATCGGACGTCCCGCCCGCCGGCTGCGGCAGCTCGAACCCCCACGCGAACCCCACCACCGTCTCGCCGTCGAGCGCCACGAACGCGAGCGATCGGGGGTCGGCGAGGAACGCGGGATCGGTCTGCAGCTCGAAGCCGTGGAACGCCCGCACCGCCGCGTCCATCACGGCGCCGTCGCGCGCACCGAGTCGACGGATCTCCATCCGCCGAGCTTGACCCACCCGGGCGCCGCCGTCACGGTTGGCCCGTGAGCCAGCTCCCCGGTGAGCCTCGAGAGCAGATGGACGCCCTGATGCGGCTGCTGCTGGCGTACGCGCGCGCCGCGGTGGCGACCGACGACGGCTTCGCGCCGTTCGGCGCGTCGATGGCCCCCGACGGCGAGCTCGAGACCTCGTCGGCCGAGGAGCTGGACGTCCTCCGCGAGGAGCTCCGCGGACGCGCCGATCGCGGCGAGCTGCTGGCGGTGGGCGTGTGCACCGACGTGGTGGTCGACGTCCCGGCGTCGCGGGCGATCCGCGTCGAGCTGGAGCACCGCGACGCGGAGCCTCTCACGTGCGTGCTCCCCTTCCGCCTGGGCGAGGAACGCCCCGCGTGGGGAGAGCTCACGTCGATGCCCGGCGAGCGCCGGACCTGGCCCTAGCGCCTACAGGTTCCGGCCCCCCGTGGCGTTGGATGGTCGTATGGAAGAAGTCGCCGAGGCGGATGTCTTGATCGCGGAGACGACGGCTGTGAGCGGGCAGGCGTTCGAGGAGTTCTTCGCCGACGAGATCGACCGGCTCCAGCGGGCGCTAGTGCTGATCACCGGGAGCCGCTCGGACGCGGAGGACATCGCCCAGGAGGCCTTCATGCGGGTGTTCGCGAGGTGGGACGACGTGCGCGATATGGCGTAGCCGGCCGGCTACCTGCACCGGGTCGCGATGAACCTGTTCCGCAGTCACCACCGCGAGCGCGGTGCGCGAGGTTCGCCGGATCGACCGGGCTGGTCGACCGGGACGAGGACGCACTGGGTCCGGTGGATGATCGCGATGCGGCCGGCAGGTCCTCGCCGCGCTGACGCCCCGGCAACGAGCGGCGCTGGTGCTGACGGAGGCGTTCGGCTACACGGGCGAGGAGACGGGCGAGCTGCTCGGCATCAAGGCCTCGACCGTCTACGCGCTCACCCACCAGGCGAGGCAAGCTCTGGCGACGATCACGGGAGACGACGATGCCTGAGCTGCGCGACCTGCTCGAGCGGGAGATGGATCGGACGGGGATCGAGCCGCTCACGCTCGAGGGCTTCTTCCGCCGGCGCGACGAGCTGCACCGCCGACGCCGGATCACGGCGGGCGTCCTCGCGATGGCGGTCGCGATAGCGGCGACCGGGCTGGCTGTGCGCGCGTTCGACCGGTCGCAAGGGCCGGCCCCCGGCGTCACGCCGCCCCGGGCGGGCTCGATCGCGTTCGTACGGCAACGGCAGGGCGTGCCCGGCATCTACATGATCGACCCGGCGACGAACGTCACGACTCGTCTCCTGGATCTCGCATGCGTGAAGACCGCGCCGCTCCACCGGCGGTGCCCGGGGATCTCGATCGATGCCCTGGCTGCTTCGCCGGACGGGACGAGGCTCGCGTACGCGACCCGAGAGTCCCACGAGCCCTCGGCGTTCAACACGACCTGGACGATGACGAGAGGCCTCTACGTCGTCGACCTGAGGACGGACGAGGTCGCGACGGATCGCGTCGTGCCAGGCTCCGTGTCTCGCGATCGATTCCGTGGCGTGGTCTCCCGACGGCTCGACGATCGCCTACGGGACGGCGGACGGCGCTGGCCTGAACGTCCCCCGTTCGATCCGGCTGGTAGACCCCGACGGGAGCGAACGACCGGACCCTGAACGTCGGCTCGGTGAGCGAGCCCGCCGCTCCGTCGTGGTCCGCCGACGGGTCTCGGATCTACTTCAGCGGAGTGCAGTATCAAGGGCAGCAGGTCCCTGGTCTCTACTCCGTCGCGGCGACCGGTGGCGAACCGAGCCGCTCGCGATCGGAACGCTGCGGAGAGCCGTTCACGAAGCGGTCGCGGGGATCTCCGCGCGCAGCGTTTCGCCGGACGAGAAGACAGTCGTCTTCCGCGCGAACGCGGGAGGTCCGTTCGCCAGCCTCTGGATCGCGACGATAGGCGGCGACGACGTGCGGCGGATCCCGCATCTGGCGCCCGAGCAGGCCACGGTGAGCTGGCTCCCGGACGGTTCCCGCATCGTCGTGATCGCGGACCAGCGGCTCCAGCTCGTCGACCCGTTCACCGGCGCCTCGACGGGACTCACGACCACTCAGGACTGGGTCGCGCCGGTCGTGTTCTCGGGAGCGGCTTCATGAGCCGGTCGCGCGGCCGACCGATCCGCTCCCTCGCCGTAGCGGTCCTGTTCCTCGCGGGGGCGTGCACCTCGCACGCGGCTCCGACCACGGCCTCGCCGCGGATCAACGGCTCCGGCGTGATCGTGTTCGTCAACGACCCGCTCACGCAAGACGGTCACCTCCAGCTGTTCATCGAAGATGACGACGGCTCGCACGTCCGGTCTCTCGTCCGCTCCGGCTTCAACGACACGAGCCCGTCGATCTCCCCGGACGGCTCGACGATCCTCTTCACGCGGCAGGACGATCCCCGCCCCGACAGCATCTTCGAGGTTCCCCCCGACGGGTCCGGCCTGCATCAGCTCATCCCGACGGGGTGCCCGGGCCGCTGCGGGGACGCCGTAGAGGGCAACGGCGCGTTCTCGCCGGATGGGAGCAAGATCGTGTTCACGCGGGCGATCTACGCGCACGGACCGAAACCGGTCCACGTGCAGTTGTGGACCGCGAACGCGGACGGGACGGACGCCGTGCAGATCACCGACCCCCATCACGCACAGGACGACGAGGCGGCGTGGTCGCCGGACGGCACGCAGATCGCCTACATGCATTGGTCGTACTATCCGGATCGCTTCGTGATCCAGATCGCGAACGCGGACGGCACGGGGAGCCGGCAGGTGACCCCGGACGGGCTGGATGTCGCCGATCCCGCGTGGTCGCCCGACGGGAGCCTGATCGCGTTCCAGTCACCACCGGACCCGGCCGTTGGCCAGCAGCTCTACACGATCCATCCCGACGGCTCGGGCCTGCGGTCCTTGACGCCGGAGCTCGGCGGGCAAGCCACTTTCCATCCGTCGTGGTCGGGGGACGGCACGGAACTCCTGTTCGCACACGCTCCCTCGGGTCCCCTCGGCGGCGATCTGTTCGTGATCGATCGCGACGGATCCGGCGTCCACGTCCTTCGGGTGACGTCGCTGAACGAGAACGCGCCCGCCTGGGGAGCGCCGGACCGTAGCGGGACTAGCTGCCGCCGGCGACCGCCGGCAGGATCGAGACCGTGTCGCCTTCCTTGACCTCGGTCTGGAGCGAGCCGAGGTAGCGCACGTCCTCGTCGTTCACGTACACGTTGATGAACCGGTGCAGGCCGCCGTCCTCGGACACGACGTTCTTCGTGATGCCCGGGTACTTCGCCTCGAGGTCCTGCAGGACGTCGGCGAGCGTGGCGCCGTCCGCGCCCACCCGCGCCTCGTCGCCCGCGAACTTCCGCAGGATCGTCGGCAGCTTCACGGTCACGGTCATGTCGGCTCCTCGGGGGTCGGGGGTCTACTCGGGCCGGGCGGGGACGCCGCAGAACTGCTCGTAGTCGATCAGCTCGGTGATCGTGGGCTCTTTGCCACACACCGGGCAGTCGGCGTCCCAGCGGATCTTCACTTCCTGCACGTCCATCGTGAGGGCGTCGTACAGGAGCAACCTGCCTTCGAGCGTCACGCCCTCGCCGGTCAGGATCTTGATCGCCTCGGTCGCCTGGACCGAGCCGATGAAGCCCGGCAACACGCCGAACACGCCTCCCTCCGCGCACGACGGCACGGTGCCCGGCGGCGGCGGCGAGGGGAAGAGGCACCGGTAGCACGGCGTCTCCTGCCCGGGCATGAACACGGACGCCTGGCCTTCGAACTGGTAGATCGAGCCGTACACGAGCGGCTTGCCCAGGAACTGCGTCGCGTCGTTCACCAGGTAGCGGACCGGGAAGTTGTCGGTGCCGTCGACGATCACGTCGTAGCCGTCCATCACGTCGAAGACGTTCGTCGAGTAGAGCAGCGTGTCGTGCCCGACGATCTCGATCGTCGGGTTGATCGCGCGGAGGTGCTCGACCGCCGACTCCACCTTCGGACGGCCGACGTCGGCGGTCGTGTGAAGGATCTGGCGCTGGAGGTTCGTCACGTCGACGCGGTCGAAGTCGACGATGCCGAGCTTCCCGACGCCGGCCGCGGCCAGGTACATCGCGACCGGCGAGCCCAGCCCGCCGGCGCCGATCACCAGCACCGAACCGTCGAGCAGCTTGCGCTGGCCCTTCCCACCGATGTTCGGCAGGATGATGTGCCGCGAGTACCGCTGGACCTGCTCCTCGGTGAACATCGGCTGCTGGCTCATACGACCGTCAGCTCCTCCTCGGTGACCTCGCCCTCGTGGATGAAGAACGAGCGAAGGACGGGATGCTCGCGGTCGGCCAGCGACAGCAGGATGTAGCGGGCGTCCGGGTAGAACGCCAGCTTGATGTCGGTCTCGCTCGGATAGGCCTCCGAGTGGGTGTGCGAGTGGTAGATCGCCCAGAGATCCCAGCCGTGTTCGTCGAGCTCGTCGAAGACCCGCAGCTGCTCCTTGCCGTCCAGGCGGTACGTCGCAGGGCTGGCGTCGGCGTTCTTCATCGGGAACACCCTCACCGGCGCTCCGGCCTCGGCCGCGACCAGGCCGCAGCATTCGTTGGGGAACTCCCGCATCCCCTGTTCGAGGATCTCCTTGTACAGGACGCCGTCCAACTCGCTCAACGCTCGTCTCCATCGTCGACAGGCGTGCAACCCCGCCTGTTGCAGGTGCAAATGCTATCAGCGGACCGGCTATTCCCGATACGGGCTTTAGGCGGGTAATAGGACCCGGCCCGAGCTGTCCACGACGACGTCGATGCGTTGCAACGGAGCACTTGCGGGTCCGGCCACCGGCTCGGCCCCTCGGGAGGGATCGAACTCCGCTCCATGACAGGGGCAGATCAGGAGTTGAGACCCCGGGTCGTAGCCGACGACGCACCCGGCGTGGGTGCAGATCCGGCTGTACGCGAGCACGCTGTCGTTCGCGAGCCGCAGCAGGACGGCGGGACCGACCCCGGGGGCCGAGAACCCGACCGCCTTGCCCACGGGGAGCTGCGAGAGGTTCGCGATCACGGTGCCCGCCGGCGCGGGCGGGGAGGAGGGTTGCGCAGGCGCGGTGGTCCCGCCCACGGCGGGCGTGGACGGCGCCGTCGCGGGCGAGTGGCTCGCCGGCGATCGACGGATCGCCGGCCCGATCGCGTCGACGCTCGCCGGAACGCCCCGGAACACCCGCGCGACCGCGTCGAGGACGAGCGCGCCGAGGCCGACGGTGGCGAGCTGCAGGGCGACCCGTCGGTCGACGGGCGGGCCCGCGTTGACGTACGCGACGCGACCCCCTGCGCCGGGCACGGGCGTTCGACGCATGCGCGACCACGTCCCGATCACGAGGGCCAGCCACGCCACGGCGTAGATCGAATCGGATCCGAGGAAGTACGGATGGACGTGCCACGTCGCCGAGAGCAGCAGCGACAGGTTCACGAGGAACCCGCCGAGCGCCGCGAGCGGCAGCGCGATCCCGAACAGCACCGCCAGGCCGATCGCCGTCTCGAGCAGCGCGGTCGACACGCCCACGAGCACCGCGTGGTGCGCGAGGGTCGCGAAGACGGGACCGAGCGGCGTGCCCCGCGCGAACCCGCGCAGCTGCGTGCCGATGTAGTCGGGGCTCCCCCGGCGCAGGAAGTTCGGGTCCAGGAGCTTCTGCATCCCCGCGAATACGAACGTGCCGCCGAGGAACGCGCGGAGGATCCCCAGGGGCCACCCCGTTGCACGCCAGTCGGCGACCAGGAGCGCACCGAACGTCGCATGGCGATGCGCGCCGCGCGAGGCTCCGGTCAGGGCGTGGCGGCGCATACGTTCGTTGTCGCATCCGCCTACTCTCGGCGCCGTTCGACTAAGAGTGGGTTAGGAGAACGTCGAGACTTCGTGGCGTTCCGCCGGCCGGCCGACGACGCTGATCGCGCCGGGAGCGCCCTCCACGACCGCGCCGACGCGCGTGAACAGCCCGGATGTCGCGAGGGCGCTCGGATCGTGCGTGGCCACGAGCAGGCCGCCGCTCGTCTGCGCGTCGGCCAGCACCAGCTGCTCGGGCGACTGTGAGCTCGCCCCAATCGGTGACCGGCCCGAGCCAGGCGTGGTTCCGCTTCGAGCCGCCGGGCACGACGTCGGCTCGGGCGAGGTCGAGGACCCCCGGGATCAGCGGCACAGCCGCCGCGTCGACGATCGCTGCGCAGCCGCTCGCCTCCAGCAACCGGCGGAGGTGTCCGAGCAGGCCGAAGCCGGTCACGTCGGTGCCGGCCTCGACGCCGGCGTCGAGCATCGCCGCGGCGGCCGCGGCGTTGCTCGTCGTCATGAGCTCGACGGCCGTGGCCACGAGCTCGGCGGGCGCCACGCCCCGCTTCAGCGCCGTCGCGATGATGCCCAGACCGATCGGCTTCGACAGCCAGAGCTCCGCGCCGGGCGTCGCCGTCGAGTTGCGCACGATCCGGTCCGGATCCACGAGCCCGAGGACGACCATGCCGTACTTCGGCTCGGGGTCGGTGATCGAGTGCCCGCCGAGCACCGCGACGCCGGCCGCAGCGGCCGCGTCGATGCCGCCCTGCAACACCCGCCCGAGGGCCTCGCGCGGCAGCTCGTCGATCGGCCAGCTCACGATGTTCAGCCCGAGGAACGGCCGGCCGCCCATCGCGTACACGTCCGAGAGCGCGTTCGTGGCCGCGATGCGGCCCCAGTCGTACGGGTCATCGACGATCGGCGTGAAGAAGTCGAGCGTGGCCACGACGGCCTCGCCGGAGGGCAGGCGGTAGACGGCGGCGTCGTCGCCGGTGTCGGCGGCGACGAGCACCTCGGCGGGGACCGGCGGCAGGTCGAGACCGGCGAGCACGGCCAGGAGATCGTCCGGTCCGAGCTTGCAGCCGCAGCCTGCGCCGTGGCTGAACGAGGTGAGACGGCGTTCGGTCTGCATGCCGGCAGGATACGCACCGCGCGCACCGCGCGAGCGCGCGATACTCCGGGCGTGGACGTGGCGGCGTTCCTGGCGATGTACCACCCGTTCTCGTCCTTCGAGACGGACCGGGTCGCGTCGATCGCGCGCTCCGTCGAGATCGCGCACTTCCCGGCCGGGGAGGTGATCCTCGAGCAAGGGGGCACGCCGGCCTCGACCCTGTTCGTGATCCGGAAGGGCGCCGTGGAGGTGCTCGATGACGGCGTCGTGCTGGATCTCCTCGGGGAGGGCGAGCTGTTCGGGCAGTTCTCGTTGCTCGACCAGGTCAGCCCGGTCGCCACGATCCGCGCGCTCGAGGACACGCTCGCCTACCTCATCCCTCGCCCGGTCGCCGTGGAGATCCTGTCGTCGTCCGCCGGCACGTCGGTCGTCCTGGCCATGATGCGGCGCCGGCTCGTGGCGACGAACGAGGGCGTGAGCGCGACCCGGTCCGAGGATCGCCGGTTCGCGACGATCGGCTCGTTGATCCGGCGCGGCGCCGTCACGATCGAACCCGACGCATCGATCGCGGAGGCGGCCGCGACGATGACCGAGCACCGCGTCTCGTCCCTCCTGCTCCGGACGCCGGAGGGATGGGCGATCCTGACCGACCGCGACCTCCGCACGAAGGTCGTCGCCGCGCAGAGCTCCTACGACGCGCCGGCGATCGCGTCGGCGACGGCGCCGGCGCGGACGCTGCCGGCCTCGACGCTCGCCGGCGACGCGCTGCTCGAGATGTTCGCGCAGGGCGTGCACCACTTCCCCGTGACCGAGGGCGACCGGGTGATCGGCGTCGTGACCGACACCGACCTCATGGGGATCGGCCGGCACACGCCGTTCGCGATCAAGAGCGCGATCGAACGCGCGGACACACGCGAGGCGGTGATCGCGGCGGGCCGCGAGCTTCCGAACGTCGTCGCTGGCGCTCGTGGACTCGAACGCCGACCCGGTGTCGGTCGGGGGCGTGATCGCGCTCGTGATCGACGCGTTGACCGAGCGCTTCGTGCTCCTCGCCGGCCGATCGATGGGCGATGCGCCGGCCGGCTTCGCGTGGCTGTCGCTCGGCAGCGCCGCCCGGCACGAACAGTCGCTGCACACCGACCAGGACCATGCGCTCGCGTACGAGCTCCCGACCGGCGCCACCGACGAGGACGTGGATGGGTACTTCGCCGACCTCGCCGAGTTCGTGACGAGCGGTCTCGAGGCGGTCGGCATCCCGCGGTGCACCGGCGATGCGATGGCGGTCCACCCGGCGATGCGCCGCTCGCTCGAGCAGTGGACCGAGCGGTTCCGGCGATGGATGAACGAACCCGACCTCAACGCGCGGATCCTCTCGTCGATCGGGTTCGACTTCCGGCGGGTCGCCGGGCCGTTGGACGCCGAACCGCCGCTGGACGCGGCGGTTCGGGAGGCGCGCGCGCCACCCGGCGTTCGTCGAGCTGCTCGCGCGCGGCGCGCTCACGCTGAAGCCGCCGACGGGGTTCCTGCGCGATCTCGTCGTCGAGGGGAAGGGCGAGCACGCCGGCCAGCTCGACGTGAAGCACGGCGGGATCACGATCATCACGAACCTCGCTCGCGCGGTCGGGATCGCGGCGGGCACCGCGTCGAAGGGCACGCTCCCCCGGCTCGACGCCGCGGCCGCGGCCGGCACGCTGAACGCCCAGGTCGCCGCCGAACTGTCCGACGCGTTCCGGTTCCTGTGGCAGATCCGGCTGCGGCACCAGGTCGCGCAGGTCGAGGCCGGCACGGCCCCGGACGACTTCGTCGATCCCAAGGCGCTCGGCCCGCTCGACCGCAGCGCCCTGAAGGAGTCGTTCCGCGTGATCCGCGCGGCGCAGACGTTCGTGTCGACCGAGTTCGGGGTCGCTACACGGCTCGGGTCAATCTAGATCCGTGCCCATGGCGTGGAACCCGCCGTCGACGTGGATCACCTCGCCGGAGATGCCGTCGGACAGCCCCGAGAGCAGGAACGCGATCGCGTTGCCGACCGGCGTCGGATCCTCGATGTCCCAGCCCAGCGGGGCGCGGCGCTCCCACGTGCCGCCGATCCGCTCGAACCCCGGGATCCCCTTGCCGGCCATCGTCTTGATCGGCCCGGCGCTCACGGTGTTCACGCGGATCCCCTTCGGCCCGAGGTCGCGCGCGAGGTAGCGCGTGACGGCCTCGAGGCTCGCCTTCGCCACGCCCATCCAGTCGTAGACCGGCCAGGCGACCTGCCCGTCGAAGTCGAGGGACACGATCGAGGCGCGCTCGGCCGCCTCGAGCAGCGGGAGCATGCCGGTGGCGATCGCCTTCAACGAATACGCGCTCGTCTGGATCGCGGTCGCGACGCTCTCCCACGGCGTGTGCAGGAAGTTGCCGCCGAGCGCGTCCTGCGGCGCGAACGCGATCGCGTGCAGGAACCCATCCAGCGTGCCCCACCGCGTCGTGAGCTCCTCGCGCACGGCGGCGATCTGCTCCTCGTCGTTCGCGTCCATCTCCAGGACGTCGGGCGGATCCGGCAGGCGCCGCGCCACCTTCTGCGTGATGCTGACCGTCCGGCCGAAGTTCGTCAGGACGATCTGCCCGCCCTGCTCCTGGACCGCCCGCGCCGCCGCGAACGCGATCGACTGCGGCGTCAGCACGCCGGTGATCAACAGCTTCTTGCCCTCGAGCAGCATGCCCCGCCCCTCCGTCTCCCCGCGAGCCACCGGACGACCGAGCGTAGCGACGGCGCCCCGGGAGGGCAACGCGCGGTCCATCGCGCCGCGGGTACGCTTGGGCTCCCGCAGATCCTCAGGAGGGAACCGTGACGCCGAACGACCAGGTCCGCCAGCTCGTCGACCGCTTCTGGCAGGGCTTCCTGGAGCGACAGCCGCTGGCCGGCACCTACGTCGGCGACGAACGCTTCGACGACCGGCTCCCGGACCCGAGCGAGAACGGTCGCGCGGCCGAGGACACCGCGTGCCGAGGGGCGCTCGCCGAGCTCGCCGCGATCGACCGGACGCAGCTCGACGAGCCCGCCCAGCTCGACGCGGACGTGCTCGATGCGGTGTGCGCGCGGTCCCTCGCCGCACTGGAGCACCGGATCGACCGGTTCGAGGTCGTGAACCACATGCACGGCGCGGGAACGTTGATCGCCCAGGTCGCGTCCGTGCAGCGGGCCGACACGCCGGAGCGGCTCGACCGCTACGAGGCGCGCCTCCGCGCCTTCCCGGCGTTCCTCGACGCGTCGGCCGAGGTGGCGCGCGAGGCCGTCGCGACGGGGGTCGTGACCTCGACGATCGTCGCCGAGCGCGCGCTCGCACAGCTCGACCGGATCCTCGCGCTGTCGCCGGAGGATTCGCCGGCGATGCTGCCGCTCGGACCGGACGCCGATCAGGCCACCCGCGAGCGGTTCGTGTCGGTGGTCCGCGACGTCGTCGCGCCCGCACATACGCGGTTCCGCGACCTGATGCGCGACGAGTACCTCCCGGCGGCGACCGAGACGATCGGCATGACCGCACTCCCGGGCGGCGCCGGCATGTACGCGGCCGAGATCCTGGGATGGACGTCGCTGGCCCTCGACCCCGCCGACGTCCATCGGCTCGGCAACGAGCGGTTCGAAGCGATCCAGGCCGAGCGGCGGCAGATCGCGACCGACCTCGGCTACGCGAGCCCGATCGAGGCGATCACCGCCCACAACGCCAGCGGGGCCAACACCGCGGCGACGCCCGACCAGCTCGTCGTCATGGCGGAGGACCAGGTCCGGCGGAGCTGGGAGACGGCGCCGTCGTTCTTCGGCACGCTGCCGAAGGCGAACTGCACGGTCCGTCGCGTGGAGGAGTTCCGCGAGGCCGACGAGCCGTTCGCGTTCTACAACCCGCCCACCGAGGACGGCTCTCGGCCCGGCACGTACTACATCAACGCCTACGACCTCCCCGACCGGGCGCTGCATCACGTGGCGAGCGTCACCTACCACGAGGCGAACCCCGGCCACCATTTCCAGATCGCGCTCGAACAGGAGATGACGGACCGCTCGGACCTCCGGCGCTTCGGCGGCACGCTCGCCGGCGCCGCGCACTGCGAGGGGTGGGGGCTCTACGCGGAACGCCTCGCCGACGAGATGGGGCTGTACCTCGACGACTGGGAGCGGCTCGGCATGCTGGACAACCAGGCGCACCGGGCCGCGCGGCTGATCACCGACACCGGGATCCACGCGCTCGGGTGGACGCGCGAGGCCGCGATCGACACGCTCGAGGAGGCCGGCCAGACGCATACCGACGCCGTCATCGAGGTCGACCGGTACATCGGCATGCCGGGGCAGGCGCTGTGCTACATGATCGGCATGATCGAGATCGAGCGCGCTCGCGAGGCCGCCGCCGCGGCCGCGAACGGCGACTTCTCGCTGCGCGGCTTCCACGACCGCGTGCTCGCCACGGGCGAGCTGCCGCTCCCCTCGTTCCGGCGCGTCTTCGGCACCGACTAGCGCCGTCGCCGTGACCACGTACTCGGCCGAGGAGCTCGCCGCCGCGGCCGGCACGGACGTGGCGTGGGTCCGCCGCATGACCGAGCTCCATGTCCTCGAGGACGAGGGCGGCCGCTATCGCGATCAGGACATCGCGCGCGTGCGGATCGCCGAGGCGATGGACCGCGCGGGCATCCGCGTCGACCTCCTGCACGACCTGATCGAGGACGGCCGCTATTCGATGGCGTGGATCGACGCGATCTTCCCCGATCCGGTGCCGATGGCCGGCATCACGCTGCGGGAGGCGGGCGACCAGCTCGGCCTGCCCGCCGACCACCTCCAGCGGATCTTCACGATGTCGCTGCAGGTGCCCGCGCCCGAGATGGACGCCGAGATCCGGGCCGACGACCTCGAGCTGCTGCGGATCTTCGGGCTGATGGCCTCGGTCGCCGAACGCGACCCCGATCGGCTCGTCGCGAGCACGCGGTTCATCGGGGAGAACCTGCGCCGGCTCGCGACGTCGCAGATCGCGTTCTTCCGCGAGCACGTCGAACAGCCGATGTTCGATGCCGGCGTGCCGATGAAGGAGGTGCTGGACACCGCCGTCCCGATCGCGAGCGCGATGCTCGAGATCAGCGACCGCCTGATCGCGCTGATCCACCACCGGCACTTCGAGCACGCCGGCACCGAGGAGATCGTCACGAACATCGAGATCGCGATGGACGAGGCGGGCGTGCGCCGGCGCGACAGCGGCCGCGACCCCGCGATCGCGTTCCTCGACCTCTCCGATTCCACCAGCATCACCGACGAGCGCGGCGACGCGGCGGCGCTGTCGATCGCGGAAGGGCTCGTCGAGCTCTCCGCGGCGGCCGAGGCCCGCGGGGGCCGGACCGTGAAGTTCCTCGGGGACGGCATCATGTTGCACTTCGCCGATCCCGGCCCGGTGGCGGAGACCGCGCTGGACCTCGTGGAGGCGGCGCCGGCGCTCGGACTGCCGCCGGCGCGCGTCGGCGCGAGCGTCGGACCCGTCCTGCACCGTGACGGCGACTACTTCGGACGCACCGTGATCGTCGCGGCGCGGCTGGCGGGGCACGCGACCGCCGACGAGGTCCTGCTGACCGAGGCCGCGGCGGCCGCATCCGCCGGGGTCGCGTTCGACGACGCCGGCGCGGCCGAGCTCAAAGGGTTGTCGCGGCCGGTCGCGGTGCGCCGCGCCCGGCGCGCGTGAGCCTCACGCGGCGGCGCGCCACGCGTCGCGGATCTTCACCCGCCCACCGGAGCGCAGGATCGCGCCCATGTACAGGCGAGCCGCTGCCGGAACGAGCAGGATCGTGCTGCCGATGATCAGCGCGAGCGACAGCGCGATCTGCCACGCGGGCGCCGCGCCGAGCACGATCCGGACCGGCATCGCGAGCGGCGCGGAGGTCGGCACCAGCGAGGCGACGGTCACCAGCGTGCCGTCCGGGTTCTGGAGCGCCCCGATCGAGATGAAGAACGACACCAGGATGATCAGGTTGATCGGCACGATCACGTTCTGGAGCTCCTCCATGCGCGAGGCGAGCGCCCCGGCAGCCGCGAACAGCGACGCGTAGAACGCGAAGCCGAGGATGAACCATCCGACGACGAGTCCCGCCGCGCCGATCGCGCTGAGCGGCACCTTGATCGCGCCCGTGACCAGCGCCAGCACGATCGCGAACGTCGCCACCACGATCAGCTGGCCGAGCCCCAGGATCCCGATGCCGACGATCTTGCCCGCGAGGAGCTGCTTGGGCCGGATCGCCGAAAGGAGCAGTTCCACGACGCGTGAGGCCTTCTCCTCGATCACGCCACTCGCGACCCAGATCCCGTAGCCGAAGAGCTGCCCGTAGAGCAGGATGACGGCGACGAACGCGACCTGCGCGTTCTCGGGACGGTGCGCCGGCGGCGGGGGCTCGAGGGTCTGCACCCCGAGCGGCGCGTTCGCCGCCGCGCGCTCCTCGGCGGTGACGCCGTGCTGATCGAGCAGCGCCGCGAGCCGCACGTTCCGCTCCGAGGCCTGGACGAGGCCGCCCAGCGTGTCGTCGATCGAGCTCTTCGCGACGAGCAGGTCGCCGACCACGACCGCGTCCATCGACCCATCGCGCAGCGCGGCGTCCGCCGCCTGCTCATCGGCGAGCTGATGCACGCGCACGGTGACGCCGGCCTTCTCGCCCAGCTCGGCCGCGCCCTGCGCCACGGCCGGCGCCCCCACGTAGCCCAGGTCGAACGACGGGCCAGCGCCGCCGCCGCCGTAGGCACGCACCAGGACGAGGATCGAGATCACCGCGATGTTCAGCAACGTCGAGATCAGGAAGCTCCGTTCCCGCAGGCGCACCCAGAAGTCCCGTCGCGCGATCAGCCGCCAGGCGCCGCGATCGGTCGTGGGCTCGGTCATCCGGCCACCACCTCGCGGAACAGCTGCGCCAAGGTGGGCTCGATCGGACCGAACGCGCGCACGTCGCCCTCGGCCCGCGCCAGATCGAGCACGCGCTGCGGGTCGGCGCCGTCGTCCAGCTCGAGGATCACGACGCCGTCGTTGCGGTCGTCCAGCCGGACGCCGGGGATCGCGCTCCACCACGCGTCGCCGGCGCCGGCCACCTCGACCCGCCAGAGGTTCCGCGCGCGCATCGCGCGCAGCTCCGCGATCGTGCCGCTCGTGACGACCCTGCCGTCGTCGATCAGCACCACCGCGTCGCACAGGCGCTCGACGAGCTCGAGCTGGTGGCTCGAGAACACGACGGCGACACCGCGCTCCCGGGCCTCACGCTGCAGGACGCCGGCGAGGACATCGACGCCGACGGGGTCGAGCCCCGAGAACGGCTCGTCCAGGACGAGCAGGTCGGGCGCGTGCACGAGCGAGGCCGCCAGCTGCACGCGCTGCTGGTTCCCGAGCGAGAGCGACTCCATCCGTGCCTGGGGGTCGCCGATCACCTCGAGCACCTCGAGGAGCTCGAGCGCGCGCGACCTCGCGACGTCCTTCGGCGTGCCGCGGAGCCGCGCGAGGTACACCAGCTGCTCGAGCACGTGCATCTTCGGGTAGAGCCCACGCTCCTCCGGCATGTACCCGAAGCGCCTGCGCACGTCGGCGTCGACCGGCGCATCGCGCCAGCGCACCTCGCCATCGTCGGCCTCCAGGACGCCGAGCGTGATCCGCATCGTGGTCGTCTTCCCGGATCCGTTGCGACCCACGAAGCCGACGATCCGGCCTTCCGGAACGTCGAACGAGACGCCGTCGAGCGCGACCACGTCGCCGAACCGGCGGCGGAGTTCGATCAGCTGCAACACGGGCGCGCCCAGGATAGGTCAGGAACCGCCCGCGACCGGCGAAGCTAGGCGGCGGTCGAGCCCACCGCCGCGCCGGCGCGATCGACCGCGACCTCGAGCGCCTCGCGGACGTCGCCGACCAGATGGAACGTCATGTCCTCGCGCACGCGCTCGGGCACGTCGTCCAGATCGCCCTCGTTCCGCTTCGGCAGGATCACCGTCGTCAGTCCCGCTCGGTGCGCCGCGAGCACCTTCTGCTTCACGCCACCGATCGGGAGCACGCGTCCCTGCAGCGTCACCTCGCCGGTCATCCCCACCTCGGGCCGGACCGTCTCGCCGCGGAGCAGCGACACGAGCGCGGTCGTCATCGTGACGCCGGCGCTCGGGCCGTCCTTCGGCACGGCGCCCGCCGGCACGTGCAGGTGGAACCGACCCTTCAGCTGCGCGGGATCGATCGACAGCGCGGCCGCGTGCGAGCGCACGTACGACAGCGCGATCTGCGCGGACTCCTTCATCACGTCGCCCAGTTGCCCGGTCAGCGTCAACCCCTCGCCCTCGTCCTCGCGGGTCGCCTCGATGAACAGCACGTCGCCACCGCTGCCCGTCACCGCGAGACCCGTCGCGACGCCCGGGACGCTCGTGCGCTCCGCCATCTCCTCGAGCGAGAACCGCTCGCGGCCGAGGTAGGCGCGCACCTCCTCGCGGCCCACGCTCACGGGCGCCTGCGTCTCGTCGGCCGCCAGCTTCGTGGCGACCTTCCGCAGCACCTTGCCGAGCTCGCGCTCGAGGTTCCGCACGCCGGCCTCGCGCGTGTACGCGGTCACGATCTCGCGGAGCGCGTCGTCGCTCAGCTCGACCTCGTCGGGGCGCAACCCGTTGCGCTCCGTCTGCCGCGGCAGGAGGTGGAGCCGGGCGATCGCGACCTTCTCGTCCTCGGTGTAGCCGTCGAGACGGATGACCTCCATCCGGTCGAGCAGCGGCCCCGGGATCGTCTCCGCGACGTTCCCGGTGGCCACGAACAGGACCTCCGACAGGTCGAGATCGACGTCGAGGTAGTGGTCGCGGAACGTGTGGTTCTGGGCGGGGTCGAGGACCTCGAGCAGCGCCGCCGAGGGGTCGCCGCGCCAGTCGGCGCCGACCTTGTCGATCTCGTCCAGCATCATCACGGGGTTCTTCGTCCCGGCGTCCTTCAGCGCGCGCACGATGCGCCCCGGCAGCGCGCCGACGTAGGTCCGCCGGTGCCCCCGGATCTCGGCCTCGTCGTGCACGCCGCCCAGCGACACGCGCACGAACTTCCGCCCGAGCGCGCGCGCGACCGACTCGCCGAGCGAGGTCTTGCCCACGCCGGGGGGTCCGACGAGCGTCAGGATCACGCCCGAGCCGCGGCCACCGGTCTCCGTCAGGCCGCGGTCGGCCCGCAGCTTGCGCACGGCGAGGTACTCGACGATGCGGTCCTTCACGTCCTCGAGGCCCTCGTGGTCCTCATCGAGGATCCGGCGCGCCTCGACGATGTCGAGGTTGTCGTCGGTCCGCACGTCCCACGGGAGCTCGGTCATCCAGTCGAGGTAGGTCCGGATCCATCCGTACTCCGGCGACTGCTCGGACGTCCGCTCCAGGCGACCGAGCTCACGCTCGGCCTGCTCGCGCACGTCGTCGGGCATGCCGGCGCTCGCGATCTTGTCGCGGAAGGTCTGGATGACGTCCTCGCTGCCGTCCTCGCCGAGCTCCTTGCGGATCGCGCTCATCTGCTCACGGAGGATGGCCTCGCGCTGTCGCTGCTCGAGGCTGTCGGTCACGTCTTCGCGGATCTTCTCCTTCAGCTCGGTCTCGGCCAGCGTGTCCCTCGCCCAGCCGAGCACGAGCTCCAGGCGCTGCTCGACGTCGAGGGTCTCGAGGATCTCCACCTTCTGCTCGAACGACAGGTCGGGCGAGTAGCCGGCGGTGTCCGCCATCTGTCCGGGTTCGTTGATGCCGCGGAGGAACTCGGCGATCGCGGGGACGCCGCGGGCCTCGACGATGCCTTCGATCGTGGCGCGGTACTCGCGCGCCAGGGCCCGCGTCCGCTCGGTCGCCGGCTCGTCCTCGACGGGCTCGACCTGGACCCAGGTCGCCTCACCGGTTCCCGGCACACCCACGCCGACCTCGGCCCGGCGCACGCCACGGATCACGATCGCCTCGGTGCCGCCGCGCAGGCTGCCGATGTCCTCGATCTTCCCGATCGTGCCGACCCGCGCGTAGCGGCCCTCGAGGCGCGGGACGAGCAGGAGCAGACGCTCCTCGCCGGCGGCGGCATCCACCGCGGCGCGGGCCTCGGGCGATTCGAGGGTCAGGGTGACGACCATCCCCGGCAGCACGACGCCGGTGGTCAAGGGCAACAGGGGAAGGGCAAGGGTGTCGATCTCGGGCATGTCGTGGCTCCTTCACGCGGGAACGATGTGCACCTGCAAGAACGGCCGGTTCGGCGCCGGCATTCCCGATGCGTAATCTTCATTACACCACCGGGCGCGGCATGAGCGTTCCCGCAGGTCAGAGCGCTGCTCGGAGCGCGCGTGCCACCTGTCGGCGGGCCTCGATAGGCTGACCCGCGTGGGGGACGCCATCATCCGCACCGAGGGCCTCGGCGAAGTCGTTCGGGGACGTGCACGCGCTCAAGGGGATCGACCTCGAGGTCCCGCAGGGCACCGTGTTCGGCCTGCTCGGCCCCAACGGCGCCGGCAAGACGACGGCCATCCGCATCCTGACCACGCTCCTGCTCCCCGATGCGGGGCGGGCCGAGGTGGCCGGGCTCGACGTGGTGCGCGACGCCGAGGCACTCCGCAGCCGGATCGGCCTGGCCGGCCAGTCGGCCGCGGTCGACGAGAACCTGACCGGCTTGGAGAACCTCGAGATGGTCGGGCGGCTCTACCACCTCTCCGGCTCGGAGGCCCGACGGCGCGCCACCGAGGTCCTGGAGCGCTTCGGGCTGGCCGACGCCGGCCGCCGGCTCGCGAAGACCTACTCCGGCGGCATGCGGCGGCGCCTCGACGTGGGCGCGAGCCTCGTGGCCCGTCCCGACATCCTGTTCCTCGACGAGCCGACCACCGGCCTGGACCCACGGAGCCGCATCGACCTGTGGGAGCTGATCCGCGAGCTCGTCCGCGAGGGGAAGACGATGCTCCTGACCACCCAGTACCTCGAGGAGGCCGACCAGCTGACCGACCGGATCGCGATGATCGACGTCGGGACGGTGATCGCCGAGGGCACCGCGGACGAACTGAAGGCCCAGATCGGCGGGGAGGTGCTGGAGGTCCACGTCGCGGACACGGCCCAGGCCGGGTTCGCCGCCGACACCTTGAAGGGCGTCGGCGCCGGCGATCCCAGCGTCGACGCGGAGGCCGGGATCGTCCGCGTGCCGGTCGGGACGGCCGGGCCCGAGGCGCTGCTGGACTCGGTCCGACGGCTCGACGACGCGCGGATCGTGGTCGGCGACATCGCCCTGCACCGGCCCACCCTCGACGACGCGTTCCTCGCGCTCACGGGCCACGCCGCCGAGGAGGCGCCGACGGACGAGCCGGCCCCCAAGCGGGGGCGGCGGCGACGCTCGAAGGCCCAAGCGAAGGAAGGAGGCGAGCGATGAGCATCGCGATCGAACCGTCCACCCGCGTCGACTCGGGCACGCGCCTGCGCTACTTCGTCTCGGACAGCACGGTCGCCGTCTGGCGCAACCTGCTGCAGATCTCCCGCGTGCCCACCGTGATGATCTTCGAACTGCTGCAGCCGATCATGTTCGTGCTGCTGTTCAGCTGGGTGTTCGCCAGCAACATCACGAACCTGCCGGGCGGCATCAGCTACGTGGAGTTCCTGATGCCCGGCATCTTCGTGCAGAACGCGATCTTCGGGGCCACCACCACCGCGGTCGGGCTGGCGGAGGATCTGAAGAAGGGCATCATCGACCGGTTCCGCTCCCTCCCGATGGCCCGCTCGGCCGTGCTCGTGGGCCGGACCGTCGCCGACGTCGGGAAGAACTCGGTGCTCGTGCTCCTCGTGATCGTGGTCGGCTACCTCGTGGGGTTCAGGTTCGAGAACGGCCTCCCGGGCGCCGTGGGCACGGTGCTCCTCGTGCTCGCGATCGGGTTCGCCTTCTCGTGGATCTCCGCCACGGTCGCCCTCAAGCTGAAGGAGGTCGAGGCGGTCCAGGCCGCGATGTTCACGGGCATCTTCCCGATCGTGTTCGTGAGCTCGGCGTTCGTCCCGGTGGCCGGCATGGTGAACTGGCTCCAGCCGATCGCCGAGCACAACCCGGTGACGATCTGGGCCAACACCGCGCGCGTCCTGTCCATCGGCGACTCCGTGATGCCCGCCGGCGCATCGCTCACGAGCCTGATCGCCCAGTCGATCGCCTGGATCGCGGGGCTGCTCCTCGTCTTCATCCCGCTCGCGATCCGCGAATACCGCAAACTGACCTAAGCTCGGAGGCTCGGGAACAGAACGACCCCACGGGCGGTTGGCGCCAGGAACATGCCCCGCGACAGCTCGGATCGGAAGGGGTAACGGATGCTCGGCTTCGAAGGCGAACAACGCGAGGGAGAAGGTCATCGTCCTGCTGACGATGTGCTTCGCCCTGGCGATGGCGATGCTCGACAACACGGTCGTCAACGTGGCGTTGCCGAGCATCCAGATGGATCTCGGCGCCGGCTTCTCCGAGCTCCAGTGGGTCGTGGACGGCTACGTGCTCGCGTTCGCGTCCCTGCTGCTGACCGGCGGCATCCTCGGCGACCGCTACGGCCGCAAGAAGATGTTCCTCGTCGGCCTCACGGTCTTCACGATCTTCTCGTTCTCTGTGCGGCGTCTCCCAGACCGCGAACCAGCTGATCGCTCTTCCGCGTCTTCCAGGGCGTCGGTGGCGCGCTGCTGATCCCGGGGACGCTGTCGATCCTCACGGTGACGTTCCCGCCGCACGAGCGAGCGAAGGCGCTCGGGATCTGGGCGGGCGTCTCCGGCATCGCCCTCGCGCTCGGGCCGACGCTCGGCGGCTACATGGTCGAGCACATCGGCTGGCAGTCGGTCTTCTTCCTCAACGTGCCGATCGGCATCGTCGCGTTCTTCATCGCGATTCGCACCGTGACCGAGTCGGTCTCGGAGACCGAGCGTCAAGCTCGACGTCACGGGGCTGGTGCTCGGCACGTCGGCGCTGTTCTTCGTGACCTACGGGCTGATCGAAGCGAACCAGCTCGGCTGGGGCAGCCCGCAGCATCGTCGGATCGTTCGCGCTGTTCGCGCTGCTGCTCGCTCGGGTTCCTCTACTGGGAGGTCAAGAACCCGCACGCGATGATGCCGATGCGCTACTACAGGATCCCGTCGTTCTCGGCCGGCAACGCCGTCGCGTTCAGCGTGGGCCTCGGGATGTTCGCGACGTTCTTCTTCCTCACGATCTACATGCAGACGATCCACGGCTACTCGCCGTTCAAGGCGGGCGCCGGGTTCCTGCCGATGACGCTCGCGATCATCGTCACGGCGCCGAACGCAGGGCAGCTACGCATCCACGCATGGATCGCGCGCGCCGATGACCTTCGGACTGCTCCTCGCGGGGGTCGGGCTCGTGCTGTTGGGGGTCCTCCTGACGCCGACGACGTCGTACTGGGTGATGTTCCCGATCTACCTCGTCATGGGCGTCGGGCTCGGGGCCACCATGGCGCCGATGACGGCGGCGGTGATGAACTCGGTCGGCCCCAACGCGCGGGCCTCGGCTCGGCCATGACGAACACCAGCCGCGAGGTCGGCGGCGTGCTGGGCATCGCGTTGCTGGGGGCGATCCTGACCACGAAGCTGAAGAGCGCCTTCGCTCCCGCCGTCTGCGGGCTCGGCCTCAGCCAGACGCAGCTCGCGACCGTCAGCGACGCGGCCAAGCACGGCAGCCTGGTGACCCGGTCGATCGGGCTGAACCCGCACCCAGGCCCAGGGCCTGCTAGCAGGCGTTCGAGGACGGCGTTCATGAAGGGGTTCCAGCCGGCGCTCGTGTTCGCGGGCTGATCGTGCTGATCGCCGCCGTGATCGCGAACCGGCTCATCCCGGGCCGCGAGACATCGGTCGCCGCGCACGCCGCGGCCGCCGGAAGCCACAGCGACGGGACGGTGACCGTGGAGGCGTGAGCGTCCGCCGTGATCCGGCTCAGGCGCCCGGCTTGAAGACCATGTCGGCGACGACCACGATCAGCACGACGAGGTCGATGCGGGACACCAGGAAGATCCGCTTGATGCGCTCCTGGATCTCCGGGTCGGCCGGATCGCGCTCGGCGCTGAGCCTCCCGAGCCGCGCGGACTCGGGCCCGAGGAACCCGGCCCCGGTGATCAGCGTGATCAGGTAGCCGATCAAACCGACCTCGATCCAGGTGTCGGTGAAGTTCAGGTACGGGTCCGCCGCGACGAGCCACACCCCGAAGACCAGGACGGAGATCGCCGCCGGCGTGATAAGCCGCTGCCCGAGCCGCCCGATGTCGCGCGCCACCATCGCGAGCCGTGCCGGATCGTGCTCACCGCGCACCATCGTCGCCAGGGCCTGCGCGTAGATCCCGCTGCCCAGCCACACGATCGCCGCCAGCACGTGGAGGAACTTCAGCGTGTCGTAGTACGTCGAGGAGATCGCGAGCATCGCGGTATCTCACACCGAGGGAGCCGGCAGGGCAAGCGCTACTGCGCCGGATGGCGGGCGTCGTAGCGCCAGAACCCGGGTGCGAACCAGCGGAGCAGCGCGACGCCGGCGATCGTGATCAGGCCACCCGAGACGATCGAGATCGGGACGCTCGTGAGCGTTGCCACCGCCCCCGACTCCACGTCGCCGATCGCGGGTCCGGTGGCCCACACGGCCATCCCGATCCCGCCGAGGCGCCCGCGGTAGCGGTCTTCCACCGCCGCCTGCAGGATCGCCATCCGGAAGATGCCGCTGACCATGTCGCCAGCCCCGGCGACGACCAGCATCGCGATCGAGAGCCAGACGGTACGGTTGAGCCCGAACACCACGATCGCCGCGCCCCACACCACGATCGCCAGCAGGATCGCGCGCCCTTGCCGGCGCACCTCCTTCGCTCGTCCCGACACGAGCGTAGCGAGGAACGCGCCCGCCGCCGGCGCCGCGTAGAGGAAGCCCAGCACGTGCGTAGGATGTTGCGGATCCAGGGTGAACGCGACGGCGGGCAGCAGCGCCATCGGGAACCCGAACATCATGGCGTTGAGGTCGGCCAGGAACACCGACTGGAGGTTCCGCTTGCCCCGCAGGAACCGGAAGCCGTCCTTGATCGCGACCCAGCTCACCTCGTTCTCCTCGTCCGAAGGCGGCGACGGGCGCATCCGCAGCACCATCACGATCACCACGAGGAACGTGGCCGCGTCGAACACGTAGGCGACCGCCGGCGACCACCGGGCCAGCAGGACACCGGCCACGACCGGCCCCACCATGCCGATGAACGTGCCGAGCCCGGCGTCGAGTGCGTTCGAGGAGGGCAGCAGCTCGGGATCCAGCAGACGGGCCGGCCACGTGTCGAGCGCCGGGCGGTTGAACGTGTACATCCCGGCCGACAAGAACGCGAAGACGTACAGCGGCCACAGCAGCGGCTCGGTGAGCGAGGCATTGACCGCCATCAGCGCGGACAGCAGCGCCAGGAACCCGTACGTGATGACGACGAGCCGTCGCCGCTCGAGCGCGTCGGCGAACGCCCCGCCAACGATGGGGAACACGAACACGGGAGCCAGCTGCGCGAGGCCGAGGAGCCCCACGGCGAGCGTCGAGTGGGTGATGAAGTACACCTGGAACGGCACGACGACCGCGACGATCTCGTCGCCGAAGGTGGAGACCGACCGGCCGATGAAGAGCGACCGGAACTCCCCGGAGATCCGCAAAGGCGTGAGGTCCATCAGGTGCCCGCGGGCGCGCTGCAACAAGCCCTTCGGTTCGGGCGGATCGGGGCGCGGCGCGACGGGCAGATGCTCCACCGGCGGCGACGCTAGCACCGCGACGCGGACGCCTCGACGGCTGCGACCACGCCCGCCACGGCGAGCACGACCCAGTGCGGCCGAAGGTCGAGGACGAGGTCCTCGTCCGACATCAGTAGGCGCGCGGGGAATCCAATGCAGCTGACGCTACCGCAGCCGAGATGGGCCTCCGCTAGCCCTGCGAGGGCAGGAGCTCGACGTACCCGTCCGTTCCATGCACGCGGATCCGCTGCCCGTCCCGGATCAGCCGGGTGGCATGCTCCACGCCCACCACGGCCGGCAATCCGTACTCCCGTGCGATCACCGCGCCATGGGTCATCAGGCCCCCCACCTCCGTCACCAGGCCCGTGATCGCGACGAACAGGGGCGTCCAGCTAGGGTCCGTGTAGGCGGTGACCAGGATGTCGCCCGGTTCGAGATCCGCCTCCGCCATATCCAGGATGACCCGGGCCCGCCCCTCGACGGTCCCGGCGGAGACGGGCAAGCCGATCAGCGCACCGGCCGGCACATCGTCGCGTCGATACTCGCCGGCGATGCCCTCGCCATCCGACGTGAGCACCCGGGGCGGCGTGAGCGCTCGATACGACTCGAACGCGTCCTTGCGCTCGCGGACGAGCTGGTCATCCACTTGGTTCGTGCGCACGACGTCCCGAAGCTCCTCGAACCTGAGGTAGAAGATGTCTTCCTTCTCATGAAGCACGTGGGCCTGCACGAGGCGCTCGGCTTCCTCCAACAGAGCCTGCTTGTAGACGAAATAGCGGCTGACCATGCCGTACTTCGGATACTCCCGGTACCCGATGAAGGTCCGGACCCGGTCGATCATCTGTTCGGTCTCTTCGGCCTTCCGCTCCCCGTCCGGCAAGGTCCGCAATCGCTCCAGCACGTCCTGTTCCTTCGTCCAGGCCTCCTGCCGCCCTTGCTCGAAGCGCCGCTCGCCGGCGCCCGGCTCGAAGTTCTTGATGTTGCCGAGGATCACGGGCACGAGCTCGGTGGGGCGTTCGCTCCAGCGCGGTCTCGTGATGTCGATCTCGCCGACGCAGCGCATGCCGTACTCGTCGAGCCACGCCCGGATCGCGTCGCGGGCTCCCGACCCGCCCTCGAGCTCGGCCAGCTCGTCGACGAAGCCCTCATCGTCCTCGACGTGTTGCAGGAAGGCCACCACCTGCGGATGCGGGCGGATCACGTCCGCGACGTCCAGGAGCGCCAGCCCCATCTCCGACGTGACGTTGTGGGGGACGGACCGCGTCAGCGTGTCGGCCACGTTCTTCTCGCCCAGCCACTCCAGCAGGTGCTCGTTGAGCCACCAAGCGGCCTCCATCGCGGACATGAACACTCGACTGCTCTCCGGATCGAACAGGATCCGCCGCAGCTCCTGGATATCCGCCAGGATGAAGTCGAGCAGCGCCGATCCGGACTTCGTCCGGATGTCGCGCTTCAAGGCGGCGATCGAGGCCTGGTTGCGCCCGATCAGCTCGTCGACGATGACCGGATCGGTCTCGATCGGTGCTGACCCGCCGCCGGGTGGCGTCCAGGCGGGACCCTCATCCGGGTGCGGCCGGATGAAGCCGTCGCGTTCGAGGACGGTCTGCACCGCGTCCCTGATCAGCGGATCGGACTTCCCCATGAGCTCGAGGAGGCTGGCGCGGCTCGCGGGCGAGGCCAGGATCTGCGTGACGTCGACGAACAGCCGCCCGCCGGCCTCGGCCATCGGCCGCGGGGTCGTCATCTGCCAGAAGGCGAGCCCCAGGGGCTTCATGGCGTCGGTCATCATCTGCTGATGACCGACGGAGACGTAGACGTGGTTCTCAGCATCGTCGGACGGGGGGATGGGGAACAGTGTGGTGATCGGCCGGCTCTGGACGATCTGGAAGCCGTCGTCGACCAGGCACCATTCGATGTCCTGGGGGCGGCCGAAGTGCGCTTCGATCCGCCGGCCCAGCTGCGCGAGCCGCACGACCTGCGCGTCCGTCAGCGCGGGCTGCTCCTGCCGCTCCGGCTCGATCGCCCGTTCCTGCGTCCCGCCTCCCGGCGAGGCGTAGATGGCACGCTGCTTGGTGCCGACCGCCCGGTCGACGACCTCGCCGTCCCGCACCGTCGTAGACGTCCGCGTTCACCAGGCCGGAGACCAGGGCCTCGCCGAGGCCGTAGCTGGCTTCCACGGAGACGACCTTCCGGTTGCCCGTGACGGGGTCCGCCGTGAACAGGATGCCGGACACCTGCGGGAAGACCATCTGCTGCACGACCACCGCCATGTGGACCTTCCGGTGATCGAAGCCGTTCCGCAGGCGGTAGGTCACGGCCCGCTCGGTGAAGAGCGACGCCCAGCACCGGCTGACGTGCTGGAGGATCGCCGCCGGCCCCACGACGTTCAGGTACGTGTCCTGCTGGCCCGCGAAGGAGGCCGTCGGCAGGTCCTCCGCCGTCGCGCTCGATCGGACGGCGTAGGCGGCGTGCTCGCCGAGCCCGGCGAGCGGGCCGGTGATCGCCGACGCCAGATCGTCGGGGATGGCGATCCCTTCGAGGGTCCGGCGGATCTCCGCGCTGCGCGTGCGGACCGACTCCCGGTCGTCCGGGTTCAGGCGCGACAGCCGATCGAGCCGTTCGTCGATGGACGGCGCTTCCGCCCTGATCCGCCGGAAGGCGTCCGTCGTCACGCAGAAGCCAGCCGGCACGCGTATGCCGTCGATCCGCGAAAGCTCCCCGAGGTGCGCGCCCTTGCCACCGACGAGCGCGACCTGCGTCCGGTCGATCTCCTGGAAGCCCAGCACGTAGCTACCCATCCGTCGTCAGCGGAGGAGACGATCCAGCCGCCGGTCGGACAATCGCTTGCCGCCGGTCTGGCACGTGGGGCAGTACGTCACCTCGTGGCTCTCGTACGACACGCGCCGCAGATCCGCGCCGCATCGCGGACACGGTTCGCCCGCGCGGTTGTGCACCGTGAAGTGATCCCCGATCTTCGTCGGGAGACCACCCGTGCGCTTCCGCTCCGCCACGAGCGCCTGGTCGATGATCCTGTGGGTCGCGGCGACCAACCGCTCGCGCTGCTCGGCGTCGAGCTTGCCCAGTTGCGACGTCGGCGACAGCTGCGCCTCGTGCAGCACGTCGTCGGTGTAGCCGCGGCCCATCCCCGCGATCGTGCGCTGGTCGCGCAGGATCGTGTGGACCCGGCGCGTGTCCGTCGGACGTGCGCAGGAGGTCGTCGGCCTCCGGCGACAGCGCCTCGGGACCGAGCCGCTCGAGCGGACCGTCGTCGCCGGCGGCCAGGACCCACCACCCGGCCTTCCGCTGCGTGCCGAACTCCTTGACCAGGATCGAGGGCCGCTCGGCGAACCGGAGCCGCACGACCGAGCCGCGCGGCTTCGTCTGCTTCGGCGGCGCCTCGACGTCGACGCGCCCGCCCTGCGACAGGTGCACGAGCAGGCGCCGGTCGTCCTCGAACCCGACGATCGTGTACTTGCCGAGGCTCGAGACCCGGGTGGCGACCGCGCCGGCGAGCTCGTCGGGGCGGGGCGCGTAGGTCTTCAGCGACGAGAACTGCAGGACGTCGGCGCGCTCGAAGGCGGCGCCGGCGACGACCTCGTCCAGCCGCTCGGACATCGCACGGATCTCGGGGAGCTCGGGCACGGACGCCTCAGCCGGCGATCGCGGCGGCGGCCTCGCGCACGATCGCCGCGCACTCGTCGATCCGGTCGGCGTGCGTGCGGTGCGACACGATGCACGCGCGGATCCAGTACGTCGTCGCGGATCATCGTGCTCGACAGGAACACGCGCTTCGACGCGTTGATCCGCGCGAGGAGCTCGCGGCTCGCGGCCTCGTCCCCGCCGCGCATCCGGAACGGCACGACGGTCAGCTGCGGGACGCCAGCCGATCTCGATGTTCGGGTCGTCCGCGAGCGCCGCGTGCAGCCGGTCGGTGAGGTCGAGCTTCTCGTCGAGCGCGGTCCGGAACGTGTCGACGCCGTGCAGCACCAGCGGGAACCACACGCGGAGGCCGCGCATGTCCCGCGAGAGCTCGGGCGAGTACTCGTTGTAGTTCGGGAGGTCGCCCGAGGGCGGCATGTCCTGGAGGTACGCCGCGCCCTCGTAGTGGGCGTCGCGCAGCGCCGCGCCGTCGCGGAACGACGACGCCGCCGGTCCCGTACGGCAGGAACAGCCCTTTGTGCGGGTCGAGCGTCACGCTGTCGGCGCGCTCGATGCCGCGGAAGCGCTCGCGGCCGCGGTCGGTCAGCTGGAAGAAGCCGCCGTAGGCGGCGTCGACGTGGAGCCACAGGTCTTCGTCCTCGCGCGACGTCGGCCACCGCGTCGAGCGGATCGACGGCGCCGGTGTTCGTCGTGCCGGCGGCCGGCGAGACGAGGAACGGGCGCAGGCCCGCCGCGCGGTCGGCGCGGACGGCGTCGCGCAGCGCGTCGGGATCCATCCGGAGCTCGGCGTCGGTCGGCACGATCCGGAGGTTCCGGCGGGAGAAGCCGGCGATCGTGGCGTTCTTCGTCACGCTCGCGTGCGTCTGGTCGGTGCAGTAGTAGACGCCGTCGGTGAAGTCCTCGCCCAGCCGCGTGTGCCGGGCCGTGACCATCGCCGCGAGCGTCCCCATCGAGCCGCCCGTGGTCAGCAGGCCCTGCGACCCCTCCGGGAAGTCGAACAGCGAGCAGAGCCACCGCGTGACGTTCTCCTCCAGCTGGACCATCGCCGGGCTCGGCTGCCACAGGCCGACGTAGCGGTTGAGGCCCTGCGCCAGGAACTCGGCGAGCGCCGCCGTGTACAGGCCGCCGCCGGGGATGTACGCGAGGTAGCCGGGGCCGCTGTACTCGTACGTGTGGCTCGCGGCCTCGATCGCGTCGTCGATCAGCCCGCGGACGTCGGGCTCGCCGTGTTCGGGCGGCTCGGCGGCCAGCTTCTGGGCGATCTGCAACGCGCCTTCGGTGTTCTCCGCCGGCGCGTCGTCGAGCCCCTCGATCCACGTGATCAGGGTCTCCACGACGGCCTGACCCATCGCGCGCATGTCCGCGGCCGAGGGGTCGAGCGGGTAGCCCGACCCGCCCGGGACGGCGCTCACGCCATCTCCTTGGCCACCGAATCCAGCAGCTCGCTCGAGGCGGCCGCGATCTCCTCGACGGCCCGGTCGAACGCCTCTCGATGTCGCGCCGACGGTTCGCGGAAGCCGCTGACCTTCCGGACGTACTGGAGGGCGGCTTCGCGGATCTCCTCGGACGGCGCGATCTGGACCCCTTCACGCAGACGCTTGATGCTCCGGCACATGCCGTTCACGCTACCGCGCCGGCGCGCGAGCGGTCAGCCGGTCCCGGCCCGAACGAGGTCCGGGAGCTCCGCCGAGTCCATCGCCTCGAGGACCTCCGTCCAATACGTCATCGAGCCCTCCCAGAAGCCGGGGTCGGGGATCGCCTTGGCTTGGATCGCGCAGTACAGCGACCACCCCGCGTTGGCGATGACCGCTTGGAGCTTCATCCGCGCCAGCAGCCTCGGGGTGACCTCTCCGAAGTACGACCCGCAGAGCACGGCACGCAGGTCGTCGTCCAACTCCGCCTCGCTCGCGATCATGCCTAGGTCGAAGCAGGGGTCGTTGTTCCCGCTGTACTCGAAGTCGATGATCCACAGCTGGCGGCCGTCGTCGATGAAGTTGTACGGGGCCAGATCGTTGTGACTGGGCACCGCCGCGGACCCGCCTGCCTCGAGCGCCAGCACCACATCTTCCAACGCGTCCATCCGGGCGTGGACGCCGTCGGGGGTCGGGAAGGCATGCTCGTCGCAGGCGCGCAGCCACTCCTTCGCCTTCCCGAACATGTCGGAATCGTTGTGGAAGCGCGGCCCGTCGTGGAGCCGCCGGATCGAGTCGGCCACCCTGCGGACCTGCTCGGGCGACCGAAGCTGCTCCGCGGTCGGGATCGCGCCCTCGATGAACTCCAACACCATGACGTCCATGTCGTCGAGGTACTCGACGATGCGCGGCGATACGCCCGTCGAGGCCGCGGCCTCGGCGTTCGCACGCTCGGCCGCCCGGTCCAGCCCGAGGAGCTCCGATGCCGGTCCGGGCACGCGCACCGCGAACCGCTCGTCGCCTGCCCGGACCAGGAACACCCCGTTCGAGTAGCCGCCCGTCAGGGGCGATACATCGACCTCACGCCTCTCGAAGAGGGCGAGCCGCGCGATCACATCGTCGATCGTGGTTCCGGTCACGTGGCGAGAGTGTCTACCAATCCGAAGCAGCTGGACAGGAGGCGCCGATGTCACGCGCGAGGCTCTCGGCCACACGGGCGGCCGCCGCCACCGCGCGTCCCTGGTCTTCCTCGCCGGGGCGCGCATCCGGGGGCGCGAACCGCGCCCGCTCGAACGTCCCGACGACGAGCCGGCTCTGCGCGACGGCCTCCGCGTCGAAGCGCGCATCCCGCCGCACCACCTCGAGCACCTCGGCCGGCGTCCGGGCCGGCGAGCGCGCGTGGCCGGCCGCCTCGAGCACCGTCAGGAGCTCCTCGAAGGCGCGGCCGGCGGCGTCGGGCGGCCGCGGCGGGCGGCGTCGACGCCGGCGGCGGAGCAGCTCGACCACCGCGATCCCCCCGGCGGCCACCACCGCGAGGACGACACCGGCGCTCCGGATCGCGTGCGTCGCCGTCACCACGGCGTGCTCGGCGGCGACGGCCGCACGGCGGACCGGCGCCGGGACGTGCTGGCGCGCCAGTCGCTGGATCGCCGCGATCACCTCTTGACCGACGAAGCTCCCGGCGGCGGTCTCGGCTTCGGGGACCCCGAACGTCGGGTCGTACGGCAGCCAGCCGGCGTTCGGGTAGTAGACCTCGACCCATGCGTGCGCGTCGGACTGGCGCACCTCCCAGTACCCCGTGAGGGGGTTGCGGTCCCCGGGCCCGTAGCCGGTCACGATGCGCGTGGGCATCCCTTCGGCGCGCAGCAGGATCGCCATCGCGCTCGCGATGTGCTCGCAGAAGCCCCGCCGCGTGTCGAACAGGAAGTGGTCGACGGCGTCCACGCCCGGAGGCTCGCGCGGCACGGTGAGGTCGTAGCGCGTGTTCGCACGGAGCCAGGCCTGGACGCGCTCGACCGCGTCTTCTTCTCCCGTGGATCCCGCGACGATCTTCGCCGCGAGGTCGCGGTCGCGCTGCGGCAGGTCGGCGGGGAGCTCGAGGTAAGACTCGAGGTGCCGAGTGACGGGCGGGAGCGGCACGCTGGCGAGCGCCGCCGCGGGGATCCGCGGCACCTGCGAGACGACGGAATACACCATCCCCTCGTCCAGCAGGATCGGCGAGCGGATCGAGCCGTCGCGATCGACGCGCAGACCACCGCTCGGGAAGTACACCATGTTCGCCCGCGCGGCCGCGAAGAGCACGTTCGGCTGCGGCTGCGCGATGTAGAAGGTCTGCACGACCTCGTCGGTGAGCGACGATGGGAGCGGGCTGACCGGGATCTCGGCCGCGCCGGTGGGATCGATCACGAGGGGGTCGAGCTGCGTGTCCGTCGAGGTCCAGACCGAGCCGTCGTAGCGATCGAACGCCTCGGCCCGCCACAGCTCCGGCTGGTCGGCACGCACCCGGAACACGACCTCGTCGGACAGGCTCCCGCGGGCCCGGAGGTCCATCGCGTCGCTGAAGCCGGGGTAGCCGAGGGCCCCGAAGTCCACGATGCCGTCGACGTCGGCCTGGGGCAGGCCGGGGTTCGTCACGTCGCCGTCGGCCGGCGTCGGCGTCCGGTTGCCGAGGGTGAACGGCGGTGTGTGCGTGAGCGTGCTCGGCAGGCGCGGCATCGCGAGGAACAGCAGGCCGCCGAGCACGATCGCCGCGATGCCGGCGGTCCCCGCCGACCGGGCGGCGGCCAGGCGCGGCGGGCGGACGGCGGCGACGCGGCGCACCGAGACCGGCGCCGTCATCTCGTCCGGGCGCGGCTGCGCGGACAGCCACAACCACGCGGCGGACAGCGCCGCCCACGCCAGGAGGATCCCGATGAACCCGGTCGTGAGCGACAGCACGGCCGCCGCGGCCACGAGCGTCGTCGAGGACACCATCGAGAACGCGAGGTCGCGCCGACGCGGCACGTCGAACGCGTGCAACACCTGCACCCACAGGAACAGCGCCGCCAGGGGCATGCGCGCGGCGTCGACCGTCTGGGCGGTGCGCACGGTTCGGACGAACAGGTCCATCGCGACGAGCAGCCCGATCACGAGCCCGGCCTTGATCACCAGGTTCGACCGGTACCGGCGGTGGTACGAGAGCAGGTAGCCCGCGGGCGCGAGGACGAGCGCCGCCGCCGCGGTCGACGGGGCCACGGCGGCGCGGGTCACGACGGCCCAGATGCCGAGCTCCACCGCGAGCGCGACGACGACCCGCATCGCGATCGAGTCCTCGGGCGGCGGGGCCGGGCGACGGAGGTTCACCGCGCCACCGCCCGCGCGCCGAGGCATGCGGCCAGGTCCTCGTCGACGCGCCAGGGCCGGATCTCCACGCCCGGGTGCGCCTCCTCGGCGAGGGTGCCCACGACGTCCAGGAGCACCGGCACGAGCACGACGCGCTCGACGACGGCGCTCGCGCGCACGGCCGCGGAGACCACCGGGGCCCGGTCGCGGTCCCGCCACGCCGGGAAGGCCACCACGAGGGTCTCGACGCCGCGGAGCTCCTCGGGCCCGAGCCGGTCGAGCACGGTGGGGAGCGGCACGCCGCTCGGCCGCAGCCGGGCCAGCCACTCCAGCAACTCCCGCCCGTCGGCCCGCCCCAGGACGTCGACCGTCCGGTCCGGGAGCGCCCCGGCCAGCCGGACGCCGTGCCCGTTCGCGAACGCCGCGTCGACGACGGAGGCCGCGACGCAGCAGCACCGATCCAAGGGTGTCCAGGACTCGCCGAGGTCGCGCTCGGTGTCGACCACGACGGCGAGCCGGCGCGTCCGCTCCTCCTCGAACTCGCGGACCATGACCTCGCCGTGCCGAGCCGTCAGACCCCAGTGCACGTGGCGCATCGAGTCGCCGGGGCGGTACCCCCGCACGGCCAGGTAATCCGGCCCCTGCCCACGCCGGGGCGCGGTGTGGATCGCCGGCTCGAGCGTGCCGACCGGCTCGACGAAGGGCAGCCCCGGGAGCGGGAGCACGCGCGGCAGCACGAGGGTGCGCGCCTGCACCGGCACACGCCGGACGCGCTCCGCGACGCCGAACGGCGCGGCCGACCGCAGCGTGATCGACCCGGTCGTGACCTCGCCGCGGCGCGCCGGCGTCCGGCGCGTCGTGACGTCGATCCGCTCGTGCGGTCGCACCGACGGGAGGAACAGGTCGGCCGGCTGGAGGTGCTCGTCGTGCACCCGCACGCCCCAGCGGACGCCGCGGCGGCGGTTCTCCAGCCGGAGCTCGATCGTCGCCTCGCCGCCCTGCGAGGCGTCCGCCGGCGCCTCGAGCGCGGCGTGGAGCCCGCGGAGCGCGGCGAACGGCAGCACGAGTCCGGCGGCGATCGCGCCGAGCAGCATCGCCGCGATCACGTACAGCCACCCCGCCTGCACCATCGTGCCGATCAGGAACAGGACCGCCGCGCCGATCAGCAGGCCGCCGGCGCGCTTGCGCAACCGCACGACGATCACCCCGTCCGCGCGACCTGCAGCGGTACCGGGATCTCCTCGAGCAGGCGCCGGATGACCGCGCGGCACGTGTGGCCTCCCCCGCGGGCCTGCATCGCCAACAACCGATGGGCGATGACGGGCACGGCGAGCGCCTTCACGTCGTCCGGCAGCACGTACTCCCGGCCCTGCGACAGGGCTCGCGCCTGGGCGCAGCGCACCAGCCAGACCGACGCGCGCGGGGAGGCGCCGAGCGCGATCTCGGGGGCCGCGCGCGTCGCCGTGACCAGGTCGACGGCGTAGCGGACGACGGCGTCGTCGACGTACACGCTCCGGACGGCGCGCTGCGCAGCGGCGACGTCCGGCGGCGAGAGCACCGCTTCGAGGTCGCGCAGCGGATGGCGCTCGAGCTGCCGCCGCACCAGCTCGGTCGAGCCGCGCTCGTCCGGGTACCCGACGCGCACCGCGAGCGCGAAACGGTCCAGCTGCCCCTCCGGGAGCGGATACGTGCCGTGCTGTTCGGTCGGGTTCTCCGTGGCGATCACGAGGTAGGGCTCGGGCAGCCGGTGCGTCACGCCCTCGACCGTGACCTGGCGTTCCTCCATCGGCTCCAGCAGCGCCGATTGGGTCCGCGGCGTGGTGCGGTTGATCTCGTCGACCAACACGACGTTCGCGAACACCGGCCCGGGCACGAAGCGGAACTCCCCGTGCGCCTGGTCGTAGACGCTGATGCCGGTGAGGTCCGACGGCAGGAGGTCGGGCGTGGCCTGCACGCGGGAGAAGGCGCCGCCGATCGAGACCGCGAAGGCGCGGGCCATCGTGGTCTTGCCGACGCCCGGAACCCCCTCGAGCAGCAGGTTCCCGTCCGCGAACAGGCAGATCGCGGCGCACGCGACCGCATCGTCGTTGCCGGCGATGACGCGGGCGACGTTGTCGACCAGCCGACGGAACGCCGCGGTCGCCTCGCCGACGGCGGGCGTGGGCTCGATCACCCAAGGAACTTCGACCCCCGGGCGGGAAGCCTTGAGGCGCCGACTATCCGCCCCGGCGAGCCCGCAGGGAGAACATCAGCGGCAGCGTCCCCCGCTGGCCCTGTGGCCAGCCGTGACGTCCGCCGCCGAGGGGCACGAGGAACGGCGCCGGCCAGTCGATGATCCGCTTCTCGTCCAGAAGCTCGATCCGGAGGCCCTCGGCGGCCAGGAGCGTCACGATCTCCCCGAGCGAGTGGTTCCACCCGTGCTCGACCTCCGCGTCCACGTCGGCGTCCGGATCCGCGTAGGACCCCTCCACCGGGAACGTGAGCGTCTCGCCGCCCCAGTAGTCGTACCCGAGCGCGATCGGGTTCGGTTCGGTGGCGTCGTCGTCGATCGCGTGGAGCACCGGGTGGGCCTCGTGGAGGTAGAAGATCCCGCCCGGCTTCACGAACCCGGCGACGGCGGCCGCCCAGGGCGCCAGGTCCGGCAGCCACCCGAGGGCCCCACGCCCGGTGTACACGACGTCGAACGTCTCACCCGCGAGCGGACCCGGGAGGTCGTAGACGTCGGAGACCAGGAACCGGGACCGGTCGGCGAGGTCCACCTCGGCCGCGAGCTCGCGCGCGAACGCGATCGCCGGCTCGCTGAAGTCGACGCCGGTGACCTCGCGTGCACCGAGGCGCGCCCACGACAGGGTGTCCAGGCCGAAATGGCACTGCACATGCAGGAGCGTCTTCCCGGTGACGTCGCCGACCTCCTCGCGCTCCCACGGCTCGATCCGCACATCGTCGGGGTCGTCGCGGAACCGCGCCACGTCGTAGAAGTCGCCGGCCGTGTGGATCGGCGTCCACGCGTCCCAGAGCTTGCGGTTGTCCGCGATCTCGTCGTCGTGACTCATGCGCGCTTCGCGGCCAGCGCGCTGATCGCCTCCATGACCACCCGGTGCGCGAGGAGCGCCGTGATCTCCGCGTGGTCGTACGGCGGCGAGACCTCCACGACGTCCATCCCGACGAGGTCGACGCGCGTGACGATCTGCCGCACGGCGCGCAGCAGCTCCCGCGAGAGCATCCCGCCGGCCTCGGGCGTCCCGGTGCCCGGCGCCATGCCGGGGTCCACGACGTCGATGTCGACCGAGAGGTAGATCACCTCGGGCCCGTCGAGCGCCTCGGCGATCGCGTCGCCGATCACGGCCTCGCTCCCCCGCTCCTCGAGCTCGACCATCGGGTGCCAGCGCATCCCCTGCTCGCCCATCCACGCGAGCGTCTCCTGCTCCGGCCAGTAGCCGCGGAGGCCCACCTGCACGAAGTTCTTCCCGGCGACCCAGCCCTCCTCGATCAGGCGGCGCATCGGCGTGCCGTGGCCGTAGAGGTTGCCCCACTGATCCTGGCCGGTGTCGGCGTGCGCGTCGAAGTGCACGACGCCGAGCCGCCGCGGCCACACGGCGCGCGCGACGGCGGCGGCGCTCGGATACGTGATCGCGTGGTCGCCGCCGAGCACGATCGGGATCGGCCCGCCGCGCGCGACCCGGTAGACCTTCTCGTGGATCACGCGGAGCGCGCGCTCGAACCGGGTCGGCACGACCGGCGCGTCGCCGGCGTCGACCACGGTGAGCACGTCGTACGGCGCGACGTCCAGCTGGAGGGACCACGCGGTCTCGGGACCCCACACGGTCGGGGCCATCCGGATCGCCCGCGGGCCGAACCGCGCCCCCGGGCGGGCCGAGACGGCCTCGTCGAACGGCGCGCCGACGATCGCGACGTCGGCCTGGGCGGCCGCGAGCGCGTCGTCGTCGGTCGCCCACGGCAGCCGGTCGAACGAGCCGTGCCAGTCGGCGTAGTAGGGCAGGTCGGCGTTGGAGAACTCCGCGAACTCGTCGTCGCCGCGGAGCTCGCTGTGCTCGAGGCGGAAGTCGGGCGGGTCGCTCACGGCGCGTAGCTTCGCACACGGCCGGGACCGGCCGTCACGCCGGCTCCGGGATGCCCTCGATCACCTCGCCGGAGCGATACGCGGTCCGCGCGGACGCCGTGATCACCTCGACGGCCCCCGGGCCGAACGCCCGCCAGACCCCCTGCGCCCACACCGCGGCCGTGCGCTCCTCGAGTCCCACGAGGACGGCGTCCGGTTGCGGCATCGCCTCGATCGCGCCGTCGATCCACCGTCCGCCGAACGCGTCGAGGTGCGGCACGACCGCGATCCGCGGCACCAGGCCGAGGGCCGGGCGGTACCGGCGGCGTTCGTCGCCCGGCATGCGGTCACGGATCAGCGTCCACGCGCCGAGGGCCATCGCGCCCGCAGAGGAGCCGCCGAGCGCGGCGCCGGCCCGCCAGGCCTCCACGATCGCCGCCCACACCGGCGTGTCCGCCAGGACACGCTGGGCACGATCCCGGGATCGCCGCCGACGAGGTAGAAGAACCGGCCCTCGCGCGCCCGCGCGGCGACCTCCGGCGACTTCGCGCAGCGTCCGCGTCGTGGCCGGGAGCTCCTCGACGTCCAGACCGAGCCCGCCGAACCAGGCCTGCGCGTTGCGGACGGCCAGTTCGGGGCGATGCCGTGCGGCGGCGGTCGCCACGACGTAGGCCGGGCCGTCGCCGGCCGCCTCCACGAGGACGCGGTCCTGCGGTTCGTTGCCGGGCTGCAACTCGGCGCCGCCGACCAGCGCGAGCGGCCCGGGCTCGCTCAGCCCGTGCCGTCCTTCAGGATCCGCCTCGCGGCGTTCGCACCGGGGCCGCCCGTGATGCCGCCGCCGGGGTGCGCGCCCGAGCCGCACAGGTAGAGGCCGTCGAAGAGGAAGCGGTACCGCGCCTCCCCCAGCATCGGGCGCCACGCGAAGAACTGATCGAGCGCCGGCTCGGCGTGCTGGATGTCCCCGCCCGTGAGGCCGTATCGCGTCTCCATGTCCTCGGGCGTGATCACCTCGCGCGCCTCCACGAGCTCACCGAACCCGGGCGCGTACGCCTCGAGCGTCTTGACGGCGACCTCGCCGACGCGGTCGCGCTCGTCCGCCCACGTGCCCTCCCGCAGGTGCCGCGGCGCCGCCTGGAACACCACGCTCATCACGTGCTTGCCCTCGGGCGCCAGCGATGGATCGGCCAGCGACGGGATCGTCGCCTCCAGCACCGGCTCCTCGCTCACGTGCCCGTACTTCACGGCGTCCATCGCGTGCTCGACGGCGTCGATCGACGGCCCGATCACGATCCGCCCCCGGAGACGCTCGGCGTCGCCCCCCGCGAACGCCGGCAGGCCGCCCAGCGCGAAGTTGACGCGCGCCGTCGCGCCGGGCTGGCGGATGTTCTCGCCGCGCCACACCGTCGTCGGCCCCACGGCCACCGGATCGAGCAGCCGCATCGTCCGCTTCGGATCGGCGGCCGACACGACGAGCGGCGCGTCGATCTCGGTCCCGTCCGCGAGCCCCACGCCGACGGCACGGTCGCCGCGCGTGCGGATCGACGACGACCTCGGCCCCCGTTCGGATCTGGACGCCGAGGCCGGCGGCCGAGGCCTCGAGCGCATCGGCGAGCGCGTCGGTGCCGCCCCGGGCGAACACCGCCGTGCCGGCCGCGCCGCCGTCGGTGCCGGCCGAGTCGTTCAGGAACACCTGCGCGGTGCCCGTCGCCCACGCGCCCATCGCCGTGTACAGCACGCCGCGCGTGGCGAGCGGGCCGCGCACCGCCTCCTCCTCGAACACCTCCTGGACGAGGTCCGCGACCGCCATCGGGAGCGCACGGATCGCCTCCCGGCCGGTCCTGGCGCCCAGGTCGCGGAACGCCTTGCCCAGCTTCAGCCCCATGATCGCGTCGGCGAGCGAGGGCGACGCGGGGTCGGGCGGGATCGCGACCTGGACGTAGGCGAGGAAGCTCGCGATCGCCCGGATCTTCGCGTCGAAGCCGGGGAACGCATCGGCGTCGTGGGCGCTCCGAGGCCGGAGCTCCTCGGCCGTTCGGGCGGCGTCGCCCCAGAACGTGACCGAGGAGCCGTCGGGCATCGGCGCATGCAGGCGCACGTCCGGCGCGATCGGCTCGAAGCCGAACCGTTCGAGCTTCAGGTCCTTCACCACGGATGCGCGCAGGCGCCCGACCGTGTGCACGAGTCCCGGCGCGCGGAACCCGGGCGCCGGCTCGGAGCCGCGGAGGATGCCGCCCGTGCGCTCGGCGCGCTCCAGCACCACGACCTTCTTGTGGGCCTTCGCGAGGTACGCCGCGGCGACGAGGCCGTTGTGGCCGGCGCCGATCACGACGGCGTCGATCCGCGCCGCCATCAGGCCGCCCGCCGTCCCTTCTTCTTCTCCTTCAGGTACTCGAGCGCCGCGATCCGCCCGGGCGCGCCCATGATGCCGCCGCCGGGATGCGTCGCCGATCCGCACATCCAGAGGTTCGCGACCGGCGTGCGGTAGCGCGACCAGCCGGGGACCGGCCGGTTGAAGAACAGCTGCTCCAAGGAGAGCTCGCCCTGGAAGATGTTGCCCTCGGTGAGCCCGGTGATGTCCTCGATGTCCTTCGGCGTGATGAATTGCTGGCCGACGATGAGCGAGCGGATGTTCGGGAATCGTTCCTCCAGCGTGTCGATCACGTTCTGCCCGAACGCCTCGCGCCTCGCGTCGTCCCAGACCGCGCCGTCGGCGAGGTGGTACGGCGCGTACTGCACGAAGCAGCTCATCACGTGCTTGCCCGGCGGCGCCATCGTCGGGTCCACGAGCGTCGGCATGATGATGTCGATGTAGGGGCGCGCGGACGGCCGGCCGTACTTCGCGTCGTCGTACGCACGCTCGATGTAGTCGATCGACGGGCTGATCGAGATGGCGCCGCGGAGCCACTCCCCCGTCCCGGGCTTGCACGCCAGCTCGGGCAGGCCGTCGAGCGCGAGGTTCACCTTGCCGGAGGAGCCGCGGTACTTGTAGCGGAGCACCTCGTCGCGGAACCCGGGCTCGAGCACACCGTCGTCCAGCAGGTGGATGAACGTCTGCCGCGAATCGAGGGACGACATCACGACGTCGGCGGCGATCTCCTCGCCCGAGGACAGGACCACGCCGGTGGCGCGGGTGCCGTCGGTCCGCACGCGCGCAACCGGCGCCTCCGTGCGGATCGTGACGCCTGCGGCCAGGGCCGCGTCGGCGATCGCGTACGCGATCGCGCCGGTCCCGCCGCGCGGAACGCCCCACGCGCGGAACGCGCCGTCGATCTCGCCCATGTAGTGGTGGAGCAGGACGTAGGCGGTGCCCGGCGACCGAGGCCCCTGGAACGTCCCGATGATGCCGGAGGCGCTCATCGTGGCCTTCAGCGGCTCGGTCTCGAACCACTGATCGAGGAAGTCGGCGGACGACATCGTCATCAGCTGGATGAACGTCGTCTGCAACCGTCGGGGCAGGTCCCGGAACTGCTTGGCGAGCGGCGTGAGTGGCAGCCACTCGAACGGCGAGATCTTGCCCGGGTCGGGCGGTGGGATCGACAGGATCGGCTTGATGAACCGGCCCATCTCGGCCATCAGCGGCCCGTACTCCTCGTAGGCCTCGGCGTCGTTCAAGGACCAGCGCCGGAGCTCGCGCACGGTGGTGCCGTGGTCGTTCACGCGCCACAGGTAGTCGTCCTCGAGCGGCGTGATCGTGCCGTCGAGCGGGAGGATCTCCAGCCCGTGCTTCGGAAGCTCGAGCTCGCGGATGATCTCGGGACGCAGCAACGACACCACGTACGAGAAGACCGAGAAGCGGAACCCCGGCACGATCTCCTCCGTCAAGGTCGCGCCGCCGAGGATCGGCCGCCGTTCGAGGACGAGGACCTTGAGGCCGGCCTTCGCCAGGTAGGCGGCGTTCACGAGGCCGTTGTGCCCGCCTCCGATGACGATCGCGTCGTACCGCTCGGCCATGCGTCCCTTTCCGCCGGAACCGTTCGGGCATGCTAGCCGTGGCCCCATGGGCCAGCCAACGTGCCCTTGACCTCAAGTCAGGCGGCCGGGGACGGGGGTCCGCGGCCTGCCGTAGGCTCCGCCGGAACGAAGCCGGAACGAAGGAGAGCTTCCGTGTCGATCGGGACCGCGTTCTATCCGCGCCAGGAGGAGCTGAACCGAAAGCACGCCTGGGGCGAGTGGTCCGGCTACCTCTCCGCGCAGGTCTACGCCGACTTCCACGACATCGAGTACGCCGCGATCCGCGAGGCGGCGGCGGTGATCGACACCAGCCCGCTCTACAAGTACCGGGTGCACGGCCCGGACGCGGGCCGGCTCCTCGACCGGATCGTGACCCGCAACATCGCCTCCCTGAAGGTCGATCAGGTGCTGTACACGCCCTGGTGCGACGAGGACGGCAAGGTCCTGGACGACGGCACCGTGACGAGGCTCGCCGAGAACGAGTACCGCGTGACGGCGGCCGACCCCTGCCACCGCTGGTTCCTGCTGAACGCCACCGGGCTGGACGTCGAGGTCGAGGACATCAGCGAGTCGCTCGGCGCGCTCGCGCTCCAGGGCAAGCTCAGCCGGGAGGTGCTGGAGGCGGCGACCGGCGAGGACTGGGCCGGGGTCGGGTACTTCCGGCATCGGCGGACGGCGATCGCGGGCGTCGACGTGAGCGTCACGCGGACCGGCTACACGGGCGACCGCGGCTACGAGCTCTGGATCCCCGCGGAAGGGGCCCTGGCGGTCTGGGACGCCGTCTTCGCCGCCGGCCGGCCCTACGGCATCCACCCGGTGGGGATCCGCGCGATGGACGTCGCCCGGGTCGAGGCCGGCCTGATCCTGATCGAGGCCGAGTACACGAGCGCCATGCACGCGATCGCCCCCGAGCAGAACTACTCGCCGTTCGAGATCGGCCTCGGCCGGCTCGTCCAGCTGGACAAACCGGCCGTGTTCACCGGGCGCCGGGCGCTCCTGGCCGAGCGCGCGGCCGGCGGTCCGGCCCGGCGACTCGTGGGCCTCGAACTCGAATGGGCCGGCATCGAGGCGATGTACGCGAAGCACGGCCTCGCGCCGCTGATCTCCCCGTTCGTCGAGCGCGCGCCGGTGCCCGTCTACAAGGGCGACCGGCGGATCGGACGGGCGACCTCGATCACCTGGGGCACGACGATCAAGAAGATGGTCGGGTTCGGCTCGGTGGACGCGGCGCACGCGAAGCCGGGGGCCAAGCTGTCCGTCGAGTACTCCGTGGAGGGCGAGCGGGGCGCGGTGGAGGCCACGGTCGTCCCGCTCCCCTTCCTCGACCTGGAGCGCAAGCGCACCTAGCAGGGCGAACCGGCCCTCGTTCTGCGACGATTGCTTTGGAGTGGCCCGTTCGCCCGCACCCCGTTCCCTGATCGTCTTCGCCCTGCTGGGCGGCTTCGTCGCGCTCGCGGTGACCCTGCTCGGAAGCATCACGCTCGGCATCGCGGCGGGCCTCGCGGTGTGGCTCACGGCGCTCCTGCTGTCCCGGTGGGCGGCGAAGCGGCAGCTGCTGGGCGGGGACCACGATCCGTCGCGCCGCCGGTTCCTCGCGCTCGCCGGCCTCGGCGGTCTCGTCTGGGTCGCCGGCGGCGCCGCGATCGGACGCGCGGCCGCGAAGCTCGCCCGTCCCGACGGCGCCGCGATCCAGGACGAGGCGGCCGCGGGGCTCGGCGCCGAGTACATGGAGCTGGTCAAGCGGTCGTTCCGCGCCGGCCGCTCCGGCGACATCCAGCTCCTGATGGCGCCGTTCAACAGCTCCAACTACACGAACGAATCGCTCTCGCTGGTGCCGAAGGACCCGCGGACGAGCCACGCGTCGATCTGGATGTACCTCGAGCGGATCCCGCTCGTCGTCTACGGCCCCGGCATCGTGGAGCCGAGCGACTCCGAGGAGCGGGTCTCGCTCGCGGATCTGGCGCCGACCACCGCCGGGCTGATCGGGTTCGACTGGCAGAAGGCCACCCACGGAACGGACCGCGACGGGAAGGTGCTCCCCGGCCTGAAGACGACCGGGAAGACGCCGAAGGTCGTCGTCACGTTCGTCTACGACGGCGGCGGGTGGAACGTGCTGCGGCACTGGCCGGACGACTGGCCCCACCTGAAGCGGCTGATGGGCGGCGGCGCGAACTACCGCAACGCCCTCACCGGCTCGTTCCCCGCGGTCACCGCGTGCGCCCACGCGACGATCGGGACCGGTTCGTTCCCCCGGACCCACGGCATCACCGGCCACAACATCCGGGCCGACGCGAACGGGCTCGCGCAAGGCGTACCTCGAGCCCGGCAACGCCGATCCCTCCACGATCCTCGTGCCGACCCTCGCCGACCTGTACTCCGACGCGACGGACAACGCCGCGTGGGTCGGCGAGATCGGCTACCAGATCTGGCACATGGGGATGATCGGCTACGGCGGCAAGAGCCGGCCCGCGGGCCAGAAGCCGGTCGGCGTCTACTGGGACGAGGGCTCGGCCAGCTGGCGCCCGCACAACCCCGACCTGTTCCGGATGCCGGCCACCGAGCCCGGACAGGACGTGTACGCGGCGCACCAGGCCGCGTTCACGGCGCCCGATTGGGACAAGGAGTTCACGCCCCAGGGCGGGCAGGCGAACTGTTGCAGCCCGCCCGTCGTCCAGTACCAGCACGACCTGATCGCCGCGACGCTCGACTCCGAACCGATCGGGCGCGACGGCCCCTCGCTGCTCTACATCACCTACAAGGCGCCCGACTACACCGGGCACATCTACAACATGTACTCGAAGTGGGAGGGCCTGATGCTGCGCTCCACCGACGAGCAGCTCGGCGCGCTCGTCGATCATCTCGAGGCGACGTTCCCCGGTGAGTACGTGCTGATCGTGACGGCCGACCACGGCCAGTGCCCGCTGCCGGACGCGGTCGACGGCGTGCGCCTCGACCTGATCCAGCTGCAGGACGTGATCGAGGAGCGCTTCGGCTCGGGGCTCGGCACGGCGGTGCAGTTCATGGCGCCGTCGGAGGTCTACCTCAACGTCAAGGAGCTGCGGGACTCGGGGGCGACGCCCGACGACGTCGCGGCGCACCTGCAGCACCTGACCTACCGGCAGAACCTCGGCCCGTACGTGCCGCAGAACGCGATCGAACAGGACCTCCTGGACAACGAGGAGTTCGCGGCGGTGTTCGCAGCGACGTGGCTGGACGGGCTCGGCGACGTCTCGGGGTACGGGTCGACGGCGTTCGACGGGGATCAGACCGACCCCGGCATCCCGCCGCGCTCGCTGATCGCCTGAGCCGCCGCGGCGGTGACGTCCGGTCACGGCGTCGATCGACCCGGCCTCCGCGGGTCTCGTACGATGCGACGCGTCCCGACCGGGACCCGGATCCATGAGCGCAACGACGTACGACGCCATCGTGGTGGGCGGAGGCCACAACGGCCTCACGGCCTCGTTCTACCTCGCCCGGGCGGGTCTGCGGACGCTCGTCGTCGAGCGGCGCGACATCGTGGGCGGCGCCTGCGTCACGGAGGAGATCGCGCCCGGCTGCCGCGCCTCGACGACGTCCTACATCGCCTCGATGCTCCGGCCGGAGGTGATCCGCGACCTCGACCTCGAACGCCACGGCCTGCGGATGGTGCCGTGCGAGCCCGGCCTCCAGGCGGCGTTCGAGGACGGCACCGTGCTGCCGTGGTGGACCGATCACGCGCGGACCGTCCGGGAGTGGTCGCGCGTCAGCGAACGCGACGCGGCGACGTTCGACCGCATCGACACCCGGTTGAAGCAGCTCGCCCGCTACCTCCAGCCGTTCTTCCTCGAGGAGCCGCCGAACGTCCACGCGCGCCGGCTGGACCGGATCCGCGAGGGCCGGCGCGTCTACCGGCGGATCAAGGGGATCGGCGGCGACGAGATCACCGACCTCGCCGAGTTCCTGACCGGCTCGCTCGGCGACTTCCTCGACCGGCACTTCGAGACCGAGACGATCAAACGGATGTACCTGGCGAACAACGTGTACGGGATGCACTCCCCGCCGTACCGGCCGGGCACGGCGATCGGCCTGCTGTTCCACCTGCTGTCGGGCGGCGACGACGACGTCCAGGGCTGGTACGGGCACGTGATCGGCGGCATGGGGTCGATCACGCAGGCGATGGCGGCCGCGGCTCGCGAGGCCGGCGCCGAGATCCGAACCGAGGCGCCGGTCGCGCGCATCCTCGTCGAGGGCGGCCGCGCCCGGGGCGTGGCGCTGGAAGACGGCACCGAGCTCCGGTCGACCGTCGTGGTTTCGAACGCGGACCCGAAGCGGACGTTCCTCGGGCTGGTGGACCCCGGCGACCTCCCCGACGCGTTCCGGCAGTCGGTCGCGGCGATCAAGATGGACGGCCCCTGCGCGAAGGTGAACCTCGTGCTCTCCGAGGCCCCGCGCTTCAACGGCATGCCGGCCGACGCCGACCTCAACCGCCGGGCGTTCGCGACGCTCGTGCCGACGCTCGAGCAGGCCGAGCGCATCTACGACATCGCGAAATGGGGCGAGATCCCCGAGGAGCTCTGGGTGGACTGCGTCGTCGCCTCGAACGTCGACCCGACGCTCGCGCCGCCGGGGGTGCACATCATGACGTGCTTCGTGCAGTACGTGCCGTACCGGCTCCGGGTCGGCACGTGGGACGACCAGCGCGACCTCCTCGGCAAGCGCGTGCTCGACATCGTCGGGCGGTACGCGCCGAACGCGCCGGGCGCGGTGCAGGCGATGCAGGTGCTCACGCCGCTCGATCTGGAGCGGACCTACGGCCTGACCGAGGGCAACATCTTCCACGGGGACCTGAACATCCAGCAGCTCTTCTTCATGCGCCCGGTCCCGGGCTGGGCCGACTACCGCACGCCGATCGCGGGCCTGTACCTCTGCGGCGCCGGGGTGCATCCGGGCGGCGGCGTCACCGGCGCGCCCGGCTACGTCGCGGCGCACCGGCTGCTGCGCGACGCCGCCGGCAGGAAAGCGCGGCGGCGCCGGTGAGCCTGCGGATCCCCTGCCCGCGCTGCGGGGTGCGGCCCGTCCGAGGAGTTCACGTTCGGCGGCGAGCTCCGGCCGCTCGAGGCCGAGGACCCCGACGCGGACTTCGCGCGCGTGTACCTGCGCGAGAACGCGGCGGGTCCGCGGCCCGAGCGGTGGTTCCACGCGTTCGGGTGCCGGCGCTGGCTCACCGTGACGCGCGACACCGTGACGAACCGGATCGACGCGCCGTGACCGGCGCCCTCCGGGTCGAGGGGCGGCGCGTCGCGATCGAGGACGGCGACACGATCGCGTCCGCGATGTACCGCGACGGGGTCCGGACGTTCACGCGGTCGCTGAAGTACCACCGTCGCCGCGGTCTCTCCTGCCTGAGCGGCGATTGTCCGAACTGCCTCGTCACCGTGGACGGGCAGCCGGGCGTGCGCGCGTGCGTGACGCCGGCGCGCGAGGGCCAGGACGTCCGTCGGCCGTCCGGCTGGCCCTCCACCGAGCACGACGCGCTCCACGTGACCGACCGGCTCCACCGGCTGATGCCGGTCGCGTTCTACTCGAAGACCTTCATCCGGCCGCGGTTCGCGTGGCCGCTCGCCGAGCGCGTGATCCGCCGGGCGACGGGCATCGGCCGCCTGCCGGCCGCGTCCGCGGGCGCCGAGAAGCCGGTGCGCGCCGTGCACGTCGACGTGCTGGTCGTGGGCGGCGGGGTCGCCGGCCTCGCGGCCGCGGCCGAGGCCGCGACCGCGGGTGCGACGACGTTGCTGGTCGAGGAGCACGCGCTCGCCTCCGGGACGTGGGACGTCGCCGCACGCGAACGGATCGACGCGCTCGCCTCCGAAGCGCGCGCGGCCGGCGCGACGATCCTCGAACGCCACACGGCCGTCGGGCTCTACGCCGGACCGTTCGTGCCGGTGGTCGGTCCCGACGAGGTCCTGCACGTCGAGGCCGCCCGCGTGATCGCGGCGACCGGCGCCGTGGAGATCCACGGCGTCTTCCCGGGCAACGACCTGCCGGGCGTGTTCCTCGCGCGGGGCGCCGCGCGCCTGGCCGGCGTGCACGGCGTAGCCCCCGGACGCCGCGCGGTGGTCGTCACGTCGACCGAGGAGGGCGCCGCCGCGGCCGAGATCCTCCGCGCGGCCGGCACCGAGGTCGCGGAGGTCGTCCAGGACGCCGTCGTCGTGCGCGCCGAGGGGAGCCGCCGCGTCGAGGCCGTGGTGATCGGGTCCGGCGCGGACCGGCGCAGGATCGCCTGCGACACGCTCGTCCTGTCCCTCGGCTGGTCGCCCCGCGACGACCTGCTCCGCATGGGCACCGCGGACGAGGTCGTCGGCGCCGGCGACGTGGTCCTCCCCGGGTGCTCGATCGAGGAGGCCGAGGCGAGCGGACGCCGAGCGGCCGGCGGCGCGCGACAGGCGGACGCACCCGCGCCCGACATCGCCATGGGCGACGGCGGGTACGTGTGCTTGTGCGAGGACGTCGCCGTCCACGACCTCGGAGCAGGCATGGCGACGAGGGCTGGCGCTCCACGGAGATCCTCAAGCGCTACACGACCGCCACGATGGGCCCATGCCAGGGCGCGGTCTGCGGCCGGCTGCTCGCGGCGTTCGTCGCGGCACGGGCGGGCGCGCCGACGCCGCAAGGAACACGCACCACCGCGCGCCCGCCCGCGCGGCCCATCGCCCTCGCGGATCTGGCGGCCGGCGTGGACGAGGCCGTCGAGCGGCGGACCTCGCTGCACGCCCGGTTGCTCGAGCTCGGCGCGCGGATGGAGCGATCCGGTCCGTGGATGCGCCCGACGACGTTCGGCGACACGGCCGGGGAGATCCGCGCGGTCCGGCAACGCGCCGGCGTGATGGACGTCGGGACGCTCGCGCGGTTCCTCGTGGCCGGGCGCGACGCCCTCGAGCTCCTCGATCGCGTGTTCCCGACCCGGATCCGCGATCTGCCGCCGGGCCGCTCGCGCTACGTCGTGGCGCTCGACGAGGCCGGCTACCTCGTCGACGACGGCGTGCTCGCGGCGAACGACGGCGGCACGTTCACGCTGTCCTCCACCTCCGGCGGCGCCGACCGGATGGAGGCCTGGCTGCGCGACTGGACGGACCGCTGGGAGCTGCACGTGCATCTGGTGAACCGCACCGCGGAGCTCGGCGCGATCGCGGTCGCCGGCCCGCAGGCGCGATCGGTCCTCGAGCGCCTGACCGAGGACGACGTCTCCGCGGCCGCCCTCCCCCCGGGCGCCCACGCTCGCCTCAGCGTCGCCGGCGTGCCGTGCACCGCGATCCGCGTCGGCTTCGTCGGCGAGGTCGCCGTCGAGCTGCACCATCCCCGTTCCCGCGGCGTGGAGCTGCTCGACGCCGTCCTGGAAGCGGGCCGCGACATCGACCTGCGGCCGTTCGGGTTGGACGCCCTCGACGTGCTGCGCCTGGAGAAGGGCCACGCGTACCTCGCGCAGGACACGCTGCCCGACGACCATCCCGCGAAGCTCGGCCTCGGCTGGGCCGTGGCGATGGACAAGCCGTCGTTCGTCGGCAAGCCGTCGCTCGAGCGGATGGCCGAGCTCCCGCTCGAGCGGCGGCTCGTCGGCGTGCGCATCGACGGCGAACCTCGCCGCGGGGTACCGCTGACCGACGGCGGGCGCGTGGTCGGCCGCGTCACCTCGGCCGCCCGTTCCGAGGCCGTCGGAGCGACGATCGGGCTCGGCTGGCTGCGCGCGACCGACGGCGTCTTCCCGGAGGTGCTCGCGGCCGGCGACGCCGAGGCGCGGGTGGTGCCGACGCCGTTCTACGACCCCGAGGGGGCGAGGCTCCGTGGCTGACGCGGTCGCGACGCTCCACGTGGCGGCGCGACGTCCCTCGGCGTCGTGAACGCGCTCGCGAGCGACGGACGCGCTCGACCGGCTCGTCGTGCCCGGCCGCGCCCGGGCCTGCCGGGTCGCCGAGGACGAGCTCCTGCTGCTGTGCGCACCCGACGACGTCGACGAGATCGTCGCGCGAGGTGCGCGACCGGCTGGGCGCCGGCGACGCGGACGCCCTCGTGCTCGACGTCACCGACGGGTGGGCCGCCGCGACGCTGTCGGGCTCGCGATCCGCGCGGCGCGTTCGCGTACCTGTCGGCGCTCGAGCTCCCGCCGGAGGGGTTCGTCCAGGGCGAGGTCGTGCGCGTGCCGGCGAAGGTGGTGGTCGAGGCCGACCGGATCCACGTCCTCGTGCCGTCGATGGTGGAAGCGCACCTGCACGACCGCCTCCGGCGCCGGCTCGCGCACCTGGAGGTGGGCGCGTGACGGGCCTCCTGCGGCGGCGCGTCTTCCTCCGGCAGGTCGAGCCGCGTCCCCGGTACGACGTCGTGATCGTCGGCGGCGGGGTGAACGGGCTCGCGCTCGCGTACGAGCTGGCCGCGCATCACGGGATCCGCGACGTCGCGGTCTTCGAGGCCGGGTACATCGGCGGCGGCGCGTCGGGCCGCAACACCCAGGTGATCCGCGCGAACTACAACACGCCGGAGAACGTCCCCCTGTACAAGGCGAGCCTGGCGATCTGGCGCACGCTCGGCCGCGAGCTGGACTTCAACATCCAGTTCTCGACGCAGGGCGAGCTCGACCTGTGCCATACGACCGATTCGCTCGAGGTCGAGCGCGACAAGTCGTTGTTGAACCGCGCCTACGGCGTGCAGACCGACGTGCTCACGCCGGAGGAGGTGCTCCGACGGTGCCCGCTCGTCGACCTCACCGCGGGCGGCGAGTGGCCGGTGCTCGGCGCCTCGTACCATCCGCCCGGCTCGTTCGCGCGGCACGATTCGGTCGTGTGGGGCTACGCCTCGGCCGCGACACGCCTGGGCGTGCACATCCACGAGCAGACGCCGGTCACCGGCATCGACGTCGTCGACGGCGTGTGCACGGGGGTGCGCACCGCCGGCGGTCCGGTCGCCGCGGGCGCGGTGGTGAGCGCCGCGGCCGGCTGGAGCGGCACGGTCGCGGCGATGGCCGGTCTCCGGCTGCCGATCGACACGCACCCGCTCCAGGCGTTCGTCACCGAACCGTACGCGCACGTGCTGGACGGGCTCGTGTCCTCGATGGACCTGTACATCTACGTGTCGCAGACGGCGCGAGGCGAGCTCCTGGTGGGCGCCGAGATCCTCCCGTACACGACGTACTCCACCCGCTCGACGTTCGGGTTCCTGTCCGAGGCCGCGAAACGGTCGATCCAGATCCTGCCGTTCATGGCGAACGCGCGAGCGATGCGGCAGTGGGGCGGCCTGTGCGACATGACGCCGGACTCCTCGCCGATCCTCGGCCCCTCCGACGTCGAGCGGTTCTTCCTGATGGCCGGCATGGGCACGTGGGGCTTCAAGGGCTCGCCGATCTTCGGACGAACGATGGCCGAGCTGATCGCGACCGGGCGCACGCCCCCGCTGATCGCCCCGTTCGCGCCCGATCGGTTCGCGCGCGATCGCATGGTGCCCGACGCCGCCAGCGCCGGCACCCACTGAGCCGGCACGCGGAGGCGCTAGCCGGCCGAGGCGCCCTCGAGCGGATCGACCCCGGCGTCGAAGAGCGAGCCGACCTCCTCGGGCGGCAGCGGCCGCGCGAACAGGAAGCCCTGACCGGTGCGGCAACCGGCCTCGCGGAGGCCGTGGAGCTGGTGCTCCTGCTCGATCCCCTCCGCGATCGTCTCGACGTGCAGCGTCCGGGCGATGTCGAGGATCGCGTGCACGAGCAGCGGGCCCTCCGGATCGTCGGCGCCGAGCTCGTCCACGAACGACTTGTCGATCTTCAGCAGGTCGATCGGGAAGCGCCGGAGGTACGACAGCGACGACGCGCCGGTGCCGAAGTCGTCGATCGCGAGCCGCACGCCGAGCTCCTTCAGCTCGCGCAGCTTCACCGCGGTCTCGGTGATCCCCTGCATCAGGCTGCCCTCGGTGAGCTCCAGCATGAGGGCCGACGGCTCGAGGCCGCTCGCTCGGAGCGATTCCCGGACGGCCGTCACGAGGTTCGCCTCCAGCAGCTGGCGCGTCGAGAGGTTGACGCTCACCCAGAGGTCGGCGCGCGCGGGATCCGCGCGGCGCCACTCGGCCGTCTGGCGGCACGCCTCGCTGAGCACCCACGCCCCGAGCGGCACGATCGCGCCGGTCTCCTCGGCGATCGGGATGAACGCCGCGGGCGGCAGGAGCCCGCGCGTGGGATGGCGCCAGCGGACGAGGGCCTCGACGCCCGCCACGGATCCGGAGGCGAGGTCGACGATCGGCTGGTAGTGCAGCACGAACTCCGAGTGCGCCAGCCCGCGATCCAGGTCGCCCTGGACCTCGAACTTCGCGAGCGCCTCCTCGTGCATGATCGGCACGAAGAACTCGTAGCGCGCCTTGCCGCCGCGCTTGGCCGCGTACATCGCCGCGTCGGCGTTGCGGAGCAGCTCGTCGGTGGTCGTTCCCGCCACCGCGATCGCGATCCCGATGCTCGCCCGCACGAAGACCTCGCGGCCGCGGACCTGGAAGGGCGTGGTGAGCACGGCCAGCACGCGCTCGGCGACGGTCCGCGCGCCGGCGGTCTGCGCGTCGTCCTCGAGCAGGATCGCGAACTCGTCGCCGCCGATGCGGGCGACCGTGTCGATCGAGCGGCCGCTCGCCTGCAGGCGGTGCCCGACCGCGACGATCAGCTCGTCGCCGGCGTCGTGCCCGAGCCCGTCGTTCACGGTCTTGAACCCGTCGAGGTCGAGCAGCAGCACGGCCGGCTGCTGGTGCAGGCGCGCCGCCCGGGCGACCGCGTGGTCGACCCGGTCGCGGAACACGGCGCGGTTCACGAGCCCGGTGAGCGAGTCGTGGAACGCCTGGTGCGCGAGCTCGTCCTGGAGCGCTCGGCGATCCGTGACGTCGCGCGTGTTCAGCACCAGCCCGCGGACGTTCGGATCGTCCATGCGGTTCGTGACGATGCTCTCGACGTACCGCCACGAGCCGTCGACGTGGCGGACCCGGTACTCGGCCGTCGCGACGGCGCCCGGCGTCGCCGCGAGCTCCCGGAACACGGCGTCGAGGTGGGCGCGGTCGGCGGCGTCGAGCGATCCCAGGTAGCTGGTCCCGAGCAGCTCCTCGGCGGATCTGCCGAGGACCGGTTCGGCGGACGGGCTCTGATAGCGGATCGCGCCCGACGCGTCGACCACGGTGATCAGGTCCGTCGCGTTGTGCACCAGCGAACGGAACTGCGCGGCCTGGGTCGCGGCCGTGCGGCGCAGCAGGAGGCCCATCGCGACCGCCGCGATCGCGCCCAGCACACCCAAGCCGATGCCGATCGCGACGAGCCGCGCGAACGCAGCCTCGGCGTCGCGCGTGATCTGGCCGACGGCGTCGTTCGAGATGCTGTTGACCTGGCCGCCCAGCACGCGGAGCTCCTGCAGCCGGGCCGCGTACCCGGGGGTCGCCGGGCTCATCGGCAGGAGTTGGTCGCCGGCGTCGAGCAGCTTCGTGATCAAGCGCTGCTCCTCGTCGAGCTTCTCGATCACGAGCCGATCGTCGGCGCCGTGGAGCACCACGGTCGCGTCGGCGCCCTGGACGGCGGTGACCTCACCGCCGTGGAGCAGCGCGTCCGCGTTCGCCCGGAGCTGCTCGGCGTCGTCCTGGGGATCCGCGGCGATGCCCTGCGTCCGCAGGATCACGTCCTTCGTGTACCGCTCCGAGAGCGCGCGCTGGCGCGCGGCGACGTTCACGACCACGGCCGAGCCTCGCTGCTGCGCGATCGCGTGCGCGTTGTAGCCGACGATCAGGGTCACCACGATGAGGTACGGCGCGAGGATCCACCGCAGTCGCCGGGACTCACGCATCGGGGGTGACCTCGAGGACGCCGTGCATCCCGCCCATGTAGTGCCCCTCCATGTTGCAGAAGTAGACGTAGCGCCCGGGCGCGAGCGACAGCGAGAGCGTCTCGTCGGCGCCGGCCGGCACGTCCGAGAGCTCGCCGACCGACGTCAGGACGTCCTCGTCGACGCTGATCCCGTCGGCGGCGATCGGCAGCCGGTCGTCGGGGTCGTCGGTGCGCACGACGACGAACTCGTGCGTCGCCGGGGCGTCGTTGTGGACGTCGAACGAGACCGCCCCGGACGCGACGGTGATCGCCGACGCGTCGATCCGGAAGTCGTGCTCGTGGATGGCCACGCCCGTGCCGGCCCGCGGCGGCGCCGCGCCGGTGCACGCGGAACCCAGCAGCAGCGCGAACGCGGCCGCGACCAACGGCCGACGGATACGACGGATGTCTCTCCTGCCCACGAGCCCTTCCGTTCGAGGGATGCTCCGATTGCATCGGAACGCCTCTGGGGGCTCTTGAACGCAACGGCACCGGCCCTGCGGCGCAGTCGTTCCTCTCAGCGCCAGACGGCAGGGAGCCTCGGCAGGACCACCTCGCCGGCGCCGAGCCACGTCGCGAGCTGTGCGATCTGGCGCCGGGCGGGCGGCCAGTCGTCCGGTCGCGCATCCGGCTCCGCGTGGACGGCGTTGCACGCGGAGCACGCCGGCCTTCCGGTCGAACGCGGGGTCGATGCGCCCGACGAGCCGGTCGCCCCGCAGGATCGGCAGCACGAAGTACCCGAACGCACGCTTGCGCTTTCGGGACGTAGATCTCGAGGCGGAAGCGGACGTCGAACAGCCGCTCGGTTCGCTCGCGGTCGGAGATCAGATCGTCGAACGGCGACAGGAGCGCCGTCCGGCCCCGGAACGGCTCGTCGAGCAGCCCGCCGTGCGCGACCCACCGGCCCTCCAGCCCGTCGATCCGGACCGGGACGACCACGCCCTCGCGCCGGAGCCGGTCGATCGCGGCCGCACGGCCGGGCACGGGGCCGTCGAACAGGCGGCCGATGCGCTCGACGCGTTCCACGCCCCGCGCGCGCAGCTGCCGATCCACGAGCTCGCGCGCCAGCTCCCCGTGCGGGCGCCGCGGCGCCGGCGGCAGCGAGCGCGACGCGAGGTCCCAGAGGCGTTGCTGCCCGTCGCGGCCCACGATCATGATCTCGCCGCGCTCCCAGAGGATGTCGAGCAGCATCGCCGTGTGCCGTCCGCGCCCGTCGTTCCAGCCGCCGGTCCGCCACGGCACGACCGTGCGGTCCTCCAGATCCCGCGCGCGCAGCGGACCGCGCGCACGCAGCTCGCGCAGGACGTAGCGGCGGAACGCCGCGTTCTGCTCGAGCCACTCGCGGATGTAGGCGGAGCGCGTTGCGGGCCCGTGCGGATAGCGCCGCATCGAGATCCGGTGCATCGCAAGGTCCGAGGTCGGCACGATGTGGACCCAGTACTCGAACAGCTCGCGGTCCTCCCAGAGCGACCGCTCCAGCTCCTGCACGCGGAACCTCGACCCGAGCCTGCTCCACAGCACGAGGTGCTCGGTCCGGGCGACGACCGCGGTCGGGTCCAGCTGGACCTCGCCCAGCGCACCGACCGTCTCGAGCAGCGAGGCCGGTCGCGGCGCCGCGAGGAGCTGCCCCATCACCGCGAGCTGACGGGCCCGCCGCCGCGGGAGATCGAGGGGGTCGGTCATCGCGGCGAAGCGTACCGGGGGGCGATGACGTGCGAGGATGCCGAGCCGTGGAGCTCACGGCGGACGAGCGGGCGATGCGGGACGGCCGCGACGGCGAGGCGGCGGCCACCGCGATGCGGATCCTCGTCGAGACGGCCGAGGTGATGGGCGCCTCGCGGCTGCTCGCCATCACCCGCGCGCACATCGACGGCTGCCTCTATCACGGCGAGGCCGGGCTGGCCTTCGCGGAGCTGCTGCGGTCCCAGGCCGGGCGTGTCGCCGTGCCGACCACCCTCAACGTCGCGTCGCTCGACCTCGTGCACCCGGGCCGGGTGCACCTCGACGCGGAGACGTCGGCCGCGGGCCGCCGGCTGATGGACGCGTACGTCGCGATGGGGTGCCGGCCGACGTGGACGTGCGCGCCGTACCAGCTCCCCGACCCACCGAGTGCTGGGAGAGCAGATCGCGTGGGCGGAGTCGAACGCGATCGTCTTCGCGAACTCCGTGCTGGGCGCCCGGACCGAGCGCTACGGCGACTTCATCGACGTGTGCTGCGCGTTGACCGGCCGCGCGCCGGCGATCGGCCTGCACACCGACGAAGGGCGGCGGGCCCGCGCCGTCGTGCGGATCGACGCCGATGTCCGGCCCCGCCTCCTCGAGGAGTCGGCGGGGCTCGCGGCGCTCGGCCACGTGATCGGCCGCGCCGTCGGCACCCGCGTCCCGGCGATCGTCGGCCTGCCGCCGGAGACCGCCGCCGACGGACTGAAGGCGCTCGGCGCGGCGGCCGCCTCCTCCGGGGCCGTCGCGATGTTCCACGCGGTCGGCGTCACGCCGGAGGCCCCGACGCTCGAGGCGGCGCTCGGCGGCGGCGGCCCCGACCTCGAGCTCGCCGTGCAGGCCGCCGACCTGCGGGCGGCGCGCGACGAGCTGGGCGCGGCCGGCGACCAGGCCGCTCGCCGCCGTCAGCCTCGGCACCCCGCACGCCTCCACGGCGGAGCTCCACCGGATCCTCGCCGCGATCGAGCGCGCGCGCCCGACCGTACCCCTGTACGTGAACGTGGCCCGCGACGTCCTTTCCGCGTCCGACGCGGATCGCCTCGCCGCGTCGGGCGTGACCGTTGTCTCGGACACCTGCACCTACCTCGTGCCGGTGATCGCCGAGACCGACGGATGTGTGATGACGGATTCAGCGAAGTGGGCATGGTACGCGCCGGCGAACCTTGGCCTCCGTCCGGTCTTCGGCACCACGCGAGGAGTGCCTGCGATCGGCCGCGCTCGGCCGCGATCTGGCGCGACGACGCGCTGTGGGGGACGCGATGACGCTCGACCGGGCGCTCGCTCGTGTCGGGGACGGCGGAGGGTCCGACGATCGTCCTGGAGGAGCCGCTCAGCTTCTGGGGCGGCGTGGATCCGCGGACCGGGCTCGTGATCGACCCCCACCACCCCCAGCACGGGGCGAGCCTCGCCGGGCGCGTCCTGGTCCTGCCCGCCGGCCGCGGCTCCAGCTCGAGCTCCTCCGTGCTGGCCGAGGCGATCCGGGCCGCCACCGCGCCGGTCGCGATCGTGCTGGGCGAGCCCGATCCGATCCTGGCGCTCGGCGCCATCGTCGCGCGCGAGCTCTACGACTCGGTGGTGCCGATCGTGGCGCTGGAGCCGGCCGCCTACGCGAGCGGCCGCGCAGGCCCGCGCCCTGCGGATCGACGGCGGCGCCGTCGAACCCCTCTGAACCGCTGCGGGGCTTCGCCCGTACTCCCACGGAGTACCGTGCTACGCGTGCGAACCGACGACCCGGAAGCGGACGCCGCGCTCATGAAGGCCTTCGCGGGCCGCGACGAGCGCGCTGCGGGCGTGCTCTACGACCGCTTCGCCTCCCGGATCTACGGCCTCGGCATCGTGATGCTCGGCAACGATGGATCGGCGCAGGATCTCGTACAGGACACCTTCGTGAAACTCGTCAGGACCGCCGAACGCTTCGACCCCCTCCGGGGGCGGCTCGAGACGTGGGTGCTCCTCACGGCCCGCTCGCTGGCGATCGACGCGCTGCGCCGCCGGGTGCTGGAGGCGCGCTCGCTGCACGCGGTCGGGGTGCCCCGGGAGGACGATCCCTCGCCGGGACCGGAGGAGATGGCGACCGTCGCCGACCTCTCGTCCCGGGCGCGCCGGGCGATGGCCGTGCTGTCCGCCGAACAGCGCTCGGCGCTGGAGCTGGCGTACTTCGGCGGCCGGACGACGGCCGAGGTGGCGGCCCTGGAGGGGATCCCGCAGGGCACGGTCAAGACACGGATCCGCGCGGCCCTGCTGCGGCTGCGCGAGGAGATGGCGAAGGAGGCGGATCATGACGTGTGAAGAGGTCCGTGAGCTCCTCCCCGAGCACCTCCTGAGCGCGCTCGACGAGACCACCGACATGGCGGTCCGGCGGCACCTGCGGGGCTGCGCCGCGTGCCGCGAGGAACGGATGAAGCTCGAGGAGGGCGTCGCCGCGCTCTCGCACGCCGTCCACGAGGAGGACCCGCCGGAGGAGCTGCGCGCCCGGGTGCTGCGCGCCCTCGACGAGGAGTGGGAGGAGCCGGGGCCCGTGCCCGCGGCGCCCCGTCCTCCCACTCCTTCCCATCGCCGATCCGTATGGGCGGCCGTCGCCGCGGCGATCGCGCTCGTGCTCGTGGCGGCATCGATCACCTGGGGGGCCACCCAGTCCCATCGGGCGAACCTCGCGACCGCCAACGCGGGCAGCTACCGATCCCTGTTGGGCTTCCTCGGCGGCAAGGAGTTCCGCGTGGGCTCGATCCAACCCTCGACGGGGTCGTCCGTGAGCGGACGGGTGGTGCTGTACGACGGCGACGCCACGAAGGGGTGGTCGTCGTGGGGGCTCGTGATGGTGAAGGCGCCGGGGTACGACGGTGAGGCGAGGGTCACCTTGCTGGGACCCGACGGCGACACGTACGCGTGGCCGCCGTTCCACATCCACGACGGCGAGGGCGACGCGTGGATCGTGACGCACCAGGACATGACGGACTACGACCGGCTCACGATCACGACATCGGACGGGACCGTGGTCGGCTCCGCCGCCATCCACGCGGCGTAAACACACGGGAGGGAACGACATGCGGGAACGGAACCTCGGATCGATGACGGCCTCGGTCGGGCTCGGCGTCGTGCTGCTGCTGGCGGTGGCGTGCACCTCCAGCTCGATCGTCGAGCACCTCGACCACGACGACGGCACCGCCGACCACGCAGACCACGACGGAGAGCCCCTCCGGTAGCGGCGGGGAGTCGGCGAACGTCGCCGGGAAGACGACGCTCGCGATGACCGCGCAGAACTTCTCGTTCTCGCCGAGCGAGCTGGAGGGCACGGCCGGCCAGACGCTGAAGATCACCGTCAAGAACACCGGCACGGTGCCGCACAACTTCTCGATCGACGCGCAGAACATCAACGTGACGATCAACCCGGGAGCAGTCGAAGGTCATCACCGTGACGTTCCCCGACCTCGGGCTCGGTGCAGTTCTACTGCCTGTTCCACAAGGTCTCGAACAACATGGTGGGCGAGCTCAAGGTCGCCTGAGGCGCCTCGGACTCAGCTCGCGCCGGCCAGCGTCACCTCGGCGGTGCTCGAGCGACCGTCGCGCACGAACGTGACCGGAACCGTATCGCCGGCCGACCGCGTGATCGTCGCCTTCTCGAGGAGCGCGACGCTCGTTGCCGGCTGACCGTCCACCTCGGTGATCACGTCGCCGACCTGGATGCCGGCGGCGTCGGCCGGCCCGCCCGGATCGACGACGGTCACGAACAGGCCGCTGGCGCCGCCGCCCTCTTCCGCGGCGATCGGCAGCGCCTGCAGCCCGAACGTCGGGTGGTTCGCGCTCCCGGTGCGGATCATCTGATCGGCGAGCGGCCCCGCCAGATCGACCGGGATCGCGAACCCGAGGCCCACGCTGCCGCCGCCCCCGACGCCGGCCTCGTTCGGCACCGTGATGATCGCCGTGTTCACCCCGACGAGCGCCCCCGCGCAGTCCACCAAGGGCCCGCCGCTGTTGCCGGGGTTGATCGAGGCGTCGGTCTGGGTCGCGTCCACCAGGTGCGCCACCTGGCCGTCGCCGGCCGGCACGGGCACGTAGCGGTCCAGTGCGCTCACGATGCCGGCCGTCACCGTGCTACTGAGACCCAGCGGCGCGCCGAGGGCGACCACCGGCTGGCCGGCCTGGAGGGCCGACGACGACCCGATGCCGATCAGGGGTCGCCCCTCCGCGTGGTCGCCGGCCTGCAACACGGCCAGATCGGTGATCGGATCACGGCCGACGATCGTCGCGGGCGAGGTCGTCCCGTCGCTGTAGCGGACCGCGACCTCCCCGCCGTCCGCGGCGGCCGCGATCACGTGGTCGTTCGTGAGGATGTAGCCGCCGGTGCGGACGATCTCACCGGTCCCATTGCCGGAACCGCCGGCACCTCGGGTCAGGACGGTCACGACCGACGGCAGGACGTCGTGCGCGACGTCGACCGCGGCGCAGGCGGCCGGTTGCCCGCTCCGGGACGCCGGGGTGCCCGACGACCCGCGAGCCACGAACGCGACGATCAGGCCGCCGACCAATGCCGCCAGCAGGGCGACGACGACGAGCACGCCGACCTTCGGCGGACCTGCCGGCGGGGAGACATCCGTGCTCACGGGAACCACTCCATCACGTTCCCTCCGAGATGCGGGACAGCGTAGGTCAGGACCGAAAGATCCCCTCTGGACTGAACCGATACGGCCGCCCCCCGTACACCTACCGGGCCCGCGCTCGCCCGTGGCGCGCCCGAAGGGAGGGGTCGACATGCGGCATCTCGCAGCGGTCGCGGCATGCGTCGCGCTCGCGCTCGTCGGAACGGCGGGAGGACTTGCCAACGCCGCTCCGGCGGTGAAGCACATCTCCTCGCCGGTGCAGGGGTCGTTCTACGACGGTCACAAGGACGCCATCGTCGTGACCGACTCGTCGGGGAAGACGCAGGCGCACCTGATGAAGATCAACTTCGCGCCGGGCCTCCGGGGGCTGAAGCCCGGTCTGTTCCCGAAGATCTTCATCTTCCGCGGCGCGTCGGCGATGGGCCAACTGATGGTCCTCGGCGCCGAGCCCGGGGAGAAGGGCTACTCGCCCGTCTGGCGGGAGATCGACGTCCGCTGGAACATGGGCATGACGCCCACGCTGCTCACCAGCGACACCGAGATCGACGCGGCTCGGGCGGGAGGCATGGTCACCACCGAGGCGCGGAAGCTGCTCCTGAACGCTCCCGTGATCGCGAGCAACGTCGCCGACCCCGGCAGCGTCAAGCCGCCGAAGGTCTTCAAGACGTTCTACGACGCCCACAAGGACGGCATGCTGGCGACGGACGTCTCGAACAAGGCCCAGGCGGCCGCGAAGCACATCAACTTCGCCCCCCAGCTGGGGACGCTCGACCCCTCGAGTTTCCCCGAGATCTACATCGTCCGGGGGCGCCAGGCGCCGCGGCAGCTGATGGTCCTCGGCTCCGAGCCGGGCGAGAAGGACTACTCCCCGCTCTGGCTCGAGACGAACGTGCGGTGGAAGCACGGGGTCAAGCCGATCGTGATCAAGAGCGACACCCAGGTCGACGTCCTGATCGCGAAGGGCAAGGTCGTCGAGACGGGGACGCACATCGTCCTCGACTGCCCCGTGACCAGCACGCCGTAGCGGCACGACACGAAGGAAGGACGAGATGATGCGACGTCGGCTGACGATCATCGCCACGGCGATCGTGATGATGATGGCCGTGTTCAACGAGGGGTCGGCCGGCGCCGCATCGCCGATCAGGGCGGTCAAGGGTACGTCCGGGTTCCACTGGGCCCCTTCGACCGTCCACACCGCCGCCGGCACGAGGGTCGTGTGGAAGGCGGTGACGGGTGTGCATACCGTCACCGCCTACGGCGGCAGGTGGAAGAAGAACACGACGCTCTCGCGCGGCGGAACGACCTCGTTCACGTTCCGGGGCCGGGGCGTGTACCACTTCCGCTGCCGGTTCCACTCCGTGCTCGTGAACGGCGTCTGCCGAGGGATGTGCGGCAAGGTCGTCGTGACGTAGCGCGTCCGCGCCCCGTCTGCTGACCTCGCGGGGGTCCCGTCGGTGTCGAGTAGGGTCCCGGCGTCCACGCGGGGCAGCCGGGAGCCTCGCACACCGACCGGAGGTCGCGATGTCGCGGGAAGCGATCGGCGCCGTCGTCGACACGTTGGGCGGCGCGATCGTCGTCGAGCCGATCGAGGTCGACGATCCCGGACCCGGCGAGGTGCTGGTCCAGATCGTGGCGAACGGCGTCTGTCACAGCGATCTCTGGGCGCGCGAGAACGGCAACTGGGGTGCGCCGTTGCCGATGCTGCTCGGACACGAGGGCGCCGGTGTGGTCGAGGCCCTCGGTGCGGGGGTCGATGACCTGTCCGTCGGCGATCCCGTCGTGATCGCCTGGGCGGTCCCGTGCGGCGCCTGCGCACCATGCCGACGGAACCAGCCGAGGCGCTGCTCCCACGCGTGGACCCAGCCGCCGCGCATGCGACGGGCACGCGACGGTGCGCCGCTCGCCGGCGTCCTCGCATGCGGGACGTTGGCCACCCATACCGTGGTACACGCCGCGCAGGCGATCCCGATGCCTGCGGGGATCCCGCTCGATCGCGCATGCCTCCTCGGATGCGGCGTCTCGACGGGCGTCGGCGCCGCCGTGCAGACGGCGAAGGTCCTCCCCGGCTCGAGCGTCGCCGTGATCGGCCTCGGCGGCATCGGTCTGTCGGCGCTCCAGGGGGCGAAGATCCGCGGGGCCGAACGCCTGATCGCCGTCGACATCGCGCCCGCCAAACTGGCGTGGGCCGAACGGTTCGGCGCCACCGACGTCGTGGACGCATCCGCGACCGACCCGGTGGATGCGGTCCGGCGACTCACCGGAGGTGAAGGGGTCGACACCGCGTTCGAGGCCACCGGGGTCCCCGCGTGCGTCGGCCAGGCGGTCGAGATGCTCGCGTACGCCGGGACCGCGGTCGCGATCGGGGTGCCGCCGATCCCGAGCGAGGTGACGATCGCGTGGAACGGCTCCGAACGCGCCGCCTATCCGCACAAGGCGAACATCCTCATCACCGACGGCGGCGACCCGATCCCCGCCGAGGACTTCCCCGAGATGGCCCGGTGGTACCTCGATGGGTCGCTCGATCTGGACGGCATGATCACGCGCCGCATCGGGATCGACGACTTGGACGAAGCGTTCCGGGCGATGCTGGCGGGCGAGGTGATCCGCTCGGTCGTGATGTTCGACCGATGACTCGTTGAGCAAGATCGCGAGGCGGTGTCGGTTCGGGGCGGAGGCGTTCGTGGCACGGGTGAGCACACGCCCACGAGGGGCGTTCCGGAGCACAGGAGGATGATCCGTATGCAGTACCTGGTTTCCGTGATCGACGACACGCCCGAGTCCGGCACCTCGGACGAGATGGCCGACATCGACGTCTTCAACGACGGGCTCCAGGCGGACGGCCACTGGGTCTTCGCGGGCGGCCTCGGGGGCGCCGAACACGGCCACGGTCATCGACGGCCGGGGTGCTGAAGCGATGTTCACCGATGGCCCGTTCGTCGAGACGAAGGAGTGGCTCTCCGGCTTCTGGATCATCGAGGCCCGTGACCTCGACGTGGCGCTGGAGCTGGCCGCCGCGGGATCGAAGGCCTGCAACCGCCGGGTGGAGGTGCGGCCGTTCCTGTGAGCCCGGTCGATGTCGGTGAGGCGATCACCCGGGCCCATCACGAGGAGTGGGCCCGGGTGGTCGCCACCCTGACCAGGCAGTTCGGCGATCTCGGCGTCGCCGAGGACGCCGCCGCCGAGGCCTTCGCGACCGCCGTCGAGCGGTGGCCGGCCGACGGCGTCCCGCCCAACCCGGGCGGCTGGCTGACCACGACCGCCCGCCGCAAGGCCCTCGACCGGATCAGGCGCGAGCACAAGCGCGACGACAAGCACGAGCAGGCGCAGATGATCTACGACGACGTCCCGCCCGACCCCGTGGGCGCGGTCGATGACGAGCGGCTCCGGCTGATCTTCACCTGCTGCCACCCGGCGCTCGCCCCGGAGGCCCGCGTCGCGCTGACGCTCCGCATGGTCGGCGGTCTGACCGTGCCGGAGATCGCCCGTGCCTTCCTGGTGCGGGAAGGCGCCATGGGACAACGGATCACCCGTGCGAAGGCGAAGATCAAGGTGGCTCGCATCCCCTACCGGGTGCCGTCCGCGGATGACCTGCCGGGACGAGTCTCCGGCGTGCTCGCCGTCCTCTTCCTGGTCTTCAACGAGGGCTACCTGGCGAGCGGCCCCGACACCGACCCTGTGCGTCACGACCTGACCGCCGAGGCCATCCGCCTCGCGCGACTGCTCCGTGAACTGATGCCGGAGGACGGTGAGGTGGCGGGGCTGCTGGCGCTGATGCTCCTCACCGAGGCCCGTCGCGCCGCCCGGGTCTCGGCGAACGGCGAGCTGGTCACCCTCGACGAGCAGGACCGCGAGGCCTGGGACGCCGCGCTGGTCGCCGAGGGCCATCGGCTGGTGCGGCAGCGCCTGGCCACGGGCGAGGCCCCGGGCCGCTACCAGATCCTGGCCGCGATCAACGCCGTGCACACCTCGGCCCGCGACGCGCGCGACACCGACTGGTCGCAGATCGTGGCCCTCTACGACCAGCTCGTTCATCTCGACCCGTCGCCGATCGTCGCCCTCAATCGAGCCGTTGCGATCGCGGAGCTCGATGGCCCGGACGTCGCGCTGGCGATCGTCGACCGCCTCCAGGAGGAGCTGGCCGACTATCACGCCTACTTCGCGGTCCGAGCCGACATCCTGCGCCGGCTGGGCCGCAGCGAGGAGTCGCGGGCGGCGTACGACCGAGCCATCGCGCTGGCGGGCAACACCGCCGAGACGGCCTACCTGACACGCCGCCGCGACCAGCTGGGGTAGTGCCGGCCGTGAAGATCCCTGCCGGCAGCCTGTCGGCTCGGGAGCTAGGCGTTCGTAGAACGGATGAGAAGCTGCCGGGACAAGGAGGGATGGGATATGCGGTACCTGATCTCGTTCGATGACGGCTGGATGGATTTCCCCGAGGAGGATCTGCCCGACGTGGCCAAGGCCGCGCACGAGGTGGTCCAGGAGGCCCAGGACGCCGGCGTGTGGGTCTTCGGCGGCGGACTGGAGAGCCAGCAGGCGAGCGTCGTGGCCACCGACGGGACGGTCACCGACGGCCCATACCCGGAGACCAAGGAGGTCATCGGCGGCCTCGTGGTCGTCGACGTGCCCTCGCGCGAGGAGGCGCTGGCGTGGGCCGCCAAGTTCGCCTCCGCCTGCCGCTGTGCGCAGGAGGTCCGGGAGCTCATGTTCGACCCGCTCGTCTGATCGAGGAGGAGACATGACCGAATACCTCATCGCCTTCAACGACACGTGGGTGCCCGACCACACGGTCGAGGAGCTGCGCGAGAAATCCAAGGCTGTCAGGGCGCTGGTGGCTGAGATGAAGGCTGCCGGGGTCTTCATCTTCACCGGCGGCCTGGACGACGCCGCCCCCGTGTTCAGCGTCGATGCGTCGAGCGGCACTCCGATGTTCACCGACGGTCCGTACGTCGAGTCGAAGGAGCAGCTCGGCGGCTTCGCCGTCGTGGATGTGGCCGACGAGGAGGCTGCGCGGCTCTGGGCGGGCAAGATCGCGGTGGCCTGCGGTTGGCCGCAGGAAGTGCGACGTTTCCAGGTCCCCATGCAACGTCGGGAGATCTCCTAGCAAGAGCCGGCTCCTAGCCCGGCTAGAGCGAGGGGCAACGGCGTACGAGGACGCCGACCATCAGGTGCGGGATCTGCGCACCGGCCAGTGTCGACGCCTATTCCGGGGAGCGGCTATCCGCCTGACGAGACTCGATCACGTGTTCATGTCGACCGTGGCGTTCCGTACTGCGGGCGCCCGGCGGGTTGGTAGACCTGGATCGTCACTCCGCTGGGGCTGACTGCCTGCGATCCGACCAGCTCGAGCGCTATGTCCTTGCCGGTGTCGGGAAACAGCCGCGTGCCCTGGCCGACGACGACGGGGAAGGTGAACAGGTTGATCTCGTCGACGAGGTCGTTGGCGAGCAGCCACCGGAACAGGGCGCCGCTGCCGTGCACCTGCAGCTCGCCGCCCGGCTTGGCTCGCAGCTCGCCGACTGCGGCCGTGAGATCACCAGAGAGAACGGTCGTGTTCGCCCACCGCGGGTCGGTGAGTGTCGTCGATGCCACGTACTTGGGCTTCGTGTGCAACGCCGTCCAGATCGGGCTGTCGCCCGGATCGTCCCACGTTCCCCAGGAGCCGGCGAAGACCTCGTAGGTCCGGCGGCCGAACAAGAACGCGTCGGCGCGCTGGTAGATCTCGTCCATAACCGCGCCGGCTTCGTTGTCGAAGTGGGCCCATCCGCCGCGCTCGAAAACGCCGCGCTCGTCCTCGTCCGGCCCGCCGGGCGCCTGCATCACTCCGTCGACGGAGACCTGCGCGGTGGTCGTCAGCTTCATGGTCGCGGTTCCCTTCTCGATGGTTGGTCGTCGTTCTGTCGGAGCGGCGCTACCTGACCATAGCGATAGTGGTCAGTGTCAGGAGACGTGAAGTCACCGAGGTCATCCGAGCAAAGCGACCTATCCCACGACCCGGTAGAGGTGCCAGGGCTCGGGGACGCCCTTCAGCTCGTGATCGCCCGCGTCCTCGAAGGTCAGACCGGAGCCGGCCACCAGGTCCTTCACGGTCTGCGAGACGCGCACCTCGGACGCGCCCGCGGTCGCGGCGACCCGAGCTCCGATCGACACGGTGATGCCCCCGATCTTGCCGTCGATCAACTCGCACTCGCCCGTGTGCACGCCGGCGCGGATCTCGATCCCGAGGTCGTTCAGGCGGTGGCCGACCTCGATGGCGCAGCGGATCGCGCGTGCCGGCCCATCGAACGTCGCGAAGAAGCCATCTCCTGCGGTGTCCGACCTCGAGGCCGTGCCAGCGGCGGAGGCCGTCTCGGACGATCGCGTGATGCTGCTCGAGCAGACCCTTGTACCTGTGGTCCCCCATCTCGGCCTGTTTCTGCGTCGATCCCACGATGTCCGTGAACAGGACGGTCGACAACACGGTGTCGAGCTCGGGCGCGTCCGGCTCGACGCCGACGAACTCCCGGACCACATCCAACACGGCGGGTTGCTCGTCGATCCTCAACTCATCCGCGCCGGGGAAGAGCCGGATCTGGGGTTGACGCAGGAGCGTCGCCAGGTACTCGAGCGCCTCGCGGTCGTTCTCGCGAGCCAGGAGGAGCATGGGCGCAGTGATCGACGGCATGGCGCCTCGAACATCTGTCTGGTTGTAGATCCGGTCCATCTCGACGGCCACATCAGGGGTGGCCGTCTGCCGGCTGAGCCAGCCCCACGGGACGTGCTCCGCCTCAGGCTGCGTCCCCGTCCACACCGAATACCCGTACGCGTCGGTGCCCCAGAGATCGATGGTCGCGGACGTGGATCGCGCGATGAGGTCCTCGCTCGCACCGAATGGATAGTCAGGCGCCCAGGTCGTCCGCGGCGCCGGGTACCACCAGACGAGGGAGTGGACGCGCTCGGGGAACGTGGCCGCGAACAAGATGTTGGGCGCGCCACCTTCGAGTGCGCCGCCGAGGACCGGCCGCTCGGAGCCGACGGCATCCAAGACGACGGTCAGATCCGCGACGCGGGTCTCGAGGTTGGGCGGGTCGACGTTGCGACTCGAAGCTCCCGTTCCGCGACGGTCATGCAGGATCAGACGCGAGAACGACGCGAGCCCGCGGAACCACTCCGCGGAGGGTCGGTACTCCCAGATCGTGTCGACGTTCCCCAACCAATCGAACTGCCAGACGATGTCGATCGGGCCATCGCCCACCGTCTGATACGCGATGTAGACGCCGTCGAGAGTCTTCGCGTAGCGGGTCTCCGGGCTCTCCACGTTCGAATCCTTGCCCCCGCGAAGCCGCGCCGCAAATGGGTCCCGCCCCGCCGGTCGTACCGCCGGGTGCACGCTTGCTTGGGGACCAGGGCTCTTCTCTGAGGTGATGGTCAACGGACCCGACGACGTGTTCGTGGAGCGGGGTGGACGGATCGAAAGGGTGCAGGCTCTCTCACGCCGACGGGCTCACGTCCGTCGGCGGCGGGCTCGTCCCGCTGGGCGGCGGCGGGCTCGTACCGCTGGGTGATGGTGGGTCGGTCGTCGGGGGCGGGGTCGTGGTTGGGGGCGGCGGGGACGACCCGCCCAGCGGCGGCGGCGGCGTTGGCGGCGGTCCCACGTGGTGCGGGTGTGGCGGGTTCGGCGGCGGTGGTGGTGTCGTCAGTACCTCCACGGGCGCGGGCGCGCCTGTTCCGGTCGACCCGCCCGCCGGCGCGTCGCTCTTGGTCGGGTCCGGGCTTGGCTTGGGGCTCGGGTCCAGGCTCTGGTTCGGGCTATCGCTCGGGTACGCCTCTACGCTCTCGAAGCTCGGCCGGGAGGGCGGTGCCATGAGCCTGTAGAACCATGCCCCCAGGACGACGACGATGACGGCCCCCGCAACGCCCTTCATGACGTGGCCGATGCGGTCTTCGTTCACCGTGCGTCTGACTCACTGCTCATATGGCCTCCCCCGAGGAGCACAGCTCGACATGGGGTCGGGACGGTTGGGGAGACCGGCTGCAAACCGGCCGGGGGGAGCCCCTCAGATGGATAGAACATCGCGATGGTACACCGCTGCCATTCGTGGCAGGCAGCAGCGCAGCAGAGAGAAGTGACACCCCGCCACGCGCCGCCCTCACTCCCCGCCGGCATCTATCTCCGCGATCAGGCGGGCAGGTCGTCGTCCTAGCTCATCGATGGTGACTGGCGATCTACGCCTGCGGAGCAGGGGGCGCGGATCCAGAGGGTGCAGGACCGGTTATTCGAGGGGAGGAGCCGGTCCTGCACCTGATGAGCATTTTGGACAGAGGCCCTCGAACCCCTCCGATCGCCGCCGAATCTGGACGCTTATTCCGGTGAGTGGTTATTGGTCGCCGAGTCGTCGGTCATGCGTTTGAGGAGTATTTGGACAGAGGCCCTCGAACCCCTCCTCTTGCCGCCGATCTTGGACGCTTATTCCGGAAAGGTCTGACCCCGAACCCTGGCTGATCGCGCCGAGTGGTGAAATTCAAGGTATGCCGACCTACAGGATCTCGCGCCTGCTGGAGTCCGCGGTCTACCTTTCCTCTACCTCGCGATCGCGCTCTACCTGCTCATCCCGTTCCGCGAGGTCATGAAAGCGCCGCCGCAGGCGGACCAGCGGCGACTAGCATGCGAGCACGATGCAGGTGGGTGGAGTGCGAGGTCCAGCCGAGAAGCGTGATGGTGATCGCGAGCACGCCATCGAATCTCCATCCGTCCTTCGAGGGAGCGGGCGTCGTGCCCTAGCGGCACGTTGGTCCGACGGCCACACCCTGAGTCCCGCTACTTCAGGTTGCAGTTCTGAGACTGTGCCGTCGTCTGCAGGTCAGATAATCCTGTCTTCAGCGCGCTGAGCGCGGGAACCACCGTCGCTAGCTGGCTCGTGATGGACGCACCGCCGTTGGCGGCGGCAGTGACCACGCCTCCGAGCGTGGTCAGCTGGGTCTCGATCGCCGTGATCCCGTGCCGAACGTCGACTGCGCCTGCGACTTCAGCGCGTCAGCCGCTGTCTTCACGTTGTTCACGTCGGTCTGAAGCGTGGCGGCCGTGGTCGACGAAGGACTGACCTGGGTCAACGTCGTGAGCGAGTCCTTCAGGTTCTGGGCATCGGTGCACACCGCCGACTGACCCTTCGAGCAAGTCACAGGAGCAGGATCGCGGGAAGCGCGGCCAACGCGATCCATCGGGTGATCGTGGCGCGAGGTTCGAAGATCGAAGTGTATCGGGACATAGACGCTCTCCTTATCATTGCTGGACGCCATTCGAACCTGCACGGGCGAGGACTCTCGCGACGTCGAGTAGGTCGATGAGCGTGGCTTCGGCCCAACGTGGTGACGCCAACGCTGTCAGACGCCCTCGATCGCTTCGAGCCGTCCGGACCGGATCGCGTCGGCGAAGGCCTGGTAGTCCTTCTCGTTCTGGTCGGCGTAGCGCTCGGAGAAGTCGGTGATCGACCGGTCGAACTCGTCGCTCTTCCCGAGGTAGGCGGCGATCGCGATCGGGTCGCCGGAGCGGGCGTGGGCGCGGGCGAGCGTCCAGCCGCACATGCCGCGCGTAGAACGTCAGGCCGAACGGCTTCATCGCCTCGACGATCGGCCGAGCCCTTCATGTCGCGCAGCTGGCGCCAGTAGAGGAAGCGGTTCGTCCTGCACGCCCTTGGTCCAGCCCAGGAAGATGTCGCTGGCGGCCTGCATCATCCGCTGGCCCTGCACCACCCGCTCGCCGGGCTGCCTGAACCGGCTCTTCGGCAGGTGGTCCTCCAGCACCGAGGCCGTGGCCTCCTTGACCTGCAGGAACAGCGGGTCCTGCTCGTCGCGGCCCTGGAGCAGGACGATGAACGCCCGGGTGCCGACGCTGCCGACGCCGACGACCTTGCGGGCGACGTCGACGACCTCGAAGCGCTCGAGCAGGTGCCGGCGGTCGTCCTGCAGCGTGGCGCGGTAGGCGCGGAACTGCTCGTGGATCGCGTGCTGCGAGCTCGTCGGCGACATCCCGAAGGTCGGCGGCGAGCTCGCGGGCGGGATGACGATCGGCGGCTGGCTGACGATCCGGTACTCGCCGTCGACCATGCTCGGCGAGCTTGGACAGCGCCTGCAGGCTGTCCCGGGTGCGCGCCTTGACGCGATCTTCTTCGCGCCGTCTTCTCGCCGCTTCTGCGCCTCCTTCTTCTGCGCCTTGTCCTTCTGGGCGCACGCCGCGGTCTCGATGGCGGCCATCAGCTCTTCCTCGGACAGGTGCGCGTACCAGATGTCCATCGTGCCGCATCTGCGCGAACTCGGCCATCGCCTCGCGGTAGGCGCGCACCGACGGCGAGCGTCGCCGTCGCGCGCGTCGGCCTTGCGTGAACCCGTTGTTGCGCGCGGCGATCGTGAAGCTCGCCGCCATCCGCTTGACGTCGTACTCGAACGGGCCGGGCAGCGTCTCGTCGAAGTCGTTCAGGTCGAACAGCAGGCGCCCGCTCGGGCGAGGCGAACACGCCGAAGTTCGACAGGTGGGCGTCCCCGCACAGCTGGACGTCAGCCCGGCCCTCGGCGTGTCCTTCAGGTCGGCCGCCATGATCTTGGCCGCGCCCCGGTAGAACGTGAACGGCGAGACCATCATCCGGCCGTGGCGCACCGGCACCAGGTCTGGCTCGCGGGTCGCGTTCTGCTCCTCGAGCAGCGCCACCGGGTCGGGCCGGTCGGCGGCCGGCGCCCACCCCGCATGGCTGCAGGGGGCCGCCTGCTCCCGCGCTCCCTTGCCGTGCGCCTTACGTTCCTCGACGCTCGGGTGCTCGATCTTGCTCACTTCCGTCGCCGCGAATCACGCACATGAAGGTCCTCCTCGATCGGTCGCTCGCATCCTTGATCGTTGCGGCCCCGCTCCCTCAGGCCAGCTGGAAAGAAGGGTGGCTCCGCTCAGAGACCTCACCTCTGCGGGTTGGAGGGCGCGGGCTTTGCTCGCGCCCCGCCAGGTCAGTCGCGCGAACGCGGCTCGTTCAGACCACGTCGACTTCGACCGCGGCCGGGCGTGCGATCAGGTAGATCAGGGTGCCGAGCAGCGGCAGGATGATGATGACCAGGGCCCATGCGGCCTTGGCCCAGCCGGACTGAGCACGCCGCCGGAAGATGTCGATGAACGCGTAGATGACGGTGACGAATACCGCCGCGTAGAAGAAGAAGACGAACATGATCCAAAGGATGCTCGAGATCGGGTACGTGTATGCGAGCATTGTTGCCCCTCCGGTAGACGTTGATCTGGGCTGCTACTTCTCTGCCGCCTTGATCTGCTTGGCCAGCTCGTCGGCGTTCGCGTCGATCTCCTTCGAGACGAACCGGTTCTCCGCCTTGATGCTGGCGGCGACCTGGTCGGCCATGTTGGTCGCGTACAGCACGATCAGACCGGCCTGGCCCTTGTCCAGCACGGTCGCCGAGCTGCTTGAGGTCGTCGTCGCTGATGCCGCCCTTGAAGTGGCCCGGTCACGGCCCCGATCCCCGCGCCGACCGCCGCGCCGACGCCCAGGCCGATCCCGGGCAGGATCGCTGCCAGCGGCCCCGATCGCCAGGCCTTCCCAGGCGCCGTGGCGTGTGGACTGCTCGTGCTTGTCGGCGACCTTGACCTTGCCGTCGGCTCCGCGCTCGAGGACCGCGGCGTCGAACTCATGCCCGACCCCGGCGTTCGTAGTACAGCGCCTTCACGGCCTCGTAGTCGACCTCGGCGTCCGCAACGCTGTCGTAGGACGCTCCGAGCACCAGCAACGTGTCCTTCTCGCTCATCAGAACCTCCCCTTCTGTCTGTGGATCTCTGGAGAACCCATCCCGCAGCTGCGGAACTGCATCGCCCCGCCTCTCATCAGGCCGTGAGGGTGTCACGCCTTCACGTTGCATCCTTGCCGCTGCGGCGTCGCGCCCTGAGAGGCGAGATTCCCCTCGATCAGTGGACTTCTGGTCTCACGCCTGAGGCTCGAACGCTCCGGGGTCACTCGACATCGGTGAGACGCCGATCAGTAACATCTCCATAGCTCCTTCTCCTTTCGGGCTGCTAGCGCGACCGGCGCCGGCCGTCTTTGCTGCTGCGAGCGTGCCACGGTGGACGGAGGGAGCATCACCGAATCGCTGATTCGGTGCCAGAACGGATGGCCAGGAGACAGCTCCCCAGACGCGAGATTAGCGACATCTCGCCGAGCGCGGTGAAGGTCCCTCAGCCACATGACGGATGCAGACCGAGGAATCGGCAGCATCGAGGAACGCGCGCTCGCTGGGGTCGGCACATCTCGGGCTAGGGGTCACTGCCAGCCTGAGGGCGCCGGGCTGCCGCGTCGGGATCCGCCTCGTGAAGAAGAGCGCGATCACGCCGGCGATCGCGAGGAGCGCGAGCGCCGCGCGGAGCCCCGTCAGGCGTGCCTGCTCGTTCACATCCAGGATGGCCTGGGTGGTCGTCGGATCGACCCCGGCCTGCTGCAGCGCCGACTCGAGCTGGGCGTCCGAGACGAAGGGCATGCCGGCCGCGAGCTCCACGCTCGCTTGCGAGGAGAGCTCCTTCGGCACGGCCGGGTTCTGGGCGATCCCGGTCAGGAACGAGGCGGTAAGCGCGGCGATGAGCACCGAGCCGGCAAGCGCGGTGCCGAGCGAGGCGCCGAACTGGGTCGCCGTGTTCTGGAGGCCGCCGACCTCCGGGCTCTGGTCGTCGGGGACCGCCGAGACGGTGACGCTCCCGAGCTGCGAGGCGAGCCCGCCCATCCCCAGCCCGATCAGCAGCAGCGGGACGGTCACGATCGGGGCGCTCGCACCCACGTCCATCGCCGCTGATGAGCACGACGATCCCGATCACGGTCGCCACGAACCCGACTCGACGACCCGCCGCGGCGAGGCCTTCGGGAAGAACTTCGGGATACCCGCCGCCGCGAGCAGCATCGTGAGCGACAGCGGCGTGATCTTGATGCCGGTGTCGATCGCCGAGAGCCCGAGCGCGACCGACAGGTACAGCGGGATCACGAAGAACATCCCCATCATCACCAGGAACTGGAAGAAGAACATGAGGAGCCCGCCGGTCATCTGCCGGTTGGCGAACAGCGACGGGATGACGAGCGGCTCGCGTCCCGCCGCCTCCAGGCGTCGCACGTGCAGCATGAACAGCCACAGCGACACGAGCCCACCGAGGATCAGCCAGAACACCGGGGACATGCCGAGCAGGGACGGCGCACCCGGGGCCGGCAGGAGCCAACCCCACGTCGAGGAGCGCAGCACCCCGAAGATCACGAGCCCCATGCCCAGCGCCCAAAGCACCGAACCCAGCAGGTCGAGATGGGAGCGGACCTCCACCGGGCGTCGGCGATCCGGCGGGCGAACAGGAAGATGCCCGCCCCGAGGAGGACCTCGCCGGCGAACACCCACCTCCATGAGGCGTACGTCGTCGCGAGCCCGCCGATCAGCGGCCCGACGGCGATGGCGATCGCGCCGGCCGCCCCGACCAGCCCGTAGGCGCGCGGCCGGCCCTCGGGTGGGAAGTTCCCGGCGACCAGCGCCACGATCGCCGGCATGATCAGCGCGGCCCCGATCCCTTCGAGGAGGGACCAGCCGAAGAGCAGCACGGGGAGGTTCGGCGCCAGGGCGGTGGTCAACGAACCCGCGCAGTAGATCACGAGCCCGATCACGAAGGCCCGCTTGCGACCGATGATCGAGCCGATCTTGCCGCCCGTGACCATCAGCATCGCCATCACCAGCGTGTAGAGGACGATGGCGCTCTGGATCCCGGTGACCGTGGTGTTGAGGTCCTTGGCGACCGTCGCGATCGAGACGTTCATGACCGAGCTGTCGAGCGCCATCAGGAACTGCCCTGCACACAGCGTGAGGAGGACCGCTCCCGCCTGGGCCACTGGCGCGGTCTTCGTCTGGGTTGTCACCGAGCGAACTCATGTAGGCGCTACGACGTAAACGGCGGCGAAGCGGCTGAAGCTGCTCGCGAGTATGCATCATATAGACTGCGTTGGGCAGCAGCAGCGAAAGGTCTCAGCGAGGGTATGTAGTAGAAAGGTTATTGCTAGGCGAGGTGACGTCGCGTCGCCCATCGGGGTGAACGGCTCCCTCGCGGGCTCGCCGCTCACCGATAGCCTTAGGGAGATACGGGACTGAACAGTAACATCGGGCGGTGACCAGGGCTTCTTCGCGTGATGCGGAAGTGCGGGGACAGGTTCCGCGGCTCGTGGGCTCCCGGACCTGGCCAGGGCCTGGCGCTACCGACAGCGCATTCCACACGATCCGCGAGACGGCCCTGGCGCGCATCGACGGGTAAGGTGCGGACATCGTGAGCGTCGTAGCTGGTACAGGCTACGGGAAGACGACGCTCCTGAAGGCCTGGGTGGAGCGCGATGCTGGCTCTACGGCATGGGTCACGCTGGACGATAGATGACGATCCGGCTGTCTTGCTCGCCGATCTCGCGTTCGCACTGGATTAGATCGACCCATCGGAGCACGAGGCACTGATAAGGCTAGCGAAGTCGAGCAGCCGAGCGCTGGCGAATCGGGTGCGGCAGCTGATGCGATCCCTTGATGGTCTGGCCGAACCGGCGGTGATCGTGCTCGACGACTGGCATCTCGTGAGCAATCACGAGGCGCTCGACATCGTCTCCGCCCTCGTCGAGCGGGCGCCGCTCGGCTGGGCCGTGGCGCTAGCCTCGCGAAAGGCCCCAGAGCTTCCGTTGCCTCGGCTCCGGGCAACCGGCCGGCTTTTGGAGCTCAGCGACCGGGACCTGGCGATGGACAACGACGAGACAGCGCAACTCGTACAGGCCGCCGGTCTCGATCTTCCCGACGACACGATCACACTCATACAGCGCCGCACAGAAGGGTGGGCACTCGTGATCGAGCTCGCAGTGATGTCGATCCTCGAGAGGGACGACCCGATCGAGGCGGTGTCCATCTTCGGAGGAGACGACCGTCTCATCGGCGAATACGTCCGTGACGAGCTGCTCCGGAACCTGCCGGAACGGCAATTCGGTTAAAAAAAAAAAAAAAAAAAAAAAAAAAAAAAAAAAAAAAAAAAAAAAAAAAAACGCCGAGATGGACGCCGACATCGCCGGGCAGCCGAGATGGGCCGCGCGTCGAGCGAATGGCGCGTGTTCCACCACCTCCTTGCAGGCGAGGCAGCGCTCCTCATTGGAGAGACCGAGCGTGCCCGGGTCTTCTTCCACGAGGCCGCGGAGGTCGCAGCCCGGCGCAGGCCGGCGGGCACGTGATGGCGCTCAGCGAGCTAGCGGCCATGTCCGCGAACGCTGGCGATTGGGAGGAGGCCGGCCGGTGGATCGGCCAAGCACAGGACGTCGCCGCAGTCTACGGGCTAGGCGACATCCTGCTCCAGCCCCTCATGTTCGCCGTCCTGGCGCTCGTCCTTACGCGGCAGGGCGAGCCCGATCTCGCACGCAATGCGCTCATGCAAGCCCAGAAGCTGCGAGTGAACCCGCCCTTCGCCATCCCGTCGTCAAGCATCCGGGGCAGGATCATGATGGCGCGCGCCTACCTCGCGCTGTCCGACGTCGAAGGCGCGCGCACGATCGCGGCAGAGGCGAGGGACTTTCAGGCGCGGCGGCCCGACATCGGTACCCTCGCCGATGCTTTGAATGATGTTCAGGACGCGATCCGCCAGCTCCTCGGCCCGGGAAGTTCGGGACCGGAGTCGCTGTCGGTGGCCGAACTCCGGGTCCTCGCCCTCTTGCCGTCGTACCTGTCCTTCCGGCAGATCGGAGAGAGGTTCTTCGTGTTGAACAACACGGCGAAGTCTCAAGTGACGTCGATCACCGCAAGCTCGGCGTGAGCAGCCGCGCTGAGGCAGTCGAACGTGCCGGAGCACTCGGGCTCCTCGACATCTGAGCATCAGCTCGGGGCTTCACCCTCTGCGGGTGATGCCCGTGAGGCTGCCGAAAGGTTTGATGAAGGGCGTGGAAGGTGCTCCCCGACGGTCAGGCCTCCCCAGTCCCACGAGTGGACCTTGACGAAGCTCGCCCTCAACGACGATGAGCTCATCGTGGCCATCACGGGATCCGACGCGGCGAACCTCGAGGCCTCGGGCTTGGATGCGCGTACTCAGGCTCTGGTGCGGATCGGAGCGCTGTTGGCTCTGGATGCTGCCCCTCCCGCGTATGCATCGTCGTTCGCCTCGCCGAACGCGCGGGCGTCCCCACGCACGAGATCGCCGGCGTTCGTCGCCGTGGCGCCCTGCATCGGCTCAGCACGGGCGGTGTCTGCGGCCCCCGAACTTGCCCTCGCTTGGGTTTCGACGTGAACGACGTGATCGAAGGGAATCGCGACTGCTCGGGCCCAGCGTGAGGTTCCAAACACGGACCGCGAAGCTGCCACGTTCAGCAGTCAGAAGGTTCCCGAGGCGGCGGCTCCTACGCTCGCTCGAGCAGGCCTCGAGGGAGCCGCACCCAAGAGGGGTCGGCAAAGGACCCGACAGAGGTTGACTTGATGCTTGAGAGTGGGTCAAAGACGCTTGAGGTGCGCTGGATCTATCCGGGCCGGCTCACCGAGGCCATGATCAAGTGGTTCAAACCACACTTCACTCAGATCGAGACGCGTGAGGATCTCTACCTCGTTGGGCAAGGGATCCTAGGGCTTTCCACGAAGATCCGAGGCGGGACACTTCTAGACATCAAGGTCAGCATCGGCGACGAAGGGACTCTCGAGGTGTCCGGGCGTGCGCACGGCCGATCCCGAGCATGGGAGAAGTGGTCATTCCCCCTCTCGGTATCCTTCGAGACCGGCGCCGGATCCTCGGTTTGGGTGCGGGTGGGCAAGCATCGGCGTATCGGTCGGTTCTCCTTCCCAGATGGGCACCGCATCGCCAGGTCCCTCACCGCTGGCCGATACGACGACGTGCGCGGTTGAGCTAACAGAGATCACGAACGGTCAGGAGTCCTGGTGGACCCTTGGCTTCGAGGCGGTGGGCCATCCCGACACGTCAGGGAATCGATCGAGGCGACTGCGGCGCTGTTGTTCTCCGAGCCCGTGCCCGCAGGAGAGCTGAACGTGGACGACTCGATGTCTTACGCGGATTGGCTCCGCTCGTCGGCGGTCGGGTTCGATTCGCTAAGGCGGATATCGCACGGGTTGCGACGTTTGTTCTCGCTGCCTGAACTCCTGATCTCATGTTGACTTCTGGAGGCGCTGTCGAAGGCGGGCTTGGTGGAGAGCGACCGAGGCGCCGGCAACGACGAGCGCGCGGACATCATCTGAATGCTGACGATGCACTCCCGAGGAGCGGCAAGGTGGTGCGGGTCCTGGCGGAGATCGACGCGAGAAGTGCCGTAGTGATCTACAGACGGCGAAGCTCGTCGACATCTCGCTCGGATGCCGAAAGGATCTTGCTCCAATGCCTCGGGTGGAGGCGTCGATGGCCCTCGCGGACGGACCAGAGGTGATGTTGCGAGAGCCCGGTTAACCGCATCAGCTGCGGCACGGTCATCGACCGGATGCGCGGAACGACGTCTCTGAGCGTACGTCTCAACATCGAAGGATGCGACCGTGCCGCGCTCCCAATGCGCGGTTCGCTGAGACAGCCTTCGCTGAGGAGGCCGCGCGTTTGGCGCGAGCCCGGTGCTATGCGCCGGGTCGGCATCGCCCAAGGCGCGCATCGCTGCGAGCGTGGCTTTCCGGCAGCGGAGAGCTTGGTCGTGCGCTCCTGGTCGAGCTGCGGCAAGCACTCGTCGCAGACGGATCGTTCGGGGTCGTTCAAGATGAGGCCGCAGATCCGGCACGCCGGCGGGACCTTCGGCTTCGAGCGACCGACCGCAGGAGTCCGTCCTTTCCGTCGGTCCGCCTGTGTTAGCCGGGTCCGCACGCGCACCGGAGAGGTCGCGTGCTCGCCGAGGAGACGTGCCAACTCCTCGACGATCGGTCCGACCTCGTGCTGCCACACGTGCAGGGTGGCGTCGGCCAAACCGCGAGCGAGCGATGGCGCGAGAAGCACCTGTCCTCTGGACGATTCCACGAACTCACGTTTCGAGAAGGTTCGTGACTCGAACAGGTCGATCGCGAACGAGTCGATTGCTGGACGGATGGCTTCGAGGACATCGAGGGCGGCCGAGTCGCGATACGGCTGGTCTCGATGGAACGATCCCATCCCCGGATCGAGGCCCATCGCCTGCAATGCGACGGCTGACTCATGCGCGGCGAGTGAGTAGAGGAAGTTCAGCACCGCGCTGGCGGGAGTCGTCGCCCGCCGAGGCGAGTTCGTGAGGGGGCTGTGACGGTCGCCGAACGTGCGCCAAGCGTGTGGTACACGCACTTCATCGACCCGTGAATGACACGGGTAGATCGGTCCAGCACGCCCAGTAGGCGACCGCCGCCTGGGCCTCGAGGGCCAAGGCTCCACGCACATCGATGGCGTCCGGGAAGCGATCGAGAGCCCGTTCGACGACCTCTCGTGCGCGTGTTTGCGTCGCGAACTGCTCGGCCAGGACGTCACGCTGTCCCGCGATCTTCCTGGTGAGCAGGCTCTGAGCTATCGCCCGGCCCACACCATTGGTGGTGGCGACCGCCTGTGCTCGGCGGAGCGCAGGTTGGTCTGGTCCAGGGAACCCCGAACCGGCGAGGACCTGGCCGTCGTTGGCCTAGTGGAGATACGTGGCTCCGATCCCACCGAGCCACGAGAAGACGTCGAAGGTGGCGTAACCGCCGCGCCCGACGATCACCAGGCGGCGCAGCGCGGGATCGGAGACCTTCGGGATGAGAGCCTCCGTCCTGAGTCCCGACACGCTAGATCGCAAGGAGAGCATTCCCCGTTCGACACGAAGGGCAGTGTCGTGTGCGTTGAGGACCAAGATGCCGTGACGCGAGATGCGGATCTGTGGGTGCTCAGCGTTAGGCTCGGGCTGCATGGGAAGGCGTTCCTTCCTGTGCCGGGTCCCCGGACGTTCGTGCGTCGCGGGGACCATTTGATTGTTACTTCTGATGATAGCTGACTCCGGCCGACGAGCACACCGGGCTGCACCCACCGGCTATCCATTGTCACTGGTCAGATGTAGAATTCGTAGATCGAGCATTGAATCCGACTTCGAGATTTCTCGCTTGAAAGATAGGCATCGGATATGGCAGACCTAGCCACCCTCAGCCAAGGCGAACTCCAGGGGCAGCCTTGAGCTTCGGGCCATCTCCGACCGGGTCGGCGAGCGATTGCAGCGAAGCGGAGCCGACATCCTGGCGATCGGACGGGACCTCATCCGAGCCAAGGAGATCCTCGGACATGGCCGCTTCGGCCTGTGGATCGAGCAGGAGTTCGCCTTGAGCCAGCGAAGCGCCACCAGCTTCATGCGAGCGGCCCGGCTGTTCGAGGGCAAATCGGAAGCAGCTTCGGTCTCCCCGGTGGGCTCCTGATCGAGCTGACCTCCGGACGGGTGCCTGCGGACCTCGTCGAGGACGTGCTGACCGGTGAGGTCCTGCCGACCGTCTCTGCCGTAAGAACTGCGGCGCGGGCTCATCGTCAAGCGAGGCGTGGTGTGCGTTCCGCGAGGTCCCTCGTAGGCGAGATCTGGGCGCTTCCGGACAGCTGCGAGGAGGCTGCAGCCGTCTTCGCCGACCAGGTAGCCGGCGAGGCTCCCGACTTCGTGGACTGGGTCAAGGAATTGCTGTTCCGAACCTTCGAGCACCTCGACGGATCGGGTGGCGATGGCACGTCGTGACCCGCTGAAGTTCAGAACCCTCGAGGAGTGGTTCGCGCTCCGGGATCGAGTCCGGGATGCCCACGAGCGGTCGGTGGCCGCCAAACACGAGATGGAAGCCCACGGGATGAGCCGCGCCGAGGCCCTCCGACGGCATTTCTCGATAGCCGGACGTTCATGCGTCATGCAGGTACAGCCGTAGAGAAGAGGGGTGCTCGATACCGAGGCAGCCGGAGAGACAACCTCCACGACGTGATGAAGATGCGCGTTGACGACTCGGAGACCAAGGAGCCGGTCGTCACTAGGACCGCTGCCGAACGCAGACGGATTGGTGAGCACGACAGTCTCGTGAAGGCCTACCGGAGGGAGTACCTCGAGGGCGGATCTGGCGCGTCGCATCTGGATCGTATGGAGGAGCTGCGGAGCAAGCTGAGTCAGTTCAAGGGCCGGCGCGTGGGCGGACGCCTCTTCCTGACGGACTGGGAGGAGTTGGAGGACCGCCTCGATCGGGACGTCCTCGAACCAGACGGGCCGTACGACATCGACTAGTCAGGCTCCGGCTCGATCTCCGCCCGACTTCACGGATCCGTTGTGCTGATGCATCATCGGCAGCATGTCAGGGCCGCGCTTCGTCTGCGGAACGGCGGAGCCGCCTTTCCAGAAGAACCACGTCGCCGGGTGGAGGAGTTCGCCGTCTGCGTGGGTCTGGCTGTGCAAGCCTGCCACGAACGCTTCACCGCTCTCCAGCGTTCGCTCGGGATCGTGAAGCCAGGTCGTAAGAGGTCAGACCAACCCGAGTTCAGCCTGGTGGGGCGAAACGTTGCTCTCGCACAGGGGGCTCTTATGCAGCTGCTCCTCGCGCTCGAGCAGCATGAGTCATTCGACGAGTCTTGGAACGTATACCTCGACCAGGTGTCTCGCGACGTCACCGATCTGGCGGCCAAGGTGACTCGTGATACCGACGAGAAAGTGCCCCTGCCGGACCCACTTGCCGACGACGGCGATCCTGCTTGATGCTGATCGAGCGCCAGGTGCGGATGGTCGAGGCGTTCGTCCGCGCCCACGCTGCTGACCCGTACCCACGACCGTGGCTCGACCAGGAGCGGGCATCCTCAGCGCAGATCCCGGATCGCCTCCCCAAGGTGGTCCTCTGCTTCGACACCGAAACGACCGTCGACGAGTCGCAGCGGCTGAACTTCGGAGTGGCGTCCTTCTACCGGACGACCTGGGTCGCTGGTTCCCGAGACTGGTCCGTCGGAAGACGTGGATCCTTCACGACGACGAGCTGGGCGGCCGGTTCCCTCAAGGGATGGCCGCCCTGATCGACTACGTCGGCTGCATGTCGCAGACGTGCCGGCCATCGATCGTCGCGCGACCCCCGACTTGGAGCTCCTCGGTCGAGCTCGATTCGTCTCGGAGGTCTTCCTCCGCGTCGGCGCCCGGCGCACGCCGCGATCTGCGCGGCGAACGCCCCGTTCGACATCTCGAGGATCGCGACGCCGCACGTCGAGATCTCTCGGGAGGCGTGGGAATCCCGCTCCGGGCTCGAACGTGAGACGGACTCTTCCGGGAAAGGCAGGCGGCGCCGGAAGAACCCTCAGGCGACCGATGGAGGGTTCTCGATCCCGTTGAGTTGAGAAGGAAGGTGAGGGCAGCAGATACGAGATAGACCCGTCGTATCCACGCGTCTTGATCAAGAAGATCGGGCGTAACAAGGCATTCATCGAATGGCGCAACACCGAACGGTTCAAGGGTCGTGCTGCCTTCATCGATGCGCTCACTCTCGCCGGAGCGCTCTCGGGCGCGAGCCTTTCCCTCGAGCGCGCCTGCGACGCCTTCTCGATCCTCGGCCCGAACGGGAAGCCTTACGCCAAGCGCGACGTCGAGTACGGAGCTATCGATGAGAACAGCGTCGACTACTGCCGAGAGGACGAAGACGCGACCGCCCGCCTGGTGGACGATTGTTCGGGGAGTACGTTCATCTCGGCATCGAGGCGCGGCCCGGGAAGATCTACTCCGGCGCGTCGATCACGGGTGACCTGCTTTCAAGGATCGGCGTGCCGCGCTCGACCAGACGCGGGCTGGAGGACCGGACGATCGGGGTCGCGGCAGCTGCCTTCTTCGGGGGCCGGACCGAGTGCCGGATCCGGCACCTCGCCGTCCCCGTCGTGCACACGGACTTCACCTCCGAGTATCCGACGGTGTCTGCACTGATGGGCCTGCAGCGCCTGCTGCTAGCGGCTGAGGTGCAAGCGGTAGAGGAGGAACCGACTCCGGTCGCCGAGTTCCTGGACGGCCTCACGCTCGAGCGGGTCTTGGATCTGAAGACGTGGCCCGACCTGATGTGGTTTGGTCAGATCGAACCCGCGGGCGATCTGCTTCCGATCCGGACGAACTGGTTCGGCGATGCTCGGGGCATCGGACAAGCCCACCTCCGACACTCCCGCACGCCCTTGTGGTACGCGGGTCCCGACCTGGCAGCGTCGACCCTTCGCCTTGGCGAACTCCGTGGACGTCTGATCCGAGTGATCCGCCTCGAAGCGACCCGCCCACGCCCGACCTGAAGTCGATCAAGCTGGGCGATCGCGAGATCACCCTCCCGAAGGATGATCTCTATCGCGCGCTCACCGAGGAGCGGGAGCGATTGCGACATGCCGATCTCCCGGAAGCCGAACGCGAGCGCTGGTACCGGTTCTTCAAGGTCGTCTCCAACTCCTTGTTCGGGAAGACCGCGGAGGCCAATCCGCTAAGCCTGCCGCGGGAAGGCCAGACGGTGCACGTTCGGGCCTTCGCGGGCGATGAGATCGAGGCCGACGTCGAGCGACCCGAACAACTCGGCGCCTTCAGCTTCATGCCGATCGCGTCGCTGACGACCGCCGGAGGGCGCTTGATGCTCTCGATCATCGAGCGGCTCGTGACCGATCACCCGGGGGCCGCCTGGGCCTTCGCGGACACTGACTCGTTCGCGATCGTCGCAACGAGGAAGTCGGGTCTGTTCCCGCGCCCTGGCGGGGCCTGGCAGTTGGGTGGCGAAGATGCGATCCGAACACTTAGCTGGGATGACGTCGACCAGATCGCCGAGCAGCTGAACCGGCTGAACCCGTTCGACCGCAACGCCATCGACAAGCTGTTGAAGATCGAAGACGTGAACCACCAGCGGTCGAAGCCGGAGCTACCTCGGCGGCAGCTCTACTACTTCGGGATCGGCTCGAAGCAATACACGTTCTTCACTCGGAAAGGCTCAAGTACGACGGCGGTCAAGACGTCGGATGTCGGCGCGATCGTCTCGCCCAGCCAACACGTGATCGGCAACAACGAGGATCCGTTGCCAGAGGCGAAGGGCAAACGCTGGCAGACAGCCAGTGTCCAATCGTGGCGCTGGATGATCGCCCGGTCGCACAATGATGAATCGGAGCCTGCCGAACCGGACTGGTTCGTCCGGCCCGCGACCCGTCAATACAGCGTCACGACGCCGGGCCTGCTGAAGGCCTTCGCCAACGTGAACCAGGGCCACATGTACAACGAGTCGGTCAAGCCCTTCTCATTCTTGCTTACCGCCCAGTCAGCTGACGACGAGAGCTTGAGGCTGGCCGCTCCCTATCGCCGTTTACCCGAGGAGTACCAATCGCTCGAGTGGGGAGACTTTCGCTACATTCCGAGCAGTAGTTGGAACGCTGAGGAGGAAACGGCCTATCGCACCCTGAAGCGCCGAGATCATGCCAGCCAAGGACTCATAGTCAGAGTGATCGATCCTCTAGGCAAAGAGGATCAAACCAACCCAATGGGAGTCAGCGACCAGAACGTAGTCGTTTGTTACCCACGCGATTTCCCATCGGTATCGACGCCGTTGCAACCTGGGACCTACGAAGTGGCATGGTTCGGGTTGCAGCCGCCTCCGGATGACGTCATCGGTATCGTGATGCCGCAGATCGCGGAGGATCGTTTCCGGATTCCCTGACTCCGACACACAGACCCCTCGTAGCTCCGACCCAACCTACCCTGGCGGAGATAGCCACTCCCGGAATAAGCGTCCAAGATCGGCGGCAAGAGGAGGGGTTCGAGGGCCTCTGTCCAAATACTCGTCATGCGTTTGAGGGGCTGGGGGGGGCGGTCCCTCGGTTATGGCCGGTCTGTGGGCTGCTAGCGTCACGTCATATCGGAGGCTGAACTCCGAGCGTCACTCGCCGCCCTGCCGCCTGATGCCCGTGACGTCCTGCGTCGTGCTGCGCGTGCTGATCAGTGGGAGGCACGGCGCGATCTTGCCGACGCGCGACCTCGCCCGTGTCGTCAACGAGGTCTCCGGCGAGGTCGGTCGGGTTCGGACCGATCGAGTGCCTGTTGAAGGACCCGTCGGTCACCGAGGTGGCGGCGAACGGGCCGGACGTTTCCCCACATCGGTGAGGAGGCATTGCATCTCGGATTACGGCGGCGGCACGCGCCCACCCGCCGTGCTGAACGCAGTCAGACGCCAGACCGGTGTCGCTTCCGTCAACAAGCCGGGTTGTAGCGTGGCTCGTTCCGCTCATCGGCGACGAAGTCGAACACCTCCTCCGTTGGTCGTTCGATCACGATCTCGCCCTCGACACGAACCATCTCGTGTTTCCTCCCTTTCTGCGGCTCAGCCTCCAACTGCCGACCGCATGGGTTCGACGCGGAAGACGGAGTGGTCCGCCGGGTCTGGGAGCGCCTCGAAGAAGCTTCGTGCGCGCCGACCCATGTGTTCGCGATAGGCGACCACGACGCGGTCGTGCTCGTCGCCGTGCACTTCGACCGCGTGGAAGGTCTCCCGGGTGCGGCCCTTGCGAAGCTCGCCCTGACCGGCGGCCCGCAGGTTCCGCACCCAGTCGGTCTCACCGCCGCCCGAGACGAGGTATCGAGTGGTCTCGTACTCGAACGGGGGGACGGGGGTGCTGATGGCGCGACCGGTACGCCGACCCACAACGGTGAGCGTGGGACCGCCGAGCCGGAGGGTGATCGGATTCACCACGTGGCTCATGAAGAACCCCGAAAGAACGTAGGGGCGTGGGTTGGATTCGTTCTTGCTCATGATCCGCACCTCCTGCTCCCACGTTGCCCTTGGGACGGCGGCTGCTCAGAGTCGGAAGTCCCGCCAACCTGGGGCCTTCGCGGATCACGCCGTCGTTTGCTCTCCTGGGCTCAGGTGCGTGTTGAAGAAGGAGACGATGCGGCAGCGGGCGTCCTGCGCCGATGGCTCGTGGTAGTCGGAGGGCCCCGCGAACACACCCATCACCGCGAAGATGAAGGGGGAAGGGTCGCCCGCACCTTGGTGGTCATTGAGGAACGCGTGCCCGGCGTTTGGGTACTCCTTGATGTCACGTTCCACCGCGAGCGCCTGAAGGACCCGGTCGAGCTTCTGGGCGGTTCCTCGGTTGCCCCGATCCGTTGCCCCATAGCTGCCGACGATGGGACACGCACCCGCTAAGGCGCTCTCCGTGTAGACATCTTTCGGGACCGCGACGCCGTAGTTCACGCTGGATGCGGAGAAGCCATACCCGGGGGCGAGCAGCAAGGCGAACCCGCCGCCGATGCAGAAGCCGATGACCCCGATCTTGCCTGTGCAGCCGGTCTGGCTGACCAGCCAGGTACGCACCGCTTCCACGTCATCGAACGCCCTTCCTCGCCGGGCACGCAGGTCGCGAGTGAGGGAGATCAGGCAGGTCATCGTCCCGCCCCGATGGAAGAGGTCGGGCGCCACGGCCAGGTATCCTTCGCTCGCCAGCCAGTCGGCCTGGTTGCGGAGGTCCTGGCTCATGCCCAGCGCGTCGTGGATGACGACGACCCCGGGCCACGGGCTCTGCCCCGACGGAGTTGCCAGATAGGCGGGCAGTTCTCCGCGAGGACTCGGGATCGTCACCTCGGCCATCGCGCCCTCCCTTTCGGATGGAACTGAGCGTACATTCGCAGTCGGCCTCCGTAGAGCCTGACTGAGTGCCTCCGGTGCGGTGTGTTCGAGGACCCGGGGGCTTGAAGGGTCTTTAGCAGTTGTGACTGAGGTGATGGTCAACGGACCCGACGACGTGTTCGTGCAGCGGGAGGGGCGGATCGAGAGGGTGAGGACTTGGATATGGACGGCTACCCGCGCCCCGGCGCGAGAGGTCACCCCCCGAATCAGACGGGCTGTGCGAGTAGTCCCTAGTTCTTCCTTCTGAACTCCGGTCATCTCGCACGTGGTGTGACACGCAGGATGAGTGCCGAAGGCCGCCCAAGTCCTGACCGACCCGAGGCGGACGACCCTAGATACCGCTCAGACTTCGGCGGGATGCTGAGTTCGTGGGGACGAGACATCGACTCGGGCTCCCAGCCGGTGAGCGCCCCCCGCAGGGGAGGTGCGGAAGATGCGAAGCGCGATGCAACCTCCGACGGAGCGCGGAACCCGGTCGCCGGCCGGCCAGGGTCGGCTGGGAACGGTGTTGTTGTCCTCCAGCGTGATGGGCGTGCCGCTCGTCCTGTTCGTCCTGCGGCGCCTCGGCCGCTGGGGCGGGCTGCTGGTGGAGGCAGGCTGCGGCCTGCTCTTCGTCCGCGACGTCACCATGACGGCCGCCGGCGCACCCGCCAGGCTCCGGCCGCTGCCGCGGCTCTCCTTCTCGTTGAGGTCGTCGTGGCGGGCGTGGCCACCTTCGTGGGCCTGTGGGCATGGGTATGGCGGCCGTTCCTCGGCGGATCGAATGGAGAACACGATCGCGACGGCCGGGTCGAGCACGGTGCGACGACCGACCAGGGCACGGCCTCAACGAACGGGCAGGCTGCGGTCCGTGTCGCCACCGTCGCCGCCGCTTCGACCTTCGTCCTACACACGGCGAGGGAGGCCATCTACCTCAGCCCGGGCCACGGCTTGAAGTAGCGGCGCCCGGGTTCCGATAGGTCTAAGGGGGCCAAATCCCTCACGCGCCCCAGCGCGCTCGGCCATGTTCTGGCGGCGCCCCTAATGAGAACACCGGCGCATGACGGCTGCCAAGCCTCGATCCTGATGGTCCTGATCGCGAGGAGTCGTGTGGCACTACATGGACCGGCCACGCGGAGGGACGGTGGCACCGGAACGGAGAGGAGATGAACATCCATGCCTGTTCCTGATCCCTCATTCGGTTGGCAGGATGCCACCGCTGCCTTCGCCATCATCGCGGTCGTGGCGTTCTTGGTGACGTGGGTCGTGACGGACCTCGGTCACGTGTCGCGGACTCCCTACGTGGCGATCCTCACACTGACGACGCTCGCCCTGACGGCTGGTTACCTCGCTTGGTCGGGTACGTCGTTGAACGACCTTGTGACGGCGGGATGGGGCTGGGGCATCCTGGCAGGACTGGTCGCAGCCGCGGTGGTTGTGCCTCTCGTGCGTCGTCTGCCCGCAACCGCTCGCCCTGAAGGTTCTCAGCTCGTTGGACGGCTCCTATGGGAAGGGGTCGTGTACGGGTTCGCGGAAGCAGTCCTACTCGCAACCCTGCCGGTCCTGGCTGTCTGGCAGGCAACCGACGCGCTCGGCTGGACGGATACCACATGGGCAAAGGTCGGCTCGGGCGCACTCGCGGTGGTCGGAGCGTTGTTCGTGATCTTGGTCCACCACCTCGGATACCGTGAGTTCCGAGCAAGGGCCGCAAGGAAGATGCTTCGGGGTGCGCTGGTGGCTTGCGGCATCCAGGCGTTGGCGTTCCTTCTGACGGGAAACGTGCTCGCCCCGATCGTCGCCCACATCGTGCTCCACGGTGAGCTGACACTCCGCGGCATCGAGATGCCTCCCACGTCGCATCCTGAGCCGGTTTCCAGTGGCACAGGCAGCGCGCGGGGCACCAAGGTCCCCGCACCGGAGAAGGAGCTTGTCGCGTAAGGAAAGTCCGAGATCCCGCCGCGTCAGTGGGTGAGACGTGGCGCGCGCTTCAGCGCGTTCGGCTACGTTCCAGATGGCGACGCGCCAGAGGTGGGAGCGGTAGCCGCCGAACCCTCGCTCTCCGTCGTCCACAACACGCCCGCGACGACTCTCGAGTTGCAAGCCGCAAACGTCGCTAGGTGATCGGGACGGAAGGGAGACGGATATGGGCAAGGTCCGCACAGGGCTCTCAGTCTCGCTCGACGGGTTCATCAGTGGGCCGAACGACGGGCCTGAAGCACCCATGGGTGTCGGCGGCGAGAGGCTCTTGGCGTGGTACTCCGCTGGCGACACCGAATACAGGCTGCCTGGAACCGACATGGTCTTCATGGTCTCGGCGCAGACCGCCGAGTACCTTGCCGAGACGCGCAGAACGACAGGGGCGATGGTGTTTGGTCGAAGGACATTCGACCTCACCAATGGGTGGGGTGGAAAACATCCTTTGGACAAACCGGTCTTTGTTGTTACCAGCTCGGTCCCGCAAGACTGGGTCTATGAAGGATCGCCGTTCACGTTCGTCACGGACGGACTCGAAAGCGCCGTAGAGCAAGCGAAGGCGGTCGCAGGCGACAAGGACGTCGGGGTGGGTGCCGCGAGCATCGTGCAGCAGTGCATCAAAGCTGGGCTCCTCGACGAGATACACATAGACCTGGTGCACGTCCTGCTCGGGGGCGGCGTCTCATTGTTCGACCATCTAGGGACCGGCCCGATCGACCTGGAGAGTACGAGGGTGATCGAGGGCGCTGGGGTCACGCATCTTACTTTCCGCGTCATGAAGTGAAGTGCGCCCGATCTCGTCGTCACCTTGCGGTTCAAGCTTGGAGTCGTCGAGGTACCTGACCTGGACGTTCTTGGCTCCGGGGTTGGGACTCGAACCGACAACCTGCGGACTCACACGCTCCTGCGCGTGAGTCCATTTCATCCCTCCTCCCGTGTCATGATCAGCATCTTGCTGATCCCCCGCACCGGCATCCCGTGGTAGATCGCATCTCGACTCCTTCCGCGTTATTGACCCGAGACACAACCGAGGTGGAGTCTAAGACCGAGGTGAGGGGAGGGGAACCGTGCCGCTGTTCGGACCGAAGCAGCCGTGTCCCTATTGCGGGCGCGAGGTGCATAAGCCCCACGATCCGAGCGACTTCCTGTGTCCCCACTGCGGAGAGCCGGGGTTGACTCCCACTTCCTATCCCGTCAGGCGTCTGAGGGTTGGGTGGGGCGGCCGGCGGGCGGTGGCCGTTTCGTGGGGGAGACGTGGCGGGAGATCGACGATGTCGCCGCATTCCAGTTGTCAGCACTGGCGGCGCGGCTGCTCGCTGTGGGTCCTGCCGTCGATGAGAACTCCCCTCTGGAAACCATCCTTCGACGCAGCAGACCGGACCTCGACGACATGATCGACGAGATCCTGGAGGTTCTGTGACGCGCGTCACGCCGATGCGGCTAGAGTTCGAACCGTGTGCCGACGCTGTTCGGGATGAACGCTTCCGGCATCGCTGCCGCGAGAGCGTTCTGCGCCCTCCACCCGGTGCAATGCGCCGGGACGACGACACCGGGCGATTCGGCGGTCAGCGCCTCGACCGTCGCAGGGATGATCGTCTCGAAGATCCCCCCGGTGAGGTGGAAGCCTCCGATGACGGCGTAGAAACGGTCGATCCCGGTGAGCCGCTTCGCGTACCGAACGATGTTGACGATACCCGCGTGACCACAGCCGGTGAGGACGACGAGTCCCTTGTCGCGCACATGGAGGATCGCGGCCTGGTCGTCGAGGATCAGTGGGTCGGGCTGCCAACCGTTGTCGCGCCACGCTTGATGGATCGCCATGCCGGTCTCGAAGTCCGTCGTTCGATCAACTTCACCCGTGAGGAGCAGCGAGCCCTCGACCAATAACGACGGCTGCACCCCCTCGATCACCTCGAACCCCGCTCCTTCGAACGCTGCCTTGCTGGGAACCGGGAGTTCGAAGGCCGAGCTTCCCGGGATCGCCACCCGGCGTCGGCTCCAGGCGTCCGGATGCAAGAACACCGGGAGGTTCGTCCGGCCCAGACGGCGGATGAGGCCGTCCATCCCCGTCACGTGGTCGTAGTGCCCGTGAGACAGGACGATCGCCTCGAACGTCTCCGCCGAGATCCCGAGACGGTCGAGGTTGTCGACGAGCCCGTCGGGCGAGACCCCCGCGTCGAAGAGGACCCGTCTGGCCCGGTCCCGCTTCCGGAACTCGATGAGGGCCGAGTACCCGTGTTCGGCTCGAGGCTGGTCGGGCGCCTTGCCACCCGTGAACACCTCAGCCGGCACCATCCCGACCGCACCCGCCGTCCCGACCGGCCCCCAACGCTTCACCGGACCTCGATCGGGCATGAGGATGTCGAGGGAGTTGTCGACGAGCGTGGTGACGTGCACCCCGTCGACGGGTTCGAGTCCGATGACCTGCACGGCACCGAGTCTATCGGCGGTGGGCGATCACTTGCTGGCGCTCGTCGGCGAGTTCGACCTCGCCCGTGTGACAGCCGGCAAGGATCTCGACCCCCAGCTTGTGCACCGAGTCCGTGAGCGCATGAGCGCATCGGACCGCACGCACGGGACCATCGAATGTCGCGAGGAGTCCGTCCCCAGTGGTGTCGAGGAAGGAACCGCAGAACCGCTCGAGTCATGGTCCGGCTTCGAGCCGTGATGGACTCCTGGATGGAGTCCGCGATCGAGTCGGTGTCGCCCGCGAACCACACGTGATCGTCTCCCTCCAGCTCGATCAGCCGAGCATCGGGGATCAGGTCCGCCATGAACCGAGATTCATCGATCGGTTGTTCCAGCAGGTTCGTGGCTAGGATCATCGGTCACGTCCGACCTGAGGCCGAGGACGAGGTCGTTGTAGTGGAGGTGGCGGGATTCGAACCCGCGTGTTCGGGCGACCATCTGGGACTTCTCCGGGCGCATCCGGCGATCAGATCTCGCCTCAGGGACGTCCACCGGCGGACGACCCCTCGGCCAGCCCGGGTGCGATGTCCCTCGACGGCCCCCAGGCAGGACCGTCGCGGTGAGCCTGCTTCATGACGCCCGTGCCCCGACCGCAGGCCTTCGGGACGGGCGGCTACCTAGAGACTAGGCAGCGAGCGCGAACTCGTCGTTGGCGCTTGTGTTGGTCCGGCGTTTTACGTGACATCCGGGATCACGGCCCGCTTCTCCCAGACGGTTCTCCGTCCGAATCGAAGCCAGTACACCCCCATATTCGGTTGTCCACTGAAGTATACGGTCGGGGTCCGACCCGGCTGAAGCCCTAGCGGCGGCGGCCGGCCGCGCGTTCCATCTCGCGCTGGGCCTCGCGCTTCGCGATCGACTGCCGCTTCTCGTAGCGGCGCTTCCCGCGGGCGAGCGCCAGCTCGACCTTCGCGATGCCGTGCGTGAAGTAGACACGGAGCGGCACGACGGACAGGCCCTTCTCGGCCACGTCGCGCGCCATCGCGTCGATCTCGCGGCGGTGCAGCAGGAGCTTCCGCGGCCGCAGCGGCAGGTGCGCCTTCGTGTCGCCCTGCTCGTACGGCGGGACGTGCATCCCCTCCAGCCAGAGCTCGCCGTCGCGCGGCCGCGCGAACGCGTCCACGAGCGACGCGCGGCCGGCGCGGAGCGACTTCACCTCGTCGCCGGTGAGCTTGATGCCGGCCTCGAACCGCTCGAGCAGCTCGTAGTCGTGCCGCGCCTTGCGGTTCGAGGCGACGACGGTCTCCCCTTCTTCGGTGCGGCGACCCATGGGCCGAGGCTACACGTCGAGGAAGCGGCGGATCCCGATCGTCCCGGCGATGACCGCGACGGCGACCGCCGCGAGGAGGATGAAGGGCGCGATCGCCAGCACGTCACCGTTGCGGATCAGCGGCAGGAACGCCACCTTGCCGCGCAGCTGATCGATCACGAGCACCTTCACGAGGAACAGCCCGATGATCGCCAAGGTGGCGCCGACGAGCGACTCCACGAGCCCTTCGATCAGGAACGGCACGCGGATGCGCCAGTTCGTCGCGCCGACCAGGCGCATGATCCCGATCTCCTTCCGGCGCGCGAACATCCCCATCCGTAACGTGTTCGCGACCAGGACGACCGCGCTCACGAGCATGATCACGGCCACGGAGAAGATGCCGAGCGAGAGCACGCGGGTCACCGCCGACAATCGGTCCAGCAGATCTCGGTAGTCCTCGACCCGCCGCACGCCCGGTTCGCACGCGAGCGTGCCCGTCTGCGGGTCGGGGACGCAGGCGAGCGCCGCGGTCACCTGCCGGTACTGCGACGTATCGGCCAGCGTCACGCGCAGCGACGCCGGGATCACGTCGCACGGCACGTTGTCGATGATCGACGGCTGGTTCGCGAACAGCTGGTGGAACCGGTCGCAGGCCGCCTGCTTGTCCTCGAAGTCCACCGTCTTGACCGCCGGGAGCGCCTGGAGCGTCTGCTGGAGGCTCGCCACCGTGTCGGGCCGGACGGGGTCGTCGAGGTACACCGCCACCTGGACGTTGCCGGTGTACGCCTCGATCACGAGGTTCAGCTCGCGCGCGATGATCAGCGCGAGCCCGAACAGGAACAGCGCGATGAACGCGGTGGACATCGCCGCGAAGGCGAGGATCCCGTTGCGCCGGATGCCGGCGGCGGTCTCCTTGAAGTAGAACTCGATGCGGTTCACCGCTACGAGTAGACCCCCCGGGACTGGTCGCGGACGACCTTGCCCTTGTCCAGCTCGATCACGCGCTTGCGCATCGCGTCGACGATCGCCTGGTCGTGCGTCGCCATCACGACCGTCGTGCCGATCTTGTTCACCTTGTCGAGCAGCCGCATGATGTCGACGCTGGTGTTCGGGTCGAGGTTGCCGGTCGGCTCGTCCGCCAGCAGCACCAGCGGGCGGTTCACGCAGGCCCGCGCGATCGAGACCCGCTGCTGTTCGCCGCCCGAGAGCTCGTCCGGGTAGCTGTTCAGCTTGTCGCCGAGGCCGACGTACTCGAGGATCTCGGGCACGCGGGTGTCGATCACGTGCTTCTGCTTGCCGATCACTTCCAGCGCGAAGGCCACGTTCTCGAACACGGTCTTGTCCTGGAGCAGCTTGAAGTCCTGGAACACGCAGCCGATGTTGCGCCGGAGCTTCGGGATCCCGCCGAGCGACGTCAGCCGCATCAGGTTCTTGCCGGCGACGAACACCTCGCCGGTGCTCGGCTCCTCCTCGCGAAGGAGCAGCCGGAGCGTGGTCGACTTGCCGGAGCCGGAGGGGCCGACGACGAAGACGAACTCGCCCTTCTCGATCTCGATGCAGACGTCCTCGAGGGCGACGACACCGGTCTTATACGTCTTCGTGACGTGCTGGAGACTGATCATGGTTTGGGGGTACGGGGAAGTCGGTGGAACGTCGGCCAACCCTACCAGAGGCTCCCGATTTCCCCGGGAAGCGGGCAGATGAGCTTCAGTCCACGTCGGCGGGGGCGGAGGCGCGCCGGCGCAGCTCCGCCTCGATGAACCGATCGAGGTCGCCGTCGAGGACCCGGGACGGATCGCCGACCTCGACGCCGGTCCGGTGGTCCTTGACCATCTGGTACGGCGCGAGCACGTACGACCGGATCTGCGAACCGAAGTCCACCGCCTTGCGCTCGCCGCGGAGCTCGTCCATCTCCTCCTGCCGCCGGCGCCGCTCCAGCTCCGCCAGCCGCGCCTTCAGGATGCCCATCGCGGTCGCCTTGTTCTGCAGCTGCGAGCGCTCGTTCTGGCACGCCACGACGATCCCGGTCGGCAGGTGCGTGATGCGCACCGCCGAGTCGGTGGTGTTCACGCCCTGGCCGCCGGGGCCCGTCGAGCGGTAGACGTCGATCCGGAGGTCCTTCTCGTCGATCTCCACCTCGTCGGCCTCGGCCTCGTCGAGGGCCGGGATCACGTCGAGGGACGCGAACGACGTGTGGCGACGCTTCTGCCCGTCGAACGGGCTGATCCGGACCAGGCGGTGGACGCCGCGCTCCGTGGACAGCAGCCCGTACGCGTTCGCTCCGTGCACCGTGAACGTGGCCGACTTGATGCCGGCCTCGTCGCCGTAGTGCACCTCGTCGACGTCGACGCCGAAGCCCTCGCGCTCGGCCCACCGCAGGTACATCCGGAGCAACATGTCGGTCCAATCCATCGACTCGGTCCCGCCGGCGCCCGCCTGGACGGTCGCGATCGCGTCGTTGGCGTCGTAGGGGCCGGCGAGCAGGGCGGCGAGCTCGACGCGCTCCACGTCCCGCTCGAGCGAATCGGTGGCCTCCGCCAGCTCGCGCTGCAGGCCGGCGTCGTCGGCTTCGTCGAGGAGCTCATCCATCGCGAGCGCATCATCGAGCCTGCGCTGCAAGGCTTCGTAGCGGTTGACCTCGGCGTTCAGCCGGGCGAGCTTCGACGTGACGCGCTGCCCGTTCGCGGGATCGTCCCAGAGCGACGGATCGGAGGCGTCGACCTCCAGCTGTGCGACCTGCGCCTGCTTGCCCTCGACGTCAAAGGAACCCCCGTGCCGCGCGCACGCGTTCGACCAACGCGGCGAGCCGTTCGGTGGACTCCGTGGTCATGCCGCCGAGTCTAACCGGCGGCCTCGCCCGCTCGGCGCCTATGCTTCGCCGATGGAGTTCGAGACGACGTTCGATCAGCTGCTGACGACGACGTTACCCGACCTGCCGACCCTGCTCGTCCTCGATCAGCAGCCGGTCACCTGGCTCTTCCTCGAGGTCCCCGACGGCGACGACGCCGCGAAGCCCGGCTCGATCCAGCAGCAGGCCGTCGAACAGATGGAAGGGATGATGGCGGCCGGTCTGGACAAGGCGGTCCTGGCCCGGTTCACGAACCCGGCGGCCGCGATCGGGGCCTGGATCACGCTCGCGTCGTGGACCTCGCCGGAGCTGCGCGGCGGCGCGTCCTACGGCTACGGCCACCGCGCCGACCTCGTGCGGCTGTGCACGGCCGAGGCGGCCGCGCTCGCGAACATCGCCGGCCCCGGCGAGCTCTGGATCAGCTTCGAGATGACCACGATCGTCGACCTCAACGACACCCGCTTCACGGTCGAGAGCGTCGATCGCGGCCGGCTGGTCCCGGCGTCGTGCAAGCTCACGATCCGGACGTAGGCGTGGAGGTCCGGGACCTCCGCCCGACGGACGCGGCCACGTGCGACGCGATCATCGCGTCGCTCCCCGACTGGTTCGGCTTGGACGAGGGCATCCGGGAGTGCGCCGAAGCGGTCCGGACGCAGCCGGGGCTCGTCGCCGAGCGCGAGGGGCTCGTGGTTGGCTTCCTCACCGTCGACGCGCCCCTCCGATCGCGCGGCCGAGATCTCCTGGCTCGCGGTCCACCGGGACGCGCGCGGGCGATGGCGCCGGGACCCGCGCTCGTCGACCGCCTCGTGGCGGATCTGCGGCGCGGAGGCCTCGGTCCGCCTCCTGGTGGTGAAGACGCTCTCCGACCGCACGGACCCCGGCCCGGAGTACGCGGCGACCCGGGCCTTCTACCTGGCGAAGGGCTTCACGCCGGCGGCCGAGCTGGACCTGTTCGGGCCGGAGAACCCGATCCAGCTGATGGCGCTGAGGATCTGACGGGTCGCGGGCCGACCGCTACACGACGGCGCCGTGGCACTTCTTGTACTTCTTGCCGCTGCCGCACGGGCACGGGGCGTTGCGCGGCACCTTGTCGCTGATGACCTGCTGCGGGTTCCCGGCCTGCGCGCCGGCCGACGGCTCCTGGCCCGCTCCCCCGGCCCCCGAGGCGACCTCGTCGCGGTTCTCCTGGACGCGCTGCACGCGAGGGGCCTGGGCGCGCGGCTGCTCCTGCACGACCTCGACCCGGTAGATGTACTTCACGAAGTCTTCCTGGATCGAGTCCGTGAGCTCTTCGAACATCTCGAACGCCTCGCGGCGGTACTCCGTGAGCGGATCGCGCTGGGCGTACGCGCGCAGGTGGATGCCCTCCTGCAGGTAGTCCATCTCGTAGAGGTGCTCGCGCCATTTCGTGTCGGTGATGTTGAGCAGCACGACCCGCTCGAGCTCGCGCATCACCTCGTCGCCGACCGCGCGCTCCTTGTCCTCGTAGGCCGCCAGCGCCTCCTCGACCAACCGTTCCTGGATCGCGGGGATCTCTCGCACCTCGGCCAGGTCGGCCGCCGAGCTCCGCGCCGGGAAGAACTCGTTCGCGGCCGTGACGAGGCCTTCCAGGTCCCAGTCCTCGGGGTACGTGTCGGCCGGCAGCCAGTCCGCCACGACGCCGGCGACGACGTCCTGGACGAAGCCGAGCGCCTGCTCCTTCAGGTCCTCGCCCTCGAGGATCTTCCGGCGCTCGCCGTAGATCACCTCGCGCTGGCCGTTCATCACCTCGTCGTACTTCAGGACGTTCTTGCGGCGCTCGTAGTTGAGCTCCTCGATCTGCTTCTGGGCGTTCGCGACCGCGCGCGAGACCATCTTCGCCTCGATCGGCTCGCCGTCGGGCCACTTCAGCCGCTCCATGATCGAGGCCACCCGGTCGGAGGCGAACATCCGCATCAGGTCGTCCTCGAGCGAGAGGTAGAACAGCGACGCGCCGGGGTCGCCCTGCCGCCCGGAACGGCCGCGCAGCTGGTTGTCGATGCGCCGGGACTCGTGGCGCTCGGTGCCCAGGACGTAGAGACCGCCGAGCCCGACGACCGCCTCGTGCTCCTCGTCGGTCTGCGTCTTGAGCTTCGCGAAGACCGGCTCGTACTCGGCCTCGTAGGCCGCGCGCTCCTCGTCGTCCATCTCGAACAGGAGGTAGCGATCGTTGTCGAAGCCCCGCGCGGCCATCTCCTGTCGCGCGAGGTACTCCGGGTTGCCGCCCAGCAGGATGTCGACGCCGCGGCCGGCCATGTTCGTCGCGACCGTGACCGAGCCCTTGCGGCCGGCCTGCGCCACGATCATGGCTTCCTTCTCGTGGTTCTTCGCGTTCAGGACGTCGTGCTCGACCCCGCGCTTGTTCATCAGGCCGGACAGGCGCTCGGACTTCTCGATCGACACCGTCCCGACGAGGATCGGCTGCCCTTCCTCGCTGCGCGCGACGATGTCGTCGATCACCGCGCCCCACTTCTCGTCCTCGGTCTTGTAGATCTCGTCCTGCTGGTCGTCGCGGATCATCGTCTGGTTCGTCGGGATCTCGACGACGCTGATCTTGTACGTCTCCTCGAACTCCGTGAGCTGCGTCTTCGCGGTACCGGTCATCCCGGAGAGCTTGTCGTACATCTTGAAGTAGTTCTGGATCGTGATCGTGGCGAGCGTCTGGTTCTCCTCTTTGATCTTGACGCCCTCCTTCGCCTCGATCGCCTGGTGCAGGCCCTCGGAGTAGCGCCGGCCCTCCAGCACCCGCCCGGTGAACTCGTCGACGATCTTGACCTCGCCCTGCTGCACCACGTAGGCGACGTCGCGCTTGTACAGCTCCTTCGCGCGCAGCGCGTTGTGCAGGTGGTGCACGAGCATCGTGTTCGAGTGGTCGTAGAGGTTCTCGAGCCCCAGGATCTCCTCGACCTTCTCGACGCCCGCCTCGGTGACCGCGACCTGGTACTTCGCCTCCTCGACCTCGTAGTCGACGTCGCGCGTGAGGCGGGGCGCGACGCGCGCGAACGTCTGGTACCACTTCGCGCAGTCGGCCACCATGCCGCTGATGATCAGCGGGGTCCGGGCCTCGTCGATCAGGATCGAGTCGACCTCGTCCACGATCGCGAAGCGGTACCCGCGCTGGACGCACTCGTCGATGTGCATCGCCATGTTGTCGCGCAGGTAGTCGAACCCGAACTCGTTGTTCGTGCCGTACGTGATGTCCGAGGCGTACGCGGGCCGGCGCTGCTGCGGCGATCATCGAGGCCTGGATCAGCCCGACGTTGAGGCCCAGGAACCGGTAGATCCCGCCCATCCACTCGGAGTCGCGCTTGGCGAGGTAGTCGTTCACCGTGACGATGTGGACGCCCTTGCCCTCGAGGGCGTTCAGGTACCCCGGCAGGGTGGACACGAGGGTCTTGCCCTCGCCGGTCTTCATCTCGGCGATGTTGCCCTGGTGCAGCGCCGCGCCGCCCATCAGCTGGACGTCGAAGTGTCGCTGGCCGATCGTCCGCCGGGCGCCCTCCCGCACGGTGGCGAACGCCTCGGGCAGGAGATCGTCCAGCGGCTCGCCGTTGTCGATGCGCTGGCGGAACTCCGGCGTGCGGGCGGAGAGCTCGTCGTCGCTGAGGTCCTCGACCTCCGGCTCGTAGGTGTTCACGATCCGGGCCAGGTCCTGCAGGTTCTTCAGCTTCCGGCCTTCGCCGAGGTTCGAGATCTTGTCGAGTACGGGCACGAAGCATCCTTCGGGTGTTCGGGTCTTCCAGTGTAGCCGCGGGTCCGCGCAGAGCCCTCAGGCGCTCAGATCGGCTCCTGCAGCGCTCCCAGCCGCTCGACGAGCCGCGCGTTCTCCGTGTAGTCGACGGGGCAGGCGATCACGCTCACGGTGTCGTCCTCGAGCGCCTTGCGGAGCGTCGGCAGGAGCTCGCCGGCGCTCTGGATCCGGTAGCCGCGTGCGCCGAAGCTCTCCGCGAACCGCACGAAGTCGGGATTGCCGAACGAGACCGCCTCGCGTCGCCCGAAATGCAGGTCCTGCTTCCAGCCGATCAGGCCGTACCCGCCGTCGACCCACACCAGGATCACGAACGGCACCCGCTCGCGGACAGCCGTCTCGATCTCGGCCGCGCTCATGAGGAACGCCCCGTCCCCCATCACCGCCAGGACCTTCCGGTCGGGGAACACGAGCTTCGCCGCGAGCGCGCCGGGCAGCGAGAACGCCATCGTCGCGAGGCCGTTCGAGATCACGCACGTGTTCGGTTCGTACGTGGGATACAGGCGAGCCATCCACATCTTCACCGCGCCGGTGTCGCACAGCGCGATGTCGGCGCGGCCCATCGCCTCGCGGACGTCCGAGACGATCCGCGCCGGCACCAGGGGGAACGCGTCCTCGGCGGCGCCCCGCTCCAGCTCCTCGCGGACGAGGCGCTTCACCGGCGGGATCGCGCCGCTCACCGGGTGGATCGCCGTGGACGCGGCGATCTGCTCGAGCGTCTGCCCGATCGAGCCCTGCAGGCCCACCGCGAGCGTGTAGTGGGCGTCGACCTCCGCCACGGTCCGGTGCACGTGGATGATCCGCTTGTCCCGCGCCGGGTTCCAGCGGGAGGGCGCGTACTCGACGAGGTCGTACCCGACCGCCACCACGACGTCGGCCCGGTCGAACCCGAAGTTCGCGTAGTCCTTCACCATGAACCCGATCGTGCCGAGCGCGTTCGGGTGGTCGTCGGGGAACACGCCCTTGCCGAGGAACGTCGTGGCGACCGGGAGGTTGAGGCGTTCGCTGCAGCGAACGAGCGCGTCCATCGCGCCGTCGCGCGCCACGCCGGCCCCGGCGAGCACGACCGGATGCTCCGCCTCGGCGAGCACGTGGATCGCCCGATGGACCTGGTCCTCCGACGGCGCCGGATCGCGCGGGACGTTCACCGGGAGCGGCTCCCCGTCGGTCCGGCGTTCGGCGACGTCCTCGGGCAGGATCAGGAACGTGGCGCCCGGCCGCTCGGTCTCGGCCTGCTTGAACGCCTTCCGCACCATCTCGGGCGCGGCGCCGGGCAGCGTCACCATGTCGCCCCATTTCGTCACGGGCCGGAACAGCGACACGAGGTCGACGACCTGATGCGACTCCTTGTAGAGGCGATCGAGGCCCGCCTGCGCGGTGATCGCCACGAGCGGATGCGAGTCGAGCTGCGCGTCGGCCACGCCGAGCAGCAGGTTGATCGCGCCCGGGCCGAGCGTCGCCATGCAGACGCCCGCCCTGCCGGTCAGCGCGCCGTAGATGTCGGCCATGAACGCGGCGCCCCGCTCGTCGCGCGTGGTGACGAACCGGATCGGCGAGTCGGCGAGCGCGTCGATCAGGTGGAGGTTCTCCTCCCCCGGGAGCCCGAACACGTACCGCACGCCCTCGTTCTCGAGGCACGCGACGAGCAGCTGGGCGACGGTGCGGGAGGACGGCGCGGTCACGGACGCAGCGTAGCGCCGCTCAGGTGATCTCGATCATCTTCTCGCGCACGGCGTAGACCACCGCTTCCATGCGCGAGTGGAGGTGGAGCTTCTCCAGGATGTTGCGGATGTGGTTCTTCACCGTGTTCTCGGAGATGAACAGCTGCTTCGCGATGTCGCGGTTGTTGAGGCCCTGGGCGACGAGGCGCAGGACCTCCATCTCCCGGTCGGTCAGGCGCGGCGCCGGCATCGGCGGGCGTTCGTCGGTGGCCTTCGACATCGCGGCGAACTCGTTCAGGAGCTTCGAGGCCATCGACGGCGAGATGCGGGACTGGCCGGCCCAGACGCTGCGGATCGCGTCCGCGACCTCCTCGATCGGGATCTCCTTCAGCAGGTACCCCGAGGCGCCGGCCTTGATCGCGTCGTAGAGATCGCTCTCCTCGTCGCTGATCGTGAGCATCAGGATCTTCACGTGCGGCAGGAGGTCGCGGATCTGGGCCGTGGCCTCGATCCCCGAACGCCGCGGCATCCGGACGTCCATCAGGACGACGTCGGGCATCAGCTCCGTGGCCTTCTCGATCGCCTCCTGCCCGTCGGAGGCCTCGCCCACCAGATCCAGGTCCGGTTCGCCGCCGAGGACCATCTCGAGGCCGCGCCGGAACAACGCGTGATCGTCCACGACCATGACGCGGAGCCGTTCGACGTCGCCCTCGCGTTCCTTCGCCACCGCTGCTCCTTCGCCCACCCCCTAACCCTCGGCAGGGGCTTGAGTCTCGGCGGAGTCTACCCCGGCCTTCCGCTTCGTCGGCCGCCGCCGGCGGTGATGATCGCGGACCTGGCGCTCCAGCTTGTCCTTCACGCGATCGAGCGCCGTGAGCACGTCGCCTGCCTCCGCCTCGGCGCGGAACGTCTTGCGGGGCACGCGCAGCGCCGCCTCCACCCGCTTCACCCCGTCGTAGGTCGGGTGGTGTTCGCCGATCAGCCGGAGGTCGACCGACGTCGCGCGGGGTTCGAGCCGGCCGAGCGGCGCCAATTTCCGCTCGGCCGCGTCCTTGATCCCCTCGGTGACCTCGACGCCCCGAGCGGTGAACGTCAACTCCATCGGACCGGTCCGTCTCCCGTCGGTCGGTGGGCTCCCGTCCGGCTGACCTGGTCTTTGTCCCCACACCCGCCTGCGGGGGCGCTCGCCCCGTCGCCCGGACGTCCGCGGCGACCGAACTCCCGCCCTCTCCCGGTCACCCGGGGCAGGACTTACCTCTAAACCGCGCCATGCTCGGCCACCAAGGGTGACCTTACGTGGGTCGTTTCGCCCGCGGCTGGCATCGACTACCGGGGATGATCCCCGGGCAACCACAGACCCGGACGAGAGCCCTCCCGAGGATAGGCACGGTCGCGGCGCGCGCGCAACGCGGGTGCGTGGAAGGAACGGGCGGCGGTGGCCACGTGGACCTCGCGGGCCCCCGCGGCCGCGAGCGCCTCGGCGCAGGCGGCGACCGTGGCCCCCGTGGTGAGCACGTCGTCGACCAGCAGCACCCGGCGCGGCGAAGGGCGGACCGGCGCGAAGGCCCCGGCCATCGCCGCCCGCCGGTCCGACGCCCCGGCGCCGCGCCTGCGGATCGGTCGCGAGCGTGCGCCGGAGCAGCCGGCGGACGGGCACGTGCAGGCGACGGCCGAGCCCCGAGGCCAGGACGCGGGCCTGGTCGTAGCCGCGGTCGGACAGGCGCCGCCTCGCCAGCGGCACCCACGTGATGACGTCGGCCGCCGGCAGGTCCTCGCAGGCGGCGATCGCGGACGCCAGCGCCGATCCGACGTCGCGCCAGCCCGAGAACTTCAGCCGGTGGACGGCCTGGCGTGCCGGGCCGTCGTAGAGGAACGGCGAGCGCGCCGACGACACCGGCGGCGGTGGGCAGTCGGCGCAGTCGGGCGACGGCGGTCTCGGCCGGACGGCCGCACCGACGGCACCAGGGAGGCGACAGCGGGATGAGCTGGTCGCGGCAGCGTTCGCAGAAGGGCCACGGACCGTCGGCGCATCCCGCGCAGCGCCGCGGGAACACCACGTCGAGGACCGTGCCGAGCACCGCGCGACGATAGCGCCGCGCCACCGACGCGCCCGGCGAGCGATCAGGGGCGAGGGTTACGGCAGCGGGATGTCGACCGGCCGCTCGCCGGGCAGCATGACCGACAGCCGTTCGTGGGTCCGCAGCGCCGGATAGGCAAGCACCCGCCCCCGGCCCGCGTCCTCGTCGAACTCGACGGCGACGATCGGATGCGACTCGCCGTCGACCTGCATCGCCGGCCTCGGCAGCCTCGTCGGCGGCGAACACCAGCCGCACGCGATCGGCGACGCATTCGAGCGTCTCGAGCGAGACGCCGCCGGCCTTCTTCCCGATCGCGACCGTGCCGCGGCGCACGGCCGAGCGCGGCCAGGGGATCGGGAACGGCTCGCCGGGATGCACGAGCATCGGTATCCCGTCGACGACGATCTGGCACTCCAACCGGTACCAGCCGGACGCGATCTCCATCGTCGGCACCTCGAACGGGACGAACGTGTCCTGCGTGGGCGCCACCTCGAGCACGAGCGGATCGATCGCGATCGGCTGCGGGGGGCCCCCGGCCATCTCGGCCGCTCGCGCCACCTCGATCCGGACCTGGTGCGGCAGGCCATCGGCCCCGCGCAACAGGAACGCGCCCTTCACGGACGCCGGGAACCGTTCGTAGGCGGCTCGGATCGCGACCGGTTCGTCCACGGCGGCTACGGCGCGACGGGCCTCATGTGCCCTGCTGCCACGAGTCGAGGTATTCGGCCTGCTCCGAGGTCAGCGCGTCGATCTCGACGCCCATCGCCCGGAGCTTCAATCGCGCGACCTCCGTGTCGATCTCGACCGGCACCGGATAGACGCGCTTCTCGAGGGAGGCGTGGTTCTTCACGATCCACTCGACGGACAGCGCCTGGTTCGCGAACGACATGTCCATCACGGCGGAGGGATGCCCCTCGGCGGCGGCGAGGTTCACGAGCCGGCCCTCGCCGAGGAGGTTGATCTTGCGGCCGTCCGCCAGCGTGTACTCGTCCACGAACTCCCGGATGCGCCGGACCCCGCCGGTCGCGAGCTCGCGCAGCGCCCCCTTGTCGATCTCGACGTCGAAGTGGCCGCTGTTCGCGAGGATCGCGCCGTCCTTCATGAGCTCGAAATGCTCGCGGCGGATCACGCTCGTGTCCCCGGTCACGGTGATGAACATGTCCCCGATCCGCGCCGCTTCGCGGAGCGGCATCACCCGGTAGCCCTCCATCACGGCCTCGAGCGCCGCGGTCGGCGTGACCTCGGTGACGATGACGTGCGCCCCCAGGCCCCGGGCGCGCGACGAGACCCCGCGTCCGCACATCCCGTAGCCGCACACCACGACGGTGCGGCCGGCGATCAGCCGGTTCGTGGAGCGCATGATCGCGTCCATCGTGGACTGGCCGGTGCCGAACCGGTTGTCGAACAGGTGCTTCGTGTCGGCGTCGTTCACCGAGACGATCGGGTACGCGAGCGCCCCGTCGCGCGCCATCGCGCGCAGGCGGATCACGCCGGTGGTCGTCTCCTCCGTGCCGCCGAGCACGTCGGCGAGCTGGTCGGCCCGCTGCGTGTGGATCACGCTCACGAGGTCCGCGCCGTCGTCCATCGTGATCTGCGGCCGCAGGTCGAGCACCGCGTTGAGGTGCTTGTAGTAGGTGTCGTTGTCCTCGCCCTTGATCGCGAACGTCTCCACGCCGCTCTGCTCGGTGAGCGCGGCGGCGACGTCGTCCTGGGTCGACAGCGGGTTCGAGGCCGCGAGCAGCACGTTCCCGCCGCCGGCGGCCAGCGTCTCCATCAGGCTCGCGGTCTCGGTGGTCACGTGCAGGCACGCGGCGATCCGGATGCCCTCGAGGGGGCGCTCCTTCTCGAAGCGTTCGCGGATCTGGCGCAGCACCGGCATCTCGCTGGCCGCCCACTCGATCCGTTCGCGCCCCGTCGTCGCGAGCGCGGGGTCCTTGATGTCTGCCACGTCTCAGGCTCCTTCCGTGCCGGCCGACGGGAGTCGGGGGAACAGGTCCACCAAGAGCCTCCCGACCGCCTGTGCGGTCTCGTTCGACACGCGGACCACCTCGTCGTGGGTCACGTGCTCGCCGAACGCGTTCGTCAGACTACAGATGCCGAGCACCCGCATGCCGAGCGCGCGGGCGGGCAGCGCCTCCGGGACCATCGACATGCCCACGACGGTGGCCCCCAGGCGCTGCAGCATCGCCACCTCCGTCGGGGTCTCGTAGGCGGGGCCGCTCATCGCGCCGTAGACGCCCGGGACGGCGGCGACGCCGATCGCGTCGGCGCGCTCGAGCGCGAGCGAGGACAGCGCCGGGTCGTAGATCTGGCTGGCGTCGATGAAGGCGGGCGTCCCGTCCGGGTAGCGCCACCCGCGGAGCGGCGCGACCCCCATCATGTTGAGGTGGTCGCGGAGCACGATGACCGTGCCCGCATCCACGCCGGGCTCCAGCCCGCCGACGGCGGCCGTGAGCACCATCGTCCCGGCCCCGAGCTCGTGCGCGAGCCGCGGCAGCAGGGCCGGCACGTCCATGCCGTGCCCCTCGTAGAGGTGGACGCGGCCGCTGAACGCCGCGACGGCGACGCCGGCGAGCCGCCCGAGCTGCAGCGTCCCCGCATGTCCGGGGACGCCCGGCGGCGGGAGCCCGGGGAGCTCGTCGAACGCGAACGAGGCGTCGACGTCGAAGGCGGCGCCCAGGGCGGGCCCGAGGCCGGAGCCCAGCACCACGGCGACGGCCGGCACGAGGTCGGAGCGGGTGCGGACGACCGCGGCCGCCCGCGCCGGCAGGTCGTCGCCGGGACCGGGGAGCCCGGCGGTCATCCTCGCCCCGCGAGCGCGGCCTTCAGCCGGTCGATCGCGGCGACCGGCGTCGGATCCACGCCGCGGCGGAGCCCCACGTAGCAGCTCGTGAAGTCGCCGACGAGCACGAGGGACAGCAGGCGCGCGAGCGGCGAGCGGCCGCGCGAGCGCACCTCGTCGTAGGTGCCGCCCGGCCTCCCGGACGATGTCGGCCGACAGCGGGAACCGAGGGCCCGCGCCGGCGGGCTCGCCGTCGTCGCGCAGGCCGATCACCGCGAACCGCTCACCGTAGGGCGCCGTCCATCCGACGACCTCGTTGTGGTCGAGCTCGCTCATCGTCGCCGCGAACGCCGGCACCTTGCCGTTCTCGTTCAGCTGCGTCTTCCACCGCATCGCGGCAACGGCCGGCACGCCCTCCGCACCCCACACGACGGGAACGCGGTCGCCGAGCCAGATCGCGAGGCGTTTCGCGGGGTTCTCGTTCGTCGGCACGGCCGGCGCCAGCTCCTCGGCGAGTCCCTCGAGCTCGCGGACCACCTCATCGACGTCCGCGCCGAGCCTCGGGAGCAACCCGGCGGCCTCGAGGGCGCCGAGCGCGGCGAACGTGAGGTGGCCGAGTGCGGCCCTCGGCTGGAAGCCGCCCGGCACGTGCACCGCCGCGAAGCCGCGCGCCGCACACTCCTCACCGAGCGGCCCGCCCGAGGTCACCGCCACGATCCGACAGCCGCGCTCGACGGCTTCGGCGAACGACGCGAGGGTCTCCGCGGTCGTGCCGGAGTACGACGAGACCACGACGAGGGTGCGCGGTCCGGCGAACGCCGGCAGCACCGGCGAGCGGTTCACGTCGACCGGCATGCCGAGCCGGTCGCGGAACGACGCCTTCAGCACGTCCCCGGCGACGGCCGAGCCGCCCATGCCGCACACGACGACGGCCGTGACGTCGTCGAGCGCCGGCAGGCCGGTCGCGGCGGCGCCGTTCGCGTAGGCCTCCCGGACGTGCGACGGCAACGCCGCGACGGTGGCGAGCATGGAGGAAGGATCGGCCGCGCGGAGGGCCTGCACGTCGTCCAGATCGGTCAACGCGTCGCGGCTCCGGGCTTCTCGGCCTCGTCGATCAGCATCACCGGGATGTCGTCGCGGACCGGGTAGCGGTACCCGCACGTGCGACAGACGATGACCTGCTCCTGTTCGTGGTAGTCGATCTCGCCGCGGTCGTTCGGGCACACGAGGATCCGCAGCAGCTCCGGGTCCAGCGTCACGGCTCACCTCCTCGATCTCGGATCAGCTCGAGCATCCAGGTCGTCTTCTCCGCCAGCAGCTCGGCGGTCCTGGCCTCGACGTTCAGGCGGAGCAACGGTTCGGTGTTCGAGGCGCGGACGTTACACCACCAGTCGTCGAACTCGACGGTCAGGCCGTCGAGGCGGTCCTGCCGCCCGTCGGCCAGCTCCGCCGCGATCTCCTCGATCGCGCCGTGCTGGTCGCCGCACGCGCGAGTTGATCTCGCCGGAGTCGAAGTACTTCCGGAACGGCAGCAGCAGCTCGGACAGCGTTCCGCCGGACGCGGACAGCTCGCCCATCGCGACGACCGCCGCGATCAGCCCCGAGTCCGCGCGGTAGTTCTCGCGGAAGTAGTAGTGCCCCGAGTGCTCCCCGCCGAAGATCGCCCCGGTGTCCGCCATCACCTGCTTGATGAACGAATGGCCGACGCGCGTGCGCACGGGGACGCCGCCCTCCGCCCGGATCGTCTCCGGGACGATCCACGAGCAGATCAGGTTGTGGACGATCTTCGCGCCGGGCTCGCGGCGGAGCATCGCCCTGGCCACCAGCGCCGTCAGCAGCGACCCGGAGACGTCCGCCGCCCGCTCGTCGATCAGGAACACCCGATCGGCGTCGCCGTCGAACGCGAGCCCGATGTCGCCGCCGACGTCCAGCATCGCGGCCTTCAGATCGCGCTGGTTCGCCGGATCGAGCGGATCGGCCGGATGGTTCGGGAACGTCCCATCCAGCTCGGCGAAGAGGTGATGCAGCGTCACCGGGAGCCGCCCGAGCACCGGCGGCACGACGAGGCCGCCCATGCCGTTGGCCGTGTCCGCGACCACGGTCATCGGCCGCATCGCCTCGACGTCGACGAACGACAGGACGTGCTCGGTGTAGGCCTCGAGCAGATCGCGGGGCCGCACCGCGCCCCGGGCGTCGGCCGGCGGGAGGTCTCCCGCTTCGACCATGGCCCGGATGTCCCGCAGGCCGGTTTCCTCACCGACCGGACGGGCGCCGGGCATGCAGAACTTCAGCCCGTTGTACTGCTTGGGGTTGTGACTCGCGGTGAGCATCACCGCCGGCAGGTCGAGCGAGCCGCTCGCGAAGTACACGAGGTCGGTCGAGGCCAGACCGAGGTCGACGACGTCGACGCCCTGCAGGGTCGCGCCCTCGGCGATCGCCGCCGCGAGCTCGGGCGAGGAGAGCCGGCAGTCGCGTCCCAGCAGGATGGCGGGAGCGTCGGTCCACACCGCGAACGCGGCGCCGATCGAACGAACGAGGTCGGCATCGAGGTCGTCGGGCACGACGCCGCGCACGTCGTACGCCTTGAAGATGCGATCGAGGTCCGGACGGCCCACGGACCGGCATCCTACCGGAGCGGCGGAACGCGCCGACCGGCGGAGCGGGAGCGACTACTTCTTGACGACGAGGTCGATGACGGAGGTCAGCGGCACGAGCTCGCCCTCACGGAACCACCACTTCGCTTCGCAGAGGTGGCAGGTCGTGAAGGTGAGGTCACGCTCGCTCACGGTCATCGAGATCGCGATCAGGTCGCCCTGCTTGCACTTGGGGCAGAGACCGTTGTGTGCCATGGGAGAGGTGTCGGCCGCAGCGGCTCGCGGGCGCATGGCCCGGGTCCGTCATCTTTGGTCTCTCCCGGAGGTGCCCGTTCCCACCCCCCGGAGGCGCCGACACGCCCCCGAACGGGGGACGCCGAAGCGGACCGTTCGTCCGAGGCCGGCTCGAGGACCCGGCTTCAGACGCCGATCGGCGCGGGCGCGCGGCGATCGTCGACGGCCCACCCGATCGGCGGGGTCATCCGCTCGACGTGCTCCCGGCACAGATCCAGGAGGTTCGGATCACGCTCGATCAGCAGATCCGCCACCACGACCCGGCGCTCCGCATACCGCAGGGAGATGGTGGCGACGGGCTCCTGACCGCATCGCATCTTGGCGCACGCTCGCATCGCGCGCATCGTAGATCACACGCGTGTGATTTCAAGGAGGCTCAGGTGTCCATGGCGGGCGGCGTGTCCCAGTAGCCCGCGTTCGCCGGCCGGGCGCCCACGATCACGACGTGCGCGCCGACGGGGATCATCGGGAAGAGCTGGACGACGTCGTCGTTGTTCATCCGGATGCATCCATGCGATGCGTAGCGACCGATGGACCCCGGGTCGGACGTCCCGTGGATCCGGATGAGCCCGGGGGCGGTGATGTAGATCGCTCGCGGCCCCATCGGGTTGCCCGGGCCGGGTCCGACCACGGCCGGCTCCCCCGCTCCCCACCCGTCGAGCGCCGGGTTGTACCACGTCGGGTCCACCTTCTTCGCGTAGATCGACCAGATGCCGGTCGGGGTGGTGAACCCCGGCTTCGCGGTGGCGACCGACCACGAGTGGATCACGTGGAACCCCTGGTACAGGTCGAGCCGGTTCCGGTCGAGGTGCACCACGATCGTCCGGCCGAGCTTCGCGTCGGAGATGCGCGGAGCGACCGCGCGCATGTGGAGCTCGACCGTCGTGTGACCCGCTCGGATGGCTCGGGCCACGGCGGCGATCGCGGCGCGTGTGTTGATCGCGCTGCCGGCCCGCGCGTGCACGAACGTGATGTCGGACTGGTCGTCCTTCATGCCGATGCTCGCGTCGATCGGGCTTGATCGACACGGCCGTCGCGATCGTCCCGACGAGCCGCTTCAGGGCGACCCCCGGCAGCCGGTAGTGCATCGGCACGTCGATGTCGACCGGATCGCGGACCCGATGCCAGAAGCGATCGAAGGTGCCCATCCCGGTGCCGATCGCGAGCGCACGATCGACGGCCGGATCGACCGCGGCGGTGCGCCCCAGGGACGCCTGGGTCTGCGTCCACCGACGCGAGCCGACCGTGACGGTCAGCGTGCCGGTGAGCGTTCGTTGGACCGCGGCGGACACCGCGCTCTGGGCCTGCACGCGCGTCATCCCGCCGACGTCGACGCCCGCGATCCGCACGCCGGGCAGGATCCGGTCGGCGTGCATCCGTTCGTAGCGGAACGCGCCGTACGCGACACCGCCGAACACGAGCAACAGGCACCCCGCCACCGTGACGACGATGGCGAGGACCGCGCCGACGCGGCGCTTACGGGTGTGTCTTCCTGCGGCCATGGGATGGGAAACCTCTCGAGGTTCGCCGGAGATGATACCCACAGCGGCGCATCGCGCTTCAGTCGCCCGGGAGGGCGACGGCCGGCACGGGGACGCCCATAGCCAATCCGTACAGGGCCAGGCCGTTCCTGCCTTCGGACGTCGATGCGCCCAGCGCAACGATGTCGCCCGTGGCGCTCACGAGGACCGAGGCGAACGGATCCCGCGCGAGGAACCCGGCGGGTGCGGCAACCGCACGCTGCCCCGGGATCGAAAGCGTCACCGGCTGCCCGGGGTCGGTGCTGGCCCTCGGGGAGCAACCGGAGGGTCACGTCCACCGGATCGGTCCCGGGGTTCACGATCACGAGCCCGGGCTTCGGCGGATCACCACGCACCGTCGGTGGAACGAGCCACGCCGGCGCCGGCGCCGCGGCGCCGCCCGTGGCGGCGTCGTCCCACCCCTGCCCCGCGGAGCGGAGCGCCGCGAGGACCGGAACGCCGGCGTCGGTCTGGATCTGGATCGCCGACGCCCCGTTCGTGGGGACCTCGTAGCTCGCGGTCGACCGGCCCGACTGCTGCTGCTCGGTCAGGCTGCCCGCCGTTTGCGGCGGCTGCGACGAGAGCAGGACGCCCGAGAACAGCGCGCCGTCGTCCTCCGGGACGAGCAGCGCCAGGGAGGATTGCCCGACACCGCCCGCGACGGGCAGGTACCACGTGGAGGACAACGCGCTCGCGCCGAGGACCGATCGGACCCCGACGGGACTGGTCACGCCGAGCGACGCCACCGCGACCTTCCCCTTCGAGATGTCGACCTCCGCGGCCACGGGGTCGCGACCGAGCACCTGCTTATCGAGTTCGAGCGCGACGCTCCGGCCTGCGGCGAGGACCGCGCCCGTCCAGGCTTCGGGCCGCGCCGGCGGCCGGCCGGGCTGGTAGAGCGTGACGTTGTACACGGCGTCACCGGCGAACGGGTTCATCAGCACCAGGTACGCCTCGTGCCCCTTGCTGGTGTCGGCGTCGGTCGTGTACCACGTGGTGGCCGCCGCCGGCGTGCACGGCTCCGCGCCGACCCCTGCCTCGGAGCCGCCCGCGGCCACCTGCCACCCGACGCCGACCCATCCCCCGAACGACTCCACGTAGGTCGCGCTCGCCCGTTCCTTCGCCGGCATCTGCTGCAGGACCTCTCGTCCCGCCGGCACGGAGACCGCGATCGCGGCGCCGGGCGCGCCCGACCCGATCGGGGTCAGGCGAACGTCGACGGGGTTCGAGCCCGGATTCGCGATCGCGATCGTGGCCGACCAGCCCGTGCCGCCGCCGTGCGGGCACAGCCAGATCCCCGAGCGTGCATCGTCGCCGCCGGTCGACGGATGGTCCGCCGGTCCGACGCGGTCGGCGGCGACCGCGCCCGCGATCGCCACGGCCGCGAGCACCACCGCGAGGACGCCGCGCCCGCTCGCCCTCATCGGGCCACCGGCTTCCGGGTGATCCACAGCGCCGCGGCCCAGACCGCGGCGAGGAGCCACGCGGCGATCGTCCGCGGCAACTGCGAGCCGTAGCGGATCGCGGCGCGTCGCACCGGAGACGGGGAGGGACGTCGACCAACCGAACGCCTCGGCCGGCGTCGCGGTGCTGCCCTGCACCTGCCACGCCCCGTCGTACTCGGTGGAGACGACCGCGAGATCGCCGCCGCCGGTCGGACCCTCCCATCCGCCCTGCACCTGGGCGAGCGGGCTCGCCGGCAACGGCGTCAGCTCCTGGATCACCGCCGGATCGGACGATCCGACGATCCGCTGCAGCGCGTCGTCGGACCGGAGCACGGCCGCGGGTGGGAACGCGACGGGGTCCGACCAGATGTCGAGGCCCGCCGCCGGCACCGAGCCGAGGTCCGCCTGCGCGTCGAGCGCGGCCATCGCCGCGCCCGGGAGGACGTCGGCGTCGGCCACGACGTAGCGCACGCCGAACGGCGCGAGCAGCGCACCGCCGTGCGAGGTCGCGCCGACGAGGATCTGATGGACGGCGCCCTCGAGCGCGTCGGGCCCGGGCCCCGCGAGCGGGCGCGCCGTGTCGATCGCGACGACGCCCTCGCGGTCCGTGAGGCCGTACGTCACGGTCGCGCCACCGGCAGCGACGATGCCGGCGGGATCGCCGCCGGGAGCGGGGAACGACGACCCGTCGGGCGCGCCGAGCCACAGCACACGGAACGCGCCCGACGAGGTGGCGTCGACCACCGCCCACGCCGGCGGGATCTGCTGGAGGCCGCCCACCCCCCACTCGGCGGTCATCGCGGCGACGGACTGCACGAGGATGCCGCCGCCGAGCACCACCGCGATCAAGGCCGTGCCGATCTGGCGGAAGCCGAAGGACTCGCGTTCGAGGCTGATGCCGGTCGACGCGAGGCCGAACGCGACGAGCAGGGCCTCCTCCGCGGCGGCCACGGCGAGGTACACGGGCGCGTTCGCGAGCGGCGCCGGCAGGTACCCGGCGGTGGAGAGCCACGCGAGCGGGAGCGCGAGGGACGCGCCGACGGCGGCTCGGAGGGCCGGGCCGCGGCGAGGCCCGCTCGCGAGCGCGAGGCCCGAGGACGGCGGCGATCGGCAAGAAGAACGCGGGCGCCCACGTGCCCGGGCCCCCGCCGATCGCGAGGCGCAGGACGAGCCACGGGTTGAGCGATCCCACCGCCGAGGCCAGCGACCGGCCGCCGCCCGCGGCGAGGGTCGGCACGAAGGAGAAGAGCAAGCACGGCCGCGCCCACGAGGGAAAGCGCCACCACGCTGAGCCCGCGACGCCGGCCGCCGCCGAGGACCAGGTGGACCACCGCGAGCAACCCGAGCGCGAGCAGGACGCCGGGCACGAACGCCACGGCGACCGCGATCGTCACGGCGAACCCGGCGACGAACCGCCACCGGCCGTCCGGGGGATCCGCCGAGCCGAACGCGACCTCGAGCCGTTCGACGATCGGCGGCATCGCGGCGATCGCGACGAGCAGCGCGATCCGGCCGTCGGAGAATGCGGACAGCGTGAGCGCGGAAACCGCGTAGGCAGACGCGGCGACGACCGCCGGGCCGGGCCGGCCGGTGAGCCGCGCGCACGCGCGGTAACACAGGACGCCCGCGAGCACCGGGCCGCCGACGAGCATCACCTTCTGTGCGATCGCGGTGCTGCCGAACGTCAGGAACGACAGGCCGCTCATGCGCTCCGAGCGCCGGGCTCGCGGCCATCGTCCCGCCGAGCGGGGTCGTCCGGTACGCGGAGACGAGCGCCGCGAGGAACCCGGAGGGAGACGACGGGAACGTCGGCAGCGCCGCACCGACGAGCGGACCCGAGCCGACGAGGCTCCGCACCGCCACCGCGACGACGATGGCGGCGACGAAGCACGTCACGATCACCGGATGCGCGGACACCAGCGAGACCGTCCGATGGCCGAGTCGGCGCGCCGCGGGCTCGTCGGCCTCGTCCTCGCCCCACTCACGCTGCTCCTCGAGGATCCGCTCCGCCGTCTGGAACCACCTCGGCAGGCGGAGACCGGCGGACTCCGTGAACCGCCGCAGGGCGTGATCCCGCACGCGGCGGCTCCGCTGGATCCCCCGCCGGCGCGAGAGCGTGCCGGGAAGGTGGGCGACGTTCCACCCAACGGCGGCGAGGAGTTCGTAGGCCTCTTCGAACCGCCGCGACAACGTGAGGTAGACGAGACGGAACAGCGTCAGCGCGAGCCCCAGCGGCACGACCCACAGGAGCGTGATGAAGGCGTCGTTCTTCAGGACCGACGCGAGGGCCGCGCGATCCTCCTCGTACCGCCGGCTCCGCTCCGCACCCGGCCGGTCGTCGTGTTCGCCCGCGGCGCGGTGGCGCACGCGGGCCAGCGGCGTCATCAACACGCGCCACCCCGCGACCCGCGCCCGCCAGCACAGGTCCAGATCGCCGTCCTCGCCGAGCCGCTCGTCGAACAGCCCGCCGCCGCGCCAGACCTCTCGCGCCACGAGCATCGCGCACGGATCCACCGACAGGACGTCCAGGACGCGGTCGAACTGCCCCTGATCGATCTCGCCCGGCTGCAGCGGCGAGTACGGATGGCCGAACCGATCCGCGGAGCGCCCCACGTCGCGGAGCTCACGCGGGTGCTCGTGGTCGACGACCTTCGCGCCGACGATCCCGACCCGCTCGACCCCCGGGAGCTGCGTCGCGTCCACCAGCCGGGCCACGACCTCGGGATCCAGCACCGCGTCGTCGTGCAACAGGAGGAGGAAATCGGCCTCCGCCGGCACCCCCTGGGACAGCGCCGCGTCGAACGCCCGGGCCATGCCGAGCGGCGTCTCGTTGCGGATGACGCGGCCCTCACCCAGCGCGTGCACCAGTTGCTCGTGCGACCCATCGGTGGAGCCGTCGTCGACCGCGAGGATCCCGACGCGTGGGTACGTCTGCGCGGCGAGGGCCTGGAGGCACTCCCGCAGCCATCCGGCGGCGTTGCGAACGACGAGGACGACGAGGACGGACGGGACGTCCTCGGGCTCGGGAGCGGAGGAGGTGTCGGCGGTCATCCAGGACGGTTCCGGAGGGGCGGCGAGCCTAGCACGGTCGATCCCTCCCAAAAGGAAGGGGGGCCACTCGGGCCCCCCTTCGCAGCTACACGGCGGAAGCTCAGCGCTTCTTCGCCGTGGACTTCCTCCGCGCCGTCGTCCGCTTCCGCGCGGCCGGCTTGCGTCGCGCCCGCCTTCTTGGCCGCGTCTCTTCCGGGCTGCCGGCTTGCGCCGCGCCGTCGTCTTGCGCTTGGCCGCGGACTTCTTGGCCGTCGACTTCCGCGCTGCCGGCTTGCGCCGCGCGGTCGTCTTGCGCTTGGCCACGGACTTCTTGGCCGCGGACTTCCGCGCTGCGACCTTGCGCCGCGCGGTCGTCTTGCGCTTGGCCACGGACTTCTTGGCCGCGGACTTCCGCGCTGCGACCTTGCGCCGCGCCGTCGTCTTGCGCTTGGCCACGGACTTCTTGGCCGCGGACTTCTTCGCTGCGACCTTGCGCCGCGCCGTCGTCTTGCGCTTGGCCACGGACTTCTTGGCCGCGGACCTCTTCCGCGCCGCCGGCTTTCGAGCCGTGGTCTTCTTGGCTACCGCCATGCGATGCCTCCCTTCCTTTCCCTTGTCCGTCCGATGTCCGAAACCCTCAGGACGCCATGCGTTTCAGGCGTCGCCGCTCCCGCTCGCTCATGCCTCCCCACACGCCGTAACGCTCATCACGACGGAGGGCGTAGTTGAGGCACTCGATGCGGACGGGGCACTCGCTGCAGATCCGCTTGGCCTCCCTCGATGAGCCTCCCTTCTCGGGGAAGAAGATCTCCGGGTCGTGGTCTCGACACCGCGCCCGTTCTTGCCAAGGGATGTAATGGTGCACGCTTTGCTCCCCCCGAAATCACACGCGTGTGATTCTGAAGGAAGAATGCCCTCGATGACAAGGGGTACACCGAAGGAATTCCCTGCCTCATCCCTCATATGTTGCCGTCATCGTGTCGCGCTGGTTCGGCGCTGACAAGCGCATCCGACAAGAAATCGCGTGGTCAACCAGGCTGACGAGATCCGTCAACCATGCTGACGGAAAACGCCGTCTGCGGCGTTTCAGACCCGCACGATGCGGTCATACGTCGTCGTTCGGACGGCGGGAACACGCCCGATCGCGCGGATCGCATCGTCGAACATGTCGGGGGTCATCTCGATCCCCCACTCGGCGCCGGCCATCCTGCTGATCGTTTCCTCCATCAAGGTCCCGCCGAAATCGTTCGCGCCGGCGCGCAGGATCTGCTGGCACGCGTCCACGCCGAGCTTCACCCATGAGACCTGGACGTTGTCGATGTCTCCGTCGAGCAGGATGCGGGCGACGGCGTGCACCCGCAGCGAGTCCTCGCGCGAAGGACCCGGGCGCGCCTTCCCCGCCAGGTAGATCGGCGCGTTCCGGTGCACGAACGGGAGCGGCACGAACTCCGTGAAGCCGCCCGTGTCCCGTTGGATCCGCCCGATCCGGCGGATGTGGGCGACCCAGTGCGGCGGCGCGTCGACGTGGCCGAACATCATCGTGCTGGAGCTGCGGATGCCCAGATCGTGTGCGGTGCGGACGATCTGCTCCCAGGTATCTGCCGGCAGCTTGCCCTTCGTGAGGGTCCATCGCACCTCGTCGTCCAGGATCTCCGCCGCGGTGCCGGGGATCGTGCCCAGCCCGGCGGCCTTCGCCTCCGCGAGGAACCCTTCGAAGGAGACGCCGAGCTTCGTCGCGCCGTTGAGGATCTCCATCGGGCTGAACGCGTGCACGTGCATCCCGGGGACGCGGTCCTTCACCGCGCGCAGCAGGTCGAGATAGAAGGTGCCGGGGAGATCGGGGTGGATGCCTCCTTGCATGCACACCTCGGTCGCGCCGCGATCCCACGCCTCCTCCGCGCGATCGGCGACGTCCGTCAGGGTGAGGGTGTAGGACTCCTCATCGACCTCCCGTTGCGCGAACGCGCAGAACCGACAACCCACGTAGCAGACGTTCGTGAAGTTGATGTTGCGGTTCACGACGTACGTGACCTCGGGGCCGACCGCCTCCGCGCGGAGTTCGTCCGCGACGACGCAGAGCGCGTCGAGGGACGGACCCTCCGCACGGAACAACGCCAGCGCCTCGGCGTCGGTGATCGGCCGGTGTGCCGCGGCCTTCGCGAGCGCGGAACGGATGTCCGCATCGATCCGCGCGGGTTCCGCACGATCGTTCGCCCACGCCTGCGTTATCGGGTTATCCACAACCTCGAACGTGCCGTAGACCGGCTCGGCGTCGGCGCGCAGACCCGCGCCGGCCGCCTTCGAGAAGGTGAGCTCGATCGTCCGGGGCTTCCACGCGACGTCGGGGTCCTGCCACGGCGTCGGCTCCGGACGCTGTCCCTCCACACCGAGCCCGTCGCCCGCGGCGAGCGCCGCGACCGGCGCGCGCATCCGGCCGGCGATCCAGGGATCGGGTTCGGCGACGTACCGCGGATAGATCGCGAGCCGTTCCCGCAACGACTTGCCTCGCGCGGCGGTGGATGCGGCCAGCGACCCGATGCCGGGCCACGGACGCTCGGGATTGACGTGATCGGGCGTCACCGGCGACACGCCGCCCCAGTCGTTGATGCCGGCGTCCAGGAGCCGCAGGCGCTGGTCGGGATCGGACAGGTTCGGCGGCGCCTGCACGCTCACATGCGGTCCGAGCACGATCCGGGCGACGGCGATCGTCGCGAGGAACTCCTGTTCGTGCGGCTCGGGGGCCGAGCGCATCGCCGTGCCCGGCTTCGCGCGGAAGTTCTGGACGATGACCTCCTGGACGTGCCGGTAGCGCCGGTGCGCCTCCCGGATCGCGAACAGGCTCTCCGCTCGTTCCAACGGGGTCTCGCCGATGCCGACGAGGATGCCCGTCGTGAACGGGATCGCGAGACGACCCGCGTCCTCGATCGTCCGGAGCCGGACGGCCGGCACCTTGTCCGGCGAGTTGAAGTGCGGCCGGCCCCGCTCGGACAGGCGCGGCGAGGACGTCTCCAGCATCAGGCCCATCGACGCGCTCACGTGCTTCAGGCGCGCGAGGTCCTCGTAGGACATCACGCCGGGGTTCAGGTGCGGCAGGAGCCCCGTCTGCTCGATCACGCGGATCGCCATCGCGCGGACGTACTCGAGCGTCGAGCCGTAGCCCCGTTCCGCGAGCCAGCGCGCGGCGAGGGGGTAGCGATCCTCCGGCCGGTCCCCCAGGGTGAAGAGCGCCTCCTTGCAACCCATCCGGCGGCCCGCCTCGGCGATCGCCACGACCTCGTCCGGGGTCAGGAACGGGTGGTCGAGCTTCGCGGGCGGCTTCGCGAACGTGCAGTAGTGGCAGTGATCGCGGCACAGCATCGTCAGCGGGACGAAGACCTTGCGGGAGTACGTGACGGTGTCGCCCCAGCCCAGGTCACGGAGCCGTCCTGCGATCCGCAGCAGACGATCAAGGTCGGCGTCGCGGGCCTCGAGCAGCACGGCCGCCTCATCCGCAGACAGGGCCTTGCCTTGCTCCGCACGCGCGAGGCCTCGCCGCAGCGCGTGGACGAGCCCGGCGGTCCGGTCGGCCATCGCGCGCGAGCCTACTACCCTGAGCCTGATGAGAGTGACGGCGCTCGCCGGGGGGATCGGCGCGGGGAAGTTCCTGCGGGGGCTCGCACGGGTCGTGCCCGGCGAGGACCTCACCGTGATCGTGAACGTCGCGGACGACGTCGTGATCCACGGCCTGCACGTCTCGCCGGACCCCGATTCCGTGACCTACTGGCTCGGCGACGTCTTCGACCGTGAACGGGGATGGGGCCGCCGCGGGGAGACGTTCCGGGCGACCGAGGGGTTGGTCGCGTTCGGCGCTCCCGACGCGTGGTTCGGGCTCGGCGATCTCGATCTGGCCACCCATCTGTACCGGACGCGGCTCCTCGCCGACGGTGAGCCGCTGTCCCGGGTCATCGGGAAGGTCGCCGAGCGGTTCGGCGTGCGCACGCGGTTGCTCCCCGTGAGCGACGATCCGATCGAGACGAGGATCGAGTGTGTCGACCACGAGACCGGCGAGCCGCTCGACCTCCACTTCCAGGAGTACTGGGTGCGGCGGCGCGCGGTCGACGCGGTGAAGGCGACGCGGTACGACGGCGCCGCCACCGCACGGCCGGCGCCCGGCGTGCTCGAGGCGCTCGCGGATGCCGACGCCGTCGTCTTCTGCCCGTCGAACCCGGTCGTGTCGATCGGGCCGATCCTCGCGGTTCCCGGCGTGCGCGATGCGGTCGCGGCCCGGCGGGACCGGTCCGTCGGCGTCAGCGGGATCGTCGCCGGCGGGCCGGTGGCGGGCATGGCCGACAAGCTGATGCCCGCGGCCGGTATCGAGGTGTCCGCCACCGGCGTCGCGCGGCACTACCGCGACCTGCTGTCGGCCTGGGTGCTGGACGACGTCGACGCGCACCTCGCGCCCGCCGTCGAGGCCCTCGGCGTGCGGTGCGCGTCGTGCGACACGATCATGGTGGACGACGCGCGCGCCGAGGCCGTGGCGCGAACGGCGCTGGATCTGCTCCCGTGACCCTGTCGGTCATCCCCGTCGACGGCCTGCCGGAGATCGGGACAGGCGACGATCTCGCCGCGTTGCTGCTCGAGCCCCTGCGGACGCTCGGCGTCCGCGCCGGCGACGTCGTGGTCCTCACCCAGAAGGTCGTGTCGAAGGCGGAGGGAAGGGTGGTCGCCGACGACGACCCGGCCGCCACGATCGCGGCGGAGACGCGACGGGTGGTCGCCCGACGCGGCCCGATGACGATCGCGGAGACGCGTCACGGGTTCGTCTGTGCGAACGCCGGCGTCGACGCCTCGAACGTGGCCGAGGGCCTGCTCACGCTGCTGCCGGAGGACCCCGACGCCTCCGCCGAGCGCATCCGCGCGCAGCTCGCCGCGGCGCTCGGCCTGTCCGAGTTGGCGGTCGTGATCACCGACACGTTCGGCCGGCCCTGGCGTGAGGGCCTCGTCGACGTCGCGATCGGGGCCGCGGGACTCCCGGCGCTCGTCGACCTCCGCGGCACACGGGACCACACCGGCCGCGAGCTCGAGGTGACCGTGCTCGCGCTGGCGGATCAGGTGGCGGCGGCGGCGGGCATGGTGATGGGGAAGGCGGCCCGCGTTCCGTCGGCCGTGGTCCGCGGCGTGGAGACGGCCGGGGCTCCGGCCGGCCGGGCGCGCGACCTCGTCCGCCCGGCCGCGCAGGACCTGTTCCGCGAGTCGCCGCTCGAGGCGATCTCGGCGCGCCGGACGATCCGGTCGTTCGGTCCCGGCACCGTGCCGCGGGAGACGATCGCGGATGCGATCGCCGCCGCGTGCACGGCGCCGGCGCCGCACCACACCCGGCCCTGGCACTTCGTCGTCCTCGATACCGCGCCGGCGAAGCGCGCGCTGCTGGGCGCGATCGCCGAGGCCTGGCGGGCCGATCTCCGCGACGACGGCACGCCGGAGGCGGCGATCGAGCGACGGATCGCGCGGAGCGACGCGGTCCTCGGCGCCGCGCCGGCGCTGATCCTGCCGTTCGTCCGCTTCGACGGCGCGCACCCGTATCGCGACATGGAGCGCGCGGAGGCGGAGCGCGAGATGTTCCTGCTGTCGGGCGGCGCGGCGATCCAGAACCTCCTGCTTGCCCTGCACGCGCAGCTGGTCGCGTCGTGCTGGATCAGCTCCACGCTGTTCTGCCAGGACGAGACGCGGAGCCTCCTCGGCCTCGACGAAGGGTGGTACGCGCTCGGCACGGTGGCTTGCGGGCCGATGCCGGAGGGCGGGGCCGAGCGGCCCCGCCCTCCGGTGGATCCCGGCGCGTTCTCGCGGTTCGTCTAGCCGACCACCCCGTGGATGAAGTACCACGCGAAGATCGCGGCCACGACGTACATCAGCGGATGCACCTCGCGCGCCTTCCCCCGCAGCACCGCGATGACCGTGTAGGACAGGAAGCCGGCCCCCACGCCGTTCGTGATCGAGTACGTGAACGGCATCAACGTGATCGTGAGCAGCACCGGGATGCCCATGCCCGGATCGCTCCAGTCGATGTCCTTGACCAGCGTCATCATGTAGTAGCCGACGATCACGAGGATCGGCGCCGTCGCGACCGACGGCACGATGCCGGCGATCGGCGCGAAGAACATGCAGAGCAGGAACAGCACCCCGACCACGACCGACGTCAGGCCGGTCCGCCCGCCCTGGGACACGCCGGACGCGCTCTCGATGTAGGTGGTGTTCGACGACGCGGACGCGGCGCCGCCGGCGACGGCCGCGAGCGAGTCCACCAGCAGCACCCGCTTGATCCCGGGGAGCCGCCCGTCGGCGTCGAGCATCTTCGCCTCGCCGCCGATCCCGATCACGGTGCCCATCGTGTCGAAGAAGTCCGACAACATCACCGAGATCACGATCGCCGCCGCCGTCCAGAAGCCGAGCTTGCTGAGGAACGTGAAGTTGAAGTTCCCGACGAGCGAGAAGTTCGGGCTCGCCGTGAGGTGCCGGAAGCCCGGCCACGCAGCCGAGCCGTCCGTGATGACGCCCAGGTGCTTCACCTCGTTCACGATCGTCGCGGCCACGGTGGTCGCGATGATCCCGATCAGCAACGCGCCCTTCACGCGCCGGGCCACCAGCGCGCTCGTCACGAGGAGCCCGAACGCGAACAACGCCAGGCTCCAGGTCTGGAACTTCGGCACGATCGTGAGGATCGGCGGGTTCGCGCCGGCGACCACGACGCCCGCGTTCACCAACCCGATCAGCGCGATGAACAACCCGATGCCGATGCCGATCGCTCGCTTCAGATCCATCGGGATCGCGTTGAGGATCAGCTCCCGGACCCCGGTGAGCACGAAGATCGTGATCAGCACGCCCTCGGCGACGATCACGCCCATCGCCTGCGGCCACGTGAGGCCGAGCGTCCCCACCAACGTGAAGGCGACGAACGCGTTGAGACCGAGCCCCGCCGCGATCGCGAACGGGTACTTCCCGTAGATCCCCATCGCGAGCGTCATCACGCCCGCCACGAGCGCGGTGACCGTCAGGACCTCCGGGAACGTGAGGCTCACGCCCTGGCTGTCCTTCACGGCTCCGAGGATCGCCGGGTTGACGAACAGGATGTAGGCCATCGTCAGCCAGGTCGTGATCCCGGCTGCGATCTCGGTGCGGACGGTGGATCCTCGGTCCGTGATGCCGAAGAAGCCGTCCAAACCGCTGCGGTGCGGCGCCTCGGGCACCCGGACGACGCTGCCCTGGTCGGTGTCCGCCATGCAGACCCCCTCTCACGAGGCCGGCGCGACGGTCGCCGGCGCGCGACGGGGAAGGCGGCCGAAGCATAGGGAGGGCCGGGAGAACACGCAAACGGTTCCGGGCGCAACGGGCCGTGTCCATTACCCTGGGCGCGGCGTTCCGGAGGTGTTCCGGAGCGGAACGGAGCTCGGGAACGGTGGCGAGGCAGACGCAGAGCGGCCAGGGCGCGGACGCGGGCGGCCGGCAGACGAAGGCCGAGAAGAAGGAGCAGGCCCGCCTGGAGCGCATCGAGCTCCAGCGCAAGATGGCGGCGCGCAAGCGCAACCGGACGATCCTCGTGATCGGCGTCGTGGCCGCCGCGCTCGTGATCGGCGGCGTGGTCTTCCTGACCGGGGGCTCGAACAAGGACGAGATCACGGTCCCGCTGCCGAACCCGGACTCGCTCCCGGGGATGCTCCGGACGGCGCCGCCGTGGCCGAACAACACGGCGCAGCTCCCCGCCCGCCTGCACGCGCTCGACCTGCCGCAGCTCAACGAGCAGATCCTGCATCACCACGTCCGGCTGTTCATCTTCGTCGACGGCAAGCCGGTGACGGTGCCCATGAACATCGGGCTGAGCCAGACCGCGGCCTCGCCGCTGCATACCCACGACACGACCGGCACGGTCCACGTGGAATCGGCCGATCGCGACGTTCGCACCCGTGCTGGGGCAGTTCTTCGACGTGTGGGGCGTCTACCTCACGAAGGATTGCCTGGGCGGCCGCTGCGGCGACGGCACGAACCAGCTCCGCATCTTCGTCAACGGGAAGGAATGGGCCGGCAACGCCGACGCAGGTGCCGCTGACCGACCTGAGCGCGATCGTCGTCACGTTCGGCACCGCCGATCAGTTGCCGAACCCGATGCCGAACACCTTCACGTTCGGCTCCTGAGGTGCCCGCGAAGGGGCACGCGCGCGCGAGGCGGAACAGCGGCGCGGCGCCCGCCGAGCCTCGCACCGACGGGGCCTGTGGTTCTTCGGGGTCAGCCTCGTCGCGCTGGCCGTCTTCTGGTTCGTGACACGGCCTCCGGCGCCGCGCCCGGTCCCGTCCTCGGCCGTGCGGGCCGCCTCCGCCGCGGGCTGTTCCGCGGCGGCGCCGCAGTTCGACTCGAAGCCGAGCCGCGCGCACCTGTCCGCGGGCGAGGATCCTCACTACACGGAGCACCCGACGACGGCCGGCGCGCACAACCCGATCCCGCTGCCGAGCCAGCCGCGCGTCTACACCGAGCCGGTCGACGAGACGGCCGCGGTGCACTCGCTGGAGCACTCGGCCGTGATCGTGTACTACCGGCCCGTCGGCGACGGGGGCGTCGACCAGGCGGTGGTCGATCGCCTCGCGGCCGTCGTGCCGACGCTGCCCTACACGTACCTGATCCCGTATCCGGACCTGCCGGCCGGCCAAGGGCTCGCGATCACCGCGTGGAACATGATCCAAACCTGCCCCACGTCGATCCCGGCGGCCTCCGCGGAGACGATCGTCCGGGGCTTCACGACCGCGTTCGCGTGTACCCGCAACGCGCCCGAGGCTCGGTCGGGGTTCTGCTGATCGCGGCCGATCAGGTCCGGGTGATCGTGCAGGCGCCTGCGGGCGGACACGCGATCGCACCGTGCTCGAAGGTGCCGCTCTGGGTGCCGTCGCCGGCGGCGGCGACCCGCGACGTCGGGAAGCCGAGCGGGCCGGTCGCCCCGCCCGCGCCGAGGAACGCGTCGAGCACCGGACCCCAGACCGCGAACGTGCCGACGCCGTCCTTCGCGTAGATCCGGCCGCCCACGAACCCGATCCGCTTGCAGCCCGCGCACGCCGCGGCGACGTTCGGCTGGATCGCCGTGACGCCGGCGAGCGGCACGCCGAGGACCCCGGCGGCGGCGCCCACCGCCCGGTACTCGGCGTCGATCGGCCCGCGGAGCCAGACGGTGAGGCGCTTCGCCTCGTTGCGGTACAGGCCGCCCACCGCGAACAGCTGCTGCTCGCCGCCCACGACCGCTTGCTGCGGTGAGGCAGGGAGCCCCGGCCCGCACATCAGGCCGTCGTAGGTCGAGCGGAGGTCGCCGGTGATGTTGCGATCGCTGTTGATCCACACGCGGTCGTCGGTGAGGCCGAGCCCGGCCCGCAGCTCGGCGCCGGTGAGGACCGCATCGCCCGTGGCGCCGTGCGCCTGGAGCGAGATGATGCGGCCGCCCTCGCCCCGGACCACCGCGCCGAACCCCGCGATCTGCCCGATCGAGCCGGTGTACGGCGCGAGCCGGGCGGTGAGGGAGACGGCGTCGAAGCTCTTCGACCAGTCGGTCCATGGGTTCGCCTGCGTCCACTCCCCCGGGTCGCACACGCCGGTGAGCCACGGGATCGCGAACGCCGGGTTGCCGCCGTGCCAGACGTCCTGCACGTCATCGGAGTGCCCGCCGTCGGAGGCCGCGTAGAAGGCCTGGATCACGGCGCCCCGGTAGGTGACCACCTCGCCGGTCGTCGCGTGGACCGCGGTGACCCATCGGGCCCCGCCGGTGCCACCCTCACGGTTGTACCCGATGTACGTCTGATCGCCCGGCGCCGTCGGTCAGGTCGCAGTTGCAGTCCGCGCGCAGGCCCGGCATGCGTGATGTCGTAGACGGCGTAGGTCCGCGCGGCGTCGGCCTGTGCCTCGAGTGCCTGCATCGGCCACGAGGCGGGCACCTCGCCGATCCCGAGCAGGTAGTCCTCCAGGCTGAGGCGCGCGATCAGCCGTTCGACGCACCCGTCGGCGTCGCCGCACGAGGTCAGGTTGAACTCGATCGACCCCCGGTTGTACGCGAAGCCCGTTCCCCAGATCGCGTCGGCCTCCGGGATGAACACGCGGGCCCCCGCGGGCACGTAGGTCACCACGAGGTTCTGCGTCGGGCCGCCCCATCCGTGGCCTCCGACGAGCGCGCCGGCGGCGTCGCGGACCCCGTAGTCCTTCGCGCGGGCGTTCACCGTCCACGTCGTGCCCTTCGCGATCGTCCCGACCGGCACGCGCGTCGAGCCCGTGCGGACCCACAGCCGGACCGGACCGGCCTGCGCGGTCAGGTGGATCCGGGTCCGGTCGGTCGTGAGGCCGATCCGGACGGTCTTCGGCAGGGTCGGGACCGCCCGCACGGCGGTGCCCTGATAGAAGTGCGTGAGGATCTGTCCGTGCGTCCAGCCCATCTTGGCCATGCCGTAGGCGCCCCATTGCGACATGCCGAGCCCGTGCCCGTTGCCGGAGCCGTAGAACGTGAAGGTCGACGCGGCCTCCGCCGACGGCCCGGCCGCGGGCAGCAGCAGGGCCGCGGCCGCGAGCGCGACCGCGAGCGCGAACGAGGTACGTCGAAGCATCGCCAGCCCGATCCATCCCCCCGGCGGGTGCCGGTCCGCTCAAGCATCGACGCGCGGCCGGGCCTCGTTGAGTCGGTCGGGCGGGGGATAGAGGGTGCCGGAGCTGTCGAGAGAGCTTACGCGGGAGACGCTACGGCGTCGACACCGACCTTCGTCCCGATGAGCTCGAGACCGTCGGGCACGCGCGAGCCCGCACCCAGCACGCCGTCGCGGATCGTGGCGCCGCGCCCGACGTGCGCGCCGGGCCCCACGATCGTGCGCTCGAGGTGGGCCTCGGCGCCCACGTCGGCGCCGGCGAGGAGCACGCTCTCCTCGACCACGGCGTCGGGGCCGATCCGCGCCTCGGGACCCACCGCGACCCTGGCCCCTACGCGCGCAGCCGAGGTCGACGGACGCGTCGGGCGCGATCCACGGGCTCGGGTAGCGGAGGCCTCGGACCTTCCCATCCAGCACGTCGGCGTGCGCCTGGAGGTACTTCTCCGGCGTGCCGAGGTCGAGCCAGTAGGCCTCCGCCGAGAACCCCAGCACGACGGACCCGGCGTCGATGACGGCGGGGAAGATCTCGCGTTCGATCGAGATCTCTCGGTCGGCCCTCCAGCGGCGCAGGACGGCCGGCTCCACGATGTAGGTCCCGGCGTTCACGTCCCCCGGCACGGTCTCCTCGGGCTTCTCGAGGAACGCCGTGACGCGTCCGTCGGCCGCGCGCTCGACGAGCCCGAACGCCCGCGCGTCGGGCACGTGGTGCAGCGCGATCGTGACGGCCGCGGCGCCGGCGCGGTGCGCCTGCATCATCGCGGTGAGGTCGAGGTCGGTGAGGATGTCCCCGTTCAAGGCGAAGAAGGGCTGATCGCCGATCGCGTCGAGCGCGTGGACGATCGCCCCTCCCGTGCCGAGCGGGCGCTCCTCCGTCACCCACGTGATCGTCGGCTCGTCCCGGCGCGCCTGGATGAACGGATGGAAGGCCTCCTCGAGGTACGGCGAGGACATCACGACGTGGTGCACGCCGTGGGCGACCAAGCGGTCCAGGGTGTGGTCGAGGATCGGACGATCGACGAGGGGGAGCAACTCCTTCTTCACGGTCTCGGTCAGCGGCCGCATCCTCGTGCCGAACCCGCCGACGAGGACGATCGCGTTCATCGACGGATCGCTCCCCACGCCCACACGATCTCGGCCTGGAGGCGGAGCGCCGCCCAGGCGGCGGGGAGGGTGAGCCGCCGCCATCCGCGTGCGCGATGGATCCGGTAGTAGCGGTAGATGCTCCGTGCGTGCATCACGACGAGCCGGTGCGGACGTCGTCCGTCGGGCATCGTCGAGACGCCGACCTGGTGCAGGATCTCGATCGCCGGCGTGTAGCGAACCTCCCAGCCGGCCGTGGACAGGCGCGTGGCGATGTCGAGCTCCTCCGCATACAGGGGGAAGCCCTCGTCGAAGCCGCCGATCTCGTCGAAGGCCGCGCGGGGCATCAACATGCACGCGCCCGAGACCCAATCGACGGCCCGCGCCGTGGTGCGGTCCCACCCGTCGAGCTCGTAGCGGCGCGTGAACCGGTTGTTCCTCGTGAACGGCGACAGGAACGCGTGCCCGGCTCCCTCCGCTACGCTCGGGAACCGACGCCCGCTGGGGTAGAGCGTGCCGTCGGCGTTGCGGATCGCCGGGCCCACGATGCCCGCGATCGGCGCGGCGGCGGCGATCGCCCGGTACTCCTCGAGCGTGCCGCGCCACCACTCGGTGTCGGGGTTCAGGAACAACAGGTACGGCGCCTTCGTCTCGCGCGCGCCCTGGTTCCACGCCGGCGACAGGTAGCGGTTCGTCGGGTTCTCGATCAGCCGCACGTCGGGGTGCGCCGCGACCGCCGCCCGGTGCGAATCGTCGCTCGAGGCGTTGTCGATCACCAGCACGTCGACCGCGACCTCCCCCCGGTGGCGCGCCAGCGACGCGAGGCAGCGCTCCAGCCAGGCCCCGGTGTTGAAGTTCACGATGACGACGGCGACGTCGGCCGCCGCGGGATCGCTCATGCGTGCGGGGTCTGCGCGACGAGCACGATGCCGACCACGATGCACGCCACGCCGAGCCAGCGCAGCGGCGGCACCGTCTCGTGGAGCACGAACACCGAGAACGCGACGATCAGCACGTACCCGAGCGCCGCGAACGGGTAGGCGAACGACAGCGACGCACGGGACAGCGCGAACAGCCACGAGACGGCCGCGAGCCCGAACAGCACGAGCCCCGCCCACACGCGCGGGGACGAAAGGAGGGCCTTCAGACCCCCGCCGCCGATGTGCAGCTCGCCGCCCTGCGCCTGCCGTGACGTGGTCCACGCCCGACTTCAACGCGATCTGGGCGACGGCGGCGATCGTCACCGAAACGAGGATCAATCCGATCAGCATGCGTCTGCTGCCTTTCTCCGTGGTGAGGGTCGGGTCGTTCGGCCCGGGGAGCTCGGTCGGTTCGTTCACGCGTCGTCCACCTCGGTCGCGACGGGCATGTACGTCTGGTCGCGGCGCCCCTCCAGCTGGCGGACCTCGAAGGAGTAGCGCTGATCCTGCACGTGATAGACGCGCTGCGTTGTCGCGCGAATGCACGCCGAGCGTGACCCAGTACTTCCCGCCGGTGAACGGCAGCGGCCCCAGCCGGAAGCGGACCCGTCGCTTGCCGTCGACGCGACCCAGGTCGACGCCCTGCCGCGCGGTGTCGCCGCCGAAGATGAAGTTGTTCGCGCCGTCGTGCAGCGCGAAGCTCACGACGGGGTCGGTCACCGGCTCGTTCGCCTTGAGGTCCACCTGGATCGTCAGGGTCTCACCCGGATCGAGCGGGCCGTCGAGCGGGTCGAAGCCGCGGAGCAGCGCGGCGCCGAAGATCTCGACCTCCTTCGTGCCTTCCTCGCGGGCGAACTCGAGGTCGTGGTGCAGGATCGTGAGGCGCATCTCCCGCACGACGTCGTCCGGCGCTCCCGACGCGTGCACCACGCCGTGGTTCAGCATCACCGCGGCGTCGCACAGCTGCCGGGCCAGGTCGAGCGCGTGGGTGACGAGCACGATCGTGCGGCCCTCGGTCTGGAAGGTCCTGATCCGGTCGAGGCACCGCGCCTGGAAGGCCTCGTCGCCGACCGCGAGCACCTCGTCGATCAGGATGATCTCCGGATCGACGTGCACGGCGCACGCGAAGCCCAGGCGCATGAACATGCCCGAGGAGTAGAACTTCACCTGGGTCTGCATGAACTCCTCCATCTCGGCGAAGCCCACGATGTCGTCGTAGACGCGGTCGGTCGCCTTGCGCGACAGGCCCAGGAACGACGCGTTGAGGTACACGTTCTCGTGGCCGGTGAGCTCCGGGTGGAAGCCTGCCCCCAGTTCCAGGAGCCCCGCGATGCGGCCGCGCTCCCGCACGATGCCGGCCGAGGGACGCAGGATGCCGGCGATCACCTTCAGCAGGGTGCTCTTGCCCGATCCGTTGTGCCCGATCAACGCGAGGGACTCGCCCTCCGTGCACCGAGATCGACACGTCCCGGAGGGCCCAGAAGTCGTCGGCGCGTACGCGCCCGGCCAGCAGGCGCTGCTTCAGCGACGACGGCTTCTCCTTGTACATCCGGAAGCGCTTCGAGACGCCGAGCACCTCGATCGCGGGGGTCGCGGAGCTCACAGCTCCTCCGCGAAGTCGCCCGACATGCTGAAGAAGACGCGCCAGGTGAAGTACAGCACGCGCGAGCCCCACAGCGGTGACGCACGCGAGGCCGATCGCGAGCTGCCCGGCCGTGTACGGAGCGAGGCTTCTCGCGGCGTCCGCCGAGTGGTAGAGCGCGCGCTGGAAGCCGAACACGACCCACGTCATCGGGTTCAGCAGGTAGATCCGCCAGAGGAGCGGGCCGTGCGGGTGTGTTCGCGAGGTTCTTGTCGACGACGCCCGCGGCGTAGACGATCGGCGTCATCCAGAACCAGACGAGGAGCGCGAGACCGATCAGGTGCTGCACGTCGCGGTAGCGCACGTTGAGCGCGGAGACCCAGAACGTCACCGCGACCGTCACGGCCAGGAGCGCGACGAACGCGATCGGATACAGCCAGATCGACGTCGAGCTGGAACCCGTACCCGAACACGATCATGAACGCGACGAACACCAACGACTGGAGCGCGAAGTCGAACAGCGCGACGCCGATCGGTCGCGAGGGGCAGGATCTCCCTGCGGGAAGTAGACCTTCTTCACGAGGTTCGCGTTCGCGATCACGGACTGCGCGCCCGCCGACAGCGACACGGAGAACAGGTTCCAGGCCAGCAGGCCGGCCAGCAGGAACACCGGGTAGTCGTGCAGGCTGCTGCCGAGCGCCTTCGAGACGAACTCGAAGACGGCCAGGAACACGATCGGGTTCAGCACCGACCACACGGCCCCCAGCACGGAGGCCGTGTACTTGACCTTCAGCTCCTTGCGGACGAGGTTGAGGATGATCTCGCGGTACGCGTAGAGCTCCCGGACGCGCCGGCGGACGCGCAGGCGGGGCGGCTCGGACGTGCGCTCGGTGACCTCGACGGTTGCGGCGATCGCTGGTGCTCCTGCTCCGGGACGTCGGGCGGCCGGTCCACGGCGAACCCGCTGGTCAGAGAGCAAGTCTAGCAACGCGATGCGGCGCAGCCGAGCGCGCAGATGTGACGTTCCGGCGACGCGCCGGGCGGCCTATCGGCGCAGGAGGTCGGCCAGGGCGTCCTGCAGCGGCGGCATCGGCTCGATCCCGAGGTTCGGCACGAAGACGCTCGTGAGCGTGGAGGACCGGGGCCGCCGGGCGGGACGGTGCAGGTCGATGCTGCGTTGCGGGTGCACGGTGCCGGCGAAGGAGCCGAGCTCCTTGCACCGGCTCAGCACCTGGTGCCACGTGGCCGCCTCGGGTCCGGCCAGGTGGTACGTGCCGAACCGGTGCGTCAACACGAGGGGAACCAAGCGCTCGGCCAGGTGCCGCACGTAGGTCGGCGACCCGGTGCGGTCCGCGAGGGCCGCGGCGTCGTCGCCGCGGCGCAGGCGCTCGATCTGCGACGACACGTAGTCGTCCCCGTCGCCGAAGACGTACCCGGTCCGCACGATGAAGGAACGCGGATGCACGTGGCGCACCATCCGCTCCCCCGCCAGCTTCGCCCGCCCGTAGACGTTGATCGGACCCGGCGCATCCGCTTCGTCGTACGGGCCGTCCTTCTCGCCGTCGAACACGAAGTCGGTCGAGACGTGCAGCAGGATCGCGTCGCACGAGCCGGCGGCGAGGGCCAGCGACTGCGGCCCCTGCGCGTTGTCGCGGAACGCGCGGGCCGGATCCGTCTCGTTCCCGTCGACGTCGGTGAACGCGGCGAGGTTGAGCACCGCCTCCGGCCGCAGCGGCGGCACCGTGCGCATCACCGCACCGTGATCGCCGATGTCGAGCTCCGCGTGGGTCAGCGCGACGACGTCGTGATGGGCGGGCACGACGTCGAGGAACGCCCGCCCGAGGCCGCCGCCGGCCCCGGTGATCAGGAGCCTCACGAGGCGGCCCCCGCCGGCCGCGGCGCGGTGACCACGTCGACCGCGTGCGCATGCCGCAGGCGATCCAGGTACTCCGCGTACCACTCGACCGTCTCGGCCAACCCCTCGTCGAAGGCGATCGCCGGCGTCCAGCCGAGCGCCCGCACCCGGTCGGCACGGACGCCGTAGCGGAAGTCGTGCCCCGGCCGATCGGGGACGGAGGTGATGAGCGAGGGATCCGCGCCGGCGAGCGCCACGATCCGCTCCGCCAGCTCGCGGTTCTCGAGCTCGTGCCCGTCCCCGATGTTGTAGACGGTGCCGGCTTCCCCGCGGTCGAGCACGACGATCGCGGCGCGCGCCCAGTCGCGTACGTGGAGGAACTCCCGGCGCTGCCGGCCGTCGCCGTAGACCGGCACCGGCGTCCCCTGGAGCGCGTTGATCGCGTACGTGGGGATCACGCGTTCGATCTGCCGAGGGCCGTAGGCGTTCGTGCCACGGACGACGGTGACGTTCGCCCCGTAGGTCGTGACGTGGGCCTGGCAGAGCAGGTCCGCGGCGGCCTTGCTGGCCGCGTACGGCGAGCGCGGCCGCAGCGCGGCGTCCTCGTCGAACAGGCCGCCGGCCGGGTCGCCGGCGCCGTAGACCTCGTCCGTCGAGAGCAGCAGCATCCGCACCCCGGCGGCGCGCGCGGCTTCCAGGACGGTCTGCGTGCCGAGCACGTTCGACTCGAGGAACCCGCGGGCGCCGTCGATCGAGCGGTCCACGTGGGACTCCGCGGCGGCGTGGATCACGGCGTCGGCCTCCGTCAGCACCTGCCGCACGCGCGCGTCGTCGTTCACGTCGCCCAGGACGAACGAGAACGCCGGCTCGTCCACGTGCCGCTCGAGGTTCATCATCGAGCCGCCCGTCGACAGCCGGTCCAGCACCGTCACGGTCCGGCCCTCGTCGAGCAGCGCGTCGACCAGGTGCGAGCCGATGAAGCCGGCGCCGCCGGTGACGACCACGTGCTGGGGCATGTCGGACCTTTCGGTTCGGCGGGACGGCGCCGAGTCTAGCGGGCGCGTTCGGCGGCCCGATGCAGCGCCTCGGCCGTCGAGCGCGCGCACCGCTGCCAGGTGAACGTCGCGACCCGCGCGGTGCCCGCCGCCCGGAGCACGTTGCGGAGGTCCTCGTCGTCGAGCAGCTGCGCCAGCCCGTGGGCGATCGCCGTCGGATCGTCGGGGTCCACGAGGAGCGCGGCGTCCCCGGCGACCTCCGGCAGGGCGGAGGTCGACGACGTCAGGACCGGCACGTTCGCCGCGAACCCCTCCAGCACCGGGAACCCGAACCCCTCGTAGCGCGACGGGTACGCGAGCACCTCGGCGCCGGACAGGAGGGCGCGGCGGTCCTCGTCGGGGACGAAGCCCGTGCGGATCACGCGACGCTGGACGTGCTCGGGCAGCTCGGCGACCGCGTGGTCGATCCGCTCCGCGTAGCCGGGCGCCCACCGGACCTTGCCGCCGACCACGACGAGCGAGATCGGGTATTCGAGCGTCGCGAACGCGCGCACGAGCGTCTCGAGGTTCTTCCGCGGCTCGAGGCCGCCGACGAACAGGACGTACGGACCGTCGATCCCGTAGCGGCGCCGGACGTCCTCCACCTCCGGCGGCGACGCGGGATGGAACGCGTCCGCGTCGACGCCGTGGTGGATCACCTCGACGCGATCCGGCGGCACCGAGCCGGTCGCCACCAGATCGTCGCGCACCGCGGACGACGGGACGATCGCGGCCGCGCAGGTCCGCAACGCCGCCGCGAACCGCGCCCGCCATCGGGCGTTGTGATGCGGAGCGGACGCGGGCAGCACCGACCAGGCCATGTCGTGCACGACGAGGACGCACCGCTGCGGCTCGCCGGTCGGCGGCGGCAGGAAGTTCGTCGCGACGAACAGGTCGGCGTCGCGGACGAGCCACTCCAGGCGCGGCAGTCGCGTCCGCGCGCTGACGGGGCCGAAGAACCGGATCGGGAAGCGCGTCGCCTTCTCCGTCAGGTTCGGCGCTCTGCCGGAGAACCGGCGCGACCGGGCGCCGATCCCCACGAGGTCGAGGTACCAGGCCAGGTAGCGCGTGTCCGGATCGGCGGGCGGCAGGTAGCGGAGGATCGCGTCCGTATAGACGCCGACGCCGGTGCGACGCGGCTCGACGGCCGGCCGTGCATCGATCGCGAAGCGCGTCACGCGCCGGAGGTTAGTCCACCTCGAGGCGGCTCTGGTCACCCACCACGAGCCGGTGCTGACGCGATGAGGCGCGCCCGCGCATCTCGACGTCCACGTTGCGCCCCAACAACGACCCCGTCAGCGCGTCGACGCCGACCACCCGGCACCCCTCCATCAGGATCGAATCGCGGATCACGCTCCCGACGATCTCGCACCCGGGCTCCAGCGAGACGTCCGGCCCGAGGGTCGAATCCTCCACGATCGCGTTCGCGCCGATCACGACGGGCCCGACCAGCCGGCTCCTCGTGACCTTCGCGCCGGGACCGACGACCACGACGCCCTCGACCGAGGTCGCCGCGTCCACCTCGCCCTGCACGGACGGCGTCGCCAGCGACAGCAGCATCCGGTTCGCCTCGAGCAGGTCGTCCGGCTTGCCCGTGTCCTTCCACCAGCCCTCCAGCATCTCGACCCGGACCGAGGCGCCGCGGTCGACGAGCCACTGGATCGCTTCGGTGATCTCGTACTCCCCGCGCCACGACGGCTCGAGCGAGGCGCACGCCTCGAGGATCGAGTCGTCGAACAGGTACACGCCCACGAGGGCCAGGTCGGAGACGAACTCCTTCGGCTTCTCCACCAGGCGGATCACGCGGTCGCCGTCGAGCTCCACGACGCCGAACCGCTCCGGCTCGGGCACGCGGGCGACGAAGATCTGCGCGTCGGGGCGGGTGCGCTCGAACTCGCGGACGAACCGCGTCACGCCCTCGAGGATCACGTTGTCGCCGAGGTAGAGCAGGAACGGCTCGCCGCGGACGAAGTCGGCCGCCGTCAGGACGGCGTGGGCCAGCCCGAGCGGCGCCGGCTGGTGCACGTACGTGATCCGGATGCCCCACCGGCCGCCGTCCCCTACGGCCGTCCGGACCTCGTCCTCGTTCGGCGGGCCGACCACGATCGCGACGTCGTCGATGCCGGCGTCGCGGATCGCCCCGAGGGCGTGGAACAGGATCGGCGTCCCGCCGACCGGGATCAGCTGCTTCGCCTGGGTGTGCGTGATCGGGCGGAGCCGCGAGCCCTCGCCGCCGGACAGGACCACCGCGCGCATGGGCGCGAGTCTACGGGGTGGGACTTGGGCACTGAGAGCCGACCGGGCTCCCGGTGGTCGGTCCGGCCGGCGTGGGGTGGTAGGAGGCCGGCACGACGATCGCGACCGGTGCGCCGTGCAGGGCCGCCGAGGACACGAGCTTCAGCCCGGGGAAGTACGAGGCGACCACGTGCGCGTAGGCGTCCTGCCCCGGCCGGAACACGATCGCCGCCCCGTGCACCCCGGCCGGCGCCTTCGACGCGTCCCAGATCCCCGGCGACACGTCGAAGCCCGCGCGCACCAGGAGGTCCTCGACGCCGGCCGCTTTGCCGCCGGAGTCCGCGTCGATCACGGCGACGGTGGTGTTCGCCTCCGAGGGCGGCGTGTTGATCAGCTGCGTGCCGACGCCGGCGATCGGCTTGCCCTCGCGGATCGCCGCGAAGATCTCCTTGGCCGACGGATCCATCCGCACGACCGACTGCGTGCCGACCATCGCGGTCGCGTCGCCCGGCACCGCGCGGAACTCGACCGCGCCGGTCGAGATGCCCCGGAGCTGCCCCACGAAGTAGACGAGGTCGCCCGGCAGCAGGCTCTTGTCACGGTGCAAGCTCGCGAGGACGGGCTGGACGAGCCCGGGCGCCTTCACGATCTCGCTCGGCGACAGCATCTGGTTGATCACGGAGCGCATGAACTGCTGCTGGCGGCCGATCCGCGAGAAGTCCGGGATCGCGTCGCACGGCAGGTGCCGCGTGCGCACGTACGCGAGCGCCTGGAGGCCGCTCAGACGCTGGCAGCCGGGGACGACGTCGAGGCCGGTGTTCGGATCGACGATGTGCCCCACCTCGCTGTAGTAGGTGGGCACGATGTTCCCCTTCGCGTCGCTGCCGTCGACCCAGCCGGGGGTGTTCACGTTGTACGCCGGGATGCACATATCCACGCCGCCGAGCGTGTCGACCACCTTCTCGAAGCCGTTGAGGTCCACGTAGAGGTAGTGGTCGATCGACAGGCCGGTGAGATCCGTGATCGTCTGCGCGAGGAGCTGCGGCCCGCCGTGTTCGAGGCCCGCCCTCGAACGCGGCGTTGATCTTGTTCATGCCGTGCCCGGGGATGTGCACCCAGAGGTCCCGGGGGAACGACAGGACGATCGCCTTCTGGAGCCGGGGGTCGGTGTGCACCAGCATGATCGTGTCGGCGCGGTTCGAGCCACCGATGTCCTTGTTGTTGCCGAACGCCGTCGTCTGCTGCGCGTTCAGCCCCGCCCGCGAGTCGGAGCCGAGCAGCAGGTAGTTGCAGGGCTCCGTCGCGCAGTTGCTCGTCGGCAGCGGATGGCCGCTCGTGTCCGTCTTGACGATGTCCGGCCCCGTCCCGACGCTGCGGAGCTGGACCCAGCGCACGGCGCCGGCGACGCTCGCGACCCCCACCACGAGGGACAGGGATGCGGTGATCGCGACGAGGGCTCGAAGGAGCCCGCTGTGCGGAGCCGAGCTCGGGGTCATGACGTCTTCCAGCGTAGTGGGTGCCGATCGTGAGACGCCCGGGAGGGCTGTGGTGTTCCCGTGGCGCTCTCGCGGCCGATGGCCTCGATGCCCGCGCGGCGGTGTGGCATCATGCGCCGCACGCGAAGGGTTGTGCGGAGAGGAGACGCAGATCGTGAGCGAACGCGTGTCCGTCCTGCTCGTCGGCCTGGACGAGGCCGAGGAACGGCTGCTGCAGCGCGACGACGCGTTCTCGATCGAACGCGCCGCGACGCTGGAGGCGCCGGTCGACGTCGACGCGCTGGTCGTGGCGGTGCCACCGGGCGGCCCGCTCGAGGCGCTGCGGAACGCACGCCGCTACGCGCCGGAGGCCGCGATCGTCGCGGTGACGGCGGTCGGGAACGACGCCGACGGGACGGTGGCCATCCACGCCGGCGCCGAGGATCACCTCGTGCGGGACGACGCGCTCGGCGCCCTGCTCCCGCGGGCCGTCCGGTACGCGGTCGCGATCCGCCGGATGCGACGCGAGCTCGAGACGGTGGATCCCGCGACGACGCTGCCGAACCTGCGGGGCTTCGGCGCGATCGCGGAGCATCACCTGCGGATGGCCGACCGTGCCGGGCACCCGATCGTGTTCGTGTTCGTCCGCCTTGGCCGAGCTCGACGAGGTGCGGTCCGCACTCGGGCCCGACGCCGCCGACGAGCTGGCCCGCGACGCCGCGGCCGTCCTGCTGCGGGCGGTCCGGGACTCGGACGTCCCCGCGCGCATCGCGCCCGACACGTTCTGCGTGCTGCTGACCGGCTCCGCCGAGGGCGCCGAGGCGACCGTCCTGTCTCGTCTCGTCGAGGCGATGGCCGAGCACGACGCCGGGAGCGACCGGCCGCGGCTCGCGTTGGCCGTCGGGAGCGCCCGGTACCGGCCGGGGAGCGGCGGGAGCCTCGGTGGCCTGTTGGAAGAGGCCGCGCGCTCGCTCTCGGTCCCGTAGGTCAGCTCACGATCAGGGCGGTCACCATCCCGTACATGCCCTCCGGTCCCTCCACGTGGGGAAGGATGTGGCAGTGGAACGCCCACACACCCGGGTACACGGCGTGCACGAGCACGTCGAACCGCTGCCCGGGGGCGATCACGAGGGTGTCGGCCATGTAGGGCTGATCCAGCGGGAACCCGTCCTGCGCCACCACCTCGAAGTGGTAGCCGTGCAGGTGCATCGGGTGGAGCATCGAGCCCTCGTTCGCGAGGTGGATCAGGACCCAGTCGTCGCGCGTCGCCATGATCGGCTCCGTCGCGGGGAACGACTTCGCGTTCAGGTTGTACCCGAGCGGTCCGTCACCGAGGAACAGGGTGGATTCCGTGCCGATCGTCGCCGGCGCGCCCGTCTTCAGGTAGCCCATCGGATCGATCGTGAAGGACGGATAGCGCCAGGAACCCGACTTCGGCAGCACCATGAACGCGCCGTAGAGGCCCTTGCCCACCTGCTCCGTCGAGTTGAAGTGCGAGTGGTAGACGTAGAACCCGGGAGGGTCGACGACGGTGAACGCGTACGTCCAGGACTGACCGGGCATGATCGGGTCCTGCGTGATGAAGGGAACGCCGTCCATCGCGTTCGGGACCGTCATCCCGTGGAAGTGCACCACGAGCGGCTGATCCATCTGGTTCTCGACCTGGACCCGAACGTGGTCACCCTGGCGGACCCGGATCTCCGGACCTGGGATCTGCCCGTTGAAGGCCATCGCGTCGACGAACTGCCCCGGTGAGACCTCCCAGCGCAGCTGCGTGGCGATCAGCCGGAAGGTCTTCACGTCGCCGTGCATCGTCGGCGCGAGCACTTGGTTGCCGGTCCCCTTGGTGTTCGGGCCGTCCTTGAGCTGCGCGACGAACGCGTCCACCCCGGCCTTGTGCGACTGCGCCATCTGCACCGCGGTCATCGAGGCCATCGCCGACGGAGAGGCGGCGGCCGCGACACCTGCGGTGGCGTCGGCGACCATCAGCGTCCCCTTCATCCCCAGGTCCGCATGCCCCGTCACGGTGCAGAGGTACTCGTAGTTCCCGGCGCCGAGCGCCGGCACCTGGAGCGTGGCGGTCTTGCCGGCGTCGATCATGGGCGTCGCGTACGTCTGGTCCCCGGCCTTCACGGCGAAGGAGTGCTGGACGGTGCCGGCGTTCTTCACCTCGAACGTCAGCGCCGCGCCCGAGGGCGCGTCGATCATCGCCGGATCGATCTTGAACTCCGTCAGGGTCACGGAGAACGACGCCGGGGCGGCGGCGGCGGCCAGCTGCGCGTCGCCCCTCGCCCCCCCGCCGCCGCCTCCGCATGCCGTCATGCACAGCGCCAACCCCACGGAGGCGGCAAGCACCGAGATCCTCGAGCGTCGCATCCTTCAACTCCTTCCGGGTGTCCGGCTGGAGTCTCCGTGGCCGAGCCGCCCGTCCACCGGGCCAACGGTCCCGGCGTTCGGAGGTCGAGTGGTCCGCTCAGGTGGTGCCGGCGCCGAGCATCTGCGACAGCACGAACCGCAGTACCCCGCCCGCCCGCAGGTACGCCACCTCGGCCGCCCCGTCGACCCGGACGATGCGCGCCGAAGGAGACCGCGGTCCCGTCCTCCCGGACCGCCTCGACCTCGACCTCCTGTCCCGGGGTGATCCCGCCGTCGAGGCCGCGCACCGAGAACCGTTCGCGGCCGGTCAGGCCGAACGCGTCCGCCGACTCCCCCTTGCGGAACTGCAGCGGCAGGATGCCCATGCCGACCAGGTTCGATCGGTGGATCCGCTCGTAGCTCTCCACCAGCACGAACCGGACCCCGAGCAGCGACGGCCCCTTGGCCGCCCAATCGCGGCTCGAGCCGCTGCCGTACTCCGCGCCCGCGAGCACCGCCACCGGCGTCATCTCCTCGCGATAGCGAAGGGCCGCGTCGTAGACCGTCGTGACGTCCCCCGAGGGCAGGTGCGTCGTGTACGGACCCTCGGTGCCGGGCGCGAGCTCGTTCCGCAGGCGGATGTTCGCGAAGGTCCCGCGCAGCATCACCTCGTGGTTGCCGCGCCGGGCGCCGTAGGAGTTGAACTCCCTCGGCGCGACGCCGTGCTCCTGGAGGTAGCGGCCGGCCGGCGAGTCCGGCTTGATCGAGCCCGCCGGCGAGATGTGATCGGTGGTGATCGAGTCACCCACCTTCACGAGCACGCGGGCGTCCTCGATGTCGGCGATCGCCGGCGGCGCCAGGTCGGCGAAGAACGGGGGTTCGCGGACGTACGTGGACGCCGGATCCCAGTCGTAGACCGGACCGGTCGGCGTCGGCAGCGCGTTCCAGCGTTCGTCGCCGTCCCAGATCTTCGCGTACTCGCGGGTGAACTGCTCCGGCGTGACCGCCTCGGCGATCGCGTCGGCGACCTCTTGCGACGACGGCCACAGGTCGCGGAGGTAGACGGGTCCGTCGGCTCCCTCGCCGAGCGGTTCGCGCGTGAGGTCCACGTCGACCGAGCCGGCCAGCGCGTACGCGACGCAGAGCGGCGGCGATGCCAGGTAGCTCGCGCGCACCTGCGGATGGATCCGGCCCTCGAAGTTGCGGTTCCCCGAGAGCACGGCGACCACGTTGAGGTCCTGCTCGTCGATCGCGGCGGCCACGGCGTCCGGCAGCGGCCCCGAGTTGCCGATGCACGTCGTACAGCCGTACCCCACCAGCCCGAACCCGAGCTCCTCGAGGTACGGCGTGAGCCCGGCGCGGTCGAGGTAGTCCGTGACCACGCGGGAGCCCGGCGCGAGCGAGGTCTTCACCCACGGCTTCGAGGTCAGGCCGGCCTCGACCGCCCGCTTCGCCAGCAGCCCCGCCGCGAGCATCACGGACGGGTTCGACGTGTTCGTGCACGACGTGATCGCGGCGATCACGACGGAGCCGTGCCGCACCGTGCCGTTCACCGCGACCGGCGTCTCGGTGCCGGGATCGGTCGTCGCGGTCGTGTCGACGGCGACCTCGGCCGTGCTCCCGCCCTCCGCGAGGAACCGGCCGACGTCGCTGGGCTTCGGATCGGGCTCGGCGCGGTCGCGGAACGCCGCCACGAAGGAGTTCCAGACGCCGGCGAGCGGCACCCGGTCCTGCGGGCGTTTCGGTCCCGCGACCGAGGGCTCGACCGCGGCGAGGTCCAGCTCCATCGTCTCGGAGAACACCGGCGTCTCGTCGCCGTCGCGCCGGAACAGGCCCTGCTCCTTCGTGTAGCGCTCGACGAGGTCGACGCGCTCGCGCCGCCCGGTGAACGCCAGGTAGCGGAGCGTCTCCGCGTCGACCGGGAAGTACGCGGCGGTCGCGCCGTACTCGGGGCACATGTTCGACAGGGTGGCCCGATCGGCGACCGAGAGCGTCGAGAGACCGTCGCCGAAGAACTCCACGAACGAGCCGACGACGCCGTGCGCGCGCAGCATCTCGGTGAGCGTGAGCACGAGATCGGTCGCGGTGGTCCCGGGCGGCAGGGCTCCGGAGACGCGGACGCCGATCACGGCCGGCTGCGGCAGGAACATCGGCTGCCCGAGCATGGCCGCCTCGGCCTCGATGCCGCCGACGCCCCAGCCCAGCACGCCGAGGCCGTTGACCATCGTGGTGTGCGAATCGGTCCCGACGAGCGTGTCCGGGAACGCCACGCCGTCGCGAACCGTGACGACCTGGCTGAGGTGCTCGAGGTTGACCTGGTGGCAGATGCCGGCGCCGGGCGGCACCACGCGGACGCCGTCGAAGGCCTGCTGTGCCCAGCGGAGCAGCGAGTACCGCTCGCCGTTGCGTTCGTACTCGCGCTCGATGTTGGCCTCGTAGGCGTTCGCCGAGCGGAACAGGTCGACCTGCACCGAGTGATCGATGACCAGGTCGACCGGCACGAGCGGGTTCACCGACCGGGGATCGCCGCCGGCCCGCTGGATCGCGCTGCGCAGCGCCGCCAGATCGACGACGGCGGGAACGCCGGTGAAGTCCTGCATCAGCACGCGCGCCGGCATGAACGCCACGTCGCCGGCCTTCCCCGGCCACGCGGCGAGCGCCCGGACGTCGTCGTCGGAGACGTCGCGCGTGCCGGCGCGACGGAGCAGGTTCTCCAGCAGGATCCGCACGGTGTGCGGCAACGACGTCGTGCGACCGATCCCCTGCTCGGTCAGCCAGTCGATCCGGTAGACGTCGACGGTGCCGTCCTCGGTCGCGAGCCGGGAGCGTGCGCCGACCAGCTCGGAGAGGTCGGAACCGTCCGCCGGAGCCATGGCTCCATCCTCCCAGACGGTGTCAGTCGGGCGGTCGGGCGGTCGCGCGCTCGGCCATCAGCGCCTCCTTGTGCGCGATCCGCGCCGTCCGCCGCAGGCGCGCCTCGCGTTGCCGGCGCCGCTCCTGCTCGGTCTCGACGAGGAGCGGCGGCACCGGACGCGGCCGGCCCTCGTCGTCGAGCGCGACGAACACGAGGTACGCGGACGCCGCGTGCGCTCGCCGGCCGGTGATCGGGTTCTCGGTCTCGACGCGAACGCCCGCCTCCAGCGACGTGGTCCCGACGTCGTTCACGGACGCGTGCAGCGTCAAGACGTCGCCGACGTGGACGGGCTCGAGGAACGAGATCTCGTCGACGGTGACGGTGACGCACAGCCCGCCGGCATGTCGCATCGCCGCCAGCGCGCCGGCCGTGTCGGCCAGGCGCATGACGACGCCACCGTGGACGTTGCCGGCGACGTTGGCGTCGGTCACCTCCATCAGCTGCGTCAGCGTCACGCGCGCCTCCGAGGCCGGCTTTGGCGGTGAGATCCCAGGTCACGCGCCGAATCCTACGGCCGGATCGGCCCCAGGATGGGCCGAGCATCCGCCTCCACAGGGTCGTTCGCGACGGCCGCTGTTACCCTGCCTAAACGTTTGAGCGCGGCCCCTGTCGAGGCCGGGGGAACCCCCTTCCGTACCCCCGGCGCCCTCCCAGACGGGGGCCGCGCTCGACGTATCCCTCGGGGAAGTCCACGACCTACGGCGGCGCGTCTGGCAGCATCCGGTCGTCGCTCGCGCGTCTCTCCTCTGACCCTCGCGATCGTGCTCGTGGCCTGCTCCGCGAGGTCGTCCGGTTCGGCATCGCCCTCGCTCGGACCCGCTCCTTCGATCCCTGCCTCGTCCTCCACCATCCACGGCGGGTCCTCCGGCCTCGCCGGTTCCGTCCTTGCCCGCAGGGATCCCGTCGTCGTTCCCCCGTGATCTGCCCGCGGCGAAGGTGCCGCCCGCCGCCCTGATCCCCCGCCGCACGGACGTCGCCGGCACGTGGTTCGCGCAGACCTCCGCCGGCGACGCGATCGTGCTCGCGTGGCAGGGGCCGGGGCCCGACCCGTTCCAGCTCGATCACGGGGTGGTGGTGTGGCGCCGGTTCACCGACGGCGGCGCGCCGTGGCGGCCGGTGTTCGGCGAGACCTACCCCGCCGCGGGGACCCCGGTCCTCGGCATCACCGCCACGACGCAGGACGTGACCGGCGACGGCTCCGAGGACGCGCTCGTGTTCGCCGAGACCGGCGGCTCCGGCGGCTGCGGGATCTACTCCGTGCTCGACCTGGCCGCGGGGACCAAGGTCTACCGGCGCTCGGTCTGCGACACGCAGATCGCGCCGTCGACCCAGCCGGTCGGGCTGTCGTTGACGCAGGCCGTCTACGCGCCGGGCGACGCCCACTGCTGCCCGAGCGCGATCCGGGAGACGGTCCTCACGTTCGGCGAGGACGGCGCGTGGCACACCGCCTCGAGCACCACCTCGCCGACATGAGCCTCACTGCGCCGTCGCGATGCTCCGCCGCCTGCCGACCTTCGTGATCTGGATCGAGGCCGGGAACCGGTCCTTCACCTGTTCGGCGTGCGTGATCACGAAGAGCTGGTGGAACCGCTGCGCGAGCATGCCCATCGCCTGGACCAGCAGGTCCTTCCGCTCCTGGTCGAGCGAGCCGAGCACCTCGTCGAGGATCAGCAGCCCGACGTCGGCGCCGGAGACCCGCGAGAGGTGCGCCGAGATCGCGACGCGCAGGGCGAGGTTCGCCAGATCGGTCTCGGAGCCGCTGAAACGGTCGATCGAGAAGTAGCGGTCGCCGTCGGCGATCTGGATCGACAGGTCGTCCTCGTCGATCCGCAGATCGTCGTACTCGTGGTTCGTCAGCTCCCGGAACAACGCCTCGGCCTCGCGCGAGAGCTCCGGCCCGACGCGCGCGACGAGGTGGTCGCGGAAGCCGTCGAGGAGCACGGCGACCCGGTCGAGCACGCGCGCCTCGTCGCGCAGCTGCCCGGCTCGGCGCTCGGTCTCCGTGGCCTCCCGCAGCCGGCCGGCCAGCCCCTCCACCCGCTTGTCGGCCTCCGCGGCGGCGGCGGCCGCCGCGCGCTCCGCCGCCCGCGCGGTCTCGAGGCGCTCGTCGGCCTCGCGCATCGCGGTGCGGAGCGCGCCGTGCGCCGCCTCGTCGAACGCCAGGCCGTCGGCCTCGTCCACGGCGATCCGCAGGCGCTCCTCGACGGCCGCGAGTTGCTGGCGCGCCGCGACGAGATCCTCCCGGAGCTGGTCGCGGTGCGCCACCCGGGCGCGGAGCGCCGCGACCTGCTCCCCCAGCTCCCGTTCGCGCCGCACCGCGGACTCCGCCTCGGCGAGGGCCGGCGCCTCGCCGCCGAGCCGGGCCAGGAGATCGGCCGCGTCGGCCGCGACCTCCGTCGCGCGCTCCGTCAGCAGGCGCCGTCGATCGGCCGCCGAGCGAGCGGCCTCGGCCGCGGCGGCGGCCGTTCGGTGCGCGGTCTCCGCCGCTTTCGCCGAACGCTCCGCCGCGACCCTGGCCTTCTTCGCGCCGGTCGCGGCGGCGGCGGCGGCCGTCCGCTCGCCGCGGCGATGTTTGACGTACGCGGCGAACTCGCCGCCAAGCGGCCGGCCGCAGACCGGGCAGGGTTCCGACGGGTCGGCCTCGTTCGCGCGCGCCAGGCTTTCGGTCGCGGCCGTCAACGCGTCCGTGGCGTGGTCCTCGTCCGACCGGGCCCGCGCGAGCGCGGTGCGCGCGGTCTCGAGCGCGGCCGACGCTTCCTCGAGCGCGCGCTCCCGATCTGCGTGCTCCTCGCCCGCGGCGGCGTCGATCTGCGCGCGGAGGTGCGCCTCCTCGGTCGCCCGCTCGGCGAGGCGGCGAGCGAGCGACAGGCGCTCGCCGGCACCGGCGAGCGCGGCGAGCTCCGCCTCGAGCGGTGGCAGCGACGCCTGCTCCTCGTCGAGGCCCGCGAGCCGTTCGACGAGGGTGTCGGCGCCGGTGATGAGCTCCGCGCGGCGCTCCGTCGCGTTCCGGATCTCGACGGTCAGCTTCTCGACCCGCTCCCGGATCCGGTCCGCACCTTCGAACGCCTCGCGCGCGGCGCGGGCCCGCCCTTCCTCGGTCTCCCGCGCCGAGCGACACCCGCCCGCGGCGGCGGCGGCCTCGTCGGCGGCCTCGCGCGCCTCCTTCACCTCGGCCTCGAGCGCGGCGAGATCGGTCAGCATGCCGGCGAGCTGCTCGGCGGTCTGCTTCGCCGAACGCGCCTCCTTGCGGGCCGACGCCCTCGCGTCGTCGACGGGCTTGATGCCGAGCAGCCGCAGCGCCATCTCCTTGCGCTTGCCGGCCGTCACATCGGAGAACGCGTCGAGCTGCTTCTGCTCGGCGAACACCGACGCCGTGAACACGCGCAGGTCCATCCGGAGCGCGCGGCGGATCTCCTCGTCGACGTCGCTGACCCCCGTCGCCAGGAGCTTGCTGCCGACGTACAGCTCGGCGTCGGGTCGCGCGTTCTTGCCCGAGATCGTCCGTCGCACCTCGTACTGCTGCCCGCCGTGCTCGAACACCAGCCGCACGAGGCAGTCGGTGAGGAGCCCGTCGGTGCGGATGCCGTCCTTCTTCGTGCGGGCGCCATCGACCCCGTAGAGCGCGAACAGGATCGATTCGACGAGCGTCGACTTCCCCGCGCCGTTCGGCCCGACGACGCCGATCACGCGCGACGGCAGCTCGAGGTCGACCTCCTCGAACACCCGGTAGTTCCGCAGCGAGAGCTCGAGGAGCCTCACACCAGCTCGCCCCTCGCCTCGTCGAGGAAGCGGCGACCCTCGACCACGACCCGCTCTCGGTCGAGCCCGGTCAGGTCCTGTCCCTCCACGTAGTCGGCCCACTCGCGCTCGAGGGACCGGAGGTCCGGCGCGCCCTGCACGGCGTAGGTCTCGGCGCCGATGTCCGGCTCGACCTGGACGTGGAGGGCGCCGGGCACGGCCTCGAGGAACGAGGCGGCGCCGACCTGTCGGAACGCCGAGGCTTCGACGTGGTTCAGGAACACGCGGACGATGGCCCCGTCCGGCGTGCCGCGACCGGCCTGCTCGACGGCATCGACGATCTGGCCGGGCCCCATGCCCGCCGGCCTCGACCCCGAGCGTGAGCAGCGGCCGCTCGTGCGGGTTCGCGACGTGCCGGACCGTGCCGCCGTCGGTGTCGAGCACGACGATCCCCTTCGGGCCGGCGTCGGCCGGACGGTCGGCGAAGCTGAACGCGTCGGTCGCCCCCGCGTACCACGTCCGCTTCGAGACCTTCTGGAACACGTGGTAGTGGCCGAGCAGGACGCGGTCGAACCGCCGGTCGAACGCCGACTCCTCGACCTCGAGCTCGTTCACGTCGCCCCAGGCGCGCGCCGGCAACGACGTGAGCGCCACGTGCGCGAGCAGCAGGTCGGTCGCGTCGCCCCCGGCCGCATCCGCCGCCCGCTCCAGCTGCGCGCGCAGGTCCTCGGTGGACAGCGTCTGCGGCACGGCGTGCACGAGGACCCCGGCCAGCTCCGTCGAGACCGCCTCCATCCGCCACGCGAACGTCACGTTCGGGAAGACGCGCTCGAGCGCGTCGTACGGTGAGCCGGTTCCGCGCACGCGCGGCGTGTCGTGGTTGCCGCTGATCGCGACCCCGCGCAGGCCCGCGTCGGCGAGGCGCTGCAGGCCGGCGAGCACGTGCGCGAACGTCCGGTACGTCGGCCGCGCGTGATCGAACACGTCGCCGAGCCACACGAACCCGTCCGGCTCCTGGCGGATCGTCTCGTCGACGGCCCACGCGAACGACCGCAGGAAGTCCTCCTCTCGGAGGTTGCGCCCCTCATCGTCGCGGAGATGTGCGAGGTGCGTGCGGCCGAGGTGCGCGTCGCCGAGCCCGACGAGCCGGGCCACTACTCGACGAACCCCCCGCCGGCGTCGGGCGGCGCGGGCGGCATCGGCGAGGGGCCCGCCACCGACTTCAGGTACTCCTCGTAGAGCGACACCCGGGCCGGGAGCGCGAACGGCGCCTCGAGGTTCGTGATGATCGCCTCGCCCGGCATCAGCGTCTGGATCTCGGGCCCGAGGTCGGAGACGTCCTGCTTCGAGGAGCCCCGCAGGATCGAGCGGTCGCGTTCGTCGGCCAGCCCGAGGATGAAGAACGTGTTGAACTGCGAGAGCAGCTCGTCATCGATCAGCTTCGGCTGCTGCGACACGGCGCAGAGACCGACCTTGAACTTCCGGCCTTCGCGCGCCAGCCGGGGGAACACGTTCTCGTCGCTGCGCTGCGCGCGGGCGAGCACCCGCTGGGCCTCCTCGAGCGCGACGAGCGTCGGCGGCAGCCGGTCGAACAGGTCGCGCTCGGACTGGTAGAGCTGCGCGTACGTCTCGAGGAGCCGGCGCGTGATCACCGACGCGACGAGGATCTCCTCCATCCACGACAGCCCGGAGGTGTCCACGAGCACGGAGTAGCCGTCGGTCAGCTCCTGGACGATGCGCTCCGACAGCGACGGCTGCGAGAGGTCGCGCGAGATGCACGGCATCTCGAGGATCCGCTGCGCGCGACGCTGGATCACCTGGAGCGTGCTGGTGGCCACCGAGAGCTGCTCGGCGAGGGCCGGCACGTCCTGCTCCTCGCCGACCGTCACGATCCAATCCTCGCCGTAGTACCGGACGAGCCGCCAGATCGCGTCCTCCTGCGCGTGGCTCCACTGGTACGCGGTCTGCAGGTCGCCCTGCGTGATCTCCGACAGCGCCAGGCGCAGCGCCGTCGCGCCGGCGCCGGCGGCGCGCGTCGCGTAGACCTTCAGCCGGTCGGCCGCCCACGGGTGGTGCCGCAGGCCCCGGCGCAGGCCGCCGCCGCCCTCGAGGTACTCGCCGTGCGGATCGAACAGCAGGCACGCGTAGCGGCCGCGCGAGGCCAGGATCTGCCCGGCGAGCACCTTCATCAGGTTCGACTTGCCCATGCCGGTGGTCGCGAACACGCCGACGTGCGACGTGATCGTATCGCCGCGGATCCCCACCTCGAGGTCGATCGTGTCCTCGCCCGATCGCAGCAGGCCGATCGTGAGGTCGCCCATCCGCTCCCGCAGGAACGCGAAGTCCTCCGGCGTCGGCGCGGTGACGCGCGCGAACTGCGCCGGCAGCGACTTCGGCTTGCGGAACGCACCGCCGGCGTCGATGTAGCCGAGCGGCTGGCACGTCGCGACCTTGTAGATGCGCTGCTCGGGATCGTGCAGCGTATAGGGGCTGCCGGCGACATCGCCCGACATGTAGGCGCCGGCCGTGCGCTCGGCCCACCCCGGGTCCGCCGAGTCCGAGCCGTACGTGACCTGGATCACCCGGAACAGGAAGCGGCGCGCGCGATCGGGATCCTCGGCGGCGAGGAGCTCGCCGAGGAACAGGTCGCTCCCGTAGAACGAGCGGAACGCGGCCTCCAGGACGCTCCGCCCGAAGATCCGTCCTTTGTAGCCGAGGGGGTCGCTCACGCTAGCTCCGGTTGAGGATCTCGTGGAAGTCCTGGAACAGGACCTCCACGTCGTCGTCGGACAATCCCTGGCGCGCGAGCGCCGCGCGGAACGCGCGGCGCAGGTCCGCGACCGCGTACCCGGTCACCCGCGCGGCCTGGTGCGCCCGCGCGAGCGGATACGGGTAGCCCACGAACGCCGGATCGCGGGACAGACCCGCGAGCCGCCCGAGGATCGCGCCGGGCTCGGCCGCGCCGCGGGCGACGTCGACGCGGAAGGCGTACGGAGCGGTCGGCGCGAGATGCGCGACGAAGATGTCGCCCACGTACAGCCGACCGAACACGGGGTCGGTGGAGATGCGAGCCGCCCACGTCGCGCGCCCGAGCTCGCGATCGCCGCGCCGCTTCAGCAGCGTGACGAGCGGCGCGTTCCTGCCCCAATACAAGGTGGAGGCCTTCACGACGCCGGCGAGCGACACGTCCCGCTCCACCGCCAGCGCGTGGGCGCGGCGCACGACGTCGCCGGGAACGAGCGGGCCGCCGTGCAGGGAGCCGTCGACCAGGACCAGATCACCCGCGGCCGCCTCGTCGATCGTCCGCAGGACGAGCCGCCATTCCGCCCACTCGCGGAACGCGTCGACCGGCCGCTTCAGCTCGGGCAGCGTCTCGGGCGGGTGCCCGAGGAGCTCCGCGAGCGCGTCGCGCGCCGCCGCCTCGAGCGACGGACCGGAGAGGGCCTGCAGGTCGAGCGCGGGCGCGTCGACGGCGCGGATACCGCCGTCGGCGAACCGCACGCGGGCGGCACGGAACGCCGCGACCTGGAAGGCCCGGCCGTCGGCGACCACGCACGAGCCGCCGTCGATCGCCCAGACGGTGCCGGGATCCAGCCCCTCGACGGGCTCGAGCGCGAGGTCGTCGGGATGGCCGGGAACCACGACGTCGGAGCCCAGATCCAGCTGCCCCCCGACCACGCGGATCTCGCCGCCGGGATCGCGGAGCAGCTCCACGACGTAGGAGGCCGCCGCCTCCAGCCGCCCGAGCGCGACGCGGTCGGCCCCCACGAGCTCGTCGGCCTGGGGGGCAGGGGTCGCCATGGGCGAAGGATACCGGCCGCCCCCGACGCGGCACGGCGGCGGCGCGGCGTCGGCCAGATGAGGGGTCAACGTCCTACTGCGAATGACTGATGAACCCGACCCGAGGACCTGCCGATAACCACCTTCGGAGACCAGTTCTCACGGGTGGGCTGGCGAGCGGGAGAGGACGCGAGGGGGATCGGATGATCGCTTCGCTGAAGGGATACGGGAAGATCGCGCGGGCGCTGCTGGCGGCGCTCGGCGTGTTCCTGATCCTCGGCATCGTCGGCTCGATGTGGATGGGCTCGAAGGCGCGCACCTCGGCGCGCGACGAGATCGTGCACCAGGCACAGGCGATCACGGACAGCTCGTTGTCGCTCGCGTTCCAGCCCTCCGACCTGTCCAACCCCGCGACGGCCGACCGCGCGAACGCCCTCAGCGCCGACATCAAGTCGATCGTGATCGACCCGAGCGACTTCCAAGACGTCACCCTCTACTCCCCCGAAGGCACGATCCTCTACTCCACCCAGACGAGCCGGATCGGCAACAACCTGCCCGGCGAGAAGGACACGATCAAGGAGGCGCTGCGCGGCATCCCGCAGACGACCGACTTCGACGGCACGATGTCGGTGATGCTGCCGCTGCGGTTCCGCTCCGGCGTCGGACCGCCCGCCGCCGTCGAGCTGACCCACCCCGACGCGACGGTCGCCGCGGCGGCCGGACCCTGGCGCACGAACGCGTTCTTCCTGTTCGCGCTGCTGGTGCTGCTCGGCGTCGCGGTCTTCGGCGTGGCGCGGCTCCTCGCGGTCGTCGCCGACCCCGCCGCGGCCGAAGTCGAGACGGTGCGGCCGATGACGATCCCGTCGTTGCAGCAGTCCCGGGCGCTCACGACGCAGCCGACGCAGCCCGGCATGCGCGAGGAAGGCGAGGCCCGCCGTCGCGCCGAGGAACGCGCCCGCGCGGCCGAGGACCGGCTCTCGCTGCTCCAGGAGCAGTACGGCAAGACGCTCGAAGAGCTGCAGACCTACCAGGCCGCCCCGGCGGCGCAGGCAGGGGGGGTCGACCCGGTCCTGGAGGAGCGGGCGCTCCGAGCCGAGGGGCAGGTCCGCACGCTCGAGCAGCAGATCCGCACCGTGACCGGGGAGCGCGAGCGACTGGCGGGACAGCTGCAGGACGCCCTGCGCGCGCCGATCCCCGACGCCGAGGACACCGCGCGGCTGCGCGAGGCGGAGCTGGAGGCGATCAGCCTGCGCGCCGCGCTCGAGGACACCCGCGAGAAGTTCGCCGAGACGCAGCTCGAGCTGGACGCGATCCGGACGTCGGCGGCGACGGCGCCCGACGTGAAGGCAGAGTTGGACGCGGCGCGCGCCGAGGCGCGCGAGAGCCGCGACGCCCTGACCGCAGCCGAGGCGCAGCTCCTGCGGACCCAGCGCGAGCTGGAGGACACGCGGATCGATCTCGACACCGCCCAGGCGGCCGCGGCGGCGACGCCGGAGGTCAAGGGCGAGCTCGACGCCGCGCGCGTCGAGATGCTCGAGATGCAGAGCACGTTGACCGGCACCGAGGCGCAGCTCCTGCGCGCCCAGCGCGAGCTGGACGACGCCCGGACCGAGCTGCGGGGGCTCCGCGCCGAGGAGCAGCGCGCGGCGATGCTCGAGGACGAGGTTCGCTCCGCGAAGGCGGAGCTCGAGAGCTTCCGCGCGTCACACCGGGCCGACCTGGTCGAGCGCGAAGCGGAGTTCGAGGAGAAGGTCCGAACGACCCGCGAGGACTTCCAGCGGCAGATCACGGAGATGGAGGAGTCCTACCGGACCCAGGTCGAGCAGCACGAGGCGCAGCTGATCCTCGCGGATCACCGACGCCGAGGCGTCGGCGGCGACCGCCGCCGAGGAGCTCGAGACCGCGCGCAGCGAGGTCGCCGCGGCGCGGGCCGAGGCGGCCAGCCGTGAGCAGCAACTGCTGGAGGCCCACGACGAGGTCACGCGCCTGCGGACCGAGACGAAGGGCCACGAGACGGAGATGAAGGAGCGCTCCGCCGCCGTCACGCAGGCCCGCAAAGAGGCCGACGACATGCGGCGTTCGCTGACCGCGCTCCAGACCGACCTCGCGCGTGCGGACGACGGCGTCACCCAGCTCCGCGAGGAGCTCGAGGCCGAGCGGGCGCGCGCGACCCAGATCGAGGACGCGGCGATCCACACCGAGCGTGAGCGCGCCGCGCAGCAGGCGCGGGCCGAGAAGCTCGTGCGCCAGCTGGACGAGGCGACCGGCGACAACGCCGAGCTGAACCGCCGGCTCCAGGACTTCGAGGCGCGCCGGCAGCTCGAGCTGGCCGATGACCAGGGGCGGGCGCAGATCGACGACCTGCTCCGCGTCACGCAGGAGCGCCTGGCCGGTCAGACCGAGAAGCTGATCGCCGCCGAAGACCGCGTGAAGGAACTCGAGCTGGACGTCACCGTCGCGCGCGATCGCCTGGACGTCGTCGAGGGCGACCTGCGGATGCACCAGATGTCCGATGCGCTTCGTGAGACGCGCGAGCCGCTGCCGAACGAAGCCGGTGACGAGGGTGAGACCGTCACGGCGGCAGCCGTGCCGTTCGAGGACCGCCGGTCCTCCACGCCCTTCACGCAGGAGCTCTCGCTCGACGCGAAGAAGTCGCTCACGAAGATCAACGCGATCACCGCGCTGCTGAAGCACAAGAAGGAGGCGAAGGACCAGGCGCAGCTGATCAAGCAGCTGACCGCGCACACCCGCCGGCTCGACCACACGGTCGCCGACCTGGCCGACGCCGACCGTCTCGCCACCGGCGACGTCGAGCTCCAGGTCCGCCGGACCGACATGGAGGCGCTCGTGAACCGCGTCGTCGAGGAATCGATGATCGACGCGGACCACGACGTCCGGATCGTCGCCGAGCCGCTGAAGCTGCGGATCGATCCGCTCCGCACCGAGCAGGTGCTGGCGGGATTGCTCCGCGTGTCGGGCGAGCGGACGCAGCACGGCAAGACGATCGTCGTTCGCCTCGCGCCCGCCGAGGGCGGCGCGATGCTCTCGGTCGAAGACCCGGAGCCGTCCTCCGATGCGTCCATCTCGCCCGTGGTCCGCCGCTTGGCGGAGGTGCAGGGCGGCTCCGTGATCGCGGAGAGCCGCGACGGCGGCGGTTCGGCGTTCCGGATCTTCCTGCCCGACGGTGCGACGCCCGGTGGCGTTCCCGCCGCCCCGACCGACGACGGCTCGGCCGCGACGCCCGGCGAGGACGTCCACATCCTGGTCGGCGACACCCCGGCCGGAGGGTGACGACGATCCGTGGGAGGCCGAGGCCGCGCACCAGGTCCTGGCCGCGGAACTCCGGCGTCTGGCGCAGCTCGGCGACGAGCGCTGAGGCAACGAGCGACCGCGCTCAGGCGCGGCGCAGGATCAGCGCGTCGCCCTGGCCACCGCCACCGCACAGGGCGAGGCCGCCCAGGTTCGCGTTCCGGCGCCGCATCTCGAGCGCGAGCGTGAGCGCGATGCGCGCGCCGCTCGCACCGATCGGATGGCCGAGCGCGATCGCGCCGCCGTTCACGTTCACGATCGCCTCGTCCAGATCGAGCATCCGCGAGGCGTGGAACGGGACCGCCGCGAACGCCTCGTTGATCTCGACGAGGTCGAGGTCGGCGGCGGCGAGTCCCGCGCGCTTCAGCGCCTTCTCCATCGCGAGCGCCGGCACGATGTGCAGCGCGGCGTAGCGGTCCGCGGCCATGCCGTAGGCGACGATCTCCGCGAGCGGCTCCAGCCCGAGCCGGTGCACCGCCTCCTCGCTCGCCACCACGACCGCGCACGCCCCGTCGCTGATCGGCGAGGCGTTGCCGGCGGTGACCGTGCCGTCCGGGGAGAACGCCGGCTCGAGGCCGGCCAGCTTCTCGAGGGTCGTCTTCGGGCGGATCACCTCGTCGTGGCCGACGACCACGGGCTCGCCTCGACGCTGCGGGACCCGCACCGGCTCGACCTCGGCGTCCATGCGTCCCTCGGCCCACGCCGCCGCGGCCCGGGCCTGGGACCGGACGGCCCAGCGATCCTGGTCCTCTCGAGTGACCCCGAGCTCCACGTTCATGGCGTCGGTCGCCGCGCCCATGTGCCGGTCCTCGAACGCGCACCACAGCCCGTCGTGGATCATCACGTCGATCATCGGGGCGTTCCCCAGCCGGCTCCCCTCGCGCGCGGTCGGCAGCACGTACGGAGCGTTCGTCATCGACTCCATGCCGCCGGCGACCGCGATCTCCAGCTCGCCGGCGCGGATCATCTGATCGGCCAGCGCGATCGCCGTGGTCCCCGACAGGCAGACCTTGTTCACCGTCAGCGCGGGCACGTGCTGCGGGATGCCCGCCCCGATCGCCGCCTGCCGCGCGGTGATCTGCCCCTGCCCGGCCTGGAGCACGTGGCCCATCACCGTGTACTCGACCGCGTCGGGCGAGACCCCGGCGCGGGCGATCGCGGCGCGGATCGCGGCGGCCCCCAGGTCCACCGCGCGCAGCGGCGCGAGGCCGCCCTGGAACCTCCCGATCGGGGTCCGGGCGCCGGCCACCAAGAAGGAACGCGTCATGGCCCGAGTCTACGGCCGGGCGGGGGCGATTCAGGCGCGGTTGGCCAGTGCCTTCTCGATGACCTCGAGGATCTCTTCGCGGACCAGCTCGTCCCGTTCGATCAGGGCGTCCCGGAGCGCGCCGTGGATGTCCTGGTTCGCCGCCAGGACCTCGCGGACCCGCTCGCGCTGCGCCTCGAGGATGTCCTCGACGCGCTGCTTCGTCTCGAGGTTGCCGAGCACCTTGCCGACGAGGTTCGAGCGGGAGAGCGGGCCGTCGGCGACCGCCTCGTAGCTGATCAGCGAGCCCGCCATGCCGAAGGAGCCCACCATCTGGGCGGCCAGCGACGTCGCGTGCGCCAGGTCGGCGCCCGGGCCCGTGCCGGACTCGCCATAGCAGAGTTCCTCGGCCACCAGACCGCCGAGGGCGATGGCGATGCCCGCCTCGATCTCGGACTTCGTCCGGGTGAGACGCTCCTCTTCGTCGCTGTGCGCCAGCAGCCCCAGCGAGCCCCGGCGCTTGATGATCGACAGGACCTCGAGCCGCCGTCCCTTGCCGAGCAGGTAGGCGACGGTCGCGTGCCCCGCCTCGTGCGTCGCGACCGCGTCGCGATCCGTGTCGGTGTAGACCGTCGGCTGCTTCGTGCCGATCTCCTCGGTGAACTTCGCCTCCATCACGTCGGCGAAGGTCATCGCCTTGCGGCCGTCGCGCAACGACACCAGCAGCGCCTCATCGAAGAGGTGCTCGATCATCACCGGGGTGTAGCCGAACGTCTCGTGCGCGATCCGCTCGCGGTTCGCCTCCTCGTCGAGCTGCTCGTGGTGCGCCTTCCGGACGAGGAAGAAGTCGATCAGGTCCCGGCGCTCCTGCTTCGTCGGGGAGTCGAAGTAGAGGCGTCGGTCGAACCGGCCCGGGCGGAGCAACGCCGGGTCGAGGGAGTCGCCGCGGTTCGTGGCCGCGATCAGCAGGATGTTGTGGTACTCCGGGCGCATCGCGGTGAACTGCCGGTCGGGCGGCAGGTAGCCGTTCACGAACGTGATGAGCTTCGCCTTCTGGCGGGCGCGCCACGGCGGCTGATCGAACGACTGCATCTGGATCAACAGCTCGTTGACCATGCCGCCGCTGCCGCCGCCGATGAACGGGGAGGTCACGCGCGAGAGCCCGCCCGCCTCCGACGCCGTTTCGGCCTGGTACGGCACCATGCTGTCGATGCCGCCCCGGGTCCCTCCGATCGCATCGATCTCCTCGATGAAGCCGATCGCGCCCCCTTCCTTGCGCGCCGCCTTCCGGAGGTTCTTGAAGAACGACCTGATCCGGAACGCCGTCATGCCCTGCCACATCGACTGGAACGCCGGCGCCGAGATGAACAGGAACGGGACGCCGGCCTGCTTGGCCATCGCCTTGGCCAGGAACGTCTTGCCCGTCCCCGGCGGCCCCTCGAACAGGATCCCGCGCCGCGGCGTGCCGCCGAGCTCCTCGCGGAACGTGGCGTAGCCGAGGAACACGTCGATCGTGCGGATCACCTCGTCGACCTGCGTGTCCAGGCCCTTGATGTCGCTCAGCCCGAACTCGACCTGCTCCGGGTAGACGGTGATGTGCGGCGACTTGCCGCTGATCAGCGGGATCGCCGCCATCAGGAAGATCGCGATGAAGATCCCGATGACCGGCAGGAAGTAGATGAACTCCGGACCGAACTTCGGCATACCGATCCGGTGCCCGGTCGCGTACCAGCGCCACAGGAACGCGTCGATCAGGAAGACGATCGGCGATCGCGCGAAGGACCTTCTTCATCCGCGTCTTCTCGCGCTTGCGGAAGACGTCGGCCATGCCCTTCGTCGTGAGGTGCGAGCCCTCGAGGATGGTGGCGGTGCTCGCGCTGCTCTTGTCGCTCATCGGGTCTCCGATGCCGGGGGCGCTTCCGCTCGAAGCCAACCTACATCGGCCAACCTACATCGGATGGCCTCACCCGGGTATCAGCCTTTCGGCTCGCTCGGGGGACCGGAGGACGCCGACCGGCCGACAGGGGCCGTTGGCCGGGCGTTCGAGCGCGCTCGGGGCCTGCGGTAGGGTTCCGGCCCTGTGGCCAGGACGAAGCGACCGCCGATCTCACGCGCCGACCGGACGATGCTCGGCTCGCTGCTGCGGGATCTGCGGCGCGCGGCCGGGCACCGAGCGGTCGACGGCGTCGCCGAGACGAAGGGCTGCCCCGCCTCGCGCCAGACGATCTACCAGTACGAACGCGGCGGGACTGACGCCCTCGCTCGCCCAGTTCCTCGAGCTCGTCGAGTTCTACGTGCTCGGGTGCCCGCGCGGCCCCGAGGCGAAGCCGGAGGCCGACCTGCGGGCGCAGGGCGTCGCGGCGGTCACGCGCGCGCTCGAGCTTCCCGCCTACCACGTCGTCGCCGCGCGCGAGCTGATCGGCCGGATGCAGCCGCCGGTGAAGGGCGAGCCGATGATCCGGCTGACGCGAGATCGACCACGTCGGCATCGCGGTCGAGGACCTCGAACGGGCGGTCGAGGACTACCGGCGGCTCCTCGGCGTCGAGCCCGTCGCACCGCGAGCGCGATCGACGACCAGGGGGTCGAGGAGGTCCTCTTCCGGGTCGGCTCGTCGTTCATCCAGCTGCTCGGCGCGCTCCGGCCGGATACCCCGGTGGGGCGCTCGCTCGCGCGTCGCGGTCCGGGCGTCCACCACGTCGCCTACCGCGTCGACGACATCGAGGATGCGCTCGAGCATCTGCGCGAAGAGGGCGCGCGCCTGGTCGACGACGCCCCGCGGCGCGGGCTCACGCGAACACCCTGATCGCGTTCGTCCATCCCGGCGTCGATGGACGGCGTCCTCGTCGAGCTCGTCCAGGAGCGACCGTAGCGGCGTGGCGGACGTCGCCCGGCCGTGCGCCTTCGTCTTCGTCCGCTCGTCCGACTGCGTGCTCGTCTCGAAGATGCGCGAGCCCGGACGGGAGCAGTTCTTCCCCCCGCCGGGGGCGGCATCGAGTTCCGCGAGACGTCCGAACAGGCGGCCCGGCGCGAGCTCCAGGAGGAGCTGGGCCTCGCCGTTCGTGTTCGAGACGTGGGTCGAGTCGGCGACGCTCGAGCGGCTCGACGGCGTGCGGATCGTGGAGCCCGCAGCGCCCGACGACATCGAGATCGCGACCGCGATCCGTCTGAGCGAGCTGCGGAGCGGCCGCCTGCCGGTCTACCCCGACGGCGTGCTTGACCTGCTCACGCTCGATCCCCGGTGAGGCCCGGCCTCCGGCGCGTTCACGAGGCAGGCGACGTTGCCGTCGGGGAGCTTCCCGTCGCCCATCAGCCGGTGGACCGCCGGGATCTCCTCGTAGCGGTAGGTCGCTCCGAGCGCCGGCAGGATCGTCCCGTCCCGCACCAGATCGTTGAACGCGATCGCCTGGTCGTCGTTCATCAGGTGCGAGCCCTGGTAGCGCTTCTGGAGGTACCAGAGGTACCGGACGTCGATCATCGTGTCGTAGCCCGTCGTGCCGGCGCAGATCACGATCATCCCGCCGCGGTCGCACACGAAGTTCGAGGTGGGGATCGTGTCCTGGGCGGGATGCTCGAACACGATCTTCGGGTTCGTCTTCTCGCCGAGCACGTCCCAGATCGCCTTGCCGAACGCCTTCGCTCCCTCGAACCATCCCTTCCACTCGGGTGCGTCCCAGGCCGGCGGGACGCCCCAGTGATCGAACGCCTTCCGGTTCACGTAGCCCACGGCGCCGAGGGACGTGCAGTACTCGCCCTTGTCCTCGGAGGACACGACCGCCACCGCCCGGCCGCCGGCGTGGGTCACCAGTTGGATCGCGAGCGAGCCGAGGCCGCCGGCGCCGCCCCACACGAGCACGACGTCGCCGGGCTCGACGACGTTCGGCTGCCACCCGAAGAGCATCCGGTAGGCGGTGCCGCCCGTGAGCGTCGGCGCGGCCGCCTCCTCCCACGTCAGGTGATCGGCCTTCGGCATGCACTGGTGGTCCTGGACCTTCGTGAACTGGGCCATCGATCCCCAGCACGTGTCGTAGCCCCAGACGCGGAAGCTCGCGGCCAACCCCGGATCGCGTCCCGCGCGCACCCACGGGTCCTCCGGATCCCACTGCCCCGGATGCACGGTGACCGCATCGCCGACCGCGACGTCGCGCACCGCCGCCCCGACCGCGTAGACGATGCCGCTGGCGTCGGACCCGACGATGTGGAAGTCGGTCGGCTCGCCCCATCGCGCCTGGGTCTTCGTCACATCGACCGGCATACCTCTTGCAGCCCATACGTTATTGAAGTTCACGCCCGCGGCCATCGGCGCGACGAGCACGTCGCGGGGGCCGAGCTCCGGCACGTCGATCACCTCGTCCCGGATCGCGTCCGCCGGGTCGCCGAAGCGATCGGGTCGCACGACCATCGCGTGCATCCGCGACGGCACCTCACCGGGCGGCGGCAGCTCTCCGACGTCGTAGAGATCCTTGGCCATGGTGGTCCCCTCAGCGGCTCGGCGGCAGTCGCGGAACCCTAGCAGCGGCGCGGCGTCCGCCCACCGGCGGGGTACCGTTGCACTCCGATGGAGCGCGACACGTCGAGGATGCCCGCCGAACGGGCGATGTGGTTCCGCGAGGAGGAGGACCTCGAGCGGGACCTGCGCTTCATCCACGACGAGTTCAAGGCCGGGCTCGAGCTGGTGGCGTCGATCGACCGCCCGACCGCCGCGATCTTCGGCTCGGCGCGGATCGCCGAGGACCATCCGTGGTACGCGGCCGCGCGGGCGCTCGGCGCCGGCTTCGCGCGAGAGGGGTGGGCCGTGATCACCGGCGGCGGTCCGGGGCTCATGGAGGCGGCGAACCGCGGCGCGAAGGAGGCGGGCGGCCTCTCGATCGGCCTCGGGATCAAGCTGCCGCGCGAGGAGCGCATGAACGACTGGCTCGACCTGTCGTACGACTTCAAGCACTTCTACGCGCGCAAGGTCTGCTTCGTGAAGGCTTCCGAGGGCTTCATCTCCTGTCCCGGCGGATGGGGGACGAACGACGAGCTCTACGAGGCGCTGGTCCTGATCCAGACCGGGAAGGTCCAGCACTTCCCGGTCGTGCTGTTCGGCGACGGGCACTGGCGATGGTTCGTCGAGTGGTCCGAGGCCATGGTGGGCGAGGGCATGATCGAGGCGGCGGATCTCGACATCGTGACGCTCACCGACGATCCCGACGAGGCGATCGCGGCGGTCCTGGCGTGCTACCGCCGCGAGTGCGGGCACGTCGCCTGAGGATGGGCGAGCTCACCACCACGTTCCTGTCCGATGGCGCGCAGCCGGCCTCGGCCACCGCCGACGCGCTCGCCGCCTGGATCGGGGCATCGACGACGTCGCTCGACGTCGCGATCTACGACTTCGACGCGAAGGAGGGCGCCAGCGCGCGGATCGCCGACGCCCTGGAGGCGGCGCTGCGCCGAGGGGTCGCCGTGCGCGTCGTGTTCAACACGGAGCGCACCGACGACGCGGGCGCGGCGCGGCCGATGCGCGCCGACCCGGCGAGGATCGAGGCGCTCGACGTGCCGACCCGCGGCGTCGCCGACGAAGGGGCGCTGATGCATCACAAGTACGTCGTCCGCGACGGTCGCGACGTCTGGACCGGCTCGACGAACTGGACCGACGACGCGTTCACCCGCGAGGAGAACGTGCTGCTCGAGCTGGCCGGCGTGCCGGAGATCGCCGCCGCCTACACCGCGAACTTCGAGCACCTCTGGGCCCACGGCCACCTGGAGCGGAGCGGCGCGACCGGGCCCGGAGGTCGCGCTCGACCACGGCGTGCGGGCGCAGCCGTCCTTCTCCCCGGCGCCCCCGTGGCTCTCGCTCGAGGCCGCCCGGATGATCGCCGCCGCGGATCGGCGCGTGCGGCTGTGCTCCCCGGTGGTCACGTCGGGCGCCGTGCTCGCCGTGCTGGCCGAGCACGTCGGGCGCGAGAAGCTCGGGTTCACCGGCGCGTTCGACGCCACGCAGATGGAGCAGGTGCAACGCCAGTGGGCCGACGTGCCGCACAACCGGTGGAAGATCGAGGCGTGGCGCACGATCGCGCCGCACCTCTCGGGCAAGATCTCGACGCCGTACGCGCCGGGCTCGGTCCACGACTACATGCACGCGAAGATCCTCGTCGTGGACGACGAGGTCTTCACCGGCAGCTTCAACTTCTCGCGCAACGGCGAGGAGAACGCGGAGAACGTGCTGCACCTGGTGAGCGAGGACCTGGCGGTGCGGTTCGCCGGGTTCGTCGAGGCCGTCGCCGACCGGTACCGCGCCGGCGGCGCCGAGGCTCAAGCCGCCCCCAGGACCGCCTGACGGGCGTCGGGGTCGGCGGCCGGGCACACCTGGAGCCTGGGACACCACGCGCACCACGGCCCCGGCTTGAGCGCCGGCTCCCGCCCGTTCCGGAGTGCGGCGGCCGAGCGCGCGGCGTCGATCACGCGATCGGCCGCGTGGAACAGGAGCTCCTCGCCGACGTCCTCGGCCTGCCACGTGCCGCTCTCGAGGAAGAAGGATGCGACGCGGTAGGGCGGCACCCCGAACCGGAGCGCGAGCACGAGCGCGTAGAGGCGGTTGTCCTCGGCGTAGGCCGGGTAGGCGCCGCCGGTCTTCAGGTCGATCGCGATCCGCGTGGCGCGCATGGGCTCGAGCCGGTCGGGAACGCCCAGGAGGAGGTCGAGCTTGCCGGAGACGACGAGCGAGCCACCGAGGAGCTCCGCACGGACCGAGAGCTCCGTGGCCGGCGCGAGGTCGCGCCGCAGCTCGCGCAGCGGCGGGAACGAGGTCTCGAACAGGATCGTGCGGCGCACGACCTCCATGTGGATCTCGTCGCGGTCGGGCTCGGGGAGGGCGCGCCAGTACTCGGCGAACCGCTCCTCCTTCTCGACGATCCGATCGACGGCGAGGTCGACCGCCGCGTGCGGATCGAGCGGCTCTCGCGCGCCGACGACCACCTCGATCGCGCGGTGCTGCAGGACGCCGGCGGCGCTGGCCCGGCCGTGTTCGAACGGCGGCGCCTCGCCCGAGATCTTCGACTGGAACGTGCCCTCGCACCTGCCGAGATCGTTGAGCTTCTCCTTGCCGAGCCACAGCGCGTCCGGCAGGTCGAGCCCGCGGGCCGCCTCCTCGATGCGGTCGCGCAACCGCTGCGGCAGATCCGCGGGGAAGACGGGACGCTCGCCGGTGCCGATCAGCTGCTGCAGGGTCCGCCGCTGCGGATCGGTGAGCTGCATGCGAGCATGCTACGGGGAGCGACCGACATGCCCGAGACGCCCGACGACATCCTGCGCGCCCTCGCCGACCCCGAACGGCTCGCGATCGCCGGCCGTCTCGCACGCGCCGACGCGACCGGTCGCGCCCTGTCGGAGGAGCTCGACCTGCCGTTGAAGCGCGTCCGGACGCACCTGAACCGGCTGACGTCGACCGGCGTGGTCCGGCTGCAACCGGATCGCCGGACGTACCGCCTGGACGCCGAGACCCTGCGCTGGGCCGCCGGGCAGGTCGGCCCGACGCGGGAGTCCGGGATCGCGCTCGGCGCGGCGAACGACGACGAGGAGGCCGTGCTCCGCACGTTCTTCCGGAACGGCCGGCTCACCGAGATCCCGACGAAGCGCACGAAGCGCCGGATCGTGCTCGAGCGGATCGCGCTCGAGTTCGAACCGGGTCGCCGCTACGACGAGCAGGAGGTGAACGTCGTGATCGGACGCTTCTTCAACGACTACGCGTCGGTGCGGCGCTCCCTCGTGGACGAGCGGTTCCTCGACCGCGACCACGGCGTGTACTGGCGCTCCGGCGGCCGGGTCGACGTGGACTGACCCGCGCTGCTAGGGTCCGGAACCGTGCGAGCACGCAGCGTCGCGCTCCTCGTGACGGCGGTCGTCGCGGTCGGTCCCTTCCTCCCCACCACCCGCGCCGACGCGCATTGGCTCACGGGGCCATGCGCCTTCACGCAGGCGTCCAGGCGAGACGATCCAGCACCTGTCGGCGCGCGAGATCACGTGCGCGGTCGAGCAGTTCGGTCCGGTGCCCGGCGGCGCGAAGCGGGCGATCTGCATCGCGCGACGCGAGAGCGGCCTCAACCCGACCGCGGCGTCGAGGCCCACCGGCATGTACGTCGGGCTCTACCAGCACCTCGCCGCGGCGTGGCCGGCGCGGTTCGCGGACTGGACCTCGCCGGCGTGGCGATTGCCCACCATCCCCCTTCTCGGCCAGGACGAACGCGATCGTGACGATCCGGATGGTGCAGGCGATGGGCCGTTGGCCGGCCGCCGGCTGGCCCTCCCGAGGCTGCATGGGCAAGCCGCGACCGAAGCCTGGCTAGACTCCGGGCATGGCCAAGACGCAGAAGGAGACCGCGCCGCCGATCGAACGCACGGTCGAGGACCGGATCGAGGAGCTGCGGCAGAGGCGACGCTCGACGCTGCAGCCCGGCGGGCGGGATGCGGCGCAACGCCAGCACGACAAGGGGAAGCTCACCGCCCGCGAACGCCTCGACCTCCTGATGGACCGCGGCTCGTTCGTCGAGACCGACCCGTTCGCGATCCACCGGTCGCACGACTTCGGCATGGACAAGCGGCGACCGCCGGGCGACGGCTGCATCACCGGCTACGGCACGATCGACGGGCGCAAGGTGTTCGTCGCGTCGCAGGACTTCACGGTGTTCGGCGGCTCGATGGGCGAGGTCCACGCGCAGAAGGTCTGCAAGGTGATGGACCTCGCGCTGCAGACCGGCGCGCCGTTCATCCAGATCAACGACTCCGGCGGCGCGCGGATCCAGGAGGGCGCGGCCTCGCTCGCCGGCTACGGCTACATCTTCGAGCGCAACGTCCGCTCGAGCGGGGTGATCCCGCAGATCAGCGTGATCATGGGCCCGTGCGCCGGCGGCGCCGTGTACTCCCCCGCGATCACCGACTTCACCTTCATGGTGAAGGAGACCTCGCACATGTTCATCACCGGGCCCGACGTGATCAAGACGGTGACCGGCGAGGAGGTGACGTTCGAAGAGCTCGGCGGCGCGATGACGCATGCGGGGAAATCCGGCGTCGCGTCGTTCGTCGGTGAGGACGACGAGGACGTCCTGCAGCGCGTGCGCTACCTGTTGAGCTTCCTGCCGTCGAACAACCTCGAGGACGCGCCGGCCTACGCCAGCACCGACGACCCCGAGCGCATCGACGACGGCCTCACCCACCTCGTCCCCGACCGCGTGCAGGAGCCCTACGACATGCACGAGGTGGTCCGGCGCGTCGTGGACGACGGCGACTTCCTCGAGGTCTTCCCCTACTGGGCGATGAACATCCTGATCGGGTTCGCGCGATTGGACGGCCGGTCGATCGGCGTGATCGCGAACCAGCCGAAGGTCCTGGCCGGCACGCTCGACATCGACGCGAGCGAGAAGGCGAGCCGGTTCGTCCGGTTCTGCGACGCGTTCAACATCCCGATCCTCACGTTCGTCGACGTGCCCGGGTTCCTGCCCGGCACCCAGCAGGAGTTCAACGGGATCATCCGGCACGGCGCGAAGCTGCTCTACGCCTTCGCCGAGGCGACCGTGCCGCGGATGACCGTGATCACGCGCAAGGCCTACGGCGGCGCCTACCTCGTCATGAACTCGAAGCACCTCCGCGCGGACGTCGCGTTCGCGTGGCCGACCGCGGAGATCGCCGTGATGGGCGCGGAGGGCGCGGTCAACGTCGTGTTCCGCCGCGAGATCGACAAGGCGGACGACCCCGGGCGCAAGCGCGCCGAGCTGATCGGCGAGTACCGGGACAAGTTCTCGACGCCGTACGCGGCCGCCGAGCGCGGCTTCATCGACGACGTGATCGAGCCATCGCAGACGCGCCGTGCGCCTGATCAAGGCGCTGCGGATGCTCTCGACGAAGCGCGAGTCGGTGCCGGCGCGCAAGCACGGGAACATCCCTCTGTAGGCGAGCGACGAGAAAGAAGCGAACCGAGGAGCGACGTGTTCGAGACCGAGGACGATCGACGGTTCGAGCTCCCCGACGGCCTGTCGCCGGAGGAGGAGCGTGCGGCGCTGATGGCGCTCGAACGCTACTTCGTGGAGGAGAACCCGAAGCCGGCGCCGTGGGTGCTCCAGGGGCGGATCGAGGCGACCGGGTTCGGCGCGCTCCAGGTCCGGCGGTTCGCGCGCGAGCCGTGGCACGGCCAGTGGGTGGAGTTCGCACGCAAGGGCGTGCCCCCGATGCACGGCCGCGGCGACGTCTGCTGATGGACCCGAAGGACGCCCGGCGGCTCCTCCAGGAAGGCGATCCGCTGCGGGACGCCGAGCCCGTGGCCACGCGGCTCCTCGGGATCGACGAGGCCGAACGGGTGCGCCAGGTGCTCGCCGATGCCGCAGATCGCGTGCCAGCTCCGGCTGATCAAGCCCGGGGAGGTCACCGGCGCGCGCACCGATCCGCTCCTGCGATCGAGCTACTCGCCGCTTCGCCCGTCGTGGAACGTGTTCGTCGCCGCGGCCGACCTGACGAAGGCTCGCGCCGTCGCGGAAGATCGGCTGCGCACCGAACTCGACGGCCGCGACGACACCGCGGAGGTCGCGACCGGGACCGAGCGCCCCCAGCCGGTGGCGCTGTGCTCCCTCCCGTGGGACGACGCGTGGGCGGCGTCGAACGGCTCGGCCGCGGGGGCATCAAGGCCGCGGTCTCGCCGCCGCTCGGCGACGGCCCGCTCGAGGAGCGGTCGGTCGCGGTGCTCGTGCTCCCCGACGATCTCGAGGCGGCACGGCGCTGGATCGGTCCGGATCGCGGCGACCCGGCTTGAGCCCGATGACGGCGACGAAGCGCGAGGGGCATGCCACGGAGGCGGACGCGCTGCGCGCGTTCGAACGGGAAGGATGCTCGGCGCCGCGGTCGTGGGGCAACGGGCCGGGCGACCGCTACGGCCGTCATGCGCACGCGTCCCACAAGGTGCTGTTCTGCCTCGACGGCTCGATCGCGTTCCACACCGACGACGGCGACGTGGAGCTCCTCGCCGGCGACCGGCTGGACATCGAGCCGGGCACCGCGCACGCCGCGACCGTCGGCGGCGCGGGCTGCCGGTGCGTCGAGGCGATGAAGCCGTGAGGGTCGCGTTCTCCGTCGACCAGCAGTGGTTCGCCGCGCCGGGCGGGATCGGCACGTACGTGCGCGAGCTGGCGCCGGCGCTCGAGGCCGCGGACCCCTCGCTCGAGCTCGTTCGGTTCGCGTCCCGATGGGACGGGCCGGCGCCCGGCGGTTCCGACGGGGTCGTCGAGGTCCCGGCGACGATCCGCTCGCTGTACCCGCGATGGGCGCTCACCGGCCGGCCGGCGCTGCCGGAGCCGCTCCGGATCCTGCGACGTCGTGCACGCGACGAACCACGCCGCCGTCCCGCCGGCGGTCGCGGGCCAGGCGCTCGTCGTGACCGTGCACGACCTCGCGTTCGACCGGTTCCCCCGCGCGTTCCCGCCGCGCGTGGCGATGGCTCTACCGGGCGGGCCTCCGCGCCGCGATCCGGCGCGCCCACGTCCTCGTCGTCCCGTCGCACGCGACGGCCGAGGACCTGCGCGCGCACGGCGCGCCGGCCGAGCGGATCCACGTCACGCCGCTGGCCGCGTCGCTGCCCGAGGGCCGCGCGGACGTCGCCGGCGTCCTGGCCCGCCTCGGCATCGAGGAGCCCTACGTCGTGTGTCCCGCGACGATCGAGCCGCGGAAGAACCAGGTGCGCCTGATCCGCGCCTACCGGCAGGTCGCGCCGGACGTCCCGCACGCGCTGGTGCTCGCGGGACCCGACGGCTGGGGCGTCGAGGAGGTCGACGCCGAGATCGCGCGGCCGGGCCCCGGTCGGATCGCGCGGACCGGCCCGCTCGAGGCCGGCGATCTCGACGCCGTCTACCGGGGGGCGGACCTGGTCGCGTACGTGTCGTTGTACGAGGGGTTCGGGCTCCCGGTCGTGGAGGCGATGGGCCGCGGCGTGGCGGTCCTGGCGTCGGCGACCGCGGCCGTGGCGGAGACGGCCGGCGACGCCGCGCTGCTCGTCGATCCGGACGATGTGGCCGCGATCGCCGAGGGCCTCGCCCGGCTGCTCGGCGACCCCGTGCTCCGTGGAGACCTCGTGGAGAAGGGCCGGGCGCGCGCCGCCGGCTACACCTGGGCAGCGACGGCCCGAGCTACGCTCGAGGCCTACCGCCGAGCGGAGGAGCGCGCACGGGCGTGAAGGTATCGCTGATCGCCACCGTCCTGAACGCCGCCGACGACGTCGGCGGCTTCCTCGCGTCGATCGAGGGGCAACGTGTCCCGCCGGACGAGATCGTCATCGTCGACGGCGGCTCCACCGACGGCACCCTCGAGCGCCTCCGCGCCGCCGAGGGGATCACGTTGCTCGAGGAGCCCGGCGCGAACATCGCGCGCGGCCGGAACCTCGCGATCGCGAACGCGGCGCACGACGTCATCGCCGTCGCCGATGCCGATTGCACCTACGGCCCCGGCTGGCTCGAAGCGCTGCTCCGGCCGCTCGCCGACGGCGCGGACGTCGCGATGGGCATCGTACGCCCCGGTGATCGGCGGCTTCTTCGACGCCTGCGTCGCGAGCCTCAACCTCCCCCTCGATCCCGCCGACGTCGACGAGGAGACGTTCGCGCCGAGCGCGCGGTCGGTCGCGTTCCGGCGCGACGCGATCGACGCCGTGGGCGGCTACCCCGAATGGCTGCCGATCGGCGAGGACATGTGGGTCGACCTCCGGTGGCGCGAACGCCGCCTGGACATGCGCCTGGCGCCCGACGCCGTCGCGCGGTGGCGCCCGCGGCCGACGCTCGGCGCCACCTGGACCCAGTACGCCCGGTACGCGCGCGGCGACGCCCGCGCGGGCATGTTCCCCGAGCGCCATGCGCTCCGGTTCGGGGTCTACGGGGCGCTCGGCGCGGCGCTCGTGTCGCGTCGGCGGTGGCCGAAGCTGCTCGCCGCGGCCGGCGGCGTGGCGTACGCCCGCGAGCCCGTCCGGCGCGCCTGGTCCCGCCTGGACGACCCCCGCGAGCGCGCGATCGCGACCGTCGTCGTGCCGTTGCTGCTCGGCTGGACCGACGCCGCGAAGATGGCCGGCTACGCGGCGGGGCTCCTCGACCGCGCCCGGAAGGGTCCGGCCCAGTGAGCAAGCGACGCAAGGCCAGACGGAAGCCGCCCCCGCGGAAGCCGCCACAGACCAAGGCGACGGCGACCACGCCGGCGACGACCTCGAAACGACGCCCGCCGCCTCGCGGCGCCCGTCGCGGCACGCTCCCCCGGTGGGCGCCGTGGGCGGGGGTCGCCGGCGTCGCCGGCGTCGTGATCCTGCTGCTCATCCTTCGGACCACCTCCGCCGCCGCCCCGTCGTCGGCGGCGCCCAGCGACGTCATCGCCGGCGTGACCGGCGTCCCGGCCGCGACGTTCGACGCGGTCGGCGTCTCGAAGGACCTCGTGGCCCCCCACGCCCTCCCCGCGGGCACACCGGCGATCGAGGCGGGCGGCAAGCCCCTCGTCCTGTACGTCGGGGCCGAGTACTGCCCGTACTGCGCCGCCGAGCGGTGGCCGCTCGCGGTGGCGCTCTCGCGGTTCGGCACCTTCTCCGACCTCGGCCAGACGGAGTCCGCGGGCATCCCGGAGGCCTATCCCCACACCCCGACCCTCTCGTTCCACGGGTCCTCGTATACGAGCCCGCTCATCACCTTCCAGGGTGTGGAGACGGCGACGAACCAGCTGGGGATCACGGGGTACGGGAAGCTGGACACGCTGACCCAGGCCCAGCAACAGCTGTTCGCGAAGTACGACGCGCCACCGTACGTGACGACCGCGACCGCGATCCCGTTCATCCTGATCGGCAACCGGTACGTGTTCAACGGGGCGCAGTACCTGCCCGACGTCCTGCGCGGCCACACCGCGGCGCAGATCGCCGCCGCCCTGCACGACCCCACTTCCGCGATCGCGCAGGCGGTCGTCGGTTCCGCGAACCTCCTCACCGCCGCGATCTGCACCGTGACGGACCAGCAGCCCAAGGACGTCTGCTCGAGCCCCGCCGTCACCGCCGCGGCGACGAAGCTCACCGCATGAGGACGAGGACCGCCTCGCGCCTGGTGCTCGGCCTCGCCGCGGCGGGCCTCGCGGCGTCCGTCTACCTCACGATCGCGCACTACGCGTCGCCGCGGCTGCTCGCATGCGGCTCGAGCGGTCTCGTCAACTGCGAGCGCGTGACGACGAGCCAGCAGTCGACCGTGCTCGGGATCCCGGTCGCCCTGCTCGGGTGCGTGTTCTTCGCGACGATGCTCGTGCTGTCGATCCCGTCCCTGTGGGGCCGGCCGACGATCCGTTGGATACGCCTGCTCGCGGCGAGCGTCGGGATGGCGTTCGTCCTGTGGCTGATCTACGCCGAGATCGTGGTGATCGGCGCGATCTGCCTGTGGTGCACGTTCGTGCACGTCTGCACGTTCGGCATCTTCGTGGTGGTGCTGTTCGAGGCGTCCCGACCCCCTCAACCGTAGGGGTAGAACCCCTCGCCGGATTTCCGGCCGAGCTTGCCCTCGCGCACGAGCGTCCGGAGCAGCGCCGGCGCGTCGTACCGGTCGACGCCGAACGCGGCGTGCAGGACCTCGCCGATGCTGAGCACGGTGTCGAGGCCGATCAGGTCGGCCAGCGTCAATGGCCCCATCGGATGGGCGAGGCCGAGCCGGATCGCGGTGTCGATGTCCTCCCGCGTCGCGAACCCGCGCTCGTAGAGCCGGATCGCGTCGTAGAGGTACGGGATCAACAGCCGGTTGACGATGAACCCCGCCTCGTCGGAGGACCGCACGCACGTCTTCCCCAGCACCTCCGAGCCGAACGCCCACGCGAACGCGAGCGTGTGCGGCGATGTGGCGGCCGACGGCGTGATCTCGACGAGCTGCATCACCGGCGGCGGGTTGAAGAAGTGCATCCCGATCACGTGCGCCGGGCGCTCGCTCGCGATCCCGAGCGATCCGATCGGGATCGACGAGGTGTTCGAGGCCAGCACGACGTCGGGGCGGACGACCCGTCCGAGCTCCCCGAAGATCGCCGCCTTCGCCGCGGGCTCCTCGGTCGCCGCCTCGATCACGAGATCGACATCCGCGAGCGCGGCCAGCTCGGGCGCGCCGTCGATGCCGGCCGAGGATCGCCTCGCCGTCGGCCGCGTCGAGCTTGCCTCGGTCGACGGCCCTGCGGACGGACGCGACTGATCCGCTCGCGCCCCGCGTCCACGAGCGCGGCCGAACCCTCCACGAACGTGACGGTGAGCCCGGCGCGGCCGACCACCTCCGCGATCCCCGATCCCATGAGGCCGGCGCCGACCACCCCGACGTGCCGAACGTCCCGCGCTTCCACCCGTGATCCTTCCCCTTCCGGCCCCTCCGTGTCGTCCCTCCGGCCGAAGTGCCCGTAGCATAGGGGCCATGCTGCGACGACCGGCCTCGCGCGCGGCCGTGCTCGGCGTCGCCCTCGGCGGCGTCCTGATCGGACACGAGCTGACGTACGCGGTGCTGCAACCGCAGGCCGCGAGCCGCGACGCGGTGCTCGCCTCGACGGGTCACGCGTACCTCGGCTTCGCGGACCACGCGGCCCTCGCGATCGGGATCGTGTCCCTCGCCGCCTTCTTCCTGGGCCGGCTCGGACGTCGGGACGACGATCCCACGTTCGCCGAGCTGCTCGGGCGACTCGCCGGCTTCCAGATCCTCGCCTTCGCCACGATCGAGGTCATCGAGCGCCTGGGCGTCGGCGCGCCGCTCGGCGACCTCGAGCGGATCCTGCCGGTGGGCGCCGTGGTCCAGCTCATCGTGGCGGCCGTCGCCGCGCTCCTGCTGCGCTCGGTGCTCCGGGCCGCGGACGCGGTCGCGAGCGCGCTCGGGTCGGCGCCGCCGGCCTTGGTCTCCGCATCCGTCGGCCTGGTCGCGCGGACCGACATCGTGCACAGCGCCGCGGCGCCGCTCCGCGCCCGCGGCCGCGCTCCTCCTCGCTGATCGGTTCGCCTCGGATCGAGGCGTTCGATCACATACATCCCAGCGAACGAAGGAGTCCGACATGCGTCATCGCATGCGTGCGCTCGCCGTGGTCGGCGGGCTCGCAACCCTGTTCCTGATCGCGGCTGCCCCGGCGGCCTTCGCCCACGCCCAGCGGCAACAGGGCCCGATCCACATGGAGGTCGGCTTCGGCACGGAGCCCGCGTACGCCGGCCAGCCGAACAGCGCCCAGATCATCATCACCAAGAACGGCAACCCCGTGGTCAACCTCGGCGATTCGCTGAAGGTCACGGTCTCGTTCGGCGGCCAGACGCTGGACGTGCCGTTGGAGCCGAACTTCGAGGTGGGCGGCGACGGCATCCAGGGCGACTACCGCGCCTGGTTCATCCCGTCGCAGCCTGGCCCATACACGTTCCACTTCACCGGCTCGGTCGATGGCACGAAGATCGATGAGAAGCTCACATCCGGGCCGACGACCTTCGCTGTCGTGCAGGACCCCGCCGAGAACATGTTCCCGGCCGTGAACACGCCGACGAACGACCAGCTGGCGTCGAGGATCGACCAGGACGCGGGCCGGCTGAGCGCCGCGACCGCCGCGGCCGCGGACGCGAAGAGCGCCGCGGACTCGACGAAGACGGTCGCCGTGATCGGGGTGCTCGTCGGCATCATCGGGCTGATCGTCGCCGTCGTGGCGCTGGTCGCCGTCCGGAAGCCGGGCGCGCGCTCGGCGCCGAAGCCGGCCGGCGAGCCGGCGGCGGTGAAGGGGTAGGCGCTCGTTCCGTGATCGCCCACGCCGGAGGCCAGGACGAATCGCTCGCGATCGTCATGGTGTTCGCGGGGATCTGGACCGGCTGGATCGGCTGGTCCCGGCTGCGCGACAAGGGGTTCCCGAGGGTCCCCGTCGTGGGCGCGTGGGGGTTGATCGCGGTGGCGGCGGTGCTGTTCGTGACGTCCACATTCGTGCCGAGGGCCCTGCTGGGTCCCAAGCCGATCGCGTCGCTCGCTCCCGGCACGATCCGGCCCGCCTCCACCGCGACGCTCTCGATCACCGAACCGACGCCCGGCATGCACGTCACGGGTGACGAGCTGACCGTGGAGCTGGACCTCACAGGCGGCACGATCGTCCAGGCCACGACGACGAACGTGACCCCGACGACCGGCCACATCCATCTGTCCCTCGACGGCTCGCTCGTGTCGATGACGTACGGCACCGACCAGATCGTCGACCTGCGCGGGGTCGGCCCGGGCGCGCACACGCTGACCGCCGAGTTCGTCGCCGCCGACCACCTGCCGTTCTCCCCGCGCGTGCAGGCGAGCGTCGGGTTCGTGAAGGGCGGAACATGAGACGGCTCGGGTCGGTCGCGCTGGGGACGATCATCGCGGTCGTGCTCACGGTGCTCGGCGCCGGCCCCGCATCCGCCCACGCGAACCTCATCTCCTCGGTGCCCGCCGACGGCGCCACGGTGCCGACCGCCCCCGCGCAGATCACGATGAACTTCACCGAGCCACCGGATCCGACGCTGTCGGTCGTCGACGTCCTCGGGGCGGGGGGCAACGTGCTCCCCGGCGTCGGGAAGCCGACCCTCCAACCGCCGAAGACCCTGACCGTGTCGCTCCCGCCGAAGCTCCCCGACGGCGTCTACACGGTGAGCTGGCGCGTGGCCTCGAGCACCGACGGCCACGTCACCGCGGGGTCCTTCGCGTTCGGGGTCGGCGCCTCGACGACGGTGACGCCGGTCGGATCGTCGGCGAGCAGCGCCTACGGGCCGACGCCGCTGTCGGTCGGCGCGAAGACGGCGCTGTACGTCGGGCTGATGCTGCTGGTCGCGGTCGCCGTCGTCGGGCTCGGGGCGTTCGGAGGCGATCCGACGTCGCTCAGGATCGTCGGCCTGATCGGCGCCGGCGTCGCGCTCGTCGGTGCGGCCGGCCTGCTGGTCGCCGAGCAGCACGCCGTGGGCGTGCCGATGAACCAGCTGCTCCGCACCGCGACCGGGCGGCCGTACGTCTGGTTGCTGATCGTCGTGCTCGCCGCGGACGCGCTCGCCGTCGTCGGCGCGGCGAAGGACCGATGGCGCCGCGTCTTCTGGGGCGCGGGGGCCGCCGCGGCGCTCGCGATGTGGATCCGCTCGGCGAACGGCCACGCGGCCGCGGCGCCGACGCCGATCGCCCAGGAGCTGCTCCAGTGGCTGCACTTCCTGGCGGCCGGCGTGTGGGTGGGCGGACTGCTGCTGCTCGTCCTGCTGCTCCTCGAGAAGGCGCGTGCCGGGCGAACGGCCGACGTCGATCCGCCCGTGCGAGCGGCGACGCGGTTCTCGACGATCGCGCTGATCGCCGTCGGGATCGTCGTCGTGACCGGCAGCCTGCGCGCGGTCGACGAGCTGGGCGGCCTCGGCAAGGTCCTCGACGGCCTCCGCACGACGTACGGGTGGACCCTCCTGGCCAAGAGCGCGCTCGTGCTGGTGGTGATCGCCCTCGGCGCGCTGAACCGCTACCGCAGCATCCCGAAGCTCTCGAGCGACCCCCGGCCGCTGCGTCGCGTCGCGACGATCGAGGTCTCCACCGCGCTCGTGATCCTGATCCTGACCGGCGACTCTCACCGGGCTCGATCCGCCGGCCTCCGCGAACGCCGCGTCCACGGGCGGGACCGCGCCCCGTGACCAACCTCACGGTCTCGGGGAACGACTTCGCCACGACGACGCGGGTGGCGCTCACCGTCACGCCCGGCTTCCCCGGCCCGAACGCGTTCCGCGCGTCGGTCACCGGCTACGACAGCGGCGCGCCGGTCACGGCCGACCACGTGACGCTCCGGTTCGTCTCCGTCACCCGGCCGCAGCTCGCCGCGACCCAGCTCGCGCTGAAGCCCGACGGAGACGTCTGGGTCGGACAGAGCACCTCGCTGTCGGTGTCCGGCACGTGGCAGGTCACGACCCTCGTCCAGTCCGGCGCGAACACCGCAGAGGTCCCGCTCACCGTCATCACGCGCTCGGAGGGGACCACCTCGACGTTGGTCGTGCCCGGCCAGCCCGTGACGGCCACCTCCACGTTCCCCGATGCCGTCCGCGTGCAGTCGTTCATCGACCACTCCACGCCGGGCGCGAACTCGGTCCACATGACGGCGTTCGCGCCGAACGGCACGGAGCTTCCGCTCGCGAGCGTCGTGTTCGTCCTCTCGCCCGCGTCGGGCGAGCCGCAGCGCCCGGTCGTGCAGCGGTTCAGCGCGGGCCACTTCGTCGCGAACGTCACCCTCACCGCCGGGACGTGGACGATCGACTCGGTCGCCGTCGCGCACGACGGGAGCACCTACCAGACGACGTATCAGGCCACGATCGGATGAAGCCCGAGGGCTCAGCCGCAGGCCGCGACGAGCAGGGGATACGGGTTGATCGCGGTGCCGATCACGCGGTAGCCGTAGTAGCTGATCGGCCAGTCCGACGGGACCGCGAAGTACGGGTGGAACTCGAAGTGGTCGTGCGGCGTGCCGCCGAGCGCGTCGCCGGTGTCGCCGACGTAGGCGATCACGTCGCCGGTGTGCACCGGGCCGTTCGCGAGCGCCGAGTAGTGGTCGACGTGCGCGTTGTAGACGTAGCCCTCGGCGCCCTCCACGTACACGGCGTTGCCGCCGAGCGTGTTGTACGAGGAATGCGCGACGCCGTCGAACGGCGCGAGGATCGGCTGCCCCTTCGCGGCGACCACGTCGACGCCGGCGTGCAGGTGGTAGCCGCCCGCGTAGCGCGGCGCGCCGAACCCGTCGCCGAAGTACCGGGGGGCGGCGACGGGACAGACCTTGAGGATGTGCTTGTACTGGGCCGGCAGGGGCACGGGAGCGTGGTGGCCGCCCACCTGCGTGCCGCCCGCCGCCTGCTGCTGGAGGTACTTCGCGTAGGACTTCTTCAGGTTCGTGTACTGGGACAGCGTCGCTTCGACCGTGTGCGACGCCTCCACCTGCAGATCGCTCACGCGCCGCAGCGACGCCGCGATGTCGTCGCGGGTGGCCGAGAGCGCGACGAGCCGCTCGCGGCGCTGCGCCTGGAGCGCCTCCAGCTGCGCCTCGTCGGCCAGCAGGGCCGTCCGGAGGTTGTCCACCTGCTGGGCGAGGCTCGCGTCCGAATCGGTGACCGCGTTCACGAACTCCAGCCGGTCGGAGAGATCGGCCAGCGACGTCGAGCCGAGGATGAACCCGAGGTTCGAGCCGGGGCCGTCCATGAACGCCTCGACGGCCCGGGCGTTCAGCCGCGAACGGATCTGCGCGTACTTCGCGCGCGCCGCGTCGATCCGCTGCTGGGTCGCGAGCACCTGCGCGGTCACCTGGTCGACGAGCTGTTGCTGGGCGTCGACCTTCTGGACGGCCGCGTTCAGCTGGCTCTGGATCGCCGCGACCTGGGAGCGGATGCTGGAGAGCTTCGCGAGCGCCGCGTCGTAGGCCTTCTTCGCGTCGGTCACCTGGCCGCCGGAGGGGGCCCCCGCGGCCAGCGCCGGCACGTTCAGGGTCAGTGCGAGCATGGCGAGGCCGGCCACGAGGATGCGCAGCCCGACGGGGAAGGATCGGTTGGCTCTCGTCATGCGTTTCCTATCGGCACCGGGGCGGCGAGAAGGAAGGATGGCCGCTCCGGTTGGGACAGATTGCCGCGGCCGCCCGCGGGATGCAACCACCCCCCGGCCGTCAGCCGTTCAGGGGAAGGAGCTCGGGTTCCCGGAGTGCCTGACGCCATCCATTGCGCTCCAAGGTCTCTCGAGCCTCCTCCACGGCATCGCCGCCGCCCGCCTCCGCAGGGCCGAACAGCGATCCCGTCCACCAGACCTGTGCGGCGTAGGGGTTCGGCAGCCGTCGATCGCCGTCCTCCGCCTCGATGGCGGCCAGCGCCTTGGCGAGCCCGGCCTCGCGGTCACCCTCGGCGACGGCGACGGCGGATCCGGCCACGAGGAGCGCCGTCGCGCTGCCCGGCTCCGCCTCGGCGGATCTGGCCAGCGGATCGTCGAGGGTCGCGCGGGCGGCGGCCGGGTCGCCCCGGGCGACGAGCGTGCGCGCGAGCTCGGCGATCGTCCAGGACACGAGCGATCGCTCCTTCAGGTCCCGGCAGAGCACGACGGCCTCGCGCAGGTCGGCCTCGGCATCCTCCGGGCGGCCGGCCAGGCGGTGGATCACGCCGCGCTCGCCGAGCGCGCTCGCGAGCTCCCATCGAGCGCCGAGCTCCCGCAGTCCGCGCACCGCGGGCTCGGCGTGCTCGAGCGCCTCGTCCAGCCGCAGCAACCGGCGGAGGGAGGCGCCGACGCCCTGATGCGCGATCGCGGTCGTGAACGGCTGGCCGGAGCGTTCCGCGATCGCGAGCGCCTCCTCGCCCATCGCGAGCGCGTCCTCCTCGCTGGCGTGCAGCGACCACACGCTCGCGATCGCCACGAGGCTCCGGACCTCCGCCCACGGGTCGGCACGCTGGCCGCCCCGGGCGACCGTCAGCGCCTCCCGGAACATGGCCTCGGCCTCGTCCATCCGCTTGCGCCGGTACGGCACCCAGCCGGCCATCAGCAGCGTCCGGCTCAGCACGTACGGCTCGCCGATGCGCCGAGCCGCCTCGAGCGCGCGTTCGAACAGCGCCGCCGCGAGGTGATCGTCGCCCCGGATCGTGAGCGTGATGTCGGCGAGGAAGCGGCCGGCGTGCGCCGTCACGCGGTCGTCGGCGCCGGCCATCGACAGCGCCCGCCGGAGATGGTCCTCGGCCTCGTCGAACTCGCCCAGCCAGTACCGCGCCTCGCCGAGCCGCGAGACGATCCACGCCTCGCGTCCGTTCCACGACTCCTCGGGGCCCGCCAGCGCCAGCGCGCGCACGTAGAGCTCGGCCGCCGCGCGCGGCTCGAAGCGACGTCGCGCGGCGTCGCCCGCGCGCGACAACGCCTCGACGGCGCGGTCCGCCAGCGCCCGGTCCTTCGGGTTGAGGTCGAGCGCGGCGCGCGCGGCCTGTTCCAGGTGGAACGCGATCGTGCGCGGGTAGCGGTCCGCGTTGGCGGGCGTCGACAGCTCCTCGGCCACCTTCAGGTGCAGCCGCTGTCGCTCACGCTTCGCGAGGGATTCGTAGGCGACGTCGCGGAGCACGTCGCTGCGGAACCGCCAGACCCCCGGGCGCTCCTCGTCGGGCATCAGCAGCTCGTCGTCGCGGGCCTCCTCGAGCCACGCCGCGCGGGGTTCGATCAGGAACGACAGCTCGTCCTCGTCGAACCGCCCTCGCGGGAACACCGAGGCGCGCCGGACGAGCGAGCGGGCGCCGGTCGAGAGGTGATCGATGCGGGCGGCGATCACGGCCTGGACCGTGGCGGGCAGCAGGCCGCCGGTCGGTCCCGGGCCCGGCCGGCGGCAGGTCGCGGTCGTCGCGCAGGAGCATGCCCGGTGATCTCGATGATGAAGAACGGGTTGCCGCCGGCGTGCTGCGCGACCCGCTCGGCGTCGTCGCGATCGAGCCCGCCGGCCTCCATCGCCAGGCGAACGGCGTGCTCGGGCGCGAGCGCCTCGACCCACAGCGTCGCCGCGTCGGCCAGGCCGCCGGCCCAGTCCGGTCGCGCCTGGAGGAAGTCCCACCGCGCCACGCAGACCACGACGAGCGGCACCCGGCGGGCTTCCTTCACCAACTGCTCGATCAGGTCGAGCATCAGCGGGTCCGCCTGTTGGAGGTCCTCGAACACGAGCACCACCGGCGAGCGCGCGGCGAGCCCTTCCAGCAGCGACAGCATGCCGCGACGCACCTCGGCCGCCTGGAAGCGGTCGTCCTCGCCGCCCTCCTCGCCGATGCCGAGCGCGAAGCCCGAGCCGCCGGACCGAGCGCTCGACCTCCTCCGGATCGTCGAGCCACGACTCGAGCACCTCGCGGAGCCTCCGCACCACGTCGGCCTCGGGCGCGCCGCGCTGCTCGCCCAGCTCGCGATAGACCATCTGCGCGAGCGGCCAGAACGTGACCTCCTCCTCGAACGGGCTGGACCTGCCGCTCAGCACCTTCGTCGTCGGCGGGCAGGCCCGCGAGGAACTCGTCGACCACCCTGCTCTTGCCGATACCCGGCTCGCCGAGCAGCGTGACCATGTGCGCGCGTCCGCGGCTGGCCGCGCGCTCGTAGATCTCCGAGAGCAGCGCCAGCTCCCGCCGCCGGTCGACGAACCGGATGTTCGACCGGTCCGCCTTCGCCCGCTCGCGCACCGCGACCACGGGCCACGCGCGCAGTCGGTCCTCGAAGCCCTTCGCCGCGATCGCCCGCGGCTCGCCGAACTCCACGGCGCCCCCGGCGAGCTGCACGGTGGTGGCGCCGGCGAGGATCTCGTCGGGCTCGGCCGCCTGCTGCATCCGCGCGCCGATGTTGACCTCCGCGCCGATCACGATGTTGCGGTCGGTGGCCGTGCCGATCGCGACCGGCCCGGTGTTGACGCCGATCCGCACGCGCATCGCGATCGGCAGCGCGAGCTCCTCGCCGAGTCGCTCCGCCCGGTCGCGGACGGCGACGGCCGCGCGGATCCCTCGCACGGCGTCGTCGTCGCGGGCCGCCGGGATGCCGAACACCCCGAGCACGGCGTCGCCGATGAAGCCCTCGGCGACCCCGCCCAGCCACGCGATCTCCTCCGACACCATCCCGTGGAACGCGGCGATCACCTCGCGGAACCGCTCCGGATCCAGGCGAGCGGCGAGCTCGGTCGAGCCGGCCAGGTCCACGAACACGACGGTGACGACCCGACGCTCCGACGCGTCCGAGACGGATACGGGCGCGCCGCAGTTCGGGCAGAAGTTCGCGTCGGCGGGGAGCGGCTCCCCGCATCGCGGGCACGGATCGCCGGCGGCCGCCACGGTCATCCCGCCGCGTACTCGATGATCTGCACGGGGTTGCCGTCGGGATCGCGGAAGGTCGCGAAGCGCGCGAACCCCTCGACCTCGCCGACGTAGTCGTCGAACGCGACGCCCCGGCCCTCGAGGGTCCACCGGGTCGCCTCGAGATCGTCGACCTTCAGCACCACGGTGCCGCTCGGCGCCGGCGCCCCCCGTCGTCGGTGCCGTGGATCGCGAACCGGATCGAGCCCGCGTCGAGCTCCGCCCACTCGTTGCCGTCACGGCGCAGCAGCGGGAAGCCGACGAGATCGATGTAGAACGCGAGGGCCCGGTCCATGTCGCGGGTCCAGTAGTAGATGTGGTCGACGACGCCGATCATCGGCGGCGATCGTAGCGAGCCGGCCGGCCGCTCAGCCCTGGCCGAGGATCTTCGCCTTCTGCGCCTGGAACTCCTCTTCGGTCAGGACGCCGTCGGCGCGGAGCTTGCCGAGGCGCTCGAGCTCGGTCGTGGTGCGACGGCGCCGCGGGCGGCATCGCCGGTGCGGCGGGTGCGGCGGGCCGGCGGCGGCGCGGGTGCGGCGGCGTCCCCGTGGTACATCCGCTTCTTGTTCGCCTCGCCCTGCTCGTAGATCGTCTTCTGCACGTCCTCGGGGTGCCGGATGTCGTCGAACACCTGCCGGCCGGCCTCGGACGCGGACTGGATCACGAGCGTTCCGGCGCCGACCATCCGGTCGAAGATCCCCTGCTCGAACCGGACGTCGTTGATCGCCTCGAGCGGGATCTCCATCGACCGCTTCGCGATCAGCCCTGCCGGTGGATCACGCGGTCGGTCGTGACGGCGAAGTTCGACGTGAGCCAGCCGATCAGCTTGCGCAGCGGGTAGATCACGAACCCGACCGCGAACAGCAGCCACCACAGGTCGAGTCGAAGCCGACCTTGGCGCTGAGCCAGACCGTCGCGACGAGCCCGAGCGACCGTTGCGAGCGCGGGCAGCGCGAGCGCCACCGGGTGCGGCCGCAGGTCGAGGATCAGCTTCTCGTTCGAGATCAGCAGCTTCTCGGGGAACGGCATGCGCGGAACCTACCGCCACCGCCGGGGCCGGGCAACCGGCGCCGAGCCGCGATCAGCTGGTGCCGAGGTGTTCGACCTCGCCGAAGCCCACCCGGGCCTCGCCGGAGTCCGTCGACAGCTGCAGGCTGCCGAAGTCGTCGATCCCGACCGCGCGGCCGGTGACCTCGCGGCCGTCGAGCGTCACCGCGCTGACCATCTGGCCGATCGTGTCCGACAGCGGCAGCCACGCGTGCCGCACCCGCTCGGGGAACGCGCTGTCGGCCGCGTCGTAGACCGCGCGCGAACCGGGTGAGGAAGGCCGTGAGCAGCTCGAGCAAGCCGACGTTCTCGCCCAGGCCGGCCGCCTCGGGGACGTCCTTCGGCGCCTCGAGGTTCACCCCGACACCGACGATCACGTAGCCGATCTCACCGTTCGCGACGCTGGCTTCCAGCAGGATCCCGCCGACCTTCTGCTCGTGCAGCATCAGATCGTTCGGCCACTTGCACGTCACGTGCCGCCCGCTCGTGACCCGGATCGCCTGCGCCATCTCGGCGCCGGCCAGCAGGGACAGCAGGCCCGCTCGGGCGGGCGGCAGCTTGGGACGGAGCACGACCGAGAACAGCAGGGCCTTGTCGGGGACGTCCGACCACGACCGATCGAGCCGGCCGCGTCCGGCGGTCTGATGCGCGGTCGACACGAGGGTCCACTCCGGCTCGCCCGCGGCGGCGAGCTCGGCCGCCGCCGCGTTCGTCGAGGGGGTAACCTCCTCCGCACGCACGGGAGCCGAGACCGGGATCGCCGCCAGCGCTTGCAACAGGTCGTCACTGGTCAGCACGCCGGCTCCTTGGTCACGAGGTCGTCAGAAGGCACGATACGCGAGTGACGAGGACACGGGCGGGCAGACCCAAGCTCCTGGTGGCGAACCGGGGCGAGATCGCCGTCCGCATCATCCGCACGTGCCGCGAGATGGGCATCCCGACCGTCGCCGTGTACTCCGACGCCGATCACGACGCGCTGCACGTCGAGATGGCCGACGAGTCCTATCGGATCGGCCCGGCGCTCGCCTCGGACTCCTACCTGTCGATCGGCGCGATCCTCGAGGCCGCGCAGAAGGCCCGGGCGACGCTGATCCATCCGGGCTACGGGTTCCTTGCCGAGCGCGCGCATTTCGCCCAGGCGGTCGACGAGGCCGGGTTCACGTTCGTCGGGCCGAGCGCCTCCGCGATCGAGCAGATGGGCGACAAGTCGGCGGCGCGGCGCTTGGCCGACGCGGCCGGCATGCCGATCGTGCCGGGCACGCGGGAGCCCGTCGACATCGCCCACGCCAAGAAGGAGGCGCCGCGCCTCGGGTATCCGCTGCTCGTCAAGGCGGCGTTCGGCGGCGGCGGCAAGGGCATGCACGTCGTCCGCGACGCCGACCACCTCGAGGAGTCGCTGAAGCGCGCCGCGCGCGAGGCGCAGTCGTACTTCGGGCGCCCGGAGGTGTTCCTGGAGCGCTACGTCGACCGGGCGCACCACGTCGAGGCGCAGATCATGGCGGACGCCCGCGGCACCGTGCTGTTCCTGGGCGAGCGCGACTGCTCGGTCCAGCGCCGGCACCAGAAGCTGATCGAGGAGACGCCCTCGCCGCTGGTCGACGACGCGATCCGCGAACGGTTCGCCGACGCCGCGATCGCCCTCGCGCGCGAGGCCGGCTACGTGAACGCCGGCACGATCGAATGCATCCTCGACGAAGACGGGTCCTTCTTCTTCCTGGAGATGAACACGCGCCTGCAGGTGGAGCACACCGTCACCGAGATGGTGACGGGCCTCGACCTCGTGGCGCTCCAGATCCAGGTCGCGCTCGGCGAGTCCCTCGCGAGCCTCGAGGTGGCCGCGCGTGGGCACGCGATCCAGTGCCGGATCAACGCCGAGGATCCCGCGCGGAACTTCCTGCCGGGGCCGGGGCGGGTCACCGGCTACGAGGAGCCCGGCGGCCCGTTCGTCCGGGTGGACTCCGGCGTGACGCGTGGACGGGAGATCCCCGGCGACTACGACTCGATGTTCGCCAAGCTCATCGTGAGCGGGACCGACCGGGACCAGGCCCGCCGCCGGATGCTGCGCGCGCTCGGCGAGTACACGGTCGAAGGCGTCCCGACGACGATCCCGGTGCACCGGTGGATCCTCGAGACGAAGGAGTTCCGCGCCGGCACGCACACGACGACCTGGCTCGAGCGCGCGCTCGCCGGACGCCGAGCTGCGGCCGCAGGCCCAGGGCGAGCCCGCCGGCGCTCCTTCCCGCGCGACGAGGCCGCGGGACATCCTCGTGGAGGTCGACGGCCGACGGGTGCCGGTCCGGATCTTCGACGAGCGGCGCGAGGCCGCCCCGAAAGCGCCGTCCTCGCACAGCGCCCACCACGGCGAGCACGTCCACGGCGAGATCCGCGCGCCGATGCAGGGCACGATCGTGAAGGTGCTCGTCGAGAAGGGCCAGCGGATCGAGGCGGGCGACGTGGTGTGCATCCTCGAGGCGATGAAGATGGAGAACCACATCGCCTCGACCCGGGAGGGCGAGATCACCGACCTGCCGATCCGGCCGGGCCAGGTCGTGGAGACCGGCTCGCTGCTGGCCGTGATCGACTAGACCGGCCTAGGGACGCGCCAGGAACGCCCGAACGACCTCGAGGTACTCCTCGGGCTGTTCGACGAACATCATGTGCGCGCTGTCCTCGAACACGTGGAGCTCCGCGTCGGGCAGCAGGGCGGCCATCCGCGTCGACGCGTCCACCGTGCAGACGCGATCGTGCCGGCCGGCGAGCACGAGGACCGGCTGCGGCACGTCGACGAGCCGGTCCTCCACCTCGATCCCGCCATAGCTCGCCGTCGCCGCGTGCCGAAGGACCTCGGGCGCGAACACCCATCCCGCGGAGCGCCGCTCGTACTCCTCGATGCGAGGATCGCGCGGGTCGAAGAAGTGGAACGGCCACTGGTCGTGCATCAACGAGGCCACGTCCTCCTCGGTCGTCGCCGTCGCCTCGCGGTCCCACGCGCCGAGCACCTGCTCGCGGAGCGCGACCGGCTCGAACGCCTCGAGCGCCGCGCCGACGCCGTCGAGGTCGCGGCCGGACGCCACGCCGCCCGACACGATCGTCCGCGCGGCCTGCCCCGGGTAGTCCACCGCGTTCTGGAGCGCCACGAACGCGCCGTAGGAATGGCCGAGGACCGCGTACCGCTCGAGCTTCAGCGCGAGCGCCAGCATGATCACGTCCTGCGCCATGCGCTCCAACGTCCAGGTCTGCGGCGGCGTGCGCTCCGAGCGGCCGTTCGCCCGGAGATCCACCAGGAGCAGGCGGTGGCCGTCGTCGGTGAGCGGATCGAGGTAGTCGGCGAACTCGTGGTGATCGAGGCCCGGTCCGCCGTGGAGCAGGATCAGCGGGCGACCCGTCGGCCGGGCCGCGCTCGACGACCCAGAGCGAGCAGTCGTCGATCCGGACGAGGCGGCCGTCCTCGCTCACGCCCCCGGCGCGCCCCACGCGTCGCGCCCGATCACGCGGAAGCCGGCGTCGTGCACCTTGTAGCGGACGTTGACCGAGATCAGCAGCGGCGTGAGCGTCTCGGCGATCCGCGCCATCTGGAGGCCGCCGCAGTCGACCCACCGCATCCCGGGGATGTCCTCGATCAGCGACCCGACGACCGCCTTCGCGTCCGCGTCGTCCCCCATGACGAACGCGTCGCTCTCGACGGCGCGCTCGAGGTCGCGCAGCGGCGCCGCGCCGATCGTGTGCATCGCGGCGACCAGCCGGACGTGCTTGGGCAGCAGCGACTTCGCGAACTCGGCCGCCGAGCCGTGCCAGGGCCGGAGCGCGTGGCTGGCACGCCCGCCGACCGCGCTCATCAGGGGGCTCGTGCAATCGACCACGACGGTGCCCTCGGCCAGCGTGTCCTTGATCGCCTCGTAGATCATCGCCTGGCCGGCGAACGGCACCGTGACGAACACGACGGGCGTGCCGACGACGGACTCCGCGTTGAGCCGGCCGTCGACCGTCGCGTCCGCGCCGAGGATGCCCCTGGCTTCCTCGGCGCTCGCCTGCGCCTTCTCGGTCGCGCGGGAGCCGATCGTCACGTGGTGACCGGCGCCGGCGAGCCGGAGCGTCAGCCCGAAGCCCTCCGCCCCGGTCCCGCCGACGATCGCGATGTCCATGGCGTCGAAGGGTAGCGGGTAGCCTCCTCGGCCGTGGCCGGGACGGTGAACCACGTGCTGGAGCTCCTCGTCGGGCTCGCGTGCATCGGCCTCGCGGTGCCGGCGTGGCAACGGGGCGGCGCCCTGCGCGTCGTCGCGGCCGTGTTCGCGCTGGGCGGCCTGGCGGCCGTCGCCCACGCCGCGATCGCGTTCGTTCAGTGACGGGGGTGGTACTCGCCGAAGACGCGCCGCAGCGCGTCGGAGACCTCGCCGAGCGTCGCGCGAGCGCGCAGGGCCTCCCGCATCGGGGGCAGCAGGTTCTCCGGCCCCGACGCCGCCGCCTCCACGGCGGCGAGCGCGGCGTCGACCGCCGGCTGGTCGCGCGCGGCGCGGAGCTCGCGGAGACGCGCGACCTGCGCCGCCACCTCCTCCTCCCCGATCCGCTGGAGGTCGGGCCGCGGCTCCTCCGGGACCTCGAACCGGTTCACGCCGACCACGACACGGTCGCCTCGCTCGATCGCCTGCTGGATCCGGAACGCCGCCTCGTGGATCTCGTCCTGGTAGAAGCCGGCCTCGATCGCCGCGACCGCGCCGCCCATCGCGTCGATCCGATCGAGGTAGTCCGCGCGCCAGGCGCTCCAGCTCGTCGGTCAGGGACTCCACGTAGTACGAGCCGCCGAACGGATCGACGACCTCGGGGACCCCGGTCTCGTAGCCGATCACCTGCTGGGTCCGCAGCGCGATCTTCGCGCTCTCCTCGGTGGGGAGCGCGAGCGCCTCGTCGAAGGCGTTCGTGTGCAGCGATTGGGTGCCGCCGAGGACCGCCGCGAGCGCCTCGAGCGTGGTCCGCACGATGTTGTTCTCCGGCTGCTGCGCGGTGAGCGTGGCGCCGCCGGTCTGGGTGTGGAACCGCAGCATCATCGATCGCTCGTCCTTCGCGCCGAAGCGCTCGCGCATGATCGACGCCCAGATGCGTCGCGCGGCGCGGAACTTCGCGATCTCCTCGAAGAAGTGCATGTGGCACGCGAAGAAGAACGACAGGCGCGGCGCGACGTCGTCGACCTGCAGGCCGGCATCGAGCGCCGCCTGCACGTACGCGATGCCGTCGGCCAAGGTGAACGCGATCTCCTGCGCGGCGGTCGAGCCCGCCTCGCGCATGTGATAGCCGCTGATCGAGATCGTGTTCCATCTCGGGATCCGCTCGGCGCAGTACGCGAACAGGTCGGTGATCAGGCGCATCGACGGACGCGGCGGGTAGATGTAGGTGCCGCGCGCCGCGTACTCCTTCAGGAGGTCGTTCTGGACGGTCCCCTCGAGGTCCGCCGGCGCGACGCCCTGCTCCTCGGCGACCAGCTCGTAGAGCAGCAGCAGGATCGGCGCGGTCGCGTTGATCGTCATCGAGGTCGAGACCTCGCCGAGCGGGATGCCGTCGAACAGCCGCCGCATGTCGTCGATCGAGTCGATCGCGACGCCGGTCTTGCCGACCTCGCCCTCCGCGAGCGGATGGTCGGAGTCCAGACCCATCTGGGTCGGGAGGTCGAACGCGGTCGACAGGCCCGTCTGGCCGTGCTCCAGGAGGTAGCGGAAGCGGCGGTTCGTGTCGTCGGCCGTGCCCATCCCCGCGTACTGCCGCATCGTCCACAGACGCCCGCGGTACATCGTGGGGTACGGCCCGCGCGTGAAGGGGAACGCCCCCGGCTCGCCCAGCCGGCCCTCGGGATCCCACGCGGCGAGGTCCTCGGGCCCGTAGACGTCGTGGAGCTCGACGCCGGAGTCGGTGACGCGGCGCTCGTCCGTCATGACCGGTCGAGCCTAGCGCCCACTACGGGATCAGCCGGCGCAACGCGGCGGCGTCCGCGCGGAGCTCGTCGTCGGGGCGAGACCCCACATCCTCGTTCCAGGTGAACGGCGCCCCGCCGTCGGGGTCGGCGGCATACCGCGGCAGGACGTGGGTGTGCAGATGCGGCACCGCGTTCCCGAGTTGCATCAGGTTCAGCTTCAAGGGACGGAAATGCTCCTCGACAGCCCGGGCGGTCCGCAGCACCTCGGCCCAGTACGCGAGGGCCTCATCCTCGGCGAGCTCCGTGGCCTCGGCCACGTGCCGGCCGCGCCACACCACGACGACCCATCCACGCTGCATGGCGACCTTCTGGAGGTAGGAGTCCGAACGGATGCCCTCGGCGACCCGGATCCCATAGCCGTCCTCCTCGGGCCGGCCCTGCGCACACATCTCGCAGCCCTCGCCGCGTTTCATGGACTCGAACCCCGCCGCCCAGGGCATGACGCGTGGTCAGTCCTCCACCAGGTAGCCGAGGAGCGCCAGGTCCCGCCGGGCCGACTCCAGGGCCACCGGGTCCGGCGCGCGGACGTGGTGCAGATGCACGCCGCCCGTCAGCGAGGACAGCGGTTGCGCGTCGGCCCGTCGCATCGCCTCCGAGTACCGCTCGACGTCGCGGTGCGTCGCGATCATCAGGTCCGCGCGAACCTCGCCGTACAGCTCGTGTTGGACCACGACGTCCAGGACCGTGCAGCCGTGCGCGACCAGCATCTCGAGCTCCTTCTGCGAGCCCTCGCGGTCGTGCTTGCACGCGAGCACGGCGAACACCCCCTCGGGCGGCGCGTCCCCGTCCCACCGGTAGCCGAGGGGGCTGCCGGAGATGTCGGCGCCCCCCGCGCGGATGATCGCCATGTCGTTCACGATCGCCTGCCGGGAGACGCCGAAGTGCTCGGCCAGCTCCGATCCCGTGATCGATCGCCGTCCTTCTCGCAGCATCGTCACGATCTTCTCGCGGCGCGCCGCTCCGGTCCCTTCCGACATCGACACCGAGCCTATCCCCCGTGCTCGATGCGCGCGACCCACGGGTAGGGTGGGCGCATGGACATCGTGGATCCGCGGTTCGACGAGTACATGGCGTCGCGGCTGACCCGGTTCGACGAGCCGGTGCTGTTGGAGATGGAGGCCGAGGGGAAGGAGCGCGGCTTCCCGATCGTCGGACGGAACGTGGGCGTGACGATCGAGGTGCTCGCCCGCTCGATCGGCGCACGCCGCGTGATGGAGCTCGGCTCCGGGTTCGGCTACTCGGCCTACTGGTTCTCGCGCGCCGTCGGCGTCGGCGGCGAGGTGCACTGCACCGACGGCGACCAGGCGAACGTCGACGCCGGGCGCGCGTACCTGGACCGCGCCGGCGTCGGCGACCGGGTGACCTACCACGTCGGCGACGCGCTCACGAGCTTCGCGACGATCGACGGCGACTTCGACATCGTGTTCTGCGACATCGACAAGCCCGGCTACCCGGATGCGTGGCGGGCGGCGAGCGACCGGATCCGGGTCGGCGGCCTGTACATCTGCGACAACACCCTCGGCTACGGCCGCGGCACGGTCCTGGACGACGAGGAGGGCGCCCGGGCGATCCGGGAGCACAACGCCCTGGTCGCCGCGGACGACCGGTTCATCTCGACCATCGTCCCGACCCGTGAAGGGGTGTTGGTCGCGATCCGCATCGCATGAGCTCCGCCGCAGGGACGTTCCGGAGTAGACTCCGCCGGGCTCGCTGGACCGCCCGGCCAAGGGCTGTCTGTCCCCGCGCGATAGCCTGGTAGGCAAGGATCCGAACCGCCCGAGGAGCATCGGTGGCCAGCAGATCGCGGAAGTCCAAGAGCGACTACGGCTCCATCTACAAGGGCCACGAGGGGCAGTGGTCGTGGATCCTGCACCGGATCACCGGCGTCGCGATCATCCTGTTCCTGTTCGCCCATGTGATCGACACCGCCGCGGTCGGCTGGGGCCCCAACGCCTACAACCGCATCACCGCGGCCTACGAGAACCCGTTCGTCCGGCTGCTGGAGCTCGGCCTCGTGACCGCCGTGATCTACCACTCGCTGAACGGGCTGAAGATCACGCTGATCGACTTCTTCCCGTAGGCTCGTCTCGCGCATCCGGCCCATCTCGCTCGCGTTCACCGCCGTGTTCGTGCTCGTGATGATCCCGACCGCGTGGATCATGCTCGGGCAGACCTGGGATCTGATCAAGAAGTGAGCGGCTGACCGTGGCGACCACGACCCGTCCGCCCACCTCGCCGCCCGAACCCCGCCGGCGCCCAGAGACCGCGATGGGCCGCGAGCGGCCGCTCGGCGGCTTCGAGCTGTGGACCTGGCTCTTCATGCGGATCAGCGGCCTGCTGCTGCTGGTCCTGGCCGTCGGCCACACGCTGATCATGCATCTGCCCGCCGGCGGCGTGTCCCGCATCAACTTCGGCTTCGTCGCCGTGCGCTGGCAGAGCCCGTTCTGGCGCACGTGGGACTGGATGCTGCTGATGCTCGCGCTGGTCCACGGCATCAACGGGCTGCGGAACATCACGCTCGACTACGTCCGGCGGCCCGGCGTCCGGTTCGCGCTGACGATGTCGTACTACGTGATCGGGTTCACGCTCATGGTGCTCGGCACGGTGATCGTCGTGACGTTCGATCCCACGAAGTGGGGCCCGATCTCGCCATGACGACGACCCACACGTACGACGCCCTCGTGATCGGCGGCGGCGGCGCCGGCCTGCGCGCCGCGATCGAGCTCTCGGAGCGCTGCCGGACCGCCGTGATCTCGAAGCTCTACCCCACCCGGTCCCACACCGGGGCGGCGCAGGGCGGGGTGTGCGCGGCGCTCGGCAACGTGGAGGAGGACTCCCCCGAGTGGCACGCGTTCGACACGGTCAAGGGCGGGGACTACCTGGTGGACCAGCCCGCGGCGATCCTCATGACCGAGGAGGCGGTGGACGCGATCTACCAGCTGGAGCGCTGGGGCCTGCCGTTCAACCGGACGCCCGACGGCCGGATCGACCAGCGCCGGTTCGGCGGGCACACGCGCAACCACGGCGAGGCGCCGGTGCGCCGGGCCTGCTACGCCGCCGACCGGACCGGCCACATGATCCTGCAGACCCTCTACCAGCAGTGCGTGAAGCGCGACGTCAAGTTCTTCAACGAGCTCTACTGCCTCGATCTGCTGCGCGCGGACGACGGCAGCACGGCCGGGATCGTCGCGTACGAGCTGGGCACCGGCGGCCTGCACATCTTCCGCGCGAAGGCGGTCGTGTTCGCGACGGGCGGCTACGGTCGCATGTTCCGCGTGACCTCGAACGCCCACGCGCTGACGGGCGACGGGCCGGCGCTCGTGTGGCGCCGAGGGATCCCGCTCGAGGACATGGAGATGTTCCAGTTCCATCCGACCGGCCTCGCGCGCCTCGGCGTGCTGCTGTCGGAGGCGGCCCGCGGCGAGGGCGGCGTCGTCCTGAACGCGGAGGGCGAGCGGTTCATGGAGCGCTACGCGCCCACGATCAAGGACCTCGCGCCGCGCGACATGGTCAGCCGCGCGATCTACCAGGAGATCAAGGAGGGTCGCGGCGGCGGGCCGAACGGCGACTGGGCCTACCTGGACATCTCGCACCTCGATCCGAAGGTGATCGACGAGAAGCTCCCCGACATCACGGAGTTCGCGCGGATCTACCTGAAGGTCGAGCCGAAGAAGGAGCCGGTCCCGATCCAGCCGACGGCGCACTACGCGATGGGCGGGATCCCGACCGACACCGACGGCCGCGTCGTGGTCGGCGCCGAGGAGACGGTCGTGCCGGGGCTCTACGCCGCAGGCGAATGCGCGTGCGTCTCGGTGCACGGCGCGAACCGCCTGGGCACCAACTCGCTGCTGGACCTCGTGGTCTTCGGGCGGCGCGCCGGCGACGACGCCGCGCGCTACGTCCATGAGGCGGAGCTCCCGCCGCTCGGCCAGGCGCCCGAGGGGCCGACGCTCGAGCACCTGAACGGGATCTTGGGCAGGACGTCCGGCGAGAACGGCGCCGACATCCGCAAGGAGCTCCAGGACTCGATGTTCGACCTGGCGTTCGTCGTGCGCTCCGAGGAGAGCCTCTCGAAGATGCAGGGGATCCTCGGGGAGCTCCGGCGGCGCTACGACGACGTGGCGATCGGCGACAAGGGCCCGAACTACAACACCGACCTGATGGAGACCGTGGAGCTGGGCTACCTGCTGGATTGCGCCGACGCGCTGGTGGCCGGCGCGCTGGTGCGCACCGAGAGCCGCGGCGGTCACTACCGGGAGGATCACCCGCTGCGCGACGACGCGAACTGGCTGAAGCACACGCTGGCCTACCGCGAGCCCGACGGCTCGATCCGGATGGAGTACAAGCCCGTGAAGATGGGACCCTACGTCCCGATGGAGCGGAAGTACTGATGGCGACGGTCGCCGACGTGCTGGAGGCCTCCGACGGCCCCGCGGTCGTGGACGCGAACACGATCGAGCTGACCGTCCGGGTGCGCCGGTTCAACCCGGAGGTCTCCGACGACTCGTGGTGGGACGAATGGACGGTGCGGTGCGACCCGTTCGAGCGGCTCGTCGAGGTCCTGCACCAGATCAAGTGGCACCACGACGGCACGCTGTCGTTCCGCCGGTCGTGCGCGCACGGCATCTGCGGGTCGGACGCGATGTTGATCGACGGCCGCAACCAGCTGGCCTGCAAGGTCCTCGCCCAGGACGTGGCGCCGCGGGTGACGATCGAGCCGATCCGCGGGCTCACGGTGCTGAAGGACCTGATCGTCGACATGGACCCGTTCATGGACGGGTACAAGAGCGTGCTGCCGTACCTGATCAACGAATCGGGCGAGCCCGAGAAGGAGCGCCGGCAGTCACCGGAGGACCGCCACCGCTACGACGACACCACGAAGTGCATCCTGTGCGCCTGCTGCACGACCTCGTGTCCGGTCTTCTGGGGCGACGACACGTACGTCGGGCCCGCGGCGATCGTGAACGCCCACCGGTTCATCTTCGACTCGCGCGACGAGGCCGGCCGCGAGCGCATGAAGATCCTCTCGGAGAAGACCGGGGTCTTCCGCTGCCGGACCACGTTCAACTGCACCGACGCGTGTCCGCGCGGCATCGAGGTCACGAAGGCGATCCAGGAAGTGAAGCGCGCGATCCTGTTCGAGCGCTTCTGAGCCTCAGCGGATCCGGATCTTCGCCGCCGGCGACCAGCCGCTCGTCGCGGGGTTCGCCGTTCGGTGCAGCCGCGAGCGGAACGAGAACGTCCCTTTCCCGCCGTGGAAACGGACGCTCGTCGCCGTCACGCCGGTCTTCCAGGTCGTCCAGGCGCCCGAGCCCTTCCGCTTCTGCACGTCGTAGGTGAACCCGGTCTGCCCGTGGGCCGCGAGGTGCACCGTGAAGGTCGTCCGCTTCGTTCCGGTCCGCGGCGAGACCACGATCGGCACCCGGACCGTCCCGTGCATGGAGGGATGGACCGAGCAGTGGTACGGGTAGGTGCCGGCGGCAGAGAAGTCGACCGAGGACGAGGTCGCGCCTGGCGAGATCCGGCCGGTGTCCCACAGCGACAGTGGTCCGTCGCCCGTCGAGGTGTGCTGGCGCGTCCCGCCGTCGTGCCAGGCCACGTCCTCCCCCTGCGGGACGATGATCGTGGCGGGCGAGAACGCGAACTCGGCGACGGAGACCTGCACGGCCGCGTGCGCGGGCGAGGCGGCGAGGCCCACGCACGTCAGGGCGGTGACGGCGACGGCGATCGAGCGGCGCACCGAACGGACCCCCTCCTCGACGACGTCCGTACTACGGGTGGCGGCCGGAGCCGGTTCATCAGCTAGGGTCGCGACCGATGGCGCACAGGGTCGTGATGGTGGCCGGGGACGGGATCGGCCCGGAGGTGGCGGCCGCGGCACGCCACGTGCTGGACGCGACCGGCGTCGACCTCGAGTGGTTCGATCGGCCGGCCGGTGCGTCCGCCCTCGAGCACCACGGGTCCCTCCTGCCGGAGGACACACTGGACGCGATCCGCGACTGCCGGGTCGCACTGAAGGGTCCGATCACGACGCCGGTCGGCACGGGGTTCCGCAGCGTGAACGTCGCGCTCCGTCAGGACCTCGATCTGTTCGCGGCCGTCCGTCCCGCCCGCTCGCTCCCGGGGGTGCCCACGCGCCACGATGGCGTCGACCTCGTGGTCGTGCGGGAGAACACCGAGGACCTCTACCAGGGGATCGAGTTCGAGCGCGGGAGCGAGGAGGCGCGCGCGCTCCGGGCGCGGCTCCGCGATCTGGGCGGCTTCGAGGTCCGCGAGGACGCCGGCATCACCCTCAAGCCCATCAGCCTGAGCGGCACGCATCGGATCGTCCGGTTCGCGTTCGAGTACGCGCGGGCGAACCGCCGCACGAAGGTCACCGTGGGCCACAAGGCCGGCGTGATGCGCTACTCCGACGGGCTCTTCCTGGAGACGGCGCGCGCCGACGCGCGCGGGTACCCCGACGTCGCGTGGGAGGAGATCCAGGTGGATCATCTCTCGGCGTGGCTGGTGCGGCGACCGTCGGACTTCGACGTGCTGCTGCTGCCGAACCTCTACGGCGACATCCTGTCCGACCTGTGCGCCGGGCTCGTCGGCGGGCTCGGCCTGATCCCCGGCGCGAACATCGGGTGGGAGTACGCGGTGTTCGAGCCCGTGCACGGGAGCGCGCCGGACATCGCGGGAAAGGGGGTCGCGAACCCGATCGCGATGATCCTGTCGGCCGCGATGTTGCTGCGGCACGTCGGCGAGCGGGACGCCGCGTCTCGCGTCGAGGCGGCGGTGGACGCCGTGCTCCGCGACGGGAACGTCCGCACCGGCGACCTGGGCGGCGGCGCCTCAACGCTCGGAGATGGCCGACACGATCGCGTCCGCCGTACGTTCGAGCTAGGGGCGGGGCGCCGACTATCCGTGTTCGGGCGGATGCGGCTCGGGGCTCCGACCGGAGCCCGCATCGAGGCGTCAACAGCCGGGTGCGCCGTGGTTGCCGCAGCACCCGTGGCGCGCTGCGCGGATCCGGTTCCTCACCGTGATCGCGAGCCGGCGCGGGATCGGCAGATCCGAGTCCGACCAGTTCGTGAAGAAGTCCCGGGCGCGCTCGCGGCTGATCTCCCAGAACGGCATCGCCCGTCATCGTAGGTCGGGGGGTCCTTGGTTGACCCCGTGCCCGGTGGGACACTGCGTCGGATGGAAGCGGCCCCCGAGCTGAACGCCACCCCGCCGTCGCCGCTGCGTCTGTGGGGGTTCCTGCTGACCGCCGCGGGCGCACTGCTCGCGGGCATCGCCGCGCTCCTCGTGTGGGTCACGGTGGGCGTGAGGGGCTACCCGGTCCTCGACTCCCCCTCGCATGGAACGGATCTGGCGGACGGCCGACTGGTGCTCACCGGGGCCGTCGTGCTGTTGATCGCGGTCCTGGGCAGCCGGTTCGTCAAGACCCGGAACGCTCGGATCGTCATGGCGCTCCTGGCGATCACGGCGGGTCTCCTCGCCGCCGTGGTGTCGATCACGTTCCTGGCGACCGCCGCATCCCGGTTCACGCCGACGACCGGGCTCAAGCTCGAGATCGCAGCCGAGTTCCAGCACACGACGCCGGACGCCATCGTCGCGAAGTTCGGCGGCTTCCGGACGGTGTCGCTGGCGCCGTGGCTCGCGCTGGCGGGTGGGCTGCTCGGCCTCACGGGCGGCATCCTCACGTTCCGATGGGCGCGACGGACGGAAGACCGGCCGAAGGACACAGCGCCCGACGACGCGGCCGCCCAGCCGGCGGTGCCGGAGAGTTAGAGGGTCGCGAGGTCCGCGCACTTCGCGCGGATCCCCTCCGCGGCCTCGCGAAGCGCCCCGAGCTCCCCGTCGTTCAGGTCGAGCTCGACGATCTCCTCGACGCCGCCGCGGCCGAGCCGAGCCGGCACGCCGACGTACACGTCGGAGATCCCGTACTGCCCCGACGTCCATGCGCAGACCGGCAGCACGTCCTTCGTGTCGCGGATGATCGCCGAGGCCATGGCGACCACCGACGCGCTCGGCGCGTAGTAGGCCGAGCCGGCTTTCAGCAGCGCCACGATCTCCGCGCCCCCGTCGCGTGTGCGCTGGAACAGGCGCTGGAGCGTCTCCGCGTCGACCAGCTCGGGCAGCGGCGTGCCGTTCACGGTCGCCTGGCGCGGCAGCGCGATCATCGCGTCCCCGTGCGAGCCGAGCGTCATCGCCTCCACCGCGTTCGGGGAGACCCCGAGCTCCTCGGCGATGAACCAGCGCAGGCGCGCCGAATCCAGGACGCCCGCCATGCCGAAGACCCGCTCCCGCGGCAGCCCGCTCTCCCGGGCGGCGAGGAACGTCATCTCGTCCAGCGGGTTCGACACGACGATCACGATCGTGTCGGGCGAGCCGGGGACCACGTTCGCGATGACGTCGCGCATGACCGCGGCGTTCTTGCCCAGAAGGTCCATCCGGCTCATCCCGGGTTGCCGGGGGAACCCCGCCGTGATCACGACGAGGTCCGAGCCCGCGGTGTCGGCGTAGTCGTTCGTCCCGACGATCGTCGGTTCGTAGCCCTCGATCGCCGCGGCCTGCTTCAGGTCGAGCGCGATCCCCTCCGGCTTGCCCTCGATGATGTCGATCAGGCAGACCTCGCCCAGCCCCTTCTCCAGCAGCCGCATCGCGGCCGTCTGGCCCACGAAGCCGCTGCCGACGACGGTGATCTTCATGACGGGAGCTCCTCCCCAGGATCGATACGCCCATGCTAGCGAGGGCGCCTACAGGCGGGCGATGACAGCGTCGGCCACCGCGCGCGTGCCGACGGGCGGCCGGTCGTCGTCCGGGGCGCGAACGTCCGGCGTGACGGAGGTCCCGTCGGCGAGCACGTCCGCGACCGCCGCCTCCACCGCGTCGCCGGCACGGGCCTCCCCGACGTGTCGCAGGAGCATCGCCCCCGACAGGATCGCGCCGACGGGGTTCGCCCGGTCGAACCCGGCCAGGTGCGGGGCCGTGCCGTGGGTGGGCTCGAAGACGGCCAGCTCGCGCCCGTCGCGGCCGCCGAACAGACCGCCCGGCGCGAGGCCCACGCCCCCGATCAGACCCGCGCCCAGCTCGGCGACGAGGTCGCCGTACGTGTTCGGCAGGACCAGCACATCGAACCGTTCCGGCGCCTGCACGAGCTGCATGCACAGCGCGTCGATGATCCGGTCCTGGAACGCGATCGCCGGGTGCTCGGCGGCGACGCGCCGGGCCACCTCCAGGAACAGGCCGTCGGAGAACTTCATGATGTTCGCCTTGTGTCCGGCGGTGACGCCGGAGCGGCCGGCGGCAGCCGCCCACGCGAACGCGAACCGGACGATCCGCTCGCTCCCGTGTTCGGAGATCTCCTTGACCGAGATCCCGCTGTCGGCCCGGACGGTGCGGCCCGTGGTCGCACCGATGAACGCGATCAGCTCGGCGACCGCCTCGGTCCCCATCTCCAGCTCGATGCCGCCGTAGAGGTCCTCGGTGTTCTCCCGCACGACGACGAGGTCGACCCGGTCGTACGGCGAGGGCACGCCCTCGTACCGCCGGCACGGGCGCACGTTCGCGAACAGGTCGAGCATCTGGCGCAGCCGGATGTTCGCGCTGCGGACGCCCGCCTCAGCGGGCGTCTCGATCGGGCCCTTCAGGGCGACCCGGCACGAGCGGATCGTCTCGAGCGTGGCGGGTGGGAGCGGGTCGCCATGGCGGGCGAAGGACCGCGCCCCCATCTCCGCGGACACCCACTCCAGGGCGACGCCGGCGGCGTCGATCGTCCGTCGCGCCGCCTCGACCACCTCGGGCCCGATGCCGTCGCCGGCGATGAGCGCGACCCGGTCGGCAACCATGACGGCGGCCAGGGTACCGGGCCGACTATCCTGGGAGCGTGACCGAGAAGGGCATGCGGGAGGTCGTCGCCGCCGACACGAAGATCTCCGACATCGACGGCGACGCCGGGCGCCTGTGGTACGTCGGCTACGAGATCGGCGACCTCGCGGCGCACGCCACCTTCGAGGAGGTCGTCTACCTCCTGCACGACCTCGACCTGCCGACCCGCTCGCAGCTGACGGAGCTCGGTGCGTTCCTGAGCCGCGCGCGCGAGCTCCATCCCTTCCTGGCCCGGATGATGCCGACCCTCGCGCAGAACACCTCGCCGATGTCGATGCTCCGCACCAGCATCTCGGCGGCCTCGGCCTTCGACCCCGACGGATGGGACGAATCCCCGGAGGCCGAGCACCGCAAGGCGATGCGGCTGATCGCGAAGACCCCGACGCTGATCGCCACCTACGACCGGCTCCGTACCGGCAAGAAGCCCGTGCCGCCGAACCCGGGCCTCAGTCACGCGGCGAACTTCCTGTGGATGCTCCACGGCGAGGAGCCGGACCCTGAGGACGCCGCCACGCTGGACACGACGTTCATCCTCTACGCCGACCACACGATGAACGCCTCGACCTTCACGGCGCGGGTGATCGCCTCGACGCTGTCCGACATGTTCTCGGCGATGACGGGGGCGATCGGCGCGCTGAAGGGGCCGCTGCACGGTGGCGCGAACGAGGAGTCGCAGAAGATGGCGGAGGAGGTCGGCAAGCCCGAGAACGCCGAGGCGTACGTCCGCGAGCGCCTCGCCGCGCACGAGAAGATCATGGGGTTCGGCCACGCCGTCTACACGACGAGGGACCCGCGCGCCACCATCCTGAAGGGGATGCTGAAGGACCTCGGCGAACGGCTCGGCCAGCCGCAGTGGTACGAGATCTTCTCCGCGCTCGAGGAGACCACGTACGAGCAGAAGGGCCTGTATCCGAACGTCGACCTCTTCGCGGCCGGCGTCTACCACCTCCTCGGGATCCCCACGGACCTGATGACGCCGGTGTTCGCGCTGGCGCGGATGGCCGGGTGGACCGCGCACGTCCGGGAGCAGTACGCCGACAACCGGATCATCCGGCCGGGTTCCGAGTACGTCGGCCCGCGCGACCGGACCTACGTGTCGATCGACCAGCGCGGTTGAGGCGACCTAGACCGGCCGCGGGAACAGCCCCGATCGCTCGATCAGCTCGCGCGTGACGTCGTCGTGCCCCATCGCCATGACGTGGATGCCCGCGATGCCGTCGATCCCGCGGATCGCCTCGACGAGGCGGATCGTCAGGTCGAGCCCGACGACGGCCGCGTCGTCGCCGGCCCGCTCGAGCTCCTCGATCGTCGCGCCGGGAACCCGGACCCCCGGCAGCTTCTCGTCCATGTACCGCGCCTGCTTCGCGCTCCGCAGCGGCGTCACGCCGATGAGCACCTTCGCGCGCTCGAACAGGCCGCGCGGGCGCATCGCGTCGGCCCATCCGGCCAGGCGCTCCGCGTCGTAGACGATCTGCGTCGTCACGAAGTCGGCGCCGGCGTCGAGCTTCGCGTCCAGCCTCGAGGGGTCGTACGGCTCGGCGAACGGGAGCTCGGCGACCCCGATCAGGTACCGCGGCGGATCGTCGAGCTCGCCGCCCGCGAGGGTCGTGCCCTCCTCGCGCATCCGGCGCGCGAGCGCGACCACGCCGTGCACGCCGAGGTCCGCGACCGGCGTGGCGTCGGGATGATCGCCGATCGCGATGGGATCGCCGGACAGGCAGAAGACGTTGCGCGCACCCAGCGCCCACGCGCCCAGCAGATCGGCCGTGATGCCCAGCCGGTTCCGGTCGCGGACGGTCAGCTGGACGGTCGGCTCGATGCCGGCCTCCGCGGCGAACCGGACGCCCGCCAACGGCGACATGTGGGCGGTGGCCGTCGGGTTGTCGGTGAGGTTCACCGCGTCGATGTAGCCGACGAGCCCGCGCGCGTGATCCGTGATCGGGACGCCCGAACCGCCCCGCGGCGGCACGATCTCGCCGGTCACCCCGAAGCCGCCGCCCCGCAGGATCGCGGCGAGCCGGCCGGTCGGCTCGGTCACGGCCTCACCGGCCGTACGCCTGCGCCTCGGCCGCCTGGACCGTGTTGACGAGCAGCATCGCAACGGTCATCGGACCGATCCCGCCGGGGACGGGGGTGATGGCCCCGGCGACCTCCGCCACCTCGTCGAACCGGACGTCGCCGACGAGGCCGTCCTGCGTGCGGTGCACGCCCACGTCCACGACGGTCGCACCGGGCTTGATCATGTCGGCGCCGATCAGCTCCGGCACGCCGGCCGCGACCACGACGATGTCGGCGCGCCGCGTCGCCTCACCGAGGTCGCGCGTCTTGAGATGGGTCGAGGTGACGGTGGCGTTCCCGCGGATCGAGTTCTGCGTCAACATCACCGACAGCGGCGCCCCGACCAGCTCGCCGTAGCCCACGATCGTCACCTCGGCTCCCTCGATCCGCACGTCGCTGCGGAGCAGGAGCTCGACGATGCCGTACGGGGTGGCCGGCAGGAACCCCGGCCCCTGCCGCAGCATCATGCCGATGTTCCACGGGTGCAGGCCGTCGACGTCCTTCTCGGGGGCCATCTCGCGCTGGATCTCGAGCTCGTGCAGGTGCCCGGGAAGCGGCAGCTGCAGCACGATGCCGTGGATCTCCGGATCGCGGTTCAGCCGCCGGATCGTGGCCATGAGCTCGTGTTCGGTGACGTAGGCGGGCAGGTCGATCTGCTCCGACCGGATCCCGACGTCGGCGCACGCCTTGTGCTTCTGGCCGACGTAGATGCGCGAGGCCTGGTCCTCGCCCACCAGGACGGCCGCGAGACCGGGCACGATGCCCTTGTCGGCGAGTGCGCGGACGCGCTCGGTCACCTCCGAGCGGATCTGCGCGGCGACGGCCTTGCCGTCGAGGATCCTCGCGGTCACGCGGGGCATCCTACCGGCGGACCCGTCGGACGACCTGGGACCCAGCGCGACGGGCGCTCCGCGCTCAGACCGGGTTCGTCCACGCCCGCCGGCCGTCGGGGCCCTCGACCACGAGCCGGCGATAGGGCACCTCGATCGACGGCGTGAAGCGGGCCCGGACGATCAGCCCGGCGGGGTCGCGTTCGAGGATCGCGGCTTCCTCCTGCCGGTTGCGATGGTCGGCGCGCACCGCCCATCCGGTCTCGTACCGGGACATGAGCAGGATCGCGCGGGCGGGATCGCTCCGGACCTCGACGGCGCTCCCGTCCACGCGCACGTCGAGGATCGCCGGCCCCGCGGAGGCGTAGAAGCTCCCGCGCCGCAGCGCGTCCAGCACGGCCTCCTCGGACCGCTCGGCGGCGCGCACCATCGTCCACGCGTCGCCGATGTCGAAACCGGGGTAGTGGGCGTCGTCGGTCGCGAAGCCGAACAGCGGCCGGCCGGCCTCGAGCGCCAGGTCCCAGACGTAGGAGGAATCGCCGCGGCCGTTCTCGCGCTCGGCGCTCGAGTTGAACAGCTCGAGCCCGTCGACGCTCTCGGTCTCGAGGATCACCTGCGGGGGAAGCGCGCTCCAGTACGGATGGGCGATGAAGGACACGCCGCCCTGCGCCCGGATGGCGCGGCCCGCCGTCGTGAGATCCGGGAACGTCTTGAAGTGGTACGCGTCGATCGGCCCCCAGTGCGTCCGGTCGCCGCCGGGGTCCTCGGGGATGTCCTCGATCCCGATCGCGAGGATCTCGGTGTAGCGCCCGGGGCCGAGCGGATCCGCGGCGAGCTCGGCGCCCATGATCACGAGGCACTCGGCCGTCGAGGGTTCCCGGGTGAGCGTCCAGTGGTCGGTGATCGCGCAGACGTCGAAGCCCATCCAGGCGTGGTGGCGCACGTGGGCGGCGGGGTCGAGGTCGCCGTCGGATCGCGCGGTGTGCGTGTGGAGGGCGGCCTTCAGCCACTCGCCCTGCTCCGAGAACGGGTTCCCCGCCTGGCTCATCTCCGGGCTCATCATCGGCTCCTCAGTTTCGGGTTCAGGACCTCGTCGAGCGCGTAGCCGCACAGCGTGAACGCGAGCGTGACGCACACGATGGCGATCCCGGGCGGGATCAACCACCACCACCACCCCGCGCTCATCGCGCCGGCGCTGAACGCGGCCTGGATGATCCCACCCCAGGAGATCGCGTTCGGATCGCCGAGCCCGAGGATCGACAGCGTGGTCTCGGCGAGGATCGCCAGCGCAACGGTCAAGATCGCGTTCGCGAAGAGCACCGGGAAGACGTTCGGCAGCACGTGGCGCGTCGTCAGGTGCCAGTGGCCCGCCCCCAACGCGCGAGCCCGTTCCGTGTAGGCCCGCTCCTTGACGCTGAGGGCCTGCGCACGCACGAGTCGCGCGGTGCCGGCCCACGACGTGATCGCGATCACGATGATGATGTTCTGCAGGGTGCGGCCGAGGATCGTCGCGAGCACGATCGCCAGCACGAGCCACGGGATCACGAGGAACCAGTTCGTGACCGCGTTCAGCACCGCGTCGATCGCGAGATCCCCCGAAATACCCCGACACGATGCCGACGCTGGCGCCGATCACGATCGCGCCGATCGTCGCGGTGATGCCGACGATGAGGGAGATGCGGGTGCCGTCGATCACGAGCAGGAAGACCGATCGGCCGAAGTTGTCGGTGCCGAGCGGGTAGCCGACGGTCGGCGGGTGCAGCAGTGGCCCGGTCGCCGTCGCCGGATCCAGTTGCGCAGGATCGATCAGCATCGGCCCGAAGATCGCCAGCAGGATGAAGATCACGAGCACGACGAGCCCGATCATGCCCTGACGGTTCCGCCGGAAGGTCGCCCACGACGCCGCCACGGCCCGTCGGCGGCGTGCGCGGGCGATCCCGCGCGGCGACCTCGGCGGAGGCGGCGCGCTCGGGCGCTCGGTGAGCTCCGTCGTCATGCGGCTCGGATCCTCGGGTCGAGGTAGCCGTAGGAGAGGTCCGCGACCAGGTTCGCCATGATCACGGCGATGCTCGAGATGAGGAAGACGCCCTCCAGCACCGGATAGTCGAGCTGGTTGATCGCGTCGTAGGTGAGCAGGCCGAGCCCCGGCCACGAGAACACCGCCTCGATCACGATCGCGCCGCCCAGCACGAAGCCGAAGCTCAGGCAGAGGAGGCTGAAGGTCGGCAGGAACGCGTTCCGCACCGCGTGATCGCGACGGACGAGGCGCTCCGGCACGCCCTTGGCCCGCGCGGTGAGGAGGAACTCCTCGTTCATCACCTCCAGCAGCGAGGAGCGCATGATGATGACGTACTCCCCGATGTAGCCGAGCGTGAGCGTCAGCAACGGCAGCACGAGATGGTTCGCGATGTCGACCACGCGCGCGAAGCCGGTCGTCGTGCCGCTCGTGTAGCCGCCGGCAGGGAACCAGCCGAGCCAGCCCGCGAACACGATCAGCAGGAGCATGCCGAGCCACCCCTCCGGCACCGAGTACAGGAGGAGCGAGCCGAGCAGCGACGAGTTGTCGAAGCGGCTGCCCCGGTTCCACGCGCCGCGGATCCCGATCAGCACGCCGAACAGCGCGGCGAACAGCGTGCCGAGCCCGACGAGCAGCACGGTCGGCGGCAGCCGCCTCGCGATCGTGGAGGCGACGGGCTCGCCCGTCCGGAGCGAGACGCCGAGCTGTCCCGTGAGCGTGGCACGCAGGTAGGTCAGGTACTGCGCGGGGAGCGGCTCGTCCAACCCGTAGAGCTTGCGTTGCTCCGCAACGTCCGCAGGTGTGAGGCGTTCGCTGCGGGCCAGCAGGGACACGGGGTCACCGGGCATCACGCGGAACAGGAAGAAGTTGAACGTCAGGACGAACAGGACGGTGACGAAAGCGTGGAAGACCTTCCGCGCCACGTACCGCCGCTGTCCCATCGGTCGCTCCCGGCTCAGGCGGATCGCGCGGTTGGGCTCACGCTTCCTCGTCGACCCCGCGACGTCGTCGGAACAGCACCACGGCCACCGCGATGACCGCCACCACCAGCCCGACCCACAGCCAGGCGGGCAACCCCGGTGAGGAGACGGCCGCACTCGCCCCCGCGACCAGGTGCAAGCGAGACGAGCGAGTCGTAGTTGTACCCGGGGAGCAGATAGCCGTGCGTGCCCGGAGCCGGCACCCACCCCGTGAACCGGTCGTTGCGGTACGCCTGGAGCCATCCCGGATACGCGAGCACGATGCCGGGGATGTGGTCGTACAGGTAGCGCTGCGCCTCCTGCACGACGACGAGCCGCTTCTGCCGGTCCATGATCCCCCGCTGCTTCTGGTAGATCGCGTCGTACCGCGGATCCTTCCAGCACCCGTCGCTCCAGCCGCCGCACTGCCCCGACGTGAACACGGAGAGCTGGTAGTTCGGGTCGGGGTCGCCGCTCCAGTACCAGATGTACGCGTCGAAGTTCCCGGAGGCCCAGTAGTCGTTCATCTTCGCGTCGTTCGCGGCCGTGAGCTTCACCTGGATACCGATGTCCTTCAGGAAGCCGACGATCAGCTGGCCCGCCTCGAGCGCGCCGACGGTGTCCTGGGACGCGGGAACGTTCATCACGAGTGGGTCGCCGGTCTTCGGGTCCTCGCGGATGCCGTCGCCGTTCGTATCGACGTAGCCCGCGGCGTCCAGCATCGACCGCGCCTTGGCCGGGTCGAACGGGAACTCCTGGTCGGCGGGGATGTCGAGGTGCCAGTACGCCGACGCCGGCCGGACGACGGTATCCCCCGGGGTGGCGGTGCCGTTGTAGACCTTCTCGACGATCGCGTTCTTGTCGATCGCCATCTCGATCGCCTTGCGCACCGTGAGGTTCTGCAGGGCCGGAAGCGGATGCGCCTGCGGGCTCTGTCCGCCGAAGTTGAAGGCGAAGTTGAGCCACCAGTCGGAGACGACCTGCTGGGTCGTGATCTTCGGATCGCCCTTGATGGACGCGATCAGCGAGGGCTTCAGGCCGTCGGCGAAGTCGATCTCGCCGTTCTTCAGCGCCTGGATCATCGACTCCGGGGTCGTGTAGACATGGAACTGCACCTGGTCGACCGACGGCTGCGGGCCCCAGTAGTACGGGTTGCGGTCCATCGTCCAGCCCTGGCCGCGGGTCCACGACGTGAGGATGAAGGGGCCGCTCGCGATGCTTGGCGTGTTCGGAGCGGTCTTGATCGTCTTCAGGTCGGCGTCGTCGTACTTCGACCACACGTGCTCGGGCACGATGTACACCCACGGCGGCATGCTCGGCGCGAAGGTCGGCTTCTTCGCGGTCCAGACCAGCGTGGTGTCGTTCGGCGTGGTGAAGACGGGCTGGAACGGGAAGTAGCTGATGTACTGCGGGATCTGATGCTTGATCACGAAGCGATAGGAGAACGCCACGTCCTCGGAGGTGAGCGGTGTCCCGTCGCTCCAGCGCAGGCCGGGACGGAGGGTGCAGGTCCACGTCAGGTAGTCGGCGCTGTGGTCGCACCCGGTGGCCAGGCTCGGCGCCGGGCTCAGATCGCCGTCGCTGAACTTCAGCAGCATGTCGTACTGCGAGGTCACGACCGTCCAGTCGCTGCCGCCGCTCACCGCGAAGGGGTTGTCCGTGTCCAGATCCGCCGTCTCGCCGACCTGGAGGACCACCTTCTGACCCTGCGCGGAGGCCGTCGACGACGGGCTCGACTGCGCCTGCGCCCACGGCACGAGACCGACGAGCGTCACCACGAGCACCGCGACCCCGATCCCGATCCGCCGCCGCACCGTCCGCCTCCTCACGAGGGCTCGCCGCCCGCTCCGAGGTCGCACGCTAGCCCGGTGGACCCCTCGAACCCAAATCTACGGATGCCGCGACCGCAACGGTTCACCGCGCGTTCGCTCAGTGGCGGAAGTGCCTCGTGCCCGTGAGGACGACGGCCATCCCGTGCGCCTCGGCCGCCGCGAGGACCTCCTCGTCCCCTTTCGAGCCCCCCGGATGGATCACCGCGGTGCAGCCCGCCTCCGCCGCGACCTCGAGCGCGTCGGGGAACGGGAAGAACGCGTCGGAGGCGACCACGGCGCCCTTCGCGCGGTCGCCCGCCTTCCGCGCGGCGATCCACGACGAGTCGACGCGCGACATCTGCCCGGCGCCGATGCCGACGGCCGCCCCGTCGCGCACGAACACGATCGTGTTCGATTTCACGCGCCAGGCGATCGTCCAGGCCAGCAGGAGATCGGCCCACTCCTGTTCGGTCGGCTCCCGCGAGGAGACGACCTCGAAGCCCTCCGGCGACTCTGCGGCGCGATCGACCTCCTGCACGACGGCGCCCCCCGGCAGCGTGCGCACGTCCCAGCCGGCCGGCTGCTCCAACGGGGCGCGGACCACCCGGAGGTTCGGACGCGCCGCGAAGGCGGCGAGCGCCTCATCGGTATATCCCGGCGCGACCACGACTTCGGTGAAGACGTCGCGCATCGCCTCGGCGGCGTCCGCGTCGCACGCACCGTGGAACGCGACGATGCCGCCGAACGCGCTCACCGTGTCGCACGCGAACGCGCCCGCGTACGAGGCGGCACACGTCTCGAGCGCGGCGACGCCGCACGGGTTGTTGTGCTTCACGATCACGCACGCGTTCGCGGGCAGCGCGATCGCGAGGTCGAGCGCGGCCCAGGTGTCGAGCCAGTTGTTGAACGACATCTCCTTGCCCTGGAGCACCTCGGCGCCGTGCAGCACACCCGGCCCGGCGGCCTCGGCGTAGAGCGCTCCACGCTGATGCGGGTTCTCGCCGTAGCGGAGCTCGGCCACCTTCGTGTAGGCGAGGCCGACGAACGGCGGCATCGCGTCGCCTTCCTGCTGCGCGAACCAACCCGCCACGGCGGCGTCGTACGCGGCGGTGTGCGCGTACGCCTCCGCGGCCAGCGCGAAGCGCGTCGCGCGCGTCAGGCCGCCCTCGAGCTCGATCTCCTCGAGCACGTTCGTGTAGCGGCCCGGATCCACGATCACGGCGACCGACTCGAAGTTCTTCGCGGCCGCCCGCATCATCGCCGGGCCGCCGATGTCGATGTTCTCGATCACGTCGTCCATCGCGGCGCCGCTCGCGACGGTCTCGCGGAACGGATACAGACCGCCCACCAGCAGGTCGAACGGCGCGATGCCGAGCTCCTCCAGCTGCCGGACGTGCTCGGGGTTCCGCCGGTCCGCCAGCAGGCCGCCGTGGATCGCGGGGTGCAGGGTCTTCACGCGGCCGTCGAGCATCTCCGGCGAACCGGTCACGTCCTCGACCGGGGTGACCGGCAGCCCGGCCTCCAGGAGGACCCGGGCGGTGCCGCCCGAGGCCACGAGCTCGACGCCGAGACCGACGAGCGCGCGGGCGAAGTCCGCCAGCCCGGTCTTGTCGTAGGGAGCGAGGATCGCGCGCCGGATCGGCCGGGTCTCCGTCATGACGCCCCGCCGATCCGCACGGCACGACCCTGCACCACCAACCGCCCTTCGAGCAAGGCACGGACGGCGCGCGGCAGGAGGCGGTGCTCCAGCTCGTGGATCCGGGGCTCGAGCGTGTCCCAGGTGTCGTCCGGGCGGACCTCGAGCGCCTCCTGGAGGACCACGGGCCCCGTGTCGGTCCCCTCATCGACCAGGTGGACCGTCACGCCGGTCACCTTCACGCCGTACGCGAGCGCGTCGCGGACCCCGTGCATGCCGGGGAACGACGGCAGCAGGGCGGGATGGACGTTGAGCCACCGCCCCTCGTAGGCGCGCGACACCGCCGGGCCGAGCAGCCGCATGTAGCCGGCGCTCACCAGCAGGTCGATCCCGCGGCCCTCCAGTTCCTCCAGCACAGCTCGGTCGAAGGACCCGCGGTCAGGGAACGCGGCGGGCTCGATCACGGCGGCATCGACGCCGGCCGTCGCCGCTCGCTCGAGGGCACGCACACCCGGACGATCGGACAGCACGAACGCGATGCTCGGGCGGACCGCCGGGTCGTCCAGGAGCGCCTGAAGGTTCGTTCCCGATCCGGAGACCAGCACCGCGACGCGTCCGCCCATCGAGGTGGCCATCGAGGCGGCCATCGTACCCGCGCGGCCGGCGCCGGTGCCGGGCACGGTAAGCTGGGCGTCCCGATGCGCCGGAGGCCTACGTGAAGAAGTGCCCGTACTGCGCGGAAGAGATCCAGGACGAGGCGATCAAGTGCCGCTATTGCTTCAGCGATCTCACCGTGCCGCAGGACCAGGCGCTCGCACAGAGCCCGGCGGGATCGGCGCAGCCCGCGCCGGCCTCGCAGCCCGCGCCGGCCTCAGAACCCTCTCCGGCCTCACCGACCGAGCCGGCGACGGACCCCTCGAGCCCGGGCGACGCCTCGGGCGCCCAGGCCACGCCGTGGGGCGCCGCCGCCTCGCCCTCCACGCCGGCGCCGGGCGCCGGCGGGCCCGCCCAGCGCTACACGCACTCGGGCTACCGGTACGTCCTGGGCTACGGCGCCGACTTCTTCGGCATCTGGGACCGGCAGAACCCGAACGTGCCCACCGACCGGTTCCCCCGCGACGACGACGGCTGGCGCCAGGCGTGGGCCCGCTACGTGACCCTCGAGCCGAACCACGTCGCCGTCCCGGAGGACGGCGCCGCGTCGACGACGCCGGCCCCCGGCGGTCCGCCGGCCGCCGCGACCGCGACCGGCGCGACCGCGCCCCAGACGGAGCCCGAGGCGGACGACACGGCCGTCGTCCAGTACACGCACACCGGCACCCGGTACCTGCTCGGCTACGGACGGACGTTCTTCGGGATCTGGGACCGGCAGAACGCGGCCACCCCGGTCGAGCGGTTCCCGCGCAGCGACGACGGCTGGGCGCAGGCCTGGCGCCGCTACACGCAGATCGAGAACAACTTCACCGAGGTGCACTGAGGCCGCGTTCGACCTCGGCGGACGAGGGCTTCTCCGGCCACCGTCGCGCAAGCAGCGCGCCGACGAGACCTCCCGCGATCCCCCACACCAACGCGAGCGCCGCCGTCCGTCCCGGGCTCGCGCCAAGGCTGAGCGATCCCCCGAGGAACCCCGCCCACGGCGGCAGGACGATCGTCGCGGCCCAGGCCCCGACGCCGCACAGCACCGCGTAGCACACCCCGCCGATCCCGCCGCGCACGAGCGCCTCTCCCGTCGAGCCCGCCCGGGTCCCCGCGCGCCGGCCGCCGAGGATCGTGGCCGCGAACGGGACGAGGAGCAGCCCGAGGAACCAGGTCGGGAACTCGACGCCGCTCCTCGGCGAGCCGACGAACAACGCGAAGGCCGCACCGATGATGCCGACCGGCTCGACGCCGCCGAGCGTGATCCGGGCCGCGACGCGGCTCCCCACCGCGATCGTCGTGGGCGAGCCCATCGACGTGGCGAGGATCGTGACCGACTGGTTCGGCAACAGCAGCGCGTGCTGCACGACGACGACCGCGCCGCTGCCCTTCTCGCGATCGACGTAGCGCGCGTACGCGCCGGTCGGCCCGGGTTCGAACACGGCGATCACCAGGAAGCCGAGGAACGCGAGCGCCAACGCGAACCAGAACGCCAGGAACCCGCCGCGGACCGCGCGCACGAGCCGGTCGCCCCAGGGCGAGGCCTCGACGGTCGTGCGGGCGGCCGCCAGCCCGCCGGCCCCGCCGACGATCCCGCCCACCGACCAGCGGGAACACGAACGCCTGCCAGAGCACCGGCTGGAGCGATCGCACCTCGAACTGCGGGAAGGTGAGGGTCACCGGGAGCGCCGCGACCACCATCGGGATCGCGAACCCGAGCCCGACCGCCGAGCCGGCGAGCGCGGCCGGCCCGAGGCCGCCGTTCGAGGCCCTTCCCCTGCTCGCGGCCGGCGCGGAACGCGAGGACCACGACGGCGACGGTCAGCGCGCCGATCGCGACCTGGAGCACCGCCTCGGTCGCGGCGCCGACGCCTCCGAAGATGCTCACGCTGCGCACGACGTGGGTCGTCGTGAACGTGACGCGAACGCTGGCCAGCGTCTCGGCGAGGCCGATCTTGAACCAGGACCACGGCCGGTACCAGTGGCTGACGGCGTACGTCAGCCACGCGATCGCCTGGCCGGCGATGAAGACCGGCAGGAACACGATCAACGCGCCGCGCGCGAGACCGCTCAGCAGCAGCGCGTGCGGTCGCGTGTCGGGCGGCAGCTCCTGCTTCTGCGGCCAGCCGGCGCTCATATCCCGAGCCGCTCCGCCACGAGGCGCGCGACCTGCGAGGGCGTCCGCGCGACGCCGACCCCCGCCGCCTCCAACGCCTCGGCTTTCGCGGCGGCGGTCCCGCGCGAGCCGGTGACGATCGCGCCGGCGTGCCCCATCCGCTTGCCCGGGCGGCGCCTCGAACCCCGCGATGTAGGCGACGACCGGCTTCGCGATCGCCGTCGCGGACGTGCTCGGCCGCACGCTCCTCGTCGTCGCCGCCGATCTCCCCGGTGAGGATCACGAGGTCGGTGTCGGGGTCGTCCTCGAACAGCGTCAGCGCCTCGATGAACCCGATGCCGTGGACCGGGTCGCCGCCCATGCCGATGCAGGTCGACTGGCCGATCCCGATCGTCGTGAGCTCGTGGACGATCTGGTAGACGAGCGTCCCCGACCGGCTCACGAACCCGACCCGGCCCGGCGAGCAGATCTCGCCGGGGATGATGCCGACGTTCGCGAGGCCCGGCGAGATCACGCCCGGGCAGTTCGGGCCGACGAGGACGGTCCGCGTGCCCTTCAGGTACGCGTGCACCTCCGCCATGTCCCGGGCGGGGATCCCCTCGGTGATGCACACGACGAGGTCGAGGCCGGCGTCGGCCGCTTCCAGGATCGCCTCGGCGGCGAAGCGCGGCCCGACGAAGATCATCGAGGTGTTCGCGCCGGTGGCGGCCACCGCCTCCGCCACGGTGTCGAACACGGGGATCCCCTCGACGTCGCGCCCGCCCTTGCCCGGCGTGACCCCGGCCACCACGGTCGTCCCGTACGCGCGGTCGCGCAGCGTGTGGAACGTGCCCTCGGAGCCGGTGATGCCCTGGACCAGCAGCTTCGTGTCCGCGCCGACGAGGACGCTCATGCGGCCGCTCCCGCCAGGCGGGCCGCCTCCGCGGCGGCGGCGTCCATCGTGGCGACCGACACGATCCGGGGATGCGCGGCGTCCGCGATGATCGCGGCGGCCCTCCTCGGCGTTCGTCCCGTCCAGCCGGAGCACGATCGGCACCGTCGCCTCGATCCGGCCGAGCGCCTCGAGCACGCCCTTCGCGACCACGTCGCAGCGCGTGATCCCGCCGAAGATGTTGACGAACACGCAGCGCACCGCGGGGTCGGACAGGATCACCTCCAGCGAGGTCGCCATCATCTCGGCGCTCGCTCCCCCGCCGACGTCCAGGAAGTTCGCGGCGCGCGCGCCGGCCTGCGCGACGACGTCGAGCGTCGACATCACGAGGCCGGCGCCGTTGCCGATGATGCCGACCTCGCCGTCGAGCTTCACGTACTGGAGCCCGGCGTCCTTCGCGCGCTTCTCGACCGGATCGATCGGGAACTGGTCCTGCGAGCGCGGCCAGGTCCGGCTGCCGCACGAGCGCGTTGTCGTCGATCGTCACCTTCGCGTCCAGCGCCAACACGCGCGCCGTCCTCGAGCTGGACGAGCGGGTTCACCTCGACGAGCGTCGCGTCGCGCTCGCGGAGCAGGTCGAACAGGTTCAGCAGGACCGCGTCGCCTTCGTCGCGCGCGTCCGGCGGGCAGCGTTCCGACCAGCGCGCGCACGTGGTAGGGGCGCATGCCGAGCAGCGGGTCGACGTGCACGCGTCGGATCGCCTCGGGCCGTTCGCGCGCCAGCGTCTCGATGTCGATGCCGCCCTCGGCCGTCATCAGCGCGAGGTAGTCGCCCGCGCTCCGGTCGAGCAGCGATCGACGTGTAGAACTCGCGCGCGATCGGCAGCTGCTCCTCGACGAGCACCCGGTCGACCACGTGGCCGGCGAAGCCGTCGCGGAGGAGCCGCGCGGCCTCCGCGGCGGCGCGCTCCGGCGCGTCGACCAGCACGACGCCGCCGCCCTTGCCACGCCCGCCGGCCTGGACCTGGACCTTGACGACCGAGCGGCCGCCGAACCCGCGCGTCGCCTCGGCGGCCTCGTCGGGGCTGCGGCAGACGCGGCCTTCGGGCGTGGGGATGCCCTGGGCGCGGAACAGGTCCTTGCCCATGTGCTCGTAGAGGTCCATGCGTCAGTTCGTCGCGCCCAGGCGCTCGCTGAGCCAGCCGGCGATCTCCGTGCGTGGTGGCGCCGGGCGTGAAGATCCGCTCGACCCCCTCGTCGGCGAGCTTCGCGATGTCGTCGGCCGGGATGATGCCGCCGCCGAACACGACGATGTCCTCGCCGCCGCGCTCGCGGAGGAGCTTCACCACCTTGGGGAACAGGGTCATGTGGGCGCCGGAATGGATCGAGAGCCCGACCGCGTCGGCGTCCTCCTGGATCGCCGTCTCCGCGATCTGCTCGGGCGTCTGGTGCAGGCCGGTGTAGATGACCTCGAAGCCCGCGTCCCGGAGGGCCCGCGCCACGATCTTCGCGCCGCGGTCGTGGCCGTCGAGGCCCGGCTTCGCCACGATCACCCGGTACTTCTGCGGCATCGCGGCGAGTGTAGCCGACCCCCGGTTGCGCCCCGGTGAGCCTGCGGCGCAGGATGCGGGCGTGGAACTGCCCGGACACCTATTACGCGAAGACATCCGACGGGGTCTACATCGCGTATCAGGTGTTCGGCGACGGTCCGATCGACGTCTTCGAGTTGACCGACTGGCCGGCAACATCGATATCGAGCAGGAGGACCCGCTCGGGGCGATCTGGTTCCGTGAGCTCGCCTCGTTCGCTCGGGTGATCCTCCACGACCGCAGAGGGATCGGCTTGTCGAGCCGGAACGTCGCGCTCCCCAACCTCGAGACGCGGGTCGCGGACCTGCTCGAGGTGATGGATGCCGTCGGATCGGAGCGACCCGTCATGGCAGGTGTCTACGAATCGGGCGCTCCGGCGGCGCTGCTCGCGGCGACCGAGCCGGAGCGCGTCCACTCACTCGTGTGGATGGAGCCGAACCCCCGGTTCGCGTGGGCTCCCGATTACCCGTGGGGCCGCACGTCTGAGGATATGGAGACGGAACTGCGCGACATCGAGATGTGGGGCACGCGAGCGTACGCTCGGGCCTTCCTCCAGGATGAGGCGGCTCGCGGCAACAAGCTGCCAGGCGCGATGGCGGCCCACTTCGCGAAGGCGAGTCGGAACGCGTGCACGCCCGACGTCGCACGCGAGCTCTCGAAGATCTGGTACGAGACCGACGTCCGCGCGGTCCTTCCTGCCGTGCAGGTCCCCACCTTGATCCAAACGTGGCCAGCGAGGAACGACACCGATTCGAGTCGTTCCCGATACGTGGCGTCGCTGATCCCCGGCGCCGAGCTCCGAGAGATGCCCGGGGACGGCGTCTGGTCGGAGGAAGACATGGTCGCGAGCGCCGAGGAGCTCCGGCGGTTCATAGGGGTCGACCGGGCACCCGTCGAGCTCGACACGATCCTCTCGACGGTGCTGTTCACCGACATCGTCGGCTCGACCGAGAAGCAGGCGTCACTCGGCGATCACGGCTGGAAGGGACTCGTCGAGCGGCACCACGCGGTCGTCCGTGACGCCCTCGGCCGCTGGCGCGGCGTCGAGAACGACACCGCAGGTGACGGCTTCTACGCGACGTTCGACGGTCCGGCGCGCGCGATCCGATGCGCCCAGGAGGTGGGCACAAGGGTCAGGGACCTCGGGATCGAGATCCGCGCCGGCGTGCACACGGGCGAGTGCGAGCTGATCGACGGCAAGATCGGCGGTCTGTCCGTCTCGATCGGAGCCCGTGTGGCCTCGAACGCCGGTCCCTCCGAAGTTCTCGATCTCCCAGACGGTGAAGGACCTGGTCGCGGGAAGCGGACTCACGTTCGAAGACGCCGGCGAGCACGAACTGAAGGGTGTCCCCGACCGCTGGCGCCTCTACAGGGTGGTGTCGTGAGGATGGACGTGCCGGAGACCCGCTACGCAGGACAGCGACGGCGTCAGCGTCGCTTACCAGGTCTTCGGCGATGGGCCGGTCGATCTTGGCTGTGAGTTCTCCGGGTACGTTTCGAACCTCGAGTACACCTGGCAGCACCCGTTGACGGCCAGTGGTTCGCGCAGCGGCTCGGGTCGTTCGCTCGGGTCATCGCTCTTCGACCACCGTGGGACGGGTCTGTCCGAGCCGGTCTCACCTGACGACATCCCCGACCTCGAAACCCGGATCCGGACGATGTCCGAGCCGTGATGGACGCGGTCGGGTCCGAGCGAGCCGTGCTCTTCGGGTATCTCGGAGGGCGGCCCGATGTCGCGCACTGTTCGCGGCCACCTACCCCGCGCGAACCGTCGCCCTCGCTCATGTGACTCGCGCTTCTCCCCGGTACGCCTGGGCTCCCGACTACCCGAGGCGGCGTATGCGGATGAGGACTCGATGCGATACCTCGAGGACGTCCGCGTCCCGAGGTGTGGGGTCCCGCGAGATGCGGCCGACGAGATCCTCCTGGATGGAAGCGCCCGCCTGGCAGCGGGATCCTGACGCGATCGAGTGAGCACATGCCTTCCGTGCGGTCGCGAGCCGGCTCAGGGCGCACCGGCCATCGCGCTGGAGCTCTCGATGCATCGGTACGAGATCGACGTCAGGAAGCATCCTGCCGACGATCCAGGTACCCACGCTCGTCGTGCATCGTGAGACGGAGTACCGGGACGATCAGGGTGCGCGAGGGAGCTACATGACGGAGCTGCATCCCCGGCAGCACGACTCGTGGTCCTCCCCGGCGACGAGCACGCCCCGTGGTTCGACGAGCGGATGGCCGCGCCTCCGCATCGATCGAGTCGGTTCGTCGAAGGATGTTCGGAACGACGCACCGGCCGGACCTGGACACGTGTCCTCGCGACCGTGCTGTTCACCGATATCGTCGGCTCCACGGAGAAGGCCGCAGAGCTCGGCGACCGGCGCTGGCGAGAACTCCTCGAACGACCATCACGCGACCGGTCCGCGGACATCCTCGCCCGCTACCGCGGCGTCGAGAGGTCGACACGGCTGGTGACGGCTTCCTGGCAACGTTCGACGGCCGGCGCGCGCGATCCGCTGTGCGACAGGCGGCGGCGAAGCGCGTCCGAGACCTCGGGCATCGAGATCCGCGCGGGCCTGCACACGGGCGAATGCGAGATGGTCGACGACAAGGTTCGCGGGATCGCCGTCCACATCGGCGCGCGGGTCGCGGCGCACTCGCAGGCCCGTCCGAAGTGCTCGATTTCCCAGACGGTGAAGGATCTCGTCGCCGGCTCCGGGCTCTCCTTCGAGGACGCCGGCGAGCACGAGCTGAAAGGCGTCCCCGAACGATGGCACCTCTACCGGGTGGTGGGCTGAGATGGAGGTGCCCGGACACCTGATTACGCGAAGACAGCCGACGGCGGTCTACATCGCGTACCAGGTCTTCGGCGACGGTCCGATCGACGTCATCTCCATGACCGACTGGCCGGGCAACATCGATTCATGGAGCAGGAGGATCCGCTCGGTTCGATGTGGTTCCGTGAGCTCGCCACGTTCTCGCGGGTGATCCTCCACGACCGGCGAGGCATCGGCCTGTCGAGCCGGAACGTGGCGCTGCCCAACCTCGAGACGCGGGTCGCGGACCTGCTCGACGTGATGGATGCCGTCGGATCGGAACGGCCCGTCCTCGCGGGTGTGTATGAATCGGGCGCGCCGGCGGCGATGCTCGCGGCGACCCAGCCGGAGCGCGTCCATTCGTTGGTGTGGCTCGAGCCGAACCCTCGGTTCGCCTGGGCTCCCGACTACCCGTGGGGCCGAACGCCGGAGGAGATGGAGATCGAGCTCCACGACATCGAGGCCTGGGGCACACGCGCGTATGGACGAGCCTTCCTGCAGGATGAGGCCGCTCGAGGCAACGAGATGCCGGATTCGATGGCGGCCCATTTCGCGAAGGCGAGTCGGAACGCTTGCACCCCTGACGTCGCGCGCGAGCTCTCGAAGATCTGGTACGAGACCGACGTCCGGCCGATCCTTCCTTCCGTGCAAGTCCCGACGTCGATCCAGACGTACCCGGAGCGGGACGGCCACGATGCCGCTCGTTCCCGCTACGTCGCTTCGCTCATACCCGGCGCCGAGCTCCGAGAGATGCCCGGGAAGGGCGTTTGGACAGAGGAGGACATGGTCACGAGCGCCGAAGAGATCCGGCGCTTCGCGGGCGTTCAACGCGCCCCCGTTGAGCTCGACACGATCCTGTCGACCGTGCTGTTCACCGACATCGTCGGCTCGACCGAGAAGCAGGCGGCGCTCGGCGACCACGGGTGGAAGGGACTGGTCGAGCGGCATCATGCGGTCGTGCGCGACGCGCTCGGACGTTGGCGCGGGGTCGAGAACGACACGGCCGGCGACGGCTTCTACGCGACGTTCGACGGTCCGGCGCGGGCGATCCGGTGCGCCCAGGAGGTCGCCGGCCGTGTCCGTGACCTGGGTATCGAGATCCGCGCGGGCGTACACACGGGCGAGTGCGAGCTGATCGACGACAAGGTCGGCGGGCATCACGGTGTCGATCGGAGCCCGGGTGGCCTCGAACGCCGGCCCTTCCGAGGTGCTGATCTCCCAGACCGTGAAGGATCTGGTGGCCGGCAGCGGGCTTGCGTTCGAGGACGCTGGCGAGCACGAGCTGAAGGGCGTCCCCGACCGTTGGCACCTCTACCGGGTGGTGACGTAAGGATGGACGTCCCCGACGTGCGCTACGCGCGGAACGGAGGCGTCGCCCTCGCCTATCAAGTTGTGGGCGATGGCCCGCTCGACCTTGTCATGGTTCCCGGGTTCGTCTCGAACCTCGAGCTCAACTGGGAGTTGCCTACCTACATCCGTTTGATGGAGAGGCTCTCTTCGTTCTCCCGGCTGATCGTCGTCGATCGCCGCGGCACCGGCCTCTCGGATCCGTTGGCATCGGGTGAGACCCCCGATCACGGAACGATGATCGAGGACCTGGAAGCCGTGATGGACGCGGCAGGTTCGGAGCGTGCCTCGGTCTTCGGCTTTCAGGAGGGTGGGGTCCTCGGCCTCCTGTTCGCCGCGGGTCGGCCCGAGCGGACGAACAGATTGATCACGTTCGGCACGGCCGCAACGGGCAGAGGATCGGCGGACTACCCCTGGCTGAAGGGCGTCCCCGACCACTGGCACCTCTACCGGGTGGTGAGCTGACCTGGAGGTCCCCGAGACCCGTACGCGAAGACGCTCGACGGCGGCTACATCGCCTACAAGCTCCTGGGCGACGGACCGATGGACATCGCCATCGTCGGTTCGATCCCCACGAACATCGAGCTGTTCTTCGAGTTCGAGCCGGCCGCTCGGTCGTGGTCGCAGCTCGCCCCGTTCTCGCGGTTGAGCGTCCACGACCGGCGAGGCACGGGCCTGTCCGACGACATGGGCGGCCTCCCCGATCTGGAGACGAGGGCCGCCGACGTCCTCGCCGTGCTGGATGCGACCGAGACCGAGCGGGCGACGATCCTCGCCGCGGGCGACGGTGGGATGGTCGCCGCGCTCCTGGCCGCGACCCACCCGGAACGGGTCTCGGGACTGGTGTGGTTCCAGGCGCAGGCCCGTTCGGTCGAGGCGCCGGGATGGCCGTACGGACGACGTCCGGAGGACGTGGACCACCTGGCGAGCGCGGCCGAGACCACGTGGGGAACGCCGGCGTTCGTGAAAGAGATGTACCCGAACGCCGAGATGGACGATGCCACGCGGACGTTCCTCGCCAGGATGCAGCGACATGCCTGCGGCCCGGCGACGGCGGTTCGGTTCATCCAACTGCTGCATGAGTACGACGTCCGCGAGGTCCTGCCGACGCTCCGGTTGCCGGTCCTGATCGTCGCTCCGCGGGGGGTCGCGGACGACTGGATGTGGGAGCAGGCTGTGGCGACCGCCGCGCTGATCCCCGGCGCCGCCTGTCACCCGCTGCCGCCCGATGCGGCGCGCCTGTGGCATCCCTCGGTCGTCGACGAGACGCTCACGTTCTGCGGCGTCGAGCGGCCGCCGCCCGAGGTCGATACCGTCTTGTCGACCGTGCTGTTCACCGACATCGTCGGGTCGACCGAGAAACAAGCACAGCTCGGCGACCACGCGTGGAAGGAACTGGTCCTGCGTCATCACGCCGTCGTCCGAGGCGCGCTGGGCCGGTGGCGCGGGGTCGAGAACGACACGGCCGGCGACGGCTTCTACGCCACGTTCGACGGGCCGGCGCGCGCGATCCGATGCGCACAGGAGGTGGCCGAAGGCGTTCGTGATCTTGGGATCGAGATCCGCGCCGGCGTGCACACCGGCGAGTGCGAGGTGATCGACGGCAAGTGCGGCGGCCTCACGGTCTCGATCGGCGCTCGGGTCTCCGCGATCGCAGGACCGTCGGAGGTCGTGGTCTCCCAGACGGTGAAGGACCTGGTCGCGGGCAGCGGCCTGGCGTTCGAGGACGCAGGTGAGCACGAGTTGAAAGGCGTTCCCGACCGCTGGCACCTCTATCGGGTGGTCACGTGATGCACATCCCGGACACCCATTACGCACGAACGCCGGATGGCGTCTACATCGCCTATCAGACGGTCGGGGACGGCCCCGTCGACCTGGTGTGGCAGTTCGACTTCACGGGGAACGTCGATGTCGTATGGGAGACGAAGCCGATGGAGCATTGGCTGGAAGGGCTTGCGTCGTTCTCGCGACTCATCCTCCACGATCGCCGTGGAACGGGGCTGTCCAGCCGGAACGTGCCGCTCGGGGATCTGGAAACCCGGGTGGCCGATCTTCGCGTCGTCCTCGACACCGTGGGTTCTGAAACCGCCGTCTTGAGCGGGTTCAGTGCCGGTGGAGCACCGAACGCGCTGCTCGCGGCGGCAGAGCCGGATCGCGTCCGATCGCTCGTATGGGTGGCTCCCGCCGCCCGGTCTCTCTGGGCTCCTGACTACCCCTGGGGAGTCAGCCCGGAGTATGTCGAGCGGTCGCGTCGAGGGATCGAGGAGCACTGGGGTTCGGACGCATTCGGTCGCGACTTCATCGAGACCGAGCGGGTCGCAGGCCACGACGTGTCCGAGGAGTTCGCCCGCGGCATGGGGAAGAGGAGCCGTCACACCGGAACCCCCGACGTCGCGGTCGAGCTCGAACGTATCTGGTACGAAACGGACATCCGTGGCGTCCTTCCTTCCGTCCGAGTGCCCGCACTACTCATGGACGTCGCAGAACCGGACCATCTCGAGGAATCTCGCTACGTCGCGTCGCTGATGCCCGATGCTCGGCTGGTCTTGATCCCCGGCGACTCTGAGGACGCTCCCGAAGTGCAGGATGCTCAACTCATCTCGATCCGAGAGTTCGTCGGCATAGCTCCGGAGCCGACGGGCCTCGACACGATCCTTTCCACCGTGCTCTTCACCGACATCGTGGGTTCAACGGAGAAGCAAGCCTCGCTCGGCGATCACGGGTGGAAAGGGCTGGTCGAGCGCCATCATGCGGTCGTTCGCGATTCGCTCGCTCGATGGCACGGCGTCGAGAACGACACGGCCGGCGACGGCTTCTATGCGACGTTCGACGGTCCGGCGCGGGCGATCCGATGCGCGCGGGAGGTGACGGAGCGCGTCCGCGATCTGGGGATCGAGATCCGCGCGGGCGTGCACACCGGTGAGTGCGAGCTGATCGACGACAAGGTGGGCGGCATCACGGTATCGATCGGCGCCCGGGTCGCGTCGACCGCTGGCCCGTCCGAGGTGCTCGTCTCCCAGACAGTCAAGGATCTGGTCGCCGGCTCGGGTCTCACGTTCGAAGACGCCGGCGAGCACGAGCTGAAGGGCGTCCCCGATCGCTGGCATCTCTATCGGGTGGTCTCGTGAACGAGGTTCCCGAGACCCGCTACGCGAAGACGCCGGACGGCGTGTCGATCGCCTACCACGTCGTGGGCGACGGACCGATCGACCTGATCTGGCTCCACGCGTTCATGGGCAGCCTCGAGGTGCTCTGGGAACACGAGGTGATGCGGTCGATGAGCATGAAGCTCGCGTCGTTCGCGCGCGTGATCCGGCACGACATCCGGGCGACCGGTCTGTCGGGACGGGCGACCGAGCTGCCGGACCTCGAGACGCAGGTCCAGGACGTCGCCGCCGTGCTCGATGACGCCGGCTCGCGCTCCACGGTCATCTTCGGAGCCGGTCCGGGCGCGCACGTGGCCGCGCTCTTCGCCGCGACGTTGCCGGAGCGGACCCGGGCGCTGGTCCTGTGGGACTTCTACGCGTGGGCCGGCGACGCGTTCCACCCTCGCGACCTCGATCTGCTCGGCCGGACGTGGGGCACGGAGGCGGCGGCGGCCGCCGCGATGGCGCAGGTCGCTCCCTCGATGATCGCCGACCGCGATTTCCTGCGCTGGTTCGCGAAGGTCCAACGTCACTTCGTGCCGCCGGACGGCGCGGCCGACCTGATCAGGAGCGCGATGGCGACCGACATCCGGCCGGTGCTCCCGGCGATCCACGTGCCGACGCTCGTGCTCGCCCGAGGATGGCCCAACCACGAGAAGGACCGCGAGGCGGCCGAGGCGATCGAGGGATCGACGTTCCTGTTGCTGCCGGGCGCGGATCGAGCGACGTTCGCCGGGCACCAGGACGACCTGGTCGGGTCGATCCGGGACTTCGTCGGGGCCGGACCCGCGCCGGTCCCGACGGAGACGCTCCTGCGCGCGGTGCTGTTCACCGACATCGTGGGATCGACCGAGCATCTCGCGAAGGTGGGCGACGCAGCGTGGCGCCAGCTCCTCGCCTCCCACGACGCCCGCGCCAGGGCCTTGATCGAGGAGCATGGCGGGCGGTTCATCAAGAGCACCGGTGACGGCGTGCTGGCCTCGTTCGAAGGTCCCGCGCAGGCGGTCCGCACCGCGCGGGCGTTCGGATCTTCCGTCGACGATCTCGGGATCGCGGTGCGCGCCGGCGTGCACGTCGGCGAGGTCGAGTCCGTTGACGGCGACGTGATCGGCGTGACGGTGAACGTCGCGGCGCGTGTCGCGGCGATGGCGGAAGCGTCCGAGGTGCTCGTGAGCTCGACGGTGAAGGACCTGGTCGCCGGAAGCGGTCTCAGCTTCGAAGACGCCGGCGAACATGAGCTGAAGGGCGTCCCCGACCGCTGGCACCTCTACCGGGTGGTCGGCTAGTGGACATCCAGACCCGATACGCCGTCACCGCCGACGAGGTCTACATCGCCTATCAGATGGCCGGCGACGGTCCCATCGATATCGTCTGGCAACCCGATTGGCCGGGGAACATCGACTTCGAGTGGGAGGCACCCCTGACCGGGCGGTTCCTGAAGGAGCTCGCGTCGTTCGCCCGGGTGATCGTCCACGACCAGCGAGGGATCGGCCTGTCCAGCAGGAACGTCCCGCCGGGCGATCTCGAGACAAGGGTCGCCGACCTCGGCGTCGTCCTCGACGCCGTCGGATCGCAGCGCGTCGTGCTCGGAGGGGATCATTCGACCGGAGCGGTGAACGCCGTGTTCGCGGCGACGTACCCGCAGCGGATGCACTCGGTCGTATGGGTCGAACCGAGCGCGCGTTCGCTGTGGGCACCGGACTACCCATGGGGTGTCGGCCAGGACTACCGCGCCGCGGACCTGGCGGCGCTGGAACACTGGGGCACGAACGCGTACGGCGAGATGTTGCTGGCGTACCAACGACGGTTCGGGAACCAGATCCCCGATGAGATCGCGCCTCCCCTCTCGAAGCAGAGTCGGAACGCGTGCACGCCGGATGTCGCGCAGCGGCTGTCGTTGATCTGGTACGAGACCGATGTCCGCGCCGTCCTGCCGGCGATCAGGGTCCCGACCCTGGTCCTGAGGCGGGGGGACGATCCCGAGGCCGAGCATACCGCATCGCTCATCCCCGGCGCCGTCGTCGGGACCCTCCCGGAGGGGGAGTGGTCCGACGCGCACGTCTCCGTCCAGTTGGACGAGATCCGCAGGTTCGTCGGGGTGGAGGTTCCTGGGCCAGCGCTCGATTCGGTCCTCGCCACCGTCCTGTTCACCGACATCGTCGACTCGACCACGAGGCAAGCGGCGCTCGGCGACGCGGCATGGAAAGTCGTGGTCGAGCGTCATCATGCCTTCGTGCGCGATGCCCTCGGACACTGGCGGGGAGCCGAGGTGGACACGGCGGGCGACGGCTTCTACGCGACGTTCGAAGGGCCGGCCCGCGCGGTGCGATGCGCCCGCGAGCTCCAGGAGCGGTTCGTCCGCTCGGCCTCGAGGTGCGCGCCGGCGTCCACGTCGGCGAGTGCACGTTGATCGACGGGAAGATCGGCGGTCTCCCGGTGACGATCGGCGCCCGGATCGCGGCGCAGGCGGGCGGGTCGGAGGTCCTCGTGTCGCAGACCGTGAAGGACCTGGTTCGCCGGATCCGGACTCGCTTTCGAAGACGCCGGCGAGCACGAGCTGAAGGGTGTCCCCGACCGCTGGCACCTCTACCGGGTGGTGGGCTGACGATGGCGAAGCCCCCGAGACCCGGTACGCGAAGACCGTCGACGGCGTCCACATCGCCTACCAGGTCGTCGGCGACGGCCCGTCGACATCGTCCTCGTCGGATGGCTGACGGGGATCGACAACATCTGGCGGTGGCCACGCGCGGCGGCGTTCTTCCGAGGGCTCGCGACGCACGGCCGGCTGATCCTGCTCGATCGCCGGGGGACGGGCCTGTCCGACCACGCGAGCGAGCCGGCTCGCGCGAAGGAGCTCGACGCTCGGATGGACGACATCCGCGCGGTGATGGACGCGGCGGGGACCGAGCGGGCGGTCCTGCTCGGCATCGAGGACGGGTTCGCACTCACGGCGCTCTTCGCGGCGACCTACCCCGAGCGGACGATCGCGCTGATCGCCTACGGGGCGACCGCCCGGACCGCGTGGGCACCCGACTACCCTTCGGGCGTGACGCCGGAGGAGTTCGCCGCCGAGCTGCTGGACATCGAGCGGGGCTGGGGAACGCGGGAGCTCGTGGAGAACTGGATGCCGTACGTGTTCCCCGACCACGTGGACGATGAGGAGACGATCGAGCAGTTCGGCTCCTGGATGCGCAGCGGCGGCGGGCCGGGCGACGCGGTCGCCTGGTACGAGGTCGACTGGGAGCTCGACGTCCGGGACATCCTCCCGGCGATCCGGGTCCCGACGCTCGTGCTCCATCGTGTCGGAGACCGGTCCGTCCCGATCGAGAACGGCGCGGTACATCGCCGAGCACATCGCCGGCGCGACGATGATCGAATTGCCCGGCGCCGAGCACGGCTGGACGGCGGACGGAGACGATCGCCCGACGCCGTCGGGACGTTCATCGGCCAGCTTCGCCGCGAGGAGGCCGAGTTCGACCGGGTGCTCGCGTCCGTGCTGTTCACCGACATCGTGGGATCGACCACGAAAGCGTCGGAGCTGGGCGACCACGAGTGGCGGGCATTGCTCGAACGGCACCACGCGGTGACCCGGGGCCTCCTCGGTCGCTATCGCGGCACCGAGATGGACACTGCCGGCGACGGCTTCTTCGCGACGTTCGACGGTCCCGCGCGAGCGGTCCGGTGCGCGCAGGCGATCGTCGAAGCGGTGCGGCCGCTCGGGATCGAGGTCCGGGCCGGCGTGCACACCGGCGAGGTCCAGACGATCGACGGCAAGGTCGGCGGGATCGCGGTCGCGATCGGCGCGCGGGTGGCGCTCGAAGGCCGCGCCCTCCGAGGTCCTCGTCTCCCAGACCGTGAAGGATCTGGTCGCGGGAAGCGGCCTCGCGTTCGAGGACGCCGGCGAGCACGAGCTGAAGGGCGTCCCCGACCGCTGGCACCTGTACCGCGTCGTCGGCTGACGCGCTAGGACGACGGCGGCATCCGCTCTTCGGCGATCTCCTCCGCGCGCGCGTGGCTCTGCGGGTGCCCCGTCACGGCCTCGAGGAACGTGTCGCGATCGAGCACGAGCAGCGTCATCGGCGTCGTCGCCGTGAGGGTCGCCGTCCGCGGAACGTCCCGCAGCAACGCGATCTCCCCCACGTGATCGCCGGCGGTCCGGTCGGTCACGTGCCGGCCGTCTCGCGTCACCTCCGCCTCGCCGTCGACGATCATCAGGAAGCGATCGCCGACGTCGCCCTCGCGGATCAGCACCTCGCCGGCCGGGACCGAGATGCGCGTCAGCCGCGCGAGGATCCGTTCGATCGCCGGCGGCGGCAGCGGAGCGAAGATCGGCATCCGGCGCAGGAACGCCACCGTCTCCGCGTCGGGCGCCGCGGCGGCCCGGTCGATCGCGGCGAGCGGCCTCCACGCCGCCAGCATCACCACCGGCGCGACCGCGCCGACGCAGAGCAGGGCGGCGCGCACGCCGAACGCCTCGATCACCACCGAGGCGCCCACCGAGCCGAGCGCGAGCGCGAGCATGCTGCTCCCCTCGAGGATGCCGAACACGCGCGAGAGCAGGTGCTCGGGCGCCGAGCGCTGCAGGAGCGTCTGCCCGGACACGGTGGCGATGCTGGCGCCGACGCCGGACAGACCGAAGAGCACCGGCGCCGTCGCCGCCGCCGGCGCCGCGCCGACGGCGACGACCGAGCCGCCGAAGACCAGCGTGCCGCCGCCGAGCGGCGGGACGAGGCGCCGGCGGCCGACGAGCGAGACCGCCAGCGCCGCGCCGACGAGCCCGCCGACCCCCGCCGCCGAGCTCAGGAAGCCGGCCCAGCCCGACGCCTGATGCAGCAGCGAGATCGCGGCCGCGACGTAGAGCACGTCGAGCGCGCCCGACAGGACGAACCCGCCCGCCAGCACCAGCACCAGCAGCCCGACGTGACGGTCGTGCGCGAGGTACGTGAACCCGCCGATCGACCCCCGGACCACGTCGCGCGCCCGCATCCGCGCGCCGTGCCGGACGGTCGCCCCGGACCCGAGCCGGGCGACCAGGAGCGCGCCCGCGAGGGTGACGGCCGCGAACACGCCGAAGACCTCCGCGGGTCCCGCCGCGCTCAAGATCAGCCCGCTCAGCAACGGGCCGACGACGATGCCGGCGTTCTCGGCGAGCGAGGACACGGCGTTCGCCGCCGTGAGCTCCTCGGGGTCGTCGGCGACGCTGGGCAACAGCGCATGGTGCGTGGGCCGCGCGAACCACATGCTCACGACGGCCGCGGTCGCGAAGAGCATCGTGACGGCGAACGGCGCGTCCGCGCCCAGCGCCGCAGCGGTCGCTCCGAACGCGATCGCCAGGGCGAGGTAGCACGAGAACAGGACGCGGCCCCGGCGGAAGCGATCGCCCGCGAACGCGCCGAACGGCGCGATCACCCCGGCGGGGATCAGCTGGATCGCCGCCACGGCGCCGGCCGACGAGGCGCCGCCCCGGTCGTAGGCGTAGACGAGGATCGCGACCCACGTCCCCCACTCGGCCATCGTGAACCCGAAGAACGCGAGCACGAGCCGGAGCAGCTTCGGATCACGCGCCACCCTCCCCACGACCCGGAGCCGCCCCCGCATCGCGAAGGATGGCACCCGCCCGACCGCTGGCACCTGTACCGGGTGGTCGGTGCGTAGACTCGCCGCGTGGCGCGGAAGAAGATCACGTTCCGTCCCCCCGGGCTGAAGCCGACCACGAAGGTCGGCACGCTCGGCCCGTACCGCGGTCGCCTCGGCCTCGCGTGGGTGATCGCGCCCATCGTCGTCGGCGTGATCGTCCTGGTCGCCGGCTATCTCGCGTTGCGGTAGGTCGCCAGATGTTGGAGGCGTACTGCTGGCCAAGGTCGGTCGCCCAAGGTCAACACGTCGAACTTCATGTATCGACCGACGTTGCGAGTTTCGACATCAACATCATCAAAGACGATGGCGCGTCAGCACCCGTGTCTTCTGAAGTTGGTCACGCGCAGCCGTATGAAACGCCTGAGGACACGTCTTCGCACGGCTGTCGCTGGCCAACTTCATTCGAGATCCCGGTCGGCGAACTGGCCCAGTGGCTACTACGCGGTCACGATCACTTCGGGCGACGATCGATCCGACGCGTTCTTCGTCGTCCGGCCCGATCCGGGCGACCCGGCGCCGATCCTGCTGGTCCTCTCGACCAGCACGTACGACGCCTACAACGACTGGGGCGGTCCGTCGCTGTACACGGGCGGAACCCGCGTGTCCGCCGAGCGCCCGCTGGCCAAGGGCTTCCTGGTCAAGCCGGAGCCGCACCGTCGCAAGATGCAGCCCGAGCCCGACCGCGAGGGCCTGTGGTTCTTCCGGTGGGCCGAGCCGCTCGGCCTGTCGGTGTGGAGCGGCGGCGCCGGCTGGTGGAACTGGGAGCGACCGTTCGTCCACTGGGCCACCGCGAACGGCTACCGACTCGACGTCGCGATCTCGACGGACCTCGAGCAACACCCCGAGGTCCTCGACGGCCACCGGTTGTTCGTGTGCGTCGGGCACGACGAGTACTGGTCGTGGGGCATGCGCGACGCGCTCGATGCGCACACCGCGGCCGGCGGCAACGCCGCGATCCTCAGCGGGAACACCTGCTGCTGGCAGGTCCGGTTCGAGGACGACCACCGCGCGATGACGTCGTACAAGTACCGGGCCGACGAGGACCCCGTCGTCGGAACCCCGCAGGAGCACCTGCTGAGCGGGGCGTGGTGGGATCGCCGGATCGGGCGTCCGGAGACCTCGACGACCGGCCTCACGTTCTCGCGCGGCGGGTACTCACGCTACGGCCTCGGCGTGCCGCGCGCCTCCGGCGCGTACACCGTGCACCGGCCCGACCATTGGCTCTTCGAGGGCACCGACCTGCGCTACGGCGACGCGCTCGGCCTGGCCGACACGATCGTCGCCTACGAGGTCGACGGCTGCGAGCTGAGGACGGGGCCGGACGGCCTGCCGGCACCGACGCACGCCGACGGCGCGCCCGAGACGCTCGAGGTGCTGGCGACCGCGCCGGCAAGGCTCTGGCGGCAGGACGAGCAGCCGTCGCGCTACGCGCACGAGCCCGGCGAGCTGGAGCACACGGCGATGGCGCTCTACGGCGAGGACTGGCGCGCGCACGTCGGACCGGCTGGCCAACAACCACGCCGTGCTCGGCGTATTCACGACGCCGGGCGGCGGCACCGTCGTGAACGCCGGCGTGACCGACTGGGCCTACGGCCTCGGCGACCCCGACGTCGACCGCATCACCCGCAACGTGCTCGATCGCCTCTCGCGCTAGGGTCACGGCATGCGCTGGGACGCGTTCGCGCAGGCGGCGCCGCGGATCGCCGCGATGTCCGAGGAACGGTTCCGCAAGGACGAGCTCGCGGTGCTCGGCACGATCCGGCCTGACGGCTCTCCCCGGATCAGCCCCTGCGAGGTGGACTTCGCGGCCGGTCGGTTGTTCCTCGGCATGATGTGGCAGAGCCACAAGGCGACCGACCTCCTGCGCGATCCCCGCGTCGTCGTGCACAGCGTGCCGCCGGATCGGATGGGCGAGGGCGGCGACATCAAGCTCTACGGCCGCGCGGTGGACGAGCCCGACCCCGAGGTCCGCCAGGCGTTCCACGACGAGATCCTCCGCCGTATCGACTGGGCGCCCGAGGAGCCGAACTTCCACCTGTTCTCGCTCGACGTCGAACAGGCCGGCTACATCCGGTTCGGCGACGACCGGTTCGCGATGGCGTGGGACCCGGTCCGCGGCGAGCGGGAGATCCGCCACCCCGACGCCGAGGACTGAGCTCACGACGACCGCTGGCGCAGGCTGAACCAGTTCCGGAGTCGTCGCGGAACACGGCCTGACGCCGTACGGCCGTTCGGCGGGCTCCTGCACGAAGACACGCCCCGGGCCGAGAGCTCCTCGAACGTCGCGCGACAGTCGTCGGTGTCCAACACGCCCCCGCCGATCGCGCCCGCCCGGACCAGCGTCAGCAGCTGCGCGGCGGAGTCCTCGTCCATCATCGGAGGCCCCGGCCGCAGCAGGATCATCTCCAGGTCGGGCTGGTCCTTCGGTCCGACCGTCAACCACCGGAAGCCGTCCATCGTCACGTCGGTCCGCACGTCGAACCCGAGACTCTCGACGTAGAAGTCCTTCGCTGCGTCCTGGTCCTCGACCCAGATCGTCGTGTGGGACAGCCGGCTGATCATCGGTGCCTCCTCGCTCGTACCGCCACGAGACGACGCTATCCCGCGGCCGGGTGCTCCGGCTTCTCCCCGATTGCGGCATCGCCGGCGCCGTGCACGGGCCGGGTCCACATCATCACGAAGCACCCGGGGACCGGCGGCGGCCCGCCGCTGCGGACAGCACGCTCGCGGTACGCGCTCGGCGAGGCCCCGACGAGCTCCGTGAACCGGGCGCTGAACGAGCCGAGGCTCGCGAACCCGACCTCGGTGCAGATCTCGGTAACGGTGAGGTTCGCGGAGCGCAGCAGGTCCTTCGCACGCTCGATCCGGCGGCGGCTGAGGTAGGCGCCCGGCGTCTCGCCGTACGTGGCCCGGAACGCGCGGAGGAAGTGGTAGCGCGAATAGCCGGCCTCCCGCGAGAGCGCATCCAGATCGAGCGGCTCCGCGAAGGACCGATCCATCAGGTCCTTCGCCGCGCGGAGGCGCGGCACCGCCGCGGCGTCGACCGCGTTCAGCCGACCTTCGTGAGCGGCGCGTAGGCCAGGAGCACCCGCTTCTCCCCCGCCTCGCCGAAGCGGATCGTGGCCTCGGGGTCGTCGGCGCTGCCGCTGACCTGCACGACCACGCCCTCGCCCCAGCGATCGTGGAGCACCGTGTCGCCCTCCTTGATCTCGGGGATCGCGCGCTTGTTCACGCCCGGCACCTGCGGCGCTCGCCAGCCTCGCTCGACCTGGACCTCCCCGCTCTGGCCGGGCAGCCCGACGACCGTGTACCCGCCGGCACCCGCCGAGGCGCCCGCGCCCTGCTGACGCCGGGAGCCGTAGCGCGAGGTCCGCTCCAGGCGCGCCTCCGACTCCTGGACGTCCAGCAGGTGACCCGGGATCTCGCCCAGGAACCGCGATGGCGGGTTGAAGTTCGTCTGGCCGAAGAGCGACCGGCTCCACGCGTGCGTGAGGTACAGGCGCTGCTGCGCGCGCGTGATCCCGACGTAGGCCAGGCGCCGCTCCTCCTCCAGCTCGGCCTGATCGGTCATCGAGCGGAAGTGCGGGAAGACGCCGTCCTCCATCCCGACCACGAAGACCACCGGGAACTCGAGGCCCTTCGCGATGTGCAGCGTCATCAGCGTGACGGTCGAGTCCTCCTCGTCGTACGCGTCCTGGTCGCTCACCAGGGAGACCTGCTCGAGGAACTCCGCCAGCCCCGCCTCGGGGTCGCGCGCGCGCCATCTCCATCGCCGCGCCGGACAGCTCCTGGATGTTCTCGATCCGGCCCTGCGACTCGACGGTGCGCTCCTCCTCCAGCTCCGCGAAGTAGCCGGACTCCCGAGCCGCCGCCTCGACCATCCGCCCGGGCCCGACCCCGTCGGCGTAGAGCCCCTCGAGCGCGATCATCACCTGGTTGAACCCGGCGACGGCGCCCTTGGCCCGCGCGTTCAGCGTCGCGATCTCGTCGATGCGGCGCGCGGCCTCCACGACGTCGATCTCCTGCTCGTTCGCGAACGCCTCGAGCGCGGCCACGGTCTGGTCGCCGATCCCCCGCTTCGGCATGTTCACGACGCGCCGGAACGAGATCACGTCCTGCGGGTTCAGCAGCAGGCGCAGGTAGCCCAGCACGTCCTTGACCTCGCGCCGCTGGAAGAACCGCACCCCGCCGAACACCCGGTACGGCATCGAGACCCGCATGAAGACGTCCTCGATCACGCGGGACTGCGCGTTCGTCCGGTAGAAGACCGCGACGTCGCGGAACCGGAAGCCCTCCTCGTCGTGCATGCGCTTGATCTCGCTCGCGACGAACAGCGCCTCCTCGTGCTCGTCGTTCGCCCGGAACGACACCACGAGCTCGCCGGAACCGGCGTCGGTCCACAGGGTCTTCGGCTTGCGCTGGACGTTGTGCTCGATCAGCGCGTTCGCGGCGCCCAGGATGTTGCCGGTGGAGCGGTAGTTCTGCTCCATCAGGAACACCTGCGCGTCGGGGTGGTCGCGCTCGAAGTCCAGGATGTTCTGGATCGTCGCGCCCCGCCACGAGTAGACGCCCTGGTCGGCGTCGCCCACGACGCAGACGTTGCCGTAGCGCTCGGCCAGCAGGTTGATCAGCTCGTACTGGGCGCGCGAGGTGTCCTGGTACTCGTCCACCAGGATGTAGCGGAACCGCTCCTGGTAGGTGCGCAGCACGTCGGGGTGGTCGCGGAACAGCCGCACCGTCTCGGTGATCAGGTCGTCGAAGTCGAGCGCGCCGGCCGCCTTCTTGCGCGTCTCGTAGGCGGCGTAGACCTTCGCGACGATCTCCTCGTAGAAGTTCGAGGACATCGTGGCGAAGACCTCCGCGGTGATCACGCGGTCCTTCGCCTTGCCGATCGCCGCGGCCAGCTGCTTGGGCGGGAAGCGCTTCGCGTCGATGTCGAGGTCCTTGAGGATGCCGGCGATCAGCCGCTCGGTGTCCCCGTCGTCGTAGATCGTGAACGCCGACGGGATGCCCAGGTGCGTGTGCTCTTTGCGGAGGATCCGTGCGCACGTGGAGTGGAACGTGAGGATCCACATCCCCCGGGCGACGCCGCTGCCGATCAACTGCTCGACCCGGGACGCCATCTCGCGCGAGGCCTTGTTCGTGAAGGTGATCGCGAGGATCTCGAACGGGCTGACGCCCTGCTCACGGACCAGGTAGGCGATCCGATGGGTCAGCGCCCGGGTCTTACCGCTGCCCGCCCCGGCCACGATGAGCACCGGTCCCTCGGTGTGCAGGACGGCTTCACGCTGGATCTCGTTCAGCCCCTCCAGCAACGGGGACGTCGTGGCCACGCGCTCAGTGTAGGTGGCTCGGCCGACCCATCCCTCGTGCTACGGTCCCTCGACGACGCGAAGGACGGAGGATGCCTGGTGAGCGACGGAGCGCCTGAGGCTGCCGAGGAGGCCACCTTCGACAGGAAGCTCGCCCTGCTCCTCGCGATGGCGATGTTCGTGCTCGTCGTCGACACCTCGCTGATGAACGTGTCGATCTCGGCCGTCGTCCACGACCTCGGGACCACCGTCAGCAGCGTCCAGTCGGCGATCGCCCTCGAGGCGCTCGTCTCGGCCGCGTTCATCCTGATCGGGAGCAGGGTCGGCGACCTCATCGGCCGGAAGAAGGCGTACGTGCTCGGTCTGATCGCGTACGCGATCGGCGCGCTCGCGATGACGCTGGCGCAGAGCGTGAGCGCCATCATCGTCTTCTGGGCCGTGATCGGCGGGCTCGGCGCGTCCCTGTTGCTGCCGGCGATGCAATCCCTCATCCACGGCAACTTCGAAGGAGCCGCCCAGAAGCGGGTCTACGCCCTGGTCGGCGCATCGGCCGCGATCGCCGCGGCGGTCGGGCCTCTGCTCGGCGGCTTCATCACCACGTTCCTTTCGTGGCGCGTCGGCTTCGCGCTCGAGGTCGTCATCATCGCGGTCGTGCTGTCGGGGATCGGTCGCGTCCGCGATGTGCCGTACACGGGACCCCGACACATCGATCTGGTCGGGGCGGTCCTATCCGTCCTCGGCATGGGCGGATTGGTCTTGGGGATCCTGGTGTGGCAGGAAGGTGGGGAGGCCGTCGCCGCGCTCCTGGCGGTCGGTGCCGTGGCGATCGGATCGTTCGCCTTCTGGCTCGTCCACCGCGAACGCGAGGGGAAGCCGGCGCTGATCGACCCGGATCTGTTCCGGTCGAAGTTGTTCCGGCTCGGGATCACGGGGCAGCTGCTCCAGCAGGTCGCGCTGGGCGGGGCGATGATCGCGCTCCCGATCTTCTTGCAGATGGTGCTCGAGTACAACGCGCTACAGACGGGCCTGTCGATGGCGCCGCTGTCGCTGACGATGTTCGGGGTGGCGATCCTGGCCGGGAAGCGGGCGGGGGCCCGGCGGCCGAGCAGCATCATCCGGGCGGGGTTCGCGCTGCTGGCGATCGGCATGGCGGCGCTGATCGCGATCGTGCCTCGCGGCGATACCGGCTGGTACCTCCTGGTGCCCCTGATGATCGCGGGGGCGGGGCTCGGTCTGCTGGTCTCCCAGCTCAACAACTACACCCTGTCGCCGATCGATGAGGAGCGGGTCAGCGAGGCCGCGGGCGTGAACTCGGCGGGTGGTTCGTTCGGGCTCTCGTTCGGCCTCGCGTTCGCGGGCGCCATCATGCTGGCGACCCTCCAATTCACCTTCACGAACATGTCCGAGTCGAGCGCCGTGTTCACCCCGGCCGAACAGCAGCGGGTCGCGTCCGGGCTCGACGAGGATGCGCAGATCATGAGCACCACGCAGCTGCAGGAGCTCCTCGTCGGCCAGCCCGCGGACGTCCAGGCCGAGATCATCCGGATCAACACGGACGCGCGCCTGGTCGCGCTCCGGGTGGCGCTGCTCGTGCCGCTGCTCGCCGCGCTGCTCGGGCTGTTCACCTCGTTCCGGATGATGCGGCTGCCCGACCCGGAGTCATCGAGCTCCGGCGAAGGGATGGTCCTGGGCTGACGTCCTCCCGGTCCGCCAGAGGGAGCCGCTCTTCCGGGTTCGGCTTGGGAAGATGTGTCCCGTGACCGCGCCCGAGACCTCGATCCCCACGCCCGCCCGCCGGTTCGGCTGGCGGGACGGGGCGCGCTGGTTCGGCATCGCCTGCCTGCTCGCCGCGGCCTTCCTGGGCGGCTACGTCTCCTGGCTCCTGTGGGGCACCGGGATCACCACGCAGCGGGCCCAGAACGAGCTCCGGCCGCAGATCGAGCAGCAGATCGCGAACCCGCCCCAGGCAGGCACGCCGATCCTGCCCGGCAAGGCGTACGCGGTGATCGAGATCCCCCGGATCGGGCTCAACATGGTGGTCGTCCAGGGCGTCGACACGGCCGACCTCGAGTCCGGTCCCGGCCACTACCCGGACACCGCCGACCCGTGGGACTCGAAGGGCCGCGTCGGGATCGCGGGACATCGGACGACCTACCTGCACCCGTTCTTCGACCTCAACCAGGTGCAGCCGGGCGACATGATCACGCTCCAGACCGCGCGCGGGACCTTCACCTACACGGTCACGAAGAACTTCGTGCTGCCCGCGGACACCGCCGGCGTCGTCCTGAACCAGACGAAAGCCCCGACCCTGGTCCTGACCACCTGTAACCCTCGCTACAGCGCCAGCGAACGACTCATCGTGGAGGCCGACCGGGTATCGTCCGCCGCGTGAGCGACGGCACCGCCTCCGCGAAGGACCCCGTGACGTCCGAGGCGAAGAGCGCGCAGGCTGCGAAGGGGGCCAGCGTGGTCCTCCTGACGCTGTGCGCCGGTCAGTTCCTGATGGCCCTCGACACCTCGGTCATGAACGTGTCGATCGCGACGGTCGCCAACGACCTCCACACCACGGTGACCGGGATCCAGAGCGCCATCGTCCTGTACACGCTGATCATGGCGATGCTGATGGTCACCGGCGGCAAGGTCGGCTCGATCATCGGTCGCAAGCGCGCCTTCATGCTCGGGCTCGTGATCTACTGCTCGGGTTCGCTGACCACGGCCCTCGCGCCGAACCTCCCGGTGCTGCTGTTCGGATGGTCGCTCCTGGAAGGGGTCGGCGCGGCGCTGATCATGCCCGCGATCGTCGCGCTCGTCGCCGGGAACTTCCCTCCCGCCGGTCGCCCCCGCGCCTACGGGCTCGTCGGGGCGGCGGCGGCGATCGCGGTCGCGGTCGGGCCGCTGATCGGCGGGCTGGCGACGACGTACGCATCGTGGCGATGGGTCTTCGCCGGCGAGGTCGTCCTCGGTGCGGGCATCTTCCTGTTCGCCCGTCGCATCGCCGATGCTCCGGTCAAGGTCCGGTCCCATCTCGACCTGCTGGGCTCGCTGCTGTGGGCGTTGGGGATGGGGCTCGTGGTCTTCGGGGTGCTGCGCTCCTCGACGTGGGGTTGGCTCCTGCCCGCCCAGGGAGGGCCGTCGGTGCTGGGGATGTCGCCGGTGTTCTGGCTGATCCTCGGCGGGTTCGTGTCGCTGAGGCTGTTCCTGCAGCACGTCAGACACCTCGAGGCTGCAGGACGCGAGCCGCTCGTGGATCCCACGCTGTTCGCCAACAAGCAGATGACCGGCGGGGTCCTCATGTTCTTCTTCCAGTTCCTCGTGATGATGGGACTGTTCTTCGTGATCCCGCTGTACCTGTCGGTCGCACTCGGCCTCTCGGCGATCGACACCGGGATCAAGATCACGCCCCTGGCGCTGTCGATGCTGATCGCAGCCGCGGGTACCCCGAAGCTCTTCCCGAAGGCCTCGCCACGGCGCGTGGTCGACATCGGGTTCGTGGCGACCGTGGTCGGGATCGTGGTGCTGATGACCACGATGGACGTGAACGCGAGCGCCTCGATCGTGACCGTCCCGCTGATCCTGATCGGGATCGGGTTCGGCGCGCTGGCCTCGCAGCTGGGCAGCGTCACCGTCTCGGCGGTCCCCGACGACCAGAGCCCGGAGGTCGGCGGCCTGCAGAACACCGCAACCCAGTTCGGCGCCTCGGTCGGCACCGCGCTCGCCGGCTCGGTGATGATCGCCGCCCTGACGGCCTCGTTCCTGTCCGGGATCGCCCAGAACCCCGACGTGCCCAAGGACCTCTCCTCGAAGGCGAGCGTGCAACTTGCGGCCGGCGTGCCCTTCGTCTCCGATGCCCAGCTGGAGTCGGCCATGCAACAGGCCGGGATCGATCAGAAGACCACCCAGGCGGTCCTGGACGTCAACGAGCAGGCGCGAGTGAAGGGTCTCCGTGCGGCGCTGGCGCTCCTCGCGATCGCAGGCGTGATCGCGCTGCTCTTCACGAGGCGGATCCCGACCCGGCAGCCCGGGGCCGCAAGTGCGGGCAGCGACCCCTAGCCCGACCTGGAGGATCGGACCCTCGGCCTGTCGGCAACGCCCTGGGTCCCGCTACTTCAGGTTGCAGTTCTGAGACTGTGCCGTCGTTTGCAGGTCGGATAGTCCCGTCTTCAGCGCGCTGAGCGCGGGAACCACCGTCGCGAGCTGGCTCGTGATGGACGCACCGCCGTTGGCGGCAGTGACCACGCCTCCGAGCGTGGTCAGCTGGGCCTCGATCGCCGTGATCTCCGTGCCGAACGTCGACTGCGCCTGCGACTTCAGCGCGTCAGCCGCCGTCTTCACGTTGGTCACGTCGGTCTGAAGCGTGGCGGTCGTCATCGTCGAAGGACTGAGCTGGGTCAACGTCGTGAGCGAGTCCTTCAGGTTCTGGGCGTCGGTGCACACCGCAGACTCACCCTTCGAGCAAGATCCCAGGAGCAGGATCGCGGGAAGCGTGGCCAACGCGATCCATCGGGTGATCGTGCCGCGAGCCGACCTTCGTGAGCGGGCGCGTACGCCAGCAGCACCCGCTTCTCCCCCGCCTCGCCGAAGCGGATCGTCGCCTCCGGGTCGTCGGCGCTCCCGCTGACCTGCACGACCACGCCCTCGCCCCAGCGTCGTGCAGCACGGTATCGCCCTCCTTGATGGCGGGGATCGCGCGCTTGTTCACGCCCGGCACCTGCGGCGCCCGCCAGCCCCGCTCGACCTGGACCTCGCCGCTCTGGCCCGGCAACCCGACCACCGTGTACCCGCCGGCGCCGGCCGACGCGCCCGCGCCCTGCTGCCGCCGCGAGCCGTAGCGCGAGGTCCGCTCCAGCCGCGCCTCCGATTCCTGCACGTCCAGCAGGTGCCCCGGGATCTCCCCCAGGAACCGCGACGGCGGGTTGAAGTTCGTCTGGCCGAAGAGCGACCGGCTCCACGCGTGCGTGAGGTACAGGCGCTGCTGCGCGCGCGTGATCCCGACGTAGGCCAGGCGCCGCTCCTCCTCGAGCTCGGCCTGATCGGTCATCGAGCGGAAGTGCGGGAAGACGCCGTCCTCCATCCCGACCACGAAGACCACCGGGAACTCGAGGCCCTTCGCGATGTGCAGCGTCATCAGCGTGACGGTCGAGTCCTCCTCGTCGTACGCGTCCTGGTCGCTCACCAGGGAGACCTGCTCGAGGAACTCCGCCAACCCCGCCTCGGGGTCGCGCGCGGCCATCTCCATCGCGGCGCCCGACAGCTCCTGGATGTTCTCGATCCGGCCCTGCGACTCGACGGTGCGCTCCTCCTCCAGCTCCGCGAAGTAGCCGGACTCCCGGGCGGCCGCCTCGACCATCCGCCCGGGCCCGACCCCGTCGGCGAAGAGCCCCTCGAGCGCGATCATCACCTGGTTGAACCCGGCGACGGCGCCCTTCGCGCGCGCGTTCAGCGTCGCGATCTCGTCGATGCGGCGCGCGGCCTCCACGACGTCGATCTCCTGCTCGTTCGCGAACGCCTCGAGCGCGGCCACGGTCTGGTCGCCGATCCCCCGCTTCGGCATGTTCACGACGCGCCGGAACGAGATCACGTCCTGCGGGTTCAGCAGCAGGCGGAGGTAGCCCAGCACGTCCTTGACCTCGCGCCGCTGGAAGAACCGGACGCCGCCGAACACCCGGTACGGCATCGAGACCCGCATGAACACGTCCTCGATCACGCGGGACTGCGCGTTCGTCCGGTAGAAGACCGCGACGTCGCGGAACCGGAACCCCTCCTCGTCGTGCAGGCGCTTGATCTCGCTCGCGACGAACAGCGCCTCCTCGTGCTCGTCGTTCGCCGCGGAACGACACGACCAGCTCGCCGGAGCCGGCGTCGGTCCACAGCGTCTTCGGCTTGCGCTGGACGTTGTGCTCGATCAGCGCGTTCGCGGCGCCCAGGATGTTGCCGGTGGAGCGGTAGTTCTGCTCCATCAGGAACACCTGCGCGTCGGGGTGGTCGCGCTCGAAGTCCAGGATGTTCTGGATCGTCGCGCCCCGCCACGAGTAGACGCCCTGGTCGGCGTCGCCCACGACGCAGACGTTGCCGTAGCGCTCGGCCAGCAGGTTGATCAGCTCGTACTGGGCGCGCGAGGTGTCCTGGTACTCGTCGACCAGGATGTAGCGGAACCGCTCCTGGTAGGTGCGCAGCACGTCGGGGTGGTCGCGGAACAGCCGCACCGTCTCGGTGATCAGGTCGTCGAAGTCGAGCGCCCCGGCCGCCTTCTTGCGCGTCTCGTAGGCGGCGTAGACCTTCGCCACGATCTCCTCGTAGAAGTTCGAGGACATCGTGGCGAAGACCTCCGCGGTGATCACGCGGTCCTTCGCCTTGCCGATCGCCGCGGCAAGCTGCTTGGGCGGGAAGCGCTTCGCGTCGATGTCGAGGTCCTTGCAGGATGCCGGCGATCAGCCGCTCGGTGTCCCCGTCGTCGTAGATCGTGAACGCCGACGGGATGCCCAGGTGCGTGTGCTCCCGGCGGAGGATCCGGGCGCAGGCCGAGTGGAACGTGAGGACCCACATGCCCCGGGCGACGCCGCTGCCGATCAGCTGCTCGACCCGGGACGCCATCTCGCGCGAGGCCTTGTTCGTGAAGGTGATCGCGAGGATCTCGAACGGGCTGACGCCCTGCTCGCGGACCAGGTAGGCGATCCGGTGGGTCAGCGCCCGGGTCTTGCCGCTGCCCGCCCCGGCCACGATGAGCACCGGTCCCTCGGTGTGCAGGACGGCTTCACGCTGGATCTCGTTCAGCCCCTCCAGCAACGGGGACGTCATGGCCACGACGCCCAGTGTAGGTGGCTCGGCCGACCCATCCCTCGTGCTACGGTCCGGCGACGACGGAGGATGGGGGCGCACGGGTGAGCGACGAAGCACCTGAGGCTGCCGAGGAGGCCACCTTCGACAGGAAGCTCGCCCTGCTCCTCGCGATGGCGATGTTCGTGCTCGTCGTCGACACCTCGTTGATGAACGTGTCGATCTCGGCCGTCGTCCACGATCTGGGCACCACCGTCAGCAGCGTCCAGTCGGCGATCGCCCTCGAGGCGCTCGTCTCCGCCGCGTTCATCCTGATCGGGAGCAGGGTCGGCGACCTCATCGGCCGGAAGAAGGCGTACGTGCTCGGTCTGATCGCGTACGCGATCGGCGCCTCCGCGATGACGCTCGCGCAGAGCGTGAGCGCGATCATCGTCTTCTGGGCCGTGATCGGCGGGCTCGGCGCGTCGCTCCTGCTCCCGGCGATGCAATCCCTCATCCACGGCAACTTCGAAGGAGCCGCCCAGAAGAAGGTCTACGCCCTGGTCGGCGCGTCGGCGGCGATCGCCGCCGCGGTCGGGCCCCTGCTCGGCGGCTTCATCACCACGTTCCTGTCGTGGCGCGTCGGCTTCGCGCTCGAGGTCGTCATCATCGCGGTCGTGCTGTCGGGGATCGGTCGCGTCCGCGACGTGCCGTACACGGGACCCCGACACATCGATCTGGTCGGGGCGGTCCTGTCCGTCCTCGGCATGGGCGGACTGGTCTTGGGGATCCTGGTGTGGCAGGAAGGCGGGGAGGCCGTCGCCGCGCTCCTGGCGGTCGGTGCCGTGGCGATCGGATCGTTCGCCTACTGGCTCGTCCACCGCGAACGCGACGGGAAGCCGGCGCTGATCGATCCGGATCTGTTCCGATCGAAGTTGTTCCGGCTCGGGATCACCGGGCAGCTGCTCCAGCAGGTCGCGCTGGGCGGGGCGATGATCGCGCTCCCGATCTTCCTGCAGATGGTGCTCGAGTACAACGCGCTGCAGACGGGCCTGTCGATGGCGCCGCTGTCGCTGACGATGTTCGGGGTGGCGATCCTGGCCGGGAAGCGGGCGGGGACGCGGCGGCCGAGCAGCATCATCCGGATGGGCTTCGCGCTGCTGGCGATCGGCATGGCGGCGCTGATCGCGATCGTGCCTCGCGGCGATACCGGCTGGTACCTCCTGGTGCCCCTGATGATCGCGGGAGCGGGGCTCGGTCTGCTGGTCTCCCAGCTCAACAACTACACCCTGTCCCCGATCGATGAGGAGCGGGTCAGCGAGGCCGCGGGCGTGAACTCGGCGGGTGGTTCGTTCGGGCTCTCGTTCGGCCTCGCGTTCGCGGGCGCCATCATGCTGGCGACCCTCCAATTCACCTTCACGAACATGGCCGAGTCGAGCGCCGTGTTCACCCCGGCCGAACAGCAGCGGGTCGCGTCCGGGCTCGACGAGGATGCGCAGATCATGAGCACCACCCAGCTGAAGGAGCTCCTCGTCGGCCAGCCCCCGGACGTCCAGGCCGAGATCATCCGGATCAACACGGACGCGCGCCTGATCGCGCTCCGGGTGGCGCTGCTCGTGCCGCTCCTGGCCGCGCTCCTCGGGCTGTTCAACTCGTTCCGGATGATGCGGCTGCCCGACCCGGAGTCATCGAGCTCCGGCGAAGGGATGGTCCTGGGCTGACGTCCTCCCGGTCCGCCGGAGGGAGCCGCTCTTCCGGGTTCGGCTTGGGAAGATGTGTCCCGTGACCGCGCCCGAGACCTCGATCCCCGCGCCCGCCCGCCGGTTCGGCTGGCGGGACGGGGCGCGCTGGTTCGGCATCGCCTGCCTGCTCGCCGCGGCCTTCCTGGGCGGCTACGTCTCCTGGCTCCTGTGGGGCACCGGGATCACCACGCAGCGGGCCCAGAACGAGCTCCGGCCGCAGATCGAGCAGCAGATCGCGAACCCGCCCCAGGCGCGGCACGCCGATCCTGCCCGGCAAGGCGTACGCGGTGATCGAGATCCCCCGGATCGGGCTCAACATGGTCGTCGTCCAGGGCGTCGACACGGCCGACCTCGAGTCGGGCCCCGGCCACTACCCGGACACCGCCGACCCGTGGGACGCGAAGGGCCGCGTCGGCATCGCGGGCCATCGGACGACCTACCTGCACCCGTTCTTCGACCTCAACCAGGTGCAGCCGGGCGACATGATCACGCTCCAGACCGCGCGCGGGACCTTCACCTACACGGTCACGAAGAACTTCGTGCTGCCCGCGGACACCGCCGGCGTCGTCCTGAACCAGACGAAAGCCCCGACCCTGGTCCTGACCACCTGCAACCCGCGCTACAGCGCCAGCGAACGACTCATCGTGGAGGCAGACCGGGTATCGTCCGCCGCGTGAGCGACGGCACCGCCTCCGCGAAGGACCCCGTGACGTCCGAGGCGAAGAGCGCGCAGGCTGCGAAGGGGGCCAGCGTGGTCCTCCTGACGCTGTGCGCCGGCCAGTTCCTGATGGCCCTCGACACCTCGGTCATGAACGTGTCGATCGCGACGGTCGCCAACGACCTCCACACCACGGTGACCGGGATCCAGAGCGCCATCGTCCTGTACACGCTGATCATGGCGATGCTGATGGTCACCGGCGGCAAGGTCGGCTCGATCATCGGTCGCAAGCGAGCCTTCATGATCGGGCTCGTGATCTACTGCTCGGGTTCGTTGACCACGGCCCTCGCGCCGAACCTCCCGGTGCTGCTGTTCGGATGGTCGCTCCTGGAAGGGGTCGGCGCGGCGCTGATCATGCCCGCGATCGTCGCGCTCGTCGCCGGGAACTTCCCTCCCGCCGGTCGCCCCCGCGCCTACGGGCTCGTCGGGGCGGCGGCGGCGATCGCGGTCGCGGTCGGGCCGCTGATCGGCGGGCTGGCGACGACGTACGCATCGTGGCGATGGGTCTTCGCCGGCGAGGTCGTCCTCGGTGCGGGCATCTTCCTGTTCGCCCGTCGCATCGCCGATGCTCCGGTCAAGGTCCGGTCCCATCTCGACCTGCTGGGCTCGCTGCTGTGGGCGTTGGGGATGGGGCTCGTGGTCTTCGGGGTGCTGCGCTCCTCGACGTGGGGTTGGCTCCTGCCGGCCCAGGGAGGGCCGTCGGTGCTGGGGATGTCGCCGGTGTTCTGGCTGATCCTCGGCGGGTTCGTGTCGCTGAGGCTGTTCCTGCAGCACGTCAGACACCTCGAGGCTGCAGGACGCGAGCCGCTCGTGGATCCCGCGCTGTTCGCCAACAAGCAGATGACCGGCGGGGTCCTCATGTTCTTCTTCCAGTTCCTCGTGATGATGGGACTGTTCTTCGTGATCCCGCTGTACCTGTCGGTCGCGCTCGGCCTTTCGGCGATCGATACCGGGATCAAGATCACCCCCCTGGCGCTGTCGATGCTGATCGCAGCCGCGGGTACCCCGAAGCTCTTCCCGAAGGCCTCGCCACGGCGCGTCGTCGACATCGGGTTCGTGGCGACCGTGGTCGGGATCGTGGTGCTGATGACCACGATGGACGTGAACGCGAGCGCCTCGATCGTGACCGTCCCGCTGATCCTGATCGGGATCGGGTTCGGCGCGCTGGCCTCGCAGCTGGGCAGCGTCACCGTCTCGGCGGTCCCCGACGACCAGAGCCCGGAGGTCGGCGGCCTGCAGAACACGGCAACCCAGTTCGGCGCCTCGGTCGGCACCGCGCTCGCCGGCTCGGTGATGATCGCCGCCCTGACGGCCTCGTTCCTGTCCGGGATCGCCCAGAACCCCGACGTGCCCAAGGACCTCTCCTCGAAGGCGAGCGTGCAACTTGCGGCCGGCGTGCCCTTCGTCTCCGATGCCCAGCTGGAGTCGGCCATGCAACAGGCCGGGATCGATCAGAAGACCACCCAGGCGGTCCTGGACGTCAACGAGCAGGCGCGAGTGAAGGGTCTCCGTGCGGCGCTGGCGCTCCTCGCGATCGCAGGCGTGATCGCGCTGCTCTTCACGAGGCGGATCCCGACCCAGCAGCCCGGCGCCGTTGGGAAGACGAACGGCACGGACACGACGAGCGCGAGCAAGCCGCCCGCGTAAACCGCCTAGCGGCCGAGCGGCTGGACGATCGGACCGGCTTTGTATCGACCGTTGACGGTCGTCAACAGACCGGCCAGACCGTTCCGCCATGAACGGCCAGCCTCGGCCTGTCGGCAACGGCCTGGGTCCCGCTACTTCAGGTTGCAGTTCTGAGACTGTGCAGTCGTTTGCAGGTCGGATAGTCCTGTCTTCAGCGCGCTGAGCGCAGGAACCACCGTCGCTAGCTGGCTCGTGATGGACGCACCGCCGTTGGCGGCAGTGACCACGCCTCCGAGCGTGGTCAGCTGGGCCTCGATCGCCGTGATCTCCGTGCCGAACGTCGACTGCGCCTGCGACTTCAGCGCGTCAGCCGCCGTCTTCACGTTGGTCACGTCGGTCTGAAGCGTGGCGGTCGTCATCGATGAAGGACTCAGCTGGGTCAACGTCGTGAGCGAGTCCTTCAGGTTCTGGGCGTCGGTGCACACCGCCGACTGACCCTTCGAACAAGATCCGAGGAGCAGGATCGCGGGAAGCGTGGCCAACGCGATCCATCGGGTGATCGTGCTGCGAGGTTTGAATGAGTCGAGATCGAGACATGGACGTTATCTCCTGATCAGTCCACATTGGCCGGCCGAGCGATCAGGTAGATCAAGGTCCCCAGGAACGGGAAGATGATGATGATCAGCGCCCACAGCGCCTTCGCCCCACCGTGGTGATCCTTACGGCGGAAGTTGTCGATGGACGCCCAGATGATGGTGACGAACACGGATGCCACGAAGAAGAAGATGCAGATGGTCCAGAAGATGTTGAGAAGCGGGTACGTGTACGCGATCATCGGGATCACTTCTTTCTCGAACGGCACGGGCGAGGATGCTCTCGACCACCGCTTGACGGTCAACGCGCGGGAGCGCGGCAACAGCAGTTGCACGCGCTAACGACGTCGATCGCGACGACGGTCGCGCCGGTGCATCCCGGCTATCGACACCGGCGACAATGGACGACCGAGGAGGTCGATGAACAAGGCGCACGGTCCGGTCGAGGATGGCATGCTCCCCTCGAGCATCGACGTGGTAGCTGAGCGAATCACCGTCACATCTTGGGATCCCGGATCGTGACGACAACGTCTTGCGGGGGCCGGTCGTCGGGATCGGCGAAGCTCAAGACGGCGTTCGGCGGATCGACGGCGAAGCTGTTCTCTCCATCCCCCCACAGTTCCACGAACAGCTTCGTGGGCATGTGGCCGACCTCGCGCTGAGGCCGATCGGCGAAGTACAGGGTGGAGGGTGACAAGCCATTGAGGGTGATGGTCTTCTCGCCATCACTGGCCAGGCTGCTGGCCGATTGAACGAACAAGGCCTCGATGTCTTCGAGCTGCTCTTCTGTGGTCTGACTCATCGGTTCCCTCCCTATGATCGATCGCCTCACCAGCCGCCCGACGAGCCCCCAGGAGGCCGGGCCGGACCCCGACCTCCCGGTCAGGGTGGCGCTACTCGCCCTCTGCGGCTTTCAGCTGCTTGGCCAGCTCGTCGGCGTTCGCGTCGATCGCCTGGGAGATGTAGCGGTCCTGCGCCTTGATGCTCGCAGCGACCTGGTCGGCCATGTTCGTCGCGTAGATCACGATCAGACCGGCCTGTCCCTTGTCCAGCACGGTGCCGAGCTGCTTGAGATCGTCGTTGCTCATGCCACCCTTGATGTGCCCGGTGACGGCTCCGACGCCCGCGCCCACGGCCATACCGATGCCAAGACCGATCCCCGGCAGGATCGCGGCCGCGGCCCCGATGGCCAGTCCTTCCCAGGCACCGTGCCGTGTGGACGCCTCGTGCTTGTCGGCGACCTTGACCTTGCCGTCGGTTCCACGATCGAGGACCGCGGCGTCGAAGTCGTGCCCGACACCGGCGTTCGCGTACAGCGCCTTCACCGCCTCGTAGTCGACCTCGGCGTCCGAAACGCTGTCGTATGCAGCACCGAGGACGATCAATGTGTCCTTCTCGCTCATCCCGCTCTCCCTTCTGTCGGCGTCGATCACGTCGCCGCCCCGATCTCGACCCCTCGACGAGGGCGTCTCTTATCGACCGTAGCGTCGGCCCGCCCCGTTCAGAGGGCCAACGGACCCAAGGTCGCAGGGACCTCTCGCACCCTTGCCTGGGCGGATCCCGTGCTCGCGTGCTAGTCGCTGCTGGTCCGCCTGCGGCGGCGCTGCATGACCGTACGGAACGGGATGAGCAGGTACAGCGCGATCGCGAGGTAGAGGAAGACCGCGGCCCGGGGCGCGAGCAGGCCGATCGCGATCGCCGCCGCGTAGAACCCGAGGCTGGGGGTCAACTTCTTGGTGACCTCTTGCACCTCGTCTTGGGGATGCTCGCCTGAGAGCATCCCTTCGCCGACCGCGTGCCGCCACACGACGCTCGTCATCGCCGACATCGCCAGCAGGTTGATCCCGTAGATCGTGACCGCGATCCGCTCAGGCCCGTATCCCCTGATGTACTCCGCGAGCATCCTCGTGGGGAACGGGAGGACCGAGACGAAGAAGAGCAGGAGCAGGTTGAGCCGCAGCAGGACGGAGTCCACCCGCTCGAGATGGTCCGTGATCGTCGAGTGGGCGATCCACACCGCACCGACCGATGCGAAGCTCACGAGGTAGGCCGCGTAGAGCGGCCACTGATCGAGGAGGTCATGCGCAACATCCCGCTTGCCCAGTTGCGGGGACGGCAAGGTCGAGCACCAGCAGGGTGATCGCGATCGCGAAGACACCGTCGCTGAACGCCTCCATACGGGCGGGACGGAGCCACCGTCGATCGTTCTCGGCCGGTGGGTCGTTGCTCACGGGCCGAAGATAGCGGTCTTCGGGCAAGGGCGTTCCCGATGGGACCGCCGCAGTAGGCTTCGCTCACCAACGCAACGGAGTCCGGATGGCCGATCGCGCCGCCTCCTTCCCTCCCGGCTCGTTCCTGGCGGGCCTCGACGACGCCACGCGCACGAGCCTCATCGACGCCGGACGGCGGATGTCGCTCGCGGACGGGAGCTCGCTGCTGTTCGAGGGGGACGACTCCGGCCGCGTGATCGTGATCCTCGGCCGGGAACGCGCGGGTGTTCTCCACGGCGGCGAACGGGCGCGAGGTCCTCGTGACGGTCGCCGGCCCCGGGGAGATCCTCGGGGAGATGTCGGCCCTGGACGGCCAGCCGCACTCGGCGTCCTCGACGGCCGTCGGCGACACCGAGGTCGTCCTGGTGCCCGGCGAGGCGTTCCGGGAGCTGCTGGCGTCGAACGCGGCGCTCGCGACGGCGGTGGCCGTCCGCCTGACCCGGGAGCTCCGCCGGGTCGATGCACCAGCGGGTCGACCTCGAGGCGTTCGACGTGCCGACCCGCCTGGCCGGGATCCTCGTGGACCTTGCCGGCAGGGTCGCGCCCAGCGACGACGCGATCGAGCTCCCGATCTCCCAGCACGAGCTGGCGGAGTGGTGCGGCGCATCGCGGGAGGCGGTCACGAAGGCGCTCGGCACGTTCCGATCCCGGGGCTGGGTCCGCACCGGGCGCCGTTCGATCACCGTGCTGGACCTCGAGGCGCTCCGCTCGCGCGCCTCCTGAGCACGCTCCCTTCGCGTGGGTGAAAAGTACCCGTTCCGCCGGTGCATCCTCCCTCGTTCGCCATCCCCCGCCGCCCTACCGTCGCCTCAGACGAACGAGCGGATGAGCCGCTCGAAGGGACCCGGAAGGGGGAACCCACGATGCAGGCACAGACGGTGCAGGAGCGGAGCGGGACTCCGTGGATCGCGTTGCTGCTGGCCTTGATCTTCGCGGCCGCCGTGGTGATCGGCGTGCAGGTCGCGTTCAGGGGACGGGACGTGACCGTCACGAACGCGCCGCCGGTCCAGGGGCTCGTCGACCGGGAGGCCACGGTTCCGAGCCAGGTCGACCAGGGGGCCGCGCTGCAGAAGGCGGGGATGTCGGAGGCGGGGATCTTCGGGGTCGGGTTCGTCGGGAACTCGCCGGCCTCGTCGCCCCACCGGGGACACCAGCCGATGACCGCGGAGCAGGTCGCGCGGGCCAAGGAACTGCTGAGCGGACCGACCAGCCCGAACCTCATGCCGACGATCGATCGGATCGAGGCCATGAAGAACGGACGCTGATCCTCGGATCACCGGCAGGACACGAGCGGGGCGCGCGAGCGCCCCGCTCGTTCGTTGCTCACTCCCACTCGATCGTGCCGGGCGGCTTGCTCGTGATGTCGTAGGCCACGCGGTTCACGCCCGGCACCTCGCGCACGATCCTCGACGCGATCCGGTCCAGCACGTCGTGCGGCAGGCGCGCCCAGTCCGCCGTCATCGCGTCCTCCGAGGTCACGACCCGGACGATCACGGGGTTCTCGTAGGTCCGGGCGTCGCCCATCACGCCGACGCTCTGCACGTCGGCCAGGAGCACGCAGAACGCCTGCCAGGTCTCGCGCTCCAGGCCGGCGCGGCGGATCTCCTCGCGCACGACCCGATCGGCGGCGCGCAGCGTCGCCAGGCGCTCCGCCGTCACCTCGCCCACGATCCGGACCGCGAGGCCGGGGCCGGGGAAGGGCTGGCGCTGGACGATCTCCTCGGGCAGCCCGAGCTCGGCGCCGACCGCGCGCACCTCGTCCTTGAACAGGTCGCGGAGCGGCTCCACCAGCTCGAGATCCATGTCCTCGGGGAGCCCGCCCACGTTGTGGTGGCTCTTGATGTTCGCGGCGGTCTTCGAGCCCGACTCGATCACGTCGGGGTACAGCGTCCCCTGGACCAGGAACCGGGCGCCGGCGCGTTCGCGGGCGACCTCCTCGAACACGCGGATGAAGCCCTCGCCGATCGTCTTGCGCTTGGCCTCGGGGTCGGTGACGCCGGCGAGCGCCGCCAGGAAGCGGTCGGCGGCCTTCACGTGCACCAGCGGGATCCGGAAGTGCCGCCCGAACGTCTCCTCCACCTGCTCCGGCTCGCCCTCGCGGTTGAGCCCGTGATCGACGAACACGCACGTCAGCTGGTCGCCGACCGCGCGGTGGACCAGCAGCGCCGCGACGGCGGAGTCGACCCCGCCGCTGAGCGCGCACAGGACCTCGGCGTCGCCGACCTGCGCGCGGATCTTCGCGACCGCGTCCTCGACGATGTTCGTCGGCGTCCAGTCGGGCAGGAGGCCGCAGCCGTCGTACAGGAACCGCTTCAGGACGGCCTGGCCGTGCGCCGTGTGCGAGACCTCCGGGTGGAACTGCACCGCGAAGAGCCCGCGGTCGGGGTCCTCCATCGCGGCCACCGCGATCCGATCGGTCGTGGCGCCGACGCGGAAGCCCTCGGGCGCGCGCGTCACGCCGTCGCCGTGGCTCATCCAGACCGTGTCCTCGGCCGGGAGGTCCTGCAGGAGCAGGCCAGGCCGCGTCACGTGCAGCTGCGTGCCGCCGTACTCTCGGTCGCCGGTGTTCGCGACCTCGCCGCCGAGCACCTGCGCCATCAGCTGGTGCCCGTAGCAGATCCCGAGCACCGGGACGCCAAGGGAGAACAGGGCCGGATCCACCTGGGGGCCGTCGGGTTCGTAGACGCTGGCGGGGCCGCCGGACAGGATGATGCCGGCGGGGCGCTTGGCCGCGATCTCGGCGGCGGTCAGGTCGTGCGCGACGATCTCGGAGTAGACGCGCGCCTCGCGGACCCGGCGCGCGATCAGCTGCGCGTACTGCGCCCCCAGGTCGACGACGAGGACCGGCCGGGGGGCCTGCGCCACCCTAGTGACCCATCCCCACGTGCTGCTGGGTCTGGTAGGTCTTGCCCTCGGTCTTGATGGCCGGCGCGATCACCAGCTCGGCCTTCTGGAACTCCTTGATCGTCTCGTAGCCGGTCGTCGCCATCGACGTCGCGAGCGCCCCGAAGAGGTTCAGCGTGCCGTCGTTCTCGTGCGCCGGCCCGGTGAGGATCTCCTGGAGCGAGGCCACCTGCTTCGTCTTCACGCGCGCGCCGCGCGGGAGCGACGGATGGAAGGTCGCCATCCCCCAGTGGTAGCCGCGGCCGGGGGCCTCGAAGGACCGCGTGAGCGGCGAGCCGATCATCACGGCGTCGGCGCCGCAGGCGATCGCCTTCGCGATGTCGCCGCCGGTGCGCATGCCGCCGTCGGCGATCACGTGGCAGTACCGGCCGGTCTCGTGCAGGTGCTCGCGCCGCGCGGCGGCCGCGTCCGCGATCGCCGTGGCCTGCGGCACGCCGACCCCGAGCACGCCGCGGGTCGTGCAGGCGTTGCCGGGACCGACGCCGACCAGCACGCCGATCGCGCCGGTCCGCATCAGGTGCAGCGCCGTCGCGTACGAGGCGCACCCACCGATGATCACGGGGATGTCGAACGACGGCACGAACTCCTTCAGGTTCAGCGGCTCGTGCTGGCTGGAGACGTGCTCGCCGGAGACCACCGTGCCCTGGATCACCAGGATGTCGAGCTCGGCGTCGAGGACGAGCTTCGCGTACTTCTCGACGCGCTGGGGGGTGAGCGAGGCGGCGACCACCACGCCGCCGGCCTTCACCTCCTGGATCCGCTGCGCGATCAGCTCGTCCTTGAGCGGCTCGGCGTAGAGCTCCTGCATCCGGCGCGTGGCCTTGTCGTCGGGGAGCGACGCGATCTCCTCGTAGATCGGCTCCGGGTCCTCGTATCGGGTCCACAGGCCCTCGAGGTTCAGGCAGGCGAGCCCGCCGAGCTTGCCGACCTCGATGGCGGTGGCCGGCGAGACCGCGGCGTCCATCGCCGCGGCCATCATCGGCAGCCCGAACGTGTACGCGTCGATCTCCCAGGCGATCGAGACGTCCTCCGGGTCGCGCGTGCGCCGCGACGGCACGATCGCGACCTCGTCGAACCCGTACGCCCGCCGGGCGGTCTTGCCGATGCCGATCTCGAACTCCATCCATCTCTCCCCCAGGAAGCACGAACGCCCACCCGTCGCCGGATGGGCGTCCAACCGCTACATGACGAGAGGGTAGCAGACCCCGATCCGCGGACTTAGCGATCGCCGGCCTGATCGCCCTCGACCGAGCGAAGCGCGGAGCGCGACGAGCTCCGACCGGATCGCCTCGAGCTCCTCCTGCATCGATGTCTCCGTCGTGTCGGGCTCGCTGTCCGGGGCCACGAGCACGCTCGCGAGGATGCTGGCGAGCGCGCCGATGATCCCGATGCCGGTGATCATCACGAACACCCCGGTCACGCGCCCCCCCAGCGTCACCGGGAAGAAGTCGCCGTAGCCGACGGTCGTGAGCGTCACGATCGCCCACCACAGCGCCTCGCCGCCGGTCTTGATGTTCCCGTCGGCCGCCGAGCTCTCGAACTGCAACACGAGGACGCTCGAGACCATCAGCACGATCATCGCGGCGAGCAGCGTGACGAACGCCGCGTACTGCCCGCGGTGAGCGGCGATGTCGGCGACGATCTCCCGCTTGTTCTTCTTCCGCATCAGCCGTGTGATCCTGGTCAGACGGCTGATGCGGAACAGGCGCAGCAGGGAGGCATAGTTCGAGATCCCGAAGCTCGGGATCGAGCCCAGCAGGTCCAGCCAGCCCCGACGGCCGATGAAGTAGTCGCGCCGCGGATGCGACTTCGAGATGTTCCACGCGAAGTCGTAGAGGAACACGAAGCAGATCACGTTGTCGTAGACGTTCAGGAGCTTCTTCGTCGGGTCGTTCAAGAAGGGAAGGACGAGCCCCACCATGATCGCGAGCGACATGACGGTGAGCACGAGGATGAACAGGTCGTACGCGTTGCTCCGTTTCGACTCGGCGCCGGCCTCGGCTCCGACCTGGGTGGTCATGGGCGCTCCTTCCGTGTGGCGCGAAGGCTAGCTCGGCCTCGTACCCCTATCACGGACCGCCGCCAGCGCCCGATCGGCCTGCGCCAGGTGGAACCGGTCGTGGCCGGCGATCATGCGGAACGAGAGGTCGTAGCTCTCCGGGCCACGCTCCGCGTGCATCCCGGCGCGGGCGCGCAGCGCCTCCGGCGTGCGGCGCCACAGGGCGACGTTCGCGGCGCGGAGCGCCGCGAACGTCGCGACCAGGTCCTCGACCGGCTCCACCGGACGGTGGAGCCGGTCCACCCACAGGTCCTGGTCGTAGCCGATCAGCGGCGGCTCGTCGTGCGCGAGGATCCACCGGTAGCGGGCGCTCATCACGATCTCGGCGTCCACGGCGTGCGCGAAGCACTCGAGCGCGGACCACTCCGCGTCGGCGGGCCGCGTGGATGCGTCCGGGCCGGCCTCCGTCAGGAGCGACCACCAGGCCGAGGGCGTGCCCTCCTGCACCTCGGCGGGGTCGTCGGGGCCCAGCAGACCGAGCAGGTGTTGCTGGTAGGCCTGGGGTTCGGTGATCGGGTCGGGCGATCGGTGCTCCTGCATCGGCGCATCATCGCGCATCGATCGCGGCGGTTCCCGCACCGGCGTACCACCGGTAGGGTGGCCGGCCGACGCGCGAAGGAGGCTGCTCTGCACGAGGTGCCGGTCGTGCCCCGGTCCGACGACGGGTTCGCGGAGCTGCTCGATGCCGACCAGCTACGCGGCTACCGCCGGGTGCTCCAGCGACGGCGCCGCGCGGATGGCCGGGCGGACGCTCTGGCACATCAACTCCGCCGCCGAGGGCGGCGGCGTCGCGGAGCTGCTCCGCTCGTGCCTCGGATACCTGCGCCACGGTTCGATCGACGCGAGGTGGCTCGTGTTCCAGGGCGACCGACCCTTCTTCGACATCACGAAGCGCATCCACAACCAGCTCCACGGCGATCCCGGCGACGGCGGCCCGCTGGGCGCTCGCGAGCGCCGGCACCTGGATGCGGTGGCGGCGCGGAACGTGGACGTGCTCCGCGGCTACGTGCGGCCGGGCGACGTCGCGGTCGTGCACGACCCACAGCCCATGGGGCTGATCGATGCCCTCGCGGAGCTGGGCGCGACCGTCATCTGGACGTGCCACGTCGGCGCGGATCGGCCGAACGACCTCGTGCGATCCACCTGGGCGTTCCTGCGCCCGAGCCTCGCCGGTGCGAGCGTCGTGACGTTCACGCGGGCCTCGCACGTCTGGGACGGGCTCGAGGCGATCCCCGTCGCCCTGATCCCACCGTGCATCGATCCGCTCTCGCTGAAGAACGTGGAGCTCGAGGTCCCGCGACGCGACGCGATCCTGCACGCGGCGCGGGTCGTCGAGCCCTCGCTCCGCGGCACCCCGAGCTTCGTCCGCTCCGACGGTGCGCCCGGGCGCGTCACCCATCGAGCCGAGATGTTCGAGGAGGAGGCGGTTCCCGCCGACGCCCCCCTGCTGGTCCAGGTGTCCCGGTGGGACCGGCTGAAGGATCCACTGGGCGTGCTGCGCGGGTTCGCGCAGACCGGCGGGATCGACGACGCGCACCTGCTGCTCGCGGGGCCGACGCCGGACGCGGTGGCGGACGACCCGGAGGCGGAGCGCGTGCTCACCGAGGTCCGCGACGCGTGGGACGGGCTCGGACCCGACATCCGCCGGCGCGTGCACCTCGCGTCCTTGCCCACCGAGGATGTCGAGGAGAACGCCGTCATCGTGAACGCGCTGCAACGGCGAGCCGACGTCGTCGTCCAGAAGAGCCTGGCCGAGGGGTTCGGCCTCACGGTCACCGAGGCCATGTGGAAGGCGCGGCCGGTCGTGGCCGGGCGCGTCGGCGGGATCCAGGACCAGATACAGGACGGGGTGAGCGGCCTGCTGATCGATCCGCGCGACCCGTCCGCGTTCGGGGCCGTGGTCGCCGCGCTGCTGCGAGACCCGGAACGGGCCTCCGGACTCGGCGCGGCAGCCCGCGAACGGGTGCGGGAGCGGTACCTGCCACCCCAGTACCTCGGGGGCTACCTGGAGCTGATCGAGCGCCTGCTCCGCTAGTGCTCCTCGACCACGTGCCCCGAGTCGTGCACCCGGAGGTCGGTCATCCCGGAGTGCACGCGATCGCCCGAGACCATGACCTCGTCGCTCTCGAGGTAGCCGAGCTCGCGGAGCCGCGAGAGCACCGAGACGAGGGACTCCTCGGGCGTCTCGACCAGCGTGTTCAGCATGATCTCCGGATCCCGGGGCGCCTCGTACGGATCGTCGACACCGGTGAAGTGGGTGATCTCCCCCGCCAGCGCCTTCTTGTACAGCCCCTTCGGATCGCGGTGCGCGGCGATCTCCTCGACCGTCGCGAACACGTACACCTCGACGAACCGGCCGATGTCGCTCCGGACCGCGGCGCGCGTCTCCTCGTAGGGGCTGATCGGGCAGCAGATCGTCGCGACGCCGTTGCGGGTCAGCAGCTCGGCGACGAACCCGATCCGGAGCACGTTCGTGTCGCGGTCCTCCTTCGAGAACCCGAGGCCCTTCGACAGGTTCTGGCGCACGACGTCGCCGTCGAGGATCTCGGTCGGGAGCCCGCGCGCCTGGAACTCGTGGTAGAGCATCTCGGCGATCGTCGACTTCCCGGCGCCCGACAGGCCGGTGAACCAGACCGTGAACCCGTCGCTCACAGGAAGCTCGCCCCCACCGCGCCCTCGAGCGGCTCCACCCCGTACAGCGACAGGATCGTCGGCCCGACGTCGACGAGCCGAAGCCCGTCGACCTCGCCGCTCGGTTGGTCCGGCGCGCCGCTCATCACGAACACGCCGTCGCGGTCGTGGTTCGCCCCGTCGGGCCCGGTGTCGTTCTCGTACGTGTAGAGGCTCGGATTGCCGATCGAGCCGACGGAGCGCCACGCCAGGTCCCCGAAGTACACGATCAGGTCCGGCGCCACGCCGCGGACCTCCGTGTAGACGTCCTGCGGCTTCAGCACCCGGGTGCCGAGCGGCTCGCCGTCGGGGCCGGGCATCGCCTCGAGCTTCGCGATGAGCTCGTCGCGGACCTCCTCGTAGCGCGCCGGCTCCACGATCCCCTGCGGCTCACGGCCTTTCACGTTGAGGAACAGCCGGCCGTAGTAGCCGCCGTCGCCCCACGCGATCGTGCGGCTCCAGTCGATGTTCGCCTCCTTCATCGGCGTCACCGCTGAGACCGGATCGGCGAGCGTCAGGTACCGCTCCTGGATCAGCCAGTCGTTGAAGCACAGGCCGCCCATCATCGGGCGCGCGCCGTGGTCGCTCATCACGATCGTGACGGCGTCGTCGGGGATCAGCTCGACGAACGACGCGAGCTCCTTGTCGAGCGCGCGGTAGTACTCCTGGAAGACGGTCTCATACTTGTTCCCGGGCTCGTAGAGCGGGTGGCTGGGGTCGTAGTACTGCCAGAACACATGGTGCAATCGGTCGGGCGCGATGTCGCAGACCATGAAGAAGTCCCACGGCTTGTTCTGGATCAGCCGACGCGCCACCTGGAACCGCCGCTCGGTCATCTTGAACACCTGATCGAGCGTCACGTCGAACCCGGCCATCCGGAAGTTCGGGATGTCGAAGATGTACCGGCCGGCGCCGCCGAGCTCCTCGTCGATCTCGACCTCGAGGTCCTGCGGGTATGCCCACCGGTCGGCCGAGGGCGGCGTCAGGAAGCACCCGACGCGCCAGCCCGGGAAGCTCGATGGCGGCGGGAACGACGGCGGCACCCCGATCAGGACCGAGCGCATGCCGTGCTGCCCCAGCGCGTCCCAGACGGCGGGCTCCTGGATCGAGCCGGCGTGCGCGATCGACAGGCGCCCGTAGCTGGCGTCCTTGCGGTTGCGGAACCCGTAGATGCCCAGCTGGCCGGGCGTCTTGCCGGTCATCGCGCACGCCCAGGCGGGCACCGTGATGGGGGGCGTGATGCTGGCGAGGTTGCCGTACATGCCGCGGCGCATCAGCGCGGCGATCGTGGGCACCTCGGCCTGCAGGTCGTCGAACAGCAGCGACGGGGTCGCACAATCCAGGCCGATGACGGCGACCCTGGGCCCCTGCTCCATGCGGTTCGTTCCCCTCCCTGCTCGTGACGGCGGGCTCCGGGCGCGCGTGCGCACCAGGGGAGCTTCCGCGGTTCTCTTATGCTAGCAGCCACTTCCCAGCCCAGGCCTGCGAAGGAGATCCCCGGACCATGACGTTCTTGCGACGCGCGCTCCTGGCGTTCGCCGTGGTCTGGGGAGCGTGCGGGCTCGCCCTCGCGACGGTGCCGAGGTGGATCCTCGTCGGCTGGTTCTCCCAGACGCCGTACCCGGACTACACGTACGTGCGGATCTGCGGCGTGGCGTCGATCGGGATGGCGATGCTGGCCGTCCTCGTTTCCCGGAAGCTCGACGAGATCTGGTGGTGGTCGTGGGCGTTCGCGTTCACCTGCGTGCTGGTCGCGGTCATCACGGCGATGCACGCCCTGCTCGGCCCGCCCCCCGGATCGGGGTCGTTCCTGTGGTGGCTGTTCGCCGGGGTCAGCGCCGTGCTGGCTGCCGGGCTCATGCTCGGCATGGGCCGTGCCGGGCAGGAGAAGCCATTCGCCTGAGCCCGCCGTATCGTGGGGGTCCGTGAGCGCGCAGCCGGCCATCGACGACGTGGTGATCAGCGCCCGGCAGCTGACGAAGGTCTTCCCGACCGGCGTCACGGCCGTCGACGCACTGGACCTGGAGGTGTACGCGGGCGAGATCTTCGGGCTCCTCGGGCCCAACGGCGCCGGCAAGACCACCACGGTCGGCATGCTGACCACCCGGGTCGTGCCGACGTCGGGCACGGCGACCGTCGCCGGCATCGACGTGACCGCCGACCCGCCGACCGCGAAGTCTCGCGTCGGCGTCGTCTCCCAGACGAACACGCTCGACCGCAGTCTCTCGGTGCGCGAGAACCTCTACTTCCACGGCCGCTACTTCGGGATGGGCGCGCGGACGGCCGCGCAGATGGCCGACGCACTGCTGGAACTGTTCCGGCTGGCCGACCGCGCCGACGCGGACGTCTCGACGCTGTCCGGCGGCATGGCGCAGCGACTGATGGTCGCCCGGGCCGTCGCGCATCGCCCGCAGGTGCTGTTCCTGGACGAACCGACCTCCGGGCTGGATCCGCAGTCGCGCCTGGCCCTGTGGGAGATCCTGCGCCAGATCCATCGCGAGGGGCAGACGGTCGTGCTGACGACCCACTACATGGAGGAGGCCGACAAGCTCTGCAACCGCGTCGCGATCATGGACCACGGGCACATCCTCGCGCTGGACACGCCGGAGGGTCTCCGGCGCTCGGTCGGCGGCGACGCCGTCGTCCGGGTCCAGGCCGGCGACGAGCCCGACCGGCTCGCCGCGCACCTGCGGGACATGGAGGGAGTCACCAGCACGGCGGTCCTCGGCGAGACGGTGCAGCTGACCGTCCACAGCAGCGCCGGGCTGCTCCCCCGCGTGATCCAGGTGACGGAGGCCGGCGGGTTCACGGTCCGCGACGTCTCGCTCGACGAGCCGACGCTGGAGACGGTGTTCATCAACCTCACCGGAAAGGATCTGCGCGAATGAGCGGAACATCCATCACCACGATGCAGAGCCTTCCCGACGTCGGCCCGGCCCACAGCTCGCCGGCGATCGCGTTCGGGGCGTTGCTCCTGCGGGACCTCGCCGTCCTGCGGAAGGAGTTCGCCCAGTTCCTGGCGCGCACGGTGATGCAGCCGCTGCTGTTCGTGTTCGTGTTCGCGTACGTCTTCCCGAAGATCGGGCAGGGCGTCGGCGGGGCGAAGGGCTCGGCGGCGTTCTCCAGCATCCTCGTGCCGGGCGTCGTGGCGATCGCGTGCATCTTCCAGGGGATCCAGGCGGTCGCGCTCCCGCTCGTGCAGGACTTCGGCTACAGCCGCGAGATCGAAGACCGGGTGATGGCGCCGCTGCCGATCTGGGGCGTCGCCCTCGAGAAGATCACGGCAGGCGCGCTCCAGGGGTTGGTCGCCGCCCTGATCGTGTTCCCGCTCGCGCTGTTCGTCCCGGCGACGCCCGTGCACCTGGACGTGATCTGGATCCGTCTGCTGACGCTCCTGCCGCTGTCGTGCGTGTGCGGCGCGGGCCTCGGCATGGTGCTCGGCACGCGCGTACAGCCGCGCCAGGTGCCGCTGCTGTTCGGCATCGTCGTGCTGCCGCTGACGTTCCTCGGCGCCACGTACTACCCGTGGGCAAACCTGACCCCGATCCCGTGGCTCAAGGTGCTCGTGCTGATCAACCCGCTCGTCTACATGAGCGAAGGGATGCGGGTCTCGCTCACGCCCTGGGTGCCCCACATGCAGCTGTGGGCGATCTACGGAGGGCTCATCTTCTTCATCACGTTGTTCCTGGTGCTGGGGATCGACGGCTTCAAACGCCGCGTGCTGTCCTAGCGCTCAGGACGCCAGCCGGGCGCGGGCGAGCCGGTCGGCCGCCTCGGCCGTGGTGATGCCGTCGCGATCGGCCTCCGCGAACACGGCCGCGAGCGTCTCACCGATCCCGGCCAGCCGCGCGGCCATCGTGGCGCCGTCCCAGCCGAGGGTCTCGTAGCCGGCCAGGTGGATCACGCCGCCGGCGTTGATCACGTAGTCGGGCGCGTAGAGGATGCCGCGCTCGGCGAGCAGGGCCGCATCCGCGTCCGTCCCCAGCTGGTTGTTCGCCGCGCCGGCGACGGCCCGGCACGCCAACACCGGGATCGTCTGCGGCGTGAGCACCGGGCCGGTGGCGCACGGAGCGAACAGGTCGACCTCGGTGCCGATCGCGTCGGCCGGATCGACGAGCTTCGCGTCGACACGCGTCGCGGCCCCCTGCGCCCGCGCCCCATCGACGTCGGACACGAGCAACCGGGCATCCTCCGCGTGGAGCAGATCGAGCAGCCTGGCGCCGACGGAGCCGGCGCCCTGCACGAGGATCGAGCGCCCGTCGAGGTCGGGCGAGCCGAACGCCCGCAGGCACGTCGCTCGGATCCCGTGGAACACGCCGATCGCCGTGCCGCCACCCGGATCGCCCGATCCGCCATGTTCGCGCGAGCGGCCGAGCACGTGCGGCGTCCGATCCCCGACGACGTCCATGTCGGGCGGTCCGGTGTTCATGTCGGCCGCCGTGACGTAGGTGCCGTGCAGCTGATCCACGAGCGCCGCGTACGCGAGGAGCAGGTCGCGGCGCTCGGGTGATCCCCGCTCCGGCACGGCCGGGACGGCCAGCACCGCCTTGCCGCCGCCGTACGGGAGGTCCGCCGCGGCCTGTTTGAACGTCATCGCTCGCGAGAGGCGCAGCACATCGGCGAGCGCGTCCTCGGGCGCGGCGTAGACCTTCATGCGCGTGCCGCCCATCGCGGGACCGCGGAGCGTCGAGTGGACGCCGATCAGCATCCAGGAGCCGCTCGCTGCATCGAACCGGATGACCACCTCGTCGCCGTCCCAGCCGCGCAGCAACTCGTCGAACACGGCGCTCAGTCTAGGCGTGACGAAGGCGGCGGGCCGATCGGCGCCCGCCGCCTTCGACCGGGATCGTCTCTCGCTACTTGATGTAGACGGCCGAGGTACCGATGCCGCCGCAGACGAATGAGTCGGCGGGGTTGATGATGCCGTCCCCGTTGTCCAGGTACGCGCCGAAGATGCCGACGACCGTCACGTTGTCGTGATGCGCGGCCGTCGCCTTCGCCTTCAGCGCGACCTGCACGACGGCCGACTTCCCGACGAGCTGCTTGTCCGGGATCGAGTGCGGCGTGATGTAGGCCTTCCACGTCATCCCGGTGATGGTGTTGTAGTTGATGCCGTTCGAACCGCAATCGGCCATTATCGCGCCCGGGATCGGCGCGGACGGATTCATCCTCAGCGGCCCGCCGAACGCCTTGTTCGCGCCCCAGACCGCCTTCCCCACGGCGATGTCGGCCGGCTTGTCCACCCCGATCAGCACGAACTGGTACATGTTCGACAGCACCGTCTTCTGCTGCGAGTACGGGCGAACGATGAACTGCGCTTGCGTCGTCTGCTTGCGTTTCAACGCGCCCGACAGCACGCTGAATCCCGTCACCGAGAAACACGACGACAGCAGGAGCGCCATCACGCCGGCAAGCGCCACCAACGACAGTTTCTTCATGCTGAACCCTCCCCTGGGGAAGCTCGAGTACGTCGATGCATCGTGGCACCGTGGCTCCGAGCCTTCAACGACCCGGAACGCCGAAGGGGCGGGGCCACCGGCCCCGCCCCTTCGATACCGACCGAGATCGGTTTCAGTGCATGTGACCGGGGCCGCCGGCGGGTGCCGGCTCCTCGTCCTCGGGCTTCTCGATCACCGAGGACTCCACGGTGAGCACGATCGCCGCGATCGAGGCGGCGTTCTGGAGCGCCGAACGGGTGACCTTCGCGGGATCGATGATCCCGGCCTTCACGAGGTCGGTCCACTCACCGGTCGCCGCGTTGAAGCCGCGACCGTCGTCCTCCGTGCGGATCTGGGAGACGACCACCGCGCCTTCGTAGCCGGCGTTCTGCGCGATCCGACGGGCCGGCTCCGACAAGGCGCTCCGGACGATCTTCGCGCCGGTCGCCTCGTCGTCGACGAGGTCGAGCTTGTCGAGGGCCGCCTCCGCACGGATCAGCGTGACGCCGCCGCCCGGCACGATGCCTTCCTCGACCGCCGCGCGGGTCGCCGAGACGGCGTCCTCGATGCGGTGCTTCTTCTCCTTCAGCTCCACCTCGGTGGCGGCGCCGACCTTGATCACGGCCACCCCGCCCGAGAGCTTCGCGAGACGCTCCTGGAGCTTCTCCTTGTCCCAGTCGGAGTCGGTGTTCTCGATCTCGGCCTTGATCTGGTTGATCCGGCCTGCGACGTCGTCCTCCGACCCGGCGCCCTCGACGATCGTGGTGTCGTCCTTCGTCACGACCACCTTGCGGGCGCGCCCCAGCAGGTCCACGTCCACGTTCTCCAGCTTCAGGCCGACCTCCTCGGAGACCACCTGGCCGCCGGTGAGGATCGCCAAGTCCTGGAGCATCGCCTTGCGGCGGTCGCCGAACCCGGGGGCCTTCACCGCGACGGCGTTGAACGTGCCGCGGATCTTGTTGACCACCAGCGTCGCGAGCGCCTCGCCGTCGACGTCCTCCGCGATCGCCACGAGCGGCTTGCCCGTGTTCAAGACCTTCTCCAAGAGCGGCAGCAACTCCTGCGCGCTGGAGATCTTCTTGTTCACGATCAGGATGTACGGGTCGTCGAGGACCGCCTCCTGCCGCTCCGGGTCGCTGACGAAGTACGGCGAGATGTAGCCCTTGTCGAACTGCATCCCCTCGGTGAACTCGAGCTCGATGCCGAAAGTGTTCGACTCCTCGACCGTGATGACGCCGTCCTTGCCGACCTTGTCGAGCGCTTCGGCGATGGTGGCGCCGATCTCCGGATCGGCGGCGGAGATCCCGGCCACCTGGGCGATCTCGTCTTTCGACTCGATCTCCTTCGACTGCGCCTTGATCGCGTCCACCGCGGCCTCGACGCCCTTCTCGATGCCGCGCTTCAGCGCCATCGGGTTCGCGCCGGCCGCCACGTTCTTCATGCCGGCCTTGACCATCGCGCGTGCCAGGACCGTCGCGGTCGTGGTGCCGTCACCGGCGACGTCGTTCGTCTTGGTGGCGACCTCCTTGCACAGCTGTGCGCCCATGTTCTCCCACGGGTCCTCCAGCTCGATCTCCTTGGCGATCGTCACCCCGTCGTTCGTGATCGTGGGTGCGCCCCACTTCTTGTCGAGCACCACGTTCTGGCCCTTGGGCCCGAGCGTGATCGCGACCGTATCGGCGAGCTTGTCGACGCCGGCCTCAAGGCCGCGCCGCGCTTCCTCGCCGAACCTCAGCAGTTTCGAAGCCACGTGCCGGCCTCCCTTACTTCTTGCCCTTGCCGAGCACCGCGAGTACATCGCGGGCCGACAGGATCAGGTACTCGTCGCCTTCGACCTTGACCTCGGTGCCGCCGTACTTCGAGTACACGACGGTGTCGCCGACCTTCACGTCGAGCGCGACACGGCCCGTCCCCTCGTCGTTCCACCGGCCCGGGCCCGCCGCCACGACGGTGCCCTCTTGGGGCTTCTCCTTCGCGGTGTCGGGGATCACGAGCCCTGAGCTCGTGGTCTCTTCGCCCTCGCTGGGCTTCACGACGATCCGGTCCTCCAGCGGCTGGAGCTTGAAGTCCGCCATCCCTGGCTACCTCCCCTTCCTCTTCCGATCTCCGTCTTGGGGCCGGCAAGTTAGCACTCCCGACCCCTGAGTGCTAACAGGATAGCCATGAGAGTGCCAACCCGGCAACGCGGGCTGACGGGCGGGGCAGCAAGCTTGACCGCACCGCTCCCCCGGGACGAGACTCCCGGCAACTCGAACCTGGGAGGGAGCGGCCGTGTCGAGACGTGGGTCGGTGTCCCTTGCCCTGCGGCTGGTCGCCGCCTCGGCGCTGATCGCGGGGGGCCTCGTTGCAGCGCCCGCCCTCCCGGCGGCCTCCGCGCCCTGTCAGTCCTGGGGCGTCGAACCAGCCCCTAACGTCGGCACGGGCGCAACCCTGTCACGGGCTCGCCGCGCTCTCCGCCTGTGACGTATGGGCCGTGGGGACCGCGACCGGCACCGTGAACACCCTCACGCTGATCGAGCACTGGAACGGCAGCGCGTGGACCGTCCAGGCGAGCCCCAACCCGGGGACCACCAGAACACGCTCACGGCGTCGCCGCGGTCTCGCCGACCGATGCCTGGGCGGTGGGCGAATGGCTCGACGGGCCGATCGACCGGTCCTCGATCCAGCGCTGGAACGGGCATGCCGTGGCACATGACGCCGAGCCCGACCGTCGGCTCGGGCAGCGGCCTGTCCGGCGTCGTGGCGTTCTCGCATCACGATGCGTGGGCGGTCGGCTATCGGTCTGATGGGCACCGCTGACGTACCGCTCATCGAGCGGTGGAACGGACGCCGATGGAAGGTCCAGCCGAGCCCGAACCTCCCGTCCGCCGGCGCGACGCCTCGACGGGATAGGTGGATCGTCCGCGACCGACATCTGGGCGGTCGGAACACGACGCCAACTACGACCGAACGTTGGTCCTGCACTGGAACGGGCATGCGATGGAAGATCGTGCCGAGCCCGAGCCCGAAGCACTACGCGACGTTGCGCTCGGTCTCCGCCGTCTCGACGGACAGCGCGTGGGCCGTCGGCGACCAGGACACCCCGATCCACCCGTTGATCGAGCATTGGAACGGCCACCGGTGGCGCGTCCAAACGTTCCCCGACATCGGCCCGGGCAAGAGCGAGCTCGCCGGCGTCTCGATGACGTCGAGCCGCGACCGGATGGGCGGTCGGGTCCCGGACGATCGGCTCGATGATCCAGACCTTGGTCGAGCGTGGAACGGTCACCAGTGGACGGTCGTGCCGAGCCCCCGCTACCCGACGCAGAGCTACCTCAGCGGCGTCGTGACGATCTCCGCCGAGAGGGCGTGGGCGGTCGGGAGCTACTACGACACGACGGCGCGTCCGCTGGCGCTGCACTGCTGTTAAGCGGCGCGGGGCACGCGCCTTGACGGCCGAGCTGCGCGCAACGGACACTCGGTCATCTTTGCAGGCGACCTCGCGATCGGCTGCTGTTGAGGGAGGGATATCGGTGATGCGTCGATCCATCGGCCGCGTGCTGGGAGCGTTGCTCGTGGCGACCGGTACGCTCGTCGTCGGCGTCATCCCGCCCACGTCCGCCGCCACCTGTCAGTCCTGGGGGACGCAACCGCCGAGCCCGGGAACCAACAACAACGACCTGCTCGCCGTGACGGTGCTCAGCGCCTGCAACGCGTGGGCGGTCGGCACGCGATCGGATACGCCGCTTGCCACCCAGACGTTGATCGAGCACTGGAACGGCACGGCATGGACGGTCGTGCCGAGCCCCAGTCCGAGCGACGTCAGCAACGAGCTCGCCGGCGTCGGCGCGATCTCGCCGAAGGATATGTGGGCCGTCGGCTACTCCTCCAACGGAACGAGCTTCCGCCCCTTGATCGAGCACTACAACGGGCTGGGATGGCGGGCGGTGCGCGCCCCGCATAGCGGAACCGGGGGCGGGCTCGTCGGGGTCGTCGCCTTCGGGAAGAAGGACGCGTGGGCCGTGGGCAGCACGACGCTCGCGAGCGGCGGGACGCGGGAGCTGATCGAGCACTGGAACGGTCGCGCATGGAAGATCCAGGTCGAGCCCGACGGTGGGGACGGAGAACGGGTTCGTGGGCGGGATCGACGGCAGCTCGCCGAACGACATCTGGGTCGTCGGGTACCGGGGCAGGTTCGGGTATGCCTCGTCGACGACGCTGATCGAGCACTGGAACGGAACCGTGTGGAAGGTCGTGAAGGCGCCGAACGGGAGCGACTTCGACGAACCAGCTGTCGGCGGTGTCGGTGCTCTCTCCCGTCCGACGCGTGGGCGGCCGGGTACTCGGATGCTTTCGGCAAGCCGTCGCGCACGTTGCTCGAACATTGGAACGGCCACGCGTGGAAGAAGGTCCCGAGCCCGAGCCCCGGCTCGGGCTTGAACTCCTTGAGCGGCCTGGCGATGACATCGCGGACCAACGGCTGGGCCGTCGGCACGTATCAACCGGCGCCGGCGGTGTTCAAGACCCTCGTGGAACGCTGGAACGGTCATCGCTGGGTCATCGAACCGAGCGAGAACCTCGGACCCGAGGACAGTCTCTTGGCGGTCGGCGCCGACGCGAACGACGACGCATGGGCTGTCGGCCACGTCGCCGACGTCGTGTGGCGAGCCCTCGCGTTGCACTGTTGCTGAAGGAGGAACGATGAAGGCTCGCACAGCACGCGTCCGGCGTTCGGGCGGTCGCGGCCGTCGAGCGCGCTGCTCGCCTCGACGTTCGCGATCTCGATCCCCGCATCGACGTCCGCCGCCGGCGCGGCGCCGGTCTGTCGCTCCTGGGGTGCGACGCAGCCGCCGAACGCCGGCTCGGCCAACAACCAGCTGCGGGGCGTCGCCGTCGTCTCGACGTGCAGCGCCTGGGCGGTCGGGCAGTACTCGAACGGCGGCGACTCGATGACGCTGATCGAACACTGGAACGGGAGCGCCTGGAAGGTCCAGTCCAGCCCGAGCCCGGGCGCCGGCTCCGACATCCTGTTCGCGGTGGCGGCCACCTCGACGCGGAGCGCGTGGGCGGTCGGCAGCTCGAACGACGGCATCCTCGACCAGACCCTCGTCCTGCACTGGAACGGGCACGCGTGGCGGCGGCAGCCGAGCCCGAACGTCGCGGGCGTGAACAACACCCTCGAGGGTGTCGCGGCGTTCTCCCCGACCAACGTGTGGGCGGTCGGCTACGCCGCGACGAGCCCGCTGCGGACGCTCGTCGAGCACTGGAACGGGCACGGGTGGAAGATCGTGCACAGCCCGAACGCCGCCGGCGACAACCTCTTGTCCGGGATCGACGGCTCCTCGAAGAAGGACATCTGGGCCGTCGGGAACCGGGGCTCGTCACCGCGCACGCTGGTCGAGCACTGGAACGGGCACGCGTGGAAGATCGTGAAGAGCCCGAACCCGGGCAGCGTGCAGGATGTGCTGACCTCGGTCTCGGCCGTCTCCTCGAAGGACGCGTGGACGGTCGGCTACCGGTTCGACGGCGTCGTGACGCGGACGCTCGCGCTGCACTGGAACGGGAAGGCGTGGAAGGTGGTGGCCAGCCCCGGAGGCGGGGGCACCACCGCCGAGCTGGACGGCGTCGCGATGACCTCGGCTTCGAACGGATGGGCCGCCGGGTGGTTCTTCGACGGCGCCGTGAACCACGCGCTGCTCTTCCACTGGAACGGCCATGCGTGGACGAAGCAGCCGCTGCCGACGAACGGCACCGCGGACGAGCTCCACGGCGTGGCGGGATCCTCGGCGAAGGAGGCGTGGGCGGTGGGCTCGTTCGTGAGCACGGTGAACCAGGCGCTCGCCCTGCACTGCTGCTGAGGCTCAGCGCGCGGCGGTGACGGCCTCGCGCAGCCAATGCGCGGGGTCGGTGCGGTGGTAGATGCGCTCGGTCTCCTCGATGTTGTCGAGGAAGGTCCGGTAGATCAGCGCCTGGCGCAGGGCCGCGACCGGCGCGATCAGCTCGGCGGCCCGCCGAGGATCCGAGCTCGGGCCGCTCTGCGCGCCAGGCGTCGAGTCCACGCGTTCCTGACGGGCCATCGACGTCGCCGGCCGGGATCCTGCGTGAGGAACGCCGGCATGTCGAACAGCGGGTGGCCGACGCCGCTGTCCCCCCAGTCGACCAGGACCGGCAGGCCGCGGCCGGAGCGCCAGTTCCCGGGGTGGAAGTCGCCATGGACGAGCGTTTCCGGGAGACCGCACGCCTCGAGGTCGGCGAGACGCCGGGGAAGATCGGCGACCAACGCATCGAGCGCGTCGAGCGTTCCCCCGTCGAGCTCGGAGCGGACGTCGACACGACCGACGAGCTCCGTGGCGGCGCGTGCGAACGCGGGCGCGCGCCAGTCGGGCAGACCCGGCCGCCAAGAGCTCGTCGGTCCGATCGGCGAAGCTCGCCTGGAGCGCCACGAGCCGGCCGACCATCTCGATCAGCTGCGGGATCTTCGGCATCGAACAGACCTTCGCCCGGAACGTCCTCCAGGAGCACCGTCTGCGTCGCGGGATCGGATGCGAGCAGCGGCGGGCACCAGGTCCGGGGAGGCGGCGCCGACCATCGCGAGGATCGCACCCTCGTGTCCCATGAACCGCGGCACGCTCTTGGACCATGCCGCGGCCGAGGCGGTCGGGAGGCGCAGCAGCAGCGAGAGGTTCCACGACTTCACCTGCACGGCCGGGCCCGATGCGGGGACGGCCGAGCTCGCGCAGGCACCGGTCCGCCCATGCGAGCGTCGCGTCGACGCCGCCCGGCCGCGCCCACGGCATCCGGAGCGGATCGTCCGGACCGACCTCGCCGGGATCGACCGGCTCGCAGCTCGGAGCTCCGCGCGGCACGATCACCGACGAGCTCGGCGAGGTACGTCACGTCGCCGCCGCTCCATGACGCGCTGGCCGCGTCGGCCGCAGAAGTCGGAGCACGACGATCCGGACGCCGAAGCGCTGCCTCAGCCGCCGTGCACGATCTCCCCGACCTCCGGCCACCACGGTTCGTCGACCGGGAACGGCTCGAGCGACCCGAGCACCTCGCCGGCAGCCGAGCACAGGACGAGCCGAACGATCGCGGGACGGTTCGTCCTCAGCCATCGACGCGCGTGCTCAGTCCGAGGGCTCCTCGATCACGGTCCAGGTGCCGCGCCAGAGCTCGCCCATCTCGGTGTCGTCGCGTTCGACCTCGGCCGTGTCGTGGATCCAGATCAGCCGGCTGTCGCGCGTGACCATCCGGTACGTGATGTCGTACGGCACCCCGTCGAGGGTCGAGCGCCAGGTGGCCGCGATCGCCTTCTCGGCGTCCTCCGGATGCAGGAGCCGCTGCCAGAAGTACGGGTCCTCGTTCCATGCGTCCATCGGATAGCCGAACACCTGCTCCGCATTGTCGCTGAGCTCCCGCAGCGCGGGCGGCGCGGGCACGTCGGAGTACCAGTAGACGTAGTCGATCACACCCTCGCGCTCGGCCATCGCGGTCCATCGTAAGCCGGGCCCGAGGCGCAACGCGGAGCAGGCCCGAGCTACGGCGCGACCGGGTCGAAGCGGGACAACGAATACGGACCGACCGACACGTGGGTGACGCGACCGTCGGAGCGCCGGTGGAACACGACCGGCTCACCGGACTCACGGACGCCGGGATCGACCGTGAACCGGTCGTCCTGCCCGGCCGGCGTGCACGTCGGGCGCCACTCGGCATCGTCCGGGTCGACGAACGCCAGCTTGCCGTCGCGCCATTCGCAGCGGAACAACAGGGCTTCCTCGGCGTCCCCGTAGAGCCCCAGCAGGTCGGCGTACGCCGGCGGCACGGGCGCCGGCGGCCGCGCGGGAGCAGACGGTCGTACGCGCGGCCTCGAGCGCCAGGTCGCCGAGCGCCATCGACAGCTCGGCCGCGTCGCCGATGCCGTTCAGCAGCGCGATCGCGCCGACCTCCTCCTTGACCCGGAAGCACGCGTTCGTGATGAACCCGGGCAATCCGCCCGAGTGCTGGAGCCACACGGTCTCGCCTCGGCGGACGGCCGTACCAGCCGATGCACCACGCCTCGGTCCACGCCTCGTTGCCGAGGTAGCGCGGCAGGTGCATCTCCTTGAGCGAGGACCCGGCCAGGATCTGTTGCCCGCCACGATCGCCGCCGTCCTCGCGGAACTGCGCGCCGAGCCACCGGCCCAGATCCTCCACGCAGGACCACAGCCCACCTTCCGCGGCCGGGAACTCCGGCAGCCGGCGGGCCTCGGCGAGCTCGTCGTTCATCCACCGGCCCTGGTAGCCCTTCGCCCGCCTCGTCGCGAGGTCCTCGGGGAGCGGCGCGTACGCGGTCGAGGTCATGCCCAGCGGCTCGAGGATGTTCGCGCGGACGTGATCGGTGTAGGAGCCGCCGGAGACCCGCGCGACGATCTCGCCCAGCAATTGGTACGCGAGGTTCGAGTACTTCTGCTGCGTGTTCGGCGGCACGCTGGCCGCGATCTCCGCGGCCCGCGCGAGGTTGATCGCCGGTGAGCTCTCGTAGAGGCCCTTCGTCCAGTCGGTCCGCGGCGGGTCGCCGACCAGACCCGACTCGTGCGACAGCATCCGGCGGATCGTGATCGTCTCGACCAGCCCGAACGGGCTGACCGCGTCGCGCAGCTCGGGGAGGTACGCGACGGCCGGATCGTCCAGATGCAGCTTCCCCTCGTCGCGGAGCTGCATGATCGCGGTCGCCGTGAAGGTCTTCGTGATCGAGGCGATGCGGTAGAGCGTGGCCGCGTCGGGGGCGCGGCGCGCGGCCACGTCGGCGAACCCGTACCCGCCGGACCACACCAGCTCGTTCCCGTGGACGACGCCGGCCATCGCGCCCGGCAGACGTTTGTCCTTCACGAACGCCGCGACCGTCTGCTCGAACTTCGGCGCCAGGTCCTCCAGTGGGGAAGCCATGCGGCGCAGCCTACGCCGACCCGACTAGGATTGCCGAACGCGCCATGGCCACCTCAGAGCAGCGAACCTGTCCGTCCTGCAGCGGCGCGAACCCGTTCGACGCGAAGTTCTGTGCGCGATGCGGCACCGCCCTCGCGGCGGTCTGCGGCGCCTGCGGGCACGGGAACGCCGCCGACGCGAGCTTCTGCACCGAATGCGGCGGCCCGCTCATGACGACGAGCGTGACGCGGTTCGCGTCGCCGCAGGCATATACGCCGGCGGCGCTCGCCGACAAGATCCGGGCGGGCGGCGCGAAGCTCGAGGGGGAGCGCAAGCAGATCACCGTGCTCTACGCCGACGTGATCGGATCGACGACGATGGCCGAGCGGCTCGACCCGGAGGACATGCGGGCGATCCTGCAGCGCTCGTTCGATCTGATGCTGGACCAGATCCATCGTTACGAGGGGACGGTCTCCCAGTTCCTCGGCGACGGGCTCCTCGCGCTCTTCGGGGCGCCGATCGCCCACGAGGATCACGCGCAACGCGCCGCTCGCGCCGCGCTGGACATCCAGGCGGCGCTCGAGCCCTACCGCCGGGAGCTTGCCGAGACGCGCGATCTGGATCTGCGCTTCCGCATCGGTCTGCACAGCGGGCCCGTGGTGGTCGGTCACGTCGGCGTCGACCTCTCGATGGACTACCTCGCGGTGGGCGACACGATGAACACCGGGGCGCGCATCCAGGCTGCGGCGCCCCCGGGCGCGGTGGCGGTCAGCGACGCCACCCGCGAGCTGATCGAGGGCTACTTCGTGCTGCGCGACATGGGCGAGCTGGAGCTCAAAGGCAAGGGCCGCCAACACGTCTACGAGGTCGAGCGGTCGACCGGCGTCCGCTCCCGCGTCGACGTCGGGGCCGACCGCGGCCTCGGCCCGTTCGTGGGCCGCGAGCGGGAGATCGCGACCCTCCACGAGCTCTTCGACCTGGTGAGGACCGGCACCGGGCAGGTCGCGTTCGTCTCGGGCGACCCCGGGATCGGCAAGTCCCGGCTGCTGTACGAGTTCCGGCGGGCGCATGGGGACGAGGACGCCGCGTGGCGCGTCGGTCGCTGCATCTCCTACGGGGCGGAGATCCCCTACCTCCCGATCGTCGACGTGGTGAAGGACGCCTACCGGATCGAGGAGACCGACGACGACGAGACCGTCGCCCGCAAGCTGCGGGACGGCGTCGCGCTCGCCGGCGCGGATCCCGGCGATGTCCCGCTCCTCGAGCATCTCCTCACGTCCGGGAACGACGAGGTGGCGGCGATGGATCCGTGGCTGCGGAAGGCGGCGACGTTCGAGGCGCTGCGGGCCGTCGCGGTGGCGGCCGCCGCACGGAGGCCACTCGTCCTGACGATCGAGGACGCGCACTGGATCGACGCCCCGTCGACCGAGTTCCTCTCCTACCTGATCGACGTCGTGCCGCAGCACCGGATCCTGCTCCTCGTATCGCACCGCCCCGGTTGGGCGCAGCCCTTCGGGGACGCGGCGCACTTCACGCATGTCGGTCTGCGGACGCTCTCCCAACGTGAGGCGACGGAGGTCGCCGAGGCGGTCGTCGGGGCGGGCGGGCTCCCACCGGAGCTCGAGGAGCTCATCTTCCGCAAGGCGGAGGGGAACCCCTTCTACGTGGAGGAGGTCACGAAGGCGCTCGTCGAGACCGGCGCGGTCCGACGGGAGGATGGCCACCACGTCCTCGCGAGGCCGATCGCGGACGTGGATGTCCCCGACACGGTGCAGGGCGTGATCATGGCGCGGCTCGATCGTTTGCCCGAGGATCCGAAGCGGGCGATCCAGACGGCCTCGGTGATCGGGCGCGAGTTCACGCTGCGGCTGTTGGAGCGGACCGCGGCGCTCCCGGAGGACTCCACCGACAGCGTGCGGGAGCTCCGCTCCCTCGATCTCATCTTCGAGCGCTCGCTCTATCCGGAGCTCGTGTACATGTTCAAGCACGCGCTCACGCACGACGTCGCCTACCAAAGCCTGCTGCTGGAGCGGCGCAAGCAGCTCCACGGCGTCGTGGCCGACGCGATCCACGAGCTGTACGCGGACCGGCTGGCCGAGCAGTACGAGACGCTCGCCCACCATTACGAACGGGCGGAGCGGTGGGCCGACGCCGTCGGGTTCCTGGTGCGATCCGGCGACAAGGCGACGGCCGCGTTCGCCGCCAACGAGGCGATCTCGTTCTACGAGCGCGCGCTCGACGTGATCGCGCGCTCCGGGGTGGTGGTCGCACCCGAGGTCCTGATGCACCTGCACCACGCGCTCGGGGAGGCGTTCTTCCTCGTCAACGCGTGGGAGCGCAGCGTCGCCAGCTTCGAGGCGCTGCGTGCGATCGCGCTCGACGAACGCGACGAACGCAACGTCGGCGAGGCCTGGTTCCGCATGTCGATGACCTACCTCTGGTGGCATCGGTTCGAGGATGGGGTGGCCTGCGCGGAGGAGGCGGTCGCGATCGGTGAGCGCCTCGGCGACCCGGTCCTGCGAGCGGGTGGGCTCTACTCGATCGGATTGATCGAGTTCTGCACCGGACGGTTGGCGGCCGGGGAAGCGGCCCTCGTGCAGATGCTCGAGCTCGCGCGAGAAGGCGGGGATCCGATGTTGCAGAGCATGTCCCTCGAGGGCCTCGGGGAGCTGAAGCATCTGCGCGGGGACGAGGCTGGGGGGCTCGCGCTCGTGACGGAGGCGTCCGAGATCGGGCGAGCCAACGGGATCCCGATGTCGATGCTCTGGTCGATCTGGGCGCAAGGGGATCGCGTCCTGCGGGGCTGGCCGCTACGACGATGCGCTCGCGTCGTTGACGGAGGTCCTGGCGCTCGCGGAGCGGCTGGGCGAGAAGGCGGTGTGGTGCCGCACGACGAACTCGCTGGGCTGGCTCTTCGGCGACCTCTGCAACTGGGAACGTGCGATCGAGTGGAACGCGACGAGCCTCGAGGAGGCCCGCGCGTTCGGCGACCCCGAGATCATCCGCAACGCCGCGCTCAACCTCGCCGACTGCTTCATGGCGACGGGCCGTCCCGCCGAGGCCGAGCCGCTCCTGGAGGAGGTCGAGCGGGACTCGCGGCAGCGCGGCACGTGGGGCGAGGAGTGGATGAAATGGCGGTACTCGCAGCACACCGACGCCAGCCTCGGCGAGCTCCGGTTCAGCCAGGGCGACCTCGACGCCGCACGCGGGTACGCCGAGCGCTGCATCGAGGCCGCCGAGCGGACCGACTCGAAGCGCTACGTGGTCAAGGGACGCCGCCTCCTCGCGAAGGTGCTGGCCGGCGCCGGGGATCCGAGCGCCGCCGACGCCGAGATCGCAGGTCGCGCTGCGCACGCTCGGGAGGTCGGGAACCCGGCGCAGCTCCGGGAGACGCTCGCCGTCCTCGCCGACCTCCGCGACGCGGCGGGCCGTCCCGAGGAGGCCCGGGCGGCGCGGCTCGAGGCGCTCGCGGTGGCGACCGCCGTCGCCGACGGACTCGCCGACACGGCGATCCGCGGCATCTTCCTCGCCTCGTCGGCAGATCGCCGCGCTCCGCGACGCCGTCTGAGCCCTCAGATCCCCTTCAGGAACGCGACGGTCTCGGCCAGGCCGTCCTCGAGATGCGTCCACGGCTTCCACGCGAGCGCCGAGGCGGCGGTGGCGATGTCGAGGACGCTCCGCCGGAGCTCGCCCGGCGGGAGCGGGCCCTGCTGCGCCTCGCCGGTGAACCCGATGATGTCGGCCAGGAGCCGGTACAGCCCGTTCACGCTGGTCTCCAGGCCCGTGCCGATGTTCACGACCTTCGCCGAGGCCCGGTCGATCGCCTGCACGAACGCGTGCGCGACGTCGTCGATGAACACGTAGTCCCGCGTCTGGTTCCCGTCGCCGTAGATCGTCGGGGCCTCGCCGGCCAGCATCTTGCCCGCGAACATCGACACGACGCCGGCCTCGCCGCCCGGATCCTGCCGTGGCCCGTAGACGTTCGCCAGCGCGAGGGCCGTGAAATCGAGGCCGCGGTAGCGCTGGAAGTACGAGAGGTAGTCGATCACGACCTTCTTCGAGATCCCGTACGGGCTGAGCGGGTGGGAGCCCTGCGCCGCGGATTCCTTCGCGGGCAGCCGCCGCGCCTCCCCGTAGAGCGTCCCTCCGCTCGCCGCGTAGACCACCTTCCGCGTCCCGACCTTCGCGGCGCACTCCAGCACGTTCAGGGCGCCCATCAGGTTCACGGCCGCGTCGTACACGGGATCCTCGAGCGAGGGGCGAACGCCCGCCTGCGCCGCCAGGTGGAACACGATCTCGGGCTTGTGGCGCTCGAACAGCGGCTCGAGGCCGTCGGCCCGCACGTCCATGTTGAAGAAGGTGTAGGCCTTGCCGTAGCCGCGGGCCTCGCCCAGGTTCGCGATCCGGCCGGTCGACAGGTCGTCGACGGCGACGACGCGGTGATCCTCGGCGAGGAGTCGATCGGCAAGGTTCGAGCCGATGAACCCGGCGCCCCCGGTCACCAGGACGGTCGTCACGCGGGCAACTGTAGGTTCGGGTCCGCGGCGATGTCCAACGCGGTCCGTTCGCCGCGCGCCAGCCGGGCGGCTCCGACGCAGGCGATCATCGCCGCGTTGTCCGTGCACAGCTCGAGCGGCGGGATCAGCACGCGGAGGCCCGCGGCCTCGCCGTCGGCGCGAAGCCGGTCGCGCAGGCGACGTGTTCGCCACCACCCCGCCGCCCAGCAGGACGGTCTCGGTGCCGACCTGCTTCGCCGCGGCGATCGTCTTCGAGACCTGCACGTCGACGATCGCCTCCTGGAACGACGCGGCGAGGTCCGGGACCGAGATCTCGCGGCCCGCCGCCTGCTCGGCCCGGACGTGGCGCAGGACCGCCGTCTTGAGGCCGCTCATCGAGAAGTCGAGGTCGCCGGAGGCCTCCATCGGGCGCGGGAACGCGACCGCGCCGGGATCGCCGTCCTTCGCCGCGGCGTCCAGCGCCGGCCCGCCCGGGGAACCCCAGCCCGAGCAGCCGCGCGACCTTGTCGAAGGCCTCCCCCGCCGCGTCGTCGAGCGTCTGGCCCACGATCACGTGGTGGAAGAGGGCAGGCACGTGCACGAGCATCGTGTGGCCGCCCGAGACGATCAGCGCGACGAACGGCGGCTCGGGCGGCTCGGCTCCGACGAAGTTCGCCCAGTAGTGGCCCTCGAGGTGGTTCACGCCGAGCAACGGCACGCCGGTCGCCAGCGTGATCGCCTTCGCCGCCGCCATGCCCACCAGGAGCGCGCCGACGAGGCCGGGACCGACCGTGACGGCCACCCCGTCGATCGAGCCGAGGTCGATCGACGCGTGCTCCAGCGCGCGCGCCAGCAGCGGGTTCAGCGCCTCGACGTGCGCCCGCGCGGCGATCTCCGGCACCACGCCGCCGTAGCGCTCGTGCAGGTGCTCCTGCCGCGCGATCAGGTTCGCGCGGAGCGCGCCGTCGGCGAGGATCGCCACGGCCGTCTCGTCGCAGGAGGTCTCGATGCCGAGCGTGATCACGCGGGGCGGAGCCCCTCCGGGAGGGTGGCCATGATGCCGTCGAGCCGTTCCCGGTAGACCGCGTCGCGGATGTCGTCGGTCCACATGATCAGCGCGTCCTCGCGGAGCTCGGCGTAGTAGTTGCGCCGGATCCCCACCGGATGGAACCCGAACCGCGCGTAGAGGCGCTGCGCCCGCCAGTTCGTCACGCGGACCTCGAGCGAGACGGCCTGGCCGCCCATCGCCCGCGCCGCGAGCAGCTGCTCGTACAGGAGCCGGTGCGCGATCCGATGGCCCTGGAGCATCGGGTCCACCGCGATGTTCGTGACGTGGGCCTCCTCGCCGTAGCAGATCAGCCCCGCGTAGCCGACGATGTCGCGCTCGATCCTCGCCACGAGGTAGTTGCGGTTGCTCGGCTCGGTCATCTCGGCGACGAACAGGTTCGGCGACCACGGGCGCGCGTACGCCTGGCGCTCGATCGCCATCACGCCGCGCAGGTGGCGCCGGCGCATCTTCGCGATCTCGAGCCTAGGCGCCCCGGGCTCGGCTATCCCACGCGATCTCAGCATCCGTCTTCCTCAGGTACAGCGGAACGACCTCGAACGGCCGGTCGTGCTCCTCACGGAGGAACCTCGGCGCGGCCAGCTCGACGAGCGAGGCGGCGTCCGGATGCGCCACCGCCGGCGGCGCGATCCCGATGCGAGCCCCGATCTCCTGGAGCACATCCTGATACAGGATGGCACCGTCGCCGACGGCCAGCATCTCGCCCGGCAGCGCCTCCAGCTCGGCCGCGAGGTGCTCGGGCTTCTGCACGGCGTAGTCGGTCTCGCGCATGACGCCCCCCGGCACCGGCCGGTAGATCGCGCTGAAGACCTCGCCGCGGCGGCCGTCGATCACCGCGACGATCGCGCGATGCGTGAACCGGACCGCGTACGCGAGCGCGTCGAGGCTCGGGATGCCGAGGATCGGCGCCATCTCCGCCTGCGCGAGGGTCTTCGCGGTCACGACGCCGACGCGCAGGCCGGTGAACAGGCCGGGGCCGATGCCGACCGCGAACCCGCCGACCTGGTCGAGGTCGACCCCGGTCCAGCGGAGGAGCTGGTCGAGGGCGGGGGTCACGGCCTCCTGGCGCGCGGTCCCGGCGACCTGGATCCGGCCGAGGACCTGCGTCTCGGTCCCGATCGCGACCGAGGTCTGCGGGGTGGACGTCTCGATCCCGACGACGATCACGGCGACCTCCACGGCAGGAACGCGAGCTCGAGGTCCTCGGCCCGCTCCGCCCAGGATGGGCCGTGCGCCGAGAACCCGATCCGGCGCGCGTCGTCGGCTCCGGCCGGGTCCTCGTCCGTCAGCTCCACCCGGAGCCGGTCGTCGGGCAGCAGCTCCCCGATCGCGTCGCCCCATTCGATGAGCAGCACGCACGCGCCGCCCTCCAGCTCCTCGAGCGCGAGATCCACCACGTCCTGGACGCGTTCGAGCCGGTAGACGTCGACGTGCGCGATGGGGAGCCGGCCGCTCACGTACTCCCGCACGAGCGTGAACGTCGGGGAGGCCACCTGCTCGGTCGCGCCGAGCCCCCGGGCGACGCCCTGGACGAAGGTGGTCTTGCCCGCGCCGAGGTCGCCGGTCAGCACCACGACGTCGTGCAGCCGCAGCAGCGGCGACAGGGCCTCCCCCACCGCGCGCGTGTCCTCCGCGGTCGCCGCGCGAAGCCCCAGGTCCACCGCTAGAAGAGCTCCAGCTGCTTCTCGTCGGGGACGACCACGACCGCCGGCTCCTCGGCTCGGCGCTGGGATCGGCAGCCGGCGAGCGGCGGCCGTGACACGCATCCAGCGTGGCCCTGATCAGCGCGAAGTCCGCGCGGAGATCCTGGAACTGCCGGCCCTTCTCGCCGCCGCCGCGCAGGATCGCGGCCGGATGGAACGTCGGGATCACGCGGCGGCCGTGCCAGGGATAGACCGAGCCGCGCATCGAGGTGATCCCCCGCGGCGTCTCCAGCACGAACTTCGTGGCGAAGTTGCCGAGGGTCACGATCACCGAGGGCTGCACGATCGAGATCGTCTCGACGAGCCAGGGCGTGCACGACTCGATCTCGTCGGGGAGCGGGTCGCGGTTGCCGGGCGGCCGGCACCGCAGGACGTTCGCGATGTACACGTCCTCGCGCCGAAGCCCGATCTCGCCGAGCATCTTCGTGAGCAGCTGCCCGGCGGCGCCCACGAACGGCTCCCCCTGCTTGTCCTCGTGCAGGCCGGGCGCCTCCCCGATGAACAGCAGGTCCGCGTCCGCGTCCCCGACCCCGAAGACGACCTGGGTCCGCGTCTCGGACAGGCGGCAGCGCGTGCAGCCGGCCGCCTCGGCCGCGACCTCGGCGAGCGCGCGCGGGCTCACGCGGGGCCCCCGCCGGCCGCGCGGCGGCGACGCTTCGGGGCCGCCGGTCCGAAGACCGTGGGCACGAAGGCCTCCAGCTCGCGGACGAGCCGCTCGGGCTGTTCGAGCATCGGGATGTGGCCCGCCTCCTCGAGCACGACGAGGCGGCCCTGCGGCAGCGCGGCCGCCAGCGACACGGCCGCGGCCGGCGGGGTCACGCGATCGTCGTCCCCCACCAGCACGAGGGCCGGCACCCGCACCCGCGGCACGGCGTGGCGCAGGTCCATCTCCATCAGCTCGGGCAGCGTGTCGGTCCAGACCTCCGAGGGCGTGCGCCGCGCGAGCCCGACGACGTGGTCGACCACCGGCTTCGGCGTGTCGGGCCCGAACTGGGTCAGCCGCGTCACCATGCCGCCGAGGTCGACCGGGCTCGACAGGACCGCCTTGCGGACGCGGTCGACGCGGAGCGCCGCCGCCTGGATCGACCCGAACCGCGGCCGCAGCAGCCCGGTGACCGACCCCATCGCGCCGCGGAGCAGATCCGAGGATGCGGCGCCGATCAGCACGATGCCGGCGATCCGCGGCCCGAAGAGCTCCGGCCGTTGCTCGGCGAGCGCGAGCACGGCCATCGCGCCCATCGAATGGCCGACGACGATCGCGGGGCGGTCCGGCGTGGCGGCGTCCAGGACCGCGGCCACGTCGCGGCCCATCGCCCGCAGCGTGAGGTCGCCGTTCGCGGGTCGCTCGCTCATGCCGTGCGAACGGAAGTCCATCGCGACCACCCGCGCCTCGCGCGCGAGGTCGGGCCACACGTGACACCACACCGACATGTCCAGGCTGAAGCCGTGCGCCAGCAGCACGACCGGCGCCGCCGGGTCGCCGGCCGCGCGCACCGCCAGGCCCGTCCCGTCGAACGACGCGACCGGGCCGAGGTCCTCGGGCGGCAGGTCGCCGAGCGGTTCGGTCCCGTGCCCGTGGCGCCGCTGGGCGACGACGCCGCCGACCATGCCCGCCGCGAGGCCGGCGGCGATCCCGGCCGAGATCAGCGCGGCGCGGCGTCTCATCCGACGTGCTCCCTCGGCACCCGGGCGCCGATCCGCGTGACGATCTCGTACGCGATCGTGCCGGCCGCCTCGCCGAGCTCGGCGGCGGTGATCGTCGTCGCCTGCCTGCTCGCCGAGCAGCACCACCTCGTCGCCGGGCGCGACCTCCGCGTCGCCGCAGTCGATCACCAGCTGGTCCATCGTCACGGTGCCCGCGACGCGGTGGCGGCGTCCCCCGATCAGGACCTGCGCCGCGGGACGACGCCGTCCGCGGGTAGCCGTCCGCGTAGCCGACCGGCACCGTCGCGATCGTCGAGGGCCGCTCGAGCTCGTAGCGCTGGCCGTAGCTGAGGCGCTCGCCGGCCGGCAGCCGCTTCGTCATCGACACGGCCGAGCGCCACGACAGCGCCGGGCGGAGCCCCCGGTCCTCGCCGACCCCGGCCGCCGGCGGGATCCCGTAGAGGGCGATGCCCGGGCGAACCAGGTCGAACGCCGCCTCCGGATGCCGCAGCACCGCGCCGCTGTTCGACGCGTGGACGAACCGAGGCTCGATGCCGGCGGCGCGCGCCGCCTCGACGACCCCCGCGAACCGGTCCAGCTGGGCCTTCGTCACGACCTCATCGTCCTCGCTCATCGCCAGATGCGTCCACAGACCCTCGACCTCGAAGCCGGCCGCGACGACCGAGGCGAGGAACCGCGGCGCATCCTCGGGCGGCCAGACCCCCACGCGGTGCATGCCGGTGTCGATCTTCACGTGGACCGCGACCGGTCCCCCGGGCCGCGGCGACGAGCCGGGCCAGGCCGGCGTCGGTGTACACCGTGGGGGTCAGGCGGTGCGCCAGGGCCACGGCCTCCGAGCCGGCCGGGAACTCCGAGAGCACCAAGATCGGCGCTTCGATCCCGGCCAGGCGGAGCTCGAGGCCCTCCTCGACGAGCGCCACCCCCGCCCACGTCGCGCCCGCCTCGATCGCGGCGCGGGCCACCGGGACCGCACCGTGCCCGTACGCGTTCGCCTTCACGACGGCCATCAGCTCCGCGCCGTCGGGCTTGAGGACCGACACGTTGTGGCGGATCGCGCCGAGGTCGACGACGACGCGCGTCGGGCGGAACCGGGCGGTCTCGCCGCTCACGCCCGCGGGCCTCGCGCCGGAGACCTCACGCCAAAGACCTCACGACTGGGTCCTCACGAGGTCGATCGCGGCGGGCAGGCGTTCGGCGACGTCGCCGGCGAGCGTGCCCTCGCCGAAGTCCTCCCCGGCGAGGATCCCCGCCAGCCCGTGGAGGTACGCGCCGGCCCAGGCCGCGTCGAACGGCGGCAGGCCCGCCGCGACCAGCCCGCCGATCGTGCCGGTGAGCACGTCGCCGGTGCCGGCCGTCGCGAGGAACGGCGAGCCGGTCGGGTTGATGCGCGCGGACCCGTCCGGCGCGGCGATCGCCGTGCGACTCCCTTTCACGAGCGCCACGCCGTTCGTGCGCGCGGCGAGGGCCCGCGCCGCGGTCAGCCGGTCGCCGCTCGTGCCCGCCGGTCAGCCGGGCCAGCTCGCCCAGGTGCGGCGTCAGCACGACCTCGGTCTTCCGGTCGGCCAGCAGATCCTCGTCGCCGGCGAACGCGTTCAGCCCGTCGGCGTCGAGCACGACCGGCACCGGGCTCTCGCGGAGCACGCCCCGCACGAACGCCTGCGTCTCGGCGTTCGTCGACAGACCCGGCCCCATCGCGAGCGCGTCCGCGTCGGCGAGCGCCTCGAGGACCGCGTCGTGGGCAGCCTGCGCGACGGTCCCGTCCTCGGTCTCCGCGAGCGGCAGGAACACCGTCTCCGTCAGCCCGAGCTGTACGACCGGGAGGATCGAGGCCGGCACGGCGACCACGACGTACCCCGCGCCGATCCGCCCCGCGGCATGGGCCAGCAGGCGCACGGCGCCGGTCATCCGCCGGGAGCCCGCGACGATCACGAGCGTGCCGCTCGCCTTCTTGTGCGCGTCGGTCGCGCGCTCGGGCAGGACGCCGACGACGTCGTCGGGCTCCGTCAGACCACACGTGTCCGGGAGCAGGTCGTCGGGGAACCCGATGTCGACCACGCGGACGTCGCCGGCGTGCTCGGCCCCGGGCAGCAGCACGGCGCCGGTCTTCGCGGCGCCGAACGTGACGGTCAGATCCGCCCGGATCACGGCGCCCGGCGCGGCGCCGGTGGCGCCGTCGACGCCCGAGGGGATGTCGACGCTGACCACGGGCACCAACGACGCGTTCACCGCCTCGATCGCCTCCGCGACCTCGCCCTCGGGCACGCCGCGGAACCCGGTGCCGAAGAGCGCGTCGACCGCGACGTCGGCCCGCGCCAGCTCGCGGTCGAGGAGCGCCGGCGTGAAGCGCCGGAGCCGCGCGTCCGTCTCGGCGCGTCAGCCGGCGCGCGTTCACATCGGCCAGGCTCTCGGAGGACGAGAGCATCCTCCATCGCGATCGCCACGACCCGCACGCCCCATCGCGCGAGGTGGCGCGCGGCGACGTACCCGTCGCCGCCGTTGTTGCCCTTCCCGCAGAGCACGACCGCCCGGCGCCCGTACGTGCCGCCGAGGAGGTCCACGCACGCCCGCGCGACCGCCGCCCCGGCGCGTTCCATCAGATCGGCCGCCGCGATGCCTCGCTCCTGCGAGGCGCGGTCGAGCTCGGCCGCCTCCGCCGGCGTGATCACCGGCTTCATCGCTCCGTCACCGCCACCGCGAACGCCACCGCGTTCGTCTTCTCGTGGGTGAACGTGATGAGGACGTTCGTGACGCCGAGCCCGTCGGCGCGGCGCTTCGCGTTGCCGGCCAGCGCGATCGAGGGTGCGCCCGACGGATGCCGGGCCACGCTGATGTCCTGCCACCGCCGGCCGCGGTATCCGCCGAGCGCCTTGATCACGGCCTCGCGGGCCGCGAACCGGCCGGCGTAGGACTCGGCCGGACGCCCCTTCGCGTCGCAGTACGCGATCTCCTCGGGGGTGAAGACGCGCGCCGCGCATCGTCGGATGGCGAGCGAGCGCTCGCTCCATCCGCGCGATCTCGCAGATGTCGACGCCGAGCCCGACGATCTCCACGCCGGGAAGGCTAGCCGGTCGGCTCGGGAGGGTCAGCCGCGCCCGGATCGGCGTCCCCGGGCTCTTCGGGCGCCGCCTCCTCCGTCTCCAGGCCCGCCTCGTCGGGCTCCCGCTCGCGGCGGGCGCGCGTCGCGCGCCGGCTCTCGAGCGACAGCACGAACGCGATCGCCGCGATCGCCAGGAGCCCGCCGGCGATCGCGCCCGCCCCCGAGATCCCGCCGCCCGAACCCGTCGGAGGCGCGGACGTCGACCGCGTGGAGCCGCCCACCGTCGGCCCCTGCCCCGGCAGCGGCGGCTCCGGCGCCTGTCCCGGCAGCGGCGGCACGCGGGGGCGGCGCCACGCGTCGCAACTGGGCCATCGTCAGCAGCGAGCACGCGTCCGAGATCCAGTGATCCCCCTGTTGCTGCAGGACGACGGCCACCCGGGAGCCCGACGGGAACAGGATCGCGCAGTCGCTGCCGCCGGCGGCGCCCATGCTCGCGACGACGTCCACCGTCGAGTGCAGCGCACCCTTGTAGACCGCGTCGACCCGGAACGTCTGCGCGGTCGTCATCGCGTCGAGCGGCCGCTGCGACGTCACCTCCCCCACGAACGCCGCGTCGGCCCGCCGGAGCACCTGCTTCGGCGTCTGGGGCGTGCACCCGCACGCGAAGCACGGCGAGGCGGTCGCCACCAGGCAGGTCCCGGATACGAGCAGGAGCGCGACAACGCGAACGAGCGGGCGCCGCACGACGCAGACGCTACTCGACGGTGACGGACTTCGCGAGGTTCCTCGGCTGATCGACGTCGCAGCCGCGCAGCACGGCCATGTGATAGGCGAGGAGCTGCAGCGGCGCCGTCACGACCACCGGCGAGAGCAGCTCGGGCGTCTCCGGAACCGCCAGCACGTGATCGGCGATCCGCGCGACCTCGGTGTCGCCCTCCGTCACGATCGCGATCACCGAGGCGCCGCGCGCCTTCACCTCCTGGATGTTCGAGACCATCTTCGGATAGACGTGGCACGTCGTGGCGATGGCGACGACCGGCAAGCCCTCTTCGAGCAGGGCGATCGGGCCGTGCTTCAACTCGCCGGCGGGATGTCCCTCCGCGTGGATGTAGCTGAGCTCCTTCAGCTTCAGCGCGCCCTCCAGCGCCGCCGGGTAGCCGGTGTGGCGCCCGATGAACAGGACGTCGCGCGCGTCCTGGTAGCGCTCCGCGATCGCCCGGACCTCGTCGTCGAGCTCGATCGAGCGCTGGACCTTGTCCGGGAGCTCGTGGAGCTCGCCGAGGATCTTCTCGATCTCCTCGGGGAACCGCGACCCGCGGATCTGCGCCAGGTACAGCGCGACGAGCTCCTGCGCGACCATCTGCGTCGCGAACGTCTTCGTCGCGGCGACGCCGATCTCGGGGCCGGCGTGGGTGTAGAAGATGCCGTCGGCCTCGCGCGCGAGCGAGGACCCCACCGTGTTCGTGACCGCGATCACCTGCGAGCCCTGCCGCCGCGCGTGCCGGGCCGCCTCGAGCGTGTCGATCGTCTCGCCCGATTGGCTCACCGCGAGCGTCAGCGTGTCGGGACCGAGCACCGGATCGCGGTAGCGGAACTCGCTCGCGATCTCGATCTCGACCGGCAGACGCGTCCAGTGCTCGATCGCGTACTTCGCGACGAGGCCGCTGTGGAACGCCGTGCCGCAGGCGACCACGAAGACCTTCGACACCTCGCGCAGGACGTCGTCGGAGACGTGGAGCTCGTCGAGGTGCAGCCCGTCGGCGTCGGCGCGCCCGACGAGCGTGTCGCGGATCGCGGCCGGCTGCTCGTCGATCTCCTTGCGCATGAACGAGTCGTAGCCGCCCTTCTGCGCGGCCGCGACGTCCCACGTGACCGTGATGGGCTCCGGCGTCAGCGGCTCCCCCGCGAAGTCGGTGAACACCGCGCCGCCGGCCGTGATCTCCACGACCTGGCCCTCGTCGAGCGGGATCACCGTGTTCGTGCGGCCGAGCACGGCCGGGATGTCGGAGGCGAGGATCGTCTCGCCCTCGCCGATGCCGACGACCAGCGGGGAGGCCACCTTGACCCCGATCAGGGTGCCGGGCTCGTCGGCCGCCGAGACCACGAGCGCGTAGGCGCCGTCGAGCTCGCGCACGGCCGCGCGCACGGCGTCGGCCAGGCCGGCGCCGTTGGCCCGGCGCTCCTCGATCAGGTGCGCGATGCACTCCGTGTCGGTCTCCGACGCGAACGTGTGCCCCCGCGACTCGAGGTCGGCGCGGAGCTGCTGGAAGTTCTCGACGATGCCGTTGTGGATCACGGCCACCGTGCCCGTGCAGTCGACGTGCGGGTGCGCGTTGGCGTCGGTCGGCGCGCCGTGGGTCGCCCACCGGGTGTGGCCGATCGCGGTCGTCGTCGGCGGCACCGGCTCCTCCAGGAGCAGCGCCTCCAGCTCCGCGAGCTTGCCGGCCCGGCGCCGGATCGCCATCCCCCCGCCGGCCGCGGCGATGCCGGCGGAGTCGTATCCGCGGTACTCGAGGCGCCGGAGGCCTTCCAGGACGATCGGGAGCGCCTCGTCGGGCCCTACGTAGCCGACGATGCCGCACATGGGGGTTCGAGGGTAGCAGCGCTCCCCCGGGATGGGATCAGCCGAAAGACCGGATCGCGTCGGCGATCGCGTCGGCGTGCTGCCGGGCCGTCGCCTCGGTCTCGGCCTCGACCATCACCCGGATCAGCGGCTCGGTGCCGGAGGGCCGGACCAGCACCCGGCCGCCGCCGCCGAGGGCGACCTCCGCGGCCGCGACCGCCTCCTCGACGGCCCGCGCCTCGGTGATCCCGTCGCGGTCGGCGACCCGGATGTTCACCATCACCTGCGGGCGGCGGCGCATCGCTCCGGCCAGCTCCGCGAGGGAGACGCCGCGCGCCGCGGCCAGCGAGAGGAACCGCACGGCGGTGAGGAGCCCGTCGCCGGTGGTGGCGTGCTGCCGGAAGATCACGTGCCCGCTCTGCTCGCCGCCGAGCGTGGCGCCGCGCCGCTCCATCTCCTCGAGGACGTAGCGGTCCCCGACGGCGGTGCGCACCAGCTCGATCCCGGCATCGCGCATCGCGATCGCGAGCCCGAGGTTCGACATCACGGTCGCGACCACCACGTCGCCGGCGAGCGCGCCCCGCTCCTGCATCGCGATCGCCGACGCCGCGAGGACCTGGTCGCCGTCGATCACGGCGCCGGCGGCGTCGGCGAACAGCGCGCGATCGGCGTCGCCGTCGTGGCACACGCCCGCGTCCGCGTGCCGGCGCACGACCTCGGCCGCGACGACCTCGGGATGCAGCGCGCCGCAGGCGTCGTTGATGTTGCGCCCGTCGGGCGCGGCGTTGATCGCGTGGACCTCGGCGCCGAGGCGCCGCAGCACCTCCGGCGCCATCTGGGAGGCGGCCCCGTTCGCGCAGTCGACCACGACGGTCATCCCGTCCAGCCGGGCCTCGGCCGCCCCCTCGAGATGCCGGAGGTAGCGTTCGCGGGCGTCGCCCACCGGCAGGATCTCGCCCGGCTCGATCGACGGATCCGCGGGGCGCGCGAGCTCCGCCTCGATCTCGTCCTCCAGCCGGTCGGGCAGCTTCATGCCGTCCCGCGCGAAGAACTTGATGCCGTTGTCCTCGGCCGGGTTGTGCGACGCGCTGATCACGACGCCGCTCGAGGCGCCCAAGATCCACCGTCATGAACGCGACCGCCGGGGTCGGCTCGACGCCGGCCAGCAGGACGTCGCCGCCGGCCTCGCGGATCCCCTCGGTCAGGGCGTCCTCGAGCCACTCGCCCGACTCCCGGGTGTCGCGCCCGACCACCAGCCGGGCGTTGCCGGCGCCGTGGCGGCCGAGCACCACGACGGCCGCGCGGCCCAGGCCGTGCGCGAGCTCGCGCGTCAGCTCCGTGCCGGCGACGCCGCGCACCCCATCGGTCCCGAACAGCCGTCCCATCGGAGGGCAACGTTACCCGAGGAGCTCGGTCCTCAGGAGGGCCTCAGGGCTTCCGAGCTTGCACGATGGCGCCGAACATCTGGTCCACCATCTCGTGCGTCGGCCGGATCGAGATGTCCACGAACCCCGCCGTGGCCAGCCCCGCCGTGTACTCGGCGAACGACAGCGCGCCGGCGATGCAGCCGACGTAGCTCCCGCGCTCGGCCCTGATCTGCCGGCGCCAGTTCGTCGGCGGCCACCACGTCGCTGATCCCGAGCCGGCCTCCGGACCGCAGGACCCGGAACATCTCGGCGATCACCGCCGGCTTGTCGGTCGAGAGGTTGATCACGCAGTTCGAGATGACCACGTCGACGCTCGCGTCCGGCAGCGGGATGTCCTCGATGTACCCCTTCAGGAACTCGACGTTCGTCGCGTCGGCTGCGCGAGCGTTCGCGCGGGCGACGTCGAGCATCTCATCGGTCATATCGAGCCCGAACACGTGTCCCGTCGGACCGACGCGCTCGGCGGACAGCAGCACGTCGATGCCGCCGCCCGAGCCAAGATCCAGGACCGTCTCGCCGCTCGCGGAGCTCGGCGACCGCGGTCGGGTTGCCGCATCCGAGGCTCGCCAGCACGGCCTCCTCGGGGAGACCCGCACGCTCGGTTCCGTCATAGAGCTGCACGCCGAGGCCGTCCTTCGGATCGCAACAGCCGGCGATCTCGCTCCAGTCGTCGGCCGCCATCCCGTCCTTGACCGACCGGGCCGCCGCCGCGTACCGATCGCGGACCTGTTCCCGAAGCTCGCTCATCTCATCCCTCCGTTCGCGAGCGGTGCCGCCAGCGCTCCTCGGAGCAGCTCGATCGGCTCCGGCCTGACGCGGAAGTAGGCCCATCGGCCGCGCTGCTCACGCTCGAGGAGGCCGGCGTCCGTGAGCACCTTCAGGTGGTGACTCACCGTGGGTTGCGTCAGGTCCGAGCGGCTCGGTCAGGTCGCACACGCAGGCCTCGGCGTTCGGATGCGCCGCGATCAGGCTGAGCAGGCGCAGACGTGAGGGGTCGGCGAGGACCTGCAAGGCCCCGGCGAGCCGCTCGGCCTCGTCCTCGCCGAGCGGCTCCCCCAGCACGGGCGGGCAGCACGTCTCGTCGATCACCTGGAGGAGCTTCATGCCGACATATTGACAGCGGTCTATATCATCGTCAACGTATCGACCACCATCGATATGGATCCGCGGAAGGAGGTGTTCGCGAGATGGAGCCCTGTTGCCCCGGCGAGTGCTGCTAGCCGCGATGACCGGCGGGACCGCCTCCGGGCGGTCCCGCCGGCTCGAGCAGTTCCGCCATGAGCCCGCGAACGCGCAGGTCGATCTCGTCCCGGATCGGGCGAACCTCGTCCACCGGCAACCCGGAGGGATCGCGGAGCTCCCAGTCGAGGTACCGCTTCCCGGGGAAGACCGGGCAGGCGTCACCGCAGCCCATCGTGATCACGACGTCGGCCGCTTGCACCACCTCGGTCGTCAACGGCTTCGGGAACTCCTTGGACAGATCGAGGCCGACCTCGTCCATCACGGCGACCACGGCCGGGTTGATCTCGTCGGCCGGCGTGCTGCCCGCCGACCGGACGTGCACACGGCCCTGCGCGTGGTGGTCGAGCAAGGCGGCGGCCATCTGCGACCGGCCGGCGTTGTGGACGCAGACGAACAGCACCTCGGGGACTTCCTTCATGACCATCCCTTCCCAGGAGGTCATCCGCTCGAGCGATCTGGGATCTCGACGATCATGTTGGCATCGGTCGCGGCCGCCCACACCGAGCCATCCGGAGCGATCGAGATCCCGTCGGCGCCGACCGCGCCGGCGGGCATCCTGAAGCGTCGGATCAACGAACCGTCCGGGCGGACGTGCAGGATGTCGCGCCCGGCCGTGGTCAGCCAGATGGACCCATCCCCGGCGACGGCGAGGTTGTTGATCGGGGCCTTCGCCGCGGCAACGGTGACGGTACTGGACGGCGTCCGGGCCGTCCACCCTGCCGATGCCGACCTTCGGGAAGGTCACCCAGAGGGACCCGTCCGGGCCTGCCGCGATGCTCCGTGGGTCGGAGCCGTCGGTGACGCGGTACTCGCGGATCGTGGGCGTCCCGGCCTCCGGCGGAGATCGTCCCGAGCGAGCGCGTCCTCGGATCCGTGAACCACATCGTCCCGTCGGCGGCGCGGGCGATGTCGTAGGGACCGACCTGCTCCTGAACGCTGGTCGGCGGCGGCACGGCGAACGCCGCCACCCGGCCCTGCGCATCGATCCTGACGACGACGCCGAGGTTGACGTCGGTCATCCACATCGACCCGTCGAGGGCCTGCGCGGCGGCGACCGTCTCCGACGTGTCCGCGACGGCGGAGAACGAGTTGACGGTCCCGTCGGGGAGCATCCGGCCGATGTTGCCGTTCGGGTACCCCGTGAACCACATGGAATCCGAAGGCCCGGCGCTGAGCGCGAACGCACCGGACGACGGGAACTTCGCGTCCACCTCGTAGCGGAGCAGCTTCCCGTCGAGGAAGGCATCGACGGCACCCTTGTTCTGCTCCGTGATCCAGACGGTCCCCGCCGGTGCGACCGCTACGTCCCTCGGCCCGGCGAGCGGGACCGGGAGCAGCCAGCCGATCGTCCCCGCACCCGCAACGCGCTGCAGCCGGGCCGCGGAGACCGGGACAGCCTGGGACGGCGGGAACCCTCGGGGCTGGGCGCCCTTGGGACCCTGTCGCGAGGCGAGGAACGCGATCAGCAGGATCGACCCGAGCATGATCGCCCCGACCGCGACGAACCCCCGTCGGTCGCGCGCCTCGCCCCGGGAGACCGTCCGCGCCATCCCGCGGACGCTAGCAACCGCCGGGCGGACGGACGGCGACCCGTGGGAGAACGCAGCGTGAACGCCGAGGGCCCAGCCGGATCGGCTGGGCCCCCGCGCTCGCTCGGTCGAGCTGGTGATCAGGTCGCCGCGGCGTCCCGACAGTAGCTCGCGCCGGTGAAGCTGGAGCCTCCGATCGCTCCCTTGGGGAGGGGTGCGATCCCGTCAGCTTTCAGCTTCGCGGCGATCTCGGTCCGATAGTTCCTGCCGGTCAGGGGGTTGGCCACCGAGTCGGTCCGGCAGAGGAACCCCTTGTTGGGCGCCAGGTAGTCGAGCGTGGCCACCTGACGAGCCGTGAGGCCGCAGCTCACGGTCCAGGTGTTCTGGTTGTTGAGGTTCACGCCGGCTGCGACCGCCGACCCATCTCGCCCCGTGCACGCCGCCGACGGCAGCGGGTTCGGGAGCAGGAAGTAGTCGTACCGGTAGGACCCCATCGGGTATGCCTTCGGGCCCGACACCCGCGTCATCGACGCGATGGTCGGCTTGATCCCATTGACCGACCCGAGGAGCCCGGCGCAGGTTCCGGTGCCACCCTTGTTCTGGACGAAGCGAAGGAAGGCATACGGGAACAGCGCCGAGGCCTGGAAGGACTTCTTCCCGCCCTTCTGGCTGCAGATCGGACGGGCCTGGTTCTCGACCAGCACGTGCTCGCCGTTGTTCGGGTTCCCGTCCTTGTATTTCGCCGGGACGCAGTTCTGCAGGGCGCTCGCGTCCGTGTACGTCGCGGCGTTGGCCGGGTCGATCTTCTGGAGGAAGTCCTTCCCGGAGCCGGAGCCGGCCTGCGTGGCGAAGATGTCGATCGAGCCCGCCCCGGGATTCCCCTGGGCCGTCCCGATCGAGTTCGCCTTCGACTTCGACCAGTTGATCAGGCACTTCCCGGAGCCGGTGCCGATGAACGCACCTTTGAGCCTCGGGAGGGTCGCGTTCGGGGTCGGCACCCCTGCCTTCGTGTGTGCAACGAGCTTGTTGTTCCGGCCGACCCAGAAGGCCGCGCCGTCGCGCCCGTACGCGACGCCGTACTGCTGGAAGTTGGCCACCGCGTACGTCTGCTTCGACGAGGCGCGCGCGAAGTCCGAGGAGACCGCGGGGTTGCCGAGCGTGAACTGCGAGAGCACCTTGGTGCCGCTCCCGGAGCCGACCGGATAGGCCTCGACGGCGCGGTCGTGGTACAGGTTGCCCTTCACCACGATGTTGCCGCCGTACGGCAGCGTCCCCGGATCGCCGGGCACCGTCCCCGTCGTGTCGTTCGGATCGAAGCAGGTCTGCTGGTAGTTGACGAACGTGATGCCCGCGGACGGGATGATCGCGCAGCCGACCGCCTCGTTGTAGAGCTCATCGAGGTCGCTCTGGACCTCGTACAAGGTATCCGAGCCGACCCCGGTGATCGTCTGGGAGATACGGCTGGTATCAACGTTCGCGGCTTGCGCGATGCCGGTCGATCCGACGACGACCGCGACGGCCAGAGCCGCGCCTGCGATCGCGCCGAACAAAGGCTTCCGCATCCGGACTTCCCCCCCTTCGAGCGGCCGGATCCATCGCCCGGCATCGCGCTGCAGCGTTGCAGTCGAACCCGTCCGGTCGACGGCGGTCTGGGGAATGGAAGGTGAACGCAGGGATAAGGGACGGGGACGCGGACCCGCTCAAAGGGTGGCCGGGAGGAGTCGCGCGAGGAGCCCGAAGGAACCCCACAGGAGCGCGATGACGACCGGCGTCATGAGCAGTCGCGCGACCCGGGGCGAGATCCGTGTTCGGTACCAAGCCCACGCGAAGAGGGCGACCACGAGGGCCTCGAGCAACAGGATGAGGGGACCGGTGGCGCCGGGCTCGCCGGCGAGACCCGTCTCGTCGGCCGGCACAACGGTCGTGACCGTCGCCGGACCGGGGGCCGGTGCCGTGGTGAGTGTCGCGATCACCACGAGCCGCCCCGCCGCCGTGTGGGCCGGCGTGGACGTCACCAAGGTGAGCTCGTTCGTCGTGGAGGGTCCGATGACGTCGACCTGTCCCGGCACGACGCGTTCGATCATCTTGACCGCATAGGTGAACGCTCCCTGACCGGTCGTGACCAGGATCAGGTTGCCCGGGTGGAGGGTTCCGAGATCGCGGAACGGGGCGCCGAAGGTCGTGCGTCGCCCGGCGATGACGCTGTTGCCCGGGCGGCCGGGCAATGGGCTCCCTCGCAGGTGCCCGGGCCCGTGTGTGAGATCCGAGGACGACGTCCCCTCGACGACGATCTTCTGCACGCCGATCGTCGGGATGGACAGGAGCGCGACGGGTTGACCGGCCGAGGGCTGCCAATCCGCGACGCTGGCGGGACCCTGCTGCGTGAGCGCTCGGAACTCGGGCGTCAGGAGGTGCTGGCTCCGGATCTCGACGATCCTGGAGGCGCCGAAGAGGTAGAGGAGGAAGAGACCGACGAACGCCGCCACCCCGATGAGGACCCACCCCGCGACCCGGGTCCAGCCTCCGGTCCGCCGGAGGTCGGCCTCGTCCGGCGTCGCCGCGTGCTCACGGGTGAGGTCGATCGTGACGGGGTCTTCCATCGTCTTCATCCCGTCTGCCCGTTCCTCCTGTGCGACCGATCGCGAGCGGAACTCCCGAAGAGCAGCATCGACCCGAGCACCAGCGCGACGATGCCGGCGACCACCACCGACGGCAGGACCATCCGGGCCGACACGGCGACGAGCGTGCTGGGCTCCGCCGTCGGCGCGACGTAGACCACGAGCTGGCGCCCGCCGGAGCCGCTGTCGGATCCGCCGGTGGGCGGAGGGCTCCCCCCGACGGGCGGCGGCGCGGGAGCCGGCGCCGGCGCGACGGGCGGCGGCGCCGGCGGTGGGGGCGGAGGTGTCGCCGCTGGGGGCGGGGTCGCCGCCGGGGGTGGTGTGGGTGGCGCCTTCATGATCTGGGCCGACAGGGTCTTGGTCTGGTTCCGGAGCGCCGCGGGGAGTGGCACGTACCCGGCCGGGAGCGATCCCTGCCCCTGGCTCACGGCGAACGCGAGCAACGACGAGATCGCCGCAGCCTTTTCTTGCGACGGAGGCGTCTTCGTCCGGCTCGCTCCGTGCGGGATGGCTGCGTAGCTGATCGTCGGGATCGGCCACGCCGTGGGGTCCTGTCGTCCGAAGGCGGGCGTCAGGATGCCCTGGTCGTCGCGGATCATATGGGCGATGCCCTTGGTGATCGTCTTCGGCGTGGCCCTGACCACCTTGCCGTTCGGGTACTTGATCCGAACCGTGGGGAGCTGGTAGCTGCCCGCCCAGGACGAGTCGACGTACCCGATCCAGCCGTACGTCGACGTCGAAACGACGTCGCCGTCGCCGCGGGCGATGATCCGCGCCTCGCCGCGCGCGCCCGTGACGAGGTCGATCTGCCCGAGCGACGGGAGGATGTCCGACGGCCCCGTGGCGAACGGGTTCGGTTTCGTGCCCTTGCCTCCGGCGATCCAGGTCTTCCGTGCGTTCGCCCACATCCACCGGGACATCTGAAGGGTGTCCTCGTTCGCGTCGCCCCGGCCGACGGTCGCGATGTACGTCGGGAACTGGATGGTGGGATTGAGCCGATGGATCGCCGGGTCCAGGTACCACTGCGTGTCCTGGCCGGTGAAGATCTTCGCCAGGAGGTCCGGCGTCAGCGTCAGGTTCGACACCTGATGCCCGGTTCGCTGATCGAAGACCCGATACGCGAACACGAGCGCCGACGCGGCGATCGGCGCATACGCCACGGATCCGCCGCTCGCCTGCAGCGCGGCCCGCTGCGAGGCGTCCATCGGGCCGGGGACGACCGCCATGTCCACCCCCGAGAGCCCTCCGTCGATGTAGTCGTTCAACGCCGTCGCCGCGGGCTGCAGGGTGTAGTCAAGGGAGATGTTCCTGGGCGCCTCGCACACCTTTATGGACCACGCATACTCGACGAGGCGGAAGGCTGCCGAGCCCCCCTCGGCCGTGAGCGGTGTGCCGCCGGTCGCACAGGCGAGAGGCGGCGTCGCGAAGGAGATCGGCACCTCCTTCATCGTGGCGAGCTGCGAGGGATCCGTTCCGACGAACAGCGAGCACGCGTTCTGGTAGTCACACGTGATCGTCTTCCCCGCGATCGGATCCAGGTTCGGCTTCACGTTGATCAGCCCGATCGCCACCTGGGCCACCGCACTCCCGGCACCGGTCTTGTCGGAGAGGCCGAGCGTCTGGATCCCCGGGCACCCGTCGCCGCACGTGCTGCTGAACCCGGGCTGGGCGCACTGCGAGAGGGAATCCGTCGCACCGCGAACACACTCCTCCAGGTAGAGGACCGAGCCATGTGGGAAGTGCGACCACCCGACCGAGACGAACTGCCCATCCCCCGTGAAATCGAGCAGGCCGCCGCGAGGTTGGATCTTGACGGTGGGCTTCGGTGCGGCCTGGGCCGCCAGCGGTACCACGACGGCGAGCAGCACGACGATGCCCACCGACACCACACGGAAACTACGGGGGACACGCACGCATCAGAAGGGTCCGGCCGGCGCCATCCCGCCGTCAACAGCCCGAGGCGCGCTCCATCGACCTTTCCCCCCCGCGTCCCTGGCTGTTCACCTTCCGTTCACGCACCGGCCCGAGGCTGGGGCGCAAGCGCAGTTGCGCGTTCCGAAGATACGCACCATGCCGACGACCGAGGAACGTCCCCAGGCCGCCCGTCCCGCCACGCCTCGAGAAGTCGTGGTCCTGCGCACGCGCCCAGACCGCATCTTCCGGAGGCTCGCGGCCGCCGCAGGCGCGTTGACGCTGGTGATCCTCGTCCTGATCGGGCTGTTCCTGTGTGTGAAAGGGCTGCCCGCGATCAAGGATCAAGGGTGGGCCTTCTTCACGACCCAGGTGTGGAACCCGCCTCCCCGCGGGAACGAGTTCGGTATCGCCGCGCTCATGTACTGGACGATCGTGGTCGCGGTCATCGCGCTCGTGATCGCGGTGCCCGTCTCGATCGCGGCGGCGCTGTTCGTCACCGAGTTCGCGCCGAGGCGGATCCGCCGACCGCTGACCTCGCTGATCGACCTGCTCGCCGCCGTCCCGTCACTGATCTACGGGATGTGGGGCGCGGCCTACCTGCGGCCCCGCATGGTCGGGATCTCCGCGTGGCTCGGGAAGTACCTCGGCTTCCTCCCGATCTTCAAGCCGACAACCGGGTTCCCGATCTACGGGCCGTCCGCGTTCGTCGCCGGCGTGGTCGTGTCACTCATGGTGGTCCCGATCGTCACATCGGTCGTCCGTGAGGTGTTCTCGCAGGTCCCGCCCGGCGAGAAGGAAGGTGCGTTGGCACTCGGCGGCACGAGGTGGGGCATGGTTCGGGCCGTGGTGCTGCCGTTCGGCCGTGGAGGGATCATCGGCGGTTCGATGCTCGGTCTCGGGCGAGCCCTGGGCGAGACGATCGCGATCCTGCTGATCGTCAGTCCGCTGTTCCAGATCCGCGCGAACGTCATCGAGGCGGGCGCGATCCCGGTCGCACCGTTGATCGCGAACAACTTCGGGGAGTCCAGCGGGATCGCGCTATCCGGGCTGCTCGCCGCCGGCTTCGTCCTGTTCGTCGTGACGCTCCTCGTCAACGTCGGCGCCTCGTCGGTCATCGTGCGCTCGCGCTCCGGTTCGGGGGTCGAGATCTGATGAAGACCGACGCGCCCGCTCCGCTCGCCGTCGTCGTCGACCAGCCCACACCCGCCAGGATCCGGCCGCGAACGTTCCACACCCGTGACGCCGCCGTGATCGGTGGGGCTGCGGCGGCGTCGCTGGCCCTGACGTGGTTGCTCTACTCGCAGGTCCTGCCGTTCCACGGGCTCCCGGGCTTCCTGGTGATGTGGGCGGGGTTCAACTTCCTCATCTACTACGTCGCGGTGCGCGAGACCCAAGGTCGCGTCGTCGCGCGCGATCGCACGATGGCGTCGATCATCTCGGTCGTCGCGATCGCGGTCGTGATCCCGCTCGTCCTGATCCTCGGGTACGTGACGGTGAAGGGCCTGCGGTTCCTGCGGCTGGCCTTCTTCACCACGACGATGGCCTCCATCGGCCCGGAGTCGCCCGCCACACACACCGGGGGACTCGGAGCGATCGTCGGCACGCTCGAGCAGGTCGGGATCGCGATGGTGATCAGCGTTCCGCTCGGGGTCCTGACGGCGATCTACCTGAACGAGGTGAAGGGACGCCTCGTTCGCCCGACCCGGATCTTCGTCGACGCGATGAGCGGCGTGCCGTCGATCGTCGCCGGTCTGTTCATCTACACGGTGATCGTCGCGAACGGCCACGGGTTCTCGGGGTTCGCCGCGGCGCTCGCGCTCTCGATCTTGATGCTCCCGACGGTCACCCGCACGTGCGAGGTCGTGCTGCGGCTCGTCCCCGACGGTCTCCGCGAGGCATCTCTCGCCATGGGCGCGCCGGAATGGCGCACCACGTGGGGAGTGATCCTCCCGACCGCGCGGACCGGCATCATCACGGCGATGATCCTGGGCGTCGCACGCGTGGTCGGCGAGACGGCCCCCCTCATCATGACGGCGTTCGGCAGTGCGACCCTGAACGTGAACCCCTTCTCGGGGCCGCAGGCGGCGCTTTCCCTGTCGTCGTTCCAGCTGTTCAGCTCGTCACAGACCGCCGACGTCGAGCGGGCGTGGGTGTTCGCGTTCGTCCTGCTGAGCATCGTTCTCGTCCTGTTCGTCGCCGCTCGGCTCCAAGGCGAGCGACGACGCCGATGACCACCGCGACCGAACGGAGGACGTGACCGACCATGGTGCGAACCCAGGAGCGACTCGACGCGGCGCTCGGCGATGCCCACGTGCCGGCGACGCTCGATGCCGAGGACGTCCATGCATGGTTCGGCGATCACCATGTCCTGGGCGACATCAGCCTCGAGCATGCCGGCCAACTCCATCACCGCGTTGATCGGACCGTCGGGCTGCGGCAAGTCGACCTTCCTGCGGATCCTCAACCGGATGCACGAGCTGGTGCCGGAGGCGTCGCTCGCCGGCACGATCGGATTGAACGGCATCGACATCTACGGTCCCGACGTGCGGGCCACGGACGTCCGTCGACGGATCGGCATGGTGTTCCAGAAGCCGAACCCGTTCCCGGCGATGACGGTCGCGCGGGAACGTCCTGTCGGGACTCAAGCTCTGCGGGATGAAGACCGACGACCCCGACGGCGTCGTCGAACGATGCCTGCATCGAGCCGGGCTCTGGAACGAGCTCAAGAACCGCCTCGACCGCCCGGGCGGAGCGCTGTCGGGCGGCCAGCAGCAGCGGCTGTGCATCGCCCGTTCGCTGGCCGTGCGAACCCCAGGTGCTGCTGATGGACGAGCCGTGCTCGGCGTTGGATCCCACGTCGACACGGCGGATCGAGGACACGATGCGGGAGCTGGTGGAGACGGTCACGATCGTGATCGTGACCCACAACATGCAGCAGGCGCAGCGGATCTCGGATCGCTGTGCATTCTTCAACGTCGACGAGGGCCAGCCCGGCGGCATCGTCGAGATCGACACGACCGAGCGGATCTTCACCGACCCCTCCGACCCTCGCACCGCCGACTACGTGCACGGCCGCTTCGGATGAAACGCGGAACGATCCTCCGGGGGATGGCGTTCGTCGCCTCCTTCGTGCTGATCGTCGGTGTGCAACTCGCGGGCGTCGCCCCGGCCCGAGCGGACGGGCCGGCGATCCTCGGAGCGGGCTCGACGTGGTCACAGATCGCGATCGATCAGTGGCGCGCGGATGTCTACCGCTATGGCCTGCAGGTGAACTACCAAGGGGTCGGCTCGACGACCGGGCGACAGTTCTTCGCCGCCGGGACGGTCGACTTCGCCGCGTCGGAGATCCCATTCATGGTCCCCCCGGACCCTCCTGTGTCGCGTGCGTACGCGTACCTCCCCGACGTGGCAGGCGGTACGTCGTTGATGTACAACCTCTCGTCACCATCGGGTCAGCAGATCCGCGACCTCCGGCTGACGCCCGCGACGATCGCGGGCATCTTCACCGGGAAGATCACCAGCTGGTCGGACAAGCGGATCGAGGCCGACTATGGAAGGCCGCTCCCGAACCTCCCGATCAAGGTGTTGGTGCGGTCGGACGGTTCGGGAACGTCCGCCCAATTCTCGGCCTTCATCAATGCGACGGAGGGGTCCGCTTGGCGCTCGTTCCTCTCGGCGTGCCACCAATCGGCCCAGCCGTACACCTCGTTCTGGCCGTACGGCCAGCCCGGCTGCCTCCAGAACGCGATCGGCCAACGAGGATCGGACGGCATCGCCAACTACATCGCGAACCCCGGTCTGGGCGCCGGGGCGATCGGCTACCTCGAGGCTGCGTACGCGGTGGGCCGCAACTTCCCTGTGGTCGCCGTGAAGAACGCGAGCGGCCACTTCACGCTACCGACCGCCGCCAACGTTGCGATCGCCTTGCAACACGCGAAGCTGCACGCTGATTCGACCCAAGACCTTTCGGCGGTCTACACGGCCACCGAGCGCTGGGCGTATCCGATCTCCTCCTACTCCTACCTGATCGTGCCGACCGACGCCAGCATCACGACGGCGAAGGGGAGCGTGCTCGGACAGTTCATCATCTACCTCGCCTGCACCGGTCAGCAGGCCGCGGCGCGGTTGGGATACTCGCCGATGCCCAAGCAGCTCGTGCAGTTCGCCTTCGATGCTGAGCAGAAGATCCCGGGAGCGCCCGCGCCGCCCGCGATCGATGCGGCCCATTGCCCGAACCCGACGATCACGGGGTCGTTCGCGACCGAGGGCGGCAACAACCTGGTCGGCTCGGTCCCGTGGCCACAGTCGAGCGACGGAGGCGCGAGCGGCGGCGGCTCGACCGGCGGCACGGGAAGTTCATCGATCCCGGGCACGACCGGCGGCGGCACGACGGGGAGCGGTGGCACGTCCGGCTCCGGCGGATCGGGATCTGGTTCCGGGTCCGTGGGGCCGGGCGGCACGGTCACCGTCACGTCGTCCGGCCCCGTGCTCAATGAGGCCGCCTTGGGCAAACTCAAGCAGGTCGCCGACTCCCAGGTCGGAGGACTGCGCGTCGGCACCGCTATCCCGCTGATCGCGGCGGCGTTCGCTGTCCTGCTGATCGTCTTCGGTCCTTTCATCCTGCGCCGCAAGACCCGCGAACCCTAGCCGCGCGCCTTCCGCCGCCGGCGTGGGAGCATGAGCGCATGGACGACCTGGTGCGCATCTACGCCAGCGGCGACGCGTTCGCCGCGGAGCTCATGAAGAGCCGCTTGGAGGCCGAGGGGATCTCGGTGCTCGACAAGGGGGCGGTCGACGCGACCGCGTACCCGACCGGAGCGAGCTACCTGTGGGTCCGGGCCGAGGACGAGACCCGGGCGAAGGCCATCGTCGACGCGGTGGAGTCGGGGGCGTTCGCCGTCACCGACGAGGACGTCCTGGAGGACGCGACCTCGGACGATCCGCCGTCCTGAGGCGCCCGTCGAGCATCGTCAACCCGGCGAAGTCGAGGAACGCCGATGGCCGCCGGGCGGGCGAACGAGGCCCCGGCGGCGGAGCCGGCTGGACCCAGAGGGCTCGCTGGATCCGCCGCTGCTGCGTCGAACCGAGGATGATGATCGCAGCGCCGATCGCGAACGCGTCCATCGGCCGGCCCGCGGCGGGGGGCGTCGGAGCGGTCGCGGTCGAGCGATCCAGGACCGCGTCGATCGACTCCAAGGTCCAGCCCTTGCCGAGGATGGAGGGACGCGGGGCCTTCCAGGGGTGACGAGCGTGACCCGTGAGCCGTGCATCGGCCATCCAAGCCAGCCGACCAGCGCCTTCATCGGGTCGACCGCCTCCCCGTCCGCCGTGTAGTAGGAGAAGTGCACGTGCGGAACGCTGGCGTCGCCGCTGGCGCCGCAGAAGCCGATCACCGTTCCGATGCCGACCTCGCTTCCGTCGACCAGCCCGGGGACATACGCCTTCAGGTGCGCGTAGTACCAGAACGAGCCATCGTCACGGATGAGGGAGACCGTCAGGCCGCCGAGGGGACCGTCGCCGTACCGGAGGAACCCTTTGTCCACCGCCAAGACCGGCGCACCGTACCGACACAGCACATCCTGCCCGTGGTGCGGGTGGTAGCCACCCGCCCATCGCGGCGCTCCCCACGTATCCGACCAGGTCGCCGGCCCCTCCACGATGAACGGCGTGTAGATCGTTCGCGCGATCTTCTCCTCGCTCCAGCCCCGCGCCCGCAGCTTGGCCGCGGCCAGGTCGAGCGTCGCCGTGCCGTAGGTCCCCCAGCGAGGATCGGGCTCCCAGCCCTTCCACGACCGGTGATGTCCACGGTGCATGCGGCCGTCGGCGCTCACGAGCAACCGGCGGACCCGCGGCGGGATCGGGTGCTGATGCCGTGGGTGGGGCGCGCTCGAGCCCGGCGGGGCGGGAACCGGTGACGGGCTCGGAAGGGGTACGAGCGTGGGGGCCGGCGTGCCGGTCGGCGACGGGAGGTCGGTCGGTGAAGGGTCGGAGCTACTCGGAGGTTCCGTGGACGGGGGGACGTCGCTCGGAGCCGGCTCCTCGCTGGGAGAGGATCGAGGGAGGGCGTTGGGCTTTCCGTCGGGGACGGGGTATCGGACGGGGACACCTCCTGGGCGCTCGCCGAGGGAGCCGAACGCCACATCGCTTGCGCGAGGAATAGCCCCACGAGGACGGCGAGCACCGCCCGCCACCAGATTCCTCCCCTGTGACGCATACCCGCCCCACACTGTCGTCCGCCGGAGAACGTATGACGAACGACCGCTGAATGGGTCGCGGCCGTTCGCGTCCGCGAAGGTTACAGCGAAGGACGAGCGGCGCAGCTCAGCGCTTCGAGTACTGCGGCGCCTTGCGGGCCTTCTTCAGGCCGTACTTCCGGCGCTCCTTCTCGCGCGCGTCGCGCGTGAGGTAGCCCTCGGCCTTCAGCTGCGCCCGCAGCTCGGGGTCGAGGTCGATCAGCGCGCGGGCGATGCCGAGCTTGACCGCGCCGGCCTGCCCCGCGACCCCGCCGCCGCTGATCGTGGCGACCACGTCGTAGTCGCGCTCGCGGCCGACCAGCCGCAGCGGCGCCTGCGCGACCATCCGGTGCACGCGCGTCGGGAAGTACTCCTCGATCGTGCGGCCGTTCACCGTGAAGGCTCCGTCGCCGGGGGTGAGCCGGACGCGGGCGACCGACTCCTTGCGGCGGCCGGTCGTGATCTTCACTGGGGTTGCTGCCACGTTCGGGTCACTCCTCGCTCTTGCGGCTTCTTGGCCGTCGTCTTCTTCGCGGTCGGCTTCTTGGCGGTGGTCTTCTTCGCGGTCGGTTTCTTCGCGGCGCTCGTGGCCTTCGCGGTCGGTTTCTTCGCCGTCGGTTTCTTCGCGGTGGGCTTCTTCGCGCTGGTCTTCTTGGCGCTGGTCTTTGGGCGGCCGGCTTCGGTGCCGCCTCGGCCGCTTCTTCCGCGACATCCTCCGCGGGCGCGACCGGCTTCGGCGCCGGCTCGGCCGTCGGCTTCTTCCGCGGGACGTCGGGCTTCGACGCCGGCCTCGAGCTCTTCGGCGCCTTCGGGGTCGGCGCGTCGCCGGGACGGGGAGCCCGTCCCAGGCAGGGCGCTCCCCCACCGCGAGCGGCACCGGCTTCTGCGCGCCGTGCGGGTGCTCGGGGCCCGCGACGATGTGGAGCTTCTTGATCATCTGGCGGCCGATCCGGTTCTTCGGGAGCATGCCGCGGACCGCCTTCTCGACGGCCGCGACCGGCCGGGTCGCCATCAGGTCGCCGTACTTCACGCCCGTGATGCCGCCCGGGTAGCCCGAGTGCCGCCACGCGATCTTGTCCTCGAGCTTGTTGCCCGTGAGCTCGACCTTGTCGGCGTTGACCACGATCACGTGGTCGCCGGTGTCCATATGGGGCGCGAACATCGGCTTGTGCTTGCCGCGCAACAGGGTCGCGACCTCCGACGCAAGGCGTCCGAGGACCTGGCCGTTGGCGTCCAGCACGTACCAGCGGCGCTCGATGTGCTCAGGCTTGGGCGAGTAGGTCTTCATCGGAAAGATGCCGGCCCCACTGGGGCCGACGGAAGACCAAGGCTACCTGCGGGAACGCGAGACCGTCAAAGGACACCCGGGTCCTTGGGCCGGGTGGGCCCGCTCTCGATCACCGTACCGTCTGTCCATCGGCCGAGCTGGCTGGCACTCTCCGCGCTGTGGCTTGACACTTGGTTTCATGAGGTTCTGGCTAGGCGCAACCATCCTCCTGTTGATGTCTCCTGCCTGCCACGCGTGGCCGGCGCATCGGGCCGAGATGCGTCGCACGCGGGTTCCCCGGAACCTTGTGGAAACAGCCGAAGGGCCGAGCAGTGCACACCTGAACGGCTGCCCGTTCGTCTACCGCGTTCGCGTCATCGAACCCGACGCGATCGATGACGCGAACGTTCAGGGATGCATCCGTCCGTCGGCGAAGATCCGGCTGCCCGTCATGGGCATCGCCGGCTTCGCTATCCCGGCGCACGCGACCAAAACCGTGCTCGCTCGCTTCCTCCTTCCCGGGGTGAACAGGGTGGCTGCGGCAAGAAAGAGCAGGACGGCACCTGTCGTGCGTTGGACTGGACCGGCACGGCGATCCGCCGATCTGAGATCGACAGATGGCCGTTCGGGGGTGCGGCCACTCCACTGCCCACAGGGCTGCACGGGATCGGGCGATAGGCGCGAACCGCGCTCCTTAGCGGATGCCGGTGTCGAGCTGGAGATCGAGGAGTTGCTTGGGGCCATCGGCGACCGTCGCGGTGGCCGGAACGCCCCTCGGGAGCGCGCCCTCCGTGACCGGCACCACCTCGTAGGTCCCCGGTGGCAGCGCCAGCGAGTAGTTCCCTTGCGCATCCGTCGTCACGTCGTAGGACTTCCCGTTCCGGTCGGTGGCTCGCACGGTGCCGCTCCAGGGCCTGGGCGGGCACGGGGAGTCCGCTCGCTCCACCGGGCATGTCGGACCCGCCGTCACCGTCCCGTAGATGCCAGTTGATGGCGCCGACGGGCTCGACGATCGGGCGCAAGCCAACAACATCAGCGTCATAGCGACCGCAAGCAGCGCACGCATACTCGTTGTGACGGCGCGGACCCCGCCGACGGTTCCCGTCTCCCACGTCGGACGACCGAGACGCGTCTCCTTCATCGCCCCTTCCGAGCCTCTCGGATCTCCTTCTCGATGTCGTCGTCCGTGATGGGCCGTCGCAGGTACGTGTCCCAACCGTCCAGAGCGAGGAAGACGCCCCATCCAGCCATCACCCATCCAGGCCAGAAGTACCCCTGCCCCGTGAAGAACCAGATGCCCACGAGCGCGAGGTTGATGACGAAGTAGCTCACGAGATCGCCGAAGAACTTCCGTTTCTTCTTCAGCCGTTGACGAGCCTGTTCCCACTCGGGCGACATCTCGCCACTCGATCGTGGTGGCGCCGGTGGCGCTGGGATCGAACTCGGAAGCCTCATGACACACCCTCCCTTCAGGTCTCGGTCTTCTGGCCGCGCTCTTACGCAGCCTTCCTGTACGACACCTTGCCTTGCTGATCCTCGACGCGAGTCTCGGTCGGGAGCATGTGGCGGACCGTGGACATCGCCCACAGGACGACCGTGGCGGCCACGAGCGTCGCGAGCATCGCCTCGTTGACGTTCGCGATCGCGATCACGCCAGCGATGAGCGCAACCAGCCCGATCAAAGACGCGATCGCCAGGTACAGCTTCGAGGCGCGCAGGAGCCCTGCGCCCACGCCGTAGACGACGGCGGTCACCGATGCAGCGAGACCCAGCCCGAAGACCACCCCCGCGAGGGCCCGCGGTCCGAGCACATCAACCCCGCTCAGCCAGAGGATGTAAAGCACGCACTGTACCGACGAAGCCGTGGCAAGACCGTCCCTCCATGAGAGTCGCATGGTGCCCTCCCTTGCACGTCCGTCACTGACACTGTCTCGCCCGGCCGGTCTCACCCCCAGAGGCGAAGGCCCTCGGACGGGGAGGACCAACCTCAGGCAGGGCACTCGATCCGTCACTACCCCATCGCCGAGGATGCCGCTCGCGAAGCTCCCGGGGTCGTCGCTCGATCGCGCCCTGGTCTGGAGGGCGACAGCGGGCCTTCACGCTACAGGGGGATCGGGCAATCCGTGCAGACCACCAGCGTGACGACGGCTCCTGTTGCGGGATCGAAGGGCACCCACGTTCCGGCCCCGGCCTGATCCAGCACGAGCACGAACCACCTTCCCGCGGGGAGCCCCTGGATCGTGAACCGCCCGGCGCTGTTCGTCGTCGTGGTCGCCAACGGCTGCGGGGGGTTCGCGAGGATCGGTCCTCCGCTGGAGACCGCTTGGCGATAGACACCGACGCGAGCGTCCGCCAGGGGGGTTCGGTGGTCGTTCTGGCTGGCGTGGCCGACCACCACGCCCGAGAGGACACCCGGAGCCGCCTGCAGCGACGATGACGCCCCCGAGGAGCACGAGCCGAGGAGCACGCCCATCACGAGGAGCAGCGCTATCTTCCGCACGACCATTCGACGCTCGCTACCCTGGTCTACGTTCCGAGCCTTCGGCATCCTGCGCCGCCACCCACGCCTGAGCGCTCATCTGGATCGGGTCCCAGGGTGAGCTGAGCGGGGGCGTGTAGCTGAGATCGAGGTCCGACAGCTCGTCCACCCGCATCCCGTGATGGAGCGCGGCCGCGAAGACATCGACGCGCTTGGCGATCTGGCCTCGATGGTTCCCGACCAATTGTGCTCCGAGGAGACGACCGTCCCTTCGATCCCCCGTCGTGCGGATCGTCATCTCCGTGGCCCCGGGGTAGTAGACCTTGTGATCCCATGCCGCGAACTGGGTCGTGAGCGGGTCGAAACCGCCCTGGGCCGCATCTCCCGACCGCAGGCCGGTGCGCGCGACCGCGAGGTCGAACACCTTCACGACCTGCGTGCCGAGGCTCCCTTGGAAGGCGCGCTCACCGCCGAGCGCGTTCTCCCCGGCGATGCGGCCCTGCTTGTGCGCGGTCGTCCCGAGCGGCATGTACGCCGACCGCTGCAGCAGCCGATGCCACGTTTCGACGCAATCGCCGGCGGCGAAGACGTCGGGCACGTTCGTTCGCATCATCCGGTCCACGCCGATCGCGCCGCGGAACCCGAGCTCGATGCCCGCATCCCGCGCGAGCGCTGTGTCGGGCCGGACGCTCACCACGACGAGGACGACGTCCGCTTCCGCATCAGCGAACCCGTCGCCCGAGACAACGAGACCGCCGTCCCCGGGGCGATCCGGCGACGACGGAGGAGGTCCTCACCTCGACGCCGTGCCCGCGCAGCTCATCCTCGATGATGGCCCCCAGCTCACCGTCGACCGTGCTCATGACCGTCGGGAGCTGCTCGAGGACGGTGACGGACATGCCGCGGTGGGTGAGCGCGTCGGCCATCTCCAGACCGATGTAGCCGCCGCCGACGATGACGGCGGAGCGCGATCGTTCGAGTCGGTCGCGCAACGCGAACGTGTCGTCCATCGTGTGCAGCAGATGCACGCCGTCCCCGTCGATGCCTTCGATGGGCGGACGGACGGGCACCGCACCGGTGCACACGATGAGACGGTCGTAGCCGCACGACTCCTCTTCGCCAGCCGGACCGAGCGAGGTCGACGCTCTTGGCGGCCGCGTCGATCCGAACCGCCCGCGTGTCGGTCCGGAGGTGGAGCCCGCTCGCCTCGATCTCCTCGCGGGTGCGATGCGCGAGCTGACGCCAGTCGGGGGTTTCCCCGCTCAAGAAGAACGGGATCCCGCAGATGCTGAAGTTCGGGTACGCGTCGGCGACGACCATCGTGACGTCGACCGATGGATCGAGCTCCCGCGCTCGGAGCGAGGCGCTGATCCGGCGTCGCTCCCACCGATGACGAGCAGATGCGGCACTCAGACCCACTCCTTGAGGACCGACGGGGTCCACGAGGTGGTTCTCATGACGACCTCAGCGCCCTGCGTCGGCCGCGGATCCGCCGGCCGCGAGCATCAGGTTCCGGATGTCCTCCCGCTCGACCGCGAGGAGGGTGGTGGGCTTCACGGCGTGGGCCGTGAGCATCCCCTTCTGTCCCCGCAGGCTCCGCTGATCACCGAAGAGTTGTCCGGGTCCGAGTCGAACGACGGTCTGACCGACCCGATCCTTCACCGCGAACCTCGACCTCGCCTTCGACCACGACGAAGAACTGGCCGGTCTCGAGTCCCGGGCGGAAGATGATCTCCCCCGCCGCGAACCGGTTCCGACCGAGCGTGGTCGAGACCGGCCCGACGGGAAGCGGCGGCTGCGTCTCCTCTTGCCTGATCTGGGAGATCCGCTCGGTCACGGTGGGCTGCTCGCTCGACACGGTCGCGTAGTCGTGATCGATGAAGTGGACCTCGCCCGGCCTGATCGCGTACATCCGGCCGGCCGGTCGACCCACCTCGGTGCCGAACTTGTCAGTGCCCAACACCTCCCAGGACCCTTCATCTCCTTCGACGAGCCGGCAACGACCCATGCCTTGGAGCTCGCGAACCTTGCGCCAATCCGTCGTGTAGTCATCGATCGTGAAGGACACGTGGTGGTTGTCGAAGATGTTGCGCGCGATCGGCGAGCCCTCGATCGCCGTGAAGTACAGGTGTCGTTCGTCGTTCACGTACACGACCGTGTCGGCGTGCGGGATCCCGGTGAACGACGACGTCGACAAGGTGACGACGTGATGGCGTCGCATGTGCGCAAGGACATCGGGAGGCATCGTGCGCTCCGTCGCCGGGATGGGTTGGACGTTCGCCATGCGGCCCTCCTTCTACGCTCCGATCAGCTCGCTCAGGAGGCTCCGGACGCGGCCCTCGATCTCGTCGCGGATCGGCCGAACCTCGTCGACCGACCTGCCGGCCGGATCGGGCAGCTCCCAATCCAAGTAGCGCTTGCCGGGGAAGATCGGGCAGGCGTCCCCGCACCCCATCGTGATGACCACGTCGGCTGCCTGAACCACCTCGGTCGTCAGCGGCTTGGGGAACGCCTCGGACAGGTCGAGGCCGATCTCGTCCATCACCGTGACGACCGCCGGATCGATCTCACCGCTTGGCGTGCTGCCCGCTGACCGGACGTGGACCCGCCCTCCCGCGTGACGGTCGAGGAGCGCGGCCGCCATCTGCGAACGACCGGCGTTGTGCACGCACACGAACAAGACCTCCGGCACATCCTTCATGATCTTCCCCTCCACCTGTGCCGCTGCTCGAAGGCGCTCGCGCGCGAACCGCTCCGCGAGCGACGGCACGAGGGTCTGCACCGGGGCGTCGGCCCACTCGGACGCGGAATCCTGCAGGGTCTCGATCACGGTCTCGGCGGAGAAGACGCCCGAGAATTCGGCCACCAGCCGGTCCTGCGCGCTCCTCATCGCCATCCGGGCCTCCTCCGTCCTCGAGGACGTGAGATGACCTGCGAACAGAGGGTCGCGACGCGAGCATCAAGCCGAGCGAGCGACTCGTCGTACGCGGTCGGGGTGCCCTCTTCGATCGGGTCGGGGATCGACCAGTGGAGCACCGTCGCCGCCGGATCGAGCGACCGCAGCTCCTCGTGCGCCCGGTCGCAGACCGTGACGATCAGATCGGGTCGGCTCGACACCTCATCGATCGACCTGGGGCGGGACCGCGAGAGGTCGAGACCGGCGAGCGCCGCGGCCCGGACGGCCAACGGGTGAACCGCTTCGGCAGGGTGCGTGCCGGCGCTCTCAGCCTGGACGTCGGAGGCGCGGTTCCAGAGAGCGGCGGCCATCTGCGACCGGGCCGAGTTGCCGGTGCAGACGAACAGGATCGCGCCTGCGATGACCGGCTCGGTGTCGGCGGAGGCACCGGCAACGACCTGAGGCACCAGCCGCAGGTATCGTCGTCGACCGTCGCCCGAGGACGGCTGGCGCTCGACGATGCCCGCCCGCTCCAGGATCGCGACGTGGTGCGCGAGCAGGTTCGATCCCACGCCCAGGCGCTGCGCGAGCTCAGACGGCGCCAGGTCGGAGAGCCCGAGGAGGTCGACGATCTCCAGGCGATGAGCGTCGGCGAGCGCGGCGTGGATCGCCACCCGTCGAGCGAGATCGTCGGTGATGGACGGAGATATCTCCACAGACATTGAGGCAAATATCACTGAGTGAGTCAGGAGTGTCAAGGGGAACGATGCTCCGCCGCGGGGCCCGCCGATACGGGGCCAGGTGGCCCCACCCCCCACCGCGCCGCTCGCAGATGCTCGTACCACGACGATCGATGCCCGAGGGATGCCGTGCCCCGGGCCGCTGATGAGCCTGATCGGCGCGATCCGGCAGGGACAGGTCGGCGACGTGATCGAGGTCCTCTCGAGCGACGAGGGATCGAGGACCGACATCCCGGCGTGGGTCGCGAAGGCGCGGCACGAGCTGATCGAGGTCGTCCCCGAGGACGGCTACGCGCGGTTCCGCGTCCGGAAGGTTCGGTGAGCGGCATGCCCGCGCGGGTCGTGGTGTTGGGCGGCGGCGTCGGCGGCACGCTCGTCGCGAACCTCCTGGACAAGCGCCTCGGGAAGGACGCGGCCATCACCGTCGTCGACCCGACGGGCATGCACGACTACCAGCCGGGGTACCTCTACCTCGCGCTCGGCGGCGCGAACGCGCACTGGCTCTCCCGCGACGAGCGGACGCTCCTGCGCGGCGGCGTCGACCTGGCGATCGAGGAGGCGGTCCGGATCCATCCCGATGCCGGGACCGTGCAGCTGGCGCGCGGCGGCTCGCTCGCGTGGGACTACCTCGTGATCGCGACCGGCGCACGCCTCGTCTACGACGAGATCCCCGGGCTCGCGAAGGGCTCGCACGGCTTCTACTCGCTCACCGAGGCCGAACGGCTCCGCGCCGCCCTCCGGACGTTCTCCGGGGGGAAGATCGTGATCGGCGTGGCCGGCATCCCGTACAAGTGCCCGCCCGCCCCGGTCGAGTTCGCGATGCTGCTCGAGGAGCACCTGCGGGATCGAGGCATCCGCGACCGCAGCGAGGTCGTGCTGGCGTCGCCGTTGAACCGTGCGTTCACGATCGAGAGCGCCTCGAAGATCGTCCAGCCGATCATGCGCGAGCGCGGGATCCGGCTGGAGACGTTCTTCAACGTCGAGTCGGTCGATCCATCGGCGGGGATCGTGAGCTCGTTGGAGGGCGACAAGCTCGAGTACGACCTGCTCGTCCTGGTGCCGCCGCACCGGGGGCAGGACGTGATCAGCGATTCGAACCTGGGCGACGCCGGCGGCTGGATCCCGACCAACCGGAGCACGCTCAACGCCGGCGGCTACGAGCGGGTCTTCGCCCTCGGCGACGCGACCGACCTGCCGATCTCGAAGTCGGGTTCCACCGCGCATTTCGAGGCGCCGGTGATCGCGAGCCGGATCGCGTCGTTGATCCTCGGAACCGCGCCCGCCGAGAACTACGGCGGGCGGGTCATGTGCTTCCTCGAGACCGGCAACGGGAAGGCCACGGTGCTGCGCTTCGACTACGAGCACCCGCCCGTCCCGCCGGAGCCCAGCCGCGGATGGCACATGGCGAAGTGGATCTTCAACCGGGCGTACTGGGAGACCGTCCCGCAAGGGACGGCTCCCGGATCGCGCGCCCGGGACGATGCCGAAGGAGGTCGTGCGATGAGCCAGACGATCGTGCAGCAGCTGGACGTGCAAGGGCTCGCGTGCCCGATGCCGATCGCGAAGGCCGCGATCGCGATCAGGTCCATGCAACCCGGGGACCGCCTCGAGGTCCTGGCCACCGATCCGGGCTCGGTGCCCGACTTCACCGCCTGGTGCGCGAAGACGGGCAACGACCTGCTCGAGCAGACCGAGGACGCGGGCGTGTTCCGCTTCCTCATCCTGAAGGGGTGAACCGCCATGACGGCGGAAGGAACGTTGACGGCGACCGACGAGCACGCGATCGACGAGCTCCGTGCCGAGATCGCGGCGCACGAGGGCGAGAGCGCGAAGCACACGAAGCTCGTGATCTTCGCCTGGAGCGGTGACCTGGACCGGATCTGGCCCACCTTCATCCTGGCGACGACCGCCGCCGCGATGGGGATGCAGACCACCGTGTTCTTCACGTTCTGGGGGCTCTTCCCGCTCGTGAAGAACGACGTGCGCATCACGGGCGACAACTGGATGCAACACATGATGTCCTTCATGAACCGCGGCGGGACCGAGCACCTGGGGCTGTCGAAGATGAACTTCGCCGGCATGGGGCCGGCGATGATGAAGAAGCTGGCCGACGAGCATCACGTCGCCTCGCCGCAGGAGCTCCTCGAGGTCGCGCGCGACCTCGGCGTCGAGCTGATCCCCTGCCAGATGACGATGGACCTGCTGGGCCTCGCGGAGGAGGACCTGATCGACGGCCTCGCCGCGCCGGCCGGCGCCGCGACGGCGCTCGCCGAGGCGCAGGACGCGATCACGCTGTTCATCTGAGTCGGGCGGACCCGGCTCCACGACCGGAAGACGTCCGCGACGATCGTCAGGCGGCCGCCGGAGCGGTCTCGGCCATGATGTGGACCTCGGGCATCCGAACCATCGAGTTGTGAACCGTGCAGTGCTCCACGACGGCCATCAGGCGGGCGTGGTCGTCCGGAGGGAACCCCGCAGGCAGCGCCAGGCGGATCTCGATCCGGCCCACCCGGTTCGGCCGTTCGTCTGCCATCTCCCAATCGCACGTGACCGACAGCCCCTCACGCTCGATCCCGTGTCGTTCCAAGAACCGACCCGCGTAGAACGCGACGCACGAGGCGAGGCCACCGACGAACAGCTCGGTGGGCGTCGGTCCGGCGTCCGTACCCCCGTCGTGGATCGGTTGGTCGACGACCACGTCATGGTCCCGGATCCCGATCGTGTATCGATCCCCTTCGACGTGCTGCACGGTCATCCGCGCCATCGTCTGTCGCCTCCTCGGTCGTCCTATCGGGTTGAACCGAGGCGCGTGGCCCCCCATGCCCGGAACCGGGCGCGAACGGCCCTGGATGGGCGGGACCCCGACCCTGTCTATGGAAGCTTCACGTACCCGTTCTTCATCTTCCACAGGAAGTACTTCTCGAACGCGATCTTCGCCGCGTGGTTCTGCGGGCCGGGGATCATCACGCCATGTTTGCGTGGGGGAAGCATCTTGTCGGCAAGTATCGCGACCCCGTTGTTGCCCGCATCCATGATGCACACCGCGGGGATGTCCCCGAAGGACTCCTCCTTCGTCGGTTCCTCCCCTTTGATCTGCGACACGATGTTCGTCGCCGCGACGTGCGCCATCGTCTCGGCAGGGAACCCCGTCTTGGGCACGCCGACCGCGTTCGCGGTCTGCCACGGGGCGTTGACGGCCGCGGCGATCCCCACCGCGTAGACGTTGGGATGGTCCAGCGTCTGGTAGGTGTCCTTGACCTCGATGAACCCCTTCGGGTTCCCGAGCCCGCTCACGTTGACCACCTCGGCACCGACGAAGGGCGGAACGACCATCGCGTAGCGGAACGGGATCCGCTTGCCGTCGGTCAGGCGGACCTCGCCCGGCACGATCTCTTCCATCGCGACATCGAAGATCCCGTCGATGTTCACGTGCTTGAAGAACATCCCCAGCATCTTCTCCCCGCCCGGGAGCCCGCCGATCCCGAAGTGGCCGGCGAACGGCTCGGCGCTGACGTAGGAAACCGGCACCTTCAGCTTCTGCTTCTTCAGCTGGTACGCGACGTTGAACACGAACTCGTACGCCGCGCCGAAGCACGCCGCGCCCTGGGTGGCGCCGACGACCACGGGGCCCGGATCGTTCACGAAGCGGGCCCAGCCCTCCGCGGCGTCGACGGCACCCTCGAGCGACGTGATCGAGTAGGCGTTCCCATCCGGTCCGAGCCCCGGGACGATGTCGAAGTCGTTCAGGTAGCCGGTGGCGGTGACGAGGTAGTCGTAGGCGTACGAGCCTTGGGACGTCTCCACCTTCTGTGCCTTGGGATCGATCTTCGTCGCCTCGCCGTGGATGAACTCGACACCCCGCGACTCGAAGGTCTTCGCCAGGCGGAAGACCACGTCCTTCGCCTTGCGTTTGCCGAACGGGATCCAGATGAAGGAGGGGTTGAACTGGAAGCGGTCGGACTTCGAGACCACCGTGACGTCGACGTCGTCACCAAGCTCTTGCTTCACGCTGAGAGCCGCCGTGAGTCCGGCGAAGTTCCCTCCGAGCACCAATACCTTGGGCGTCACGCTCAACCCCCTCCGGTCTTCGTGGAGGCCACGACGCGCTGACGTGGCGCCGGTCTCACGAGCGCCCTCAGTCTAGGCCCCCGGACGACGACCCATCGGCGTCTCGTCGCCTCGTCGGTCCACCGGCGTGGCGGTCCCTCATGTCGGGGGCCTATCGGCCGTCACCGTGCGGAGCCCTCCACCCCTACGCTTGGATGGAGGGAGATGGTGGTCATGACCGATAGAGCGCTTACCGTCCAGGATGAACACAGGGCCTTCCAGACGTACCTCGAGGAGATGGACGTCCTCGCACGATCCATCGACTCGATCCCGGTGCCAGAGCTCACAGACCGCCTCGCTCGGCTCCACGAGTTCCTCGCCCACGAGTTGATGCCTCACGCGGTGGCCGAGGGCCGGATCCTGTCCCCGCTCGTGTCCGATGACCGGGGCGCACCGTCTCTGGCTCGCCGGATGGCCGTGTGCCATGCCCAGATGGCGAGACTGATCGATGAGTTCGACGGGCTCCGCCACGAGATCGTGGATGGGCGGATCGATCCCTCGGTCGCGAGCGGACTCCAGCGTGTGCTGTACGGGATCCATGCGCTGCTGTCGGCCCATCTCCTCGAGGCCGACGATGAGTTGGAGCCGTTGCTCGAGGCGCGCCTGACGCCCGAAGAACGCGAGCTCGTGTTCGAGCGGGTCGATCGGTACGCCCGCGAGGTGCGAGAGCTTTACGAATGAGCCACCGGCTCCGCCTATCGACGGCGTTACCTGCGCCAGGAAGGGATGAAGCGGGGCGTGCGGGAGGCGTATGCGGCGTACCCCGGGTACCGTGCGCGGAGGCGACGTTCCTCCCACCCCGCCTTCATCGCGAGCCATGCCACGAGCGCCGATGCGGCCGCCGCAACCCAGACGCTTCCGGACGGGATCGCCGATCCGACCGCGAACGCCATCACCCCGCTGTAGATCGGGTGACGCACGTATCGGTAGAGGCCGTTGGATCGGAGTTCGCCGTCCCGAACCGGGGTTGGGAGCGGCGTTGCCGACCGTCCGAGGTTCAGCAAGCCGACCCCCACGATCACGAGACCCAGGATCGAGAGCGCCCGAGCGGCATCCGACAACCAGGCGGGCGTGGTCCAGTCGTCGCCATCTGGCAGCAGCAACACGGCCGCAAGCAGGGCAAGCTGCACGACCAACAAGGTCCACCCGACGACGCGATCTCGGCTGTCGTCGTCCGGGGCGGAGCGCTGCACGAGCGACGAGCTTACGCCGTTCGCATCGTCGTCCCTCAGGCTCCCACGACCCGGTAGAGGACGAAGGCGATGCCGGAGCCGATGAGGAACCAGCCGAACGCGCGGCGGAGACGCGCTCCTTCGATGCGGTGGGCCAGCCGGCTGCTCGCGACGCTGGCAGGTATCGCGCCGAGTGCGAACGCGCCGGCAACCATCCAGTCGATGTGACCGAGGGCCCAATGCGTGACGAGCGTGGGAACGGCGAGGATGGCGATCACGAGGAGGCTCGTGCCGGCCGACTCACGCATCGTCAGTCCGAAGATCAACAGGTACATCGGCACGAGCAGGAAGCCGCCTCCGTTGGCGAGCAGACCGGTGAACAGCCCGACGCCTGCCGATGCGGCCACCAAGAGGAGACGGTTCTTCCGCCGGACCGTTCCCGCGCGGCGTGCGGCCTGCTCGATCGGCTGGAGGACCCGTTGACCGACGATCACGAGGACGACGCCGGAGGCGATCAGCAACGTCGGACCGCCGACCACGTCCGACAGCAACGCGCCCGCGATCGCGGCCGGAAGGGCGCCCAGGAGCGTCCACGCCGCCGCTCGCGGCCGGGCCTCCCGGTTCCGGAGGTACGGTCCGGCAGCTCCGAGCGCCGCCGGGATCGTGGCGGGCAGGGGCGACGCCACGGCAAGCAGCCCGGGCACCCCGAGGACCGCGAGCAACGGCGTCGCGATCGAAGAGCCGCCGACGCCGAACAACCCGGTCAGCGCGCCGATCGCGACGCCAGCGACGACGAAGACGGGCCAGGGCGCCACGATCACAACATGCTAATAGCAGGTCCGTCGATCCGGACCGCTACGAAAGCTCTACACATCCATCGTTCCCAGCGCGGCGATGCTCGGCTACCGTGCGTGACTGCGAACCGAAGCGAGGCTCAGCATCTCCTACTTCCAAGCGATCTTCATCGGCGATCTTGCAGGGGATCACCGAGCTGTTCCCCGTCTCGAGCCTCGGGCACAGCGTCATCGTCCCCGCCCTGTTCGGCTGGGATCAGGTCGTCAAGCAGCAGTCCGCGAGCGAGTCCGCGTTCCTCGCCTTCCTCGTCGGCCTTCACGTCGCGACGGCGATCGCCTTGATCATCTATTTCCGCGGAGACTGGGCACGCATCATCAAGGCCTTCTTCCGCACGCTCTCGACGCGGCGCGCGGCAACACCCGACGAGCGCCTCGCCTGGTTGCTCATCATCGGGACGATCCCGGTCGGTCTCACCGGTCTCCTGCTCGAGCACGCGCTGCGCGTCCTCTTCGCGAAACCGCTCACCGCGTCGATCCTCTTGATCGTGAACGGCATGATCCTGTTCGCAGGGGAGCTGCTCCGCCGGCGCTCGGAGGTGCGGGCCCTCGCCGTCGAGCACGGCGGCGAAGGCCGAGAACCCGAACGGCGGCTCGAGACGCTCGAGTTCCGAGAGGCAGGCGTCATCGGTGTGTTCCAGACCTTCGCCTTGCTCGCCGGGATCAGTCGTTCCGGGATCACCATGGTCGCCGGGCTCCTCAGAGGTCTGAGCCACGAGGACGCGGCGCGGTTCTCGTTCCTGCTGGCGACGCCGGTGATCCTCGCGGCCGGCGTCTACAAGCTTCCGGATCTGATCGGGCCGCTCGGCAACGGCATCCGAGGGCAGGTCGTGGCCGGCAGCATCGCGGCCGGACTGTCGGCGTACCTCTCCGTTCGCTTCTTGATGCGCTGGTTCGAGTCGAGGACCCTCACACCCTTCGCCGTCTATTGCGTGACGGCCGGCGTGGTCGCCACGCTGTATTTCGGCCTGTTCCGGTAACGCCGCGGCAGGGTGCAGACGCGCAGCTTTACAACGAGTGACGGCACTCGGAAGATTGGCCGGTGAAGCGCTCTTGGGGGGCGGCGCTCGGCGCGGTCCTCCTCACGGCGTCGCTCGCACAGATCGTCGGTTCGACCGCGAGCCGAGCCGCGACCGCGACGGGATGGAGCATCGTCGCGAGCCTCGGCGCCGGGGATCACTCGACCCTCCGGAGCGTGGCCGCGATCGGCTCGGACGACGTGTGGGCGGTCGGGTACCGACCGGGCACCTCGGGGAACCAGACCCTCGCGGCGCATCGGGACGGATCGGGATGGAGCACGATCGCCTCGCCGAACCCGGGCACCGGCGGCAACGAGTTCCAGGGGGTCGCCGCCGCCGACGCCACGCATGTCTGGGCGGTCGGGACCCAGATCGGCATGACCGGGGCCCAGCCCCTGATCGAGATGTGGGACGGCTCGTCGTGGATCGAGCAGTCGCCGTCGGGCTCGGGAGAGCTCTTCGGCGTCGCGGCGCTCTCCACGACCGACGCCTGGGCGGTCGGCACGACGCCGGACGGCGACGCCTTGATCGAGCGCTGGAACGGCAGTTCGTGGGGTCCGGTCACCGGCGACGATCCCTCGACGCACGACACGCTGCTCGCGGTCGCTCCGCTCTCCGCATCGGACGCATGGGCGGTCGGGCGGTCCGACACGGGGACGCTCATCGAGCACTGGAACGGGTCGGCGTGGAGCGCCGTCACGTCACCGGGGGGCGTCCTCTCGGGCGTCGCGGCGTTCGCCGCCGACGACGTCTGGGCCGTCGGCGGCTCCAGCGGCGATCCGCTGGCGCTGCATTGGGACGGCATCACGTGGACGGACACGGATGCGCCGACGCCGAGCCCGGGGGTCGCGTCCCTGTCCGCCGTGGCCGGATCCAGCCCCGACGACGTTTGGGCGGTGGGGGTCTGGGATCCGATCACGGACCAGACGTTCATCGAGCACTGGGACGGGATGGCGTGGTCGATCGTGCCGAGCCCGAACCCCCCGACCTCTGCGTCCACATCGTTCGCCGGGGTTTCGGTCGTGTCGGCGACCGACGCGTGGGCCGTCGGGGTGGACGGGTACGACGGGGACGCGCTGATCGCGCGGTACGCCGAGGGCGAGTTCACGTCTGCACTCCAGGTCCGAGCACCGATGCCGATCACGGTCGGCGATCCGTCCTCGGTGCAAGGGACGCTGACGTTCTCCGGGAACGCCCCCGCCGTCGGGCAGACGATCCACGTCGCCCGGACGAACCCCGACGCCACCGTGACGGACCTCGGCGACATCGAGACGATCTGGCCGGGCGGGTTCGACGTGCCCGACGCGCCCCTGGTCAGGGGCACCTACACGTACACCGCGTCCTTCGACGGGAACGGGACCTACCCGGCGGCGACCGGGTCGACGCAGCTCACCGTCCTCGGCACACCGACGCGCGTCACGATCGCCGCGAGCACGCATCGCCTCGTGATCGGCAAGGCCGTCGTCCTGACCGCGCAGCTGAGTCTGCATCATGCCGGCACGAGCGTCTCCCTGCTGGGCAAGGTCCCCGGCGGCGGCTGGACGCCGGTCGCGGCCGGCACCGTCGACGGGAGCGGCAGGTTCTCGGTCCGGATCCGGCCGGCCTACAACGCGACCTACCAGGCGCGGTTCGCGCGGCGACGCGACGCACGCCCCGGCGAGCAGCGCCGTGACGTCGGTGACCGTGGCCGCGATCGTCAGGGTCCGGACGGTCGGCGGGTACGCGACGAAGGCCGGGTACCGCCTCTACCACTTCTCGCAGCCGTGCGCCTCGGCGAAGCACCGCGACTGTCCCGTGATCGTCGTGATGGTCAGCCCGAACCGTCCGGGCGCGAAGGTCACGGTAGACCTCCTGGGGCGGGTCCACGGCACATGGCAGACCCAGGGAACGACGACGGCGACGCTCGGACCCGGGCAGCAGCGCCGGCATCCTGTTCTTCTACGACGACGGATCGATCATCGGCCGGCCCTTCGAGATCCGTGCCGCGTTCGGCGATCAGCGCAACGCCGACGCCGTGTCGAGGTTCGTGCGCTTCACGATCACGGCCTGATCCGGCCGGACGGCGAACGAGCGCCGCGATAGACGACGCGCTCCAGCGTGAGTCCGTGCGGCGGCGCGACCGGCGGCGTGCCCGCCCGGTCCCGCCGGCGCAGGATGCTCCTCCACGGCCGCGGGCTCGATCCGCCCGTCGCCGACCGCCACGAGCGTCCCGACGAGCGCGCGCACCATCTGGTGCAGGAAGGCGTTCGCCCGGAACCGCAGCTCGAAGCGATCGCCGACGCGTGCGACGCTCAGCCGCCGCAGGTCGCGGACGGTCGAGCGGCCCGCGCCCGGGTGCCGGCAGAACGACGCGAAGTCGTGCTCCCCCACCAGCGTCCCCGCCGCGACGCGCATCGGCCCCAGCGCGAGCCCTCCGGGTCGGTGCCACGTCCAGCGCGCCGTGAACGGATCGGGCCACGCCGCGACGTCGATCGCGTAGCGGTACTCGCGCGCGTGCGCCGAGAACCGCGCGTCGAAGCCGGGCGGGGCGTCGGTGACACGACCGACGACGATCTCCGGCGCGAGCGCGCCGTTGACCGCCGCCTGGATCTTCTCCGGCGCCACCGACGACGCCGTCACGAACGACGCGACCTGCCCGGCCGCGTGCACGCCGGCGTCCGTCCGGCCGGCGACCGACAGGCGCACGTCGTCGAGGAGGACGCGTTCGAGGACCGCGATGAGCGCGCCCTCGACCGTGCGGACCGACGGATCGCGCTGCCGGGCCCAGCCGTGGAAGCCGGTGCCGTCGTAGGCGAGGTCGAGCCGGATCGTGCGGGGGGCGGAGCCGGCGCTCACCCTTCCCGTTCGACCAGCTCGATCCGCGCCATCGGCGCACCGTCGCCCTTGCGCGACCCCAGCTTCAGGATCCGGGTGTAGCCGCCGTCACGCTCGGCGAAGCGCGGCGCGATGTCGTGGAACAGCCGCGCCACGATGTCCCGGTCGGGGATGTCCTTCAGGACGTCGCGCCGGGCCGTCAGGTCGCCCTTCTTCGCCTTCGTGATCAGCCGCTCCGCGTAGGGACGGAGCATCTTCGCCTTCGCCTCGGTCGTGGTGATGCCCTCGTGGACGAACAGCTGCTTCGCCAACGTGGACAGCATCAGCCGCTGGTGATCCGGGCCGGAGCCCAGGCGCGGCCCCTTCTTCGGCGTCGGCACCGGCTCCTCACTCCTCCCGGAGGCCGAGCCCGAGCTCCTCGAGCTTCTGCTTGACCTCGTCGATCGACTTCTGCCCGAAGTTCCGGATGTCCATCAGCTCGGACTCGGACTTCTGCACCAGGTCGCCGACCGTGTTGATGCCCTCGCGCTTCAGGCAGTTGTAGGAGCGCACCGAGAGGTTCAGCTCCTCGATCGTGATCTGGTAGTCGCTCGGGAGCTCCTCGTCCTCGGCCGGGCCGACCGAGACGCTGGGCGCCTCCGCCAGGTCCGAGAACAGCTGCACGAGCTCGAGGAGCGTGCCGCCCGCCGAGGCGAGCGCCTCGCGCGGGGTGACCGCGCCGGCCGTCTCGACGTCGAGGATCAGCTTGTCGCGGTCGGTCATCTGCTCGACACGGGTGTTCTCGACCGTGTAGCTGACCTTGCGGACCGGCGAGAAGATCGAGTCCACCGGGATCACGCCGATCGGATCGCGGGGCTTCTTGTTCTTGTCGGAGGCGCGGTAGCCGACGCCGCGCTCGACGGTCATCTCCATCTCCAGCGAGCCGCCCTTGCCGATCGTGGCGATGTGCAGCTCGGGGTTCAGGATCTCGATGCCGGCGGGCGGCGCGATGTCGCCGGCGGTGACCTCCGCCGGCCCCTTCGCCTTCAGGTAGATCGTGGTGGGCTCGTCCAGCTCGGAGCGGACCACCAGCTCCTTCAGGTTCAGGATGATGTCGGTGACGTCCTCGGTCACCTTGGGCACGGTGGCGAACTCGTGCAGCACGCCGTCGATCCGGACCGACGAGATCGCCGCGCCCGGGATGGACGACAGCAGCGTGCGGCGGAGCGAGTTGCCGACCGTGTAGCCGAACCCGGGCTCGAGCGGTTCGATCGTGAACTTCGAGCGGATCGGCGAGATCACGTCCTCAGCGATCTGAGGCCTTGCGACGATGAACACCTCTACATCCCTCCTCGACGGGGGATCATCCACTCCATCCCCGTCTGCTCAGAACTCCCGGTCGCATCGCGCGGTCGGGGTGTCGCCGCGTCGCTCAGACGCGGCGGCGCTTGCGCGGCCGGCAGCCGTTGTGCGGCACCGGCGTCACGTCTTGGATCCCGGCGATCTCGAGGCCCGCCGCGGCGAGCGAGCGGATCGCGGTCTCGCGGCCCGAACCCGGGCCCTTCACGAAGACGTCCACCTTCAGCAGGCCGTGCTCCTGCGCGGCGCGCGCGGCCTTCTCGGCGGCCAGCTGCGCGGCGAACGGCGTGGACTTGCGGGAGCCCTTGAAGCCGACGTTCCCGGCGCTGGCCCAGCTGAGCGTGTTGCCCTGCAGATCCGTGATGGTGACGATCGTGTTGTTGAAGGTCGACTTGATGTGCGCCTGCCCGTGCAGGACGTGCTTCTTCTCGCGACGCTTCGTCTTCTTCGCTTTGGGTTTCGCCATGGGTTCCTACTTCTTCGCCTTGACGCGCTTCTTACCGGCGATCGTCTTCTTCGGGCCCTTGCGCGTACGGGCGTTCGTGTGGGTCCGCTGGCCGCGCACCGGGAGCGACCGGCGGTGCCGGATGCCCTGGTAGCAGCCGATCTCGATCTTCCGCTTGATGTCCTGCGCCACCTCGCGGCGCAGGTCGCCCTCGACCTTGAAGTTGCGGTCGATGTACTCGCGGATCCGCAGGACCTCGTCCTCGGAGAGGTCGCGGACCTTCGTGCCGCCCTCGATCCCGGTCCCGCCGACGATCGCGAACGCGCGCGTCGGGCCGATGCCGTAGATGTAGCGGAGCGCGATGTCCAGGCGCTTGTCGCGCGGGAGGTCGACGCCGGCGATGCGTGCCATGGTTGAGTCTCTCTCCTTAGCCCTGCCGCTGCTTGTGACGGGGGTTCGAGCAGATGACGAGGATCTTGCCACGCCGGCGGATCACGCGGCAGCGATCGCACATCCTCTTGACCGACGGACGGACCTTCACTTCTCTCTCTCCTCCCCGCCCCACCTCGGCGCTTCGCGCCGTCCCGCCTATTTGTACCGATAGACCACACGGCCTCGCGTGAGGTCGTACGGCGACAGCTCCACGCGCACCCGGTCCCCCGGCAGGATCCGGATGTAGTGCATCCGCATCTTGCCCGAGATGTGGGCGAGCACCTTGTGCCCGTTCTCGAGCTCCACCCGGAACATGGCGTTGGGCAGCGGCTCGACCACCGTCCCCTCGACCTCGATGACGTCGTCTTTGGCCACGCTCCGACAGGTTCCTCTTCGTTCGGTTTCCCGACCTGGGCGCGCGAACGCACCACCGCCGATCGGGTGAAAGCCGAGTATACGAGCAGGTCAGCGCGGATGTCCACGCACGCCGTCCTAGCTGCCGTTCCGGGCCGTCAGGACCTCGTGGCCGTTGTTCGTGACCGCCACCGTGTGCTCGAAATGGGCCGAGAGGGAGCCGTCGGCGGTGACCACGGTCCACCCGTCGCCGAGGACCCGGGTGGCGTCCTCGCCCAGGTTCAGCATGGGCTCGACCGCGATCACGAGCCCCGGGCGGAGCTCCGGGCCCCGTCCGGGCGGCCCCCAGTTCTGGATGAACGGGTCCTCGTGCATCGAACGCCCGATCCCGTGGCCCCCGTACTCGCGGACGACCCCGAGCCCCTCCCGCACGGCCACGGTCTCGATCGCGTTGCCGATGTCGGACAGCCGCCCGTTGGGTGTGATGACCGAGATCGCGGCGTCCAGGGCCGCCTCCGTGGTCTTGACCAGGCGTTCCGCGTCGCCGTTCGGCGCGATCCCTCCGACGAACACCGTCACGGCGGAATCCGAGTGGAACCCCTCCCAGATCGCCCCGAAGTCCAGCGAAAGCACGTCGGCCTCCTCCAGGACCCGGCTCTCGGGACGGGATCCCGTGGACGATCTCGGCGTTGATCGAGGCGCAGATCGTGGCGGGGAAGCCCCGGTAGCCCTTGAAGGAGGGCACCGCGCCGGCGTCGAGGATGAACGATTCGGCCATGCGGTCGAGCTCGAGCGTGGTGACGCCCGGCTCCACGGCGGCCACGACGCGGTCGATCGTGTCGGCCAGGATGCGGCCGGCCTTCCGCATCTTCTCCAGCTCCTGCGGGGATTTCTTGATGATCACGGCGACTCCTCTACAGCACGTCCGCGAGGGCGGCCATCATCCGCTCGTTGACGACGGCCATCGGCGCCTCGGCGTCGACATCGCGGAGCAGCCCCCGCTCCGCGTAATACGTCTCGAGCGGCGCCGTTTGTTCCCGGTAGATCGCCAGGCGCCGCTTGACGGTCAGGGCGTTCTCGTCGTTCCGCTTCTCGAGCGGGGTCCCGTCCACGTCGCACAGCAGGTCGTTCGCGGGCGGGCTCCACTCGGCATGGTACGTCCGTTTGCACGTCGGGCAGGTGTAGCGCCCGGTGATCCGCCGGATCGCGAGCGGGTCGGTGATCGTGAACCGGACCACGGCCGTGAGCGGCGTGCCGGCGCTCTCCAGCGCGGCCTCGAGGGCGTCGGCCTGGTGGACCGTTCGCGGGAACCCGTCGAGGATGAACCCCTTCGACGCGTCGGGCTCCAGCAGCCGCTCCTGCACCATCCGCACCATGACCCCGTCGGGGACGTACTCGCCCCGGTCCATGAAGGTCCGCGCCTCGATCCCGAGGTGGGTCCCCTCCTCGACCTGCTCGCGCAGGATGTCGCCGGTCGAGATCTGCGGGATCTCGAGGAGCTCGGAGAGCAGGCGCGCCTGGGTGCCCTTGCCCGCGCCGGGGAGCCCGATGAACACGAAGCGCATCCGGACGGCCTTTCCTCGTGGGCTAGCGCAAGAAGCCTTCGTAGTGGCGCATCATCAGCTGCGATTCGATCTGCTTCATCGTCTCGAGCGCGACGCCCACCGCGATCAGGATCGACGTGCCGCCGAACGGGAACTGCTGGAAGTTCCACGTCGCCAGCACGATCGTCGGGATCAGCGCGATCGCGGCCAGGAACAGCGAGCCCGGCAGCGTGATCCGCACCAGGATGTCGTTCAGGTAGTCGGCCGTCGGGGGGCCGGGGCGGATGCCCGGCACGAACCCACCCTGTTTCCGCAGGTTGTCGGCGGTGCGGACCGGATCGAACTGGATCGCCGTGTAGAAGTAGCTGAAGAACACGATCAGCGACGCCAGGATCAGCATGTACAGGATGCTCCGCTGGTTCTGGACGTACTTGTTCACGAAGTCCTGAGAACCACTGCTGCGTGATAGACGCTCGCGATCAGGACCGGGAAGTACAGGACCGACGTCGCGAAGATGATCGGGATCACGCCGGCCTGGTTGACCTTCAACGGCAGGTACGTGCTGCCGCCCATCATCTGCTTGCGGCCGACCACGCGCTTCGCGTACTGGACCGGCACCTTCCGCTGGCCCTGGTCCATGTACACGACCGCGACGATGATCCCGATGCCGATCAGCAGGACCACGATGAACTTGCCGGCGCCGCCGGCCCGCAGGATCGCGCTGCCCTCGAACGGGAGCCGGCTGATCACGCTGGTGAAGATGATGATCGACATGCCGTTGCCCACGCCGCGCTGGGTGATCAGCTCGCCGAGCCACATGATCAGCGCCGTGCCGGCGGTCATCGTCAGCACGATCAGCAGCACGTTCTCCCACGTGAACGTGCTCACGGGGAAGAGGTCCGGGAGCCCGTTCTGCTGGGAGTGGAACAGGAACACGAGGCCGGTCGACTGGAGCAGGGCCAGCACGACGGTGAGGTAGCGGGTCCACTGGTTCGTCTTCTTGACCCCGGCCTCGCCCTCGTCCTGCCACTGCTGGAGCTTCGGGATCACGACGGTCAGCAGCTGCATGATGATCGAGCTGGTGATGTACGGCATGATGCCGAGCGCGAACACCGAGAACCGGGTGAGCCCGCCGCCGGAGAACAGGTTGATGAAGTCCAGGAAGCCCGACGTGTTCGCCGACTTCTGGAGCTGGGTCGTGTCCACCACCGGCACCGGGACGTGGTTCCCGAACCGGTAGACGACGATGATGAACAGCGTGAACAGGATCTTGTTCCGGAGGTCCGGGATCCTGAACGAGTTGAGGAATGCCTTCAGCACGGCGGCTTAAGGGTACCCCGGATCAGACGATGGACTCCGCCGTGCCGCCCGCGGCTTCGATCTTCGCCCGCGCGGCCGCCGAGAAGGCGTGCGCCTTCACGGTCAGCGCCTTCGTGAGCTCGCCACGGGCCAGGATCTTCACGGGACGTCCCTTGTGCGCCAAGCCGTGTGCCACGAGGGCGGCCGGCGTGACCTCGCCGTCGAAGTACTCCTCGAGGATCGCGACGTTGACCGGCGTGTACTCGACGCGGTTCGGGTTCGAGAAGCCCTTCAGCTTCGGCACCCGCCGCTGGTAGGGCATCTGGCCGCCCTCGAAGTGCGTCGGGACGGTCTTGCGGGCGCCCGTGCCCTTCGTGCCGCGGCCGGCCGTCTTCCCGCGGGCGCCGGCGCGACCGCGCCCGACCCGGGTGCGCTCGGTCTTCGCGCCCTCGGCGGGGCGGAGGTGGTGGATCTTCATCAGACCTCCTCGACGCGTCACGAGGTGGCGGACCTTCGCGAGCATCCCGCGGATGTCCGGCCGGTCCTCCTTCACGACGGTGTCGTGCATGCGGCGCAGCCCGAGCCGGCGGACCGTGTCCTTCTGGTCCTTCGGCCGGTCGATCACGCTGCGGACCTGGGTCACCTTCAGCTGGCTCATCGTCCGCTCCGGCTCGACGTGCCTTCGGCGTTGACCCCGTACTGCTCCTGGAGCGCCGCGGCGCGGGCCGCGTTCGTCCGATCCTCGGCGGCGGCGACCGCCTCGACCATCGGCTTCGGCGCCACCTGGTGGATGTCGCGGCCGCGCAGCTTCGCCACCTCCGCGGGCTTGCGGAGCTGCTGCAGCCCCTGGACGGCCGCCTTCACGATGTTGATCTGGTTCGAGGAGCCCATCGACTTCGACAGGATGTCCTTGATGCCGGCGCACTCGATGAGCGCGCGGACGGCGCCGCCGGCGATGACGCCGGTCCCCGGCGCGGCCGGCTTCAGCAGCACGACGCCGGCGCCCGCCTCCCCGATGACCTCGTGCGGGATCGTGGTGCCCATCATCGGCACCTCGAACATCCGGCGGCGGGCCTGCTCGACGCCCTTCGCGATCGCGGAGGGCACCTCCTTGGCCTTGCCGTAGCCGACGCCGACCCTGCCGGCGCCGTCGCCCACGACGACGAGCGCAGCGAACGAGAACCGCCGGCCGCCCTGCACCACCTTGGCGACCCGGTTGATCGAGATCACCCGCTCCTCGTACGGGCTCTTCTCTTCGTTCCTGGCGTCGTAGCGTCGCATCAGATCTGGAGTCCTCCCTCACGTGCCCCATCGGCCACGGCGGCGACCCGTCCGTGGTAGCGGCGCCCGCCGCGGTCGAACACCGCGGTGCGGATGCCCGCCTCCGTGGCGCGCGTCGCGAGCAGCTGCCCGACGGCCTTCGCGCGATCGGTCGGCGATCCGTCGACCGTCACCTCGGCGTCCGATGCCGCCGCGACCGTCGAGGCCGCGGCGTCGTCGATCAGCTGGGCGTAGATGTGCCGGTTCGAGCGGTACACGGCCAGGCGCGGGCGGGTCGGGTCGCCGTGCACCTTCTTGCGCACGCGCGCGTGCCGCCGCAGCCGGGCCGTCCGGTTGGTCTTCGCGGCCATCAGGCGGCCCCCTTCGCGGCCTTGCCCGCCTTCTTGCGGACGTACTCGTTCTCGTAGCGGATGCCCTTGCCCTTGTACGGCTCGGGCTTGCGGATCTTGCGGATGTTCGCGGCGACCTCGCCCACCTGGGCCTTGTCGTTGCCGCGCACCACGATCGAGGTGGCCGTCGGGACCTCGAACTCGATGCCCTGCGGGCTGCGGCACCAGGACCGGATGCGAGTAGCCCACCTGGACCTCGAGGTCGGAGCCCTTCAGCGCGGCGCGGTAGCCGACGCCGATGATCGTCAGGCGCTTCTCGTAGCCCTTCGTCACGCCCTCGACCATGTTCGCGAGCAGCGTGCGCGTGAGGCCGTGGAGGGCGCGGTTGAAGCCCTCCTCGTCGGGCCGCTCGACGCGGGCGACGCCGTCCTCCAGCACGATGCGCATGTTCGTGTGCAGGCTCTGCGTGAGGGTGCCGCGCGGCCCGGTGACGGTCACGACGTTGCCCTCGGCGACCGAGACGTTCACGCCGCCGGGGATCTCGATGGGCTGCTTGCCGATCCGACTCATCGCTCCCTCACCACACGTAGGCGAGGATCTCCCCGCCGATGCCTTTCCGTGACGCGTCGCGGTCGGTCATCACGCCCTGGGACGTGCTGACGATCGCGACCCCGAGGCCGCCCATCACGCGCGGGAGCTCGTCGCGGCCGCGGTAGACCCGCCGCCCGGGCTTCGAGATCCGCCGCAGGCCGGTGATCGCCTTCTGCTTGCGCTGGCCGTACTTCAGCCGGACCACGAACACCTGGTGGACGCCCTCGCCGCCGCGCTCGTAGCGCTCGATGAAGCCCTCGGTGTTGAGGATCTCGAGCACGGCCGCCGACATCTTCGAGGCCGGCACCCGGAGCTCGTCCTTCTGCGCGATGTTCGCGTTGCGGATCCGCGTGAGCAGGTCCGAGACCGGGTCGGAGACGTTCGAGGAGAACTTCGTGCTCACCATGACGCCTTCGTCACCCCCGGCAGCTCACCGAGGTGCGCGAGCTCGCGGAAGCAGATGCGGCACAGCATGAACCGCTTGTACACGGCACGCGGCCGCCCGCACCGGCGGCAGCGCGTGTACGCGCGCACCCGGTACTTCGGCTGCTTCTCTTGCTTGTTCAGGAGCGCCTTCTTCGCCATCCGTCCCTGTCCTTCGTGTCCTGTTCTCGCTCAGCCCGCCGCCGCGTCCGCCGTCTGCCCCGCGAAGGGGAAGCCCAGCGCGATGAGCAGCGCGCGTCCTTCGTCGTCGGTGCGGGCGGTCGTCACGATCGTGATGTCCATCCCGCGCACCTCCACCACCTGTGTCGTAGTCGACCTCGGGGAAGATCAGCTGCTCCGTCACCCCGAGGGTGTAGTTCCCGTGCCCGTCGAACGCCGCCGGGTCCAGGCCGCGGAAGTCGCGGATCCGCGGCAGCGCCAGCGAGACGAGCCGGTCCATGAACTCCCACGCCCGGTCGCCGCGCAGCGTCACCTTCGCGCCGATGGGCATGCCCTCACGGAGCTTGAACCCGGCGATCGACTTCCGTGCCTTGGTGATCACCGGCTTCTGACCCGTGATGGTGGTCAGGTCCGCGAGGGCGGCATCCAGCATACGACCGTCCTTGATCGCGTCGCCCACGCCCATGTTCACGACGATCTTCTCCAGGCGCGGCACCTGCATCACGTTCGTGAAGCCGAGCTGCTCCTTGAGCGGCGCGACGAGCTCGTCGCGGTAGCGGACCTTCAGGCGCGGCACGTACCGTTCCCCGGTCGTCTCTGGGGCCATGGCTACAGCTCCGATCCGCACTTGCGACAGACCCGGACCTTCACGCCGTCGGCGTTGACGACGTGCCCGACGCGCGTGGGCTGGTGGCAGCTCTTGCAGACCAGCTGGACGTTCGAGATGTCCACGAACATCTCCACGTCGATGATGCCGCCCTGCTGGAGCTGGGTGCCGGCGCTGGTCCGGCGGCCGGTGGTCCGCGAGTGCTTCTTCGCCAGGGCCACGCCGTCGACCATCACGCGGCGCTCCTGCGGCTGCACGCGCACGACCCGGCCCTCCTTGCCGCGGTCCTTGCCCGCGATCACGCGGACCGTGTCGTCCTTCTTGATGTCGAGGCCGGACATCTACAGCACCTCCGGTGCGAGCGAGATGATCTTCATGAACCGCTTCTCGCGGAGCTCGCGCGCCACGGGCCCGAAGATGCGGGTCCCGCGCGGGTTCCGCGCGTCGGTCGTCAGCAGCACGACCGCGTTGTCGTCGAAGCGGATGTACGAGCCGTCGGGACGGCGACGCTCCTTCGCGGTCCGCACGACGACGGCCTTCACGACCTCGCCCTTCTTCACGGCGCCGTTCGGGATCGCGTCCTTCACCGTGCCGACGATCACGTCGCCGACGCCGGCGTAGCGACGGGCAGACCCGCCGAGGACGCGGATGCACAGGACCTCTTTGGCCCCCGTGTTGTCCGCGACCTTGCAGCGCGTCTCCTGTTGGATCACTTACTTCGCCCTCTCCACGACCTCGACCACGCGCCAGCGCTTCGACTTGCTGATCGGGCGCGTCTCCATCACGCGGACGGTGTCGCCCGTGTGCACGTCGTTGGCCTCGTCGTGCGCCGCCAACTTCGACGACCGACGAACGATCTTGCCGTACAACGGATGCCGGACCTGCCGGTCGATCCGAACGACGACGGTCTTGTCCATCGCGTCGGAGACCACCACGCCCGTGCGGACCTTCCGCCGGCCGCGACCGGCGTCCGCGCCGGCCGTCGCCGGGGTCGCCGTCTCGTCACTCACCGTCCTCGTCCTCGTCTCCTGCTCCTCGATCCGCTCGGCCGAGGCCGCGATCGTGTCGAGCTCCAGCTCGATCTCGCGCTCGCGCAGCACCGTGGCCAGGCGGGCCACGTCGTGCCGCAGCTCCTTCAGCCGGGCGACGTTGTCCAGCTGCCCGGTCGCGAGCTGGAAGCGGAGGTTGAACAGCTCCTCCTTCGCCCCCTCGATCCGGACGTAGAGCTCCTCGTCCGGCAGCTCGCGCAGCTCCGCGGCCCTGCTCGGCATCGCCTCAGTCCCCCACCCGCGTGATGAACTTCGTCCTGATCGGCAGCTTGTGCTGGGCCCGCAGCATCGCCTCGCGCGCGAGCGACTCGGTCACGCCGGCCAGCTCGAACATCACGCGGCCCGGCTTCACGACGGCGACCCAGCCCTCCGGGTTGCCCTTGCCCGAGCCCATGCGGGTCTCCGCCGGCTTCTTCGTCACCGGCTTGTCGGGGAAGATCGTGATCCACACCTTGCCGCCTCGCTTGATGTGCCGCGTCATCGCGACCCGGCTCGCCTCGATCTGGCGGTTCGTGATCCACCCGGGCTCGAGCGCGACGATCGCGTAGTCCCCGTACTGGATGTCGGTGTGGCCCGTCGCCTTGCCCTTCATCCGTCCTCGGTGGACCTTCCTGTGCTTCACGCGCTTGGGTGCGAGCACTACGACTCACCACCCTCGCTCGAAGTTGATGGAGCGTCGATCGAAGCCATCGCCTCGGCGCTGGTCTCCGCCTCGACGGTTCGCCTCGACCGGAGCATCCACAGCGACCTCGACGGGTGTTTCGACTTTCGGTTCGTCCGAAGCACCGGAGGCTCCAGGTGTTTGGTTCTCAGCCAACTTCGAATACCGGAGGTTCCGGCGTCGACTTCGGGCGACTTCGGGCTACGAGCTCTCGCCGTCGCGCGCGCACGCGCCCGCTCGGTCTCCTGCTCGCGGTAGGGCACCTCGTCGCCGTGGTAGACCCACACCTTCACACCGATCGCACCCATCGTGGTCTTCGCCTCCGCGGTGCCGAAGTCGACCTTCGCCCGCAGCGTGTGCAGGGGCACGCGGCCCTCGCGGTACCACTCCTTGCGACCCATCTCGGAGCCGCCGAGGCGTCCGGCCGCGGCCACCCGCACGCCGAGCGCGCCCGAGCGCATCGCGGTCTGCACGGCCCGGCGCATCGCGCGGCGGAACGCCACGCGGCCGACGAGCTGCTCGGCGACGCCCTGGGCCAGCAGCGCGGCGTCGGTCTCCGGCCGCACCTCGCTCGAGGCCTGGTTCATGTCCTCGACCTTCACGTCGACGCGCTTCTTCGTGTAGCGCTCGATGTCCTTGCGCAGCCGGTCGACCTCCGCGCCCTTGCGCCCGATCACGATGCCGGGGCGGGCCGTGCGGATGAAGACCCAGATCTGGTCGCCCTTGCGCTCGATGTCGATCGAGGAGATGCCGGCGCGCGTCAGCCGCGAACGGATGTGCTTGCGGATCCAGATGTCCTCGTGGAGGTGCTCCGCGTAGTCGCGCTTCGCGTACCAGTTGCTCTTCCAGGGGTAGATCACCCCGAGCCGGAACCCGTATGGGTGGATCTTGTGTCCCACTAGCCCGCCCTTCCCTCTTCCATCGTCTCGACCACGACCGTGACGTGCGACGTGCGCTTGCGCACCCGCGTCGCGCGGCCGTAGGCGCGCGGGCGGTAGCGCTTGAGCGTCGGGCCGTCGTCGACCCACGCCCGCGCCACCACCAGGTTCTCCGCGATCACGCCGGGCCGCTGCTCGGCGTTCGCGACCGCGGACTTCAACAGCTTCTCGACGTCGTGGGACGCGCCCAGGCTGGAGAAGCGCAGGATCCGCTGCGCCTCCGCGACGTGCTGGCCGCGGATCAGCTCGACGACCCGGCGCATCTTGCGCGGCGAGGTCCGCATGTACTTCATCGTGGCGCGCGCCTCCGGCATCTGGCGCACCCCCGTCCTTCGCTCGTCCCGGGCGTGCGAACGGAACGTGCGGGTCGGCGCGAACTCGCCGAGCTTGTGCCCGACCATCGATTCGGACACGAACACCGGCACGTGCTTGCGGCCGTCGTGCACCGCGATCGTGTGCCCGATCATGTCCGGCACGATCGTGGAGCGGCGCGACCAGGTCCGCACGACCTTCTTCTCGCCCTTCTTGTTCATGTCGTCGACCTTCTTCGCCAGGTGCTCGTCGACGAACGGACCCTTCTTCACGGAGCGGGGCATCTAGCCACGACCTTTCCCACGGCGCCGGACGACGTACTTGTTCGACGCCTTGTTCTTCTTCCGGGTGCGGCCTTCCTTCTGGCCCCACGGCGAGGTGGGGTGCCGGCCGCCCGAGGACTTCCCCTCGCCGCCGCCCAGCGGGTGGTCGACCGGGTTCATCGCGACGCCGCGGACCGACGGACGCTTGCGCTTCCAGCGCGCGCGACCCGCCTTGCCCAGCGAGATCAGCTCGTGCTCGGCGTTGCCGACCGCGCCGACCGTCGCCTTGCAGGCCGACGGCACCAGCCGCGTCTCGCCCGAGGGCAGCCGCAGCGTCGCCATCGTGCCTTCCTTCGCCATCAGCTGGACGCTCGTGCCGGCCGACCGCGCCATCTTCGCGCCGGCGCCCGGCTTCAGCTCGATCGCGTGGATCACGGTGCCGACCGGGATGTTCCGCAGCGGCAGCGCGTTGCCCGGCCGGATCTCGGCCTCGGCGCCGGACATCAGCCGGTCGCCCTGCACCACGCCGTCGGGCGCCAGGATGTAGCGCTTCTCGCCGTCCACGTAGTGCAGCAGCGCGATCCGGGCGCTGCGGTTCGGGTCGTACTCGATGTGGGCCACCTTCGCCGGCACGCCGTCCTTGTTCCGGCGGAAGTCCACGATGCGGTAGCGCCGCTTCGCGCCGCCGCCCTGGTGCCGCGCGGTGACCCGGCCGTGCACGTTGCGCCCGGCCTTGTTCCGGCCCTTCGTGACGAGCGACTTCTCGGGGGTCGAGCGCGTGATCTCGTCGAAGGACGCGACGCTGGCGCCGCGGCGTCCCGGCGTCGTCGGCTTGTACTTGCGAACGGCCATCGCTTACTTCCCCGTCTCGAAGATCTCGATCGCGTCGCCCTCGGCGAGGGTGACGATCGCGCGCTTCTCCAGCGGCCGCCGGCCCTTCGTGTAGCCGCGGCGCTTGAGCTTGCCCTTGCGCTTCAACGTGTTGACCGACGTCACGCGGACGTCCCAGATCGCCTGCACGGCCTCCTTGATCTCGGTCTTGTTCGACCGCGGATCGACGAGGAACGTGTACGAGTTGTGCTCGAGCCCGGCGTAGGACTTCTCCGAGACGACCGGGCGGATGATGACGTCGCGCGAGGACTTCACGCCGCGTCACCGCCCTTCGTCTGGCCCTTCGTCTGGCCCTTCGTCTGGCCGCCGAGGACGTCGAGCGCGTCGGCGGTCAGCAGGATCCGGTCGGCCAGCAGCACGTCATAGGTGCCCAGGCCACCTGCGTAGGCCATCTTCACGAACGGGATGTTGCGGAACGACTTCTCGACCGCGCCGGAATCGGTGGGCTGCGCCAGGATCACCAGGACGCGGCCCTGGAGCTCGAGCGCCTCGAGCAGCCCGGCGGCGCGCTTCGTCGCCGGCTCCTCGAACCCGAGCTCGCCGACCACCGCGAGCTTCCCCGAGGCCAGCGCGTCGGACAGCGCCGCCCGGAGCGCGCCGCGCTTCATCTTCTTGTTGATCCGCTGGTTGTGGTCGCGCACGACCGGCCCGTGGGCCACGCCGCCGCCGGTCCACTGCGGCGCGCGGATCGAGCCCTGCCGCGCGCGGCCGGTGCCCTTCTGGCGCCACGGCTTCTTCCCGCCGCCGCGGACGTCGCCGCGCGTCTTCGTGGAGTGCGTGCCGGCGCGGATGCTCGCCATGCCGGCCACGACCACCTGGTGCATCAGCGGCACGTTGATGTCGGCCTCGAACACCTCGGCCGGCAGGTCCCGGGAGCCGGTCTTCGACCCGGTCAGGTCCATGACGTCGATCGTCGCCACCTCAGGCCCCCTTCCCGACGGGCGCCTTCACGGCGGAGCGCACCATCACGAGGCCGCCGTTCGGCCCCGGGACGGCGCCCTTGACCAGCAGCAGGCCGCGCTCGGGATCGGACCGGACGACCTCGAGGTTCAGGACGGTCACGCGCTGGTTGCCGAACTGGCCCGCCATCGGCATGCCCTTGAACACGCGCGAGGGCGTGGCGCAGGCGCCGATCGCGCCCGGCGCCCGGTGCTTGCGCTTCACGCCGTGGCTGGCGCGCAGGCCGTGGAACCCGTGGCGCTTCATCACGCCGCTGAACCCCTTGCCCTTCGAGACGCCGACGACGTCGACCGTGTCGCCCGGCGCGAAGACGTCGGCCGTCACCTCCTGGCCGAGCGTGTAGCTGCCGGCGTCGTCGGTGCGGAGCTCGACGAGGTGCCGGCGCGCCTCGGCGCCCGAGCGCTCGAAGTGCCCGGCGGTCGGCTTGTTCGTGTGGCGCGGCGCGAGGCTGCCGTACGCGAGCTGGACCGCGTCGTAGCCGTCGGTCTCCTGCGTGCGGATCTGGGCGACCACGCAGGGGCCGGCCTTCAGCACCGTCACCGGCACCGCGTGGGTCTCGACGAAGATCTGGGTCATCCCCATCTTCTCGCCCACGATCCCCTTGATGTCGCTCATCATGTCCCCCGAACCAGGCCCAAAACCCAGAGCTAGAGCTTGATCTCGATGTCCACGCCCGCGGACAGGTTCAGCCGCTGGAGCTCCTGCACGGTCTTCGACGTCGCGTCGACGATGTCGATCAGTCGTTTGTGCGTGAGCATCTGGAAGTGCTCGCGCGAGTCCTTGTACTTGTGCGGCGAGCGGATCACCGTGTAGATGTTGCGCTCCGTCGGCAGCGGCACCGGGCCCACGACCTTCGCGCCGGTGCGCTGGACGTGCTCGACGATGTCGCGCGCCGCGACGTCCAGCATCCGGTGGTCGTACGCCCGGAGCTTGATGCGGATCTTGGGTCCTGCCATCGAAGCGTGTCTCCCGTCCCTTGTCCTTGGTCTATCGCTTCGCTACTTGAGACCTATTTCACGATGGTCACGACGCGGCCGGCGCCGACGGTGCGGCCGCCCTCGCGGATGGCGAAGCGCAGGCCCTCTTCCATCGCGATGGGGTTGATCAGCTCGACGGTCATCTCGACGTTGTCCCCGGGCATGACCATCTCCACGCCCTCGGGGAGGTTGGCGGTCCCGGTCACGTCGGTGGTGCGGAAGTAGAACTGGGGGCGGTAGCCGTTGAAGAACGGGGTGTGGCGGCCTCCCTCTTCCTTGGACAGGACGTAGACCTGGGACTCGAAGTTCGTGTGGGGGGTGACGGAGCCGGGCTTGGCGAGCACCTGGCCGCGCTCGACCTCCTCCTTGTCGATGCCTCGGAGCAACACCCCGACGTTGTCGCCCGCGCGCACCTCATCGAGGAGCTTGCGGAACATCTCGAGGTCGGTGGCCGTGGTCTTGCGGGTAGCCGTGATCCCGACGATCTCGACCTCCTCCATCTTCTTGAGGACGCCTCGCTCGACCCGGCCCGTCACGACCGTTCCCCGTCCGGTGATCGAGAAGACGTCCTCGATCGCCATCAGGAAGGGCTTGTCGATGTCGCGGACGGGCTCGGGGATGTAGGAATCACAGGCGTCGAGGAGCTGATCGATCGCCGCTCCCCAGGTCTCATCGCCCTCCAGGGCCTTCAGGGCCGAGACCTTGATGACCGGGACGTCGTCCCCGGGGAACTCGTAGAAGGAAAGGAGCTCACGGACCTCGAGCTCCACCAGGTCAAGGAGCTCCGGGTCATCGACCATGTCGCACTTGTTCAGGGCGACCACGATGTAGGGGACGCCGACCTGACGGGCCAGGAGCACGTGCTCACGCGTTTGGGGCATGGGGCCGTCGGCGGCGGAGACGACCAGGATGGCCCCGTCCATCTGGGCGGCGCCGGTGATCATGTTCTTGACGTAGTCGGCGTGGCCGGGGCAGTCCACGTGGGCGTAGTGGCGGGCATCGGTCTGGTACTCGACGTGGGCGATCGCGATCGTGATGCCGCGCTCGCGCTCCTCCGGGGCCTTGTCGATCTGGTCGAAGGGGGTGTAGTCGGCCAGACCCTTGTCGGCCTGGCGCTTCGTGATCGCGGCCGTCAGCGTGGTCTTGCCGTGGTCGATGTGCCCGATCGTGCCGATGTTCACGTGGGGCTTGTTCCGCTCGAACTTCTGCTTCGCCATCTGCCGTGATCCCCTTCTGTGTCCCTACTCGCCCGTGACCCGGGCGACGATCTCTTTCGCGATCTGCACCGGCACCTCGTTGTACGCGTGCAGCTGCATCGGGCTGTGCGCCGCGCGGCCCTGGGTGCGCGAGCGCAGGTCGGTCGCGTAGCCGAACAGCTCGGCCAGCGGCACCACGACGCGCACCACCTTCTGGCCGGCGCGGTCGTCGATGTTCTCGATCCGGCCGCGGCGCGCGGTGACGTCGCCCATCACGTCGCCGAGGAACTCCTCGGGCGTCGTGACCTCGAACTCCATCACCGGCTCCAGCAGGACCGGGCCGGCCTTCCGCGCCGCTTCCTTCAGCGCCATCGAGCCGGCGATCTTGAAGGCCATCTCCGAGGAGTCGACCTCGTGGTACGTGCCGTCGATCAGCGTGGCGCGCAGGTCGACGAGCGGGTAGCCGGCGACGACGCCGTTGTCCATCGCCTCCTGGATGCCCTGGTCGACCGACGGGATGTACTCGCGCGGGATCGCCCCGCCCGAGATCTTGTTGATGAACTCGTAGCCGCCGCCGGGGCCGGTCGGCTCGAGGTCGATCACGACGTGGCCGTACTGGCCGCGGCCGCCGGTCTGGCGGACGAAGCGCATGTCCACCTTGTGCACCAGCTTCGTGATCGTCTCGCGGTACGCGACCTGCGGCTTGCCGACGTTCGCGTCGACGTTGAACTCGCGGTGCAGGCGGTCGACGATGATGTCGAGGTGCAGCTCGCCCATCCCCGAGATGACGGTCTGCCCGGTCTCGTCGTCGAAGCGCACGACGAACGTCGGATCCTCGTCGGCGAGCTTCGCGAGCCCCGCGCCCAGCTTGTCCTGGTCGGCCTTCGTCTTCGGCTCGACGGCCACGCTGATCACCGGCGTCGGGAAGCTGATCTGCTCCAGCACGACGGGCTTGTCGGGGTCGCAGATCGTGTCGCCGGTGGTGGCGTGCTTCAGCCCGACCACGGCGACGATGTCGCCGGTGTACGCCGCGTCCATGTCCTCGCGGTGGTTCGCGTGCATCTGGAGGATCCGGCCGATCCGCTCCTTGCGGTCCTTCGTGGCGTTCAGCACGTGCGAGCCGCTGCGGAGCACGCCCGAGTAGACGCGCAGGTACGTGAGGCGCCCGACGTAGGGGTCCGACATGATCTTGAACGCGAGCGCGGCGAAGGGCTCGGCGTCGTCGGGCTTGCGCTCGACGTGCTGGTCCTCCTTGAACGGCAGGTGGCCCTCGACCGGCGCGACGTCGACCGGGCTCGGCAGGAAATCGACCACGGCGTCCAGCAGCAGCTGCACGCCCTTGTTCTTGAACGCGGAGCCGCAGAGCACCGGGACGCCGTGGCCGGCGAGGGTGGCCGTGCGGATCGCGCGCTTCAGCTCCTCGACGGTGGGCTCCTCCTCGTTCACGAACTTCTCGAAGAGCTCCTCGTCGGACTCGGCGAGCTTCTCGAACAGCTCGTGGCGCGCGAGCTTCGCCGCCTCGAGGTACTCGGCGGGGATGTCGGTGTCCTTCCACTCCTCGCCCATGTCGCCCTCCCAGTAGTGGGCGTTCATCTGGACGAGGTCGATGCACCCCTTGAAGTCGCCCTCGCTGCCCCACGGGAGCTGGAGCACGAGCGGGTTCGCGTTGAGCCGGTCGACCATCATCTCGACCGTCCGCGTGAAGTTCGCGCCGGTGCGGTCCATCTTGTTCACGAACGCCACGCGCGGGACGCCGTAGCGGTCGGCCTGGCGCCACACGGTCTCGGACTGCGGCTCGACGCCGGCCACGGAGTCGAACACGGCCACGGCGCCGTCGAGCACGCGGAGCGACCGCTCGACCTCGACCGTGAAGTCGACGTGGCCGGGCGTGTCGATGATGTTGATCCAGTGGCCCTTCCACTGGCACGTGGTGGCGGCCGACGTGATCGTGATGCCGCGCTCGCGCTCCTGCGCCATCCAGTCCATGACGGCCGTGCCCTCGTGGACCTCGCCGATCTTGTAGGCGCGACCGGTGTAGTAGAGGATCCGCTCGGTCGTCGTGGTCTTGCCGGCGTCGATGTGCGCCATGATCCCGATGTTGCGCGTGCGAGCCAGGGGGTACTCGCGGATCGCGAGACCCTTCGCGCCCTTCTTGACGTCCTGGTCGGTGCTCGCCACGTGCATCGTCTCCGCGGGGCTCGCCATCTAGCGCGCCCCCTGCTCATAGGGATCCCGCCCCGAAGGGCGGGTCATGGATATCTCTTCCATCAGTACCGGTAGTGCGCGAACGCCTTGTTCGCCTCGGCCATCTTGTGCATGTCCTCGCGCCGCTTGACCGAGCCACCGGCGCCGACGGAGGCGTCCATGATCTCGGCCACCAGGCGCTCGGACATCGAGTTCTCGCGACGCTGCCGGCTGAAGTTCACGAGCCACCGCATCGCGAGCGTGGTGCCGCGCTGCGGCTTGACCTCGATCGGCACCTGGTAGGAGGCGCCGCCGACGCGCCGCGACTTCACCTCGAGCAGCGGCCGCACGTTCTCGACCGCCTTCTTCAGGGTGATGACCGGGTCGTTCGCGGTCTTCTGGCTGATCTGCTCGAGGGCGTCGTAGACGATGCCCTCGGCCACGGTCTTCTTCCCGTGCAGCAGCACCCGGTTGATCAGCTGCGTGACCAGCGGGTTCTGGTAGACGGGGTCCGGCTGGATCGGCCGGCGTACGGCAGGGCCCTTGCGCGGCACGCTACTCGCCGCCCTTCTTCGCGCCGTAGCGCGAGCGGGCCTGGCGCCGTCCCTTGACGCCGGCGGTGTCGAGCGTGCCGCGGATGATCTTGTAGCGCACGCCCGGGAGGTCCTTCACGCGGCCGCCGCGCACCAGCACGATCGAGTGCTCCTGGAGGTTGTGGCCGATGCCGGGGATGTACGCCGTGACCTCGACGCCGGTGGTCAGGCGCACGCGCGCGACCTTCCGCAGCGCGGAGTTCGGCTTCTTCGGGGTGAAGGTCATGACACGGGTGCAGACGCCACGCCGCTGCGGAGACTCCCGCAAGGCGGGGGCCTTGTTCTTCTTCTTCGGGGTCTCGCGACCGTTCCGTACGAGCTGTTCGATCGTGGGCATGCGGCCTCTCGTCTGCACTCTTCCGTTGTCAAGTCACCCGGGCGCGCGCCACAGAACATGGCGATCACCCGGATGTTCATCGATCGCGCGCTCGGAGGCTGGCCGGACCGAGGCGCGACCGATAAGGCTATCGGCCTAGGACCCGGATGCGTCAACAGAACGCGCTGCGTCCCGGCGGATGTGCCCGTCCGCCGGCATGAGATGCGGGGCAAGTGTACCGGACTGGTAGCGTCGCGCGATGGACCTCGGCCGGATGCGCACGGTGGCCCGGGCGGCCGCCCTGGCCGGCGCGGAGGTCGTCAAGATCGGGCGCGCGCCCGCCGAGGGCGAGGCGAAGGGCCTCCCGGGCGACTGGGTGACCGAGGTCGACGTGGCCGCCGAGGTCGCGATCGAGGCGCTCCTGCGGGCCGAGACCCCCGACGTTGCGCTGCAAGGAGAGGAGTCCGGCGGGGCAACGACCGGCCTGCGCTGGGTGATCGACCCGCTGGACGGCACCACGAACTTCCTGCACGGCTTCTGGGCCGTCGGCGTCTCGGTCGCCCTCGTTGACGGGGAGACCCCGGTCGCCGCGGCGATCGCGGCGCCGTTCCTGGGCGACGTCTGGCACGCGGCCCGCGGCGCCGGAACCGTCTGGGAGCCACCGAACGCTCCCGCACGCCCCGCCCGGGTCTCGACGCGGCCGGTCGAGCGCGCCGTGGTCGGCACCGGCTTCCCCTTCCGGGTCAAGGACCGGGTGCCGCGGTACCTCGCGACGTTCCAGGCTGCGCTGCAACGCTTCGAGGACCTCCGGCGCCCCGGCGCCGCCTGCCTGGACCTGGCCTGGGTCGCCTGCGGGATCTTCGACGGCTTCTTCGAGCTCGGCCTGGCGCCCTGGGACGTCGCCGCGGGCGGTCTCCTCATCGAAGAAGCCGGAGGCGCCGTCACCGATTGGGACGGCACCCCCGGCTACCTGTCCGGCGACATCCTCGCGGGACCGCCCGCCGTGCACGCCGAGCTGCTGCGCCTGGCGTCCGACCCTCCTTGGGCCTAGCTACTCCGCCAGGGCCGCGTAGATCTTCTTCCGCGCCTCGGTCAGCGCGTCGATCGCCACCTGGATCTGCTGCTCGGTCCCCGAGGTCGCCACCTGCTTCACGGCCATCATCAGCGGGTACCCGGCCTCCCAGAGCGGGCTCGTGTCGCCGCCGTTCTCCCACGGCGGCTTCCAGTCGCCCCGGTCGCGGCGCTCGTTCAGGGCCGTCCTGCCCGCGTCGGTCAGCGAATAGACCCGCTTGCCGTCGCGCTCCTCGCCCGTGACCAGCTCTTCGTCCTCGAGCAGCTGGAGCGTCGGGTAGACCGACCCGGGGCTCGGGCGCCAGCGCCCGCCGCTGCGCTCCTCGAGCTCGCGGATCACGTCGTAGCCGTGCCGCGGGCCCTCCTCGAGCACATCCAGCACCGCCGTGCGGATATCCCCGCGCTGGGCGCGCCGACCGCGGCCGCCCCACGGCCCACGGCCCATGCCGCCCCACATCCACGGCGGCCCCATGTTCTCGCGCCGCCGTCCTTCCCTGTGGTGTCCCATCTCGGACTCCTTTCGTCCTTATCGTTGGACTAACGCGATATATCGTAACCGAACGGGACCGTACGTCAACCCCCGGGTAGCCTCCTGCCCGTGGGCAGGAAGGATCGGGCCAGGATCCGGGGCTGGGCGGAGTCGCTCATCGCCGAGCACGGCGCCGACGTCGCGGCGCTCGTCGGGGTCGAACCGCCGCTCCCCCGGGTCACCGTCGACGTGCTGCCGGGTCAGGGCCCGCCGGGGCAGACGAGCGGCCTGCAGGATCATCCTCAGCGAGCGGTGGTTCCTGGAGCATCCGGACGACGCCGGCTGCGTGATCCACGAGCTGGCGCACGCGTATATGCGTGCACCGACGTACGACCACACCACGAGCTGGTTGATCGAAGGGCTGGCCGACTTCGTCCGAGACAGCCTCGGACTCGAAGCAGCGTGGACGAAAGCCCACTTCGAAGTTGGTCAGGCAACAGCCGGCTATCAGACGACCGCCGATTTCCTGATTTGGCTCGACCACGTACGTCCTGGAAGTAGCAAGGAACTATCTCTTCAGCTCATGGCTGGTACGTACGGACCAACTTCATTTCAAACCATCACCGGACGTTCGTTGGACGAGTTGGTCGCGCTCTTACGAGGCGGACCGCCGCTGACGCGGCGGTCCTGCCTCCTTCTGGAAATGAAATTCTTGAAATGAAGTTCGTCAGGGATTGATGGCGTACAGCCGCGTCGACCAGTTGGCGAAGAACGTGCGCGTGTTCCCACAGGTGCTATCGGCGTTGAACGTCACGTCGTCGCACGTCTGGTTGATGTACTCCGACGCCAGCCAGACCGTTCCACCGGGTGCGACCGTCGCCTCGCCGTAGTCGCCCCACCTCGTGCGATACGCGCCGTCGAACGTGGCCGTGAACCCGTCGTTGGGGCCCGCGCCGGCACCGGCGACGACGACCGAGCCCGAGGGTCCGGCCGTGTTGAACGGGAGGTACGAGGCCGACGGGTAGACGTTGGGACCGACCAGCGTGGCGCCGATCGCGCCCTTGCCGGACCCGTTCATCGCGATGCTCGGGTACGTGAGGTTCGTGACCCGTCACGGCCGCGGCGCCCTGGAACACCAGCCCCACGTGGTCCGTGAAGCGGCCGGGCCGCAGGCCCCAGTACGCCACGCCCGCGTGCACCGGGATCGGCGACCAGGTCAGGCCGTCCTCGGCGATCAGCGCGCCGCCGTTGCCGGCGAGCGCCGCGCCGGCGACCAGGTAGACGACCCCGTTCCGGAGCCACCCGCCGCCGACGGTGCCGTCACCCGCATCCAACGGCCACGGGCCCTGCTGGACCGGGTTGGCCGCGCCGATGCAGTTCAGGTCGTTCTCGCAATCCAGCAGCGGCGTGTCGCCCGGCTTCTGCCGCGCCGACGGCGGCGCCGCGTAGTCGTCGGTCGGGATCGACGTCTCGACCAGGTGCAGGTTCGGCGTGTGATCGATCGAGGCCGTGTTCGTCAGGCGCCACAGCGAGATGCCGTGCGCGGTGGCGTCCGCGAACGGCGCCTGCGACATCCCCAGGTACATCGTGCCGTGGTGCGCCGTCTCGTAGTCCCGCGGCAACGACGCGACCGGCTCGATCGAGTAGCCGAAGTCGTTCATCGCGTGGGAGAAGATGTTCGGGATCACGGCCATCGTCGGCGCCGCGACCCCGCTGATCAGGTCGGCCTTCGAGAACGCGTACAGCTGCGCGCCGTGGAACTCGCCGGCGCCCAGGTTGTCGAACTCGTTCGTGGTGACGACGAGCGACGCCCGGTCGATCGCCATGTGCGGGTAGTCGCCGAAGCAGAACCCGCTGGAGCAGTGGTGGTTCGGCGTGCCGTTCGTCCCGTTGTTCGTCGTGTCGACCGAGTAGACGTCGAAGGACCCGAGCGGCCGCGGCGTGCGGCTGACCGCGATGTAGAAGCCGGCCGGCCCGGAGAAGTCACCGGTCTTCGGATCGAGCGACAACCAATCGGCCAGCACGAACCACCGCTTCGCGGCCCGGTCGTACTGGCAGGACACGTCGAACACGAACGGCCCGAACGGCCCGTCGGGCCGCACGAACGAGGTCGGCACGCCGAAGAACTCGTTCAGCGACAGGCCGACGGGCGCGGTGCCCGGGATGCCGGGCGTGCCGGCGATCAGCGCGTGCCCGCTCGCCGTGTACACCTGCACGACGGAGTTCACGATCTCGAACTCGCGGTTGCCGCTGGCGCACAGGCCCTGGTCCGGCGGCTCGCCGGAGAACTGGTTGCCGCCGTCGGAGTAGCGCGAGTCGAAGTGGTTCAGCGCGTCGAACGACGTGCCCCCGCCGGTCCCGGAGACGCCCGACGTGACGGTGGCGTGCGGCGCGGGCTGCTCGCCCTCGTGGATCGCGTCGCCGCCCTCGAGCTCCTGTCCCTCGCGCGAGTGCACGCGGTAGAGCTCGGGGTCGAGCGGGTTCTCGGTCCCCCGCGAGGTTCGCGCGCACCGAGGGCGACCGCCGCGCGAGCGACCCGATCGGGCCGACCCGATGCAGCAGGTGGATCACCGACGCGCGCCTGGACGACTGCCCCTTCGCCGCGGCGGACTGCCCGACCGCGAACAGGCTGCCGGCGGCGAGCACGACGACACCGAACGCGACGATCGCACGCCGCAGAGAACCTCGAAGCATGGTCCCTCCCTTTCCGCGGGTGGCTCCGGGGTGCCACCCAGGCAGGAGGGAATCCTATGCCTGCGATGGGAGAACGTGCATCGGCGCGGGAGCGCCGGAACGTCAGCTGACCTTGACCTTGACCGAGTTGCTGCGGCTGGGCTTGCAGAAGAGCTTGTGGGGGTGCTTGCCGCCCTTCTTGCCCTCGAACCGGATCTGCCACTTGCCGGTGTGATCGGGTTCCTCTTGAAGAAGGCCTTCCCGTTGTTGTTCGTGGACTTCGCCTCGACCTGATTCCCCTTGAAGAACAGCTTCAGCAGCATGTCGGTGACTGCACGCGTGCTTGCCGCTCGTGAGCTTCCCGACGATGAAGAGGTCGTCGCCCTGCGAGATCGACTTGTCGCTGACCTTGATATGCGACTGCGTCGTTGACGTTGGTGACGGTGCCGCCGCCTGCCTCCGCCACGGTGGTCAGGAACAGCACCGCGAGGAGTGAAGCGACAACGGCCCGCCAGACGAACTTCACGCGACCGAGACTAGAGAGGTTGCGCCCTCCTGGCAAGTTGCGGAAACGATACCGTGGGCGATCGTGGCCGAACTTCCCGTGCCGAAACGCCGACATCCGCTCCGCTGGATCCTCCTCGGGGTGCTCATCCTTTTCGTCGTTCTCGGGCTCGATGCCGCCTGGGCCGGCTCCCGCGCGGTCTCGCACTTCAAGGACGCCCGAGATGCGTTGCAGCAGGGCGGCGACCTCCTGGTCGCCGGCGACCTGACCGGCGCGCGGCGCCGCGTTCGCCGCCGGCGAGGCACAGCGCGCGGAAGGCGAAGGACGCCCTGGACCAGCCCGGGATCCGGCTGCTCGCGCACGGACCGTCTCTTGGGCGTGAACGTCGACGCGGCCCGCCGGGGCGCGAACGCGACCGCCGACGCGGCGGCCGGCGGCACCGCGTACGTCGAGGCCGCCCAGGCCGCCGGCTGGAACGGGAAGGACATCCCGGGCTTCACGCGGCGGTGGGCACTTCGACGCGGCCGCGATCGCGGCGCGCGGCCCCCGGCATCCAGCGCGCGTCGGAGCTGCTGACCGCGGCGCAGAGCGAGCTGGCTCCCGTCGATCCCGCGAAGCTGATCGGCCCGCTGCGCCAGCCGATGATCGACGCGAAGGCCGAGGTCGACACGCGCGCGCACCAGGCGCAGATCGCCGCCGGGCTCGTCGGCCTGCTGCCGCCGCTGCTCGGCGTGGACGGCGAGAAGACGTACCTGCTGGTCACGCTGTCGCCGTCGGACCCGCGCGCGGCCGGCGGCTACCCGGGCGTCTACGGCGTGCTGCACGCCGACGGCAAGCGCGTGACGCTGACCGACCTCGGCCGCGACCAGCCACGATCCCGCAGGTGCGCGGCGGCGTCCCCGCGCCGGCCGACGTCCTGCGCGCGTACGGCGACTACGGCATCGCGCAGGCGTTCTGGGACACGACCTACGCGCCGGACTTCCCGACGGCCGCGAAGCTGATGAGCGACATCTGGACCGCCGGCGGCGGCGAGAAGGTCGACGGCGTGATCGCCGGCGATCCCGCCCTGATGGCGGGGCTCCTGTCCGTCGTCGGACCCGTCTCCACGCCGGTGTGGCCCGAGACGATCACGGCGGACAACGTCCAGCGGATCGTGGGCGCCGACGTGTACAAGACGACCAGCGGCGCGGTCTCCGACGCGTGGGAGCTCGGGATCGGCAAGGCGCTGTGGGGCGCGGTGCTGACCCGGCCGTGGCCGATGCAGGCGATGAGCGCGGCGATCTCGTCCGCCGCGGAAGGCGGCCACCTCCAGGTGTGGAGCCCCGACCCTGCCGCCGAGGCGGCGCTGCAAGCCCTCGGCGTCGGCGGCGCCGTGACGTTCCCCGACGACGGCTCGCCGCTCGTCACGGTCAACGGCTACACGGACAACCGCGCCGGGTACTTCGTCGACGACGCACACGTCGGTGAAGCGCGACGGCCGACTGGTGACCGCGACCGTGACGTTCACGAGCACCGCGCCGAGCGGACCGCCCAGCATCCTGCTCGGCGTGACGCGCGGCGACACCGCCGGCAGGCCGCTCGGCACGTTCGGACCCGAGGTGACGCTCTACCTGCCGCCGGGCTCGCAGCAGGTGAAGGACACGGTCGACGGCGAGCTGAGCTATCCGTTCGAGGGACGGCTGTTCGGGCGGCCGACGATCACGGAGGTGCCGCTGGTGAACGCCCGGCGCGACGTCGACGGTGGTGTTCCGCTACCGCCTGCCGGCGAGCTGATCGAGGCGGTGCGGGAGAGCCGTTCCACTCGCGCAACCAGCGACGTTGTGCAGCCCCAGACCCCCGAGTAGCCTCGGAACGAAATGCGGTACCTGGTGACTGGCGGCGCCGGTTTCATCGGTTCGCATCTGGCCGACGCCCTGGTGGAGCGGGGAGACGAGGTCGTCGCGCTGGACGATATCTCCACCGGTTCCTTGTCGAACATCGCCCATCTCGTGGGCCGGCCGGACTTCACACTCGTTGAGGGGACCACGCTCGATCCCGACCTGGTCGAGAAGCTGGCGGTCGACACCGACGCGATCGTGCACCTGGCCGCGGCCGTCGGCGTGCGCCTGATCGTCGACCACCCGCTGGAGTCGATCATCACGAACATCCGCGGGCACGGAACACGTGTTGTCGGCCGCAGCCGCTCTGCACCGGAGGGTCCTCGTGGCCTCTGCTTCCGAGGTGTACGGCAAGAACAGCTACGGCTCCCTGCACGAGGACGCCGACCGGATCCTCGGGTCACCGTTCGTCGCGCGCTGGTCGTACAGCACCACGAAGACGGTCGACGAGATCCTCGCGCACGCGTACTGGCGCGAGCGCGAGACACCGGCGATCGTCGCGCGTTTGTTCAACTGTGCAGGCCCGCGGCAGACCGGCGAGTACGGCATGGTGCTCCCGAGCTTCGTGCGGCAGGCGCTGCGGAACGAGCCGATCACGGTCCACGGGACCGGCTTGCAGCGCCGGTGCTTCTGCCACGTCGACGATGCGGTCGCCGGGCTGCTGGCGCTGATGGACCATCCCGACAGCCCCGGCGAGCCGTTCAACGTCGGCGCGCTCAACGAGGTGGCGATGATCGACCTGGCTGCGATGGTCCGCGACCGAACCGGGTCTGACTCCGAGATCGTGCGGATCCCCTACGAGGTGGCGTACGGCACGGGTTCGAGGACATGGAGCGGCGTGTTCCCGACCTCGGGAAGATCCAGACGCTCACCGGCTGGGAACCGACCCGCACGCTGGACGACATCCTTGTGGATGTGATCGCCAACGAACGAGCAGCAAAGGCGGTCCCATGACCTGGAGCCCGACGACGTGAGTTCCTTCCTGGAGCTGCTCGGCCGGATCGGCCGGGCCGACGCGAACGTCGCGGTCCTGGGCCAGGGCTACGTCGGCCTGACGCTCGCGTGCGCGGTCGCCGAGGCCGGCCACACGGTGACGGGGATCGACGTCGACGCGGAACGCGTGCGCGCCCTCGACGAGCGGCCGGACGCGGTGCCGGGGGTCGATCCGGCGACGGTCACCCGAGCGATCGCCACCGGACGCCTGCGCTTCACGACCGACGTCTCCGCCGTCGGGGACGCGCAGATCGTCGCGATCTGCGTACCGACCCCACTGCTGGACGGCGCGCCGGACCTCCGGTTCGTCGAGCGCGCCGCGCGCGACGCGGCCGCGTGCCTGCGACCCGGCACGCTCGTGATCCTGGAGTCCACGACGTACCCGGGGACCACCGAGACGGTCGTGCGCCCGATCCTGGAGTCCGGCGGCCTGCGGAGCGGGACCGACTTCCTGCTGGCCTACTCGCCCGAGCGCGTGGATCCCGGGAACCGCGAGCACGGGATGCGCTCCACCCCACGGCTGGTGGGCGGCGACACGCCGGAGGCCGCGACGGCCGCCGCGTCGTTCTACGGCGCCTTCGTCGACAAGGTGCTCCCGGTCTCGTCCACCGCGCGTCGCGGAGACCGCGAAGCTGCTGGAGAACACGTTCCGCCACGTGAACATCGCGCTGATCAACGAGTTCGCCGAGCTGGCCTACGAGCTGGGGATCGACGTGTGGGAGGTGATCGACGCCGCGGCGACGAAGCCGTTCGGCTTCATGCCGTTCTACCCCGGCCCCGGCATCGGTGGGCACTGCATCCCGCTGGACCCCACGTACCTGTCCTGGGAGGTGCGTCGGCGGACCGGCAAGCGCTTCGGGGTGCTCGAGGCCGCGCAGGACGTGAACGAGCGGATGCCGACCTACGTCGCCACCCGCGTGGCCGAGATCCTGAACGACGCCGGACGGCCGGTGCGCTACAGCCGCATCCTGGTGCTCGGGCGTGACGTACAAGGCCGACGTCGGGGACGTGCGGGAGTCGCCCGGCGTTCGCGTGCTGGAAGCGCTCCAACATCGAGGCGCCGAGGTCTCCTACCACGACCCGTTCGTGCCCGGGCTCTCCTTGTCGTTCGGCGAGCTCCACGCGGAGCCCGACCTGGACGATGCCTTCGAACGCGCCGACGTCGTGGTCCTGGTGACGCCGCATGCGTCGTACGACCTGGACGCGATCGCCGAGCGGAGCGGCGTGGTCTTCGACACGCGGAACGCGTATCGGGGGGTTGGTCCCTCGAACGTCATCCCGCTGTAGACGCGGGAAGGGCGGCTCCGCGCGCCCCGGCGCAGGCAGCTGCGCACATCCCACGGGGTTGACGGATGAGGCGATGGGGTGTAGCGCGTCCCTTATGTTTACCGTTTCGGAAACGCTCGGGTTGTTTCCGAACAAGCGGAGGGGGAGTTTGATGCTCACAACGATCCTGCCGAAGGGCCGCCTAGCAGCTCTGCTGGCGGCGCTCGCCGTCGTCGGCACCATCGCCGCGTACACGGCACCAGCGGCGTCGGCCCAGGGCCGCACGCTTGTCGGAGAGTTCGGCTTCGGAAACGCTTCTACTAGCTGCAGAGACACGACGCATTTCTCGATCAACCTGACAGAGGACGGACAGCCGGTGAGCTCGCTCAGGCCGGGCACCTACTGGCTCACCGTGACGGACAATTGCGCCAACCACAACTTTGAGCTCAGAACCTGTCCTGGGTCCACGTCGCCATGCGACCCAAACTCGGGTGGCACCGAGCAGCCGATCACCGGAGAGCCCCCCGAAACACCGGGCACCGTGACGGTGAAGGTCCATCTGGTGCACGGGACCTACAGGCTCTTCTGCGATGCCCTAACGTCGACGGGAGTGACCCACGAAGTCGCTTTCAACATGTACGCCGACTTCGAAGTGGGCGGTGTGGGTCAGGTCGGCTAGATCACCCGCACCCTGCTAAGCACTAGGAATCTCGGGGGCGGCGGTAGAGCCAGCCCACTGATCGACTCGATCACGTGGGGGCTGAGCCACAACGACGCCGGGCACGAAGTCCACGCGCCCCCGCGCGCTGGGTTCTTCCGGGACTGAAGTGGGTCAAACCGGTACTTGCGCTCCGGCATCCGCTGCCGCGCCACGGACGCTCTCGAACCCCAGGCTTGACAGCGGGGCACCCGGACGTACAGGCCAGATCAGCTCGACTCCGTCAGCATGGCGACCGAAGGAGGAGAGGCTATGAAGAACGACGAGCTCGTCATTTACATCACGACCAAGCACGGCCGGACGCAGACCTTCCTCAAGGACGACGACGGGTGGGTGCAGACGAGTTCAACTGGCCGCGTCTTCCGTATGAGTGCGGAACAGGTGTTGTCACACCTCCTGCCACCACTCGCCGCCAGCTTTGACGCGGTTCCTTATCGCGGCGGCACGCTGAGGGTGGAACGGAGAGTGGAGCCGCCTCCACCTTGACGTCGTCAACCGGCTGAACGCTAGGGTCCATCGGCGGTCTCAGCAGGTCCTTGAGACAGCTTCTGCCAAACCAGTACTTGCGCTCCGGCGCGGGCTGCCCGTCTTGCCGGTCTCTCGCTCCCGGTCAAAGGGTCGGCGGCCGGCCTGCTCTCAGCGTGTCGCCCCCGCAGCCTGTGCAGGCATGAGGTACACGGGCGTACGATTGTGGGTGCCGGGTCCGGCGCTACCGCTGGGCCCACGACGCAGAGGAGACACCATGCCCACCGTGATCGGCCACCACGACGTGAAGGACAAGGATCATTGGCTTGCCTCGCCGAAGCGCGAAGAGGTCTTCGGTCCCCTCGGCGTCACCAACATCCGGACGTTCGTCAACCCGCAGAACCCGACACAAGTGGCGGTGCTCATGGACGTTGCCGACATGGACGCCGTCATGGCCTTCATGCAGACCGAGGCGGGCGCCGAGGCGATGGCGTATGACGGCGTGCTGCCAGACACTCTGGTGATCCTCGAAGAGGCGTAGTTCCCTTTCGCAGGGCCAAAGGGCCGTTAGCTCAAAGCTGAGTCCTTCTGCGTGTCGAGCAGAGGCCCATGCTCCGTCCGACCGTCAAAGGTGGCAAACCTGGACTTGCGCTCCGGCGCGCGGGGCCACTCTCTGGTCGGTCCCCAAGTAACAGAACACTGGCGGATCACCGGGTGCTGTTCCGAAGCAGGGCTGAACCTCTCCGTCTTGGCTTGTCGTCCCAGTTGCGAAACCCGCCTGGCGACGTTCAGGATGCGTCTGTGGATATTCCGGATGCATGCTGACCAGGCCAAACCCGAAGCGACGGATCTCTTCGCGGCCGGTGACTACTCCTTCTGGTCTCGCATCCTCGAGCCGGCTTCGCAGTCGCTCGTCGAGGCTGCTCGCGTAGGCGCGAGAGGCCGTGTGCTCGATGTGGCGGCCGGGGACGGGAACACAGCGCTTGCCGCCTCCAGACGTGGCGCGATCGTGACCGCGCTGGATCCCTCTCAGGCGCAGATCGAGCGGGGGCGGCAGCGGGCCTGGATGGAGAGCAGTCCGATCGCGTGGGTCCGTGCGGACGGTAGACGCCTACCGTTCGCCGACTCGAGCTTCGACGGCTGCCTCGATTCGTTCGGCGAAGAGATGCCCGTCGTGGAGATGCTCCGCGTCGTGCGCTCGCGCGGCGTCGTTGGGATCGCCCAGTGGACCGGCGAGGGGTTCTTCGGCGCGTACGTGGAGCTCATACGGAGGTCTTCTCCGGGGCCGGATCGAGGCGAGTATCGCCCCGATCTCGGTCAGGAGGACTTCGTCCGCACCAGCCTGGCGCCGTTCGCCGAGAGCATCGGCGTCCAGCGCCGAGCGATCCGCGCGAGGTTCGCGACGGCTGAGAGCTTCTGTGACGAGCTGCTGGGGAAGGATCCTTATGTTCGCCCACTTCAAGCGGCGATGGCCTCCGAGCGATGGGAGGACTTCTCCGAGGAGCTCTGTCGCCTGGTTTCGGCATGGAACGCTGCGGATGACGGCAGCGTGCTCCTCGAGTTGAAGTACCAGCTCACCGTCGCAACCAAACCCCGGACCTGAGCGCGCCTCGGGGAGGGTCCTTCCGACCCGGTCTATCTGCGGGCACACAGCCGCTTGCGAGGAAGTCCTTGTTCAACGTCCAACGTGTGGAAGGAACCGCACTACGACGTGATGTTGGCCTGGGACCCCGAGGCCATGCCAGCGGATCGGGAGGCGGGACGGCGGCGCTACCTCGCGCTCAACTGGATCCAACTCGTGGCGACCTGGACGGCGTTCGCCTTGTTCCTGGTGGCTCTGGTCTCCCTCTAGTTGTCCCGAGACCACCCGCATCAGGCGATCGGCTCGACCAGGTAGATGACTGGCAAGAACTTGCCACGCGCACCGGCGCCCGGACGCACTCTCATCAGTCGAACACCGACCAGCAGATGTCGTTCCGCAACCGCTGGTCGTCGAGTACGAGCTCGCGGATCGCCTCCGGGAGCTGGTCGCGCTGCCACCGGCACTCGAGTCGCCCTGCGCTCTCGCCCTCTCCTTCCGGCGCGGCGGCACGTGCGGCCTTGATCGCATAGGCGGCCGCCCCGAGCTCGTGTGCCGCGACGTGTGCGACGACCGCCGCCTGGCCGGCGGCGTACGCGGCATGGCGTGACGCCCAACGCAGATCTCTGGCCGCTGCCATCGCATGGCCGCCCGCCGAGCGTGCCTCGGTCATGGTGATCTCGCCGCGTGCCCAGGCCCGCCCGAGTTCGATCGCGCGACGCGGTCGTGGGTCCTCAGGCCGAGCCGACTCGAAGAGGTCCAGGACGTGTTCCGCGCACGACGCCGCCCATAAGGCGAGGAGATGGTGATCCGGATCGGTGAGGGTCCCACTGCGGCGGATCGTCACGAAACGAGGGTCTCGTTCTTTCGGGAGGATCACCCAGTACCCCCCTGCTCGCATCCGCCCAACATGTTGATGACAACGACGATAGTGCGGTCTTCCTGATCTGCCGAAACCTCCACGCGCCCCGGCACGCGCGGTCGCCGCTCGGAGCGAGGCGCACTGCCGGCCAGGCCGCGATCGGCGACACCGAGTCTGCCTCGACGTAGGCTCGCGCGATGGAGGAGATCCCGCTCGAGCCGGTAGGCGGCGTCCGGATCACTACGTTGATCGACAACGCGATCGACGTCTTGATGCCTGATCAGGGGTTCATCAAGCGCTGGGGTCCGGTCGGGACCTCTGCGCCCATCCCGGTCATCCCGGCCGAGGTCGCCGACGGCGGGAAGACCGTGGACTTCCTCCGCGCCGAGCACGGCTATTCGGCGTTGATCGAGATCGAGAAGGCCGGCCGCACTCATCGGGTCCTGTTCGACGCGGGGGTGACGCCGGACGGGCTGATCGGCAACCTCGACCGTCTGAGCATCTCGCCCGAGACGTTCGAGGCGATCGTGCTGTCGCACGGCCACTACGACCACACGATGGGGATGGATGGGCTGATCAGGCGTCTGGGCCGTTCGAACCTGCCGGTCCTGATCCACCCGGAGTTCTGGACCCGCCGGCGCACAGTGAGTCCGGGCGGTGGAGCGTTCGAGCTGCCACTCATCAGCCGTTCCGCGCTGGAGGACGTGGGGTTCGACATCGTGGAGGACGTGCGGCCTTCCTTCCTGCTGGACGGGTCGCTCCTGATCACCGGTGAGGTCGACCGGACCACCGAGTTCGAAAAGGGGATGCCGATCCACCAGGCGCTCCGTGGCGGCGACTGGGAACCGGACCCACTGATCCTGGACGATCAGGCCGCGGTGCTGCATGTGCGGGACAAGGGACTCGTGGTCCTGACGGGCTGCGGTCATGCGGGGATCGTGAACATCGTGCGCTACGCCAAGAAGCTCACCGGGATAGACGAGGTGTACGCCGTGATCGGCGGGTTCCACCTGACGGGCGGGTTGTTCGAGCCGATCATCCCCCAGACCATCGCGGCGCTCGTCGCCGAGTCGCCGGCGATCGTGGTTCCCGCGCATTGCACCGGCTGGAAGGCCGTGCACCGGTTGGCATCCGAGCTTCCGGACGCGTTCGTCCCGAACAGCGTCGGCACCCGCTACGAGCTCTAGCCCGGTGACGGCGTCAACTGGGATCCACGACGCCGTTCGGCGTCGCGTGTGGGTCGGCTTTGGCAGGGGTCGGGGAAAGACAGGAAGAGCAGAGGAGGCGACCTGCGCAGGTCGCCTCCTCTTGGTTCTTGATGTTGGTCGGGTGAAGGAAGTTCGGGCGAGCTACTCGTCCGCCGCTGCCGCCCAACATCCTTTCAGCCTGCTCGCGGGTGAGGCCGACGAGCGCCGGCTCGCCGGTCTCGACCGCGGTGGCCTCGGCCAGCTCGCGCTGCCGCTGGAGCCAGTACTCCGGGATCGCCTCGGGCTTGATCTTGACCTGGATGTTGCGGTACCGGGGCATGCCCGTTCCGGCCGGGATCAGCTTGCCGATGATCACGTTCTCCTTCAGGCCCAGCAGCGGGTCCGACTTGCCCTGGATCGCGGCGTCCGTGAGGACCCGGGTGGTCTCCTGGAAGGAGGCCGCCGACAGCCACGAGTCCGTGGCCAGCGAGGCCTTCGTGATCCCCAGGAGCACCGGACGGGCCGACGCGGGGATCGTCCCGCTCTCGACCGCCTCGGCGTTGCGGTCCTCGAACGCGCGACGGTTCACCAGGTCGCCGGGCAGGAAGTCCGTGTCGCCCGGCTCGATGATGTGGACCTTGCGGAGCATCTGTCGCGCGATCAGCTCGATGTGCTTGTCGTGGATCGTGACGCCCTGCGAGCGGTACACCTGCTGGACCTCGTCCACCAGGTGCTGCAGCAGGGCCAGCACGCCCTTGACCCGCAGGATCTCGTGCGGGTTGACCGAGCCCTCGGTGAGCTGCTGGCCCACCTCGACCTTGTCGCCCGTCGCCACGGTCATCCGCGCCCGGAACGAGACCGGGTACTCGACCATGTCGTCGCCGTCCTCGGAGGTCACGAGGATCCGGCGAACGTGCTTCTCGTCGTCGTCCTCGATCTTGACCTCGCCGGCCAGCTCGGTGATCTGCGCCTCGCCCTTGGGCTTGCGCGCCTCGAACAGCTCCTGCACACGCGGCAGGCCGTGGGTGATGTCCTCGCCCGCGACGCCACCGGTGTGGAAGGTCCGCATCGTGAGCTGGGTGCCCGGCTCGCCGATCGACTGCGCGGCGATGATGCCGACCGCCTCGCCGATGTCCACCATGCGGCCCGACGCGAGCGAGCGGCCGTAGCACGCCGCGCACACGCCGACCTCGGCCTCACAGGTGATCACCGAGCGGACGCGCGCCTCTTCGACGCCGGAGTCGACCACGACGGCCGTCAGCTCGTCGGTGAGCTCGTCGCCCGCCTTCGCGATCTTCTTGCCGTCGACCTTGATGTCCTCGGCCAGCACCCGGCCGAACAGCGAGGTGTCGACGTGCCCGTTCTTCACGATCGACCCGTCGGGACGCCGCACGTTCACGGTCGTCGAGATCGACCGGTCGGTCTCGCAGTCCTCCTCGCGGATGATGACCTCCTGGGCCACGTCCACGAGACGGCGGGTCAGGTAGCCCGAGTCCGCCGTCCGCAGCGCCGTGTCGGCCAGTCCCTTGCGGGCGCCGTGCGTCGAGATGAAGTACTCGAGCACGGTGAGGCCCTCGCGGAAGTTCGACCGGATCGGCCGCGGGATGATCTCGCCCTTCGGGTTGGCCACCAGGCCACGCATGCCCGCCAGCTGGCGGATCTGCATGATGTTCCCGCGGGCGCCCGAGTTGGCCATCATGTAGATGGGGTTCGTCGGGGTGAACTGGGCCTCCATGGCCTCCTTCACCTCGTCGGTCGCCTGGGTCCAGATCTCGATCAGCTCCTGCCGCCGCTCGTCGTCGGTGATGATGCCGCGGCGGTGCTGCTGCTCGACCTTCTGGGCGCGCTTCTCGTGCTCGTCCAGGATCTTCGCCTTCTCGGGCGGCGTCGTGACGTCCTCGATGCCGATCGTCACGCCGGCCCGGGTCGCGTAGTGGAACCCGAGGTTCTTCAGGTCGTCCAGGACCTGCTCGACCGCGGCGCGGTCGTAGCCGTGCACGACCTCGTCCACGATCCGGCCGACGTCGGCCGCCAGGACCGAGTGGTTGCGGAACTCGAAGTCGATCGGCAGCGCCTCGTTGAAGATGACCCGCCCGATCGTGGTGCGGATCTTCGGCGTGCGGCCCTGCCACTCCTCGGCCTCGGGGTCGTAGCCCTCCGGCAGCATGTCGGCCGGCAGCGCCTTGCCCTCGAGACGGATCCGGATCGGATCGTGGAGCGGGAAGCCGGCGTCGAGGGCCAGCACGGCCTCGGCCGCCGACCCGTACGTCGGGATCTCCTCGTCCTTGCGGTCCTCGTTCTGCGCCAGCGAGAGGTAGTAGAGGCCCAGCACCATGTCCTGGCGCGGGGTCGCCACCGGCCGCCCGTGCGCCGGCGACAGGATGTTGTTCGTCGAGAGCATCAGGATCCGGGCCTCGGCCTGCGCCTCGGCGGACAGCGGCACGTGCACCGCCATCTGGTCGCCGTCGAAGTCGGCGTTGAACGCCTGGCAGACCAGCGGGTGCAGCTTGATCGCCTTGCCCTCCACCAGGACCGGCTCGAAGGCCTGGATGCCGAGACGGTGCAGCGTGGGCGCCCGGTTCAACAGCACCGGGTGCTCACGGATGACCTCCTCGAGCACGTCCCAGACCTGCGGACGCGCGCGCTCGACCATCCGCTTCGCGCTCTTGATGTTCTGCGCGAGCGCCTGGTCGACGAGGCGCTTCATGACGAACGGCTTGAACAGCTCGAGCGCCATCTGCTTCGGCAGCCCGCACTGGTGCAGGCGCAGCTCCGGGCCGACCACGATGACCGAGCGGCCGGAGTAGTCGACGCGCTTGCCCAGCAGGTTCTGGCGGAACCGGCCCTGCTTGCCCTTCAGCATGTCCGAGATCGACTTCAGCGGACGGTTGCCGGGCCCGGTGACCGGGCGGCCGCGGCGGCCGTTGTCGAACAGCGCGTCGACGGCCTCCTGGAGCATCCGCTTCTCGTTGTTCACGATGATCTCGGGCGCCTGGAGGTCCAGGAGCCGCTTCAGCCGGTTGTTCCGGTTGATCACGCGGCGGTAGAGGTCGTTGAGGTCCGACGTGGCGAACCGGCCGCCGTCCAGCTGCACCATCGGGCGCAGGTCCGGCGGGATCACCGGGATGGCGTCCAGCACCATGCCGAGCGGGTTCGACTTGCCCTCGGCGAAGTTCGACGCGACCTTCAGGCGCTTGATCGCCTTCAGGCGGCGCGTGCCCTTGCCGTTCTCGATCTGGTCGCGCAGCGACTCGGCCTCGGCCTCGGTGTCCATGTCGGTCAGGAGGCGCTTGATGGCCTCCGCGCCCATGCCGCCGTCGAAGTAGTCGCCGAAGCGCTCCCGGAGCGACCGGTAGACGTTGTCGTCGGCCACGAGCTGCTTGATGCCGCAGGGTCTTGAACGCGGCCAGGACGTCGTCGAGGTGCTGGGCGTCGCGCCCGGCGGCCTCGTGGATCTTCTCCACGTCGCGCTGGGCCTCACGCTTCGCGGCCGACAGCTGGGCGCCCTTCGCGCCCTCGCCCTCGAGCTCCTTCAGCCGGTCCTCGAGCTCGCCCAGACGCTTCTTCACGTCGTCGTCGCGCTCGGCCTCGATGTCGTGCTTCTCGGCCTCGATCTCGGCCTCGATGTCGGGCAGCGCCTTGTGGCGGCGCTCCTCGTCGACGCGCGTGATCACGTACGCGGCGAAGTAGATGATCCGCTCGAGGTCCTTCGGCGCCAGGTCCAGCAGGTAGCCCAGGCGCGAGGGGACGCCCTTGAAGTACCAGATGTGGGTGACCGGGGCGGCCAGCTCGATGTGGCCCATCCGGTCGCGCCGGACCTTGCTGCGGGTGATCTCCACGCCGCAGCGCTCGCAGATGATGCCCTTGAAGCGCACGCGCTTGTACTTGCCGCAGTGGCACTCCCAGTCCCGCGTCGGCCCGAAGATCCGCTCGCAGAACAGGCCGTCCTTCTCGGGCTTCAGGGTCCGGTAGTTGATCGTTTCGGGCTTCTTGACCTCACCGTTCGACCAGGCGCGGATCTGATCCGCGGTCGCAAGGCTGATCCGAAGCTCGTCGAAGAAGTTCACGTCCAGCACTTAGCAGCTCGCCTCCTCGCAGGGCTCGCTCGTCACTCGGTTCAACGTTCGTGCATTCCCCAGGCCGCTCAATCGAAGTCCGCCCCCGCCGGCTCGCGGCGGCTGAGGTCGATGCCCAGCTCCTCCGCGGCCCGGAAGACGTCCTCGTCGGTCTCGCGCAGCTCGATCTCCTCGCCGGAGCTGGAGCGGACCTCGACGTTCAGGCAGAGCGACTGCATCTCCTTGATCAGGACCTTGAAGGACTCGGGGATCCCGGGCTCCGGGATGTTCTCGCCCTTCACGATGGCCTCGTAGACCTTCACGCGGCCGAGCACGTCGTCGGACTTGATCGTCAGCAGCTCCTGCAGGGCGTAGGCGGCGCCGTAGGCCTCGAGGGCCCAGACCTCCATCTCGCCGAAGCGCTGCCCGCCGAACTGCGCCTTCCCGCCCAGCGGCTGCTGGGTGATCATGCTGTAGGGGCCGGTGGACCGGGCGTGGATCTTGTCGTCCACCAGGTGCAGCAGCTTCAGGATGTAGGCGACCCCGACCGTGACCGGCTCCTCGTACGGCTCGCCGTTGCGGCCGTCGTAGAGCGTCGCCTTGCCGATGTCGCTGACCAGGCGCATGCCGTCGCGGTTCTTGTGGGTCGAGCCGAGCGCCTCCAGGATCTCGTTCTCGCGGGCGCCGTCGAACACCGGCGTGGCCACGTGGACCGGCCCGGTGAACTCCTCGCCGCCCTTGCTGAAGCCGTTCAGCGCGGCCCAGCCCAGGTGCGCCTCGAGCACCTGCCCGAGGTTCATCCGGGACGGCACACCCAGCGGGTTCAGGATGATGTCGACCGGCGTGCCGTCCTCCAGGAACGGCATGTCCTCCTCCGACAGGATCGTCGAGATGACGCCCTTGTTCCCGTGGCGGCCGGCGAGCTTGTCGCCGTCGGAGATCTTCCGCTTCTGCGCCACGTAGACCCGGACCAGCTCGTTCACGCCGGGCGGCAGCTCGTCGCCGTCCTCCCGGGTGAACACGCGGACCCCGATCACCTTGCCGGACTCGCCGTGCGGCACCTTCAGCGAGGTGTCGCGGACCTCGCGCGCCTTCTCACCGAAGATCGCGCGGAGCAGCCGCTCCTCGGGGGTCAGCTCGGTCTCGCCCTTCGGGGTGACCTTGCCCACCAGGTAGTCGCCGGGGTTGACCTCGGCCCCGATCCGCACGATGCCGCGCTCGTCGAGGTCCTTCAGGATCTCCTCGGAGACGTTCGGGATGTCCCGCGTGATCTCCTCGGCGCCGAGCTTCGTGTCGCGGGCGTCGACCTCGTGCTCCTCGATGTGGATCGAGGTGAGCACGTCGTCCTTCACCAGCCGCTCGGACAGGATGATGGCGTCCTCGTAGTTGTGGCCCTCCCAGGGCATGTACGCCACGATCAGGTTCTTGCCCAGCGCGATCTCGCCGGCCTCGGTGCTGGGGCCGTCCGCGATCACCTGGCCCTTCGTGATCCTGTCGCCGATCGTCACGACCGGCTTCTGGTTGATGTTCGTGCCCTGGTTCGAGCGGCGGAACTTGACCAGGTCGTAGGTGCGCAGGTTGCCCGTGCGCTCCTTCACCACGATCTGCTCGGCCGAGACGTCCTCGACCACGCCCGAGTCCTCGGCCAGCGCGACGTCGCCGGCGTCGACCGCGGCGCGGAACTCCACCCCGGTGCCCACCAGCGGGGCCTCGGCGCGGAGCAGCGGCACGGCCTGACGCTGCATGTTCGCGCCCATCAGGGCGCGGTTCGCGTCGTCGTGCTCGAGGAACGGGATCAGGGCCGCCGGCACCGACACCAGCTGCTTCGGCGAGACGTCCATGTAGTCGACCTCGTCGGGCGGCACGGAGTCGACCTCGCCGCCCTTGCGGCGGACGAGCACCGAGTCACTGGTGATCTTGGTCGTCGTCGGGTCGTAGACCGTGTTGGCCTGCGCGATGACGTGGCGGTCCTCCTCGTCGGCCGACAGGTAGTCGATCTTCGTGGTGACCTTGCCGCTCCTCGACGCGCCGGTACGGCGTCTCGATGAACCCGAACTGGTTGATGCGCCCGTAGCTGGAGAGCGACCCGATCAGGCCGATGTTCGGCCCCTCCGGCGTCTCGATCGGGCACATGCGGCCGTAGTGGGACGGGTGCACGTCGCGGACCTCGAACCCCGCGCGCTCACGCGAGAGGCCGCCCGGTCCGAGCGCCGAGAGGCGCCGGCGGTGGGTCAGCCCGGCGAGCGTGTTGGTCTGGTCCATGAACTGCGACAGCTGCGAGGTCCCGAAGAACTCCTTGATGGAGGCCACGACGGGGCGGATGTTGATCAGGGTCTGCGGCGTGATCGCCTCGACGTCCTGGGTCGTCATGCGCTCCTTGACCACGCGCTCCATGCGCGACAGGCCGATCCGGATCTGGTTCTGGATCAGCTCGCCGACGCTGCGGAGGCGGCGGTTGCCGAAGTGGTCGATGTCGTCGGGGTCGTAGCCCTCGGCCGCGGCGTGCAGCTTCACCAGGTAGCGGACCGTCTTCAGCATGTCCTCGTAGGTGAGGATGCCCTTGTACTTCGGGGCGCCGGAGCCGGACTCCTCCTTGGACTGCGCGGCCTGGACGCGGTACTTGAACTGCTCCCAGCCCTTGCGGTCGGGGTTGTCCAGCTCGCCGGCGGCCTTGTGGTGCGAACGCAGCTGCTTCAGCAGCTCGCCCTCGGCCGGGCCCAGCTTCTTGTCGACCTTGTGGCGCCCGACCTTCGCGAGGTCGTAGCGCTTCGGGTTGAAGAACAGGTTCTCCAGGAGGGTCTTCGCGCTCTCGGCCGTGGGCGGCTCGCCCGGGCGCAGCTTGCGGTAGATGTCCTCGAGGGCCTCTTCCTGGGTCTCGACGTGGTCCTTCTCCAGCGTGAGCTGGATGGACGGCGCGTTCTCGAACAGCTTCAGGATCTCGTCCTGGGTCCAGCCGAGCGCCTTCAGCAGGACGGTGACGTTCTGCCGGCGCTTGCGGTCGATCCGGACGCCGACGGTGTCCTTCTTGTCGACGTCGAACTCCAGCCAGGCGCCGCGCCCCGGGATGATCTTCGCGACGAAGACGTCCTTGTCGGTGGTCTTGTCCAGCTCACGGCTGAAGTAGATGCCCGGCGAGCGCACCAACTGCGAGACGACCACGCGCTCGGTGCCGTTGATGATGAAGGTGCCGTGGTCGGTCATCATGGGGAAATCGCCCATGAAGACCTCCTGCTCCTTGATCTCCCCGGTGACCTTGTTCACGAAGGTTGCTTCGACGAACAAGGGCCGCGCGAACGTGATGTCCTTGTCGCGGCACTCCTCCTCGGAGAACTTCTGCGCACGGAATTCGTGCGTGCCGAAGTAGAGCTGGAACTGTTCGGTGAAGTCCTCGATAGGGCTGACCTCTTCGAGAACCTCTTTGATCCCCTCGTTCAGGAGCCAGAAGAACGACTCCTTCTGTATGGCTACGAGGTCCGGAAGGGGGAGAACCTCGTCGAGCTTGGCGAAACTGACACGGTCGCGGGTCGGCACAGGCTGGTCAGGCAAGCAGTATCCCTCCCAGGAAACTCGGGTTGCGCACGGCGGATGAGCGCGATGATAGACGGCACGGCAAACGAGCAGTGTACGCAGATGAAGAAGACACGTCAACCACGCCGGCGGGGAGCCCCGGCGAACGCTGGCGGCACGGTACGCCTTCGAGGCCCGCTGGTCAACCCGGCCATACGACCTCCCCCAGGTCAGGCGCCGTCCGGTCCCGCTCGGTGACGATCGGGTCCAGGCGGCTCCAGGCGAACCCCAGCCCCGGATCGTCGAACCGGAACCCGTGCTCGTCGGTCCCGTCGTAGGCCTCGGTCACCATATAGAGGAGGGTCGCCTCGCTCAGGGCCAGGAACCCGTGGGCGACCCCCGGCGGGATCAGCAGCGCCTGCGGGTGCTCCGGATCCAGCTCCAGCGTGTGGCCCACTCCCCCCTCCTTCCGCAGATCGAACAGCCCCACCTGGAACCTGCCGCTCACCGCGACCCACAGGTCGGACTGACGCCGGTGGAAGTGCATCCCCCGCAGGACCCCCTCGCGGTTGCGGGAGACGTTCGCCTGGACGAAGGCCGGCGCGCCCTCGAACCACGCCTGACGGAAGACCTCCGTGAAGGAGCCTCGGTCGTCGGCGTGGACGTCGAGGTCGGTGAGGACGACGCCCGGGATCGGGACGGTGCTCAGGGGTGGCAGTCCGCTAGACCAGCAGGGGTTCGGAGGACCGCGATCCGCCGCGCGCGCCGAGCGAGTCGGCGAACGCGTTGGCCATCGAGCGCGCCTCGTCCTTCGTGGTGATCTTGACGCCGCGCTCGGTCAGGACGGAGAAGAACTCCTCCATCGCGGCCCGCTCGTCGCCCAGCAGCGACGCCTCGGAGACGTTCAGGGCCCGGGCCAGCCGGTTCAGCGTCTGGATCGAGGGCTCGACGTGGCCGTTCTCGTAGCGGGACAGACGGGCCTTGGGGATGCCGGACAGCTCCTCGAGCTCGGACTGCGAGAGTCCGGCTGCGAGCCTGGCCTCACGGAGACGATGGCCGAAATGACGCTGTTGATTCGCCACGAGACCCCCTCGGAAATGGTGTACGGAACGTCCGTTCGCGACCGTAGCACAGGTGATCGGAAGCTGTCGCGCTTCCTTGCATCACAGTGCTTCAGTATCCCGACGGCGGGGAACGTTACACCCCGCCGCCGGGATACCGGTTGCGTTACTTGACCTCGACGGATGCGCCGGCGGCCTCCAGCTTCTCCTTCGCCGCGTCGGCCTGCTCCTTGGCGACCTTCTCCAGCACCGGCTTCGGGGCGCCGTCCACGAGGTCCTTGGCCTCCTTCAGCCCGAGGCTCGTGAGCGCGCGCACCTCCTTGATGACCTGGATCTTCTGGTCGCCCGCCGCGTTGAGGATCACGTCGAACTCGGTCTGCTCCTCGGCCTCCTCGGCGGCTGCCCCACCGGCCGGCCCCGCCATCATGACCGGACCCGCCGCGGCGGCCTTCACGTCGAAGGCCTCCTCGAACTGCTTGATGAAGTCCGACAGCTCCAGGAGCGTCCACTCCTTGATGCCGTCGAGAGCCTGCTCGGGTGTGAGCTTCGCCATCGATCGTCACTCCTCTCCTGTCGGTCTGATCTTCGTCAGCAACTGCTTCTTCTTCTGCAGCTTCATCCTCTGCAGGTGCTTCACCAACTTCTTGTTCTTGAACTTCCTCAACCACTGCCTGTTCTTGAACTTCTTCAGCCACTTGCTCAGCTGGCGGAAGCTTCTCTTTGTATGCCTCGAGCGTGGCGAGGAACTTGGACTGGATCGTGACCAACATCGACGCAGCCCGAGACATCTCACCCTTCAGCAGGCCGGCGATCTTCGAGAGCATCACCTCGCGGCTCTCGAGGTCGGCCAGGCTGTTCGCCTCGTCGGCGGAGAGCACCCGGCCGTCCATGAACCCGCCCTTGAGGACGAGCGACGGGTAGAGCTTCGCGGACGCCTTGATCTGCTTCGCGGCGGCGACCGGGTCGCCGTCGACGAACGCGATCGCGGACGGGCCGATCAGCAGGTCCGTCGAGCTCCTCCACGCCGGCGTCGGCGGCGGCCCGCTGCATCAGCGTGTTCTTCACCACGGCGAGCCGGGTGTCCAGCTCGCGGAGCGAACGCCGCAGCTCGGTGATCTCGGAAACGGTCAGGCCCCGGTACTCGGTGAGCAGCAGGGCAGATGCTCCTTCGATCTGCGTCTTCAGCTCGGCGACCCGATCGATCTTCGTCTGGTTCGGCATCGCACCTCCTGGATAAACGAAAACGCGCCTCCGCAGACAGCGGAGACGCGCACGGGTGCGTGCCGTTCTCGGTTCGCTGCCTCGGCAGGTGCCCGGGATCGGGATTACGCGCCTGAGCGCCCCTGCTGTCTACGGCGACGGTCAGGATACGGGCAGGTCACGGACGGCGACAAGCCGAGCGCTCTCAAGAGCTTTGAGCAAGGAATTCGCTCGACGAGTCGAGAGAGCTCAGGGCTGCCCCGACCCTATAGCTCGGTGCCGCTCAGCCCCAGAACTCCTCGTAGCTGAAGACCGAGATGATGACGATCATCGCCGCGCTCGCGAGCGCCGGCAGCATCGCGGCAGGCCGATGTCCCTTCAGCCAGCCGAGCGCCCCGACGACGATCGAAGCGACGAGCGGCGTCATCATCCAGACGTAGAGCGCCGGATAGACGTAGCCGGGGACGCCCTCCCCTGCGCCGAAGTCCCCGCCCGCCAGCGACGTGATCCCGTACGCGATCCCACCGCCGACGAGGTGCCAAGGGTATGACAGGAGGAATAGGTACCAGGACCATCGGAGCGCCCGGTCGCCGAACGGCCGTGCAGCAACGGACCGCTGCCGCGGAAGCTGATCGACCATACGAACCACCTCTCACCGACAGAGTAAGCCGGGCGGCGAAGACGGTGGCAGCCGCCCCAAAGCACGCACTCCGGCTTACGTCGGACCCGCTGGCGGTTCGCGAGCGATGTCCGTTCTCCCTGGGCGCGGGGCAGGCCGCGCCCCGCCCCGCGCCGCAAGGCCTTGTCGGTATGGTCAATAGCCGAAGCCGCCGCCGCCCGCTCCGCCTCCGTGGTGGAAGAACAAGAGGTAGACGGCGAAGTACGCAACCGCGCCGACCGCGAGATAGATCCCCAGCCACTTCTTCCATCTCCGACCGTAGCCGGACGCTTTCTGTGCCATCGTTCGCCTCCTTGCTCACGGGACATCCTTCAGGGGGTACTACCGACGAACGGGTCAGCCGGATTGCCAAAAAGCCTGAGGATCTGCTGAGAGAACGGGATCCGACGAACTCGACGAGTTCACGGAGTTGCGGGCAGGATCAAGCGAACCGCTCCTCGATCCACGCGACGGCGAAGTCGACCAGTTCCCGCGCGGGCAGGAGCACGCTGGTCGAGGCAGCCACCTGGCCTGTTCGTCCGATGCGGGCCTCGAGGGCGTCGGCCACGATCTGCTCGAAAGGATCCACGTCGAGCCCGAGTCGGGCGTAGTCGAAAGCGCCTTCGGACGTGTCGATGTCGTGGTACGTGCGCCACGTCAGGGCGCCGTCCACCCGGATGGGCGCCTCGTAGGTCACTCGGCGCTTCTCGACGACCGGCGCGATCGCCTCAGCGTGGTGCAGCAGCGTGACCGACTCCCACGGCGCACCCAGCAGCAGCACCGATCCGCCCGCGTCGATCAAGCGAGAGAACGGCGTGCCAGGCCCGTGAGGCTCGTCATCGGGATGCGGCTCGACGAGCCACGAGGCTCGTGGGCCGATCGCAACCATCGAGGCTTCCGGGTGAGGGCCCCGCACCGCACCCGGCCAGGTGCGCATCCGTTCAGGGATACGCCCATGGTTGCGGTTGGCCTCCGAGACCAACGGATCGAACGGCGGTTGCTCGCGGAGCGCGGCCTCGCGCACGTCGGCTGGCCATCGCTGCAGGTGATACGTGTCCTGATCCCATCCCGCATACGCCATCACGGTGCCGGTCGATCCAACCGCGTCGAGGAGAGCGGCAACCACCGTGTCGGGACCTCCAAGCACCCACCCGAGCCGGCGCATCGAGGTATGCACCATCACCGTGTCGCCATCCGTGAGGCCGAGTGCACGGAGATCGCTCACGAGCTCCGTTCGGGTGACGGCCTTCGCGTGTTCGACGGGATGCCGGCCGGACATGCGGATGAGGGTATCCATCGGAAGATGCCATCGGGCCGAACACGCCTCAAGCTGGCGATAGTGCCTAGAAGGCGAGCACGGCGAGCGCGGTTCGCACGAGGAGGCGGAACCACCACGCTTCGACGATGGAGTCGCTTGGGATCGAGCAGGAACGGCGTGAGTCGCCGTACGCTCACCTCCACCGTGGAGCGTCTCCCTAGCGTCCGGCGAGGGTGACCATGGGGTGCCCGAGGGTTCGGCTCTGTGCCTCGACGCTCAATGTTGCGCGAACGGTGGCTCCCACCCCTCGTCTTTGATCGCAGCCTCGTAACGCAACACGATCTGTACCCGAGCGCTCATCGCGGCGTCTTCGTCTCTCGCCCCCTCGATGTATGCGAGGACGTGTGCGAGCGCGAAGGCGGCGTTCTGGACCCGATGCACCTGCGGTGCCTGTTCGGGTATCGAGGGCATCCTCTCCAGGGCCCACAAGTAGTACCGCAGCCCACGATCGCAATGGGCTCGGATCAACTCCAGAGCCGCCTCCGGCTGATCCGGTGTTGCGTCCACGGGTGAACCCTACTGGCCGCGATCGCCCGAGCGAAGCCGCGTCCGGCTGCCCGAGTGTTCGGGTTCATCGCCTGACGAGAGGTGGGGGGGCCGGCGGTCTAGGAGGTGTGCACGGGATAGCGCAGATGCGTGACACCCACACCGGTGACGACCGTCGGATCCCCGAGGACGGCCGGTGTGTTCGCGAGGTGGTCGAACAGCCGCACTCCTGCGCCGAGCAACACGGCAGCCAGATCGATGTGGATCTCGTCGAGCAGCCCGGCGTCCAGGCACTGCTGGATCGTTCGGGCGCCGTGCACTCCCACGGACTTCGGGCCGGCAGCCGACTTTGCTCGCACAACGGCGCTTTCGATGCCGTCGGTGACGAACTGGACCGTCGAGCCGGGCCGTGGCCAGCCGTCGGGCACGTGGTGGGTGACGACGAACGCGGGCACATCCCACGGGTGCTGGCCGCCCCAGCCGTCGGCGCGATCGAACGTGCGCCGACCGGTGAGCATGGCGCCGATCTCAGCCGTCAAGCCCCTCAGGTGGTCGGCGCTCGGCGCCGAGACGCGGAACGTCATGTCCGATTTCCCGCTCGCGGTGGGAACCTCGATGTCACCCGAGAAGTACCAGTCGAAGACCTCGGCGACCCCGTCGTTCGCGTCGGCGACATACCCGTCGAGAGACATCGACATGATCGCGACCACCTTGGCCATCGTGCAGCTCCTTTCGCGACAAGAGTGTTGCGAAGCAACTCCGAGCTAGGCTGCTCTCACCATCATCCCTTCTCCGAGATCGGAGGGTCGTCTCGTGTTCGAGATCGCTGACGGCGTCTTCCGCTCGAGCCTCGAGACCGACGATTTCGAGCCGGACGAGGAGGCGGGCGGCGGGATCGTTCACCACGTGTTCCGGGACGACGAGGAGATGCAAGCGGGCCTGTTCTGGGCGCCGGACGGTCCTGGTCAGCCGGCGTTCTTCGAGTTCCCGCGAGACGAGGCCTTCCTCGTGCTGGAGGGCTCGGTCGAGATCGAGATAGAGGACGGTCCGACGTTCGAACTTCGAACGGGAGACATGGCGTCGATCCGGAAGGGCGTGCGGTGCTCCTGGCGCGAGCGGCCCGGCTTCAAGAAGTTCTGGGTTTGCGTAGGTAGCGCCTAGGCTTGCCCCCAGAACTCGTCGCCCGCGTACTGATCGTTATTCGTCAGCCACTGCTCCGTGACCTTGCCGTCGACGATGTGGAACACCTGCACGGAGTCCGCGTCGAGCTTCCGACCCTCGCGCTCGGCGGTGGCGTGCACCAGCGCGACCCCGTGCGTGTCGTTGGCCAGGACGTCGTGGATCTCGAGCTTGAAGGTCCCGCCGGTCAGCTCGACGGTCTCCTGGAAGAAGCCCATCACGGCGGGCTTGCCGCGATAGTCACCGGAGAGCCGGTTCCTCCCCGGCGTGTGCCACACCATGTCGTCGGCGAACAGCTCGTTCAGCGTCGCCATGTCGCCGCTCTGGAATGCGGCGAATCCCTTCCGGACCAGGTCCTCGTTCGGATGCGTCACGGTCTCTCCCTTCGAGGCGCGTGACGCCATCCTGTCACGCTCGGCGGTATCTCCACCTGGGCTCGCAAGATGGCGCTCCAGATCGGCGAACACACGCCCGGAGGAGGAGATCGGCGGCGGGATCCGCTCGAACGGGAGGGAGGCGAGGCCTTCTC
>CAWFNS010000011.1:0-46564 GCA_963817235.1 uncultured Actinomycetes bacterium
GAGCTGCCGTCGTCGAGCACCATGTCGATCCGATCGTCCCCGACCGCGTACCGGACGGTGTGCGGCACCGGTTCGTCCTGGTGCTTGCCGTCGATCGCCGCGGCGATGTGCGGATCGAACGCGAAGGCATTCCACGCGAACCGCCCGCCGGGTTGCAGCGACGCCGTGACGCGCTCGAAGGTTCGTCTGCGGTCTGCCCAGGTGGGCAGGTGCAGGAGCGCACGGAACGGGCAGTAGATCAATGACGCCGGCTCCTCGAGTGCGAGGTCGCGCATGTCGCCTTGACGCAGGTCGAGCGTCACGCCCGCCGCTGCCGCGTTCACGCGTGCCTGCTCGAGCATCGCCGGCGAGGTGTCGATGCCGATCACCGTGCGACCGGTCGCCTGCGCGACCGGGATCGCGACCCGGCCGTTCCCGATCGCGAGCTCGACGACCGGCCCGTCGGCGTCGAGCGCGAGCGCCACGTAGAACGGGATGTCCTCGGTCATGCTCGCCGACCACTCGTCGTAGCGGTGCGCGAAGGATTCGTCCCAGCTCATGCGCCGTCTCTCACGCGAGATAGACGATGTGGGCCGGGAAGAACCTCGGCGGCTCTTCGATCCCGACCTCTTCCGGGATCGACCCCAGCGCCGTTCGGAAGCGCTCAACCGCGTCCTCGGACTCGAAGACGTCGAAGACGAGGAAGCCGTTCGGCCCTTCACCGGCGGCGTGCACCAACAGCCCCTCGAACGGAAGGTCAGAAGGCACCTCGATCCGCGGCTTGCCGTTCGTGAGCCTTCGAACGACCTGCTCGTACCGTTCCCGCGTCAGCGTCGGAGTCTCATGTACGGCGAGGATCAACATCACTCTCGCTCCTGCGCCTGACGGCGCGGCGCGACGGCGAGCGAGGAGCGTTCGCCGGACGCCGTCGATCCGATCACCCGGCGCGACGCCAACGCTGGAACGAAGGCGCGACGATCGCGGCAAGGGTGACGATGCCCGGGACGAGGGGCTGGGATCGATCCGAAGAACGTGCCCACCCAGAGGATCATCGCGACGATCGCTAACGCGAGCGTGAGCCTCATGGATCGAGCCTACGCCGCGATGCCCGAGGGTACGACTACGTGGCAGGGAGGTCCTGCCCGCTGCGGCGCAGTCGTCGTGCAACCAGGATCACGCCGACGATCAGTACCAGACCTGCGATGAGGACCACGACGTCGCGAACGTTCGGGTGCTGGATCGCACGGTCCGTCCATGCGGGAGTAGGGAGACCGAGCACCTGACGCGCTCGCGCGATCTTCTGGTCGAGCGACATCTGAGGCGTCGTGATCTCGGGGTACTGCGCGAAGACGCCGTCCCTGCTCTTGGTGAGCAGGAAGAGGGTTCGTGTGCCGACCATCGCTTGGGCGGCGGCCTTTTTCGTCATCGGACCGGTCATCACCGGTCCACACGAAGAGATCGAGACCTGTCGTCCGTCCTTCGCGGACCCCTTCAGGACCTGTTCGACGGCGAGTCGGACGATGATCCCGCCTCGACCCCGGCCGGCCGGCCGCGCATCGGCGATCTTCGCTACCAGGACGACGTCCGAGGATCGGACCACCTGGTCGAACGGCTCTATCACGCAGGTGGCCCACGCCGTGTGCGGCAGAAGCAACAGAACGGCAACGACCACCCCGAGGATCACGCGCGTCCTCATGTCCACAAACTGATGCCCCGGAAGGCTACGGCCGTGACGAAAGCCCTCGATGCCCGAGGTTCGGCGACGTACCGGTTACTTCCCGGACTGCAGCTCCCAGGCGCCGATCACCGCGTCCTCAACCGCATCGGCGTCCCCGTTCTCGAAGTCCGCGACCACCATCATGTGCTTCGCGAAGCGCTTCGGCACCGAGAACGTCTCGGGGAAGGTCTGGAGCAGGAGGTCTCGAAACTCGAACGACACGCGGATGACGATGTGGCTGTCGTCGAGCTGGCGCGCCACCAGGCGCCCGCGATACCGCCAATCGAGCAAGCCCTCCCGACGACGCTCGGAGACACCGTCGAGCTGGGCAGCCAGGCCGCTGAGGTCCGCGAGCTTCATCGGGTAATCGTCGCAGGTCGGTCTGAGGATGTACGCCGCGGCGCAAGACGACCTGCCGAGATGACGGTCGCCTGCGCGAGTGTTCGGAGATGTCCTCGAAGGGGGACGAGACCCGGTGACGTCGGTGGTCATCCCCGCGAAGATGGCCGCCATGGATGAGATCGAGGTCGTCGTCGCCCATCACGAGCGCGCGACCCTGCGCGTCGGCGACGTCTTCCTGAAGATCGACACCGATCAGACGCGCACCGACGTCGAGGTCGAGGCGATGGCCATGGCGCCGATCCCGACTCCGGAGGTCCTGTGGCGGAAGCCGCCCGTGCTCGCGCTCGCCGCCCTCCCAGGGACGGCACTCGGCCGCCTCGGCGAGCCGTCGACCGCGTCGGCGGCGGCGTGGGCCGCTGCCGGTGCCGCCGCACGGATGCTGCACGACGCGCCACTGCCGCCATGGCCTGGTGAGAGCCTCGACGAGATCGCATCGCAGCTCGACAGCGAATGCGAGTGGCTCGTCACGAACGGCGTCCTTTCGACCGACATGGTCACGCGCAACCGCAGGATCGCCGAGGCTGCGCTCCGCCCGTGGACACCGGTGTTCACGCACGGCGATCTGCAGATCACCCACGTGTTCGTCGACGGTGACGAGATCACCGGAGTCATCGACTGGTCCGATGCCGCCCGGGGCGATGCGCTGTGGGACCTCGCCATCTTGACGCTCGGCCACGAGGAGCACCTGGCCGACGTCGTGGCGGGCTACGGCACCGACGTCGACCTCGACATCATCCACGCGTGGTGGTCGTTGCGAAGCCTGCTGGCGGGCCGTTGGCTGATCGAGCACGGCTTCGACCCGTCCTCGCCGGGCTGCGAGTTCGACGTGTTGAGATCCGCAATGTAGGGCTGCACGCCTGTGCGGTGCACGAGGATGCGGGAAGGTCCTTAGAGGTGCCGACGCCGCCCGCGTGCCTTACGCGGTGCGGGGTCGCCAAGGCTCGTGCTCGTGCGCGAGCCAGACCAGCTCGGGGTCGAGCGCGAGCACCCGCAGCTGGCCTTCCGTGCGCGGCTCATCGAGTTCGCCGAACCAAACCGCCACGTCGCCGACGACGACGACCGGACGTTCGCCCGTCTCGACGACGACCACCTGCGATCCGCGCGTGTGGCCCGGCGCCGGGACGAGCCGGAGCCCGGGCAGCAGCTCGAGCTCGCCGTCGACCGGCACGTACCGCACTCCAGGCGCCTCGACCCACTCGCGGATCGTGTAGTCGTCCTCGCTGCGTGCGTCGTCGAGCTCCCGGCGCTGGACGTAGATCGGCTTGCCGGTGAAGAGGTGGTTGCCGCCGCAGTGGTCGAAGTGCAGGTGCGTGTTGACGACGACGTCGATGCCGGCCAGGTCGAAGTCCTGCTCGCTCAATGGAAGGAGGCGGGGATCGAGGTCGGCAACCGCCGGATGCAGCTCCGTCATGCCGGTGTCGATCAGCACGCGCGCATCGGGATGGTCGATGACGTGCACGTAGACCGGCATCCGCTCGCCCTCGACGAGCAACTCGGCCACGAGGACCGGCGTGATGGTGGGCGGCGACGGCACCCGATGAGGATAGAACCCCGTTCGCTGGCGAGGGGACGGTGCGCTGCCCCAGGGTTCACGGATGTACCTGGACGGCCTGTGGGCCTCACGTCATGGTTCCGCTCGGCGGACGACCTCCCACACGTACTCGGACTTCGCGTCCGCGTAGACGTTCCCGTCGCTGTATCGATCAGCGAGGGTGTGCTTCAGTTGCTCGTATCGGCGGGCCTCGTCCGGATGTGTACGAAGGTAGTCACGGAACGTGACCATCATCCGCGAATCCTCCGACGACTCCTCGACAACGTGAACCTGCGTGGACATCCCCGAGGGATGACCTTCGAAGAAGGCGTGTCCCAGGTCGCGGTGCTTGAACACGTAGCCGAGCGACTCCAATGGGATCCTGTAGACCGCCTCCGGGTCGTACCTCTCGACGAGGACGAGGATGTCGATGACCGGCTTGGAGTCGATGCCAGGGATCGCGGTCGATCCCACGTGATCGATGCTCAACGCATCTTCGCCGAGCGCATCCCGGATGTCCGCCTCCGCCCGCTCGTAGATATCCGCCCACTCCGGATCGTGGTGTACGAGTCTGATGCCCATCACCCTCGGTCCAAGCGTAAGCGTTCTGGGATGCCCGAGGGTCTAGCGATGTACCCCGAGCTGGCCGCTCGAGCGGGCGTCTACCAAACCCAGGGCAGTCGGATCGGATCAGGCGCGATGAGGTCGTCGCCCAGGATCATGAGGACTCCATCGGGAATCTCGCCTTCGACGAGAGCGCGTCCGCGGGGCAGCGCACTCCAGTCGAGTCGCTCGTAGAACGGAGCATTCACGGCATCGCAGAAGAGCATCCCGACATCCGCCGTCTGGCGGATGTGCTGCGCAGCCCGGCGCATGAGCTTGCTCGCATGACCCTCGCGACGGAACTGCGGGAAGGTGAGCACCGCCCCGACGCATCCGACTCTCAGCGCCCCGCGATGGCCCTCGATCGAAAGCGGAAAGACGAGCACGTGGCTGACGAGCAGGTCGCCAGCCGCGCGGACAAAGTGTGTTGGGCTTGGATCGTCCCAACTGCGTGTGCGGAATCGATCATCGCCGCGCAAGTTCTCGCCCCAAACGAGTCGAAAGAAGGCCCAGAGCTGGATATCGAACTCCCGCGGGAGGTCGGCGTGCGGGAAGACGAACTCCTCGATTTGCGGCGTCGTCATATGGACCGCTACAGGGTACAGAACAGTCTTCATTGCATGAGCTTTCAGGAGCAGCACCGTCCTACGGGGGGAGAAGCCCGGCCGCTGGACGGCAACCGCTCGATCCGCCTCTCGAGAATCCGGGGGACGAGATCCCGGCGACCACTCCGCTCGACTGTCCGAGACTTGCCTCCCTCGAAGGATCGGGCTCCGATCGATGCGCGTGAGCGCCTCTGCAGCCACCGTCCTACGATGCCTGCATGCGCGGGGATCGGGTCGAGGTCGCGGTCGACGTCGGGACGGGCGTTCAGACGTACGAGATCGTCGCCACCAAGGCCGGCCGTCGCGTTGAGGTCTCGACCGGCCGCGGGATCGTCGAGGTCTCCGAGGTCACGCGGAACGGAACGATCGTTCGCACCGCGCGGTTCATGACCTCGCGCGTGGTCGCACTCGTCGAGCACCCGGTGGACGCCGACGGCGAAGAACAGCCCCGCCGTCGCGGCCGCAAGGCGATCGACGGCCAGGGCGCGATGATCTGAAGCATCGAGAGGAGACGCAGATGCCCATCACGAGGTTGAACCACGCCGTGTTGTTCGTCCGCAACGTGGAGCAGAGCGTCGCCTTCTATCGCGAGGCGCTCGGCTTCGAGCAGGTGATGGGGATGCCCGGGGCCGCGTTCCTCCAGGCGCCGGCCTCCTCCAACGACCACGACCTTGGGCTGTTCGAGATCGGCGCCGGCGCGGGACCATCCGCCGCCGGCCGCGGCGCCGTTGGGCTGTATCACCTGGCATGGGAGGTGGACACGCTCGACGAGCTCGGGCGGATCGCGACGAAGCTCGCCGAGCTGGGGGCGCTGACCGGTGCGTCCGATCACTCGACGACGAAGGCGCTCTACGCGAAGGACCCCGACGGCCTTGAGTTCGAAGTGTCGTGGCTGTTGCCGGCCGACCTGATCGACGACGCCGCGATCGCGGGCCGCTCCTCGATCCTCCCGCTCGACATCGAGAAGGAGAAGGAGCGCTACGGCGGGTCGACGCGCGGCGGCGTCGGGATCTCGATCCCGGTCGCGACCTAAGGGTTCGGGGCCGGCGGGACGTCGATCACGATCCGTTGCTCGCGCTGCCCGCCCGCGTCCCAGTCGCGGATCGCCTCGGCCGCCTTGACCACCAGTGCCACGCCACCGATCGCCTCGAGCGCCCGGAACAGCGGGTAGCGCCGGAGGCCGGGGAGGCGGAACAGCATCGGCACGAGGACGATCACGCCGGCCGCCGCATAGCGGCGGAACTTCGCGCCGGTCGGCGACGCCAGGAACGCCTTCGCCTGCTCGGCCGAGATCACGACGCGCTTGCTGAGGGTCTGCCTCGTTCTCATGACCCCGAAAGGGTAGCGGCTCTACGGGAGAGCCCGGAGGTACGACACGACGGCGGGGTCTCGTCCTTCTCCGCCAGCACCAACGCCTCAGAGAGCCCCACGTCTATCGCGTGGATCAAGGCGTTCCGTCAAGCCCGTCCCAGCGGCGCCGCTCAGTCCAGCGCCAGCGCCGCGACGGCGTCCACGTCGTACTTCGTGGCGTTGCCGATCACGACCGCGCCGACGCCGACCGTCGGGTAGAGCCGCATCACGTTGAAGAAGCCGGCCCCGCCGCCGAGGTGCTCGACGAACGGCGGATCGGCGTCGCGCCGGTCCGCCGGGCAGAACCACCCGAGCCCGAGGTCGAACCGCTTGCCCCGCATCCGGATGTCCCGCATCTCCACTGCGGCTCGGGCCGAGATGATCCGCGCGCCGTCGAGCTCGCCGTCGCACAGGTGCATGCGGAGGAAGCGCGCCGCGTCGTCCGCGGTCCCGACCAGGCCGCCGTACGCCGAGCCGTCCAGCAGGAACCGCCGGAAGCCGACCCAGTGACCGGCAGGCTCGCCCATGACCCACCGCGGGAGCATCGCCCGCATCGGGCTCCAGCGCGGGTGGTAGCCGGTCGCCGCGCCGACACCGTCCGGGTACGCGAAGCCGGTGGCGCGCATCCCGACCGGGGTCAGGACCTCGCGCTCCAGCACGGCGGGGAAGGGATCGCCGGTGACGTGCGCGATCGCGGACCCAAGCAGCAGCGTGCCGAGGTTCGAGTAGCTCGAACGCGTGCCGGGTTCGAACCGCAGCTTGGGGTGCATGTGGAGCAGGCCCGTGAGGAAGGTCTCGGGATCCGGCCCGGGCTCGTCGAGCGGATGGATCCACTTCACCGGGATCGGGTTCGCGATGCCGGCGCTGTGCTGCAGGAGATGCCGAGGGGTGATCCGGTCGGCCTGGTCCCTGGGCAGGAGTTCATAGGTCGCCGGCGCGATCGCGGCGACCGGCGCATCCAGGTCGATTTCGCCGCGCTCGGCCAGGGCTATCGCCGTCGTCGCGGTCGCGATCTTCGTCATCGAGAACCACGGCGCGGCGAGGTCGGGCGTCATCGGCGTGCCCGCGACCAGGTCCGCTTCGCCGACGCCCGCGCGCGCGCGGACGCCCTGCGGCCCGACGATCACGAGCGCGACCCCGGGCACGTGATCGCCCACGGCTCGCCGGACGCGCTCCGCCAGTTCCGCCATCGCGGGACAGTACCGCCGGGCTGCGCGGGAGCGCTAGCGCGGGTCTCGTGAGAACCGCCGGGGTCGGTTCGGACAAGATGGGGTTGTGCGGGTGGTTCGGGTCTTGGACGCGACCGACGGCGAGCTGATCGCCGCCTCGCGCGCGGCGCCGGACCGGTTCGACGCGGTCTTCGACCGCCATTTCCGGCGGGTGTACGGCTACCTCGCCCGTCGGATCGGTCCCGACCTCGCAAGCGACCTCGCCGCCGAGGTCTTCGCCGTGGCGTTCGCGCGACGGGCGACGTTCGACCCCGACCGTGACGACGCCGCGCCCTGGTTGTTCGGCATCGCCACCAATCTCGTCCGGAACCATCGGCGGTCGGAGGTCCGGCAGCTGCGGGCGTTCGCTCGCACCGGCGTGGATCCGGTCGCTCACGATCGGACGGCCGAGTCGGACGCCCGCGTCGATGCCGACCGGGCCGCGTCGGCGCTGGCCGGGGCTCTCGCGTCGCTGCGACCCGAGGATCGTGATGTGCTGTTGCTGTTCGCGTGGTCAGGCCTGTCCTACCGGGAGATCGCCGACGCGCTCGACGTCCCGATAGGCACCGTCCGGTCGCGCCTCGCTCGTGCGCGCCGGACCGTCCGGGAACTCCTCCGCGCCGGCGGACAACACCTCGATGAGACCGACGGAGGAGACGAACGATGAACGAGGGTGCGCTGGTGGAGAGGTTCCGGGCGGATCTCGCCGAGCCGGACGAGGCGACGATCGAGACCGCGCGCGCGAGGTTCCGTGGTGCGCCGGACGCAGAGACGGCGTCACGGCGGCCGCGCAGGCGCCGTGCGCGGTGGATCGTGCCGGCCGGTGTCGCCGCGGCTGTGGTCCTGGCTCTCGTGACCCCGGTGTTGGTGCCGCTCGGCCGCCCAGGAGGGCCCGACCCCGCCGCCGCCGCCCTCCTGCGACGCTTCTCGACGCTCGCCGCGCACCTGCCCGCCGAACCTGCGCCAAAGCCCGGCCAGTACGTCTACTCGAGGACGCTCATGACCGAGAGCTTCCTGTTCGTCTCGGGCGTCGGCTTGCGGTTCTCCTACACGGAACCGGTAACCACTGCGCGCTGGCTCGGTCTCGATGGCTCGGGCCTCGATGTGCAGGTGTGGGGCGAGCCGACGTTCGCCAGCGCCGCAGACCGGCTCGCGTACGACGCGTACATCTCGTCGAGCGCTGCGAAGGCCGACAAGCAGTCGTTCGATTGGGGTACGACCACGGCGGAGCGGTACGGACCGGGTCAGCTGGGTTGGCGTGACACGTCGAGCCTTCCAACGGACCCGGTGGCGCTCGGGAAGATGATCTCCGATCGTCAGATCGTGGATGGCCCGAACGGTGATTGGGAGTCGTTCGTCCTCGCTGCAGATCTCCTGCGCGACAGTTATGCGCGCCCGGACCTCCGCTCGGCCCTGTTCACATACATGGCCACGCTGCCCGGCATCGAGCTGCTCGGCGCGACCCGCGATGCGACCGGACGACCGGGCATCGTGCTCGCCTCGACCCATGATGGATCCCGCTACGAGGTCGTCTTCGACCGGAGCACGGGGAAGGTCCTCGAGGAGCGGGATGTGGTGCTTACCGACGACGGCGCTGATCGCGTATCCCAGAACGGTGGTCCCGGGGAGTACGGGTACGCGCGCGCGGGGTCGGTCTTCGATCGCACGACCTACCTCGTCTCCGGCGCGGTTGTCGACTCGACCTCCGACGTCCCGTCGAACCAGAGCTAGCCGCACGGCTTGCGAGGTACGGGCAACACGAAGTCCTAACCGGGCTTAGCATCGCGGGATGGTCGCGAAGGGCACCGCCGAGGACCCGTGGGTGCTGCAGACGCCGCCGGGGACGTCGGAGTACCAGATGTGGCGTGACGAGGCCGCCGATCCGCCGACGCTCGTGTGTCAGGTCGGGAAGACCAGGCTCGGCTACCAACTCCGATGCATCGAGGACCTGCACGCGATGCTGAAGGAGCACGGCGACTGGATCGAGCTCGGCGCCGCCGACGAGCAGAAGCCGGCGAAGGACGGGACGGTCGAGGCGTGGGCGCGCTCGGCCGGCAACCCGGCCGGCGGCTGGTACGGCATCAAGAAGGGCCTGCGCGGGCGGTTCGGGATGTACGTGCCGCCGCTGCTGGAGGCGCTCGGCCTGGCCGAGCTCGAGCACAACCCGCGTAACAACCGGATGCGCGCGCGCTGAGCGAGAGGACCGGGTCGAGACGTCCTCGTTCAACGCGCGGGACGTGCTTCCGACGTCGTCGCCCGAGGTTCGGATCAGCCGAGCTGCCACAGGTGCATCGCCGCGTACCCGCGCCACGGCCGCCAGCGTTCGGCGCGTTCCTCGACGGCGGCCGGCGTCGTCGGCAGGCCCGCCGCCGTCATGCCAGCGCGGATCCCGAGGTCGGTCGCCGGGAAGGCGTCGGGGTCGCGCAGCGCGCGCATCGCGACGTAGGAGGCGGTCCATCGGCCGACGCCGGGGATCGCGAGCAGCTTGTCCAGCGCGACCTCGGGGTCGCCGTGGCCCGAGAGATCGAGGTCGCCGCCGGCGACGAGCTCGGCCAGTTGGCGGAGCGTCGTCGCGCGCCGCCCGGTGAGGCCGATGCCGTCGAACGACGCTGCAGCGACCTGCTCGGCCGTGGGGAACAGGTGCGTGATGCCGTCGGCGCGCTCCTCGCGGCGGCAACGGCGTTCCGGCGCGTTCGACCAGGCGTCCGGCCATCGTGCGGGCTCCACGTACGGAGATCTGCTGACCGAGCACCGCGCGGACGGCCAGCTCGAACCCGTCGACGGCGCCGGGGAGCCGAAGGCCGGGGTGCGCGTGGACCGACCCGCGGAGCGCCGGATCGCGCGCGAGCCATGCGTCGATCGTGACGGGGTCGGCGTCGAGGTCCAGCAGTCGCCGCGCGGCCTGCACGACGGCGGCCAACTCGGTCGGTTCGGGGAGGCTCACCTCCAAGATGACGTACGGACCTTCCGGATCCGGGATCAGGCCGATCAGCACGGCGCTTCCCTCACGCGTACGGATCGAGCGACGAAGCGTGGTTCCGTCGAACGTCTCGATGCCGGGGATCGCGCGGTCGCCGAGGAACCGGAACAGCGGCTCCGCCGCGAACGGACGCCGGTAGCCGAGGCGGAGCGTCAGTGCGCCCTCGTGCACGTCGGCGCGCCGCCGCCGCGCGCGGATCTCCCCCGGTGAGCGCCGGAACACGCGCCGAACCGTGTCGTTGTACGCCCGCACCGACGAGAATCCCGACGCGAACGCGATGTCGGCGCTCCGCAGATCGGTCTGTTCGAGGAGCTGCTTCGCCAGGCGCGCACGGCGCGACCGTGCGACGGCGAGAGGCCCGATCCCGAGCTCATCGACGAGCGCGCGATGCAGATGCCGTTGGCCGGTCGTCAGGCACTGCGCGAGTCCCGCGACCCCTTCGGTGTCCACGACGCCCTCGGCGATCAGCCGGAGCGCTCGCCCGACGAGGTCGGCGCGGATGTCCCAGTCGGGCGAGTCAGGACTCGCCTCTGGGCGGCAGCGCCGGCACGCGCGGAAGCCGCCGGCTTCGGCCGCCTCGGCGGTCGGGTAGAAGCGGACGTTCTTGCGCATCGGCGGCGGCACGGGGCAGCTCGGCCGGCAGTAGATGTCGGTCGACGTGACCGCCACGAAGAAGCGGCCGTCGAACCGTTCATCTCGACTGGCCATCGCCGCATACCGACGCTCGGGATCCATGCCATGGGTATAGCGCGCAACGGAGACACCCGTCTGGCCGGTTTCGGACATCTCGTCGGGCGGGTAGGGTCAGAGGGCCATCCCGGCGCATGGAGGTGCGCCCGTGCTGTCCGAGCCCCAGATCGTTGAACGTCCCGAGCAGCCGTACGCCGGGGTCGGCGCAACGGTGCGTCTGCGTGAGATCGGCGGGGCCTTCCCGCGGATGATGGGCGAGCTCGCCGCCGGGCTCGCCGCGCTCGAGGTCGCGCCGACCGGACCGCCCTTCCTCCGCTACAACGTGATCGATATGGAGGGCGACCTCCAGATCGAGCTCGGGATCGCGGTGGCGGCGCCGATCACTGCCGACCGGGGGCTCATCGCCGGCGTCATCCCGGCGGGCCGATACGCGAAGTGTGATCCACACGGGGCCGTACGACGGGCTGATCGAGGCGAACGCCGTGTTGCAGGCCTGGGCGGAGCGGGAGGGTCTGCGATGGGGCGTCATCGAGACCCCCGTGGGCGATCGTTGGGACTCGCGGTTGGAGATCTACCTGACCGATCCTGAGGCCGAGCCGGATCCCGCGACGTGGCGGACCGAGGTCACCTACCTGCTGGCCGACTGACCCAGCTCAGGTCACGGCGTAGAGCAGGGTCATGCGTCCTCCTTCGTTCCGAGCACCAGGGTGAGCTCCTCGACGCCATCGTCGGCCCGGATCGGGCCGCGGGCCACGGTGAAGCCGCACTTCTCGAGCACCCGGATCGATCCGACGTTGTGCGAAGCGACGTGCGCGAGCAGCGGTCGTTCGTCGATCTCCTGCAGGAACGCGGCGAGCGCGGCCGTCGCGACGCCTCTGCCCCAATAGCTCCGACCGAGCCAGTAGCCGACCTCGCGGCCGTCGTCGGCCACCCAACTCCCGATGCTGCCGGCCACCTCGCCGTCCAGGAGCACCGTGCGCGTGAGGTTGGTCTCGTCGGCCAGGGTCTTCGCCCAGTGCGCCGTGAACCCCTCGTGGTCGCGAGGCTGGAACGCGGCCATCTCGACCGCGAGCGGATCGCGCTGGTTCTCGAAGTAGATCGGGAGGTCGCCGGGCTCGACGTCCCGCAATCGAACCTCGTGCTCGATCCTCTTCGACCCCATCATGCCCCCTCCCAAGGCCAGCTTAGAGAGGCGCCACCGGGGCGGCGGTCCCGACGGCGGGGGGGCGAAGGGCCCCCTCCCAGTCCCCCGAGGTCCGCCAGTCTCGGGTCGGGAGGTGTGGGTCATGGTGCAGACCGACGAGGAACGTCGCGAGCTGGCCCTCAAGCAGCTGAAGAAGAAGCGCGAGTTCACCGCGGACCTGTTCGCGTACGTGGTCGTGAACACGTTCATCGTGGGCATCTGGGCGGTGACGGGATCCGGCTTCTTCTGGCCGATCTTCCCGATCCTCGCTTGGGGCATGGGACTGATCTTCCACGCGTGGGACGTGTATCAACGGCCTCCGACGGAGGAGCAGATCCGCAGGGAGATGGACCGGCTGAAGTAACGCCGGCTCAGGCGGAGCGACGACGAGCGGATCCGTTCGCCGCCCGCTTCGTGATCGTGCCGACGACCTCGACGCGGACCGGCACGCCGTCCACATCGGAGGGCAGCTGCTTGCCGGTGTCCTCGGTGAGGTTGACCTTCAGGCCGTAGCCGCCCTGCCCGCGCGTGATGCCGACGCCGTTGACGTCCGGACGCTTGGCGACCTTCTTCAGGAGCTTCTCTTTCGCCGCCCGGGCCTCGGTCAGCGTCGCCGCCTTCATGCAGGTCAGGCTAACAGGTCGATGTTCAGCGCCTGGAGCACGGGCGCGATCGGGTTCGCGTACGTCAGGCCCAGGTTGCGGCGGCCGCCGGTCTGGCTCCCCGCGAACAACAGCGCGACGCCGAGGTGCTCGCCCGCGGTCATGATCAGCGAGCCGCTGTCGCCGCCCTCGCTGAACGGTTTCGAGCCGGCGGCCTCGATCTCGACCTGCCCGTCGAAGCGCAGGTTCCCCATCTCGTAGCCGACCACGACGTTGTCCAGCTCGAAGGCGGTCACACGGCCGCGGGTGTGCCCGGTGGTCCGTCCCCACTTCTCGACGAGGTCGACCGGCGCGTCCTCGGCCGCGACCCCCGCGACCTTCGCCCGGGTACCGCGGAGGACGCCGACCTTCGCGTCCACGCCGTCGTCGATCGTGGCGAGCGCGACGTCGATCGCGTTCGTGGCGGTGGGCTTCAGCCGCACGAACCGGTCGAGCCCGCCGACCCGGTCGTGCCGCCGCAGGCCGCCGTCGATCGCGCCGGGCTGCAGGATCGCGTCGCCCTTGACGCCCTGGTTCTCGTCGGCGAGGACGTGGTTGTTCGAGAGGATCCGCACGGTGTCCTTCGGTCCGGTGACGAACGCGCCGAGCGTGCCGGCGGTGATCCGGAAGTGCCCGATCGAGATGCCCATCTGGATCGGGCGATGGCGATCCGTGAACCACGTGCGCTTGTGGATCCGCCCCACGTACCGGACGTCGATCTCGCCGCGCGAGCGGGTGGTGAGGTCGTCGAGGTGGAGCGCCTCCGACGCGCTCCGGCGCTGCAGCCGCACCGCCAGCCGGAAGTCCTTGCCGTTCGCGCCGGGGGCGACACCGAGCGCGAGCGTCGGCGCCGAGCGCAGGTCCGTCATCCGTCGCGCCTCGAACGCCATCGCGTGGGCGATGCGGGGTCGCGCTGCCGTCGTCAGCAGCAGCTGCGACCACTCGGACTTCAGCTCACGCACGGAATCGAGCAGCATGCGGATCTCCTTCCGATCGGGATCACTGATAGACGGCGGTGTCGCTCCCACCGAGTGACGTCGACGGTTCGGCTCCCGACCTCCTCATCCTTGACCAGTTCGATCTGGCGGAAGCCCGCCTTCGCCGCGACCTTCTCCGAGGCGGTGTTGCCCACGATGGTCGTGAGCCGACAGCCGCTCGAGGTGGAGGGCGTCGAACGCCCACGCCGAGACCAGGACGACGGCGCGCGTCGCGAACCCCTTGTTGCGAGCTTCGCGCGCCATCCAGTAGCCGATGTGCGCGATGCGGCGATCGTCGTCGAAGCCGGCAAGCCCGATCGCGCCGGCGAACGCTCCGGACGCCGCGTCGATGATCGCGAAGTCGACGCCGCGCCCGATCGGCGCTGTTCTTCCTGACCGCCTATCCAGCCGGAGGCATGCTCGACGGAGTAGGGGAGCTCGAGCGACGTCCACCGGCCGATCTCCGGGTCCTGGATCGCATCGGCGACCGCTTGCGCATCGCTCATCGCGAACGCGCGCAAGACGACGATCCCGTCCTGCAGAGCAGGATCGGGCAGCGCGATCGCGGACATGCCCCAACACTATCTTCGGCGGTCGACACGGTTCCGATCAGCTCGACGCGAAGCGGTCGGTCGCGCGGATCAGCTCGTCCGTGATCCCCGGCGTATCGCCCGCGTGCCCCGCGTCGTCGACGATGACCAGCTCCGAGCCGGGCCAGACGCGATGCAGCTCCCACGCGTTGCCCGAGCGGCGCCTGCAGGTCGAACCGGCCGTTCACGAGGACACCGGGGATGCCGGCCAGGCGTCCGGCGTTCCGGAGCAGCTCGCCGTCTGCGAGGAACAGGTCGTGCCGCACGTAGTGCGTGACGAGCCGCGCGAACCCGAGCGCGAAGTCGGGATCGGTGAACCGCGACGCGAGGCCGGTCTTCGGCGGCCAGTCGGGCGTCGCGGATTCCCACAGGCACCAGGCGCTGCGCGGCGCGACGCCGGACCTCGGGATCGGCGTCATGGAGCAGCCGCGAATACGCCTCCACGACGTCGCCGTCACGATGCATCGGCCGGCAGGCCGTGCAGGAGCTCGTCCCACTGCTGGGGGAACAGCGGCGCGAGCCCGCCGCGGAACAGCCAGTCCGCCTCGACGCGCCGGCCGGTCGTGACGCCCCACAGCACGATCGCGGAGACGCGATCCGGATGCGCCTCCGCGTACGCCAACGACGAGGTCGCTGCCCCACGACCCGCCGAGGAGCAGCCACCGGTCGACTTCGAGGTGCCGGCGCAGCAACTCCATGTCGGCGACGAGATGCTGGGTGGTGTTGGTCGAGAGGTCGATGTCGGGTTCGCTCGCACGCGGGGTGCTCCGCCCGCAGCCGCGCTGGTCGAACAGGACGATGCGGTACCGGGCCGGATCGAAGAGCCGCCGATGCCACGGGGTGCAGCCCGAGCCGGGACCGCCGTGCACCACCAGGGCGGGCGCGCCGTCGGGATCGCCGCAGGTCTCCCAGATACACCCGGTTGCCGTCGCCGACCTCGAGCATGCCGTCCGCGTACGGCTCGAGCTCGGGGTAGAGGGGCATCCTGGCGACGGCCTACAGGGCGATCAGGCCCGCGTCGGTCGGGCTGAACCCGCAGGCGTCCAGATAGAAGGAGCTGAGGTGCTCGTCGAAGTCCACGTGGAGCCATTCGCAGCCGGCCTCGCGGGAACGGGCGATCGCGACGGCGACGAGCTGGGTCCCTACGCCCTGGCGCCGTTCGGCGTGCGCGACCATCGTGTCCTGGAGCCATGCGTGCACGAGCCCGTCCCACAGCACGTTCACGAACCCGACGAGCGTCGCGTCGTCGCGTGCGGTGACCCAGCCGAGGCTGTGCCGGTGCAGGAGCTCGACCCAGTTCCACTCCGCGTCGTCGTACACGCGTGTCTCGAAGGCCTCGGCGTGGAGCCCGTTGAGTTCGGCGTTCGCGACATCGCCGCGCCACGTGTAGGTGATCGCCACGGCGCAACCATAGCGACGGCCGAGATCACGCGTACGACGAAACGCGGACAGCGCGCGCATCCGCGTCGGTCGCCAGGAAGGCGAGCAGTCGCTTCGCTTCGTCGGCGACGTCCGCCCGCTCGGCCGCTCGGAGCGAGCGGAAGCGCTCGATCCGGAGCGTGGCGCCGCCGTCCTCGGTGAACAGCCGCCATCGCGCCGCGGGATACCCGTCGACGAGCACGGCGCCCCAACCGACGTCGGTCCAGCCGGGCATGTCCGGCGCCACGATCCGGCTGCGGTCCTTGTGCCCGAGCAGGACGTTGTCGTACTCGGGAAGGAACCGGACCGCCGCCGGCGTCGAGGGATCGGGCAGCGGCGCGCGCGGCACGTCGAACAGCTCGCGCCCGCGTCCGTCGCGGAACGTGCGCAGCTGCGGCCGGAGCCGCTCGAGCACCTCGCGCGCGCCGGCGAGGCCGGACCAGCTCTGCACGTCGGCGGGGAGCGCCGGCCCGAACACCGCCAGGTAGCGAAGGACCATCGGGTCGGGGTCGGTCGAGGACGCGAGCGGCCGGCCGAGCCAGTGCTCGACGGTGGTGAAGGCGGCCGGTCCGCTCCGGCCCCAGATGCCGCGTGGCGTCGTCTGTACCAACGGGAGCAGGTAGGTGACGGCGTAGGCGAGCGACGGACCGTCGTGGCCCGGCCAGCGCTCGGCCAGCAGCGGCGCGAGCTCGGCGCGCGTGCGCGGTCGTTCCTCCAGGAGCGACGTCGCCACGGCGATCAGCTCGTCGACATCCAGGCCCGCCAACCGCCGGCCGAACGGGCTCTGGCTGTGGAGCGAGCGATGCAGCACGGGGCCGATGACGGGTCGCAGCGCCAGCGCATCCGTCGCCGAAACCAGATGCAGCGTCCCTCGGAACAGCGGCATCCGGACGGCCCGCCGATCGGCCATCGGCTGGGCCAGCGCCGCCGGACGGAACCCCTCGAGCCGCGACCACAGCGCCACGTAGGGGTCGCGCGGGACCTGCGCCTGGAGGCCGACCAGGCGATCCACGGCCGCGAGCGCGCTCATCCGCTTGCGCCGCAACAGCATCTGCCGCGCCAGCAGCGCCCGGTTCAACGCGCGCGTCGAAAGGATCTTCCCCGACCTCATCGCGAGGCCAACGATACCGACGACCTCCGACCGCCCTTCGCGCCGTGTTCACCCCCGCGGGGTTGCCGTATCCGGGGCTCGGGTATGGGATGGAGGTATCCGATCCCCGAGGGAGGGTTTGCGATGGACAAGGTGGTGCACTTCGAGATCCCGGTGGACGACGAGGGCCGCGCGAAGGAGTTCTACGGCTCGATCTTCGACTGGGACCTGAACGACGCCGACATGGGCGGCGGCGTGATGTACACGACGGTCGGCACGGTCGAGACCGACGAGCAGATGATGCCGAAGGAGCCCGGCGCGATCAACGGCGGCATCATGAAGCGCTCGTCGGACACGCCGCACCCCGTGATCACGATCCAGGTCGACGCGATCGACGATTCCCTGAAGAAGATCGAGGCAGGCGGCGGCAGCGTGATCCAGCCGCGGACCCCGATCCCGAACATGGGGGCGTTCGCCTACTTCAAGGACAGCGAAGGCAACACCATGGGGCTGTGGGAGACCTCCCGCTGAACTGAGGCCACGGGCTCAGCCCGGGATCTCGAACCGGACCGACGTGCCGCCGTCCGGCGGCGTGCTCGCGGCGATCGTGCCGCCGTGCGCCTCCACGAGCCGCTTCGCGATCGCGAGCCCCAGGCCGGTGCCGCCGGCGTCGGCGGACGTCACGAACCGGTCGAACACGTTCGGAAGCTGCTCGGGGGCGATCCCGGGGCCGGTGTCCCGGACCTCGAAGGACGCGCCCCGCGCGGCGGCGTGTCCCACGCGCACCGTCACGCGACCGTCCCGGGGCGTGTGCCGGATCGCGTTCGCCAGGAGGTTCGTCAGGACCTCCAGGACCCGCACCGGGTCGGCCTCGATCGTCGCGGGCGCGTCGGCCGCAACGTCGACGTCGAGCGTGACACCGCCGTCGGACGCGGCCGAACCGAACGCGCCCGCCGCATCCTGCGCGACGGCGCGCGGATCCATCGTCTCCCGGTGCAGCGCCAGGACGCCGGCCTCGGCCATCGAGAGCGTGCGCAGGTCGTCCAGCAACCGAGCCATCAGCTCGGTCCGGTCCAGGACGGGCTGCAGATGTGCCTCGTCGGCAGGGTCGAGGCCGTCGAGCATCGCCTCGAGCGAGCCGCGGATCGCTTGCAGCGGCGTCCGGAGCTCGTGCGCGATGTCGGCGAGCAGTTCGCGCCGCCGCTCCTCGTTCGTCTGGAGCCGGTCGGTCATCTGGTCGAACGCGCCGGCGAGGCCGCTCAGCTGCCGCGAGGGCACCTCGCCGACCCGCGTCGCGTAGTCGCCGCCCGCGACGCGGTCGGCCGCATCCATCAGCGCGCCGATCGACCGGCCGCTGCGCCACAGCCACCGAGCGCTCGCGATCAGCCCGATGAGGACGACCGCCGAGACGCCGATCGTGACCCACGGCGCGGGCGGGTTCCCACCGACGATCCACGTCACCACCCGCGCGAGCACGGCGACCAGCAGGACGATCAGCAGGAGGGCCACGAACACGCCGCGCCGGAACCGGCGTCCGGGCCCCTGCCGGAACCCACCCCCGCCCGCCCACGGCGGCGGTCCGTCGCCCCACGGCGGGTGCTCAGGCATCCGCGAACCGATAGCCGACGCCGTGCACGGTCAGGACGTAGCGAGGACGCCCGGGCTCGGGCTCGATCTTGCGACGGAGGTTCTTCACGTGTGCGTCGATGGCCCGGTCGTAGGAATCGATCGCGACGCCATGGAGCGCGTCCTGGAGCTGCCCGCGGGTGAACACGCGGCCGGGCTCGCGTACGAGCGTCGCCAGCAGCTGGAACTCCGTCGGGGTCAGATCCACGGCCGTCCCGCCCACGTGCACCCGCATCCTCGGCACGTCCACCTCGACGTCGGCCGCGCGCAGGACCTCGGCGCCGGTCACCGCGCCGCTCGTTCGGCGCAGCACCGCTCGCACCCGCGCCACGAGCTCCTTCGGGCTGAACGGCTTCACCAGGTAGTCGTCGGCGCCGAGCTCCAGGCCGACGATCCGGTCCGACTCCTCGCCCCGCGCGGTGAGCATGATGATCGGCGTGCCGGAGGCGCGCCGGAGCTCGCGCGCGACGTCGAGGCCGTCCATCCCGGGCAACCCCAGGTCGAGCACGAGCAGGTCGGGATGGTCACCGCGGAAGCTCGCGACGGCGGCCGAGCCGTCGCCGACGACCGTCACCTCGAACCCGGCCACCTCGAGGTAGTCGCGCAGCGTGCGGGCGATCTGCATGTCGTCCTCGACGACCAGGATCCGTTGCATCGCGCCGAGCCTCTCGCGACGGGAGGGCGGAGGCAACACGCCTCCGCCCATCGCCCGTCTGTCCTCGGGCCGTCCTCAGGCCGCCGGCGGCGCCGGCGCGGTCGGCGGGTCGCCGTGCTGCTGGCGGTGCCACTCGCCGGCCTTCTCCTCGAAGCGCTTGCGGCCCTCTTCGTTCCACGGGCCGGGCCCACGTCCACCGTGACCCCAGCGGCCGGCGCCCCGCATGATCCCGCCGATCAGGAAGATGAAGCCGAAGAAGAACAGCGGGAACAGGAAGAACCCGGGGAAGAAGAACGGCCGTCCCTCGTCGACGACGTGGACCACTTGCACCGTCTGACCGTTCTGCTGCGCGGTCTGGACCTGCTGCACGCCCTGGGCGATGCCGTTGCGCTGCCCGGCGTTGTACGAGGCGACCCCGATCCCGACCCCAGCCAGGATCACGAACACCAGTGCGATCGCTGCGAACCCTCGACGCATCGTGTGACCTCCTTGTCTCGCGTCTGCATCCACGTTGCCGCGCGGATGTGAAGGGCTCGTGAAGGAGGCAAGGAGGTGCATCGCGGTTGTAGCGTCAGGCCGTGGGCGCCGTTTGGCACGCGCTCTCCGTCACCTTCGGGATGACGTGGGAGATCCTGTGGCCCCTGATCCTGGGGTTCGCCTTGTCGGGCGCGGTGCAGGCGGTGGTCTCGAAGTCTGAGGTGACGCGGCTGCTCCCCGACGACTCGCCACGATCGCTGGCCGTCGCGTGCGGGCTCGGCGCCGCGTCGTCCTCTTGTTCCTACGCCGCGGTGGCGCTCGCGAGGTCGATCTTCCGCCGCGGCGCCGACTTCACGGCGGCCATGGCGTTCCAGTTCGCCTCGACGAACCTCGTGATCGAGCTGGGCATCCTGCTCGCGGTCCTGATCGCGTGGCAGTTCACGGCGGCCGAGTTCGTGGGCGGGTTCATCATGATCGCGATCCTCGCGGTGGCGTTCCGCCGATTCCTGTCGCCGGCGATGGTCGAAGACGCCAGGGAACACGCGGACCGCGGGCTGGTGGGCCGGATGGAGGGCCACGCCGAGATGGACATGAGCGTGTCGGGCGGCTCGGTCCTGTCGCGTGTCGTGTCGGATCGTGGCTTCACGGCGACCAGTCACTCCTTCGTCATGGACTGGGCCTCGGTGTGGGTGGACATCGCGGTCGGGCTGCTGATCGCCGGCGCGCTCGCGGCGTGGGTGCCCGAGTCCTTCTGGCAGGCGTTCTTCTTCGTCGATCACCCGCTGCTCGCGAAGCTGTGGGGGCCGCTCGTCGGGCCGCTCGTGGCGATGCTGTCCTTCGTGTGCTCGATCGGGAACGTGCCGCTCGCGGCGGTGCTGTGGAATGGGGGGATCAGCTTCGGGGGCGCGATCTCCTTCATCTTCGCCGACCTGATCATCATCCCGATCCTGCGGATCTACCGGAAGTACTACGGCGGCCACGTCACCGTGTTCCTGTTCGTCACCTTCTACGTGACGATGGCGGCGGCCGGGCTGTTGGTCGAGATCCTGTTCGGCTGGTTGGGCCTGATCCCGACCGAACGCAACGCGCAGGTGGTGGAGGCATCGGTGACCTGGAACTACACGACGATCCTCAACATCGTGTTCCTCGTGCTCGCGGCCGTGCTGGTCGTCCGGTTCCTGCGCACCGGCGGTCCGGCGATGCTGCGCGCGATGAGCGCCGCGCCCGGAGGTGACACCGGGACCGCCTTCATCTGCCCGATGCACCCGAGAGATCCGGCAGGGCGAGCCGGGCACGTGCCCGATCTGCGGGATGCAGCTGGTGCGACGCTCCGACTGAAGGCCTCGGCCTGTCGTGGACTAGCCTCGGGTGCATGGATGGCGACGATGTGCTGCCGCCGCCTCCCGGCGGATCGGGACCCGTCGTCGTGGCGCGGCGCTACCGCCTCGAGCGTTCGCTGGGCAACGGCGGCATGGGTGAGGTGTTCGCCGCCACGGATCTGATGCTGGAGCGGCGCGTCGCGCTCAAGCAGCTTTCGCCGGCCCTGGTCCTGGATGATGCCGCACGCAAGCGGTTCCAGCGCGAGGCGAAGGCCCTCGCGAGGATCAACGACCCGAACGTGGTCGGCGTGTTCGACACGGGCGAGGACGGGGACCGCCCGTTCCTGGTGATGGAGTTGGTCAACGACGCGCTCGCCGCACGCGTGGTGGAGCGCCGGAGCGCCGTGTGACCGGAACCGACGTCTCTCCCCGCCAGGCGCAGATCGTCGCGGCCGCCCGGGCGATCCTCGAGACGGAGGGGCCGGACGCGCTGACGATGCGATCGGTCGCCGCGAGGCTGGGGATCCGGGCGCCCTCCCTCTACAAGCACGTGGCCGACAAGGAAGAGCTGGAGGCGCTGCTGATGGCGGAGGCGCTCCGCGGCATGGGAGAGGCGCTGCGCGCGGCGACGGCCGAGCTCCCGCCGCGCGCCGCGCGCCGCCGACTCCTGCATGCGATCGCGGGCGGGTATCGGGCGTGGGCGCTCGCGCACCCGCACCTGTACCGGCTCGCCACCGAGGGCGAACTCCCGCGCGATCGGTTGCCCGAAGGGCTCGAGGCGTGGACGTCCGAACCACTGGTACGTGCGGCCGGCAGCCAGGACCGTGCGCGCGCGACGTGGGCGTTCGCGCATGGCATGACGATCCTCGAGCTCGACGGGCGGTTCCCGCTGGACGCCGACCTCGAAGGCGCGTGGAGGGTCGGCATCGACGCGCTGGGGTGAGTCCGGGACCTCGGTTGTAGGGTGATCGCCATGGCGGTCGCGGAGCGGCAGGCGCGGATCCTCGCATCCCTCCAGCCCTTCCTGCGCGGGATCATGGAGACCGGTCCGCTGATGGACGACCCGGAGGCGTGCGACTTCATCGCCGGCAACCCCGAGGTTCCGGCATTGCCCGGGTACGTCGAGACGCTCCAGAAGTGGATCGAGCCGCAGAACCGCCGGTGGTTCGCCTACGGGATGCCGGATCCGCGTGCGTGCGAGGCGGCCGCAGCGTCGCTCTCCGAGGAGCTCGGCCTGCGCTTCGAGCCGGACGACATCCTGCTGACGCGCGGCGCGCACGGCGCGATGGGGCTCGCGATGGCGATGGTGCTCGACCCCGGCGACGAGGTCGTGTTCATCAGCCCGCCGTGGTTCTTCTACGAAGCGCTGATCCTGGGTGCGAACGCGACCCCGGTCCGCGTCCGCGCGGATGCGACGACGTGGGACCTGGACATCGAGGCGATCGCCGGCGCGCTGTCGCCGCGGACGCGGATGGTCCTGATCAACACGCCGAACAACCCGACCGGCCGGATCTACCCGGACGAGACGCTCGCTCGTCTCGGGGCATTGCTCGAGCAGCACTCGGCGGAGATCGGCCGGCCCGTCTACGTCCTGTCCGACGAGGCGTACAGCAAGATCCTGTTCGACGGGAACGCGATGCGCACGCCGGCGCATCATTACGACCGGACGCTGCTGGTGCACACGTTCAGCAAGAGCGCGCTCGCGCCCGCGCAGCGGCTCGGCTACCTCGCGTTGCCGCCATCGATGCCGGACCGCGAGGCGTTGCGAGAGGCGGCATTCGGTGCGGCGTTCTCCTCGGCCAACATGGCGCCGGACGCGGTGATGCAGTACGCGCTGCCGGATCTGCTCGACATCACGGTGGATATGGGCCGGCTGCAGCGTCGTCGCGATGTGCTGCTCGGTGCGCTCCGCGACGCGGGCTACGACGTGCACACGCCCGAGGGCACGTTCTACCTGCTGGTGCGCTCGCCGATCCCGGACGAGGTTGCGTTCGTCCGGCGGCTCGCGAGGGACAAGGTGTTGGCGATGCCCGGCGCAATGTTCGAGATGCCCGGGTACTTCCGCCTGTCGATCACGGCGACCGACGAGATGGTCGCTCGCGCGATCCCCGTGTTCGAGCGGGCGATCAGCGACGTGAGTCCTAGCGCTTGATCTCCTGGATCGTGTTGCCGCCGTCGACCACGATCGACTGGCCGGTGATGTAGCTCGCCCGGTCGCTGGCGAGGAACGCCACGACCTCGCCGATCTCCTCGGGGGTGCCGGCGCGTCCCAGCGGCGTCGCGTCGCCGTAGCGGGCCTCGTCCTCGGTCGCCGACGACGTGGAGATCCATCCGGGCGCGACGGAGTTCGCGGTGATCCCGTGCGGACCGAGCTCCAGCGCGAGCCCGCGCATCAGGCCGTCCATGCCCGCCTTCGCGGCGCCGTAGCCGCTCGAGCCGGGAGCCGTCACGAGGGGTCCGGTGACCGATGACACCATCACGATCCGGCCGTACCCGCGCTCGATCATGCCTGGGACGACCCGGTGGGTCACGTTGAAGGCCGTGTCGAGGTTCATCGCGATCTCGAGGTCCCAGATCGCGGCGTCGTTCTCCACGAACATCCCGGCCTCGAAGCCATCGAGCCCGATGTTCAGCATGCCGGCGTTGTTCACCAGGACGTCGATCCTGCCGTGGCGCTCGAGCGCGGCGTCGACGAGCGCCGTCACCTGGGCGCGGTCGGTGAGGTCGGCGACGAAGCTCTGAGCGCGGTCGGTTCCGAGCTCCTCCGCACGCTCGTGGATCCGGTCTGTGGTCGACGTGATCGTGACCTCCGCGCCCTCGCGGAGGAGCGCTCGGGCGCACGCTATGCCGATCCCGGTGTGGTTGCCGCACCCGGTGATCAGCGCGGTCCTGCCGTCGAGTTCATCGAGCACGGGGGCCTCCCTCCGACGAGGCGCATCGTCGCACGCTCCCGGATACCGGCGGGTCCTCCGATATCGTCGCGGAGCTATGAGAGGGAACAGGCTCGTTCCGCATGACTGTTCGTCGCGTCATTGCTCGTTCTGGCGTTGCCGGCAGGCCGGCACCGCCGGCACGCCCGTCGATCCGAACCTGCACGACACGGTGCTCGGGACGATCGGAGGCATCCGGTACGCGACCGACTCCGCGACCTTCGACGCCCTCAACAGCGACTACGCCGAAGTCTCAGCGGGGTGCGGCGGCTCCGCGTGGCACCTCCTGGGCGGAGGCTCCAACGCGGCGGGCGCTCTGAACAAGGCGTTCCTGGCGGTCGATCAGCCCAACGACTTCAACGACCCTGACACCCTGACGGACGATGGTTGGAACTCCTCCGCGCAGGGTTCGCCGCCGGCCAAGCTGCACAGCTACACCGCCTGCATCAAGCACCCGGGACTGAGCTATCCGCTCACGAACGTCCCGAACGGATCGTCGGGGGAGCGGACCGCGACCGCCCCGTGCCCCGCCTCCAAGCACGTCACCGCCGGCGGCATGTTCATCGCCACGACCGGGAGTTGGGAGAACTCGTCGTATCCGTACGACGGACCCGACAAGGACAAGATCCCCGACGACGGCTGGAGGGGCGGCGTCTTCGACGTCAGCAACGGTCTCGGCGGGATGGAGGCCTATGCGGTCTGCGCCAGCGGACTGAAGCTCAACTACGTGAAGAAGGGTCCGTCTCCGGTTCCGGTGAAGCATGCTCTGACCCTCCGCGTCGCGTGCCCCGCGAACGAGCACGTGGTCGGCGGCGGGGTCAAGCTGACCGGCGCCCAGAACATGGGTCGGATGTTCGCCTCGTTCCCGTACGACTCATCGGACAAGGGGAAGATCGCCGGACGACGGGTGGCAGGTCGGCGTCTACAACCTCGGTGGCGGCAAGAAGACGGCCACCGGCTGGGCGATCTGCCTCGGCTGACGCGCGTACGAGCTCCTGACCCGATAGACTCCTCCGGAACCCGCTGGTGAGAGGCTTGATATCCGCATGTCACGAGTGATCTTGATCGCGTGGGACGGCGCCGACTGGCGCATCCTCGACCCCCTGCTGGAGCAGGGCGCGCTGCCTAACCTCCAGGCCCTGATCGACCGGGGGCAGAAGGACGTCCTGCGCTCCACCGTCCCCACCCACAGCTGGTCGGCGTGGCCGAGCTTCCTGACCGGCGTCGACCCGGTCGACCACGGCGTCTACGACATCCTCGAGACGGTCCCCGGCACGCACAAGCAGTACCCGGTCACCTACAAGTCCATCAAGGCGCGCACGTTCCTGGACGACCTCACGGCCGCGAACAAGAAGATGCTGCTGCTGGACGTGCCGCTCACGTTCCCGCCGCCCGAGCTGGACGGCACGCTGATCGCCGGCGGCGTCCTGCCGAAGCACCGGACGTTCACCGCGCCGGCCGACCTCACCGCCGACCTCGTGAAGGCGCGGCTGGAGTGGCCGGTCAACGGCATGAGCTGGACGACGTACCACAACCGTCCCGACGCCTACCTCGACGAGGCCTACGAGGTCACCGCGAAGCGGATCGCCGTCTCCGAGTGGCTGATGGACAACACCGAGTGGGATCTGATGGCTAGCGTGTTCGTCTCGATCGACCGCACGCAGCACTGCCTCAGCAACTACATCGCGCCCGACCATCCGGACTACGCCAAGAACAAGGACTCGCGGATCGGCACGAAGGTCGCCGACATCTTCCGGCAGGCCGACGAGGCGATCGGATCGTTCGTCTCGCGCGCGAAGCCCGACGACACGATCCTGTTCATCTCCGACCACGGCTTCCAGTCGTGCACGCGCACGATCAACATGGACCGGATGCTGCACGAGTTCGGGTACCTGGATTTCTCGGCGTCGAACGCCGTCTTCGGACCCGATGCAGTGGGGCCCGATGCGGAAGGTCGCGCGCAAGGTCTACGACACGCTCGGGCTGCACGGGAAGGTGGCGCTGCCGCAGTCGGTGAGCTGGTCGAAGACCCGCGCGTACACGACGATCCGCTCGACCGGCGAGGGGGTCAGCGTGAACCTCGCCGGCCGCGAGATCGACGGGATCGTCGACCCCGGCGACTACGAGAAGGTGCGCGACGAGCTGATGGACCGCCTGGGCGGCTACGTGGACCCGAAGACCGGGAAGAAGCCGGTCAAGGAGATCCACAAGCGCGAGGAGGTCTTCAAGGGCCGCTTCGCCGACGTCGCGCCCGACATCCTGATGGTCCCGAACGAGGGCTACTCGCTGACGCACGCGAAGTCCGCGATCGAGGACGCCGACTGGGTCAGCGGCGATCACCGCATCGAGGGCACGATCGTGGCGGTCGGGCCGCACGTGACGCCGTTCGAGCAGCAGCCCGCGCTGATCGACATGGCGCCGACGCTGCTGGCGGCGCTGGACGCGCCGACCGCGGTGCAGCCGACCGGCCGCGTGCTGCACGAGATCGTCGGCTCGGACGCAGGGCTGGTCACGCGCGAGGCGACGACCGCGATCCCCGGGATGGGCAGCCGCGAACGAGGCGGGGGTCTCCGACACCGAGGCCGACGAGATGGAGGAGCACCTCCGCGGCCTCGGCTACATCGAGTAGCCGGGCCGGGGAGGTGCTGCGGGAGGGTCACCCCTCCCGCACCAGGTAGATCTTGTCGGCCACCAGGCCGTGCGCCTCGCGGTGCACCGTCGCGGCGGTCTCGGCGTCGGGCGCCTCGACCAGGCAGAACACCTTGCCGTCCGCCTCGTCGACCCAGAACTTCCGGTACTGCACGCCGTAGCGCTCCTGCGTCGCGAGGTCCGCCTCGTGCGCACCCACCACGTCCTCGAACCCGGCTCCCTCGGGGAGCTGCTCGTGGATGTCCATGAAGAGCGGCATGGCTCTCCTCCTTCCGTTCGGCGCGGCCCGGTGCCGCGCGCTGAGGAGGTTCTACCGAGCCGTCGTTTGCGCGGGCGTTTGCGGAACGGCGATCGCCAACAATCTCGCTTGGAAATCCGGCATGGGTCCCGCGGTGGCGAGGGAACGTGCCGCGGTCATGTGGTCGGGCACCGAGCCGTGCTCGAGCTCGGCCAGCTCGACCAGGATCGCGGCGCGGGCCCACGCGTAGACGTCGGGGAGGCGCTGGCTCCGGACCAGGCCGTCCTCCAGCAGCTCGATCGCGCCGGGCACGTCGCCGGCGTCGCGCCGGAGCATCGCCAGCCCGCGGAGCGACAGCGCCTCCCAGCACGGGTCGTCGATCGCGTCGCTCATCGTGAAGGCTTCGGTGAACAGGGTCTCCGCGTCGTCGCGGCGGTCGAGGAACCGGAAGGCCTCGCCGGTCTGCACCATCGCCCACGGCAGGATCGTCAGGGCGCGGGCGCGGCGCGCCAGCTCGATGCCGACCTCGCCGGCCTCGGCGGCCTCGCGCACCTTCCCGATGAGCAACAGGATCCGCGCGAGCGACGCGTGCGCGTACGCCGTCCAGGCGTCTTCGTCGGCCGCCGACAGGATCTCCACCGCGGAGCGGACGTGCGCCTCGGCCTCCTCGTACGCGCCGCGGTCGCTCGCGCTGATCGACAGGTACGCCAGGATCTTCGCCTCGGCGACCGGGTCGCCGGCGGCGCGCGCGTGCACGAGCGCGAGGTTCAGCGAAACCTCGCCGCCGCCGTAGTTCGCCTCGAGCACCTCGATGTAGCCCGCCTCGCGGTACAGGTGCGCGAGCGCCGACTCGTCGCCGATCTCGGCGGCCAGACGGAGCCCGATCTGGATCAGGCCCTTCGACTCCTCGTCGAGGCCGTTGACCGTGTGGACGAGGACCTCGACGAGCGGCTGGATCGCGGCGAGCTGGAGGGCGGGATCCTCGGCGGCCTGCGACAGCTCGTAGGCGCGGCGCCCGGTCTCGAGCGCGCCGCGATGGTCACCCGCGTCGCCGCGCGCGCGCGCGGTGTCGAGCATCGACCGGATCGCGGCCCGGTGATCGGGCAGACCCGGCGTCAGGCGTTCACGTCGAAGCGGGCGGCGGATCGTCGCCGGCAGCGGCTCGCCGAGCTCGTCGGACCACCGAACCTCGAGCGCGTCCGCGTACGCCTGCGCCGCCGAGGCGTTCCCCTGTCGGACGAGGATGTCCATCGCGAGCTCGTTGGCCCCGAGGTTGAACGGGTCGGACCGGAGACCGCGCTGGAGCAGCTGCAGGGCGCGGTCGGGCTCCTTCGCCGCGATCGAGCTCGCGGCCGCCCAGATCGACGCGAACGCCGCCGACGACAGCCGGCCTCGCTCCAGCAGGAGCCACTGCTCGAAGTCGGCCGAGTCGTCGAACGCCATGCCCTGGAGGAGCTCGCCGTCGAACAGCTCGTCGACCTCGTCGGGCGTGGCGTTCGCGGAGAGCAGCTCGACGACGTCGATGCGCGCGTCGTGCGCGACGAGCCGGAGGACGCCATCCTCGTCGAGCACCTCGAGCTCGGGGCCGGTCGCGCGGCGGACCTGATGCAGCGCCCACCGTGCCGCGCCGCTCGGATCGTCGGCCTCGCCGAACAACAGGTCGATCAACGTGGTGCGGGTCGGGCGCGGTTCGATCGCCAGGTAGGCGAGCAGCCCCCACGGCTTGCGCCCGGCCAGGCGCGTGGGGGAACCGTCTCGCTCGATCCGCGGCACGCCGAGCAGGTGGACGTCGAGACTCACGACGCGCCCAGGGCGGTCGGTCGCTGTCGCCAGCCGGAGCGAGCCGCCATCCGACGTCAGCAGCAGCCCCTCGTCGGTCCGCGTGACGGTGCAGCGCGCCGCCGAGGACGTCGAGGAACCGGCGCTCGAGGTCCATCCGCTCCGGCGGCCCGGCCATCCGCGTCGTCGCGAGCGGCCCGAACACCAGCACGCCCTCGTCCAACGACCACGTCCCGGTGAACCGGTTGACGCCGGCGCCGCCGCGACGTGCCGTCATCGTCGAACCGATCGTCGGCGGGTCGTCGACCGGGAGCGGTTCCTCGTCGATCGAGGTGACGACCCAGCCGGTGCCACCGCGAGATCGAAGGCTCCGTCCACGCCCGCGATGCTACGGCGATAAGGTTCGGTCCGTGCCCGATGTCGTGTCCATCCCCGCGTTGATCGCGGCGCTGCCGGGCCCGTGGCAGCCCGTCGACGTGACCACCGTGAACGACGCGGTCGTGCGGCTCGCGCGCCTCGAAGGGACGTTCCCGTGGCACCACCACGACGAGGACGAGCTGTTCCTGTGCTGGGACGGGTCGTTCCAGATCGAACTCGAAGGCCGCGGGCCGGTCACACTGGGTGCCGGTGAGGTCTTCGTGGTCCCGAAGGGCGTCGAGCACCGGCCGGTCGCCGCCTCCGTCGCGCACGCGCTGATGCTCGAACGGCCCGAGACCGCGCAGTACGGGAACTGACGTGGAGCGGTCGCGGAAGACCTTCGAGGAGCCGGACGAGGTCCGGACGTTCGATCTCGGAACCTTCGAGGTCGTGACGCTCGGCGGCATGACGATCGGCCGCGCGCGCTACGAGCCGGGCTGGCGGTGGTCCGAGCACGTCGGCAGCCGCACCGGCGAGACCTCGTGCCCGGTGAGCCACGTCGGCATGGTCGTGTCGGGCCGCGCCGCCGTCCGCATGGACGACGGCGAGGAGTTCGTGATGGAGCCCGGCCAGGTGTTCGCGATCCCGGGCGGCCACGACAGCTGGGTCGTCGGCGACGAACCCTACGTGTCGCTGCATTTCCTCGGCGCCGACGAGTACGCCGACCCCGACTAGAAGTCGCGCCTGCCCTCGAAGCCGGCCGCGACCTCGGGCCGCACCAGCTGGTAGATCGCGATCCGGTGACCGCCCGGCGTGCGGAACGAGCAGCACGGCCCGTGCGGGATCTCGAACGTCCCCGCCGCCTCCCAGCCCCGGGCTTCGAGCGTTCGCAACGCGCCGGGCAAGATCCTCGACGCGATAGACCGAGATCGCGTGCTCGCCCTCGAGGTGATCGGTCAGGAGCACCTGCGGCCCGTCGTCCGACAGCGCGATCGCCGCGACCTTCGTGCCCATCCCCTCGATCGCGAACACCACCCGGCCGCCGAGCACGTCGGTGAAGTACGCCATGTCCCCGGGGACGTCGGCGCTCGGCGTGTACAGGAAGTCGAGCCGCTCGAAAGGTGGAGCGGGTGCGTCCATCTACGACGGCCCCGCGGCCTTCGCCGCGCGCGCCGCCTCGGCGGCGCCGTCGGTCCACGGGTCGCCGTGGCCGGGCAGCAGCAGATCCGCCGGCAGCGCGCCGATCACGTCGAGCGACGCCAGCGCCTGCGCGGTGTCGACGTTGAGGCCCGACGGCATGATCTGCGGTCCCTTCCGGCCGGTCAGCGGGTTGTGCAGCACCACCGCGTCGCCCGACAGCACGATCCTGCGGTCCTCCAGCAGGACGACGCTCGCGCCCTCGGTGTGCCCCGGTGCATGCACCGCGCGCGGCCGGCCCGGCACGTCGATCGTCTCGCCGTCGCCGAACGTCGAGACCTCCGCGATCGGCACGATCTTCGCGCCGCCGCGACGCGACAACGAGATGAGCGTCCGGTAGGCCTCGATCCGCACGAGATACTTCCCGAGGCCGGCCGAGTTCTTCGCGGGCTTCGCGCCCTTCGCACGCTGCTCGTCCGCGCCGTGGATCCAGACGGCCGCCTTCGCGTCGGTCCGTGCCTTCTCCGCGAACCCGGTGTGATCGGAGTGCGCGTGCGTGAGCACGACGGCGTCGAGGTCGTCGAGCGAGCGGCCGAGCTCGCCCAGCGTCCGCACGAGGAGGTCCCAGTCGCCCGGCGTGCCGGCGTCGACGAGCGTGATCCGGCCGCCGTCCTCGAGGAGGTAGAAGTTGCAGACCCCGCCGGAGAGCCTCCGAACGCCCGGCGCGACCTCTGCCTGCACGCGCTTCCCTCCCCTCGCGTGCACCCTACCGCCTCGGCCCGGCCGTACCATCGCCCGGTGAAGCGGGACCCGGTCGCTCGTTCCGTCATCACGTTCGCGCTGCTCGGGCTGGTCGCGCTCGCGGCGGTCGCGGTCGCCGGCACGCTCGTGATCCGGCGGATCGCGACGAACCAGGCGATCGACGAGGCACGGCAGGTGACGAAGCTGGCCGCCTCCGTCGTCGAGCGGCGGGTCGACGACGGCCTGATCCCCGGCCGCGCCGACTCCACCGGGAAGGTCTCCTCGGTCGTGTTCACCGCGGTGCTGCGACCGCCGATCGTGCGCGTGAAGATCCTCACGAAGGACGGCACGGTCGTGTACTCGGATCTGAGCAAGCTGATCGGCAAGCGGTATCCGCTGGACGACCAGCAGCGGGCCGCGTTCCAAAGCGGCGAGGTCCAGGCCGGGTTCGCGGACCTGGATGCGCCGCGCAACCGCACCGAACGCTCGCTCGGCTCGCTGCTGGAGGTCTCCGCGCCGATCTCCACGCCGAACGGGACCCCGCTGCTGTTCGAGACCTACCAGACGGCCTCCAGCGTGGCCGACAACCGCCGGCAGCTGCTGCGGTCCTTCGCGCCGGTCCTCATCGTGGCGCTGATCGCGTTCGCGGCGCTCGTGATCCCCCTCGCGTGGGTCGTGAACCGGCGCATGCAACGCGCGGCGCGCGATCGCGAGGCGCTCCTGCAGCGGGCGGTCAACGCGTCGGATCTGGAACGCCAGCGCATCGCGAGCGATCTGCACGACGGGCCGATCCAGGAGATGGCTGGCCTGGCGATGCGGCTGTCGGCGCTGTCCGAGCTGGTCGACGACCCCGCCTCGAAGAACGCGCTCGACGACTCGGCCGGCGCGGTCCGCGGGAGCGTCGCGACGCTCCGCTCCGCGATCGTCGGCGTCTATCCGCCGAACCTCCAGCAGGCCGGGCTCGGTCCGGCCCTCGCCGACCTCACCGCCCGTCTGCCCAGCGAGGGCCTCTCGGTGACGCTCGACGTGGCCGATCCCGCGGGCTACTCGGCGCCGGTCGACGAGCTCCTGTACCGGGCCTGCCAGGAGGGGCTCCGCAACGTCCAGGCGCACGCGAACGCCCACACGGTCGCCGTGCGGGTGCACCGCGACGGCGACGATGCGGTGCTCGAGGTGACCGACGACGGGCGTGGCGTCGATCCGTCCACGACCGGGGTCGCACGGACCGACGGGCACATGGGCTTGCAGATCCTCAGCGACCTGGTCCAGAACGCGGGCGGGACGCTGTCGCTCTCGCCGGCCGACGGAGGCGGTAGCGTGCTCCGCGTGGAGGTGCCCGCCGGATGATCCTCGTCGCGATCGCCGACGACCATCGCGTGGTCCGCGTCGGCCTCGAGCAGTTGCTCGGGACGTTCGACGACGTCGAGTTGGTCGGCGCCGCGGCGGGCGGCGAGGAGGCCGTCGCGCTGTGCGCGGCAGAGCGGCCCGACGTCCTGCTGCTGGACCTGGCGATGCCGGACCTGGACGGCATCGCGGTCACCCGGCGCGTCGCCGCCGAGGTGCCGGAGACGCGGGTCGTGCTGTTCACCTCGTTCAGCGACCGGGACGGGATCGTCGCCGCGCTCGACGCCGGCGCCGTCGGCTACCTGCTGAAGGACGCCGAGCCGCAGGACATCCACAACGCGATCCGGGCTGCCGCGCGGGGCGAGGCGCCGCTGGCGCCGAAGGCGGCGGCCGCGTTGCTGGCCGAACGCGCCCCCCGCCCGAGCGGCACCCCGGAGCTCACCGGGCGGGAACGGGAGATCCTCGCCCTCGTGCTCGATGGCATGGCGAACAAGCAGATCGCGCGCCGGCTCGGGATCAGCGAGAAGACCGTGAAGGGGCACCTCACGAACGTGTTCCAGCGGATCGGCGTGACGGACCGGACGCAGGCCGCGATCTGGGCGGAGCGCAGCGGCCTGTTCCGCGGTCCCGGGACCGAAGTCCCCTTGTGATGACGCCCTCGGGTGCCGACCATCTGTCTATGCGGCGCAGACTGCTCGGACCCATCCTGGCCGCGGTCGTGGCGGCCGCGCTCTTCGCGGCGCCCGCGAGCGCGAAGGCGCCAGTGCAGCGGCGCGGCCTGTGCGATGTGGCGCCGACGCACTGGATCCTCAACGTCCAGAGGGGTGAGGTGCTCGGCACACTCCGGATCCGGTTCGTGGTTCGGGAGGCGACACCCACGAACCTGTGGCAGATCCTGCTGTCGGACGGCAACCGTCGCCTCCCGACGGTCGACCGCGTCGTCGGCCTCGATGGCGTCCTGCGATTGATCCGCGTGATCCACAACCGTCCGGGGCATGACCACATCATGGTGTTCGCCGACCCAGACACAGGGCGAGGTCAACACCTGTAGCGGCCAGCGTCACGTTCTGAGGTCCCGGGACCCTCGTCCCGTTGCGACCGCGACCGCATCCCCGCGAGGCTCCTCGCGACGCCGGAACGGCCGGCGCTCGAAGAGGAGGTCGCGATGTTCGAGAAGATGTTGCGGGTGGCGGTGCCCGCCGCGCTCGCCCTGACCCTCATCGGCGCCGGTCCGGCGCACGCCGACACGCACGTGTACGCGAACGGGAACTGCAGCGCCGCCAGCACCTGGAAGCTGAACCTGCAGGCGAGCAACGGGATCATCACGCTCGGCTTCAAGGTGGAGACGGCCACGCCGAACGAGGTGTGGCACGTGCGGATCCGTCATGGACATCGCGCGATCCTGCGCGCCCTGAAGGTCACGAAGGACGACGGTTCCTTCCACATCCGTCTGCTCTCGCGCGACTGGCAGGGCTTCGACCTCTTCCGCGTTCGAGCGGTCGATGTGACCACCCAAGAGGAGTGCATTGCCCGCGGGGTGGTCTGAGCCGGGTCTCCCCTAGGCTCGGCCCTCGGAGGCCGGGGCGCGTCCCGTACGCGCCCCGGCCTTCGTCATTCCCAGAAGCCCGTCGGCGTTAACTCAGTAACCGGTGCTGTAGCGGCCGGTGCTGCTCGGGGAGGCCGCGGCCGTGCCCGTGAGCTTGCTGCCGGTGGACCCGACGGCGAAGAAGTTGTCGATCCCCTGGCCGTTCGTTTGGCCGGCGGCAGAGTCGCCCACGTAGAGGTACAGCGGGTGGCCGTTGTACGTGACCTGGGTCTTGCCGTCCGTCATCGTGGTGCCGAGCATCGACGCGTTCAGTCCGGTGCCGGCGGTCGGCTGGCCGGAGACGGTCAGCACGGGCCACGTGGCGAGGCAGGCCGCGTTGCAGGTGCTGGTCGTGCCGGAATCCTGCTCGAACAGGTAGAGGGTCAGGCCGTCGGCGTTCGTCAGCGTCGGACCGAGCGACGTCGTGCCGACCTGGATCGTGGAGGTGCCGCCGCCGGATGCGGGGGGAGCGGTCGTGGTGCCTTTCGAACAGGCGGCGAGCGCGATCGCGATGATCACGGCCGCCAGCGAAGGTGGTGCGTCGCATCGCTATCTCCTTCGTGAGCTGGCGGTAGGACTACGGGTGACCTCGAACGTCGGTTCAGGTGCTTGCACCCTGACACCGTTTCGTCATCCTTCCAAGCGTGGCGCCGGAGGTCTCCGCTCGTGAGGCCGCCGCCGGGGCGCGGGGCCGCATCAGCACCGAACCGATCGAGGCCGGCGGTCCGATCGCTCGATGCGCATGTGGGCACGAGTCCCACGGTCGGCTCGATTGCACCGCGCACGGTTGCCCGTGTCAGGTCGACCACGGGCTGATGCTCGTCCTTCCGTAGACTCCCGCGATGGACGTGGTGTGTCCGCGCTGCGGCGCGTCGATCCCCGCGCACGCCCGTTTCTGCATGTCGTGCGGCACACCGCTGGAGGCGGGCGCCGCTCCGGTCGAGGAACGCCGGCTCGTCTCGATCCTGTTCGCCGACCTCGTGGGGTTCACGGCGCGATCGGACGAGGCCGATCCCGAGGATGTGCGTCGCACGCTCGTGCCGTTCCACGAACGCGCGAAGGACGCGATCGAGCGCTTCGGGGGCACGTTGGACAAATTCATCGGCGACGCGGCGATGGGGGTGTTCGGCGCACCGGTGGCCCACGGGGACGACGCCGAGCGCGCGGTGCGGGCGGGGCTCGACCTCCTCGGCTCGATGCGAGAGCTCAGCGAAGCCGACCCCGACGTCGCGGTCCGCGTCGCGGTGAACACGGGCGAGGCGGTCGTCGCGTTCGGCGAGGGCCCGCAGGTCGGCGAGGCCGTCGCCGGCGACGTGGTGAACACGGCGAGCCGGATGCAGGCGGTGGCGCCGCGCGACGGGCTCGTGATCGGGGAGGAGACGTGGCGCTCGGTCCGGGAACGCTTCGTGGCCGAGGAACAGGACGCCGTCAGCGTCAAGGGGAAGGCGGCCCCGATCCGGATCTGGCGGGTGCTGGGCGAACGTCGCACGACGGCGCCGGAGGAGGTCGCACCGCTGGTCGGACGGCAGCGCGAGCTCGCCATGCTCGGGGAACGGCTCCGGCTGGCGGATGCGCGACGGACGCCCGAGGCGGTCACGATCGTTGCCGACCCCGGCGTCGGGAAGACGCGCCTGACGCGGGAGTTCCGGCGGGAGCTCGGGCCGGACGTCCCGTGGTTCGCCGGTGCGTGCCTCCCGTACGGGGACGGCGTGACGTTCCGAGCGTTGAGCGACGTGGTGCGCGCCGCGGCGGGGATCGATCGCGGTGCCGAGGGAGACGTCGCGCGGATCGCGGTGGGGTCGCTCGCGGATCGCGTCGCCGTCGACCCGTCCGACCGCGCGTGGCTCCTCGGGCGCTTGGAGCCGCTGCTGGGCATCTCGCCCGACGGCGAGCGCGAGGGAGAGCGGCCGGACGCCTCCCCTCACGAGTCGGCGGCGGCGTGCGCCCGGGTCCTGGCGCACGCGGCCGCCGCCGGCCCGATCGTCGTCGAGCTCGAGGATCTCCATTGGGCGGAGCCCGGCTTGCTGGAGGCGATCGAACATCTCGTGCGCGCCCTGGAGGGGACGCCGGCGCTGGTGCTGTGTACGGCGCGCCCGGAGTTCGCGGAGAGGAACATCGGGTGGGGGGGCGACACCATCCGGCTCTCCGAGCTCACCGCCGAGGAGACGCGCGCGTTGCTGCATGAGCTGCTGCGCCGAGACGAGGTCGCCGACGAGGTCGAGGACGCGTTGCTCGAGCGCGCCGGCGGGAACCCGCTGTACGCGCTCGAGTTCGTGCGGATGCTGAGCGACACCGGACGAGACCTCGCGTCCGACGCCGTGCCCACCTCGGTGCACGGTGTGATCGCGGCCCGGCTCGACGCGATCCCCGCCGAGGATCGAGCGGTGCTGCAGGACGCATCGGTCGTGGGCACGGCGTTCTGGCCGGGAGCGCTGGACGCGCTCGCGACCGGTCCTCGTGCGGCCGAGGACGGCGTGCGAGAGCTGATCCGCCGCGGCATGGTGACGGTGCTCCCCTCCTCGCGGTTGCCGGAGCAGCCGGAGTACGGGTTCACGCATGCGTTGATCCGCGAAGTCGCGTACGGGCGGCTCCCGCGCAGCGCGCGGGCACGCAAGCACCTCGCGGTCGGCCGCTGGCTGGAGGGCGAGGCCCAGGAGAGCGTCGAGGATCTGGCGCCGATGCTCGCGAACCATTTCGCGGTCGCCGCCGAGCTGGCCGGGGCGGCGGGGGAGGCCGCCGAAGCCGACGCAGCGCGCGATCCGGCCATCCGATGGCTGTTCGCGGCCGGCGACGCCGCGTCCCGGATCGACGAGTCCGACGCGTTCACGCTGTTCGAGCGAGCGCGCGCCTTGGCGCCTCCCGGGTCGCCGTCGTTCTCCGAGGCGCTGTGGCGCTCCGCGATCGCCGGTCGTCGCTCGCAACGCTTGACCGGAGCCGAGGTCCTCGACCGCTACGACGCCTCCCTCGTGATCGAGCGCCGGGACGGCGATCCGGCTCGGATCGGCGGCGCGCTCGTCCGGCTGGGCTCACAACTCGCCGTGATGGGCGAGGGCGAGCGCGCGACGTCGGCCTTCGACGAGGCCGTCGAGCTGCTCGAGGCGATCCCGCCCGGCGTGGAGCTCGCCCGCGCGTGCGCGTTCCGCGCGGAGGAGGAGATGTTCGCCGGGCGGCCGGAGGTGTCGCTCGGCTGGGCGGAGCGTGCGATCGGGTTGGGTCGGTCGCTGCACGCCGAGGACGTGGTCGTGATGGCGCTGCACATCCGCGGCGACGATCGCTGCACGCTGGGGGAGGTCGGGGGCCTCGAGGACTTCGAGGAGGCGCTGTCGATCGCGCAGACAGGCGGGAGCGCGTCGAACCTCGTGATCTCGCACACGTACGTCGGCGAGTGGCGTTGGCTGTTGGAGGGGCCCGCCGCCGCGCTCCCTGCGTACGAGGAGGCGATGGCGGTCGCCGAGCGGCGTGGTTCGCTCAATCAGGGGACGCAGGCGAAGATGGTCGCCCTCGGCCTGCTGAGCGACCTGGGCGAATGGGACCGTGCCCTCCGCTGGACCGACGAGCTGCTCGGCGCTGGGCCCGGGGCAGCTCGATCTGCCGTTCGAGATCATCGTCCGCGCCGCGCGATCGTGGCTGTCGCTGATGCGCGGGATCACGGACGATCTCGACGATCCGCGGGAGCTCGTCGAGCGGGCGAGGCCCACCCGCACCCTCCAGGTGATCGCGCGCGTGCTGGCCGTCGCCGCGTCCCTGGCACTCGCGCGCGGCGACCGGGCGTCCGCCTCCGAGCTGCTGCGCGAGTTCGACGAGGTGACGCGGGACGTGGCCTCGACGTATCGGGCGACGAACGCGCTGACGGTCATGCGCGTCTGTGCGGACCTGGGGGACGTCGAGCGGGCGCGCTCGATCGCGGGAGCGCTCGACGTGGGGACGCCGTACGAACGGATCCACATGGACACGGCGGCCGCGTACGCGCGGGAGCTCGAAGGAGACGTGGAGGACGCCGAGGCGATCTACGCCGAGGTCGTTCCCCGCTGGGAGGCGTTCCGGTGCCCGTTCGAGGCGGCGGCCGCGGCCTTCGGCCGCGGCCGCTGCCTGCTCGCGCTCGGCCGGCCGGAGCAGGCGCGGGCCGCGCTCCGCGCGGCCCGCGCCACGTTCGTCGAGCTCGGTGCGCTGCCGTGGGTCGCGCGGGTCGACGCCGTCCCCGTCTGAGCCGCTGCGATACTTGGCGCTCGTGGACATGGAGGAAGAGGCCCAGCTGGAGGCGGCCGCGCGGCCGGCGGGGATCTTCGCCGGGGGCGAGGGCAAGGACTTCCGCGTCCTGGCGGCCGGGACCGCGCAGAACATCCTCGGGCTCGTCGTGTTCGTGCTCGGCACGTTCGCCGCGAACATCCTGATCTCCCGGGCGTTCGGCGGCGGCGCGACGGGGGCGGTCGCGCTCGGGGTCGTCACGGTCGGCACGCAGTTCGCGTTCATCATCGCGGCGGGAACGCGCTTCGGCATGGACATGGCGGCCGTCCGGTACGTCGCGATCGACGCGGGCGCGGGGCACCTGGGGCGGATCCGTGGGGTGCTCACCCGTGCGATCGGCATCGCCGCGGTGATCTCGCTCGGTGCGGGCGCGCTCGTGTTCGTCCTGGCCGGGCCGGTCGGCAGGGCGCTGTCGGACGCGGCGACCCAGCACGCAACGGTGACGTCGCTGCGGGCCGCGGCGATCGCGATCCCGTTCGTCGCGCTGACCTACGTGTGGCTCGGCGGGAGCAGGGGCCTCAAGGTCATGCGCCACACGCTCTACGTGATGTGGATCGCGCAGCCGCTGCTGTGGATCGTCCTGATGCTCCTGCTGTGGCAGGTCCAGAAGTCCGAGGCGATGGCGGTCTGGGCCTACGCCGGCTCATGGATCATCTCGGCGGTCGCGGCGCGGTTCCTCTGGCGCTCGATCAGCGGTGGGCATCCACACGAGGACCTCGAACCGGGCGCCACCGACGCGCTCGTGCGCTACGGCGCTCCCCGAGCGCCTGCGGCCCTGTTGTCGCAAGGGCTGTTCTGGATCGACTACTTCGTGGCGACGTATTTCGTGTCGTCGGGATCGGTGACGGCGGCGCAGGTCGGCGTGTATTCGGCGTGCGTCCGCGTGGCGCTCGTGATGGTGCTGTTCCTCACCGCGGTGTCCTACGTCTTCTCGCCGTTCGTGGCGGACCTGCATGCGCGCGGGGAGCGCGCACGGTTGGATCACCTGTTCAAGACGATCACGCGATGGACCGTCGCGGGCACGATCCCGATCCTGTTGCTGATGCTGATCGAGCCCGGCGCGATCCTGTCGGTGTTCGGCGGCGCGCGGTTCGCCGCCGACGGGTCGCAGGCGCTGCGGATCCTCGTGATCGGACAGGCGATCAACGTGAGCGTCGGCGCGGCCGGCTTCGTGCTGATCATGGCCGGACGGACCGGCTATGACCTGATCGTGTACTCGCTGTCGGCCGCGCTCGATCTGACGCTCGCGTTCATCTTGGTGCCGAAGTTCGGCATCGAGGGAGCCGCTGCGGCGCAGGCGATCACGATCGCGGCCTCGAACTGGCTCCGGCTGGTCCTCGTGCGGCGGTTCGTCGGGATCTTCCCGTGGGACGGCGCCTACGCACGCCTCGCGATCCCGTCGGTCCTCTGCGCGATCGCGATGTTCGGCGTGCATCGGGCGATCGACGCGGCGCCCTGGTACGAACGCCTGGTCCTGGTCGGGTTCGTCGGCGTCGTGGTCTACGTCCCGGCGCTCCTGGCGTTCGCGTTGACCCCCGGAGAGCGGACGGCGCTCCGCAACGGCGCCGCGAAGCTCCGCGGTCGGTGAACGTTCGGCCGCTCGTGGACGACGATCGCGCATGGCTGCGCGGCGTGCTCCGCGACGGCTGGGGCGGCGAGCTGATGGTCGGCGCGGGGCGCCCGTTCTCCCCGGCCGAGCACGACGGCTTCGTCGCCGGCGAGCGGGCCATGGACAGGGCCGGAGTTCTCACGTATCGGGTCGACGCCGGCGCGTGCGAGATCACGATGATCGAGTCGTTCGATCCCGGCCGCGGGATCGGGAGCGCGCTCCTGCGCGCGGTGGTGGACGCGGCGCGCGCCGCCGGCGCCGACCGCGTCTGGCTCGTCACGACGAACGACAACCTGCGCGCCCGCGCCTGGTACGAGCGCCGCGGCTTCCGCGTGACGGCGGTGCGGGAGGGCGCCGTCGACGATGCGCGAGCGCGGTGGAAGCCGTCGATCCCGTCGTGGAACGAAGAGACGGGACTCCCGATCCGCGACGAGATCGAGATGGTGCTGCCGCTCGACGACGGCGACCTCGGTCCCGGCTAGTCGATCGCCGGCAACCCCTCGGCGGCGTCGCGCACCACGACCAGCTCGCGCTCGGCGTCCTCACGCTCCGCGAGCAGGCGATCCGCCAACGTTTGGAGCTCGGCGACGCGCCAGGACAGCAGCCTCATGCGAGCCGCGTCTCCGGCGCCACGCCGGGCCATCTCGGCCCGGCTCTCGTCGAGCTCCGCGGCCATCCGGCGCTCGAGCCGGCGCCCGCGGACGTACGCCGCCGCGGTCACCATGGCGAGCGCGGCGGTGGCCGACACCGCGCACACGATCCAGATGCCCTCCGGCAACCCGGGCGTCGCCACGAGATGCCCGAACGCCCACAGCTCGCGCGCGCCGACGCGCGCGCTCTCGATCACGACGTCGATCGCGACGACCGTCCAGCCGGTCGCGAGCAGCAGGAGGATCACCGGAAGCACCATGAACGGCGATGGTCCTCCCACGCCGTCGGAAGGGTCAAGTCCCCAGGTCTCCCCAGGGTCCTCCCCGGATCCTCCCTGGGCCCTACGGTATCTGGGGGAGGAGTCTCCGAAGCTCGGCGACCGCGGCGTCCGCCGTCTCGGCGCGGACGATCGGGTCGCTCGCGAGGTCGTCGCGACCGAGCTCCCACGTCCCGAGCCCGATCACCGGCTTGCCCATCTTCAGTGCGAGCGCGATCTCGGACAGGGTGCCGAACTCGCCGCCGACCGCGATCACCGCGTCGGCGGACCGCGCCACGATCACGTTGCGTGCCTCACCGAACCCGGTCGCCACCGCCACCGTCAGGTGCCGGCTCGCGTCGACCCGGTCGTCGCCGGGGAGGATGCCGATCGAGGCGCCGCCCGCCGTCTGGCAGCCGCGCGCCGCGGCGTTCATCACGCCGCCGAGCCCGCCGCACACCAACACGCACCCGGCCTCGCCCAGCAGGCGGCCGACCTCCTCGGCGGTGGCGAGCTCCCAGTCCGTCGCGTTGCTGGCGCCGATCACCGCGACGTAGGCAGCCATGGCCGCAGTATCGCAGCGTCGGGACGGTTCCCCTTCGCCGCGCGAGGCATCACCATCTCGTTGGATGTTCGTCCTCGCTGCCCAAGGCCGGGGCTTGATCGGTCACGTGACGTTCGCCGGACCGGTCGTGTTCGTCTCCGAGGGTCTGTTCTTCGTGGGGATCGCCGCCGGGATCGGGGCCTATCACCTTCATCATCGGGGGCGTTCACCAGTGCTGACGTACGCCGCCGGCACGGTGGCGATCGCGTGCTTCGTCGTCGCAACGATCTTGCCGGTGCTCATCGCTCCGAGCCTGCTCAACCGACCTTCATCGTCCGCACGGCTCACCTTCCTGACGCCCGCCGAGGGGGTGGACATCGGCGGAGATCCCGCCGATGTCCACGTCCGACTCGCGTTGGTCGGCGGGACCGTCGTCCCGTTCACCTCGCTGCACCTCGTGCCGGGGGAGGGACATGTCCATCTGTATCTCGACGGGCGACTCATCGCGATGACCGGGCTCGAGAGCGATGTCAGCGTTCCGCCCGGCACGCATACCCTGACGGCGGAGTTCGTCGCGGTGGACCACGGGCCGTTCCGGCCTCGCGTGACCGCCCGCGTCACGTTCTCCGTCCACCCATGAGCGTGTGAGCGCAGGAACGCGGCGACGCTACGAGGCGCCGGAGCCCATCAGCCGGTCGAAGGGCGTTCGGAACCCGTCGCGGAGCAGCGCGGCGGCTTGGTCGCGGCTGCGGATCAGCAGGACGACGCCGAGCGACAGGTACACGGCGGAGGTGACCAGCAGGACCCCTTCGTGGTGCTGTACGCCGGCGATGAGCGATGCCACGAACTGCGCCCAGAAGAGCCCGGAGATCACGATGGCCTCGGCGATCGACATCCGGAGGTTCACGATCACCGCGACGGCGAACAGCGACTGCGCCGCCGTCAGCAGCAGCTCCTCCCGCTGGATGCCGGCGATCGGTAGCCCGTGCAGGCTGTGGGAGGAGATCGCGAACACGATCGGCAGCGAGCCGACGAGCAGCGTCCACTGGTTCACCTTCGAGCTCACGAGCGCCCCGAGCCCGCTGCTCGTCTCCAGCCGCCACGCGAACAGCGCCGCGATGATGAACTCCGGCGCCTCGGACGCGAGCGGCGCGAGCCACTGGACCAGGAAGAACTCCGAGATGCCGTATTCGTGGCCGGTCTCCACGAGCGCGTGCGCGAACGGCTCGGCGGACAACACGATCACGACCGCCGACCAGAGCGAACAGCGCGACGACGGTGGCGCGCCGCCACCCGACGGAGAACGACCCGATCCAGCTGGCCGGACCGACCAGGTGCGGCTCCTCGGCCGGCGCCCTCGAGAGGCGGATCGCGTACGCGACGAACAGGCCGATCAGGACGACGCTGTCGATCAGCGTGATCGAGTGCTTCAGCGGCAGCGTGAGCGAATAGACCGTCGCCACGGCGAGGAACGCGACCTCGACGGCGTGGCTCCGCTCCAGGCGCACGTCGGACCAGCGCAACGACCGTGCCGGAACCTCGGTCCCGTCCGCCGCGGCCTCTTCCTCGGCCCGCCTGCGCAGCCTGCGCGTGCGGTACCAGGCGATGAACACGACGCTGGCCCAGCCGATGCCGATCAGGAGGCGGTTCGCACCGGTCATGTTCGCGAGCGCCAGCGAACACGGGGATGCGGCGCCGGGCTCGCCGCTCGGACAGGCCGGGCCGTACTGCCGCACGGAGGCGCCGCCCTGCCACGCGAACACGAAGTCCACCGCGTACTCGGGCAGCACCGCGATCAGCGCGAGGACCGCGAGCGCGAGGCCCGCCGGGATGTCGAGTCGTGCGACCTCGGCCGCCCACGACAGGAGGAACGCCGCGCCGACGATCGCGACGCCGAACAGGAGCGCCTCCAGGGTGTGCGCGATGTCGGCGCCGAACAGCCGGAGGACGAGCGCGGGAACCGCGGCCAGGAGCGCGGCGGCGAGCGTCAGCCGCGACGATCCGGCGCGCGCGATGGTGGTGTCCGAGGAGGGCGCCAACGGTTGCGGCACCCTAGCACCCCTGGGAGCATGGGCCGCCGGATGGACTGGCTGCCCTCCTGCTGTCGCTCGTCGTGATCCTCGGCGGCGCAGAGCTCTTCACGAACGGCGTCGAGTGGGTCGGCGAGGGTTTCGGTCTGTCCGAAGGCGCCGTGGGCTCGGTCCTCGCCGCGATCGGCACCGCGTTGCCCGAGACGCTGCTGCCGCTCGTCGCGATCTTCGGCGGGCACGCGGCCGGCAAGGAGATCGGGATCGGCGCGATCCTCGGCGCGCCGTTCATGCTGTCGACCCTCGCGTTCTGCGCGTTCGCGATCACCGTGTTGCTGGGCGCCCGCCGGGGGAGCCGTTCACGCGAGATCGAGCACGATCCCGGCGTGATCCAGCAGGACATGCGGTTCTTCCTGGCGATGTACGGCGCGGCGTTCATCGCCGGGATCGTGCCCGTCTTCGCGCTGCACGTCGCCTTGGTGCCGTTCCTGCTGGTGGGCTACGGCGTCTACGTGCGGCACCGCCTCCGGGGTGCGCCCGGGGACCGGGAAGGGCAGGAGGCGGTCGGCGAGGTCCACGAGCTCCGGTTCGCACGGCTGTTCCGGCGGCCGTCGCCGCCCACGATGGCCCTGTCCCTGACCCAGACGCTCTTGGCGCTCGGCGTCCTGGTCGTGGGCGCGGAGCTGTTCGTCCGCGTCGTGGAGCACCTGTCCTCCGCGCTCGGCGTCTCCGAGCTGATGTTCTCGCTGCTCGTGGCGCCGGTGGCGACCGAGCTGCCGGAGGCGATGAACGCGAGCGTGATCTGGGCGCGGCGCGGGAAGGACGTGCTGGCGCTCGGCAACGTCGCCGGCGCGATGGTGTTCCAGTCGGTGTTCCCGGTGAGCCTGGGGCTGCTGTTCACGCCGTGGCGGCTGGACACGGTGTCCGGGGCCGCCGCGGTCATCGCGCTGGTCGCAGCCGCGATCGTGTTGATCACGGCCCGGGTCCGCGGACGGCTGGACGCGCGTCTGCTGGCGCTGCAGGGGCTGTTGTGGGTCGGCTACGTCGTGTTCGTGCTGCGGCGGACGTGAGCCGGCGGCTACGTGGGGTTGGGCTGGAACGCAGGCGGGATCTGCGCCGGCAGCAGGAACCCGGTGGCCGCCAGCTTCTGCCACATCGCGGTGTTCGAATCGCTGAGGTGGACCACGCTCTGGGAGCCGACCATCCCGGTCGTGCCCTGGGCGACGAGGTTCGTCACGTTCTTCGACGGGATCGACATCGCGAGGTTGCCCAACCGCACCAGCTCGTCGAGCGGCAGCGTCGTCATCGTGTTGCGGAGCCCGGCGCCGAGCCACGTGAACAGGCTGGTCGGGTCCTTCGCGTACTCGGCGCGGAACTGCGTGAGCGCGCTCGTCATCACGTAGCCCTGGTTCAGCGAGCGGTCGAAGTCGCCGAGCGGGAGGAAGTGGCGGGTCCGGGCGAACGCGAGCGCCTCGCCGCCGCTCATGCGCTGGGGGCCGGCGTCGTAGTGGCCCGCGTCACCCTGCATCGAGTAGGGGACGTTGACGACCAGACCGCCGATATCGTTCACGGCGCGGGCGAAGTCGACGAACCCCGTCAGGATCCAGTAGTCGAACTTGATGCCCGTGAGGTTCTCCACCGTCTGCAGCTCGCCCGGCACGCCGCCCGGCGGCATCGCGGCGTTGATCTTGTCCGTGCCGCCGGTGGCCAGCGGCACGTAGGAGTCGCGCGGGATGCCGTAGAGCGTCGCGCGGTGCGCCGCGGGGTTGATGCCCAGGATGTGGATCGAGTCCGCCAGGCCGTGATCCATCGGCGTGCCCGGCCGTGCGTCGGATCCGAGGACGAGCACGAAGATGGGCTTGGTGCCGTCGAGGGTCGGTCCGAAGTCGGCGTGGGCGCGGCCGATCTCGAGGAGCGGCGCGCCGGCGGCGTGCGGCGTGACCCCGATCGAACCGAGCGCGGTGCCGGCCAGCCAGGCGGACAGCACGAGGAAGACGGCGAGCAGACGACGGATCACGAGGCCTCCGAGGTGGGGGTGGTGTGGGTGGGTGTCGCCGAGGGAGCCGTGGTCGGCTTCTCGGTCTTGTTCAGTCGGTACCCCTCGATCTTCCAGGTGTTGCCGTCTTTCACGAAGAAGAACGCGCCGGTGACGGTGATCTTCGAGTACGTGCCGTCCTTGTGGGTGGCGACGGCGACGAAGTTCACCTCGGACAGCGCCCGGAGTGCGTTGCCGTGCTTGTCGGTGAGGACCTTCGCGCTCACCGTGCTGCGCTCCGGCTGGACGTAGGTATAGGTGTCGCTGGCGTTCTCGCCGAGCGTCAGGACCCCGACGTCGTCCTTGAGGTGGCCCTTCGCCTCGTCGGTGAAGAACTCCTCGATCGCGCCGGTGTCGCCCCAGGTGTCCCGGTCGAGGTAGGACGCGAGGAAGACCTTGTCGAGCTGGGTGCGCATCGCGCCGCCGACCTGCTGGGCCGTCGCGGATTGCGCGCTCTTGCTCCCGTCGATCTGCGTGGCCTCGTAGTTCGCGCCTTTCTGGTGGAACAGGAACTCCGGCGGCGGCGGCGCGGTGCTCCCGATGCCCAGGACGCCGCCGCTGCCGCGGCCGAACAGGAAGAAGAGGCCGGCCACCACGAGGACCCCGATGCCGACGCCGATGATGGCGCGTCGGCGGGCGACCTTCGACCGCTCTGCGGTCTTCTGGGTTCGCCCGGAGGAGGGGGTGGCGGCCTCTCTGAGAGGGGTCTTTCCATCGGTCGCCAAAACGTGTTCGAGGCTACCAGGCCCCTGGTGGGTTCCCGTGCATCCCGGCATTGCGACTTCGTGAAGGTCCCCATCGAGGCGTCGGCTGCTGCGTGCCGTCCGGCGCCCGGCTACCATCCGGGGATCCAACGGTGCGCCGGGAAGTCTGGTCGGCAGAAGGTCCATCGATGAGCGAGACCGAACCGACCGCGCTCCGCCGGCCCTGGTCGCGCTCCGACCGCCCCCTCGCACGCGCCGTCCGGCCGCTCCAGGAGTTCCTGCGCTCGAGCATCGCGAGCGCCGTGCCGCTGCTGACCGCCGCGGTCCTCGCCGTGGTGTGGGCGAACTCGCCGTGGTGGCGCGGGTACGAGCGGATCTGGGTCACCCCGGTTGACCTGGCGGTGGGCCGGTGGGCCATCCACCAGGACGTCCGCTTCTGGGTGAACGAGGGCCTGATGACCGCGTTCTTCCTGCTCGCGGGGCTCGAGATCAAACGGGAGCTGGTGACCGGCGAGCTCCGCGACCGCGGCGCGGCCCTGCTGCCGGTGGCGGCCGCGATCGGCGGCATGGCCGTGCCGGCCTTGATCTACCTGGCGGTCACCGCCGGCACGCCCGCGGCCGACGGCTGGGGCATGGCGATGCCGACCGATCTGGCCCTGTCGCTCGCGGTCGTCGTGGTCGCCGCGCGCGC
>CAWFNS010000012.1:0-151538 GCA_963817235.1 uncultured Actinomycetes bacterium
CGTTGCCTTCGCCCCGTGCGCGTCGTCGAGGATGCCGTCGATCATGATCTCGGCCTCGTCGTCGGACTTCCCGGTCGCGAACGACAGCTCGGAGATGAGGATCTGCCGCGCCTTCGTGATCATCCGCTTCTCGCCGGCCGACAGGCCCTTCTCGCGGTCGCGGATGGCGAGGTTCCGAAGCACCTCGGCGACCTCGTACGGGTCTCCCGAGTGCAGCTTCTCCAGGTTGTTCTTGAAGCGGCGGCTCCAGTTGGCGGCGACGGCGGTCTCGTCCTCGGTCAGCACCTTGAGGACCTTCTTGACCTCGTTCTTGCTGACGCAGGGGCGGAGCCCGACCTGTTCGGTGGAATCGATGGGGACCAGCACGGTCAGATCGCCGTAGACGACCCGCAGGACCAGGTATTTCCGCTTCTCGCCCAGGAACTCCCTGATGCGGACCTCTTCGACCACTGCAGCACCGTGTTCAGGGTGCACGACCGTGTCGCCTTTACGGAACGTCACGAAACCTCCCTATCGAAGCGGGCCGCCAGCCGGGATGCATAGGGTAGCACGCGGACCCCTTCCGGCGCAACCGAAAACCGCAGGTCAGAGGGGCTGCGAACGGCCCGAAGGACCTACGACGCAACCGCGCGCGAACGGGTTCCCGCAGGTCGGAGCGCCCATCCGAGCGCGTCGCGCACGTGCCTGACGGGATGGATCGCGATGCCCTCGGCGCCGACCGAGGCCGGCGCGTTCGCGAAGACCACGGTGGATCCGGCGGCCCGGGCGGCCGCCAGCCGCTGCGGCAACCCCGAGGCCGGCCGCACCAGGCCGGTCAGGGCGACCTCGCCGACGAACGCGGCCCCGACCGGCGCGGCGGCGCCGGAGGAGGCCGAGGCCAATGCGGCCGCGACGGCAAGGTCGCACGCGGGGTCGTCCACGCGGACGCCGCCCGAGGCCGCGCCGAAGAGCTCGGAGCGGCCGAGCGGGAACCCCACCGCCCGGTCAAGGACGGCGGCCACCAGCTGGAACCGGCGGGGGTCGATGCCGGTCGCCTGGCGCCGGGCGGGTCCCTCCGTGGCGCCCACGAGCGCCTGGATCTCGACGGCGAGCGCGCGGCGCCCCGCCTGCAGCAGGGCGACCGCCGCGCCGGGCACCCGCTGGTCCGAGACCAGCAGGCGCGCCGGATCGATGGTGTGGAGCCCGTCGGCCGCCATCTCGAACCAGGCCGCCTCGCCCTCGGCGCCGAACCGGTTCTTCCCGCCCGAGAGCACCCGGAGGCCCGAGCGCGGATCGCCGTCGAACGTGAGCACGACGTCCACGGCATGCTCGAGCGCCCTCGGGCCCGCGAGGTCCCCGTCCTTCGTCACGTGCCCGGTCAGCACGACCGCGATGCCCGACTCCTTCGCGAGCCCCGCCAGGGCGTCCGTGCAGATGCGGACCTGCGAGACGCCGCCGGGCATCTGGTTGCCGGACGGATCTCGGAGCGTCTGGATGGAATCGACGGCGAGCAGGAACGGCGTGGTGCCCCGGGCCGCGTCGAGCACGGCCGGGAGCTCACGCCCGGGCGCGAACGCGAGCGCGTCGCCGGGAACGCCGAGCCTGCCGGCCCGGGCGGCCACCTGTGCCCGCGACTCCTCCCCCGAGACCAGCAGGCAGGATCGGCCGGCGGCCGCGAGGCTCCCGAGCAGCTGGAGCAACAGCGTGGACTTGCCGATCCCCGGCGGCCCGGCAAGCAGGATCACCGAGGCGGGCACGAGGCCGCCGCCGAGGACGCGGTCCAGATCGGGAAGACCCGTGGCCACCCGCTCCTCCGGCGCACCGTCGCCGAACGACAGCGGCAGCGGATCCGGGGAGCCGGCCGATCCCGATCCGCCGGAGCCCCCGGACCTCCTGGACGGTTCCCCAGCCGCCGCAGCCCGGGCAGCGCCCCGCCCACTGCGCGAGCTGCTGATCGCAGTCGGCACAGACGTAGCGCACCCGCACCTTCGTCACCGGCCGACCCTAGCGAGGACCACCGACACGCGGGTCCACCCCGTCGAGGTGAGTCGTGTCACCCCCGGCCGGTAGCGTTCTCGGCTCCCACGGGTGAGGCCCATCGGACCACATCCGCTCCGAACGGGTGGAACCGTCGCCGGGCCCTCGACCTGGCCCCGCGCGTGCCGATATCCGGTGTGGAAGGAGGTCACGGGTGCGGGTCGTCAACGTCGGTCTGGAAGGTGTCGAGCGGACGGACAACGGCGCCTCGGCGCAGCCGGGCACCGAGCCCGAGCAGCGGCTGGTCCTGGTGACCTGGCGCGACGCCTTCTTCGACTTCGAGCAGAAGAGCTCCGACGAGCGCCGGCCGGACTACCTGGTCCACACGATCGGGTTCCTCGTCACGGACGGGCCCACCTTCATCTCGCTCGCGCAGGAGGTCCTGCCCGACGGCGAGGGCTTCCGGGCCGTGACGCACATCCCGCTCGCGGTGGTCGAGCGGATCGAGCTGCTCGTGCAACTCGATCCTGGCCTGTCGGCCCTCGAATAGGTACACTCGCGGTCGTTCGCGAGCGGTCCACCGCTCGCCCGCTGTTCGAAAGGAGGGACGCAGCGATGGCTGATGACTCCGTCGTCGTTCTCACGCACCCGCGTCCCTCCACCGCCAGCTCGCGCTGAGCAGCTGCGCACCGGCTCCCGGAAGGACGCGGTTCCCGTACGTCCACGTCCTCATGAAGGAGCAACCACCTTGCGCGACGAAACGTTCGAGCACTTCTTCGACGAAGGGCTCATCGAGAAGGTCCTCCTGCCCCTGAAACAGGGCAAGGAGGCGAGCGTCCACCTGTGCCGCGCGAACCCGCGCACGACCGGCGAGGAACTGGCGGCGCTGAAGATCTACCACCCCCTCGACCGGCGCGATTTCCGCGACGAGGGCCTGTACCGCGACGGCGAGTTCATCAAGGAGCGGCGGGTCCGCGTCGCGCTCGAACGCAAGACGGCGTTCGGCCGGCAGGTCCAGGGGTCGATCTGGGTCTCCCGCGAATGGGAGACGCTGAAGAAGCTCTGGGCCGTCGACGCCCCGGTCCCCCGGCCGATCGAGGGGACCGACGACGCGATCCTCATGACGTACATCGGCGACGTCGGCGTGCCGGCCCCGCGCCTGCAGGAATACGAGCACGAGGATCGCGACGAGCTGGAGGCGATCTGGGATCAGCTGTACCGCGCGATCCAGCACCTGCTGTACCGCGACGTCGTCCACGGGGACCTCTCCGCGTACAACGTGTTGGTCTGGGACGGCGAGCTCACGCTGATCGACTTCCCGCAGGCCGTCGACCCGAAGAAGAACCGGCACGCGCACGCGTTCCTGGAGCGGGACCTCGTGCGCATCGGCGAGTGGTTCGAGCACCGCGGGTTCCACCGGCCGTGGGAGCGGCTCGCGAAGGACCTGTGGACCGGCTGGACGTTCGCGGACCTCGTGCCCGAGGAGCTGCGCGGGCTGACGATCTGACGGCTACTCGGTCTTCGCGAAGCGGAACGCGGCGATCACGGTGAGCGTGACGCCGAGGACGCCGACGATCAGCACCTCGAGCGCCGTGGGGACCCTCCACCCGAACCACGAGATGCCCGGGACGAGGGCGTGCATCGCCGCGGCGGGCACGCCCACCGCGTAGAAGACCGCCCGGCGCATCGGGTCCACGGCGTAGGCGAGCGGGTCGAGCCGGGTCAGGATCGACAACCAGACCGGCAGCCCGGCCAGCGGGAAGAGCGCGCCGGCGAGGAAGAACATCGGCATCACGAAGAACTGCACCACGACCTGGAACGACTCCACCTGCTGGATCCCCGAGGCGAGCATCAGCCCGAACGCGGTCAGCATGAAGGCCGCCAGGGCCATCTCGAAGATCAGCACCGCGAACAGCGGGATCGAGTACGGGATGTGGACCAGGCCGGCGAGCGCCAGCATGATGCAGCCCTGCATCGTGGCCACGGTGGCGCCGCCGACGGCCTTGCCGACGATGATCGCGCCCCGGCGAGCGGGGGCGACGAGCATCTCGCGCAGGAACCCGAACTCGCGGTCCCACACGATCGAGACCGCGGAGAACGTCGCGGTGAACAGGACCGTCATCGTCAGCACACCCGGGAACACGAACGTCCGGTAGTCGATGCCGCTGCTCCGGGAGGTCCCGACGAGGCTCGACAGGCCGGTGCCCAGCACGAACAGGAACAGGATCGGCTGCGCGAGGGACGTCACGATCCGGATCCGGTTCCGCCGGAAGCGGATCAGCTCCCGCTTCCACACCACGCGGACGGTCCGCCAGTCATCGCGCCAGCCACCGCCCGCCAGGCGGACCGGCGCGACCTCGATCGCCGTCGTGCTCATCAGCGTCGCCTCCTCCGCATGAACGGCGAGCTGCCGAGGCGCTCCGTCGAGGTCGCCTCCGCATCGCGGATCGTGCGGCCCGTGTAGGCCATGAACACGTCATCGAGCGTCGGCGCCGCGACGTTCACCGACAGGATCGGGACGCCGAGCTCGGCGAAGAGCGTCGGGACGAACTCCGCGCCGTGCGCGACGTAGACGCGCACGGCGCCCTCCGCGACCGACGCCTCCAGTCCGAAGCGGTCCTTGAGCGTCGCGATCGCGGCATCGTCGTCGGCGGTCCGGATCTCGACCCGGTCCTGGCCGACGTTCGCCTTCAGGGCCTCCGGCGTGCCGAGCGCGGCGATCTGACCGCCGTCGATGATCGCGATCCGGTCGCAGTGCTCCGCCTCCTCCATGTAGTGGGTCGTGAGGAAGATCGTGACCGCCTCGCGCTCCTTCAGCTCCTCGATGTAGTTCCAGATGTGCGCGCGCGTCTGCGGATCGAGCCCGACGGTCGGCTCGTCGAGGAACAGCACGCGGGGCGAATGCAGGAGCCCGCGCGCGATCTCGAGCCGCCGCTTCATGCCGCCCGAGAACGTCGAGACGACGTGCGCGCGCCGTTCCCAGAGCCCGACCATCCGGAGCACCTGCTCGACGCGAGGCGCCGTCTCCGGCTTCGGCACGCCGTAGAGCTCGGCGTGGAACCGCAGGTTCTCCTCGGCCGTCAGGTACTCGTCGAGGGTCGGCTCCTGGAAGACGAGCCCGATCCGCCGCCGCACCTCGAGCCGCTGCGACACCACGTCGAAGCCCGCGACGGCGGCCGCACCCGAGGAGGGGGAGAGCAGCGTGCAGAGGATCGAGATCGTCGTGGTCTTCCCGGCACCGTTCGGGCCGAGGAACCCGAACGTCTCCCCGGTCCCCACCGCCAGGTCCACGCCGCGCACGGCCTCGACGTCGCCGTAGCGCTTGCGGAGATCCTTGGCGACGATAACCGGGGCGCCGAGCTCCTGCATCGTGTCCATGGCGGGAGTATACTCGTTCGAAGATGAACGTTCGTTCTAGAACGACCCGCGGACCCGAGGAGGAGGTCGTCGACCTCCTCCGCGAGGTGAACGGGATGATGAAGGCGGAGCTCCGCGAACGGGCCGAGGACATGGGGCTGCCGCCGTTCACGCGTCACGTCGTCGTCCTGCTGCGCGTCACGCGGGAGCCCGGCATCACGATGAACGAGCTCGGCCGACTGCTCACGATCCCGAAGAGCCAGATCTCGCTGCTGGTCGCCGACCTGGTCCGCGACGGGTTGGTCCGCAAGGTCGAGGACACGAACGACCAGCGGCTCGTCCGCCTCCTCCCGACGGCGGCCGGCCGGCGCGAGGCCGAACGGTGGCGCGCCGCCTTCCGGACGCTGGTCGGGCAGCGCGTCCGCGCGCTCTCGGCGGTGGAGGTCGAGCACCTGGTGGACGGCCTGCGGCGTTGCGGGCCGCGTACGCCCCCGCCACCCCGGCCGCGCGCACCGCCTAGCGCGCGTCGCGACGCTCGGATGCCGTGAGACACGCCGCCCTCCCTAAACGAAGATGCCCCCGTGCGCATCCATGGGGGCGTGCAGGCAGAGGAGAACGTCGTGGAGTTCCCGCCGAGGGCCGAGGCGCCCGAGACCCCGGCGAGCTTCGACGACCTCTTCCTCGACCTGCACGATCGCCTGTACCGAGCGCTGTTCTTCGTGACGGGGAGCGCCCACGACGCAGAGGAACTCACCCAAGACGCGTTCCTGAAGCTGTGGGAGCGGTGGGACCAGATCGACTCGATCCAGGACCCCACCGCATACCTGTTCCGCGTCGCGATGAACGGGTTCCGGATGCGGACCCGTCGGACGAAGCTCGCCGCCAGGAAGCTGATCCCGGTCGGTGACCCCGGCGATCCGTTCGACGAGATCGACCTCCGGGAGGACGTGCGCAAGATGCTGCTCGGCTTGCCGCCGCGGCAGCGGGCCGCGCTCGTCCTGACCGAGATCTTCGGCTACGGCTCCGAACAGGCCGCCCAGATCCTCGGCATCAAGCCGACCACGGTCCGAGTGCTCGCCTCGCAAGGGCGAGCGGCGCTGAGGGAGGCGTGATGCCGGACATCAAGGAGGTCTACGAGATGGTCGTCAAGCAGAGTCCGCCCCAGCCGGATGCGCTGGAGCGGCAGCGGAAGCGGCAGGACGCGGTCAAACGGAAGCGGCGGGCCGGCGCGATCGCCGCGGTGGTCGCGATCGCCGCGGCGCTCGCCCTGGTGTTCGCCGTCACGCGGCCTCGCGAACGAGACCGGCGACGCCGGCCACACGGGACCAGCGCGAGCCCGAGCCCAGCGTTCAACACCACCCCGCCGATCGGCGCGCAGATCGTCGGAACCGACGGAAAGCCCAGCCAGCAGTTCGCGGCGATGTTCACCGAACAGCTTCGCCGACTCTCCCCGACCGGTCTGATGGTCGCGTACTCCGGTCCGCTGGGCTCGGTCGGCACGGCCGCGTCCGACGGAACGAACCCGCGAACCCTCGTCGGGCCACAGGGCGATCACGGCGACGGGCACGTCGGCGTCTCCTGGAACGCGAACGGAACGCGGATCGCCTACTCGTGGAAGGGCGACCTCTACGTGATGGACGCCGACGGCTCGCACCGGCATCAGCTCACCCATGCCGCACCCGGGACGGGGGACTACCGACCGCAGTTCTCGTCCGACGGCTCGACGCTCGTGTACTGGAGCGGCTCGAACGCCGGCAACGACGGCGGCGAACCCGACGGCGAGATCTACACGATCCCCGCCACCGGCGGAACCCCGACCCGCCTCACGACACGACCAGGTGAGCGACTACGAGCCGACATGGTCGCCCGCCGGCGATCGGATCGCCTACTTCCACGGCGGCGAGCTCTGGATCATGAACGCGAACGGCAGGCACGCCCATCGGGTGTACGCCGGTGACGGCGGCGCGTGGGCGCCCGCATGGTCGCCGGACGGATCGAGGATCGCGTTCCTGTCCTACTCCGGCACCAACGTGCCGTTCGGGCCGCAGATGGACGTCGAGATCCTCACCCTCAACACCGGGCAGGCGACGAAGACCGGCGTCCAGGTCCTGACCGACCAGAACGGACCGCAGTGGGTGTCGAACACCGCGCTGCTGGTCAACCGGTACGACTAGCGCGCGGACACGGCGTCGCGGTGCGTGAAGAGGGCGGGCAGCGAGTCGCTCCCGCCCTCTCCGATTTCCCCCGCGTTCCGTTTCAGCGGAACATGGCCCTCGCGCGTCCATGGTCCGTGCGAGCAGAGGGTGAGGTGGTGAGGCTTCCCACGGAACGTGTCGAGGCACGGGCCCGCTTCGACACGTTCTTCGAGGAGGAGCACGTCCGTCTCTTCAAGGCTCTCTACTTCGTGACCGGGAACCGCCAGGACGCGGAGGAGCTGATGCAGGACGCGTTCCTGAAGCTCTGGGAGCGGTGGGATGAAGCGCGCATCACCGATCCCACCGGCTACCTCTTCCGCGTCGCCCTGAACGGCGTTCCGGAGCCGGCATCGCCGAGCGGCGGTGGCGCTCCGGAAGGCGATCCCGGTCTCGGAGCAACGGCGACGATTTCCTGGAGGCGGAGATGCGCGCGGATGTGCGCCAGCTGCTCCTCCGGCTCACGCCGCGCCAGCGGGCCGCCCTCCTGCTCGTCGACCTGCTCGGGTACCCATCCGAGCAGGCGGCGCGCATCCTGCGCGTCCGTCCGGGCACGGTGCGGACCCTGGCGACCCAGGGACGGCGGGCCCTTCGAGCGACGGAAGGAGCGCGGGATGCCTGAGGTCGAGGAGGTCTTCCGCATGGCGACCCAGAAGGTGCGGCCCGATCCCGGTGCGCTCGAACGCCAGAACCGCGCGACAGCGACGGCGGAACAACCGGCGCAAGGCGGGCGTGTACGCGTTGGTCGCGGTCACTGACGTCGGGAGGGTTATCGTGGCGGCGCGCGTCGCGACCGACCGCAGCGACCTCGGCGCCAGCGCAGTCCCCGACGCCGCAGCTCCGCAGCGGACGCGGCGTCGCTCGCGCCCGCAGATCGTCGGCATCGACGGCGTCGTCCGCCGCACGTTCCGGGATCCTGCCGTCCGGATGCGTCGGGACCTGACCCTCTCGCCCGACGGCACCGAGGATCGCGTACGTCACGCGCTCCGTCGATCTGAGTGGCTACGGCGCCGCTCCCATGACTCGCTTGGTGATGGTACGCACCGATGGCACCGGATCGCACAACGTGACGCACACCACGAGCGCCACGCGACGTCGAGATGCCGGCGCTGGTCGCCGGACGGGACGAAGATCGCGTACACGTCACTGGGCAGCACGGACGGCTACGGGACATCTACGTCGTGGATGCCGACGGCTCGCAGCGGATGACGGCTCACGACGAGCCTCGCGTACGACGAGCTCCCGTCCTGGTCGTCCGGACGGGAAGACCATCGTCGTACGACAGAGCGGGTGTGCGGACAGCGGCACGGACTACGGCCTGTCACCGACCGAGGAGATCCTGGACCGTCCCCGCGAACGGCAGCAGTCCGCCGACCCGGTCTCACGCACGACGACGGGCCGCGATCCAGCCGTCGTGGTCGCCGAACGGCCATCGGATCGTGTTCGCCGACGAGCGGCGACGCTCGCGCGTCGATGCGCGCCGACGGGTCGAGGACCTGCACACCAACATCGCGGGTTCGGCAGCCGATGACTCATGCCCCGACTGGTCGCCGGACGGCACGCACGATCGCGTTCCTCCGTCTGCTGGACGATCAGAGGCACGTTCCGTCGACCAGGGGTCGATGCGAGGCCGTCGCGACCTCACGTGTCTGCTGGGCGAGCGTCGTGCTGGTCGACATCACGAGCGGCTGCGCTCGACCGATCACATCGACGTGCAGGTTCCGGACCTCGCGCGAGCACTCCGGATCGTCACTGGAGTGACGCGTCGAGATGCACGAAAGCCGGGGCAGCGCCCCGGCTTTCGGCTTGAGGTCCTGCCGGCCCTACTCGGTGGAGCCGGCGAGCTCGACCGGTGGCGCGTCCGGCGGGAACATGTCGGCCCCGCCGTGTTCGAACGTGATCTCGTCGTCGGTCGCGTCGACGACCACGGTCTCGCCGGCTCGGAACTCCTTGTACAGGAGCTTCTCCGCGAGCGGATCCTCGACGAGGCGCTGGATCGTCCGGCGGAGCGGCCGTGCGCCGAGCGTCTGGTCGTAGCCCCGCAGCGCCAGGAGCGTCCGCGCGGCGTCCGTCAGCTCGATGTCGATGTCCTTCGACTTCAGCTGCTCCTCGACCCGCTTCATCATCAGGTCGACGATCTGCTTCACGTCCTCCTGCGTCAGCGTGTGGAAGACGATGACCTCGTCGATCCGGTTGAGGAACTCCGGACGGAACTGACGCTTCAGCTCCTCCATCACGTTGCTGCGCATGCGGTCGTACGAGTCCGTGCCGCCGGCCTTCTCGAACGCGAACCCGATGCCGCCGATCCCCTTCGCGATGTCCCGCGTGCCGAGGTTCGACGTCATGATGATGATCGTGTTCTTGAAGTCGACGGTGCGGCCCTGCGAGTCGGTCAGGCGCCCGTCCTCCAGGATCTGCAGGAGCGTGTTGAACACGTCGGGGTGCGCCTTCTCGATCTCGTCGAACAGGATCACGCTGAACGGCTTGCGGCGGACCGCCTCGGTGAGCTGGCCGCCCTCCTCGTAGCCGACGTAGCCGGGGGGCGAGCCGATCAGGCGGCTGACCGTGTGCTTCTCCATGTACTCGGACATGTCCAGCTGGATCAGCGCGTCCTCGTCCCCGAACAGGAACTCGGCGAGCGCCTTCGACAGCTCGGTCTTCCCGACGCCCGAGGGGCCGAGGAAGATGAACGACCCGCTCGGCCGGCGCGGGTCCTTCAGACCCGACCGGGTCCGCCGGATCGCGCGCGACACCGCCGAGACGGCTTCGTTCTGCGTCACGTAGCGCTTGTGGAGCTCGTCCTCCATGCGCAGGAGCTTGTCGGTCTCCTCCTCGGTGAGCTTGAAGACCGGGATGCCGGTCCAGATGGACAGCACCTCGGCGATCTCCTCCTCGTCGATCTCGGAGAGGATGTCCATCTCGCCGGCCTTCCACGACTGCTCGCGGCGGCTGCGCTCCTCCTGGAGCTGCCGCTCCTCGTCGCGCAGGTGCGCCGCCAGCTCGAAGTCCTGGCCGTCGATCGCGGATTCCTTCTTCAGGCGGACCTCGGCGATCTTCTCGTCGATCTCGCGGACGTCGGGCGGCGCGGTCATGCGGCGGATCCGCATCCGCGAGCCGGCCTCGTCGATCAGGTCGATCGCCTTGTCGGGCAGGAACCGGTCGGAGATGTAGCGGTCCGCGAGGTTCGCGGCCGCGACGATCGCCTCGTCGGTGTAGGTCACGCGGTGGTGGGCCTCGTAGCGGTCGCGCAGGCCCTTCAGGATCTCGATCGTGTGCGGCACGGTCGGCTCGGCGACCTCGATCGGCTGGAACCGCCGCTCGAGCGCCGCGTCCTTCTCGAGGTGCTTGCGGTACTCGTCGCGCGTGGTGGCGCCGATCGTCTGGAGCTCGCCGCGCGCCAGCATCGGCTTGAGGATCGAGGCCGCGTCGATCGCGCCCTCGGCCGCGCCTGCGCCGACGAGCGTGTGCAGCTCGTCGATGAACAGCACGATGTCGCCGCGCGTCTTGATCTCCTTCAGGACCTTCTTCAGGCGCTCCTCGAAGTCACCGCGGTAGCGCGACCCCGCGACGAGCGCGCCGAGGTCCAGCGTGTAGATCTGCTTGCCCTTGAGGGTCTCGGGCACCTCGCCCTTCACGATCGCCTGCGACAGGCCCTCGACGACGGCGGTCTTGCCGACGCCCGGCTCGCCGATCAGCACCGGGTTGTTCTTCGTCCGGCGCGAGAGGACCTGCATCACGCGCTCGATCTCCTTCTCACGGCCGATCACCGGGTCGAGCTTGCTCTCCCCGGCCAGCTGCGTGAGGTTCCTGCCGAACTGGTCCAAGACGGCCGAGCCCTGGCCCTGGCTCTCACCCCCGCCGCCGGCGGAGACCTGCTCGCCCTTGCCGCCCGTGTAGCCCGACAGGAGCTGGATCACGGTCTGCCGGACCCGGTTCAGGTCGGCGCCGAGCTTCTGCAGGACCTGCGCCGCGACGCCTTCGCCCTCGCGGATCAGGCCGAGCAGGATGTGCTCGGTGCCGATGTAGTTGTGCCCCAGCTGCAGCGCCTCGCGCAGCGAGAGCTCCAAGACCTTCTTCGCTCGGGGGGTGAACGGGATGTGTCCGGTGGGCGCGGCCTGGCCCTGCCCGATGATCTCCTCGACCTGCTGCCGCACGGCCTCGAGCGAGATGTTCAGGGACTCGAGCGCCTTCGCCGCGACGCCTTCACCTTCGTGGATCAAGCCGAGCAGGATGTGCTCGGTCCCGATGTAGTTGTGGTTGAGCATCCTCGCCTCTTCTTGGGCGAGGACCACCACGCGCCGAGCGCGATCCGTGAACCGCTCGAACATCGCACCGTCCTTCGGGCCGGAGCCCGTTTCCTCTCCGCCGCCCCGGGGATCTGCGGACCACGTCCTCCCCCCGAGGTACATCGGGCGCCGGGTTTGCATCCCCAGCGCCCGTTACGAACCGAGTATACCCGTGCCCTCACGGACGCTCGGAACCGCGACCCGCCATCCGGACGTGGCTCCGACCTCCTACAGAAGCTTCGGTCCTTCTCGTGGAGAGGATTAGCGCGGAACGTCCGATAGCGCATGCTTCATTCGGACCACCGAGGAATCCCCCCGCAGGGCGATGCGGCGGAAGCGATGCCGGCCTGAGACTGTCAACCGACCGCCGCGACGTGCCGATTCCAACCCGAGGAAGGGGGACGCGCGTGGGCGCGAACCTCACAGATACCGGAAGGGTGGAGCCCGTGCGCGTGCTGGTCGTCGACGATCATCCGGCGTTCCGCAAGGCGCTCTCGTCCGCCCTCAGCATGATCGAGGACATCGAGGTCGCCGGCGAGGCGGGCGGCGGGCTCGCCGCGTGCGAAGAGGCGGCGCAGCTCGAACCCGACGTCATCGTCATGGACCTGTCGATGCCGGATCTCTCGGGGATCGACGCGATGAAGCGGATCCATGAGGACCGACCGGACCTGCCGGTGGTGATCCTGACGGCGCACGCCGACGAGGGCGTGGAGCGCGAGGCGCTCGCGGCGGGCGCCCGCGGGTTCCTGGCGAAGGGCACCGGATTGAAGGATCTGGTCGTGGTGCTGCAGGAGGCCGCGGTCTAGGACCCGGCCGGCGGCTCGCCCCGCTCCTGGCGGGCGATCGCGCAGAGTCCGAGCAACAGGCCCTTCGTGAACTCGAGGTTGTCGAGCAGTGACTTGAAGTCCCAGCTGACGAGCGACAACGTCTTCAGGTCCGTCCTGGCGGTCACCGACGCCGACCGGGCGCCGCCGTCGATCAGGCCGATCTCCCCGAAGTAGCCGCCGGGACCGAGCTCACTGACCTTCGCACCGTCCTTCTCGACGTCGGCCGTTCCCTCGACGACCAGGTGGAACCCGACGCCCTGCTGCCCCTGCGTCGCGACCGCGGTGCCGGGAGCGAACCGCACTTCCTTCATCCGGGCGGCGATCCTGCTCAGATCGGCGTCCGGCACGCTCGAGAACAAGGGCACCGTCCGCAGGCGTCGCGCGATCTCGGCCTCGTCCATGGGCTGGAGCTTACTCCGGCCGATGCGCCGGGAACATGATGAGGTCGCGCAGGCTCGGGGCGTCGGTGAGGACGAGCAACAGGCGGTCGATGCCCATGCCGAGCCCGCCCGCCGGCGGCATGCCGTGCTCGAGCGCGCGCAGGAAGTCCTCGTCCATCGGATGCACCTCGTCGCCGAGGATCTCCTTCATCGCCTGCTGCAGCTCGAACTTCGCACGCTGCTCGATCGGATCGGTGAGCTCCGAGAACGCGGTGACCAACTCGACGCCGCCGGCGACGAGGTCGAAGTGCTCGGTCAGCCGAGGGTCGTCGCGATGCGGACGGGCGAGCGGCGAGACCTCCCTCGGGAAGTCGCACACGAACGTCGGCCGCCAGATCGTGCCCTCGACGAGCTTCTCGAAGAGCTCCTGCACGATCTTCCCGGGGCCCCACGCCGCATCGACGGCCACATCGTGGCGGGCGGCGACCGCGGGCAGGTCCGCGCGATCGAGCGTGATCTCCTCGCCCGTCGCCTCCGAGACCGAGCCGAGGATCGTGATCCGCTCGAACGGTCTCGGACAGATCGAGCTCGCGGCCGCGGAACGGAACGGTGAGCGTCTCGGGTCGCGGCCCATCACGGGATCCACCGCTCGGCAGGTCTCGACCACGAGCGTCTCCGACAGCTCCATCATCGATCCCGTAGTCGCCGTAGGCCTCGTAGGCCTCGAGCATCGTGAACTCCGGATTGTGGTCGCGGTCGATGCCCTCGTTCCGGAAGTTGCGGCCCAGCTCGTAGACGCGGTCGAACCCGCCCACGAGCATCCGCTTCAGGTAGAGCTCGAGCGAGATCCGGAGCTTCATCGGGATGTCGAGCGCGTGGTGATGGGTGGCGAACGGCCGGGCGTTCGCGCCGCCGGCGACCGTCTGCAGGATCGGTCCTTCGAACTCGACGAAGCCGCGCTCCTCGAGCACCGAGCGGATCGTGCGCAGGACCGCGGCGCGCGCGAGCACGGCTCGTCGCGGCGCCTCGTCGGTGATCAGGTGGAGGTACCGGCGGCGCTGCTGCAGATCCGGGTCCTGCAGCCCGTGCCACTTCTCGGGAAGGGGCCGGAGCGCCTTCGTGAGCATCGCCCAGCGCTCGGCGAACAGGCTGAGCTCGCCGCGCCGCGTCGTGCCCACCGTGCCCTCCACGCCGATGATGTCGCCGAGGTCCAGCTCGCGGAGCAACGCGAACGCGTCCGGCTCGAGCCGGCCGCGGTCGAACACCACCTGGAGCTCGGCGTCGCGGTCGCGGATCGTCGCGAACACCAGCTTGCCCAGATCGCGCTTCAGCACGACACGGCCGGCGAGGACGGCGCGCGCCTCCGTCATGGCGTCGGGCCCCAGATCGGCGTGCGCCGCGCGGAGGTCGGCGATCGACGCCGGCCGGTCGACGCCGAGGACCGACCGGAGGTTCAGCGCGAACGCGCGATCCGGCCCCAGGCGCTCGAGCGAGGCTCGCCGGGCGGCGAGGACCTCGGCCTCCCTGCCCGTCGCCTCCTCGCGTGGCCGCCTCCTCGGGTCTCGGGGCTCCTCTTGGGGCTCCTCTTGGGGCTGCTCGGGCTCCTCAGCCATCGGCCGGCTCCAGGTTCCGTTCGTGGACCAGCCGGAGGCCCTCGAGCGTGAGCCAGGGTTCGTGGTGCTGGATCGTCTGACAGTGCGGGATCACCACGGGCGCGAGGCCGCCGGTGGCGACCGTCGTCGCCTCACCGATCTCGACGCGGATGCGCCGCACGATCCCGTCGACCATGTCCGCGGTGCCGAACACGAGCGCCGACTGGATGCACGCGACCGTGTTCGTGCCGATCACCGACGGGGGCGCCACGAGCTCGACCCGGGGCAGCCGGGCGGTCCGCGACACGAGGCTCGCCGCCGAGACCTGGATGCCGGGGCCGATCACCCCGCCGACGAACTCCCCCTTCTCCGAGACCACGTCGAAGTTCGTGCTGGTCCCGAAATCGACGACGATCGCCGGGCCGCCGAAACGTCGGAACGCGGCGAGCGTGTTCACGACGCGATCGGCGCCGACCTCGCGCGGGTTGTCGGTGAGCACCGGCACGCCGGTCTTCGTGCCGGGCCCGACGAAGATGGGCTCGAAGTCGAGGTACGCGTCGGCCATCTCGCGGAGCGCGCTCGTCAGGTCCGGCACCACGCTCGCCACGCACATCCCGTCGACGTCGCGGCGCAGGTCGAGGCCACGGTGCTCCAGGAGCCCGGAGAACTGCAGCGCGAGCTCGTCGGACGTGCGTTCGGCCCGGGTGGACAGACGCCAGGTGTGGCGGAGCTCGTCGCCATCGAAGACGCCCAGGACGATCTCCGTGTTGCCGACGTCGACGGTGAGCAGCATGCGTTCAGCCTCCGGACCGGTCCGCTGAGGCGGACTCTAGCCCGGCGGCGTGCCGCTCGACGGGCTCATGCCGCGGCGGGCAGGAGCACGTTGTCGATGAGCCGGGCGCTCGGGAACCGGGCAGCGACGATGGCGCGCGCGGGTCGCTCGATCGTCTCGACCGGCTCGAACGTGGCCTCGTCGACCACCGCCGCGTAGTCCAGCCGCGCGAGCGGCGTCGCGCCGACCTCGCGCGCGATCACCGCCACGAGCACGCGCGCGTCCCGCTCGCCCGCCCGTGCGCGTTCGGCGGCCTCGGCCAGCCCGAGGAACAGGCAGGTCGCCTCCTGCCGCTCCTGCGGTGCGAGGTAGGCGTTCCGCGAGGACACGGCGAGACCGTCGGGCTCGCGCACCGTGGGGCAGCCGACGATCTCGGCCGCGAGGCCGGACCCCTCGACCATCCTCCGGACCAGGAACAGCTGTTGCGCGTCCTTCTCGCCGAAGTACGCGCGGGACGGCCCGGCGACGTCGAGCAGCCGATGGACCGCCGTGAGCACGCCGGCGAAGTGTCCCGGCCGTGCGGCCCCCTCGAACGTCTCACCGACCGGCCCGGGATCGGGCTCGACGAGGGCCACGCCCGGCGGATACATCTGCTCGACCGTGGGCGCCCAGACGACGTCGATCCCCTCGCGCTGGCCGAGCGCGAGATCGTCCTGCAGCGGCCGCGGGTACCGCTCGAAGTCCTCCGACGGGCCGAACTGGAGCGGGTTCACGAAGATCGAGATGGCGACGCGATCGTTCTGGACTCGCGCCAGCCGGATGTTCGCGGCGTGACCCGCATGCAGCGCCCCCATCGTCGGATGGAAGCCGACGCGCAGACCCTGCGCCCGCCAGTCCTCCGCAACGCGCGCGAAGGCATCCGCGTCGGCGATCAGCTCCACGCGGCGAGCACCTCCTCGACGGCGGCGCGGCCCTCGGGCGCGAGGCGGCCGGCGGCGGTCGCGACGTCGAGCGCGACCCGACACATCGCGACGTAGGCCGCGACGGCGTCCGGGGCGTCCGCGGCGAGCGCTTCGAGGTTCCGGGTCACGGTCCCGGCGTCGCCCCGGACGGCGGGACCCGTCAGGGCTGCCTGCGGTCCGATCCGCGCGATGTTCTCGACCGTGGCCGCCTGGAGCGGCTCCATCGCCGCGAGCGGATCCGGCAGGCCCGCGTCGCGGAACAGACCGCTCCGCGACCGCCGAGGTGGCCACGACGTGGTTCGACGCGAAGACGGCCGCGGCGTGATATAGCGGGCGACGCTCGTCGGCCAGTCGGAACGGCGTCGCACCCAGGTCGCGCGCGAGCGAGGCGCCGAGCGCCGATCCCTCCTCGTCGTCGGCGGTCACGGCCACGGTCGATCCCGGGATCGACGCGATCGCCCGCTCGACGTCGGGGAGCGTCTGGAGGGGATGGATCGCCAGCCGGCGCGCACCGACGGCGCGCGCCGGGTCCAGAACCCCGAGCCCGATCGCCCCCGACGTGTGGGCGATCCACGTCCCCGACGGGAGGGCGTCGCGCTCGGCGAGCGCGAGGACGACGTCGCCGATCGCGTCGTCGGGCACGGCGACGATCACGAGCTCGCCGAGCCGGGCCGCGTCTGACTGGATCGAGCACCGGCACCCCCGGGAGCCACGCGGCGGCCCGTGCGGGCGTCGCGTCCCGTCCGGCCACGGCCACGATCGTGTGGCCCGCGCGCGCGAACAGCACCGCGAGGGCGGTCCCCACGCGGCCGGCACCGACCACCGCGATCCTCACGCCGCGGCTCCGCCCGGAGCCGCCCGAGGACGCCGCGCGCGGCAGGACGAGCGGCGGCGCCACCGGCCGCGCCGGCTCGTCGCCGAGCGCGACGTCGAGGATGCGCCGGCCGTCCGGCAACACCGGGTCCGGATCGATGTCGAGCAGCGGCAGCACCACGAACGCACGCTCGGTCATTCGCGGGTGCGGGAGCGTGAGCGACGGATCGCCGCTGATCACGTCGTCGTAGAGCAGGACGTCGATGTCGATCGTGCGAGGACCCCACCGTTCGAGCCGGACGCGTCCGAGCGCGGCCTCGACCCGGTGCGCGGCCTCGAGCACGTCGTCGGGACGCGAGATCGCCGGCGTCGGCGCGGATCACGGCGTTCAGGTAGGCCGGTTGGCCGGGCGGGCCGCCGACGGGCTCGGTCTCCCACACGCGTGAGCACCGGACCGCGCGGACGCCCTGCTCGGCCAGCAGGTCGACGGCGCGCTGGAGGGTGGCGAGCCGGTCGCCGAGGTTGGCCCCGAGGCCGAGCGTCGCCGTGTGCACGGGCGTCGCCTCAAGCCTCCGGCAGCGTGACCGCGGCCGCCGCGCCCTGGATGCCGAGCCGCTCCGCGGCGTTCGGCTTGTGCACGATCACGGAGGCGCGCAGCACCCGGTCGAACGTCAGGCACTCGCGCGCGATCGCCTCGGCCATCGACTCGATCAGGTCGAACGATCCGTCCTCCACGACGGCGCGGACCCGTTCGGTCACCTCGCGGTAGTCGGCGGTGCCGTCGATCCGGTCCTCGCCGACGTTCACCTCGAGATCGAGGTCCACCACGAACGGCTGCGGGGCATCCTTCTCGCCGCTCCGCGCGCCGTGGCGCCCGTCGGCCCGGATCCCGGACAGGAACAGCCGCGCGCGCGTCATGCGTTCGGTCCCACCTCCTGCTGCGACGGATCGATCGGCGCCGGCTCGCCGTCGTCCTGCTCGTACGGCGCGAGGTCGATCTGGGGCGGACGCCGCTCCAGCTGGAGCATCGTGATGCCGCCGTGATCGTGCGGCGCGCGCAGGTACCGGGCGCGCAGGTACTCGACGAGCATCTCCCCGACCGACGCGAACGCGTCGTCCAGCAGGAGATGGCCCGAGTCCGGCACGAGGCCGAGCGTCGAGGCGGGGATCGCCTCGTTGAGCCGTTCGGCGACGGCGACCGGGACCACGCGGTCGTCCTCGCCCCACAGGAGCAGGACGGGCTGTTCCCAGGCGCCCATCGCGGCCTCGAGACCGATCAGGTCGTCGCCGGTCAGGGCCGCGCGGCCGCGGCGGTACGCCTCGGGATCGGCCGACCACGGCGCGAGGTACGCCTCGGCGTCGGCCCGGTCGAGATCCTCGACGTGGGCCTGGTCCAGCGCGGCCGCGGGGTCGTCGGGGAGCACCGGCCACGCGTCGAACGCGACCGAGTCGAGCAGGACCATCGCGTCGACGTCCGCACCGCCGAACGCCAGCAGCTGCGCGACCCCGCCGCCCGTCCCGTGCGCGACGATCGCGACGCGCCCGACGCCCAGCCGCGCGAGGAGGTCGCGGACGGCGGCGGCCTGGGCCTTTAGACCCGTTCCGGCGAACGGCGTCGGATCGACGACGATCGTGCGGAAACGCGTGGCGAGCAGCGGCGTCAACCACCGGAACGGCATGCGCGCCGAACGGGAACCCGGGCAGGACCAGGACGGGTTCGCCCTCGCCGAGCTCCTCGAACGCGACGTCCGTCACGCGGCGCCTCCCCGCACGATCGCGTCCGCGACCCGCAACGCGCGAACCGTCTCCTTCACGTCGTGGACGCGAACGAGGTCGGCTCCGTACGCGACGGCGAGCACGGCGGCCGCGAGCGATCCCTCGAGGCGCTCCGCCGGATCCTCGGTCCCGCTCAGCGTGCCGATGAAGCGCTTCCGGGAGGCGCCGACGAGGACGGCGGCACCCAGGGTGCGGAGCCCCGGGACAGCGCGCAGCAGCGCGAGGTTGTGCTCGACGTTCTTGCCGAAGCCGATGCCGGGATCGACGCAGATCCGCTCCTCGGCGATGCCCTTGAAGACCGCCGCTTCGATCCGTTCCCGCAGGTACTCGTGCACCTCGGTGACGACGTCGTCGTAGCGAGGGTCGTCCTGCATCGTCTTGGGCTCGCCGAGCATGTGCATCAGGACGATCCCGACGCCGCCGTCGCGGACCACCTCGAGCATCGCGGGATCGCGCCCACCGGTCACGTCGTTCACCACGACGGCGCCGGCCTGGATCGCGGCGCGAGCGACCTCGTGCTTGCGCGTATCCACGCTGACCGGCGTTGCCGGCCGGGCCTTGCGGAGCCCGTCGATCACGGGGAGCACGCGACGGAGCTCCTCGTCCAGCGACACCGGATCCGAACCCGGCCGGGTGGACTCACCGCCGATGTCGAGCAGGTCGGCGCCGTCGTCCGCGAGCGTCGCGCCGCGCTGCACGGCGTCCTCCGCCGTCGCGAACATCCCACCGTCGCTGAACGAGTCGGGCGTGACGTTCAGGACGCCCATCACGAGCGTGCGCTCCCCGAGCGCGAACGCCTCGTCGCCGCAGATCCAGGTGCGTCCTCCGTCGGTCACGGAGCCATGCTAGAGGCGGTGGAGCGTCAGCGGCCGCTCAGCCGCCGGGTGCCCAGGCGGTCGCCGACCCGAACGGCCCGACGCCCTTCGGAAGACGTACCTGCACCGATCGTCGGATGCCGTCGGCGCCGATCGTCCAGAGCTCCGGAACATCGTGTGCGTCCGGGCCGAGCCAGCAGCACGCGTGCCGCATCGGCTGACCAGCCGAGCGCCGAACCACGCCGACGCCGCCATCTGGCGTGAGCCGGCGCAGGTCCGAGCCCGTGGCATCGGACGAGCCAGACGCGAGCGTCCGTCGGTCACCGGGCTGGCGTCCAGCCGCTGCGAGCGCGATCGTCGAGCCGTCCGGGGATAGGTACGCGCTTCCGACGAACCACGAGGGACCGAAGACGACATGCAGACCCGAGCCATCGGGATGGGCGGCGACCACACCCTTCGACGCGAAGTAGATCCACCGTCCATCGGGCGACCACGACGGCGTGTTCTGGTTCGGACCGCCCGTCCGCTGGATGGAGCGCTCGCTCGTTCGCCCCATCCGCGTCGATCGAGATGGATGCCGCCGTCACGCTCCGAGTAGAAGGCGAACGTGGACCCGTCAGGCGACCACGCGAGCTCGGCACCGCGGAAGTCGCGCACGACGACCCGGAAGTCGGAGCCGTCGACGCCGATCATGCAGAGTGAATCGACCCCTTCCGCGTAGTGCCGGACGAACGCGATCGTGGAGCCGTCCGGGCGACCACGCCGGCGAGTCGTCCGACGCGAACGAATAGCGTACTCGCGATCCACGGGTCGGTCGGTGAGGTCCATCGCGGTCCGCGGACGCCTGCGTGACGTAGCGGAACCCCGTGCCATCAGGATGAACGACCGCGATGGAATCGCCGATCGCCGGTTCCGAGCCGGCGACGCCGTTCCCGATGGTCGAGAACGCGATCAGCTCGGCCGGAGGCGCCGCGCCCGGCGCGGTCGTCGCTTCCTGCCGGAAGGCCCGGAACAGGAAACCGACGCCGGCCACGGCGACCACGAACGCCAGGACGATCACGGTCGTGCGCTTCGCGGGCGACGGACCGTCCGGCTCCGTCGGCGGCCGAGGTCCGAGCGCACGGGCGCGCGCGTCGATGTCGGGGACCTCGAGCTCGTCGAGGGCGCGGAACCGGTCGGGAAGCTCAGGCATCGTTCTCCTCCAGGAGCGGGCGCAGGCGGCGTTTCGCCTGCGAGACGTGCACGCGCACCGTCGCCTGGCTGCATCCGAGGATGCGGGCGACGTCGCGGGTCGGAAGATCGGCGTAGAGATGCAGGATCGCCGCCGCCCGCTGGTTCGGGCTCAGGGTCGCGAGCGCGCGGACCAGATCGGCGACCGGCTCGGGCATGTCGCCGGCGGCCTCACGTGGCGCCTCGGCCGCATCGCGGCGGCGCCGAGCCAACTCGCCCGCCGCGATCCGGAACGACGCCCGCCAGATCCACCGGTCGGGCTCGCGCAGGGCGTCGCCGCGGCCGAGCGCCTGCGCGAACGCCTCGGCCATCGCGTCGCTCGCCGCCTCGCGGTCCCCGGTGAACGCCACCAACGAGCGCCAGAGCTTCGCGCCCTGGTCGCGCCAGACCCCTTCGACCGCGTCCGGTGGCTCGGCCGTCATCACCGCATCCTGCACCACACCTCTTCAGGGGCGGGTCAGGCCGGAACCGTGTAGGTGCGCGCGCGAGACGCTCGTGCCCGCGGTACCCTCGGCGCCATCGGAGGCTGCCGATGACCTGCACCAGTTGCGGCACAGAGAACAAGGCGGGCCGGAAGTTCTGCGCGAACTGCGGCGCGGCGCTCCTGGCAGCGTGCCCGTCCTGCGGCGCGGCGAACGACCCCGGCGACCGGTTCTGCGGCGACTGCGGCGCGGCGCTCGACGGGGATGCCGAAGGCCCCGGCGTCGGCGGGCCGGCCCGAACGCGTCGCGGAGCGACGCCTGGTCTCGGTCCTGTTCGCCGATCTGGTCGGCTTCACGACGCTGTCGGAGGCGCGCGACGCCGAAGAGGTCCGCGAGCTCCTGTCCCGATACTTCGAGACGGCGCAGACGCTGATCGGCCGCTACGGCGGCACGGTCGAGAAGTTCATCGGCGACGCGGTCATGGCGGTCTGGGGAACGCCGCTCACGCGGGAGGACGACGCCGAGCGAGCCGTCCGGGCGGGGCTCGACCTCGTCGCGGCGGTCGCGGCGCTCGGCGCCGAGGTCGGCGCGCCCGATCTGAACGCGCGGGCCGGCGTCGCCACCGGTGAGGCCGCCGTGACGTTGCACGCCGAGGGCCAGGGCATGGTCGCCGGCGACCTGGTGAACACCGCCGCGCGCGTCCAGTCGGCGGCGGCGCCCGGCACCGTCTTCGTGACCGACGGAACCCGCCGCGCGAGCGAAGCCGCCGTCGTCTACGACGACGGCGGCACCCACGACCTGAAGGGCAAGGCCGAGCCGCTGCATCTGTCCCGCGCCGTCCGCGTGATCGCGGGCAGGATGGGAGCGCTCCGCTCGGCCGGGCTGGAGTCGCCGTTCGTCGGTCGCGACCGCGAGTTCCGGCTGGTGAAGGACCTGTTCCACGCCACCGCCGACGAACGCCGCGCGCACCTCCTGTCGGTGCACGGCATCGCGGGGATCGGCAAGTCGCGGATCGCGTGGGAGTTCGAGAAGTACGTCGACGGCGTCGTCGACGACGTGTACTGGCACCGCGGCCGCTGCATCCCCTACGGCGAGGGCGTCAGCTTCTGGGCGCTCGCCGAGATGGTGCGCATGCGGGTCGGCATCGCCGAGGAGGAGGATCCGTCCGACCGGCGCGGCGAAGCTGGCGGACGCGCTGGCGATGTGGATCGCCGACGAGGAGGAGCGCCGCTACATCGGGCCGCGGCTCGCGGCGCTCCTCGGCTACGACGACGACGCGACCGCGGCCAGGGAGGACCTCTCGGCGGGGTGGCGGATGTTCTTCGAGCGGATCGCCGAGCGGGGACCGACCGTTCTGGTCTTCGAGGATCTGCAATGGGCCGACGACGCGCTGCTGGACTTCATCCAGACGATGCTCGATCTCTCGCGCGACCGGCCGCTGTTCGTCGTGACGCTGTCTCGTCCCGAGCTGCTGGAACGCCGCGGCGACTGGGGGACGCGCTCACGCGGCTTCACCTCGCTGCTCCTGGAGCCGCTGTCGGATGCGGCGATGGACGCCTTGCTGGCCGGGATGGTCCCCGGCATGCCGGAGGAGCTCCTCGCGCGGATCCACGCCTACGCCGAGGGGATCCCCCTGTACGCGGTCGAGACCGTCCGGATGCTGCTGGACCGGGGCGCGTTGGTCCGCACGGACGGCCGGTTCGAGCTGGTGGGCGAGGTCGGCCAGCTCGATGTGCCGGCGTCCCTGCACGGGTTGATCGCCGCCCGGCTGGACGCGCTCCCCGCGGAGGAGCGATCGCTCCTGCAGGACGCGTCGGTCCTCGGCAAGACGTTCCACCCGCAGACGCTGGCCGCGGTGGCCGGGATGACGCCGGAGGAGGTCCAGCCGTTCCTCGACGCCCTCGTCCGCAAGGAGCTGCTCAGCGTCCAGCTGGACCCGCGATCGCCGGAGCGCGGTCAGTACGGCTTCCTCCAGTCGCTGGTCCAGAAGGTCGCGCACGACACGCTCGCGAAGAAGGACCGGCGAACGAAGCACCTCGCGATCGCCGAGCACATCGAGTCGTCGTGGGCGGGCGACGAGGACGAGATCGTGGAGGTCGTCGCCGCGCATCGCCTCGCCGCGTACGAGCTGGCCCCCGACGCGCCGGACGCTCCGGAGATCCAGGCGAAGGCGGCCGCGGCGCTCGAGAAGGCCGGGCGACGAGCCGAGGCGCTCGCCGCGACCCGCCGCGCACGCGGCTACTACGAACAGGCCGCCGGGTTGACGCAGGACACCCGCATGCGCGCCGAGTTGCTGGAGCGCGCCGGCGCGATGGCGCACACGAGCGGCTTCTCGCCGGACGCCGTGGAGCTGTGGAGCGAGTCGGAGCGGCTCTTCAATGACCTCGGGCGCCACGCACGATGCCGCGCGCGTCGCCGGCAAGTGCGGCGAGGCGTTGTGGATGGACAACCGCGTCGAGGAGGCGATCCAGCGGATGGATGTCGCCTATGCCGTGCTCGAGGGCGACGAGCCGGACCGCGACCTCGCGTGGCTCGCGTCCCAGATCGCGAGGTTCCGCTTCTTCCACGGCGAGCTCGACGAGGGTTTCACCCGCATCGAACAGGCGCTCCGGATCGCCGAGGATCTGTGGCTGCCCGACGTCATCGCGGACGCGATGAACACGAAGAGCCTGATCATGAGCACGTGGGGTCGCAACGAGGAAGCGATCGCCTTGCTCCGGCGCAGCATCGAGCTCGCGCAGGAGCACGACATCCCGCGGGCCATCGTCCGTGCCGCGACCAACCTGTCCTACGAGATGGACGGCCTCGACCGGATCGACGACGCCATGGCGTACGCGCAGATCGGGATCGACACCTGCCGGCGGCTGGGCTTCGTCAGCGAGGAATGGTTCCTGATGCAGCACGTCGCCGGGAACGACCTTCGCCTGGGGCGCTGGGACGAGCTGCTCGAGATGACCCGGACCCTCCCCGACCCGAAGGACGAACCCGCGGTGGAGATCGCCGCCCACGCGTTCGCGATGTGCTCCGCGATCGTGTACCTCGAGCGGGGCGAGTCGGTCGAGGCGCTGGCCGTGATGGATCGCTGGGTGGACCCCAACGAGCTCGACGGAACCGGGGATGCGCAGCTCCGCCTGGTCAACGAATCCCTGAAGGCGATCCGGGCGAGGGCGCAGGGGAACGACGAGGAACGGCTCCGGGCGGCACGCTCGGCGTTCCAGGCCTACCACGACGAGGGGATCTCCCACGGATGGGTGAAGTGGGCGTTCGAAGAGACGATCGCCGGCGGCCTTGGCGCTCGGCGATCTCCGCGTGGCCGAGGCCCAGGTGCTCGAGGTCGCCTCGATGCCGCCGGGGCGCCTGCCACCGTCGACCCGGGCGAGCATCCAGCGCTTCAGCGCTCTGATCGCGATCGCGCGAGGGGAGGCGGCCGGCATCGAGGCGAACCTCAAGGCCGCGATCGGCCTCTACCGGGAAGTCGGCCTGCCGTTCCACACGGCGTCGGCCGAGCTCGAGCTGGCCGAATGGCTCGTCGCGTCGAACCGCGCGGGTGAAGCCGCCGATCTGCTCGAGGACGCGCGGACGATCTTCACCGCGCTCGGCGCGGACACCATGGCTGGAACGGGTCGCCGCGATCTCGCCGGTGCTCGCCGGCTGAGCCTCAGCGCATCCCGATGTGATCCATCGCCTCCTGGCGGGTCCGCGCGTCGTTGCGGAACAGGCCGCGCACGGCGGAGGTCACCGTGACCGACCCCGGCTTCTTCACGCCGCGCATCGTCATGCACAGGTGCTCGGCCTCGATCACGACGAACACGCCGCGCGGGCTCAGCGCGCGCTCGATCGCCTCGGCGATCTCGGTCGTGAGCCGTTCCTGGACCTGCGGCTTCTTCGCGAGCGTGTCGACGACGCGCGCGACCTTCGACAGACCGGTGATCTGCTGCGACTTGTTCGGGATGTACGCGACGTGCGCCCGGCCGCTGAAGGGGATCAGGTGGTGCTCGCACAGGCTGTAGAGCGGGATGTCGCGCACCATGATCATCTCGTCGAAGTCCGCCCCCTCGACCACGGTGACCAGCTCGGACGCGTCGGTGTCGATGCCGGCGAAGATCTCCTCGTACATCCGCGCGACGCGCGACGGCGTCTCGCGGAGACCGCCGCGGTCGGGATCCTCGCCGATGCCCTCGAGGATCATGCGGACGCCCTGCTCGATCTTCGGACGGTCGAAGCGCTCGCTGACCATGGGCGCGATGCTACAGGCGCTCAGGGCGTGTTCGTCGCGACCGGCGCGCCGCACGGGTTCGGGACCCGGCCCGCCGGGCGCCACGCACCACGGACCCGGGCGGATGGCCAGGACCAGCGCGCCGATCAGGATCAGGACGACGAACACGGCGACGATCTTCGCGAGCAACAGGAGGAACCGGAACTCGTCGCGCGCGGGGCCGTCCTCCTCCGCATCATCTCCCCGAAGGCCGGCTCGCGGTGGTGGTGCGGGTGCGCCGCGGCGACGCCGCGGACGGCGGTGTTCCCGGTCGGCCCGGGCGCGACGCGGGCGGCGCGCGGCCCCCTCGCCGCGGCCTGTCGCAGGTCGTAGGCACGACGGCGATCCACATCGCCGAGGACCTCGTACGCGCGGCTCACCTGCGAGAAGCGCACGGCGGCCCGCGAGTCCTGCGCGTTCGTGTCGGGGTGGAAGCGCCGCGCCAGGACGCGGTACGCGTGGTGGATCTCGGGCGCGGTCGCCGACGGAGCCACCCCCAAGACCGCGTAGGGATCGAGCTGGGCCGGATCCGCGGTCACGCGCCGAGTCTAGGCGTGCACGAGCGCGTCGAGCGAGTCGGGCAGCGAGCGGAGGTCGGGCAGCTCCGCGGCCCTCGGAAGGGTCGAGGTCTCCCCGAGCCGGTTGATCCACACGCACGGCAGCCCGAGCGTCGCGCACGGCTGCACGTCGTGGAACAACGACGCCGCGACGTGCACGTGGTGCGCTCGATCGGCGCCCGTCCGGCGGAAGAAGGTCTCCCAATGCGCGAGGGCCGGCTTGTACGACCCGATCTCCGAGGCCGTGACCGTCTCGTCGATCGGCACGCCGAGGAGCGCGATCGATGCCGCGAGGTAGTCGGGATCGGTGTTCGACAGGATCGCGAGCTTCCAGCCGCGTTCGCGGAGCTCGGCGAGCGCGCCGTGGACCTCAGGGAACGGCGGCCACGACGGGAGCGAGTCGGCGAGCGCCGAGGCCTCCCCCGGCGGCACGACGAGCCCCTCGGAGACCGCGATGCCCACGAGGATCTCCGTCAGGACCTTCCGGTAGGTGTTCGAGCCGTCGGCCTCCAGCGACGGCTCCAACCGGTGGTAGCGACGGAGGAGGGCATCGGGGTCGGCCGTCGGCCACAGGCGGGCGAGGCAGGCGCGGACACCGCCGTTCCAGTCGATCAGCGTGCCGTAGCAGTCGAACGTCGCCCACCGGTCCACGGGGCGAGTCTACGAGCGTGCGGTCAGCCCTCGTAGGCCGATGGCTTCAGGGTGCCGATGTACGGAAGGTTCCGGTACTTCTCCGCGTAGTCGAGCCCGTAGCCGACCACGAACTCGTTCGGGATATCGAAGCCGACGTAGCGCAGATCGAGCTCGACCTGTTGGATCCCCTCCTTGCGCAGGAGCGCCGCGACCTCGAGCGAGGCGGGCTTGCGGCCCGCCAGGTTCTTCAGCAGGTACTTCAGCGTCAGTCCCGAGTCCACGATGTCCTCGACGACGAGGACGTCTCGATCCTTCAGGTCGTGCTCGAGGTCCTTGAGGATCCGCACCACGCCCGAGGTCTTCGTCGCCGCCCCGTAGGACGAGATCGCCATGAAATCGAACTCGAGCGGCAGCCGGATCGAGCGGGAGAGATCGGCCATCACCACGAACGCGCCCTTGAGCACCCCGATCAGCAGGAGCTTGCGGCCCTCGTAGTCCCGGGTGATCTGCTCACCCATCTCCGCGAGCTTCGCCTGGATCTCGTCGGCCTTGATCAGGACCTTCTCGATGTCGTCGGCGTACGCGTCCACGGAGGACGCCGAGTCTAGCGTTCGACGTGCACGTGCGTGCGGTCGCGTCGCGCGGTCGCCCCGGACGGCAGATCCCTGCGCCGGCCCGAGGACCCGGCGGCCAGATCGAGGACCGCGGAAACGGCGTCGAGGTCCCACGCGATGCCCGCCCGCTGGAAGCCGAGGCGAACGACGCGGGAGCCGATCGCGGGCGCCAGCGCCTGCACGGGACCGGCGGCGACCGTGAACCCACGCTCGGTCGTTCCGAGGATGGCCGGCGCCTGCGCTTCCGCTTGCTCGAGCAGCGCCTCGGCGTCCCGCCGCAGGTGATCGGCCGTGCGCGCGAAGGTCCTGGTCACCGCCCGGCCGGTCGCGCGCTCGATCGCGGGGATCGCCTCGAGGCGGATCGCGTTGCGGAGCAGATCCGTGTCGGCGTTCGTGGGATCGCGACGCGGCGAGAGCCGCAGGCTCCGGCAGAACGCCTCGACCTCCTCGCGCGTCACGTCCAAGAGGGGCCGCACGAGCCGGCCCCGCGCCGGCGCGATGCCGCCGAGCCCGTCGAGCCCCCACCCGAGGACGAGGCCGAGCAGGATCGTCTCGGCCTGGTCGTCCATCGTGTGCCCGTCGGCGTGCCGCGTGGCGCCGATCTCCTCGGCGATCGCGTCGGCCGCACGGATCCGTTCGACCCGGGCCCACAGCTCCACCGACTCCTTGCGGCCGGGAGGCTCGAGCGGCGCGCCGACCGAGCAATCGAGCCCGTGTCGCGCCGCGAGCCGCCGGACGTACGCGGCGTCGGATGCGCTGTCGGCGCGCAGGCCGTGGTCCATGTGGAACACGGCGAGCCGGATGCGGAACAGACGCCGCAGACGCACGAGCGACTCGAGGAGGCACACGGAGTCCGGGACCGCCGGAGACCCAGACCAACACCAGGTCGCCCGGCGAGAAGAGATCCCGTTCACGGACGGTCGCGGTGACGCGTTCGAGCACCCGCGCGACCGCCGGCGGTCGCGGCGCCGGCATCGCTACCTCGTGACGCGGGTGATCCAGCGCTCGGGGTCGGCGATCTCGCCGGGCTGCGGAAGGTTCTCCCGCCCCTCCCAGACGAGGTTGAACCCCTGCATCCCGAGCCGCGCGACGACCTCGCGCACGAATCGCTCGCCCGTGTCGTACTGCGCCACCTTCTGGTCGAAGCCGATCGCGCGCTGGAGCCGCTGCTCCACGCCGTGCACCTGCCGCCTGCTCTGCAGCGCATGCTTCAACCTCGGCAGGCTCGGCACGTGCTCGCGACCGACCTCGTTCATCACGAACGACGCGTGCCCCTCGAGGAGCGACATCATCGCCTGCGTCCGGTCGAAGATCTCGCGTTGCTCCGGCGACAGGAGCCGGAGGATGCCGCGCGGTCCGATGCCGGCGCGCGCCTCGTCCGCCGCGCGGCGCAACTGGTCGAGCAGCTCGCGCGAGTCCAGCGACACCGTGCTGAGGTACTCCTCGACGATGCCGCCGAGGTAGGTACGCAACCACGGGGCGCCGGAGAACTGCACGCGGTGCGTCACCTCGTGGACCGCGACCCACAGCCGGAAGTCCGCCGGCTCCAGCGCGAACTTCTGTTCCACGTCGACGACGTTCGGCCCGACGAAGTAGATCAGGCCGTCGTCATCGGGCGGCAAGAAGACGTCGAACTGTCCGAGGACGCGGCGCGACACGTAGCCGAGCAAGGCGCCGACCTGCGCGCCGACGGCCTTGCGCGCGATGACCGGGCGGTTGCCCTTGCCCTCGAGCAGGCGCTGCGCGAGCGGTTCCATGAGGCGCTGCAGCGCCGCGACGTTCTGCCGGATCCAATCGCCGCGGCCCATCACCCAGGCGCGCGATCGGAACCCCGTGACCGTCATCCCGGTGAAGTCGGTGACCAGGCCCTCGGCGTGGGCGACGTGGAGCGCCAGGTCCTCGCGCAGCCGCGCGCGGTCTTCCGCGACGACCTTGGGCCCGGGGCCGGCCACGCGCCGGCCGATCTGGATCGCCGCGTCCCAGTCCGCCAGGCGCGCGGCGTGCGAGCCCATGGACCAGTCGACGTCGGCGAGCGGTTCCACGGGCCGGGCGCCTAGCCCTCGCCCGTCGCTTTCTTCCGCGCCGCGAGCATCCCGGCGCGCTTCGCACGTCCTTCGGCGATCCGGCGATCGGTCCCCTGCGCGAGGAGCTCCGCGAGCGTCGCGTCGTAGACGTCCTGATCGACGGACACCTCCGGACGCTCCTCGGGTGCGGCGGGCGGCGGCCGCTGCGGGAGCGGGCGCGGGGGCCGCGGCGGCCGGAGCTTCAGCCGCGGCGGGAGCCGTCTCCACCGGCGGCGCAGCGCGCTGCGGGAGCTGCGGCGGCGGGAGCTCGCGGCCGGCTGGAGCTGGCAGCAGCGACGTGGCGCGGCGACCGCCGGAGCGGCGGCGGCGGCCATCGCGGCCGGAAGCGCCGGCGGCTGCACGACGATCGGGACGGCCTGCGTCAGGTCGACGGCGCGCCGCGGCGGTTCCTTCCCCGGGAGCACGCGATCGGCGTGGACGGCCTTCGCGCTCTCCTCGTCCTTCGCGAAGTGCGGGGCGTACCGCATGTACGCGACCACGAATCCGACGACGACCAGGAGCGCGAGCGCGCCGAGCACCCACGACAGCCAGTACACCCAGCCGCCGGTGTTCCGCACGGGGGTGACCGAGTTGTCGATGTGCGTTTGGGCGAGCGCCGACGCCGCGGTCACGACGAGGATGGCCCCGGCCCCCACCATCGCGACGAGGAGTTGCCGGACGGGCTTCATCGCGCGGATTCTCGCAACCCCGGGAGGCTCCGGCAACCGCCCGCGGGATGCCGCGGCCGGCGCCGCGTTCGGAGCCGGAGGGGGGATTCGAACCCCCGACCTACCACTTACGAGGCGGTTGCTCTACCCCTGAGCTACTCCGGCGGAGGAGGGCCGAGTCTAACGGACGGGTGCTGGCACCACCGCGACCCGAGGGTCGTCCACCCTGGTCGCCGCGGCGCTCACGCGGCATCATGCGCCCATGAACGACAGCCCGATGGGTCCGGTCGGCCGCGTGATGGTCGGCACCGATCGGTCCCAGACCGCCTCGAAGGCCGTCGACTGGGCGGCCGCCTTCGCCGAGCGCTACGGCGCGGAGCTGCACCTGGTGCAGATCGTGCTCCCGTCGAGCCCGACCGACACCGAGTTCGGCTCGGCCGAGCGGACGCGCGCCGCGGCGGCGGGCGAGGAGCTCCAGCGCGAGGCGCAGCGGATCGCCGGCGAGCGAGGCCGATCCCACATCGTGGTGGACGACGATCCCGGCGATGGCGATCGTCCACGCCGCCGAGGCGGCGGCGATCGACGTCCTCGTCGTCGGGAACGCGGGGATGGCGGGGCGCAAGGAGTTCCTGCTCGGCAACGTGCCGAACCGCATCAGCCACAACGCGCGCTGCACGGTGATCATCGTGAACACGACCGACGGGGTCGGGCATGCCGTGCACACCCCGACGAGCCCCACCGTGATCCGCTCGGGGGCGCCGGAGGTCGAGACGCAGCCGCACCTGATGGCGCGCGGCACGAAGATCGCCACCGTCTTCGCCAAGCACGGCCTGAAGGAGCTCTTCGGCCGGCCCGATCAGGAAGGCGCGGTCGGCCGCCAGCGCCAGGCGAAGCGCATGCGCGAGGCGTTCGAGGAGCTCGGCCCGACGTTCTGCAAGCTCGGGCAGATCCTGTCGACGCGTCCCGACCTCCTCGGACCCGAGTTCATCGCGGAGCTCTCGCAGCTCCAGGACAACGTGCCGCCGCTGTCCGAGGAGCAGGTCGTGAAGGTGATGGAGCAGGAGCTCGGCGTGCCGTGGGAGGACGTGTTCGATCACATCGAACCGGCGCCGCTGGCCGCCGGGACGATCGCGCAGGTGCACCGCGCCGTGCTGGCGAACGCCGAGCCGGTCGTCGTCAAGGTGCAGCGGCCCGACGCGAAGGAGCAGATCGAGCAGGACCTCGCGCTGCTCGAGGTGTTCGCGGAGAAGGTCGGCAACCGCGATCAGCTCAAGCAGGTGATCGACATGGAGGCCGTCTTCGAGCACCTGTCGACGTCGCTGCACCGCGAGCTCGACTTCCGGCAGGAGGCGCGGAACATGGAGCGGCTGCGCGACATCGTCGCGCCCTTCTCGCGGCTGGCCGTGCCGGTGCTGTATCCCGACTACTCCACCTCGCGACTCCTCGTGATGCGGGACGTGGGCGGCGGGCCCGATCTCCATGGCGCCGGAGGGCCCGATCCGCCACGAGGTCGCCGTGCAACTCCTGGAGTCCTTCTACAAGCAGGTGATGGTGGACGGGTTCTTCCACGCCGACCCGCACCCGGGGAACCTGATGTGGCAGCCGGAGGAGGACCGCCTCTACTTCCTGGATCTCGGCATGGCTGGCGAGGTCGACGCCGAGATGCGCGAGCACATGATGTTGCTGCTGATGGCCTTCTGGCAGGAGGACGTCGGGTTCCTCGCCGACATCTCGCTGATGCTGTCGGGCGCGATCGACCGCAGCGACCTCGACGTCGACGCGTTCCAGGGCGAGATCGGCGCGATCATGGCGAAGTATCGCGGCGCGTCGCTGCAGGACATCCAGCTCGGCCCGGCGTTGCAGGAGATGACCGAGATCTCCCTGCGGCACGGGGTCCCCCTGCCGTCGTCGCTGGCGCTGACCGCGAAGGCGCTGGCGCAGATGCAACTGGCGGCCACGCAGCTGGATCCCGAGGTCGATCCGTTCGACGTCGCCGGCCGGTTCCTGATGCGCAGCGTCATGCGGGGCATGGGCGCGAAGGTCGATCCGAAGGTGCTCTTCTATCAGGCGCAGCGGCTGAAGGTCCGGTTCCAGCGCCTCGTGGAAGCGCTCGAGCGCCTGGTCGGGGCGCGACCGGGAGCAGAAGCTCGAGGTCAACTTCCGCGCGGTCACCCTCGAGCAGACGGTCCGCCGCGCGGGGCGGAGGCTGGCCCTCGGCCTCGTCGCCGCCGCGTCCCTGCTCGGCACGGCGATCGTCACCACGTCGGACCGTGTGGCGTCGTGGGTCCCGTGGGTCCTCGGCGGCATCGGCGTCGTCTTCACGATCGGCCTGGTCGCCGATCTGATCCGCGATCGCCGCGACCGCGTCTAGCCGAGGTCCACGTCGCCGCCGCGGGCGGTGACCGTCGTCGGCGCGGGTTGCGTCATCACGGTTTCGCCCTTCCGCACCGACCGCATCACGACCTTCTCCAGGACGAACGCGACCACGGCCATCGCGAGGCCGACGAGCCAGCGCTCGACCCGGCGGAGACCCTTCGGCTTCGGGGTCGACCGGCCGCTCACGCCTGCGCCTCCACCGGCGTCACCGGCACGACGGGGATCGAGCCGAGGACGGTCGCCCCTTCGCCGGGTGCGCTGCGCACCTGCACGGTGCCGTCCAGCGTCGCGAGCCGGTCGGCGATGCCCTGCAAGTCCCGTGCCGTAGCCGGTGCTGCGTGGGATCGAACCCGTTCCCGTCGTCGCGAACCTCGAACCGGAGCTCGCCGTCGCCGTTCGCCACGAGGACCTGCGCCGACGGACGCGGCCGCGTACTTCGCCACGTTCTGCAGCGCCTCGAGGACCGAGAAGTAGACCGCGGCCTCGACGCTCGGGCTGAACCGGCCGATGCCCGCGGCCTCGACCGTCACCGGCAGCGCCGCCTTACGCGCCTGCGCGGTCAGCGCGGCGGCGAGCCCTTCGTCGGCCAGCAGCGGCGGGTAGATGCCGCGGGCCAGATCCCGCAGGTCCTGCAGTGCGGAGCCGGTGTCCGTCTGGAGCTGCGCGACGATCTCCTTCGCCTTCGCCGGATCTCGATCGATCAGCTGCTCGACGAGGCGCTGGCGGACCTGGAGCGCGACGAGCTGCTGCTGCGCGCCGTCGTGGATGTTTCGCTCGAGCTTGCGACGTTCCTCGTCCTGCGCGGAGACGATCCGCTTCTGCGCCGCCTTCAGGTCGAGCAGCCGGAGCTTCAGCTCCTCGGTGAGCCGCACGTTGCGGAGCACGAGCCCCGCCTGACCGGCGAGGTCGCTCATCAGCTTCTCGTCCGACGGCGTGACGGGATCGCTCGCCGGCTTGCGGACGGCGAGCGCGCCGAGCAGCTCGCCGCCGTGCTGCACCGGGAAGACGCGGTCGACGCCCTCGATCGTCGGCACGCGTGCCGTTCGGGAGGGGGATCGGCGCCACGTCGACCGAGTCCGTCGGCCACGCCGCCACGTCGCGCAGCTCGTGGTCGACCGCGAGCCAGACGTCGGCCCGCTCGGCCCCGATCCCCTCGCCGAGCACGCGGGCCATCCGCGGCAGCACGTCCTCGTCGGCGTAGGCGTCGCCGACCCGCTCGGAGAACTCGGTGAGCACCTCGTACGGCGTCGCGCGCTTGCCGTACACGATCCGGTTCGCGAACCGGGTCAGCCACGCGCGGACCGGCTGGAACGTCACCGCGACGATCACCGCGGCCACCATCGTGAGGAACGAGCTGCCGCGGCCGAACGTCGCCCCGAGCCCGACGACCAGCGCGAGGTACACCACCGTGGCGAACAGCGCGAGGGCGGCGTAGACCACCGTCTTCTTCACGACGACGTCGAGGTCGTAGAGGTGGAACCGCAGCACCGCGATACCGATCGAGAGCGGGAACGCGAGGAACGCGACGCCCAGGACGATCGAGGCCAGCACGCTGCCGGAGATCCAGCCGCCGATCGAGACCCCGACGACGGCGAAGAGGAACCCGAACACGACCCACTTGATCTGCTGCCGCACGACTCCGGTCGACCGCCGGAAACGCAGGATCAGGCGAGCTGATCGACAAGAGGCAGAACACGGGGAACAGGACGCCGACCACCGGATCGAGCTTCGGGAGCCGTGCCGACCGCAGCGACGTAGAACGGGTTCGCGATGCCGACGGCATCGACCGAACCCGTGAACCGCTCCTGCCCGAAGAGGAGGCTCACGGAACAACGCCACCAGGAGAACGAATGATCGCCCACACGAGCACCTTCCACCGCGGTGAAGGGAGGTGTCCATCGGGGAACAGGAGCGGGAGGAACAAGAACGACCGGGAGGATCGCCGAGCAGCCATCCCAGGTTGTTCGCGAACCCGAGCAGCGCGACGCCGATGCCGTCGGCTCCCTGCAGAACCAGCCACGTGAAGGCCTCGCCGCACGCCGCGCTCAGCGTCACGATGATCAGCGCGGGCCCGAGGAGCATGAGCCCGATCACGTTCCGCCGGTCGCGGCTCACGATGAGCGCACCGACGACGGCGAACATCCCGAACGCGATGACGAGCGGGATCTGCGCCGCCACCGACTCGCCGTTCACGCCGACCAGCACGCAGGTGCCGGCCGCGATCAGGAAGAACGCGGCGACCCCGATCCACGGCCACCGCGGACGGGGCGGACGACCGTCGTCTCAGTCGTCACCGAGGACACGGAACACCTCCACCGGCTCCTCGCGTCCCTTCACCTGTCGCGGGCCGATCAGCACGCACGGGACGCCCGGCGCTGCCGCGACCGTGGCGGCCGCCGCGACGATCTCGCCCGCCTCGGCCTCGGACTGCAGCCGCTGCGCGACGTTCACGGCGTCGCCCACCACCGTGTACTCCAGGCGGCCGCCGCCGCCCACCGTGCCGGCGATCACCTGGCCGGTGTTCACGCCGATCCCCACGCCGAGCTCCGGCACGTCGGCGCCCCAGCCGACGGCGTTGAGCTCGGTCTGTCGCCGCTGCATCGAGCGGGCGCAACCGAGCGCGCGGGCCGCATGATCGGGCATGGGCTCGGGCGCCCCGAAGATCGCCATCACCGCGTCGCCCTGGAACTTGTCGATCGTGCCGCCGTGGGCGACGACGACCTCGGCCATCGCGGACAGGTGCTTGCCGACGACGGCCGCGACGTCGCGCGCCGGCAGCCGTTCGGCCAGCGTCGAGAACCCGCGGATGTCGGAGAACAGGACCGAGACCTCGAGCTCCTGCGGTTCGATCGCGGACTCCGGATGGGCGGCCAGCCGGTCGACGATCTGCTGCGGCACGAACGAGGCGAGCGTCTGCTTCGACGCGGCCTGCTCGACCACCGCCGAATGAAGCCGCTTGAACTCGTCGACCAGGCCGGCGCTGCCGTCGCCGCCGGCCATCCGGCGGAACAGCTCCGTCACCTGGCGGTCGACCGCCTCCTGCGTGGTGCCCGAGCTCGGATGCCATCTGCTCGTACCCGAGGCCGCGGCGCATCATGTCGAGGATCCGGCGATCGTCGTCGTCGGCGTGCTCCCGGCCGGACAGGCGCTCCGCGATCGTGGGATCCACGACGCTGCCGCCCGCGTGGACCTCGCGGATCGCACGGACCAGCTCGTCGCCCTGCGCGATCCGATCCTTCAAGAGGTACGCCAGCCCCGAGTGCCCGCCGCCGAGCAGCGCCAGCGCGTACTCCTCGTCGTCGTGCGCGGAGAGCACCACGACGCCGGTGTCGGGGTGGTCGTGGCGGATCGCGTGGGCGCAGTCGATCCCCTCGAGCTGGAACGACGGCGGCATCTTGATGTCGGTCACGACCACGTCGGGGACGTGCTCGCCGGCGGCGATCAGGAGCGACGGGGCGTCCTCGGCGACCCCCACGACCTCGATGCCGTCGTAGGACTCGAGGAGGGCGCGCACACCCTCGCGCACCAGCACGTTGTCCTCGCCCAGCACCACCCGGATCGTCATCCGCCCTGGGACCCCCCGTGTACGATGCGCGCGTGTTGCGCGTGGTCTTCGCGGAGGATAACTACCTCGTGCGCGAGGGGACCGTCGCCCTGCTGCAGGAGGTCGGCAACGTCGACGTCGTGGCGACCGCCGAGTCGTTCGACGGGTTGCTGAGCGCGGTGGCGTCGCAGGCGCCGGACGCGGTGCTGACGGACATCCGGATGCCGCCGACCGGCACCGACGAGGGGATCCGCGCCGCGAAGACGATCCGCCACGACCACCCCGCGATCGGCGTCGTGGTCCTGTCGCAGTTCGCGGACGAGGACTACGCCTACGAGCTCCTGAAGGACGGGGCGGCCGGACTCGGCTACCTCCTGAAGGAGCGGGTCGCGAACGTCGAGGAGGTCGTCCGCGCGCTCGAGGAGGTCTCCCGCGGCGGCAGCGTCCTGGACCCGAAGGTCGTCGAGGCGCTCGTCGCGGCGAAGGACCGGATGGCCCATTCGCCGCTCGGCCTGCTCACCGACCGCGAACGCGAGGTCCTGTCGCTGATGGCGCAGGGGATGAACAACGCGGCGATCGCGAAGACCCTGTTCCTCACCGAACGCGCCGTCGAGAAGCACATCAACTCGATGTTCCACAAGCTGGATCTCACGGAGGAACACGATGTCCACCGCCGGGTGATGGCGGTCCTCGCGTTCCTCCGCGAGACCGACCAGGCCTGAGGCCGGCCGCTGCCTCACTGGGCGCGCCTCGTGTCCACGATGAACACGCTGCACGGCGAATGCCGCAGGACGAGGTTCGGGACGCTGTCCTTCACGCGCCACCACGGACCGTGCACGCCCCGGTTCCCCAGGACGATCGCCTCGGCGTTGAGCTCGGCCGCGACCGCCACGATCCGGTCGGCGGCATCGCCCGATTCCACCCGGGCGCTCGTCGTCACGTCGGGGAACCGCTCCTTCATCCGCGCCAGGTAGCCGCGGGGATCCGCCGCCTTCGCCGGATCCACGACCGCCCGGAGCTCACCGTCCTTCTCCACGTAGAGCACCACGAGCTCGGCGCCCCGGTCGCGGGCCAGCCGAGCGGCATCGTCCACCGCGAGGTCGGCCGAGGCCGAGGTGTCCGTTCCCACCAGGATCGTCGTCATGTCCTTCCGCCTCCTTCATCGGCTCCACCGTAGGGCTTCCGGGGCGGCGCGGCGACGGCGCGGACACCACGGTCGCGCGGGGGTGCCACCACCCCGCCGACGGTGGCGTCCTCCCCCTTGGTGGTGCGCACGAGACGCGCGAGGATTGGCTCCATGGACGGATCGACGCTCGAGGCCGCGCCGGCGCACCGGGTAAGCGACCGGACGCTGCGGGGGATGGCCTGGGCCCTCGGCGTCGTGATCGTCGTGCTCTTCGTGGCCCAGGGCACCTTCGCCGTCGCGAACCGCAACGCGGCGACGACCCAGACGAGCTGGTCGTCCAGCGGGCTGCTCGGCTTCCTGTCGGCGGTGGGGCTGCTCCTGTTCCCGATCGTGGGGTTCATCCTGGCCCGCAAGGTTCCGCGGAACTGGATCGGCTGGATCATGTTGCTGATCGGCGTGTCGATCGCGGTGCCGCTCGACGGATACGCGCAGTACGCCTTGCTGACGCGGCACGGGGCGCTGCCGTTCGGCAGGATCGCGGAGGCGATCTCCGGGCCCTTCTGGGTCCCGCTGATCATGCTCGCGGGCGTCTTCCTCGTGCTGCTGTTCCCCGACGGGCACGTGCCGCCGGGCTGGCGCTGGTTCGCGTGGTCGGCCGGCGCCGTGATGGCCTTCGCGATGTTCGTCGTCCTGACGTCGCCGGGGCCGTTCGAGACGCTCCCGACGTTCACGAACCCGTTCGGGATCTCGTGGGTCGAGCCCTTCCAGCTCCTGATCCTGCTGATCCCCCTGTCGATCGTGGGCGCCGCGATCAGCATGATCCAGCGGTACCGGCGCTCGACCGGGATCGAGCGGCTGCAGCTGAAGTGGCTGGCAGCGGCCGTGTCGATCGTGGCCGTGACCTACCTGATCGTCGAGCCGCTCTCGGCGGTCGGTCGGCTTCAACACCCAGACGGCCTGGCTCTCGGCCCTCCAGGCCTTCGCGCTGTTCACGTTCGGGTTGATCCCGGTCGCGATCGGGTTCGCGGTCCTGCGCTACCGCCTCTACGAGATCGACGTCGTGATCAACCGCGCCGTGCTGTTCGGGTCGATGGCCGTGTTCATCACGGCGGTCTACGTCGGCGATCGTGGTCGGCGTCGGCGCGCTCGTCGGCAGCGCCTCCTCTCCGTTGCTGTCGGCCGCGGCCGCCGCCGTGGTGGCGATCGCGTTCCAGCCGGCGCGGCGCCGGGCCCAGCGGTTCGCCGACCGGCTCGTCTACGGGAAGCGCGCGACGCCGTACGAGGTGCTCTCGGCGTTCTCCGAGCGCCTGGCCGGCGCCTACGGCGACGAGGACCTGCTGCCCCGCATGGCACGGATCCTCGGCGAGGGGACCGCCGCCGAACGCGCCGACGTGTGGCTGAAGGAGGGCGACCGGTTCCGCCCGGTCGCGGGCTGGCCGACCGATGCTCCCGCGCTCGCCGCCGGCGCCCGTCGACGCGGCGCCCGGCCTGGTCCCCGTGCGCCACCAGGGCGAGCTGCTCGGCGCGCTGTCGATCGACGAAGCGGCCCGGCGAGCAGATCTCCCCGACCGAGGAGCGGCTGATCGCCGACCTCGCCTCGCAGGCGGGCCTCGTCCTGCGCAACGCGGCATTGATCGCCGACCTGCGGAGCTCGCGCCAGCGCCTCGTGGCCGCGCAGGACGAGGAGCGCCGCAAGATCGAGCGCAACCTGCACGACGGCGCGCAGCAGCAGCTGGTCGCCCTGGCCGTACAGCTCAAGCTCGCCCGCACGCTCGTCGACCGGGACCCGGCGCGAGCGGGGCAGATGCTGGACGGGCTCCAGGGATCGGCGACGAGCGCGCTGGAGGACCTGCGCGACCTCGCGCGCGGGATCTATCCGCCGCTGCTGGCCGACAAGGGGCTGGCCGCCGCGCTCGACGCCCAGGCGCGGAAGGCCGCGGTCGCCGGTGACGGTGGACTCCGAGGCGCTCGGCCGGTATCCCCGCGAGGTCGAGTCCACGCTGTACTTCTGCGCCCTGGAGGCGCTCAACAACGTCGCGAAGTACGCCGAGGCCTCGGCCGCCCGGGTGCACCTCGCGCAGGAGGACGGCCACGTCTCGTTCGAGGTCTCCGACGACGGCCGCGGCTTCGACCCCGACGCGACCGGCTACGGGACCGGGTTGCAGGGCATGGCCGACCGGCTGGCCGCGCTCGGCGGGACGCTCAGGGTCCGCTCCTCGCCCGGCGCCGGCACGGCCGTCGCCGGCACCCTGCCGGTGGGACCGGCGCCGCCATGACCGATCGAGGACGCCGTCGCCTCGCGTGGGCGCTCGCGATCGTCGCCATCGGGATGGCGGCGATCGGTGCCGTGTTCGCGGTGGCGTCGCGCCACGTTCCCCTCCCGGGTCAGAGCTTCGGGCCTCGCGGGTTCGCGACGGTGCTGGCGACCGAGCTGGCGATCCTCGGACTCGTGCTGGCGACCAAGCGGCCAGGCAACCCGATCGGGTGGCTCGCCCTCGCGGCCGGGCTCGGCACGGGACTCCAAGAGCTCGCCGACGGGTACGCGATCTGGGCCGTAGCCGGCCACGGATCCTCCACGATGCTCGCGCGTCTCGCCGCGATCGGCGAGGACTGGATCTGGCTCGCGAGCCTTCGGCCTTGGCGCGCTGATCCTCCCGCTGTTCCCCGACGGGCGACCGCTCTCCCGTCGATGGGGGATCTGGATCGGGATCTGCGCCGCTGGGACCGCGGCGGCGATCATCGGCTTACGCGCTCTCGACGCACCCCCTCGTGTTCGCCGACGTCGCCAACCCGATCGGCGTCCCAGGCCCTACCAGGTCGCGAGCGTCGGCGTGGCGTTCTTCCTCCTGCTCCTCGTGACCGGCCTCACGTCCCTCGTGCTCCGGCTCCGCGGCGAGCACCGGCGACGAGCACGAGCAGATGAAGTGGCTCGCGGCGAGCACCGGCCTCGTCGTGGCGATGTTCGCGGCATACCTGCGTCGTCTACGGCATCGCGGGGACCCAGGGGCCGCTCGGCAACGTCCTGGAGACGGCGCTCGTGCTCGCGGTCTTCACGATCCCGGTCTCGATCGGGATCGCGATCTTGAAGTACCGGCTCTACGACATCGACGTCGTGATCAAGAAGGCGTTGATCGCCTGGTGCTCGCGGTCTGCTCGGTGCGGTCTCGCTCCTGGTCGTCGCCACGCTGGGGCAGGTCGCGCTCTGGCGCGGGACCCCGAAGGGCGTCTCGGTCCTGGTCGGGATCGTGCTCGGCGTGGCGTTCGTGCCGGTCCTGCGGTTGTCCCGGCCCATCGCGGACCGGGTCGTATACGGACGACGCGCCACGCCGTACGAGGTCCTGTCGACCTTCTCCTGCCCGCGTCGCGGACACCTACTCGATCGACGACGTGCTGCCGCGGCTGGCCCAGATCCTCGCCGGCGGCGACCGGCGCCACGTCGGCGCGCGTCCTGGTGCGGACTCGGCTCGGACCTGCAGCGAGGTCGCCGCGTACGGGACGCCCGGACGGCGACGAGGTCTCGACGCCGGTCCGTGCATCAGGGCGAGCGAGCTCGGCGCGCTCGTCATGGCATTCCCGGCGAACGATCCGATCGATCCCGCCGAGAACAAGCGTTGATCACGCGACATGGCCTCGCAGGCCGGCCTCGTGCTCCGCAACGTCCGCGCTGATCGAGGAACTGCGGGCCTCGCGGCAGCGGCTCGTGGCCGCGCAGGACGACGAGCGCCCGCAAGCTCGAACGGAACATCCACGACGGGGCGCAGCAGCAGCTGGTCGCGCTGGCGGTGAAGCAGCGCCTGCTGACGCGGTCTGATCGGCACCGACGACGAGCGAGCGCGAGCGATGCGCCGACGGGCTCCAGTCCGAGACGACCGACGCGCTCGAGAACCTCCGCGACCTCGCGCGCGGGATCTACCCACCGCTGCTCGCCGACAAGGGGCTCGCCGCCGCGCTCGATGCCCAGGCGCGCAAGGCTGCGCTGCCGGTCACGGTCGAGGCCGACGGCGATCGGCCGGTTCCCCCAGGAGATCGAGGCGCACCGTCTACTTCTGCGCGCTCGAGGCGCTGAACAACGTCGCGAAGTACGCCAAGGCGTCGGCGGCAACGATCCATCTGGCCCAGACGAACGGCCATCTCTGGCTTCGAGGTCACCGACGACGGGCGCGGGTTCGATCCGGAGCGCGACCGGCTACGGCACCGGGCTGCAAGGGATGGCGGACCGGCTCGCGGCGCTCGGGGGATCGCTCGCCGTGCGATCGTCCCCGGGCGCGCGGCACGACCGTGGCCGGCAGCTCCCGGTCCGGAGGCGACGCCGTGACCGGCGGACGGCCGCCGTCCTCGCGTGGGGCTCGTGCGCGGTCTCGGTGATCTTCGTCGTGCTGTCGGTCGTCGTGACCGCGCGCAACGGCGCCGTCGGCCCGACCGCCTACGGCGCCGACATCGCCCTCAGCGTTCCCGCCACGGTGGGGTTCGGGCTCGCTGATCCTGTCGTTCGCCGTGGTCGGGGCGCTGATCGCCGTCCGCCGCTCGGACAACGGGGTCGGCTGGCTCTTCTGCGCGAACGGACTCGCGGACTGCGTTCTTCAACCTCGCGGGTTCCCTCGAAGCCCACGGGCTCGTCACGAACCCGGGAACCATCCCCGGCGCCGCGTGGTTCGGCCTGATCAGCGACGCGCTCTGGGTGCCGTTCATCGCGATGACCACGGTGTTCCTGTTCCTCCTGTTCCCGGAAGGGCAGGCCCGTCGGGACGGGCCGCCGCGTCGCCGGCGTTGCCGGCGTCGTCGCCGTCGCGGTGGCGACGATCGGCGGCCTGCTCGAACCACACATCTACGGACTCGACGGCGTCGCGAACCCGCTCGCGCTCTCGCTCCTCCGCGCTCGAGCAACGGCGTGATCGCTCCGGGGTACGCCGTCATGCTCGCGGTCCTGCTGTGGTCCGTGTGGGACCTGCTCCGGCGCCTCCGCGGCGGTCGACCGGCGAGGCCCGGCTCCAGCTGCGCTGGTTCGTCTACGCGGCCGTCCTCGTCCTGGTCGTCTTCGTCCCGTCCACCCTGGTCCCCACCGCGGGGCTCTGGTGGCAGGTCCTCGGGAGCCTGGCGTTGATCTCCCTCCCGGTCGCGGTCGGGATCGCGATCTTGAAGTACCGCCTGTACGACATCGACGTCGTGATCAACAAGACGTTGGTGTACGTCTCGCTCGCCGCGTTCATCACGTTGGTGTACGTCGCGATCGTCGTCGTGCTGGGCGGCCTGATCGGCGCCGCGAACGAGAGCCTCGGCCTGTCGATCGTCGCGACCGCGATCGTCGCCGTGGCGTTCCAGCCCGTTCGCGAGCGCGTGCAACGCTTCGCGAACCGGTTCGTCTACGGCGAGCGGGCCACGCCGTACGAGGTGCTCGCGCGGTTCAGCGAGCGCGTCGCGGGCACGTACGCGACGGAGGACGTCCTGCCGCGGACCGCCCGGGTGATCGCCGAGGGGACGGGCGCCGAGCGCGCGGAGGTGTGGCTGCGGATCGGGGACGAGCTCGTCCTCGGCGCGGCATGGCCCGTCGACGGGGACGGCCGCCGTGCGGTCCCGATGTCCGGCGCATCGCCCGAGCTCGACGGGGCGGACCGGACGGTTCCGGTCCGGTATCACGACGAGCTGCTGGGCGCGATCGCGGTCGCGAAGCCGGCCGGCGAGAGCGTGTCCCCGGCGGAGGACAAGCTGCTGCGGGACCTCTCCAGCCAGGCTGGGGTCGTCCTGTCGAACGTCCGCCTGACCGCCGACCTCGAGGCGCGGCTGGACCAGATCGCCCGGCAGGCGGCCGAGCTCCGCGCGTCCCGGCAGCGGATCGTCGTGGCGCAGGACGCCGAACGCCGGCGGCTGGAACGCAACATCCACGACGGTGCGCAGCAGCACCTGGTCGCGCTCGCCGTGAAGCTCCGGCTGGCGCGGGGACTCATCCGGACCGACCCCGCGCGCGCCCGCTCGATGCTGGAGGAGCTGCGCGGCGAGATCGATCTGGCGCTGGACACGCTGAACGCGCTCTCGCTCGGGATCTATCCGCCGCTGCTCGAGGAGCAGGGCATCGCGGCCGCGTTGGCTGCGCAGTACCTGCGCATCGTCGCTGCCCGTCCATCTCGACGTCGAGGGCGTGCGCCGCCATCCGATCGAGATCGAGGCGGCCGTCTACTTCTGCTGCCTCGAGGCGCTCCAGAACGCGGCGAAGTACGCACACGCGTCCGCCATCACGGTCGTGCTCCGTGAGGACGACGGCGCGCTCGGCTTCTCGGTCGCCGACGACGGGGTCGGGTTCAACAGCGCGACGAACGGGAGCGGAACGGGGATCCAGGGGATGCGCGACCGGATCGCCGTGCTCGGAGGAGACGTCACGATCGAGTCGTCGCCGGGTGAAGGAACGACGGTTCGTGGGCGGGTCCCGGTCACGGAGATGGTGGCGTCATGAGGCGGGCCGTCGCGACCGCGATCCCGGTGGTGTCCCTCGGCCTGCTCGTCATCGCCGCCGCGTTGAGCGACCGAGCGGGGCTGCCGTACACCGACCCACTCGTGTGGGTCCCTCTGTCGCTCGCCTGCGCGGGCGTCGGCGCCGTCCTGTGGATGCGCCGCGCCGGTGGAGCCATCGCCGGTCTCCTGATCCTCAACGGGATCGGGATCCCCCTCGTGAGTGCCATCCAGGCGTATGCGGACGCGGCGATCGCACGCGGCCTGCCGGCGGCCGCGTGGGCGGCGTGGGCGTTCCAGGTCTCGCTCGGCTTCTCGATCTCGTTCTTCCTCGTCCTCCAGCTGTTCCCGACGGGTCACCCGCTCTCCCCGCGCTGGCGCGTCCTGGTCGTGCTCACGATCGCGAACGCGGCGCTCACGGCCATCGCGCCGGCGCTCGGCGTGACGCCGGAGTTCACCGCGAACTTCCCGACCGTCGTCCACCCGCTCCAGGTGCTCTCTTCCGGCGTCGCTCGCATCCTCGACAACCTCGCGGGGATCGGGAACGTCCTGGTCTTCGTCGCCTCCGCGATCGCGCTCGTGCTCCGGTACCGCCGATCTGCGGGAGACGAGCGCGTGCAACTCAGATGGGTGACCGCTGCGGGCGCGATCGCCGCAGGCGGCTTCGCCCTCGGGATCATCCTGATGCCCAGCGGCCCCTCGGCGATCTTCGCCCTGCTGGCCCCGCTGATCCCGATCTCGATGGGGTTCGCGATCTTGAAGTACCGGCTCTACGACATCGACGTCGTGATCAACAAGACGGTGGTCTACGCGGTCCTCGGGACCTTCATCACCGTTGTGTACATCGCCATCGTCGTCGGCCTCGGCCGCGCGCTGGGGAGCGAGCACAGCGTCGCGCTGTCGGTCGCTGCGACGGCGGTCGTCGCGGTCGCGTTCCAACCCGTGCGCGTGCGCGTCCAACACCTCGCGAACCGCCTGGTGTACGGGAGGCGCGCCGATCCGTACGAGGTGATGGCGGGCTTCGCCGAACGCGTCGCCGGCACGTTGTCGGTCGACCGCGTCCTGCCCGAGATGGCGGAGGCCGCCGCGCTCGGGGTCGGTGCCTCGCAGGCGCGGGTCCGCGTGTTCCTGCCGGGCGGGGACCGCGACGTCGTGTGGCCGCCAGGCGCGAACGGGCACGCTGCGCAGCCGGAGACGATCCCCGTCGCGTATCAGGGACAGCCGGTCGGCGAGATCGCGCTGATCAAACCCCCAGGCGGATCCCTCACGCCGGGCGAGCAGCACCTCCTCGACGATCTGGCGCGGCAGGCGGGGCTGGCGTTGCACAACGTCCGCCTCACCGACGAGCTGGCGATCCGGCTCCAAGAGCTCGCAGAACAGTCGGCCCAGCTCCAGGTCTCGCGACAGCGCCTCGTGACCGCCCGGGACGCGCAGCGTCGCGGGCTCGAGCGTGACATCCGCGAAGGGCCCGAGCGGCGGCTCATCGACATCGCGCGTCGCGTGCAGGACGTCTCGGAGCTCGTCGACCGGGACGCCGCGGCCGCGGAACAGCTCCTGGATCGGTTGGGAGAGGACGCGAACACGACCCTCGAAGGACTGCGGGATCTTGCGCGAGGGATCTTCCCGCCGCTGTTGGCCGACCAGGGGATCGTCTCAGCGCTCGAAGCCCACATCCGCAAGGTGGGCGCGAACGCGACGGTCGAAGCATCCGACGGCTTCCGGGGCCGTCGGTTCGACGCCGACACCGAGGCGTGCGTCTACTTCTGCTGCCTGCAGGCGATCCAGAACGTGATCCGCCACGCCGGGAACGCTCCCTGCACGGTGCACCTCGACGTGGATGAGGGCGGGTTGGTCGTCTCCGTTCGGGATGAGGGACCCGGCTTCGACGCGAGCGGGACGCCGGAGGGGATGGGCAGGCAGATCATGATGGATCGGGTCGACGCCCTGGACGGGGCCCTCGAGATCGACGCCGCGCCGGGTCAGGGCGCCACCGTCACGATCCGTCTCCCCCTGGCTGATGCCGAGGTCGCGCCATGAGCTCCGCGGACACGACGCGGATCGCTCGGCGTGTCGCGGACGGGTGCCTGGTCGCCATCGGCGTGTTCACCGTGGCCCACATCGCCTTCGGACCGGCGGCGGGAACGATCAACGATCACGGCGTCGAGGGGATCATCTCCTTCGTCGCGCTGTACCTGGTCGTCGGCGTCTACGCACTGGATCGGCTGGATGATCGTCGGTCGCCAACCCGGGAACACGATCGGCTGGCTCCTGCTGGTCGCACCCATCCTGGCGACCCTCGCCTTCGCCAACGGCGACTACGTGAACCTCGCGCTGGTGAAACACCCCGGCTCGCTCCCGTTCGGCGATGCGGCGGCCTGGCTCGATCGTTGGCTGATCGTGCCTGCGATGTACGTGTTCGTGCCGATCTTCCTGTTGTTCCCCAACGGCAGGGCCCCGTCGCGACGGTGGCGGCCCGTCCTGTGGCTCGCGATCGCCGCACCGGCGGTGACGATCATCTCGTTCGCCCTGACGCCCGGGCGGCTCACCGGCGCCTTCTCCGACCTGACGGCCGTGCAGGTGATGAACCCGCTCGGGGTGTCGATCTTCGGCAACCTCATGAGCGTGCTCACCCTGGTGGGCGGGCTGGCCTCCGTCGTCGCGGCGCTCCTGGCGCTCGCCGCCCTCATCGTGCGCTACCGGACCTCCGACGGCGATGTCCGGCAGCAGACGCGGTGGCTCGCGTTCGTCGGCATCGCGTGCCTCGTGCTTGTTCGTGCTCTCGTTCCTCGCCACCGCCGTGTTCGGCGACCAGTCCTGGCAGTCGGGCGCCATGTTCTTGACGATGTTCTTCACGCTGATCTTCGGCGTGCCGATCGCGTGCGGGATCGCGATCTTGCGCTACCGCCTGTACGACCTCGACGTCGTGATCCGCAAGACCGTGCTCTACGCTGCGCTGGCCGGCCTGTTGCTCCTGGTGTTCGTTGCCGCGACCTGGATCACGACGGGCCTGTTCGCGTCCGCATCGAAGGGCAAGCTGGACCTGGTCGCCGGGATCGCGGTCGGCGTCCTCGTGTGGCCGCTCCGCCGGGTCGCGACCCGCATCGCCGACCGGGTCGTCTACGGCGGCCGCGCCACCCCGTACGAAGTGATGACCCGGTTCGCGGGGCGGGTCGGCGAGACGTATTCGACGGACGACGTGCTGCCGCGGATGGCGCAGGTCCTGGCGAGCGCAACCGGGGCAACGTCCACGCAGGTCCTCCTGCGGATCGGCGGGGACCTGCAGGAGGCGGCGACGTACGGTGAGCCCGACGGGACCGCGGAGCGGTTCGAGGTCCGGCATCAGGGCGAGGACCTCGGCGCGCTCGCCGTCGGATGCCGGCGAACGATCCGCTCGATCCGGCGAAGGAGAAACTGATCCGCGACCTCGCGTCCCAGGCGGGGCCGGTCCTGCGCAACGTGCGGCTGCTCGAGGAGCTCCGCGCGTCGCGGCAACGGCTCGTGGCCGCCCAGGACGAGGAGCGCCGCAAGATCGAACGCAACATCCACGACGGCGCGCAGCAGCAGCTCGTCGCCCTCGCCGTGCAGCTGAAGCTGGCCGAGCAGCTGGTCGGGAAGGATCCGGAACGCGAGCGTGCGCTGCTCACGCAGCTCGGTTCGCAGGCGAGCTCCGCCCTGGAGGACCTGCGCGACCTCGCGCGCGGCATCTACCCCCCGCTGCTCGCGGATCGGGGACTGGTCCCCGCGCTCGAGGCGCAGGCGCGGAAGGCGGCGGTCCCCACCACCGTCGATGGCGACGGGGTCGGGCGATTCGACCGAGACGTGGAGGCGACCGTCTACTTCTGCACGCTCGAGGCGCTCAACAACGTGGCGAAATACGCGGAGGCCACGAACGCCCGCATCCGTCTCGCGCGCAGCGATGGTCACCTCACGTTCGAGGTCGCCGACGACGGCCGCGGGTTCGACCCCGAGGCGACGGACCACGGGACAGGGCTGCAGGGGATGGCCGACCGGCTGGACGCCATCGGCGGCGGGTTCACGATCTCGAGCGCCCCCGGCGAGGGGACGATCGTCGCGGGCCGGGTTCCGGTTGAGGGGGTTGCGTCGTGACGGCTCGATGGACCGTGCGCATCGTGCTCGCCGGCATCGCGGTGCTGCTCATGATGGGGCTTCCCCTCGCGATATCGAACGGCACGTTCGAGGACTCTCCGACGTCTGGCTTCGCCACCGCGACCGTCGCCGCGTACATCCTGGTCGGAGGATTGCTGGCCGTTCGTCTCCCGAGGAATCCGATCGGCTTGTTGTTCCTGGTCGCGGGGTTCTTCGTGCTCCTCAGCGGGGTCACGCAGGACTATGCGAGGTACACGTTGGGAACGAACCCGGGCGCGTTGCCGTTCGGGCTCACCGCCGCGTGGATCCAGAACTGGGCATCATTCGGCCTCCTGCTCGTGCCGATCCTGGTCCTCCTGTTCCCGACGGGGACGGTCCCGTCTCCTCCGTGGCGATGGGTCCTACGTCTCAACATCGTCTGCGTCGGCGCCCTGCTGCTCCTGGCGATGTTCACGCCGGCCGCGCTCGACGTCGCGCCGGGGATCCAGCCCGAGAACCCGTTCGGCATCGCCGCACTCGAGGGCAGAACCTCACCGCTGCTGTGGGTCTTCGGCCTCGGGCTGTTGGGTGTCACGATCGCGTCGATCGTCGGACTGGTCCAACGCTTCCGCCGTTCAACGGGGGAGGAGCGGCAGCAGATCAAGTGGTTCGCCACGGCAGCCGCCGTGACCGGGGGATGCCTCGATCCTGGTCCTCCTGACCAATCTCGGCCTCGGACCGAACGAGCATCGCCCGATCAACGACCTCGCCTTCCTCCTGTTCCTCATCAGTCTCGGGATCGCCATACCGGTGGCGTGTGCTGTCGCGATCTTGAAGTACCGCCTCTACGACCTCGACCTCGTGGTCAAGAAGACCGTGCTCTACGCGACGGTCGCGGCGCTGCTGCTGCTCGCGTTCCTCGCGGTCGCGGTGACCGCCGGAGGGCTGATCGGGCGTAGCCGGACGGCCGCGGTCGATCGCCGCGGCCGCGATCGGGCTGCTGTTCTGGCCGGCGCTCCGCGATCGCGCGACGGATCGCCGACCGCATCGTCTACGGGGGCCGCGCGACCCCGTACGAGGTGCTGTCGAACTTCGGCGAGCGCATGTCCGACACGTACTCGACCGATGACGTCTTGCCCCGGACCGCGCAACTCCTGGCGGCGGCGACCGGCGCCGAGCGCGCCACGGTCTGGCTCCGCATCGGGCGGCAGATCCGGCCAGCTGCACAATGGCCAGACGCCGACGTGGCGCAGGTCTCCGCTGGTCCTGCAGGACGGCGAGCTCCCGCATCTCCCGTCGGACCACGCCGAGCAGGTGCGCGACCACGGAGAGCTCCTCGGCGCCCTCGCGGTCGAGATGCCGGCGAGCGATCCCATCGGTCCGACGCGGCAGCGTCTGATGCGCGACCTGGCGGCGCAGGCCGGACTGGTCTTGCGGAACGTGCGCCTGATCGAAGAGCTCCGCGACTCGCGACGACGGATCGTGCGGGCGCAGGACGAGGAACGGCGGCGGCTGGAGCGGAACCTCCATGACGGCGCGCAGCAACAGCTCGTCGCACTCTCGGTGCAACTGAAGCTCCTGGAGCAACAGATCGAGCGCGATCCGCAGGAAGCTCGCTCCCTCGCCACGCGCTTGCAGAGCACAACGACGTCCGCCCTCGAGGACCTGCGCGACCTCGCGCGCGGGATCTATCCGCCGTTGCTCGCCGACCAGGGCCTCGTCGCGGCGCTCGAGGCGCAGGCGCGGAAGGCGGCCGTGAGGACGCAGATCGACGCCGGCGACATCGGCCGGTACGACCGGGACATCGAGGCGGCCGTCTACTTCAGCACCCTCGAGGCGCTCAACAACGTCGCGAAGTACGCCGACGCGACGAACGCCCACATCCGTCTGGCGCGCGTCGACGGCCAACTCATCTTCGAGGTCACCGACGACGGGCGGGGGTTCGATCCGGTGGCGACGGGGTACGGGACGGGACTCCAGGGCATGACCGACCGGCTCGAAGCGATCGGGGGCACCCTGTCGATCCGCAGCGCGGCCGGGGAGGGCACGACGGTCACCGGTACGGTGCCCACCCCGGAACGCGCGTCCTGACGGACCGACCCGCCTGGACCGACGGGCGGCTCGCAGGCGCTCAGAGCGAGGCGACCGTCCCGAGCGCCGGGTGATCCGCATCGAGTGCGCCGACGGCCGCAGCGCCGCCGGGAGCGCCGAGCCCCGTCACCTCAGGCCCGAAGAACTCCCGATCGATCGCCGCGTAGTGCTCCCACGCAGCGGGGAGATCCTCCTGGTGGAAGATCGCCGTGACCGGGCACACAGGCTCGCACGCTCCGCAGTCGACGCACTCGTCCGGCTGGATGTACCCCTTGCGGACGCCGTCGTAGATGCAGTCGACGGGACACTCGTCGACGCACCCACGGTCGTGCACATCCACGCATGGTTCCGCGATCACGTACGCCATCGTCGCCTCCTTCGATCACCGACGACGACGCTAGCGACGTGACCGCTAGCGGCACGGTAACGATCAGCCAACCGCCGGCAAAGGCCGCAGCTCGGCCCCTCGATCCTTAGCGCGGAACTAACCGTCGGTTCGGATGCTCTTGGGCAGCGCCTCCGTACGTTGTCCGTGGGCCAAGTGCCCACCGAGCGGGCTGAGGGAAGGAGGCGGGTCATGGATAAGAGATCGGCGCTCTTGACGGCCGGCGGACTGGCCGCATCCTTCGTCGCCGGTGCGGCAGCCGTGTCCTTCAACTGGGGGATCGGGATCCCGCAAGCGAACACGGCCGCGGCCGGCAGCTTGACGATCCCGCTGAAGCCGATCGTGAAGCACCGGACGGTCGTGATCCACAAGAAGGCGCCGTCCCCACCTGCGGGGTCCGTGGTGGTCCTGACGCCCGCGGCGCCGGCGCAGACGCAGGCCGTCGTCACCAGCAGCGGAAGCCACAGTGCGAGTGGCTCCGAGAACGAGTCCGGGGGCGATGATTGATGGGAGCGCCGCCTCGACACGCGAAGCCGAAGCGCGCCACACGCGGTCAGGTCAGAACGTGGGCCTGGATCGTCGGCAGCCTGAGCGTCCTCACGCCATGGGCCATGTTCGGCGTCTCACCACGCCCGGCCGCGGGTGCCACGGCTCTGCCGTCTCGCGTACAGCACACGACACGGCCCGTCGTCGTGATCGTGACGAAGAAGATCATCTACGACGGGTCAACCTCCGCCTCGACGAGCGGGGGCCCGATCACGTACGTCACTGCCGCCGCGCCGTCGGCGCCGACCGCCATCTCGTGTGGCACGCACCCGTGCTGAGGATGCCCATGGAGCCGATCCGCCACGCGTTCGCGTCCATGGGGACCCGGGTCCAGCTGATCGCCGCCCCCGAGAGCGACGATCGCGACGTGGCCCGTGCGCTGCGCCGCGTCCGGCGGATCTTCGCCCGCGAGGACGTGCGCTTCTCGCGGTTCCGACCCGACAGCGAGCTGTCGACCGTGAACGCGCACGCGGGCGAGTGGGTCCTGGTTTCCGCGCCGTTCGCCACGCTCATACGGATGGCGCTCGAGGCGGCCCGCGACACCGACGGCCTGTTCGACCCCACCGTGCTTCCCGCGCTGATGGCTGCCGGATACGACCGGGACTTCGCGGACGTGGTGGCGCGCGGCGAGCGCGAGGACGAGGAGCTCCGAGCCATCCGACGCGGGTTCGCCGACCTGATGCTCAAGAGCGCCACGGCGTGCGGCGCCTGGCGGGACGTCGAGCTCGACGGCACCCGGCTGCGCATCCCGGTGGGCGCCGCGCTCGACTTCGGCGGCATCGCGAAGGGATGGACCGTCGACCTCGCCGCCGCGTCATTGACGCGCCTCCCGTGGGCGATCGTGGACGCGGGCGGCGACCTTCGCATCGCAGGGCGTCCGCGCGAAGGCGTCGAGGTGGGCGTGGAGGATCCGGACGCGAAGGGGGCCGAGGTGCTCCGGCTGCGCCTGGACGCGGGTGCGCTCGCGACGACGTCCGTCACGGTCAGAGCCTGGGCGCCGGGCGCGCATCACGTGATCGATCCGCGGACGTCCTTGCCCGCGATGACCGGCGTCGTGCAAGCGACGATGTGGGCGACCGACATGCGCGGAAGCGGAGGTCTCCTCGAAGGAGGCGCTGCTCCGAGGGCCGGAGATCCTCGACCGCGTGCGCGGGTGCCTCGTCATGGCCTCGGGCGAAGTCATCACGAACCTGGCCGAGGCGGCGGTGCCGGCATGATGCAGTGGAACCTGCTCCGTGCAGCCGGCATCGGCGCGTACCTGATGCTCTGGGCCTCGGTGACGTGGGGGCTCGTGGCCACGACGTCGATCTTCGGCAAGAGGGTGCCGAAGGCGACCAGCATCGCGCTCCACCAGGCGTTCTCGACGCTCGGCGTCCTGCTCCTCGCGGCGCACCTCGGTCTGCTGCTGGTGGACCGGTTCATGCCGTTCGCGCCGCTCGACCTGGTGATCCCGATGCGGGCGACGTACCGGCCGGTCGGCGTGGCCTTCGGCATCGGCGCGATGTTCACGATGGCCCTCGTGCTGACGACCTCGTGGGGCCGGAAGGTGATCGGCACGACATGGTGGCGGCGGGCCCACAGCTTGGCGGTCCCCGCGTTCTCGCTGGCTCTCGTCCACGGGTTCATGACGGGAACCGACACACCGCGGCCGACGATGTTCTGGTTCTACCTGGCCACGACGGGGATCTTGCTGTTCCTCGTGCTGGCGCGAGCCATGACCATCGGGCTGCGCCGGGAGCGCGCTCCCCTGCCGGCGGCTGCCAGCGCTCGTCCGATCCCGCGACACGGCGGTCCCGTCCACATCCCGGCGAACGGGCATCTCGACCCGCACCCGCGCCAGCCGGTGCGCGCCCCCGCCCCCCCGACGACATGAATCCAGCGGCGGCGGCCTCATCTCTCGGTGGTGCCCCGCCCGCACGATCTCCGTGGACGCTCCGCATATACCGATCAGCTGTGCGAGCTGCTGCTCGGGCAGCAGGCACTCTGAGCCGGATCACCCACGTCGGCGGGGGAACCAGCGTGCCGGGCGTGGTCATCGAGCGGCTCGATCCCGGTTTCGTCGAGCGTCGCGCGACGGAGCTCTCGGGGGGAACCGTTCTCGTATCCGGCACCAACGGGAAGACGACGACCGTCGCGATGATCCGAGCGATCTTGAAAGCGCAAGGCGTCGAGACCGTATCGAACGAGAGCGGCGCGAACCTCTTCCGCGGTGTTGCAACGACACTCCTGCCCCATCCGCTGGGTGGCTCGGTCGGCGTGTTCGAGAGCGACGAGGCGGTCCTGGAGCGGCTCGTGGTGGCGCTCAAGCCCCGAGTCCTGGTCTTGACCAACGTGTTCCGAGACCAGCTCGACCGCTTCTCCGAGCCCGAGCGGGTCGCGCACATGCTGCGATCCGCAGCCTCACGTCTGCCGCCCGGCGCAACGGTGATCGCCAACGCCGACGACCCGATGCTGTGGTCGGCGGTCGAACGCTTCTCACCGATCGGGTTCGGAGTGCATCCGGCAGCGAGCTCCGACGACGTCCCCGATGCCGAACCGGAGATCTGTTCTCGATGCGGGGGGCGACTGGTGATGAAGGAACGGACGATGGCGCACCTGGGTCGCGTCACGTGTCCGAACTGCGGATGGACGAGCGCGCGGCCCAGCCTCGTTGCAGAGCTGGTGAGCTCTTCGAGCCTGGGGATGACCCGGCTCCGGATCGACGAGACCTTGATCGACCTCCCCGCCGGCGGGCTCTACAACGCCTACAACGCCGCGGCGGCGATCGTGACCGCCGCCGCATTCGGTGTGCCCGATGACGCGGCGATCCGTTCCCTCAGCTCGTTCCATGCACGGTTCGGTCGGTGCGAACGCTTCGACATCGACGGGAGAACGGCGTGGCTGCTGCTGATGAAGAACCCCGCGTCGGCGGGCGTCCTAACCCAACAGCTCGGCATGGATCGCGACCTCGGGGCCGTCGTCGTCGCCGTCAACGATCGGATCGCGGACGGTCGAGACATCTCGTGGATCTGGGACTCCGACTTCGAGCGGCTGGCCGACCTTGGGATCCCTCTGGTACCGAGTGGCGTGCGAGCCGCAGATGTCGCCGTGCGGTTGAGATACGCAGGTGCCGCGCCCGTGACGGCTGAACCTCGCCCGGTCCCGGCGATCCAGCACGCGCTGTCCCTGTGCCCCCCGGACCGATCGGTCGCCGTGATGGCTACCTACACCGCGATGCTCGACGTCCGTCAGGCATTGCTCGGCTCGGCGGTGGCGCGTCTCGAAGATGCGATGACTTGAGCGTGCCAGATCTGCTGCTGGTGTCCCTGTACCCGGACTTGCTGCGCACCTATGGCGATCGCGGGAACGTCCTGACCCTGCGTCAGCGCGCCGAGTGGCGAGGGTTCGATGTGCGGGTCGAGGAAGTCTCGCGTGGCGATCGCCTCCCTCCAGGTGCGAACATCGTGTTGATAGGAGGCGGCACCGACCGGGTCCAGGTCCTCGTCGGACGCGATCTCCGGTCCAGCGCGACCGAGTTGGCGGATGCGGCTGCGGCGGGATGCGTGATCCTCGGGATCTGTGGGGGCTACCAGCTCCTCGGCCGCAACTACGTCGCAACGGACGGAGCTTCGATCGAGGGGATCGGCCTGCTCGACGTGACCACCACCGCGCCGGTGTCGGGCCGGATCGTCGGTCGGGTCCGCGCGCACGGGAAGTTGTGGAACACGACGTTCGAGCTCTTCGGATTCGAGAACCACGGTGGCCGCACGCATCTGGGATCGGCCGCGTCACCGCTGGCCACCACCGCGAAGGGGCAGGGCAACAACGGCAAGGACCGGACCGAGGGCGCGGTCCAACGAACCGTGATCGGGACCTACCTCCATGGGCCGGTCCTGCCGGTCAATCCGGCCTTCGCGGACGCGTTGTTGGAGCGGGCGCTCGCGCCCCTCACCGGTGGCGGCCCTCTTCCGCCGCTGGATGACGGGCTCGAGGATGCGGCGCGCCGCGAGGCACAGCACCGCAGGCGATGAGGCACCCCGCGGCGATCGCCCGCAAACGCCGGCTGTTCGTCGCATCGATGGTGGTCGTGGGAGTGATGCTCGTCGTGGGGCTCGTTCACATGCCCGGCTCCTCGCACAGCGCCCCGGCCGGGGCGGTGGGCACGTCCCCCTCGGCGCACGCCGACGCAACGATGCCGCCCGCCTACCTGGCATGGATGCCGGGCGGCTTCCGACTGGGCTTCCGCGCCGCCGTATCGGCTCTGCCCGGCCTCACCGCAACCGTCGTGGTCGCGGGCGACACCTTGTGGATGACCGCGTCGCGCGATGCTGCCGGCACCGACGTCGACCGGCCGACACCCCCGTACCGGATACCGATCGACGTGTTCGCTGTCGATCCGGCCGCATACACGACCTTCATCCCGGCCGCGTATCGAGACGTGGTCACGCGGACCCTCGCGGATGGTCGAGCCGTTCTGGGCACGACGAGTGCCGCGGTCCGCCGGCTCGGGGTGGGCGGTCAGCTGCGGTTCGGCGGGGTGGCGATCACCGTCGGAGCCGTCGTTCCGGATGCCGTCGTCGGCTGGAGCGAGATGCTCGTCTCACGCGAGGAAGGCGCACGGCTCGGAGTGGTCGACGATCGATACCTCCTGGCTCGCCCGGCGACCACGCTGTCCGACGCGGCGTTCCTCGGGTTGCTGCAGCCGCTCCTCCCCCACGGGGTACCCGTGCGCGTGGCCGCACCCGGTGAGGTGCGGTACGTGCGCGTCGCCTCCGGCTCGACACCGCCCGTCGTCCTGAAGGAGGTCTTCGGCGAGTTCGCCGCGTATCCGGACGCCGCCGATCCGATCCAGCTGCACATCGACCCCGCGTGGATCGATGCTCACCTGGCGACGCGGACCGTTCCGGTGCTGGGCCGCGAGACGTGCAACCTGGCCTTCTTCCCCGCGCTCGAAGGCGCGATGCGCGAGCTCCAGCGCGAGGGACTGGCTACCTCGTCACGAGCAACGCCGGTTGCTATAACCCCGAGCTGCTGGCGAGCCTCCCGACGGCACCCCCCGCCTTCCACGCGTACGGCGCCGCGATCGACATCAACGCACCTGAGAACCCGTTCGGTGCCACGCCGACGCAGGACCCCCGCCTCGTCGCGGTCATGGAGCACTGGGGTTTCAACTGGGGGGGTACCTTCCTCGTGCCCGACGGCATGCACTTCGAATACCTTCCGCCACCTCCGAAGGCATAGATCCGGGCAGAGCGGGCGAACGGAACCGCGACGTCTCCACCCTCAGCTCGTTCCCTTCTCCCGATCGCCGTCCTCTCAGCCGGATGCGGCCTCCCACGCGGCCTCGAGCCGGTCGGGGCCGAACACGGCCTTCGGGATGTACGCCTTCGCGCCGCATTCGGCGGCCCGGGGCGCGTACTCCTCCTCCTCGTAGGTCGAGAGCAGGAGCACGACGACCGCGTCGGAGCCCTCGAGGATCTGCCGGGTGGCATCCAGTCCGTTGATGCCCGGAAGGTTCACGTCCATCAACACGAGGTCCGGCGCGAGCTCGCGCGCCATCGTGACCGAGTCCTCGCCGGTCTCCGCCTCGCCGACGACGTCGAACCCGTCCGTCGCCTCCACCACCATGCGCGCGGCGAGTCGGAACGGCTCCTGGTCATCGACGATCAATACGCGAACGGGCCCCACGAGCTCCTCCTCCAACCCGAGGGTCGCAGAGGAGTGCGGCAGCTGACAGTGGTGGTAGCACCACTTCTGCGGCGTGCGCGGAGATCTACGGGGTGACCGGCTCGTCGGGTTCGTCGCGACGCTCGCGCGATCCCGGCTTCTTGAGGGCGGCCGTGCGCGCGAGCCTCGAGCGCAGCAGGCTCGGATCGTTGCTGGCGGCCGGGGTCTCGACCGGCTCGACCATGCGGTTCAGCATGTCCACCGCCGACTCACCGGGCGGCGGAGCCGAGGCCCTCGTCGCGGTCACGTTCGGCAGCACGACGACCTCCGGCCAGCCCGACGGTGAGCGTTCCGGCTCGGTCACCGGCAACGGATCGATCTCCGGCACCCGGATGAGCTCGTCGGATCCCTTCGGAGCGGGTTCCGGCGGGAGCGGTTCCGGCGCAACCTCCGTGGGAACCTCGGCCCGCGCTGCGGCCTTCGGGCGTTTCGAACCGGCCCGCTCCGCCAACAGCCGCTGGAGCTCGCCCTCCGTCTCGAGGCGGTTCGCCTCGCTCTCGAGGAGCCGGCGTTCGAGGTTCGCGATCCGATCCTTCGCGTGGGCGCCCGCGTCCTCGTGCTCCTCGAGCGTCTCCAGACGCGCCGCGTCGACCAGCACCTGGCCCTCCGGGATGGACGCGGGGTAGAGCCGCACGCCCGCGCCGATCCGCGCGACGGACCTGCGGAAGGAGAGCAACGCGAGCAGCAGCACGATGCCCGCGGCGATGCCGGCGGCCCATCGGTACCAGAGCCAGGCTTGCGGCAGGTCGACGAACCACGCCGACCCGACGGTGGACGACACCGCGCAGCGACGCGTTGCTCACCGGGGAACGTCAGCGCGAACAGTCCGAGCAGCACGATCGCCAGTGGCCACCACACCGCCGGGCTGACGCGATCCTTCGTGAACCGTCCGACAGGCCCCAACCCGCGTCCCCTCCCAAGGCCGTGGAGCGCTGAGCCTACTCCTTCGACCGTAGGCAGGTCGACCGGTCGGAAGGCTGAACTCCTGGCGAAAGGCTAGGGTCCGGACCCCGCCGAAAGGAGGGCGCGCTCCACGAGCAGCCGCGCGTTGAGGTTCACGTCGTCGGCGAGGTCGGCCCGCGCCCGCTCCATCGCGGCGAGCGTCAGCCGTCGTCCGCGCGAGCGATCCCTCATCGGGACGTGACGAGGTCGGGGTTCAGCAGGAGGTCGTCGTCCGCGCCGGCGCCGGCCGCGATCCGGTCGCGGAGCAACGACGAGGCCGCCATGAGCACGCGATCCACGAACTCGCGCTCCGCCCGCCGCTCCCGCCGTTGGAAACGCGTCTCGATCCTGCGGATCGCCCCCCGATACGCCTCCTCGGGCTTGCCCTTCTCGTCCAGGAACGGCGCCAACTCCTCCTGGAGCTCGCGACCCAGTCCTTTCTTGTAGTCGGCGGCCGCGGCCACGACCTGCTCGGCCGCCGCGAGCGCCCCTGGCGGGGCCGGACGAGGCCGCCGCCAGCGCATCGGCCGCGACATCCCGGAAGGCCAGACCGTCCGCATCGACCGCCAAGCGGCGCGCCCGTCCGAGGTTCCCGCCGGCAAGCCGCGCCGCGACCCGCGCCCGCGGCTCGGGCACACCCTCCCCGACCAGGGTCGTGATGACGAACGGCTCGCTGAGGGCCGTGAACAGTCACGGCATGGCAGCGGCTCCAGATCGTCTCCGGCAGCTCGTGCGCGCGCGCCGAGAGCAGGAGGAAGACGCTGTCGGCGGGCGGCTCCTCCAACACCTTCAGCAGCGTGTCGGCCGCCGCGGGCGAGAGCCGATCCGCCTCGCGGATCAGGAAGATCTTCCGGCCCGGCTCGGGCGGGGTCCGGTAGGCCGGCTGCCAGACCTCCTCGCGGATCGTGTCGACGTGGATGTCCCGGCCCTCCGGCTCCACCACGAACTCGTTCGGATGCTGGTCGCGCAGGGCCAGCCGGCAGTTCCGGCACGCGCCGCACCCGCCGTCCGGGCACAGCAACGCGGCGGCGAACGCGCGGGCGGCGAGGGACTTGCCGGATCCCTCCGGGCCCGCGAGGACGTACGCGTGGTGCGGACGCTCCGCCGAGCCCTGGAGGAACGCGATGGCGGCGTCCTGGCCGGGAACCTGCTCGAGCACGGCGGCGGTCATGCCGCCGAGGGTACCGCCGGCTGCCGACTCACGAGGCGTGTCCGTCGCGCTCGGCGATCGCGTGCTCGAGCGCGCCGCGCACCTGGTCGAAGACCGACGCCGGCTCTCCGGCCGCGTCCACCACCACGAAGCGCTCCGGATGCTCCTCCGCGATCTTGAGGTACGCGTCGGCGACCTTCGCGAGGAACGCCTCCCCCTCCTGCTCGATCCGGTCGGGCGGCTCGGGCGACCGCGCGAGCCCGGTCTCCGGTTCGACGTGCAGCAGGATCACGAGATCCGGGAACAACCCCTGGGTCGCCCACACGTTGAGCGTGAGCACGTCCGGCTCGCCGAGCCCGCGCGCCCATCCCTGATAGGCCAGGGACGAATCGACGTAGCGGTCACAGATCACGACCTTGCCTTCGGCGAGCGCCGGCCGGATCACGTTCGCCACCGTCTGCGCGCGCGAGGCCGCGAACAGCAGGGCCTCGGCGCGAGCGTCCAGGCTGCCGATCGCCGGATCCAGGAGGAGATCGCGGATCCGCTCCCCGATGCGCGTGCCGCCGGGCTCGCGGGTCACGAGCACGTCCATCCCCTGCGAGCGGAGGAACTCCTCGGCCATGCCGATCTGGGTGCCCTTGCCGGCGCCCTCCACGCCTTCGAAGGCGATGAACAGGCCGGTGGCGGGCGGTCGTTTCAGTTTCGGCACGAGGGTGAGCGGGACGGGTCGCGACAGACGGTACCGCTTGAGCAACCGGCGCGTATTGAGCCCGGCGCCCACGACCAGCCCGCCCGCCACCCACAGGGCCAGGCGCGAGCCGGACAGGTCGATCCGCTGGGCCCCCACGAAGAACTCCGTCGAGCCGGCGGCTCGCGCGATCGACTGGAAGATCTGCGCCAGCGTCGGGAAGGCCGCCAGCGACAGGAACAGCACCATCCGCGACATCGTCGTCAGCGCGCCGAAGGTCCTGCCGCGGTACTCGTCGACGACGTTCTCCTGCAGCAGGGTGTACCCGCTCACCCAGGCCAGGCCGCAGAAGGCTCCGAGCCACACCGTGAAGACCACCGCCCACGACAGGTTCGGCATCGTCGCCAGGACGAACAACGCGACCGCGGCGCCGATCAACGACCAGACGAACACCGTCTCGCGCTCGACCACCTTGGCCGCCTGGCCGGCCGTCGCCATCCCGAGGCCCATCCCGACGCCGAACGCCGCCACCACGAGGCCCCAGCCGGACGGACCGGCCCCGAGCGTGACCTGGACGAACACCGGTCCGAGCGCGAGGACCGCGCCGACCGCGCCGAACGCGATCACGATGCCGCCCGTCATCGCGGAGGCGATCGAGTTCTCCCGGAGGAACCGGATGCCGTCGAGCGTGTCGTTCCAGACCTTCGAGAGCCCCAGCCCGTCGCCGGTCTGGCTCGGCTGGGCGCGCAGCGCGATCCCCGCCACCATCACCGCGGAGAACACGAACGTCCCGGCGTCGAGGATGAGCGCGAGGGACTCGGGCTGCGCCTGCAGCAGCGGGATGCGCGCGCCCAGCCACATCGAGATCGCCGTCAGTGCGGCGAACGCCGCGCCGCCGAGCGGCAGCGTCGCGTACGCGCTGAGGAGGACGAGGGAGTTCGCGTTCGCCAGCTGCCGCCGAGGCACGAGGTTCGGCAGCGACGCGTCGCGCGCCGGGATCCACAGCAGGGACAGGCATTCGATCACGAACGACAGGAGGTAGATGGCCCAGAGCTCCCGCAGGAAGACCATCGAGAGGTAGAGGACCCCGCGGCCGATGTCGGCGACGATCATGATCTGCTTGCGGCTCAGCCGGTCGACGAGCGTGCCGGTGATGGGCCCGAACACGAACGCCGGCAGCGTGCGGGCGAGCATCACGCCGGCGACCGCGAGCGACGCCGTCGTGCCACCGATGTTCGCGACGATCGCCGTGACCGCGACGAACCCGACCCAATCCCCGAACGAGGAGACGGACATCGCGGCGAGGAGCCGCGCGAACGCCCGGTGGGTCAGGAGATCCTTGAACGTCGCCGAGCGCGTCCCGCGGAGGGCGGCGACCTCCTCCGCGACCGTCGACACCGGCGATCCCTACCCCTTGGACGCGGTCGAGCGCTTCCTCGCGGCGGCGGGCGTCGCGGTCTTCCGGGCGGCGGTCTTCTTCTTCGTCGCGGTCTTCTTCGTCGTCTTCTTCGCGCCGGACTTCGCGGTCTTGGCGGCCTTCGCGGCCGCCCGCGCCGCGCGCGCCTCCGCCTTCACGCGGCGGACCTCGGCCTCGGCCTCGACGTCGCCCGACTTCGTGACGGTGAACTCCAGATCCAGCTCCGCGCCGCAGTTCCAACACCGGAGCGACTTCGGGCGGCGGAGCAGGATCGAGCCGCACTCGGGGCAGGGGCGGTCCTTCTCGGGCGGGTTGTTCACGGCGAGGTCGCACTCCGGATACCGGTCACAGCCGTAGAACACGCCGAAGCGGGTCCGCTTCTGAACCAGCTCGCCCCGGTGGCACTGCGGGCACGTCACGCCGGTCGAAGCCGCCGGGTCCTTCTGCACGAACCGGCAGTCCGGATAGCCGCTGCAGCCGACGAACGGGCCGAAGCGGCCGACGCGCCGCTGGAGCTGCCGCCCGCACTCCGGGCACCGCTCGTCGAGCATCTCGGGCTCGGCGCGCTCGGTGCCGTCCATGTTGCGGATGTAGCGGCAATCGGGATAGTTCGGGCAGCCGATGAACCGCCCGTACCGGCCGAGCTTCACCTGGAGCTTCGCCGGCACGCGCCCCTCCTGCGGACACAGGGGGCACAGCTCGTCGAGCTCCTCCGAGTACCGCTCGAACGAGTCCTCCGCCTTCTCGAGCGCCCGTTCGAACGGGCCGTTGAACTCCGCGAGCATCTGGACCTTGCGGAGCTGACCCTCGGCGATGTCGTCGAGCTCCTTCTCCATGTAGGCGGTGAAGTTGACGTCGACGATGTCGGGGAAGTGCTCGACCAGCTTGTCGGTCACGACGATGCCGACGTCCTCGGGCCGGAAGCGCTTGTCCTCCAGGCGGACGTAGCCACGGTCCTGGATCGTGGAGATGATCGACGCGTACGTGGACGGCCGGCCGATCCCCAGCTCCTCGAGCTTCTTGACCAGCGACGCCTCGGTGAACCGCGGCGGCGGCTGCGTGAAGTGCTGCTCCGGCTGGACCTCGAGCATGCGCAGCGCCTGCTCGGCCGTCAGGACGGGCAGGCGGGACTCGGCGTCCTCGTCGGGCTCGTCGTCGCGCCCCTCCCGGTAGAGCTTCAGGAACCCGTCGAACACGAGCGTCTGCCCGGTGGCCCGCAGCACGTAGCGCGCGTCGCCCGAGATCGCCTCGATGTCGACGCCGACCTGATCGAACCGCGCCTCCGCCATCTGCGTCGCGACGGTCCGCTGCCAGATCAGCGTGTACAGCCGCAGCTGGTCCCGGTCGAGCACGGCCGCGACCCGCTGCGGGGTCCGCACGACGCTCGTGGGCCGGATCGCCTCGTGCGCCTCCTGCGCGTTCCGCGAGCGCGTCTTGTACCGACGGGGCTCCGCGAGCTCGTAGGCCTTCCCGTAGTCGCCCCGCACCAGCTCCGCGATCTCCCGCAGCGCCGCGTCGGCGATCGTGACGGAGTCGGTCCGCATGTACGTGATGAGACCGGCGGTGCCCTCGCCGGGAAGATCGATGCCCTCGTACAGCCGCTGGGCCACCGACATCGTCCGCCGGGCGCTGAACCCGAGCTTGCGCGCGGCCTCCTGCTGGAGGGTCGAGGTCGTGAACGGCGGGGCCGGCGAGCGCTTCCGCTCCTTCTTCTCGACCCCGAGCACGCGGTAGGCCGCGGTGCGCAGACGATCCGCGTGCGTCGCGGCGTCGCCCTCGGCGCCCAGCACGAGCCCCTTCTTGTCGGGACCGGCGGCGAGCTTCCCCTCGGGGACCTCCGTGAGCCGCGCGAGGAAGGGCTGCTCGGGATCCTCCGGCGTCAGGCGGACGTCGATGCTCCAGTACTCCACCGGCACGAACGCGTCGATCTCGCGTTCGCGCTCCACGATCAGGCGGACGGCGACGGACTGGACGCGGCCGGCGGACAGGCCCGGCTGCACGCGGCGCCACAGGATCGGCGAGATGCGGTACCCGACCAGCCGGTCGAGGATCCGCCGGGCCTCCTGCGCGTCGAACAGCTCCATGTCGATCGTCCGGGGATGGGCGAACGCGTCGAGGATCGCGTCCTTCGTGATCTCGGTGAACGTGACCCGCTTCGCCCCGACGGGGTCGACGCCCATGAGGGTGGCCACGTGGTACGCGATCGCCTCGCCCTCCCGGTCGTAGTCCGTGGCGAGCACGAGGTCGTCGGCCTGCTTCAGGGCCTTCTTCAGCTCCGAGACGTGCCGCTTCGAGTCCTCCGGGACCTCGTACTGGACCGCGAAGTCCTGCTCGACGTCGACCCCCAGCTTCGAGCGAGGAAGGTCCCGGATGTGGCCATACGAAGCCCGGACGGCGTAGTCGCCGCCCAGGTACTTCTCGATCGTCTTCGCCTTGGCGGGCGACTCGACGACCACGAGGGTCTTGGCCATGCGTTCGGTTCCTCTATGCGTCAACCTTCGGGACCCCGGAAGCGGCCCCGTCGCGGGACGGTACCACCGGGTGCCGCCGTGACCCGGGAGCGGGTCGGCGGTCACAAGGCCGCAACAACGCGCTGCTACGCTCGGCGTATTCCCCCAACCGCGCCGGAGGACGAGTGCTCGCCCAGCTCAGCGACTCGATGACCAAGCTGATCGTCGAGCACGGTTACCTCGCCATCTTCGTCCTCATGTTGCTCGACTCAGCCTGCATCCCCTTCCCGAGCGAGATCACGCTGCTCTTCGGAGGCGCGCTCACGAGCACCGCATTCATCGGTGCAGGGCAGGAACTCTCGCTCCTCGGGGTCATCGTCGCCGCGATGGCGGGGACGCTCGTCGGATCATGGCTGGCCTATGGCGTCGGGTACGTCGGAGGCCGACCCATCATCGATCGGTTCGGCCGGTACCTCTTGATCCGGCCCCATGAGATCGATCGAGCGCACACCTGGTTCGAACGGCACGGCGAAGCCGTGGTGCTCTACGGCCGGCTGGTGCCGCTCGTCCGGTCGTTCGTGAGCCTGCCGGCCGGGATCGCGGCGATGCGGTTCCGGCGCTTCACCGTCTACACCCTGATCGGCTCGCTCGTGTGGTGCGTGGCCCTCGCCACGCTTGGGGCATGCGTTCGGCGACCGCTGGACGGAGGTGGAACGGGTGCTCCGGCCGTTCGGTTGGGTGATGGTGGGGGTGGCGGTGGTGGCGCTCGTGGTGTTCATCTCCCGCCGGTGGACCCAGGTGCGGCGCGAGTACGCGGCGCTCGACGCGGAGCGAGCGGCCCAGGGCGAGGCGGACTGAGCTAGAGGTTCGCGAGCATCGTCCAGCTGGTGCCGGACTCGCCGACCTTCTCGAACCCCGCGCGCTGATACATCATCCGCGACCGGTTGGCCGGTGCCACCGACAGCGACAGCGCCTGGAAGCCCTCCTCGCGGGCCTGCACCATGCACGAGCGCAGCAACGCCTCGCCGATGCCCTTCCGACGGTGGATCGGCTCGACGGCGATCCCGAGCTCCGGCGTCCGGTCGTCGACGTAGCCGTAGCCGGGCGCCTCGGCCGTGAACAGGCGGTACCACGCCGCGCCGGCCGGCACGCCGTCGATCTCCGCGATCACGCCGCCGTCGCCCTCCCGGCCCCAGCCCTGGTGGTAGCGGACGAGCATCGGGTCGGCCAGCACCTCTTCCATCGGTTCGCGCGGCCAATCGGGGTTCCACGAGGCGGCCTCGTACAGCATCTTCTTGAGGAACTGGACGTCCGCAGCCGTGGCGGGACGGATGTTCATGCGCGGCCGAGCCTCCGTGAGAACCTTCGCGGATGGGAACCCTAGCGCAGCCGGAGCCGCCACGCCCGGGCGCCGACCGGTTCCTCGAAGCGGTCGCGCCAGGTCGGCGCGAAGTGGCCGGCGGCCGGGCCGCGCGCTCACGTCGACTCACCGCGCCGGTCGGCGCGCTGCTGCGCAAGGCCGCACGTGACGACGTCGCGACGAAGGCGTCCGCGCTGACGTTCACCGCGTTCGTCGCGCTCTTCCCCGCGCTGCTGCTCGCGACGTCGATCGCCGGGTTCTGGCTCCAGGAGCCAGGAGGAGGCGTCGCTCCAGCGGATCGTCAGCTCGATCCCCGGCCTGGAACAGCTGGTCGCGCAGATCGGCGCAGAGCGATCGTGCAGGGCCGCTACGCGGCCGGCATCGTCGGCGTCCTCGGCCTCCTGTGGGCGGCGTCGGCCCTATCGAACCGGGCGCGCCGTTCGCCTGGCGGCGATCTTCGATCAGCGCGAGTCCGCCGTGCGCGGCCGGGCCTGGGCGATCGTGGCGACGATCGCGCTCGGGCTCGGCGTGCTCGTCGGGGTCACGCTCGTCGGGGTGCTCACCGGTGCTGCTCAACCGCACGTCCGGCTCGATGATCGCCGGGCTCGCGACCGAGGCGGCCACCCTCGTGGTGCTGGTGGGGGCGTTCCTGCTGATCTACCGGATGCTGCTCCCCCGCGCGGTCCCGTTCCGGCGGTTGCTGCCGGCCGCGATCGTGTGCGCCATCGGCTGGACGGTCCTTCAGGGCATCGGCGGTTGGTTCGTCGCCCGGTCGATCGAGCGATGGTCGGCGCTGTACGGCACGATCGCGAGCGTGTTCGGCGTGCTGCTGTTCCTGCGGATCATGGCGTGGGTCTTCCTGGCGGGCGCGGAGCTTTCCTCGATCCGGGCGCGCGCTCAGAAGCGAGAGACGAGGGGCGCGTGTGTCCGAGCAAGAAAGGCACGCTCGTGAGGACGACCGGTCCTCGTAGAGGAACAACCGCTAGATGAACAGCGCGTTCTGGTGTGCAGCGGGAAGCTGCCACCAGAGGACACGACACTCGGGGACGACCACGTTCAGAACGTAAAGGGGCGCACCGAGAAGCGACGAGCCTCGGCCAGCACGGGAAACGTGAGGTCGCGGAACGGAGCCTCGACGATGTCGAGCGGGATGTCGAAGCTCTCGGCCGACCCAACGAAAACTAGAAACGACAGAGCCTGCTCGGGATCGAACGTAGAAGAAGATCGACCGCGTCGAGAGACGCATCGAGCGACGAGGCGTAGTACACGGCGGGATCGTCACGTCGTTCACCGAGAGAGCCGAACACGACCGAACCTTGCGTTGCGAGATCAACGATTTCGACACGTCGGCGTCGGCGCGCTGCGGTCCTGCACGACGGGCACGTCCGTGACGACGACGCGCACCTCGCGGAGCAGAACCGACTACAGACGAAACAGATCGAGCTAGCGAGACGAGGTACCGGACGAGGCCCTCGCGCACGAGCTCGGGCACCACGATGGTGACGACGTCCTCGGAGCGAGAAGACGAGCTCGGCGCAGGTAGGCGCGCATCGACGTTCACCAGGCTCCCCGAGCCGAGCGGCTCCAGCTCGAACCCCCGATCCCCGCGAACGCGCGCCAGCTGCTCCAGCGAGCTACGGCGACGACCGACGGCGCCGGGCGTCGACCGCGTGCAGATGGGCCGGGCGGAACGAACGCACGTACCCGAGCGCCTCGGCCGCCGCCGCGTCGACCTGCCGATCAGCAGGACGACGTGGTTCGCTGCCGACGTCGCCGGGCTGCTCCGCGGCCGCGACGCGTCTGCGCGCGCACCCAAGCGTAATGCCGGTGGATCGAGTAGAAGACTGGGACCAGCAGCGCTGATGATCAGGATCGAGAGCCACGCGCCGTCCGCGGAACTTCGAGACGATGACGACGACCAGCACGACCGCCGTCGTGATCGCACCGATGATGTAGATCACGATCGAGCGGCGCCAACCGCTGCATCTGCGTCGGCGCCCTTGCGGCCGCTCCTTGATCCAGTGCCGCACCATGCCGGTCTGCGACAGGGTGAACGAGGTGAACACGCCGAAGACGTAGAAATGGATCAGCGTGTACAGGTCGGCGTCGAACGCGTAGATCATCGCGCACGACGAGCGAGCCGCGAGCACGATCACGCCGTTCGAGAACACGAGCCGTCGCCGCGGTTCACGAACTGGCTCGGCATGAAGCGATCGCGCGCGAGGATCGAGGCCAGACGCGGGAAGTCCTGATACGCGGTGTTCGCCGCCAGGATCAGATCGCCGCGGTGAAGAACTGCACCACGAAGAACGCGACGTCGTGTTGCCGAAGACTGCGATCGCGATCTGCGCGACCGACCGAGCGCTGCTTCGCTGGCGATCGACGCCGCCCATACGCGTCGCCAGCCACGAGATGACCGAGGAACATCGTGACCGCGATCGCCGCCCATGATCGCGAGCGTCGTCGCGGCGTTCTTCGCCTGCGGGCGCTAGAACGCTGGCACGCCGTTGGAGATCGCCTCGACGACCGGTGAGCGCTGTGGCTCCCTGACGAGAACGCCTTCAGGATCGCGAAGACGCCGACGGCGACGGCGACCGACGCCGCGTCCGGCGAACGGCGCCGACGTCGACGCCGACCGGCGGGCAGCCGCCGATGCACTAGCGCGAACCCGACCAGCGACCAGAGACGACGATCGAGAAGACGAAGCCGTAGGTCGGGATGGCGAAGACGAGTCCCCGATCGCTAGGCGCCCGCGGAGGTTCGCGATCGTCACGAGGACGACGAAGAAGATCGAGAGGAACACCCGGTGCTCGTTCGCCGCACGGGAACGCCGACCCGATCGCGAAGACGCCCGGCCACGACCGAGACGACGACCGTGATCATGTAGTCGAACAGCAGGGACGCCGCCGCGACGAGGCCGGGCAGCGTGCCGAGGTTGTCCTTGCTGACGATGTACGCGCCGCCGCCGCCGGGGTACGCGCGAACGCGTCTGCCGGTACGAGCTCACGACGACACATCAGCAGCGCGATCGCGAGCGCGATCGGCATCACGTACGGCTGCGGCTGCGACGTGACGAGCGCGAGCGCGATCGAGGATCTCGCCGGTGGCGTAGGCGACCGAGGAGAGCGCGTCCGACGCGAACACCGGCAACGCGAGGATCTTCGGCAGCAACGTGTGCTCGCAGCTGTTGCGCTGGAGAACGCGCGCCCGACTGAGCCATGGGACGCGCTTCGTATGACGGGCGAGTGGCTCAGGACGGCTCGCCGATCCAGCGATAGCCCACGCCCGGCTCCGTCACGATGAGCGCGGGCGCCGAGGCGTCGTCGCCGAGCTTCTTCCGCAGCGTGCGGATGTACGTCCGGAGGTACGTCGTCTCGGTCCCGTACCCCTGACCCCACACGCGGCGGAGCAACCACTGGTGCGTCAGGAGCTTGCCGGGGTTCGTCACGAGCGCCTCGAGCAGCGCGTATTCGGTCGGCGTGAGGTGCACCGGTTCTCCGGCCGACGTGACGAGCCGCCGCGCCAGGTCGATCTCGAGGTCGCCGTAGCGAAGCGTCGGCTGCGGCGGTTCGTCGGGGCCCGCCCGCCGCAGCGCCGCACGCGCCCTCGCCAGCAGCTCCTCCATACCGAACGGCTTCGTGACGTAGTCGTCGGCGCCGGCGTCGAGCGCGGCCACCTTGTCGGTCATGAGCTCGCGGACCGACAGCACGATCACCGGTACGTCGGAGAACCCTCGGATCCGGCGGATCACCTCGGTGCCGTCCATGTCGGGCAGGCCGAGGTCCAGCAGGACGAGGTCGGGCTGCACCTCCGCCGCCGAGACCACGCCTTCGTCGCCGGTCCCGACCGTCGCCACCTCGTAGCCGTGGGCCTCGAGGCTCGTGCGCAGGGCACGGCGGATCTGCGGCTCGTCGTCGACGACCAACACCTTCACAGTCCGGTCTCCTGGATCGGCATGTCCAGGACCATCGCGGTCCCGCCACCCATCGTTTCCTCCACCCAGATACGTCCGCCGTGCGCGGTCACGATGGCCCGCGCGATCGACAGGCCGAGGCCGCTGCCGGGCGACTCCGGGCTCTGCCGTCCTCGATAGAACGCCTCGAACACCTTCTCACGGTCGTCCACGTGGATCCCCGGCCCCTCGTCGGCGATCCGGAGGCGGACGGCGCGTTCGGTCTGCGTCGCGTGGATGCGGATCGTCCCGCCCGGCGGCGAGTGACGCGCCGCGTTCTCGAGCAGGTTCGTGAGCACCTGGTCGAGCTGCATCGGATCCGCCGGGATGTCGGGCAGGTCCGGCGCCAGCTGGAGGTCGATCACCACGCCTCCCAGTCGCGGGCGCATGCGCGCGACGACCGCCTCCGCGACCTCGTCGACGGCGGTCGGCACCCGGCGCGAGATCAGGGCGCCGGCCCGGATCTTCGCCAGGTCGAGGATGTTGCCCACGAGGCGGTTCAGGCGGTCGGTCTCCTCGAGGATCGTCACCAGCAGATCGCGCTCCTGCCCCTCGTCGTGGGTCGCGCCCTCATCGAGCAGGCTCGTCACCCCGGCCTTGATCGACGCGAGCGGGGTCCGCAGGTCGTGGGTCACGGACGAGAACATCGCCGCGCGGAGCTGGTTCGTCTCGGCGTCCACCTGCGCCAGGCGTGCGCGGGCGTCGAGCCGCGCCCGGTCGAGCGCCACGGCCGCCTGCCGGGTCGCCGCCTCGAGCAGCATGCGCTCGTCACGGTTGAACGGCCGGCGCCCGGCGGGGCGCTCGGCGATCAACGTCCCCAGCGGGATGTTCGACACGACGATCGGGATCACCTCGGTCGGCCCCCCCGGCGGCAGGCCTTCCCGCGCCGCCTTCGCCTCGATCGCGTGCCCGTCGAGCGAGACGGCCACGTGGCACGAGGCCAGACCGAGCGGCTCGAGGAGCACCAGGACGAACTCGTCGAGCACCCGGTCCGGCACGTCGCCCGACAGCAGCTTCGATGAGAGGTAGGCGAGCAGCCGGGCCTCGCGCTCGCTCCGGGCCGCTCGGTCGCGTTCGTCCGCCGCGTTGCCCACCACCAGGCCCACGACCACGGCGATCGCGAGGAACACCACCGCCGCGGTGATGAGATCGCTCGGGCTGTATGGCCCGGCTCGAGGCGCAGCGCCTCGATCAACGGCAGGGCGACCGAGGCGAGCACGGCCGCCACCACCCCCGCCCAAAGGCCGCCGACCACCGCGGCGATCGTCACGGCCAGCATCAGGACGGCGACGGCGGTCCCCACCTGGTCGACACCGGTGGTTGCGAGGAACGCGAGGAGCGCGCCGGCAAGCGTTGCGACCAAACCGATACCGAGGGCTCGGGCGGTGAAGGGCACGACACGACGTTCGGGGCGATCGACCACCACGGCGCAACGCTACCGCCCCGCTCCGCGGCGTTCACGTGGCGCGGGCCGTTCACGACTTCTTCACGGGGGCCTTTCCTTCCTTTACGCCGCGTTCACGGACGATGGGCGAACCTGACGGCTGGAAAGAGGTTTCCGCCGAAGGACCGCGTGGTCGTCACCCCCAGGCGGCCCGGAGGTGGATCACATCGACCGCTTTCCTCCGAGCCCGTCCGTGGGGCCGGCAGCTCCCTCCAGCTGCCGGCCCTAGGACATTCCAGGGGTCTTTCCGGATCTCCCGCGTGCACGCGTCGAGCGTTCGTTGCACGCCCTCCGACCCGAGGCCGTACCCTTCCGCGCGATGCGCGTCCTGATCATGGGTTGCGGCCGTGTCGGCTCCGAGCTCTCCCACGCGTTGTTGGAGGGCGGGCACGACGTCACCGTCATCGACAAGAACCCCGAGGCCTTCTGGCGATACCCACCGGGAGAAGGTGCGCGGCAAGTGGTCGGGATCGGGTTCGAGCGCGAGACCCTCGAGGGGGCCGGCATCAAGGAGGCCGACGCGTTCGTGGCGGTCTCGAGCGGCGACAACTCGAACATCGTGTCGGCGCGGGTGGCGCTGGAGCACTACCACGTGCCGAAGGTCATCGCCCGGATCTACGACCCGCGCCGCGCGGAGATCTACGGCCGGCTGAACATCCCGACGGTGGCGACCACGACCTGGGGGATCCGGCAGATCCAGCTGATGCTGCTGCACGATCGCGAGGAGGTCCGCGAGAGCCTCGGCGGCGGCGACCTCCTGCGCGTGCGCGTCCCGGTGCCGGCGCACCTGATCGGCAAGCCCGCGAACACGATCAACGTCGCCGGCAAGATCCTCGTCGCCGGCGTCTCGCGCGGGGGTACGGGATTCCTGCCGACGCCTGAGAGCACGCTCCAGGAAGGCGACTACCTCATCGTGATGATGGGCAAGGACGGCCTCGAGCTCCTCGATCAGCAACTCGACGCAGTCCTCGGAGCACCACTGATGCGTGTCGTCGTGACCGGCGGCGGAGCCGTGGGGCAGCACCTCTCGGCCGACCTCACCGTCCGTGGCCACGATGTCACCCTGATCGAGCAGCACAAATCCATCGTCGAGCGGCTGCGGCAGGAGATCCCGGAGGTCAAGGTCATCCTCGGCGACGCGTGCGAGCCGTGGGTGCTCGAGGGCGCCGAGCTGTCGTCGGCCGACGTGGTCGTCGCCGCCACCGGCGACGACGAGGACAACCTCGTCACGGCCTTGCTGGCGAAGCAGGAGTTCGGCGTCCCGCGCGTGCTCGCGCGCGTGAACCATCCCGGCAACGAATGGCTCTTCAACGAGCAGTGGGGCGTGGATCAGGCGGTCTCGCCGCCGCACGTCCTCACGGCGATGGTCGAAGAGGCGGTCACCACCGGTGACCTCGTTCGATTGCTCAGGCTCGAGGGCGGCAGAGCATCCATCGTCGAGCTGAAGCTGACCCCGTCCTCGCCGGCCACCGGCAGGCCCCTCTACGAGATCCGCATGCCGGTGGACTCGACGATCGTGGCGGTGCTCCGCGACGGTCACGTCGTCATCCCGCAGCCGGAGACCGTGCTCGTGGCCGGCGACGAGATGGTCGCGCTGGCCGGCCCCGGAATCCGAACAGACCCTCCGCGACGCCGTCGTCGGCGAGGATCACGTCCTCCGGCTCCAGCAGCCAGCGGTAGCCGACGCCCGGATCCGTCCCGATCACGAGCGGTTTCCGTGGATCGGGTTCGATCTTGCGGCGCAGCTGACTGACGAAGACCCGCAGGACCTCGAGGTCCCCCTCGTACCCCGGGCCCCAGACCGGTCGAGGAGCCAGGCGTGCGTCCGCAGGGTCCCCGGCCGGCGGCGAGCACGTCCAGCAGCTTCCATTCGGTCGGCGTGAGCCGGACCTCCCGTCCGTCGCGACGCACGCGTCGGCGACGAGGTCGATCTCCACCGGACCGCGTCGACGTACCGCTCGCCTTCCTCGGGCGCGACGCGTCGGAGCAGCGCGCGGACCCGCGCCAGCAGCTCGGCCGCGCCGAACGGCTTCGTGAGGTAGTCGTCGGCGCCGAGGTCGAGTGCGCGCACCTTGTCCTCCTCGGTCTCCCGCACCGACAACACGAGGATCGGCACACGGCTGTCGCGACGGATCTCGCGGCATGCGGTGAGGCCGTCCATGTGCGGCAAGTTGATGTCGAGCACCACCAGGTCGGGCTCCGAGACCCGCACCGCCGAGACCGCGGCTCGCCCGTCCGAGGCCGTCTCGACCTCGTAGCCGCGCGACGTCAACGCCCGCTCGAGCGCCCGGAGGATCTGCGGCTCGTCGTCGACGACCAGGATGCGGGAGCCCGGCACCCTCACACCCCCGGCAGCCGGAACCCGAGCGTCGCGCCGCCGCCCGGCGTGTCCTGCGCCCAGATCGTGCCGCCCATCGCCGTGACGAACCCCTTGCAGATCGCGAGCCCCAGTCCCGCGCCCAGCCGCGGCGACCGCTCCTCCAGCAGGTAGAAGGGCGTGAAGAGCAGTTCGCGATCGGTCGACGTCGAGGCCCGGGCCGTGGTCGGCCACCTGCGACGACGACCCCGTCACCGTCGGACGCGCGCCGTCAGCTCGATGCGCTGGTCGGCCCCTCCTCGGACGGCCCGGGCCGCGTTCTCCAACAGGTTCGTGACGACGCGCTCGACGAAGACGGGCATCGCCACGCACGACCGGCGGCTCCTCGCCGAGGTCGACGCTGGGCGCCGAGCCCGGCCACCGGCCCCGGACCCCGTCGACGGCGAGGTCGACGACCTCGCCGAGGTCGACCGGCTGCGCCCGAGCCACGAGCGTTCCCGATTCGATCCGCGACATGTCCAGGAGGTTCGTGATCAGCTGCTCGAGCCGGCTCGTCGAGGCCCGGACGTCCTCGAGCACGTCGTGGACGTACGCCGGATCGGCGTCCGGTCCCTGGTCCAACACGTCGGTGACCGAGGTCGGTGATCGCCGCGACGGGGCTCTTCAGCTCGTGCGAGGTCGCCGCGAGCAGCGCTCGGCGCAAGGCGTCGGTTCGCCGGTACACCTCGGCTTCGCGCAGCGTCCGCTCGAGCCGCTCCGCCTGCAGGACCAGCGCCACCTGATCCGCGAACGTCCGGAGCACCCGGGATTCGGCCCGGGACAGCGGCGGACGGTCCCCCACCAGCACGAGCGTGCCCACCGATTCCTCGCCGACCCGCAGCGGCAACTGCACCGCGCCGGTCGCCTCCGCCACGTCGATCGGCTCGTCGGGGTCCCGCAGGTACGCCATCACGTACCCCAGGCGCTCGGCGGCGCGCGCGAGCGTCGGGTGACCACCTCGGGCCGCTCCGGCGCGAGCGCGAGGTCGCGGCTCAGATCGAAGAGCAGGCGGACCTCCGCTTCCCGGGCTTCCGCCGCGGCGGCCCGGTCGCGGGCGAACGCCGACGAGCGCCGAGATCACGATCGACATCGACAGGAAGGCGAGCAGCGCGGCGACGTACTCGGACCGTTCGAGGGAGAACGTGCCGTAGGGCGGCAGGTAGAGGAAGTTGTACAGCGCGGAGCCGACCACGGACGCGGCGATCCCGGGTCCGAGCCGCCGAGCCACGACGCCGCCACGACCGGCACCAGGCAGCGCGAAGGCGACGACGGTCCTGCGTGAGGTCGCCGCGGACCGGCAGGAGCGCGACGGCGATCAAGGCGGCACCGACCGATCGCGGTCGCGTACGCCGCCGGGGCCCGCCACCGGGGCGCAGCCTCCCAGGTCGGCCGTCCGAGCGCTCACGCCGGCCACGATAGCCGCCCTTACGGATCCCTTATCCCGCGCCCCTACGGTGGCGACGTGGCATCGAGCACCGACATCGACACCGAACGACGCGCCCGCAGAGGACGCGAGGCGTTCGCCACGGCGCGAGCCGCTGCCCCGCGGCGTCGGCTACGCCGTCAAGCGGGGGGTCCTCGGCCCGCCGCTGCCCACGTCGCATCTCGCCCACGAGCGCCTCGGCAAGGTCGGCGGCGCTCGCGATCTTCAGCTCGGACAAGCTCTCCTCCGTGGCCTACGCGACCGAGGAGATGCTGAAGACGCTGTTCATCGCCGGCGCCGGCGTCCTGGCGTTCTCCCTGATCGTGCCGCTCTCCGGCGTGATCGTCCTGGTCCTGGCGATCCTGGTCTTCAGCTACCGGCAGACGATCAAGGCGTATCCGTCCGCGGGCGGCGCGTACATCGTCACGAAGGACAACTTCGGGTTGCTGCCGGCGCAGGTCGCCGGCGGTCGCGCTCCTCACCGACTACGTCCTGACCGTAGCGTGTCCGTGTCCGCCGGCGTCCAGGCGACGGTGGCCCTCGTTCCGTCCACCGCCCCCTACCGCGTCGCCGATGGCGGTGCTGTTCATCATGTTGATCGCGTACGGCAACCTGCGCGGCGTGCAAGGAGTCCGGCCGGATCTTCGCCGCGCCGACGTACGTGTTCATCGCCTGCATCCTGTCGCTGATCGTGATCGGGGTCCTCCGAGCGGCGACCGGCTCGCTCGCGGTCCCGCAGGCGACGGTCACCCGCGCGGCGGCCGGCCTCGGCTTCCTCGCCGGGGTGCCGATCTTCGTCGCGCTGCACGCGCTGGCCTCCGGCAGCACCGCGATGACCGGCGTCGAGGCGATCTCGAACGGCGTCCCGGCGTTCAAGCCGGTCGAGTGGAAGCACGCGCGCCAGACCCTGGTGACGCTGGGGATCCTGCTCGGCACGATGTTCCTCGGCGATCTCGTTCCTGGCGGCGAAGCTCCAGATGCGCCCGGACTTCAGCGGGCGCTCGACCGTGGTCGCCGACATCGGCAAGGCCGTCTACGGCTCGTCGGCCCTCGGGCACCTGGCGTTCGCGCTGCTACAGATCGCGACCACCCTGATCCTGGTCCTTGCCGCGAACACCGCGTACGCCGACTTCCCCCGCCTCGCGAACTTCCACGCGGGCGACGACTTCCTCCGCGCCAATTCACGACCCGCGGGCACCGACTCGTCTTCTCGAACGGGATCATCGCGCTGTCCGCCGCCGCGATCGCCCTCGTGATCGCGTTCCACGCGGACGTCACGAAGCTGATCCCGTTCTACGCGATCGGCGTCTTCACCTCGTTCTCGCTCTCACAGGCCGGCATGGCCAAGCGCCACCTCCGTCTGCGGGAGCCGGGCTGGCGCGTCGGGCCTGGCGATCAACGGGCTCGGCGCGGTCGCCACTTCATCGTGCTGGTCGATCGTGGCGCGCACGAAGTTCGCCGAGGGGGCCTGGGCGGTCATCCTGCTGGTCCCGCTGCTCGTGCTGCTCCTGGTGCGCATGAACAAGCAGTACGCGCGCGAGACCGAGGAGCTCGAGCGAGACCTGGCCGCGTTCTCCGCCGACGCCGGTCGACCACCCGACCGTCGTGCTCCTGGTGGACGACGTCGACCCGAAGACGGTGCACGCGCTGCAGTACGCGCGGACGATCCGTGCCGAGGGCCTCGTGGCCGTCCACCTCGAGCACGATCCCGATCGGACGATCCGCCTCGAACGCGGCCTGGGAGCTCGCGGGGCTCGGGGAGATCCCGCTGAAGGTCGTGCGCGGACGGGGCGACGGGCCGCGCGGTTCGCCGGCTTCGTCGCCGCGTACGCGTCGGATCGAGACGTGATCGTGATCCTCCCCGTGCCGCACGAGCGGAGCGCCGTTCGAGCGACTGTCCGACCGGCGCGCCGGCGCCCACCTCACCCACGCGCTCCTGCCGTACGAGCGCGTCCGCGTCACCTTGGTGCGCGACCATCCCGACGGCGTCCATCCGCTCCAGCGCGGCGAGGACGGCCGTCCCGTCGTGCGCCTCGCGCCGCGGAGCATGCACGAGGCGATCGTGCTGGTCGACAAGCTCGACCGGGCGACGCTCCGTGCGATCTCCTACGCGATGACCCTCGGCGCGACGTCGGTGCGGGCGGTGCACGCGGCGGCGGACCCCACGCGGGCCAACCGGCTCGCGGCCCGCTGGCAGGAGCTCAAGGCGCCGGTCCCGCTCGACGTGATCGAGTGTCTGGATCGAGACGTCCCGCGCACCATCGAGCGCTACGTCGTCGAGAAGGCTCGCGACTCCGTCGAGGTCACCGTCGTGATGCCGAGGCGCGACTTCCCGAAGCTCCGGCAACGGCTGCTCCACGACCGGACGAGCCGGAAGATCCAGCGGGCGATGGGGCGCTACGCGCACGTGGATGTGGCCGACGTGCCGTACGTCGTGCAAGGACGCTCGACGGTCACTCCGCAGCCGGCCGAAGCGTCCAGCGGTAGCCGATCCCCGGCTCCGTGACGATCGCCTGCGGCCGTCGCGGATCGGGTTCGATCTTCCGTCGGAGCTGGCTGACGAACACGCGCAGCACCTCGACGTCGTCGCCGTAGCCCGTCCCCCCACACCCGCTCGAGCAGCCAGCGGTGGGTGAGCAGCTTCCCCGCGGACGCCGACAGGCGTCTCCAGCAACGACCACTCGGTCTTCGTCAGGTGGATGTCGCCGCCGTCGCGGCGAGACCCGGTCGCTCCCCGAGGTCGATCCGGACCGCACCCGAGTGCGGTAGTGCGGCGGGTGCGTGTCGGCGGCGGCCTCGGCCCGGCGCAAGAGCGCACGGACCCGTGCCAGCAGCTCGCCCACGCCGAAGGGCTTCGTCAGGTAGTCGTCGGCGCCGAGGTCGAGCGCCGCGATCTTGTCGGGCTCCTCCTCGCGGACCGAGAGGATGAGGATCGGCACCCCGCTCCACGACCGGAGCCGCCGGCTGACCTCGAGCCCGTCGACGCCCGGCATGTTGAGATCGAGGATCACCAGGTCGGGCGGGCGAGGGCCGCGCGGTCCAGCGCGTCGGCGCCGTCCTCCGCCGCATCGACCTCGTAGCCGCGCGCCGTCAGCGCGCGCTCGACCGCGCGCCGGATGTGCGCCTCGTCGTCGACGACCAGGATCCTGGGTCACGCGCGCGCCCCGGGCAGCGAGAACGCGAACGTCGCGCCGCCTCCCGGGCGTGTCCTCGATCCAGAGCTCGCCGCCCATCAGGTCGACGAACCCTTTCGAGATGGCGAGGCCCAGCCCGGGCCGAGCTTCGATGTGCTTCCTTCCAGCCGGTAGAACGGGTAGAAGAGCTGCTCGCGCGCCAGCGGATCGACGCCGCGGCCGTGATCGACGACGCGTACGGTCACGCCGTCGCTGCCGCGCCCGCCGACGCGGACCTCGACCTCCGGGCGCGCCGGCTTCGGCGGAGGCGCGGGCCGCGTTGTCCAGCAGGTTCGAGAGCACGCGATCGAGGAAGACCGGATCGGCGGACGGCGGACGCATGCCGCTCGTCGATCGCGGCGTCGACGTGGATGCCGGGCCAGCGAACGGCGGCGGCATCGACCTCGTCGGTCACGACCTCGGCGAGGTCCACCGACTCCGGCTTCGCCTGCAGCACGCCCGCCTCGATCCGCGACATGTCCAGCAGGTTCGCGACCAGCATGTCCAGCCGGTCGGTCTCCGCGTCGATCGTGCGGAGCACCTCGAGCGCTCGCCGTCCGGACGGTCGACCTCCGGGTCGAGCAGATCCGTGACCGAGGCCTTGATCGCCGCGAGCGGGCTCCGCAGGTCGTGCGAGACCGCGGCGAGCATGCTGCGGCGGATCTGGTCGGTCTGCCGGAAGATCTCGGCGTCGGTCGCGGTGCGCAGGAGGCGGTCGCGCTCGAGCACCAGCGCGAGCTGGTCGCACACCGCGCGGATCACCCTGCTCTCGGGGGAGTCCAGCGGAGGCCGCTCCCCGACGAGCACGATCAGACCGAGGTTCCGGCTCCCCGACGCTGAGCGGCAGTCGCTCGGGCGCGCGGCCCGGCGAGCTCGGATCCCAGGTTGGCGTCATCGTGCCCGGCTCCGCGCCGACGGCCATCAGCTCGACGAGTCCCTCGCCCTGGGTCCTGCACGAACAGGGCCCCGGCGGTCGAACCCGAACTCCTGCACGAGGTGCTCGAGCAGCGCCCGGTAGGTCTCCTCGCCGGGCCCTTGCACGACGAGGTCGCGGCTGAGCTCCTGGAGCGTGCGCAGCTCGGCCTCCCGAGCCTCGGCCGCGTCCGCCCGTTCGGCTGCGCGCGCGAACAGGATCGAGATCAGGATCGAGAGCCCGAGGAACACGAACAGCGCCGTCACGTCCTCGGGGCGCTCGATCACGAACGTTCCGAACGGCGGCAGGAAGAAGAAGTTGAAGATGAGGAAGCCTTCGATCGAGGCGACGATGCCCGGTCCCACGCGCCCGAGCGATGCGGCGATCACGACGATGACCACGAAGGCGAACCCGACGGTGCTCGAACGCAGGCTGTCGCGGAACGGCACGAGCGCGAAGGCGAGCGCGATCGGGCCGACCACGGCGACCACGTAGCCGGCGACGCGCCGCTTCGGGCGAGCCGGCTCGCGCAACAGTTCGTAGACCCTCGAGACGCTCACGACATGAGGATAGGCATCCGCCCCGAGCCCCACCTGCGCGTCGAGGGCGGAACGGCTTCATCCAAAGGGATCCCGAACGCGCGGGACCTCAGCCCCTTACGGCTCCCTCATACCCCCCGACTAGGCTCACTCCGGAGGTGAGAGTCACCATGACCGACGTAGTGATGGTGGTGCTGTTGGCCGGGTTCTTCGTCCTGGCTGCCCTGTTCGCCGCATGGCTCGACCGGATATGAGCCTCGCCGACATCCTCGAGCTGATCGTCGCGGTGGGGTTGCTCGTCTACCTGACGATCGCGCTCGTCCGCCCGGAGTGGTTCTGATATGCCCACGATCGTCGCCTACCTGATCCTGTTGACCCTCATCACGCCGCCGCTCGGCGCCTTCATGTACCGGGTCTACACATCGGAGAAGATCGGACGCGTCGAAGGCGTGATCTACCGCCTGATCGGCGTGGACCCGCGCGCGAACAGACGTGGCGGCGTTACGCGTCGTGCGTCCTGTGGTTCAGCGCGATCTCGGTGATCTTCACGTACTTCGTGATGCGGCTCCAGGGGCACCTCCCGCTCAACCCCGTCGGTCTCAGTGCGCCGACACAGAACGTCTCGTTCAACACCGCCGCGAGCTTCGTCACGAACACGAACTGGCAGGCGTACGGCGGCGAGACCACCATGAGCTACCTGACCCAGATGATCGGGTTGACGTTCAACAACTTCCTGTCGGCCGCGGTCGGGATGAGCGTGCTGATCGCGATGATCCGCGGGTTCACCCGGAACAAGACGGATGGCCTCGGCAACTTCTGGCGCGACACGGTCCGCGGCACCGTCTACATCCTGCTGCCGCTCGCGATCGTGGCGCGATCCTGATCATGACCCAGGGGGTCGTGCAGACGTTCGCGAACTCGGCGAGCGTGACCGGGATCCAGGGGTTCGCGCAGACGCTCGCGCGCGGCCCCGTCGCCTCCCAGATCGCGATCAAGCAGCTCGGCACGAACGGCGGCGGCTTCTTCAACGTCAACTCCGCGCATCCGTTCGAAGGGGGAACGGCGCTCGGGAACTTCATCGAGCTCTCGATGATCCTCGGGATCCCCGCCGCCCTCACGTACACGTTCGGCAAGATGGTCGGGAACGTCCGGCAGGGCTGGGCCATCTTCGCCGCGATGATGGTCCTGTTCCTCGCGGGCTGTGGCTCACGGTGCCGCAGGAGCACTCGGCGACGCAGGCGATGGAGTCCGCCGGCGTCTCCGCGTCGGCCCCGAACATGGAGGGCAAGGAGCTCCGCTACGGGACCGACCAGTCGGCCTGTGGGCGGTCGCCACGACCGACGCGTCGAACGGCAGCGTCAACTCGATGCACGACTCCTACAAGCCGTTCGCGATGATCATGCCGATGTTCAACCTCGGCGTCGGCGAGGTGATCTGGGGCGGCGTCGGCAGCGGCCTGTACGGGATGATCTTCTACGTCATCATCGCCGTGTTCATCGGCGGCCTCATGGTCGGGCGAACGCCCGAATACCTCGGCAAGAAGATCGGCGCCGAGAGGTCAAGCTTTCGGCGATCGGGGTGTTGGTCCCCTTCCTCGCCGCGCTCGCCCTCACCGGCGTGGCGGTGGTGACGTCCGCCGGGCTCAACGCCCGCCTGAACACCGGCCCCCACGGGTTCAGCGAGATCCTCTACGCGTTCCTGTCGCATGGGGAACAACAACGGCTCGGCGTTCGCCGGCCTGACGGCGAGCGGGACGTTCTACGCGGTCGCCGGCGGCCTCGAGATGCTGGTCGTCCGCTACGTGCCGCTGCTCGCTGCGCTCGCGGTCGGCAGCAGTCTGGCCGAGAGCGGTCGGTGCCCGTGACGGCGGGAACCCTGCCGACCGACAAGCCGCTGTTCGTCGGGCTGCTGGACGGCGTGGTCGTCGTGATCGGCGCCCTCACGTTCTTCCCGGCTCTCGCCCTCGGCGCGATCGTCGAGGGATTGATGAAAGGCAAGTTGTTCGGATGAGCACGACACAGACACCACTCGAGGACAAGCCGCAGGGGGAGGCGCACGGCGTCGCGGAGGCGCGGCCCCTGTTCGACGGTCCCATCGTCGGCGGGCGATCATCGACAGCTTCTGGAAGCTGAACCCCCGCTCGTTGCTCAAGAACCCCGTGATCTTCACGGTCGAGGTCGTGTCCGTGCTGGTCACGATCCGGATCGTCGCCGACATCGTGAGCGGCGGCCCGATCGCGTTCGACACCGCGATCGCGATCGGCCTGTGGTTCACGGTCCTGTTCGCGAACTTCGCCGAGGCGATGGCCGAGGGTCGCGGGAAGGCGCAGGCCGAGGCGTTGCGGAGGACGCGGGCCGACCTGGTCGCGCGCCGGCTCCTCGCCGACGGCACGGAGGAGACCGTGCCCGCCTCCCAGCTGCGCAAGGGCGACCTCGTCATGATCTCGGCCGGCGAGCTGATCCCCGGCGACGGCGAGATCGAGGAGGGCATCGCCTCGGTGGACGAGTCCGCGATCACCGGCGAGTCCGCGCCCGTGATCCGGGAGTCCGGCGGCGACCGCTCGGCGGTCACGGCGGGCACGAAGGTCCTGTCCGACTGGATCAAGGTGCGCGTCACGGCGGAGCCGGGAGAGTCGTTCCTGGACCGCATGATCGACCTGGTCGAGGGCGCCGAGCGGCAGAAGACGCCGAACGAGATCGCGCTGTCGATCCTGCTGGCGAAGTTCACGATCATCTTCCTGATCGTCTGCGTCTCCCTGGAGCCGTTCGCGATCTACGCCGGCCAGCGCGTGACGGACGCCGTCCTGATCGCCCTGTTCGTCTGCCTGATCCCGACCACGATCGGCGGCTTGCTCTCGGCGATCGGCATCGCGGGGATGGACCGGCTCGTGCAGCACAACGTGCTCGCGATGAGCGGGCGGGCGGTCGAGGCCGCGGGGGACGTGTCCACCCTGCTGCTCGACAAGACCGGGACGATCACCCTCGGCAACCGGCAGGCGGTCGCGTTCGTGCCGGCGCCCGGGGTGGACGAGCGCGAGCTGGCCGAGGTGGCGCAGTTCGCGTCGCTGGCCGACGAGACCCCCGAGGGCCGCTCGATCGTCGTCCTGGCGAAGGAGCGGTACGGGATCCGCGAGCGCGAGCTGGTGGAGACGCACGCGTCGTTCGTCCCGTTCACGGCGCAGACGCGGATGAGCGGCGTCGACCTCGACGGCAGCGAGATCCGCAAGGGCGCCGTCGACTCCGTGGTCGAATGGGCCGGACACGACATGCCGCCCGAGCTCGCGGCCGAGGTCGAGCGGATCTCGCGCGCGGGCGGCACGCCGCTCGCGGTCGCGCGGGATCGCCAGCTCCTCGGCGTGATCGAGCTGAAGGACATCATCAAGCAGGGCCTCGCCGAGCGGTTCGATCAGCTGCGGAAGATGGGCATCCGCACCGTGATGATCACGGGCGACAACCCCCTGACCGCCGCCGCGATCGCGCAGGAGTCCGGCGTGGACGACTTCCTGGCGGAGGCGACCCCCGAGACGAAGATGGCGCTGATCAAGCACGAGCAGGAGGGCGGCGTCCTCGTCGCGATGACCGGCGACGGGACGAACGACGCCCCCGCGCTCGCGCAGGCCGACGTCGGCGTGGCGATGAACACGGGGACGACCGCGGCCAAAGAGGCCGGCAACATGGTCGACCTCGACTCGAACCCGACGAAGCTGATGGAGATCGTCGAGATCGGCAAGCAGCTGCTGATCACGCGCGGGGTCCCTGACGACGTTCTCGATCGCGAACGACGTCGCGAAGTACTTCGCGATCATCCCGGCGATGTTCGCCGCGACCTATCCCGGAGCTGAACCAGTTGAACGTGATGCACCTCACGTCGCCGGAGTCGGCGATCCTGTCGGCGGTCATCTTCAACGCGATCATCATCGTGTTGCTGGTGCCGCTGGCGCTCCGTGGCGTCCGCTACCGGCCGGCCGGCGCCGCGGCGCTGCTGCGCCGCAACCTGCTGATCTACGGCCTCGGCGGCATCATCGCGCCGTTCATCGGCATCAAACTCATCGACATGGGCCTTGCCCTCATCAACTTCCCGAAGTGAGCGTGATGACATGAGAACCGCGATACGCGCCCTGATCGCCACCGTCGTGCTGGTGATCATCACCGGCGTCGATCTACCCGGCCGTGATGACCGGCTTCGCGCACGTCGCGCTTCGGCAACGACGCCGCCGGCTCGCTGGTCCAGCACGACGGCACCGACGTCGGCAGCAGCCGGATCGGACAGGCCTGGACGGGCAAGCAGTGGTTCTACGGCCGGCCGTCGGCGATCGGCTACGACGCGTCGACGTCAAGCGGCACGAACCTCGGGCCGACGTCGAAGCCCCTGTCCGACGACATCGCGACGCAGATCCAGGCGATCCTGAAGCTGGAGGGCCCGTACACCAGCGGGCTCACCGCGGCCCAGATCCCGGTCGACCTGGTGACCTCATCGTCCAGCGGCCTCGACCCGGACATCTCCGTGGCCGCCGCGCAGTTCCAGGCTCCTCGGATCGCCGCCGTGCGGAACATCCCGCTCCAGCAGGTCCAGCAGCTGATCGCCGACAACACCGTCGGGCAAGACGCTCGGCTTCCTCGGCGAACAGCACGTGAACGTGCTGGCGCTGAACATGGCGCTCGACGCCGCCGCACCGATGTCGTGAACGCGACGGTGAGCAGCCCGACGACGCACCGCACGGTCCTCGTCCTCGGCCGACGCCCCTCCGGGAGCGGGTGGCCGTCCTCCGAGGACCTCGCACGCTCTCGGGCGCTGGTCGTGATCGCGATCGGCTGGCCGATGACGGACGCGCAGCGCGAGCGCCTGGACCTCGCGGAGACGCTCGCGAGCTCGGCGAAGGTGGTGCTCGACGCGTTCCTGGTGCCGTCGTCCAACGAGATCGCCTCGCGGATGGAGCTCGGCGACGAGGTGACGGTCGACGCCGGCACGCGCGAAGAGCGCCGCATCCGGCGCGCCCTCGGCGCGGAGTGATCGAGCGTTCCCGGCGCGCGATGATGTGGATGTCGATGTTGTCCGCCTTCCGGATCACCCGGTTGACGAACGACCCGCGCAGCATCTCTTGCCACCGTGACCGCAGCGGCTCGCCGATGACGAGCTGCGTCACGTACTGCCGGTAGGCGAACCCGAGGACGCCTTCGACCGCGTCGTCGGCGTCGATCACCTGCAGCTCGCCTCCCAGATCCTGCGTGAGCCGGTCGATCGCCGCCAGCCATTCCCGCGTCGCGGCGTCATCGCGCTCGCGGACGTGGACCACCAGGAGGTCCCCCCGCGCGCGCTGGGCGACACGCGCTCCGCGCCGGATCAGGTCCTCGCTCGGACCGCGCGGCGTGACGCACACCAGCACGCGCTCACGTGTCTCGGGGATCCGGCCCTTCGACCACCGCGACAGGAGCGTCTCGTCCACCTGGTTCGCGACGCGCATCAGCGCGAGCTCCCGGAGCGCCGTGAGGTTCTCCGTGGTGAAGAACCGCTGCAGCGCCAGCTCGGCCTTCCGCTGGTCGGGATAGACGTTCCCGTGGAGCATCCGGCGCCGGAGCGCGTGCGGCGACATGTCGACCAGCTCGACCTGATCCGCCATGTCGACCACCCAGTCCGGCACGGTCTCGCGCTGGCGGATACCGGTCACGTCGGCCACCACGTCGTTCAGGCTCTCGATGTGTTGAACGTTCACCGTCGTGATGACCTCGATGCCGGCCTGCAGGAGGTCGATCACGTCCTCCCACCGCTTCGCTCGGCCGGCGCCGGGGACGTTCGTGTGCGCGAGCTCGTCGACGAGAGCCACTTCAGGATGGCGCTCCAGCACGGCGGCCGTGTCCATCTCCTCGAAGAGGCGTGCCGCGGTACTCGACGGCTCGCGGAGGGACCATCCGGAGCCCTTCGAGCATCTCGATCGTCTTCGGGCGACCGTAGGTCTCGACGCAGGCGACCACGACCTTCGTGCCGCGTTCGACCCGCCGGAGGCCCTCGGAGAGCATCGCGTACGTCTTGCCGACGCCGGGAGCCGAACCCAGGTAGATGCGGAGGGGGGCCGCCTTGGCCGCGATCGCGGCCTCGTGCGTCCACGCCGGCGCCGCCGTGGGTTCTGGGACGACCTCGTGGCCGACCAGCGCCTCGACCGACTCGGTCCCCCGCTCGGGCGCCTCCGCGATCCCTTCGAGCCCGCTCATCCGAGGGAGCGTACGACCGGGGCCGGGCCTACGCCGTGAACTCCAGCCGGGGGTTCATCATCTGCAGCGTCTCGTGCTGATCGGTGAGAACCCCTTCGACCACGACCCTCGTCCCCAATCCCAACCCACCGATCGCTCGCCGCCCCATGAACCGCACCACGACCTCACCCGTGCCGTCGGACACGACCGCTTCGAGCGACTCGTTGTCCTGCATCGGGAACACGGTGAGGCGCCGGATCACGCCGGCGATCTTGACTGCGCGAACGGAGCGGCGCGTCCGCGATCCGCACCGCGCCGGGGACCGTCTCGGCCCACTCGCGGATCTCGGAGGCAAGCCGCGTCTCGTCGCTCTCGGTGAGCCGTTGCAGGAAGCGCGGCACCGGGCTCATGCGTCGAAGCCTACCGCCGCTAGGCCGCGGCCCGGGCCTTGCGCAGGTCCTCTTCCAGCTCCGACTTCCGGTTCTTCGAGACCCAGATCGACGCGGCGAGGATCACCACGGCGACGGCCCCGACGGCCACCCGGAGCGCGACGTCGTTCGCGTACTCGACCACGAGCGGCGCGATCAAGCAACGCGACGAGGTTCATCACCTTGATCAGGGGGTTCAAGCGCCGGGCCGGCCGTGTCCTTGAACGGGTCGCCGACGGTGTCGCCGATCACCGCGGCCTTGTGGCTCTCCGAGCCCTTGCCGCCGTAGTTCCCCTCCTCGATGAACTTCTTCGCGTTGTCCCAGGCGCCACCGGAGTTCGAGAGCATCACGGCCAGGAGCTGGCCGGTCAGGATCGCACCGGCGAGGAACGCGCCGAGCGCCTCGGCCCCCAGGAAGAAGCCGGCGATGATCGGCGACAGGACGGCCAAGATCCCGGGCGTCATGAGCTCACGCAGCGAGGTCTTCGTGCAGATGTCCACGACCGCCGCGTAGTCCGGCTTCTCCGTGTAGTCCATGATCCCGGGGTGGTCCCGGAACTGGTTGCGGACCTCCACGACCACCTGCATCGCGGCGCGACCGACGGCTCTGATCGCCAGCGACGAGAAGAGGAACGCGACGCAGCCGCCGATCAGCAACCCGACGAGCACGTTGGGTTGGTCGACGCGGATGCCCAGGAACGTGTAGCCGGCGGCGCGGAGCGCCGCTTCGAAGGAGCCGAACAGCGACGTCGCCGCGATGACGGCGGTCGCGATCGCCATGCCCTTCGTGATCGCCTTCGTGGAGTTCCCGATCGCGTCGAGGCCACCGAGGATCTCGGCGGGCCGTCCCTCGAACTCGCCGGACATCTCGGCGATGCCCTGCGCGTTGTCCGAGATCGGGCCGAACGTGTCCATCGACACGATCACGCCGACGGTCGTGAGCATGCCCATCCCGGTCAGCGAGATGAAGTACAGACGCTCGAACACCGTGTTCCCCAGGTAGAAGGCGCTCGGCGATCGCGCCGCAGATGATCAGGGCGGACCAGACCGTCGACTCGAGGCCCAGCGAGAAGCCGGACAGGATCGTGGTGGCCGGTCCGGTCACCGTCGACTCGGCGATCTCCTGGACGGGCTTGTACTTCGTGTCGGTGAAGTACTGCGTGAGCACCTGGATCACCGAGGCCAGCACCAGGCCGATCAGCACCGCGGCGAACGGCTTCCAGCTCTTCGTGACCAGCTCCGAGACGAAGAACACGATGAAGGCCGACAGGCCCGCGGAGATGAAGAAGCCGCGGTTGATCGCCTTCATGCCGTGCTCCTCCTCGGAGCGTGCGTTGACCGACATGATCCCGACGATCGACGTCACGACGCCGACCGCGCGGACCCACAGCGGGAACATGACGCCGGCGATCGCGCCGACCGTGCTGCCGTTGAACGCGGCGGCGCCGAGGATCAACGATGCGACGAGCGTCACCTCGTAGGACTCGAACAGGTCGGCCGCCATCCCGGCGCAGTCGCCGACGTTGTCGCCCACGTTGTCGGCGATCGTCGCGGCGTTCCGCGGGTCGTCCTCGGGGATGCCCTGCTCGATCTTGCCGACGAGGTCCGCGCCCACGTCCGCGGCCTTCGTGAAGATGCCGCCGCCGACCCGCATGAACATCGCCAGTAGCGCGCCGCCGAAGCCGAAGCCGACCAGGACGCTCGTGGCGTCGCCCTTGTAGATGATCAGGATCAGGGTGGCGCCGAACAGCCCCAGCCCGACCGTGAACATCCCGGCCACGCCGCCGGCGCGGAAGGCGATCCGCATCGCTCGCCGCAGGCCCGTCTCTCGCGCCGCGTTCGCGGTTCGGACGTTCGCCCGCACCGCCAGCCACATGCCCACGTAGCCGGTGGTCATCGAGGCCAGCGCACCCAGCAGGAACGCGATCGACCGCCCGAGCCGGATGCTGATCGCGCTGTGCTCGGCGTTCTTCGGCACGGGGAGCACGAAGAACAGGAGCACGGCGATGATCGCGAGGAACACGGCGAGCGTGCGGTACTGCCGGTTGAGGTAGGCCCGCGCGCCCTCCTGGATCGCCTTGGCGATCTCCTTCATCTTGTCGGTCCCCTCGGGGGCCGCGAGCACCTCGCGCACCAGGTACCAGGCGAACAGCAACGCCACCAGCGAGACGCCGAAGATGAGCCACAGGGCGCGGGCCTCGGCCGATCCGAAATGCGCCTGGATCGGGCCGCTCTCTTGGGCAAGCCAGCCGATCATCGAACCTCCTACGCGGGGACGGAACCGTCGTCCGGACCGGCCGGCGTCGCCGGTGCACGGCTCGGGAACCCGCAGAGGATACCGGACGTGGTCAAGCGGGGTGTCGTTGGCGCGAACGGCCGACCAGGAGCAGGCCGATGGCGGCCAGACCGCACACCACGACGGCGACCAGCACGCCGGCCCGGGCCGCCGCGAGCAGCGGCGACCCCTCGGCGAACACGGCGCCGGCCACGAAGAGCGACACCGTGAACGGCGCGCCGGCGGCCGCGGCGATGCCGGCGAGCTTCCAGCCGGCGAGCCCTTCCGGGAGCCGCCCGATCCGGAACCGCTGCAGGATCGCGCACGTCCCGACGATGCCGACGACCTTCCCGACCAGCCTCGCCAGCAGCAACCCCGCGATCAACCGCCGCTCCGTCGAGCCCGACCACCAGCCGCCTGCGAACCGGACGCCCGCATTCGCCAGCGCGAACAGCGGAAGCGCGCCGAGGTTCACCCATGGCAGCAGCGCGTGCTCGATCCGGGCGACCGGCGAGACGGCCTCGCGCGAGAGTTCCGACAGCTCGATCCACTCGGCCGCATCGACGTCGGGAACGTCCGGATCCTCGGTCAGCTCGGCGATCCGCCGCGCCTCGGCATGCACGTCGGCCGGCCGCTGGAACGGATGGGCGGGCGCGAGGAGCCCCAACACGGCGCCGACGAGCGCGGGATGGACGCCCCCCTCGTAGGCGCAATACCAGGTGAAGGCACCCAAGGCGAGGTAGGGCACGAGGGACCGCACGTGCACCCGCTCGCACAGCAGCATCCCGCCGATCGCCACGAGCGCCAGGAGCAGCCACGCGCCCGAGAGCCTCCCCGCGTAGAACACGGCGACCACCGCGACCGTCAGGACGTCGTCCGCGATGGCGAGGGTCAGCAGGAACGGCCGCGCGCGCGGCGGAGCCGCGCGCGCGGCGACCACGACGACCGCCAGCGAAAGGGCCAGATCGGTCGGCATCGCCATGCCCCAGCCGTCGGCGGCCGGCGTGCCGGCGGTGACCGCCAGGTAGATCAGAGCCGGCACGGCCATGCCGCCGATCGCGGCCGCCACCGGCAGCAGGGCCGCGCCGCGGTCGCGGAGCTCGCCGGTCACCAGCTCCCGCTTGATCTCGAGCCCCGCCAGCAGGAAGAACGCGGTCATCAAGCCCTCGTTCACCCAGAAGCGGACGTCCTGGTGGATGGCCCACCGGCCCACCGCCAGGTCCACCGGCGTGACTCCAGATCCGCTCGTATCCGCGCCACCACGGCGAGTTCGCCCACACCACGGCGAGGACCGCGGCGATCAGGAGCGGCACGGCGCTCGCGATGCTGGAGCGCAGGAACTCCTGGAGCGGCCGGACGGCGCGTGCGAGGGGGCGGTCGGAGCGCGACCAGGGGCGGCGGAGCGCGGTCGGTTCGGTCTCGCTCATCGATGGACCTTCTGCCGACCAGACTTCCCGGCGCACCTTCGGATCCCCGGATGGTAGCCGGACGCCGGACGGCACGCAGCAGCCGACGCCTCGATGGGCACCTTCACGAAGTCGCAATGCCGGGATGCGCGGGAACCCCCCAGGGGCCTGGTAGCCTCGAACACGTTTTGGCGACCGATGGAAAGACCCCTCTCAAGGAGGCCGCCACCTCCTCCTCCGGGCGAACCCAGAAGACCGAAGAGCGGTCGAAGGTCGCCCGCCGACGCGCCGATCCTCGGTGTCGGCGCGGGGGTGCTCGTGGTGGTCGCCCTCTTCTTCGTCTTCGGGCGGAACGGCAGCGGCATCCTCCCTGGTGGGAACAGCCGAGCCGCCACCGCCGGAGTTCCTGTTCCACCAGGCGGGCGCGACCTACGAGCCCACACAGATCGACGGGAACAAGAGCGCCCAGGCCGCCACGGCCCAGCAGGTCGGCGGCGTGATGCGCACCCAGCTGGACGACCAGTTCCTCGCCGCCTACCTGGACCGGAGCACCTGGGGCGACACCGGCGAGATCGAGAAGTACTTCACCGACGACGCGAAGGGACACCTGCAGGACGACGTCGGGGTCCTGACGCTCGGTGAGAACGCGAGCGACACCTATTCGTACGTCCAGCCGGAGCAAGAGCACGGTGAGCGCGAAGGTCCTCACCGACGGGAAGGGCAACGCGCTGCGGGCGCTGTCCGAGGTGAACTTCGTCGCGGTCGCCACGCACAAGGACGGCACGTATTCGAAGATCACCGTCACCGGCGCGTTCTTCTTCGTGAAGGACGGCAACACCTGGAAGATCGAGGGGTACCGACTGAACAAGACCGAGAAGCCGACCACGGCTCCCTCGCCGACACCCACCCACACCCCCACCTCGGAGGCCTCGTGATCCGTCGTCTGCTCGCCGTCTTCCTCGTGCTGTCCGCCTGGCTGGCCGGCACCGCGCTCGGTTCGATCGGGGTCACGCCGCACGCCGCCGGCGCGCCGCTCCTCGAGATCGGCCGCGCGCACGCCGACTTCGGACCGACCCTCGACGGCACGAAGCCGATCTTCGTGCTCGTCCTCGGATCCGACGCGCGACCGGGTACGCCGATGGATCACGGCCTGGCGGACTCGATCCACATCCTGGGCATCAACCCGGCGGCGCACCGCGCGACGCTCTACGGCATCCCGCGCGACTCCTACGTGCCGCTGGCCACCGGCGGCACGGACAAGATCAACGCCGCGATGCCGCCGGGCGGCGTGCCGGGCGAGCTGCAGACCGTGGAGAACCTCACGGGCATCAAGTTCGACTACTGGATCCTCACGGGGTTCGTCGACTTCGCCCGCGCCGTGAACGACGTCGGCGGTCTGGTCGTCAACGTCCCCTACTCGATGCAGGGTGACGCGGGCCACTACGACGCCGGCCCCCAGCGCATGAGCGGCGGCGAGGCGCTCGCGTTCGCCCGGACCCGCCACTTCCTCCCGCTCGGCGACTTCAACCGGTCGATGAACCAGGGCTACGTCATGATGAGCGCGCTCACGCAGTTCCGCGCGGAATACGCGAAGGACCCGACGAGCCTGTTCACGTGGCTCGGCGCCGGTCTCCGCAACACGATGACGACGCTGCCGCTCGACGAGCTGGTGCGGTTGGGCAACCTCGCGATGTCGATCCCGTCGAAGAACGTGACGAACCTCGTCGCCCAGGGAACGACCGGGATGGTCGGCTCCCAGAGCGTGGTCCACCTCAGCGACTCGAACACCGCGATGTGGCAGAAGCTGGCGGCAACGGGCTACCTGCTGCCGGCGCAGATCCCGCCGGCGTTCCAGCCCAACCCCACGTAGCCGCTCCGGCTCAGATCCGCTGCACCACGAACACGACGTAGCCGACCCACAACAGGCCCTGGAAGGCCAACAGACGCGCGTCCAGCCGTCCGCGGACCCGAGCCGTGATCAACACGATCGCGGCGGCGACCAGCGCGATGACCGCGGCGGCCCCGGACACCGTGTCCAGCCGCCACGGCGTGAACAGCAGCCCCAGGCTCACCGGGAACACCGACTGGAACACCATCGCCCCGGCGACGTTGCCGAGCGCCAGCACGTCCTTCCCGCGCCGCGCCCAGATCACGCTCGCGTTCATGGCTTCCGGCAGCTCGGTCGCCACCGGCGCCACGAGCAGCGAGAACATCAGCTCGGAGACGCCGAGCGCGGCGGACAGGTGCTCCACGACGCGGACGAACAGCTCCGCGCCCACGATCAGGACGCCGATCGCCAAGAGCGTCTGGGTCAGGGACAGGGCCATCGGGGGCGGCGACGGCCGGTGGAACAGCTGTGCGAACCGGAGCATGCGGACCTCGCCGACCGCCTCCTGTCCCTCCCGGTCCCCGGGCGCGGTCCGGAGGCGGTGCCGCACGTAGACGCCGTAGCCCACCAGCAGGAACGGGACCAGGGCGACGTGCAGCGCGAACACAGGCACGATCCCGGCGACGAACGCCGCGCCGTACATCGCCAGGAAGAACCGCATGTCCTGCCGGATCACGCCGGGGTCGTGTTCGATCTCGCGTGACCGGCTCCCCCGGCGGGCGCCCAGCAACACGGTGATCGCGAACGCGCAGAACGCGAGGGTCGACAGCATGAACGGCGCGCCGAGGATCGCGCCGATCCCGATCTCCTTGCCGGCCGCGTGCCCGCCGAAGATCGCGACGAGCGGCAGCAGCGTCTCGGGCAACGCCGTGCCGATCGCGGCGAGCACCGAGCCCACGGCGCCTTCGGACAGACCGAACCCTTCGCCGACCCACTCCACACCGTTCGTGAAGAGCTCTGCGCCCCCGAGGATCACGACGAGCGACAGGAGCAGGGCAAGCCAGTCCATCCGGCGGCCCATGCTCCCAGGGGTGCTAGGGTGCCGCAACCGTTGGCGCCCTCCTCGGACACCACCATCGTGCGCGCCAGATCGTCGCGGCTGACGCTCGCCGCCGCGCTCCTGGCCGCGGTCCCCGCGCTCGTCCTCCGGCTGTTCGGCGCCGACATCGCGCACACCCTGGAGGCGCTCCTCTTCGGTGTCGCGATCGTCGGCGCGGCGTTCCTCCTCTCGTGGGCGGCCGAGGTCGCGCGCCTCGACATCCCGGCGGGTCTCGCGCTCGCGGTCCTCGCGCTGATCGCGGTGCTTCCCGAGTACGCGGTGGACTTCGTGTTCGCGTGGCAGGGCGGCGCCTCCGTACGGCAGTACGGCGCGGCGTGTCCGAGCGGCGAGCCCGGCACGGCCTCGCCCTGCTCGCTGGCGCTCGCGAACATGACCGGTGCGAACCGCCTCCTGATCGGCATCGGCTGGGCCAGCGTCGTGTTCATCGCCTGGTATCGCACGCGCAGGCTGCGCAGACGGGCCGAGGCAGAGGCCGCGGCGGACGGGACCGAGGTCCCGGCGCGGTCGTTGCGCTGGTCCGACGTGCGTCTGGAGCGGAGCCACGCCGTCGAGGTCGCGTTCCTCGCCGTCGCGACCGTCTTCTCGCTCACGCTGCCGCTGAAGCACTCGATCACGCTGATCGACAGCGTCGTCCTGATCGGCCTGTTCGTCGCCTACGCGATCCGCCTCTCGAGGGCGCCGGCGGAGGAGCCGCACCTGGTCGGTCCGGCCAGCTGGATCGGGTCGTTCTCCATCGGATGGCGCCGCGCCACCGTCGTCGCGCTGTTCCTGTGGTCGGCGGTCGTGATCGTGTTGTCCGCCGAGCCGTTCGCGCACGCGCTCGTGGAGACCGGCCACGAGTACGGCATCTCGGAGTTCTTCCTGGTCCAGTGGCTCGCACCGCTCGCGTCCGAGGCGCCGGAGTTCATCATCGCGGCGCTGTTCGCGTGGCGCCTGGAGACGAGCAGCGGGCTCGGGGCCCTCGTGAGCTCGAAGGTGAACCAGTGGACGCTGCTCGTCGGCTCGCTGCCGATCGTGTTCGCGATCTCCTCCCACAGCCTGCACGGGCTGCCGATCGCCGGTATCCAGCGGGAGGAGCTGCTGCTGACGGCGGCGCAGTCGCTGTTCGCCGTCGCCGTGATCGTGAACCTCCGGATGTCGATCGCCGAGGCGATCGTGATCTCCGGGCTCTTCTGGGCGCAGTTCGTCGCGTCGCTCATCGCCGGCGTGCAGAACCACGAAGCGGTCCTGCTGGTCGCCTCCGCCGTGTACCTGTCACTCGGCGTGGTCCTGCTGATCCGCAGCCGCGACCAGGCCGCCGCCCTGCTCCGCGACGGGTTCCGCACGCCGTTCGACCGGCTGATGGGTTCGGCCGTATCGTAGCGTCACGGTGGTCTGCGCGTACGCGATCACGGGTGGACGGAGAACGTGACGTGGGCGGTCACGCGAGGCCGGAATGGTCCGTGGTCCACTGCGACGAACTCCGCCGTCAGGGTGTGCGTGCCGGGCGGGACGCTGACATCGCTCTCGAGCCCGGTCATCGCGATGAGTCGCCCGTCGAGGTACAGGTGGACGTGTCCCTCCCCTGGCACGAGGTGCAGCGAGGTGAACGGGACGATGGTCCCGCCGACCAACCCGAGTCGGACGTGGACATCGGCGGGATCTCCGCCGATGTCCGCCCCCTCGGCCGGCGTCAGGAAGGTGAGCCGTGCGGACGATGACGGCCGGCTGAGCAGGCTGGGAGCGATGAGCACCGGCAGGATCGTGGCAACGACGAAGCACGCGATCGCCACCGTGCCGGCGGCGTAGGTCAGCACCGGTGGATGCCCCCGATGATGCAGTTGATAGGCCTCGATCCCGGCGGCGATCCCCACGAAGAACAAAGCCTCCGAGACGAACACGGCCGGTCCGACGAACGTCACGTGACCGATCAAGCCCCGGCCTTGGGCAGCGAGGACGAACATCCGATGAGATGGTGATGCCTCGGGCGGCGAAGGGGAACCGTCCCGACGCTGCGATACTGCGGCCATGGCTGCCTACGTCGCGGTGATCGGCGCCAGCAACGCGACGGACTGGGAGCTCGCCACCGCCGAGGAGGTCGGCCGCCTGCTGGGCGAGGCCGGGTGCGTGTTGGTGTGCGGCGGGCTCGGCGGCGTGATGAACGCGGCGGCGCGTGGCTGCCAGACGGCGGGCGGCGCCTCGATCGGCATCCTCCCCGGCGACGACCGGGTCGACGCGAGCCGGCACCTGACGGTGGCGGTGGCGACCGGGTTCGGTGAGGCTCGCAACGTGATCGTGGCGCGGTCCGCCGACGCGGTGATCGCGGTCGGCGGGGAGTTCGGCACCCTGTCCGAGATCGCGCTCGCGCTGAAGATGGGCAAGCCGGTGATCGGGCTCGGGACGTGGGAGCTCGGTCGCGATGACCTCGCGAGCGATCCGATCGTCCGCGCCGAGACGGCGGACGCCGCGGTCACCGAGCTCCGGAGGCTCCTCCCCCAGATACCGTAGGCCCAGGGAGGACCGGGGGACTTGACCCTTCTGACGGCGTGGGAGGACCATCGCCGTTCATGGTGCTTCCGGTGATCCTCCTGCTGCTTGCGGCCGGATGGACGGTCGTCGCGATCGACGTCGTGATCGAGAGCGCGCGCGTCGGCGCGCGCGAGCTGTGGGCGTTCGGGCATCTCGTGGCGACGCCCGGGCTGCCGGAGGGCATCTGGATCGTGTGCGCGATGTCGGCCACCGCCGCGCTCGCCATGGTGACCGCGGCGGCGTACGTCCGCGGGCGCCGGCTCGAGCGCCGGATGGCCGCGGAGCTCGACGAGACCCGGGACGAGATGGCCCGGCGTGGCGCCGGAGACGCGGCTCGCATGAGGCTGCTGTCCTGGCGCGTCGCCGAGCTCCAAACGTTGACTGATCGCCTGCTCGCGGAGCGTGAGGACGCCGAGCGCGAGCTGGTCGTGGTGCACGACGCCGCCGAGGGGTTGCCGGCGATCGACTAGCCAGCGGGCGGATCGCCGACGCCCAGCGGCAATACCATCTCGATCTCGTCGCGGATCGGGAGCCCCGTCTCCTCGTTCCACGATGGGATCGACGGCTTCCACCGCCGCCGCGCTTCGTCGACCGCGCCCTCCCGCACCGCCGTCACGCGGAAGCCGCGGCGCTCGTACCAGGCGCGGGCCCGCAGGTTGTCGTTCGTCGTGACGAGCCAGACGCGGTCGGCGCCGGCCGCGCGCGCCGCGTCCACCACGGCGCGCAGGAGCGCGCTCCCGATCCCGCGGCCGCGATCGAACGATTCGATCATCGTGATCTCGCACGTGCCGGCGTCGACCCGATACGTCACCACACCGGCCCGGTCATCGGCCCGGTCATCGGCCCGGTCATCGGCCCGGTCATCAACCCGGTCGCCGGCCACGAAGCCGTCGTGCTCGGCCGGGGAGAACGGGCGGCCCGCGCCGACCATCAGCTCGCCGCCCCAGCCGTCCCGGAGCACGCCGCGCAGCCATGCGCGATCGTCGTCCTCGAGCGGCCGGAGGTTCACCGTCCGCGGAGCTTCGCGACGCCGTTGCGGAGCGCCGTCCGCTCCCCGGGGGTCAACGCGAACGCCAGGAGCGCCGGGACGTAGACGACGACGCCCGTGAACCCGACCAGGACCAGCCGTTCGTACCAGGGCGCCGCATCGATCGCGCGATGGACGCCGAACATCGCGATCGCGCAGAGCACCGACGGGATCGCGAGGCGCGCGTAGGCGCCGTCCCACGGGAAGATCCCCACGAACCGCCGTACCAGGACCAGCCGGAGCCAGTTCGAGGCCGCGATCGTGATGGCCTGCGCCGCCGCGGCTCCCTCGATGCCGAACTTCGGCACCAACAGCAACGCGAGCGTCAGATCGAGCGCCGCCGACAGCGAGTACACGATCAGGTCCCAGCCGGTCCGTCCGGCCATGATCAGCACGAAGCCGGCCGCGCCGACGCTCACGTTGATCGCCTGGCCGATCACGAGGATCCGGAGTGCCTGCGACCCGTCGGCGGCGAACCGCGCCCCGCCGAACACCGACAGGATCGCGCCGGGCTCGATCAGCATCAGCAACAGGATCGGGATCGTGCCGGCGACGGTCCATCGCGTGATCGTCTTGAACAGATGATCCAACCGTGCGCGCTCCCCGCGCGCATGCAGGTCCGCGACGAACGGCGAGAAGACGTAGGACACCGCGGTGAGGAACAGCACCATCACGAGCGCGACCCGGACGCACGCCGAGTACACGCCGACCTGGGCCGACGTCACCGACCCCGTCGACACGAAGTACGTCGCGACGAAGTAGTCGATCCAGAACAGCCCCTGCGACAACAGGGCCGCCGGCGCCCGGGGTGCGCCGTAGCGCACGAGCGCGTCGGTGGCGCCCGGTTCGAGATCCTCGCGCGGGTGGCCGCCGCTGATCGACCGCCAGAGGAACCGCGCCGCGACCGCGGAGATGATCCACGAGCCGGCGTACGCCCAGACCGCCATCGCCTCGGACTTCTGGACCTGCCACAGCAGGAGCATCAGAACGATCCACAGCAGCGGCTGCGCGATCCACATCACGTAGAGCGTGTGGCGCATGACCTTGAGACCCCTGCTCCCACCGAGCCACACGTAGGTCAGGGCGACGAACGGGATCGCGATCGCCGCGGCGCGCAGCGACGTCACCGTCGCGTGCTGGGTCGCCGCATCCGACAGCGCCTCGCCGACCGGCCCCGCCAGCACGAACACCAGCGCCCCCACGCCGAGCGAGATCACCCCGGCGATGCCGATCGCACGGGTCAGCACCCCGCGGATCCGCCCGAGGTGCCCCGCGCCCGCGTCGATCGCCACGTACCGGACCGCGGCCATGTCCATGCCGAAGCGCGTGCCCGCCGCGATGATGAACGCGAACTGCGTGCCCACCGTGACGACCCCGAGCGCGACGGCCCCCGTCGCACCGCCGCCGAACGCCCGGGAGATCAGGATGTTCGCGGCGAACGTGCCGAGCACGAACACGACGAGCCCGAGGATGTTCTGCGCCGTCCCGGCGGCCAGGACGCGGAAGTCCTTGCCCTCGCCCCCGGCGAAGATCCCCGCCGGCCGCGCGGCGGCCTCGAGCTGCGCTTCCTCCTCCATATCCACGAGGGCCAAGTATCGCAGCGGCTCAGACGGGGACGGCGTCGACCCGCGCGACCCACGGCAACGCACCGAGCTCCACGAACGTGGCGCGGGCCGCGCGGAGCGCGGCCCGCGCCTGCTCCGGCCGGCCGAGCGCGAGCAGGCAGCGCCCGCGGCCGAAGGCCGCGGCCGCCGCCTCGAACGGGCACCGGAACGCCTCCCAGCGCGGAACGACCTCGGCGTAGATCGCCTCGGCGGCCGCCACATCTCCTTCGAGCTCCCGCGCGTACGCGGCCGCGGTGTCCATGTGGATCTGCTCGTACGGCGTTCCCACGTCGAGCTGGCCCGCGATCGAGCGCGCCCGCTCGACGTCCCCCAGGTCCGCGCAGACGCGCAGGACCGTGAGCGCGTTCGTGGCCCGATACGTCGACGCCACGTCCCGCGTCACCTCGTCGAACTCGCGCAGCAGATCGGAGGCTGATGCCCGGTCGCCGCGCGCGAGTGCCAGGGACGCGGCGACGGCCAACACCCGCGCGATCACCTGGAGGGTGCGGGTGGGCCTCGCCCGCTCGACGAGCTCCCGCGGATCGTCGAGATCGTCCGTGATCCCGCGCATCAGCGACAGCCATGATCGCGCCGCGCGGACGATGATCTCGAACGGCAGATCGAGCTGCCCCGGGCCCAGCGCCAGCAGCTCGTCGGTCCAGCGGAGGGCACGGTCCCATTCGCCCAGGTCGCTCAGCAGGCCGAGGGCGACCATCTTCGCCTGCGTCCCCTGGTTGAGCGAGCCACGCCGCTCGGCGACCGCCATCGCCTCCTCGTACGCGGGGAGCGCGGCGGCAGGCCCCTCCAACAGCCAACGCCACTCGCCGACGTACGTGTGTGAGATCACGAGGTTCGACGCGCTCCCGCCTGCCTGCGCGATCGACAGCGCCTCCTCGAAGTCCTCGAGGCCCCCGACGTCCCTCAGCGTGCAGCGATCGTCGCCGCGGATGTGCAGCGCCATCACGACCACGTCCTCGGCGTGCAGCGACCGACCCAACCCGATCGCACGCTCCGCCCAGCCGAGCGAAACCTCCGGCCGCCCGGCGAACATCTCCTCCTCCGCGCGGAACGCGCACGCGCGGGCGAGCTCCACGCCGGGCGGGATCGCCTCGAGCAGCTCGACCGCCTCGTCGAAGGCCGTCGTGGCCCGCTCGCCCTCGCCCATCACGGCGAGTTGTGAGCCCAGCCGGACGAGCGCGCCACCGATCCGAGCCGGATCGCCGTCCCGTCGCTCGATCACGAGGGAGGCGTCGTAGCGGTCGAGGACCTCGGCTCCGGTCAAGCGTTGCGAGCGACGACCGGCGATCGCGGAGCGCCACAGCGCCTCGGAGAACGACGGCGACCCGGGAGGCGCCAAGGCGCGCGCCCGCTCGAACAGCGTGAACGCATCGGACTCGTCGATCCGCGATGCGGCGTCGCCGGCCGCGAACAGCCATCGGATGGCCGGATCACGCGCCGCGTCCGCCTCGGCGGTCTCCCCCGCCACCTCGGCCAGCTCGGCCGCGACCGCGAAGTGGTTCGCGATCATCGGCGCCAGATCCTCGACGCTCTCCCGGGCCCCGTCCTGCAACCAGCCGCCGACGGCGAGGTGCTTGCGCGCCCGCGCGCTGCGCGGCAGACGCCCGTACGCGACCTCACGGATCAGCGCATGCGTGAACCCGTACTCCGGCTGCCCCGGCAACCGCGAGGAGGAGGAGACGGTCACCATGTCGCGGCGGACCAGCTCGCGCACGCCCTCCTCGGCCGCACGAGGGCCGGTCGCGAGCGCGTCCAGCGCTCCCGGCCAGAACGCCGTGCCCACGACCGATGCGTCCTGCAGCAGCGCTCGATGCTCGGCGGGGATCGCGTCCAGCCGCGCCGCGATCACACCATGCACCGATGTGGGCACGGCGTCGGACGCGAGGTCTCGTCCGGCGTCGCTCAGCATCCGCACGAACTCGAGCGCGTACAGCGGGTTCCCGCCTGCTCGCTCGAGCAAGGCGTCTTCGACCTCGTCGGCGACCTCGTCGCGGCGCAGCAGCTCGTGCAGCAACGCGCGCGTCTCATCGGCGCTGAGCTCGGAGAGACGGATCGTGTCGCCACTCCACCCGATGTTCGTCTCCGCGAACTCCGGGCGCGCCGTGCAGAGCACCAAGGCCGGCGTCCCCTCCAGAGCGCGAACGAGATGTTCGATGGCCTCCAGCAAGCCGGACTCCGCCCAATGCAGATCCTCGAGCTCGACGACGATCGGACCATCGGCGGCCGCGTGCGCCAGGATCCGAGCGCACGCGGCCGCCGACTCGCCTGCAGAGGCGTCCGGCAGCGCACCGTCGCGCTCGCCGTCGGGCGAGACGCCCAGCAGCGGCTCCAACCGCCCGAGCAGCCACGCGCGGTCGGAGGGGTCGACGGCGACCCGCGCGGCGAGCGACTCCACCGCGATCCGCGCGACGTCTCCCTCGGCCCCGCGATCGATCCCCGCCACGGCACGCACCACGTCGACCAGGGCTCGGAACGTCACGCCGTCCCCGTAGGGGAGACACGCGCCGGCGAACCACAGGGCATCCGGCCCGAGCTCCCGCCGGAACTCCTGCGTCAGGCGCGTCTTCCCGACGCCGGGGTCGGCGAGGATCGTGACCACCTCGGGCACCCGCCGCGCATCGGCCAGCCGGAGGCGTTCCCCGAGCATGGCGAGCTCGCGGCGCCGCCCGATCAGGGGTGCGACCTCCTCCGGTACCGCCGTGCGACGTTCGCCCACCACCCGCCAGATCCGGATAGGGGCGGCCTTCCCCTTGACGCTCACGGCGTCCCGCGCTTCGGTCGCGAAGCGTTCGCGGACCGAGCGCCACGTCTCCTCCCCGATCACGAGCCCGTCGCGAGGTGCCACGGCCTGCATCCGGCTGGCCGTGTTCACCACGTCGCCGGCGACGGCCTCGCCGACCTGCGGGCCTTCGCCGAACGCGACGACCGCCTCGCCCGTGTTCACGGCGACGCGGACGGCGACGTCGGGGTCGGCTTCGCTGAGCGCTCGCATCGAGGCCAGGAGGTCGAGGGCCGCCCGCACCGCGCGCTCGGCGTCGTCCTCGTGGGCCACCGGTGCGCCGAAGACCCCCATCGCCGCGTCTCCGATGAACTTGTCCAACGTGCCGCCGTAGCGCTCGATCGCGTCCTTCGCGCGTTCGTGGAACGGCACGAGCGTGCGACGTACGTCCTCGGGATCGGCTTCGTCCGATCGCGCCGTGAACCCCACGAGGTCGGCGAACAGGATCGAGACGAGGCGTCGTTCCTCGACCGGAGCGACGGCCGCACCGAGCGGCGTCCCGCACGACATGCAGAAGCGTGCGCGCGCGGGGACCGACGCGCCGCAGCGCGGACACACCACGTCCATCGGAGGAGTCTACGGAAGGACGAGGATCAGCCCGTGGTCGACCTGACACGGGCAACCGTGCGCGGTGCAATCGAGCCGACCGTGGGACTCGTGCCCACATGCACACCGAGCGATCGGACTGCCGGCCTCGATCGGTTCGGTGCTGATGCGGCCCCGCGCCCCGGCGGCGGCCTCACGAGCGGAGACCTCCGGCGCCACGTGTGGAAGCATGACGAAACGGTGTCAGGGTGCAAGGACCTGAACCGACGTTCGGGGTCACCCGTAGTCCTACCGCCAGCTCACGAAGGAGATAGCGATGCGACGCACCACTTCGCTGGCGGCCGTGATCATCGCGATCGCGCTCGCCGCCTGTTCGAAAGGCACCACGACCGCTCCCCCCGCATCCGGTGGCGGCACCTCCACGATCCAGGTCGGCACGACGTCGCTCGGTCAGACCCTGATGAACGCCGACGGCCGGACCCTCTACCTGTTCGAGCAGGACTCCGGCACGACCAGCACCTGCAACGCCTCCTGCCTCGCCACGTGGCCCGTGCTGACCGTCTCCGGCCAGCCGACCGCCGGCACCGGACTGAACGCGTCGATGCTCGGCACCACGATGACGGACGGCAAGACCCAGGTCACGTACAACGGCCACCCGCTGTACCTCTACGTGGGCGACACGGCGGCCGGCGACACGAACGGCCAGGGGATCGAAGGTTTCTTCGCCGTCGGATCCACGGGCAGCAAGCTCACGGGCACGGCCGCGGCCTCCCCGAGCAGCACCGGCCGCTACAACAGCGGGTACTGATCCGACCGTCGGCGCACGCGGTCTAGGCCGCGCGCGCCGACTTCGATCCGGATCCTGCTGAGGGCGACCTTCGCCATCCCCCGCACACCGATCAGGCGCCGGAGGTTCGACGGCGAGAAGTACGCGGGGATCGGCGTGCTGCCGGTGATCAGGCCGAGGAACCGATCGACCTCCTCCTTCCGGCCGGCGATCCCCTCGAGCAGGAGCCGGAACTCCGGACGGGGCGCGGCCATCGCTGCGATGTCCTGCGTCAGGTCGAACATCGGCTTCGTCCCTGCGTCGCGCGCCGCCTGATACGCCCCGAACGCATCCTCGAACGTGCTGGTGCCGCCCCGCCACGCATCCAGCGCGTCGGCGATCAGGTCGGCGTCGCGGAACGCGTGCCCGATGCCCTGGCCGGTGACCGGGTCCATCACGAGCCCCGCATCGCCGGCCAGCGCCCACCCGGGACCGAACGGGACCCGGAAGCGGTTCGGCAGGTCGGGGCTCGAGCGGAACCGTTCCACACGTCTGCCCGCCAGGACCCGCTCGCCGAGCTCACCCGCCGCGGTGAGCGCCGCGGTGACCGTCCCCTCCACGTCCTCGCGGAACGCAACGAAGCGCTCGAGCGGCAGGGCCACGACGACCAACGTCAGGCGGTCGTTCGTGGGCCAGGCGCCGAGCGCGACCCCCTCGCGGCTTCGGAGCCATCCGCCGTCCAGCTCCACGCCCTCCCAGTACGCGTAGCACGCCATCGTCCGGACCGGCAGTTCGTGGTAGACGGGCGCGGCGACGGCGTCGGCCACCATCGAGCGCTTCCCGTCGGCGCCGATCACGAGCGGGGCGCGCTCGACGACCTCGGCGCCGCCCTTCTCCCTGCCGCGGATGCCGACGACGACGCCGTCCTCGATCAGGACCTCCTCGACCGCGAAGCGCTCCCGGATCTCGGCGCCGGCCTCGCGCGCCGCGTCCATCAGGAGCGCGTCCAGCACCGTCCGCCGTGGGCTGTAGATCGCGTTCACACCCTCGAACATCGGGAGGTGACCCTCCAGCAGCGCCGGCCCCGGGTCGAACCGGACCTTGCGGGCGGCCGGCGTGCCGGCGTCGGCCAGCCGGCCGAGCAGCCCCCAGCGCGCGAGCCGGGCGACGCCGGGCACCTGCACCTGGTGGGTCGAGAGGGTGTCGCTCGGGAACGACGCCCGGTCGACGGCAAGCACGCGATGGCCCCGGCGCGCCAGCAGCATCGCGGTCGACGATCCGGCCACGCGCGCGCCCACGACGATCGCGTCGTAGTTCGAGGTGCTCCCGTTCATGTTGCTCCCCCTTCCTGCGGCCGTACCTCGGTCGCGGTCCGGACGACCTGGATCAGCGCCTCGACGCGCCGCTCGAGCTGGCCGTCCGCGAGCTGCTCGGTCAACGTCTGCATCCCGGTGAAGCTCCCGACGCACACCTCGGCGATCACGTCGGGATCGACGTCCGGTCGGATCTCGCCGTCGGCCTGGGCCTCGCGGAACTGCTGCGCGGTGGTCTCGATGCCGACCCGCACCGAGCCGCACACCTCGTCGCGGATCGCGGGGTCGCGAGAGAGCTCGTCGGTGAGCTTGCGGAGGTAGCTCGGTCCCTCGCCCGCGAGCGTGGAGCGCGTCAGCACCCGGGGCAACGCGAACAACCGATCGATCGCACGCGGCTGCGTCGCGACCTCGGCCATCACGCGGTCGAACCAACGCTGGTTGTGGTCGCCGATCACGGCGAGCGCCAGGTCGAGCTTCGAGGGGAAGTGGAAGTAGAAGCCGCCCTTCGTGAGGCCGGACCGAAGGATGATCTGGTTCAGGGAGGCGCCCGCGTACCCGTGCTCGGCGAACACCGGGGCCGCCGCGTCGAGGATCTGTCGACGCGTGCGCCCGCCTCGCTCGGTTCCCGCCGCCTGTGCCTCCACCCGGCCCGCCTCTCGCTCGAACGTCCTGCGTGAGGCTACAAACCGACCGGTCGGTCTGTCAAGTGATTGAGCGCCGGAATGACGAAGGCCGGGGCGCGTACGGGACGCGCCCCGGCCTCCGAGGGCCGAGCCTAGGGGAGACCCGGCTCAGACCACCCCGCGGGCAATGCAGACCTCTTGGGTGGTCACATCGACGGCCCGCACCTGGAAGAGATCGAAGCCCTTCCAGTCGCGCGACAGGAGGCGGATGTGGAAGGAACCGTCGTCCTTCGTGAGCTTCAGGGCGCGCAGGATCGCGTGATGTCCGTGACGGATCCTCACGTGCCAGACCTCGTTCGGCGTGGCCGTCTGCACCTTGAAGCCGAGCGAGACGATCCCGTTGCTCTCCTGCAGGTTCAGCTTCCAGGTGCTGGCAGCGCTGCAGTTCCCGTCCGCGTACACGTGCGTGTCGGCGTGCGCCGGACCGGCGCCGATGAGGGTCAGGGCGAGCGCGGCGGGCACCGCCACCCGCAACATCTTCTCGAACATCGCGACCTCCTCTTCGAGCGCCGGCCGTTCCGGCGTCGCGAGGAGCCTCGCGGGGTTGCGGTCGCGGTCGCAACGGGACGAGGGTCCCGGGACCTCAGAACGTGACGCGTCCGGTACAGGTCTCGCCGCTTCCGTCTCTGTTGTTCGCCGACACGATGAAATGGTCGTGCCGAGGCCGATCGCGAACCACGCGGCTGAGACGGAAACTGCCGTCGAGACCCACGACGCGATCGACGGCCGGCAACCCCTTGTTGTTGTCCGACAGCAGGACTTGCCAGGTCGCGCCGGGCACGGCCCCACGAACCACGAAACGGACACGCAGGGTCTTCGGAACGACTCCGGTCTGTACGTTCAAGACCCAATGTGCGGTCGTCGTGAGTTCGCACAGGCCGCGCCGCTGCACCGGCGCCTTCGCGCTCGCTGGCGAGGCGAAGAGCGCGGCCGCGACGACCGCGGCCAGGATGGGTCCGAGCAGTCTTCGCCGCATAGACAGATGGTCGGCACCCGAAGGCGTCATCACAAGGGGACTTCGGTCCCGGGACCGCGGAACAGACCGCTGCGCTCCGCCCAGATCGCGGCCTGCGTCCGGTCCGTCACGCCGATCCGCTGGAACACGTTCGTGAGGTGTCCCTTCACGGTCTTCTCGCTGATCCCGAGCCGGCGCGCGATCTGCTTGTTCGCCATGCCGTCGAGCACGAGCGCCAGGATCTCCCGCTCCCGCCCGGTGAGCTCCGGTGTGCCGCTCGGGCGGGGGGCGCGCTCGGCCAGCAGAGCGGCGGCCGCCTTCGGCGCCAGTGGCGCCTCCCCGCGCGCGGCCGCCCGGATCGCGTTGTGGATGTCCTGCGGCTCGGCGTCCTTCAGCAGGTAGCCGACGGCGCCGGCGTCGAGCGCGGCGACGATCCCGGCCCGGTCGCTGAACGACGTGAACAACACGACCCGCGTCCCGGGCACCTCGGCGGCGACGCGCCGCGTCACGGCGATGCCGTCGAGGTCCGGCATCGCCAGGTCCAGCAGCAAGACGTCGGGCCGTTCGGCCGCGCACAGCGCGACGGCCTCCTCGCCGCCCGCCGCGGCACCGACCAACTCGACATCCTCGAAGGTCCCGAGCAGCTGCTCGAGGCCGACGCGGACCACGCGATGGTCGTCGGCGATCGCGACCAGGATCATCCGGCGGGCACCTCCACGCGGAGCACGCTACCGCCTCCGTCGGCCGGCGAGAGCGACAGCGTCCCGCCCGCGTTCTGCACCAGGTCGCGGAGGATCTGCAGGCCCATATGCCCGTCGGTCCGCGCGACCCCGGCCGTGGTCGGATCGACGCCACGCCCGTCGTCGGTCACCTCGAGCACCGCATCGTCGCCGTCGCGGCGCACCCGCACGGCGACCGTGTGGGCGTTCGCGTGCGCCTGGATGTTGCGGAGCCCTTCCTGGCAGGCGCGGTAGAGGAGCTCGTCGACCGGCGCCGAGTAGCCCGCGGGGTCGGCCACATCGAGCGTCACCGAAAGGCCCTCGCTGGGCAGGCGGGCGGTGAGGTCGGCGAGCGCCGGACCGAGCCCGGCCTGCTGGAGGTTCGGCGGATAGACGCCGACGATCGCGGAGCGGAGCGTCGCGACGCTGCCACGGACCGCGCCGGCGGAATCGTCGAGCGCGCTCTTCGAGGCGAGGTCGTCGACCAGCTCGGACAGCGCCGACAGCCGCATCGCCAGGCCGGCCATCTCCTGGATCGGGCCGTCGTGCAGATCGCTCGCGATGCGCTGGCGTTCGAGATCCGAGGCGTTGACCGCCCGCTGCAGGAGCGCCTCACGGTCGCGAGCCGCGCGGTGCATGCGCCGGTTCACCACCCATGCGAGAGGGATCACGAGTGCCGCGAACGCGATCAGCGCCACGATGAGGACCGGCGCGAAGGACCGCAGCAGCTGCCGCCGGTTGTCGGCCACGCTGGAGGCCGTCTGGTAGGTCTCGAAGAGCAGCGGGGTCCCTTTCGGCGTGGAGATCGGCGCGGAGACCTCCAGCAGCGAGCCGAGCGAGCGTTCGGTGCGGTTGCGCGGCGCGTCCAGATCCGCGAACCCCGCCTGCACCTCGCCGCTTTGGAACGCGGCCCGTTGCTGGTCGTCCAGCGGATACCGCTTGCCGATCAGCTTGCTCAGATCCGAATACACGACCGTGCCGTCCTTCGTGAGGATCTTCACGCGCACGATCGGCGGTCGCAGCACCGCGGTGAACACGACCGAGGAGACCTTGCCGGTGGAATCGGCGCGCCCGGGGATCAGACCGTCGTCGACCCGCCGCTCCACGACCGAGGCGGCCAGCTTCGTCACCTGTCGTGCCTCGTCGATCGCCTGGTTCGTTGCGATCCGTCGGATCACCAGCGTCCCGGCGACCGCGACCGCCGCGAGTGCGAGCAGCCCGAGCAGCGCGAACGTGATGACGGAACGAGCGACCGGGTCCCGCTTCACCCGGCGATGGTACGGCCGGGCCGAGGCGGTAGGGTGCACGCGAGGGGAGGGAAGCGCGTGCACGCAGAGGTCGCGCCGGGCGTCCGGAGGCTCTCCGGCGGGATCTGCAACTTCTACCTCCTCGAGGACGGCGGACGGATCACGCTCGTCGACGCCGGCACGCCGGGCGACTGGGACCTCCTCGTCCGGACGTTGGGCGAGCTCGGCCGCTCGCTCGACGACCTCGACGCCGTCGTGCTCACGCACGCGCACTCCGATCACACCGGGTTCGCGGAGAAGGCACGGACCGACGCGCGCGCGGCCGTTTGGATCCACGGCGCGGACGAGCAGCGTGCGAAGGGTGCGAAGCCCGCGAAGAACTCGGCCGGCCTCGGGAAGTACCTCGTGCGGATCGAGGCCTACAAGACGCTCATCTCGTTGTCGCGGCGCGGCGGCGCGAAGATCGTGCCGATCGCGCAGGTCTCGACGTTCGACGACGGCGAGACGATCGACGTGCCGGGCAGGCCGCGCGCCGTGCACGCGCCGGGCCACACCGAGGGCGCGAGCGTCGTCCTGCTGGAGGACCGCAGGATCGTGCTGTCGGGCGACGCGGTGGTGCTCCACAACCCGCTGACCGGCCGGAAGGGACCGCAGATCATGCCTTCCGGGCTCAACGTCGACACGGCGCAAGCGCTGGCGTCGCTCGACGTGATCGGCGCCCTGCCGGCGGATCTGCTCCTGCCCGGCCACGGCGACCCGTGGGCCGGCGGCGCCGCCGAGGCCGCGCGGGCCGCGAAAGCCGCCGGGCCGTCGTAGATGGATGCTCCGACACCACCGTTCGAACGGCTCGACTTCCTGTACACGCCGAGCGCCGACGTAGCCGGGGACATGGCGTACTTCGCCGACGTGCTCGGAGGCCGGGTGCTGTTCGCGATCGAGGGGATGGGCACGAGGGTCGCGGCGGTCGCGCTCTCCGAGGACGGGCCACAGGTGCTGCTAACCGATCACCTGGACGGCGAGCGTGCGATCTCGGTCTATCGCGTCGAAGATCTGCCCGTCGCATTGCGCACGCTCGAAGAGCGAGGCTGGGAGGCGGCCGGGACGTTCGAGATCCCGCACGGGCCTTGCTGCTCGTTCAGGACGCCCGGCGGTCATCGGATCGCGATCTACCAGCTGGTGCGGCCGGAGGTCGCGGCCGGCTTCGAGGGCCGACGCGACTTCTAGTCGGGGTCGGCGTACTCGTCGGCTCCGAGGAAATGGAGCGACACGTACGGCTCATCGCCGACGACCCAGCTGTCGTGGCCACCCGGGATCGCGAACACCTGGCCGGGCTCCATCACGAACTCCTCGCCGTCGTCCATCCGGACGGCGGCGCGGCCCGAGACGACCATGCCCACGTGGCTCACCGGACACGAGGTCTCGCCGGTGCGGCTGCCGACGTGCTCCGACCACCGCCAGCCCGGCTCGTAGCGGGCGCGGCCGATCGTCATGCCGCCGAGCGTCACGACCTCGAACGTTCCGAGATCGAACGTCCGGACCTCGTCCGGCTCCTCGAAGGTCTTCCGCGATCGCTCCACGTCAGTTCCCGTACTGCGCGGTCTCGGGCCGTTCGAGCATCAGCGCGTGCGCGACGGAGGCGGCGACCGGGCGGTGCTCGACCCCACTCGGGACCACGAAGACGTCACCGGCGCCCAGCGTGACCGGCCCGCGGCCTTCGAGTTCGATCTCGAACGACCCGTCCCAGCACAGGAACAGCTCGTCCTCGTCGTGATGGTGCCACGGGAACGAACCTTCGAGGCGCGCGAGCCGGACGACCGCGTCGTTGACGGTGGTGACGTCGACGGGTTGCCACGGGCCGGGCAACGCCGCGATCAGGGCGAGGATCGATACGACGTCGGCCACGGACCGAACCCTATCGCCGTAGCATCGGAGGCGTGGACGGCCTCGTCGAGCTCGCAGGAACCGGCTGGGTCGTCACCTCGATCGACGAAGACCCGCTCCTGGTCGAAGACCCGCCGACCATCGCGTTCGAGGAGGGCGGCGGCGTGAGCGGCGGCGCCGGCGTGAACCGGTTCGTGGGGACATGGTCGATGGACGAGGGCGTGCTGGTGTTCGGGCCGCTCGCGACGACGCGGATGGCCGGGCCCCCGGATCGGATGGACCTCGAGCGCCGATTCCTCTCGGTGCTCGCCGCGCGCTGCAGCGCGTCGGTCGCCGACGACCAGCTCGCCTTGACGTCGGACGGCGGATCGCTCCGGCTCGCGCCCGCACCGACCGAAGGCGGTGGGCCGTGAGCCTCGACGTCCACCTGCTCGGCGTGCCGCGGATCGGGACCGATGCCGGACTTCCAGGCGAGATTGTTGGCGATCGCCGTTCCGCAAACGCCCGCGCAAACGACGGCTCGGTAGAACCTCCTCAGCGCGCGGCAACCGGGTCGCGCCGACGGAAGGAGGAGAGCGATGCCGCTCTTCATGGACATCCACGAGCAGCTCCCCGAGGGAGCGGGCTTCGAGGACGTGGTGGGTGCGCACGAGGCCGACCTCGCGACGCAGGAGCGTTACGGCGTGCAGTACCGGAAGTTCTGGGTCGACGAGGCGGACGGCAAGGTGTTCTGCCTGGTCGAGGCGCCCGACGCCGAGACCGCCGCGACCGTGCACCGCGAGGCCCATGGCCTGGTGGCCGACAAGATCTACATGGTGCGGGAGGGGTGACCCTCCCCCGGCGCCTCCCCGGCCCGGCTACTCGATGTAGCCGAGGCCGCGGAGGTGCTCCTCCATCTCGTCGGCCTCGGTGTCGGAGACCCCCGCCTCGTTCGCGCTGTCCATGCCGGGGATCGCCGTCGTCGCCTCGCGCGTGACCAGCCCGGCGTCCGAGCCGACGATCTCGTGGAGCACGCGGCCCGTCGGCTGCACCGCGGTCGGCGCGTCCAGCGCGGCCAGCAGCGTCGGCGCCATGTCGATCAACGCGGGCTGCTGCTCGAACGGCGTCACGTGCGGCCCGACCGCCACGATCGTCCCCTCGATCCGATGATCGCCGCTGACCCAGTCGGCGTCCTCGATGGCGGACTTCGCGTGCGTCAGCGAGTAGCCCTCGTTCGGGACCATCAGGATGTCGGGCGCCACATCGGCGAAGCGGCCCTTGAAGACCTCCTCGCGCTTGTGGATCTCCTTGACCGGCTTCTTCCCGGTCTTCGGGTCGACGTAGCCGCCCAGTCGGTCCATCAGCTCGTCGCGCACCTTCTCGTAGTCGCCGGGGTCGACTATCCCGTCGATCTCGCGGCCGGCGAGGTTCACGCTGACGCCCTCGCCCGTCGAGCGGATCGTGGTGTAGGCGCGGGTCTTCGCCCAGCTCACCGACTGCGGCAGCGCCACCTTCCCGTGCAGCCCGAGCGTGTCGTAGACCTTGCGTGCGATCTTCCGCATCGGGCCCCACTGCATCGGCCCGAACACCGCGTTCGACGCGGAGAAATCCAGGTAGCCGAACTCGTGGAGCATGCGATCCATGTTGATCGTGCGCGTGCACGACTGGAACCCGTGGTCGGAGATGAACAGGATCGTGTCGTCGGGCTTTGCGCGCGAGACGAACGACCCGATCGCCTCGTCGGCCTGCCGGAAGATGTCGGCGACCTTCGTTCCGATCCGCGAGTCCTTGTTCTTCGCGTAGTCGGGGTGGTCCGGCGCGATGTAGTTGCTGAGGCAATGCTGTGTGCGGTCGATCGAGACGAACACGCTCGCCATCAGGTCCCACTCGGTATTGTCCATCAACCACTCGGAGACCGCGATCCGCTTCGCCGTGACCTCGTAGGCCTCGTCGAGGTAGGCGTCAGGACGGTTGTGGTACGTGGTCCAGCTCATGCCGTTGACCGGCCACTCCAGGCGCGCCTTCACGAGGTCGGCGGTAAGGTCGGCCGGCGCGGTGAACGTCCGGTGCTTCGGCAGGACCCCGCCGGCGATCAGCGTGCCGTCCAGCTCGGGCGGCGGGAACGTCAGCGGGACGTCCAGCAGCAGCATCTTCTTGTTCGCCGCGGTGAGGTCGTCCAGGAACGTGCGCGCCTTGATGCTCTTGTAGGTGACCGGGTACTGCTTGTGCGTGCCGGGGACGGTTTCGAGGATGTCGTACACGCCGTGGTCGACCGGATCGACGCCGGTCAGGAAGCTCGGCCACGCCGACCAGCTATGGGTGGGGACGGTGGATCGCAGGACGTCCTTCTGCCCCCGGTCGATCAGGGCCTGGAGGTTGGGCAGGGCGCCCTGCTCCAGCAGGGGGTCGAGGATGCGCCAATCGGCGCCGTCCCACGCGATCAAGATCACTCGTGACATGCGGAGCTAGCCTTTCACCTGCGGGTTCCGGCGGGGAGTGTACCGGAGGCGATGGAGAGCTCGGACGGGTTGCTTGGGATCGACGACGAGCGTTGGGCTGAGTTCGCGGCGCTGGTCGAACGGGTGCCCGAGGACCGCCGGGAGGAACCCTCGCTCAACGCCGACGGGTGGTCCGTGAAGGACCTCCTGTGGCACATGCGGTGCTGGAATACGGTCATCGCCGAGCAGCTCGAGGCGATCGCTGCCGGGACGTTCGTCGGTCCGTTCGACTGGAACACGGACGCGAACAACGAACGGTTCCTGGCCGAGGGCGCCGACGTCAACGCCGCAACCGCATGGCTGACGCTGGTTGCCTCACGCGACCGATCCCGGTCTGCGTTCGCGGTCCTCGCTGAGATCACGCCCGAAGCCGAGGAGCTGTTCTCGGAGACCGCGTTCAAGCACACCGACGACCACCTGCCGGAGCTGCGCAGGTTCGTCGACAGGATCTGAGGCTCAGGCGACGCAGATCGCGAAGCCGGTGAGCATCTTCGGCCCCCCGCCCAGGTTGTAGACCTTCGCTTGCCAGCCGTCGTCGGGGATCTTGTCCTTGTCAGCGTCGTCGTACGGGAACGACCCGATCAGGCGACCGGTGCTCTGCGTGCCGGTCAGCTTCTCCCCGCCGCCGACCACGTGCTGGTCCGTCGGGCACGACACCTTCACGGTGGCGGCCGACTTCACCCTGACCTTCGTAGCCGGGCTCTTGAAGTAGTGGAGCTTCAGGCCCGTCGAGCAGATCGCGTAGTCCGAGAACCCGCCGATGCCGCCGGCGGTGTCGAAGACGGAGCCCCGCCACCCGTCGTCGGGGATCGTGTCCTTGTCGGGGCCGTCGTACGGGTACGACGACGTGATCCAGCTGTTGCTCGTGGCGATCGCCACGCTCCCCTGGGTCACCCGCTGCGTGCCCGGGCAGGCGATCGACGCTAACCGGTTGCCCGACGAGTCGGTCGGGAGGTTCTGGAACGGGTAGGTGGCCGCGTGTTTCATGCAGGCCGTGTAGGCGTGGAGCTTGGCCGGCGGCGTCCCCTTCGCGCTGGCAAGCCATCCGTCGTCCAAGTTCGTGTCGGCGTCGAGGTAATCCGCCGGACGGTCGAACTCGTCGAACGACTTGGCCACCCCGCCGGCCGCGAGGCTCCCGCCACCGAACAGGTGCCAGTTCGGACCGCCGCATCCCGCGTAGACGTCGATGAAGTCGTTGTTCGACGCTTGATAGACGGCCGAGTCGGTGGCGTACCGGATCCCACCGGTGGTCCCGAGCACGGTGTCGTGCGTGTTCGGATCGGGTTCCGTCCCGGCCGTGCCGGCCTGCGGCAGGGCCAGGACGACCAACGACGCGACGAACAACAGCGGAACGAGCCTCTTCCCTCTCATGGCTCCGGACGATATCGGATGACCCGCCGGTATCCGGGAGCGTGCGACGATGCGCCTCGTCGGAGGGAGGCCCCGTGCTCGATGAACTCGACGGCAGGACCGCGCTGATCACCGGGTGCGGCAACCACACCGGTATCGGCATGGCGTGCGCTCGCGCCCTCGTCCGCGAGGGCGGGGAGGTCACGATCACCTCGACCACCGACCGGATCCACGAGCGTGCGGAGGAGCTCGGAACCGACCGCGCGCAGGGCTTCGTCGCCGACCTCACCGACCGCGCCCAGGTGAAGGCGCTCGTCGAGGCCGCGCTCGAGCACCACGGCAGGATCGACGTCCTGGTGAACAACGCCGGCATGCTGAACGTCGGGCTCGATGGCTTCGAGGCGGGGATGTTCGTGGAGAACGATGCCGCGATCTGGGACCTCGAGATCGCGATGAATCTCGACACGGCCTTCAACGTGACCCACCGGGTCGTCCCGGGCATGGTCGAGCGCCGGTACGGCCGGATCGTGATGGTGTCGTCGGTCACCGGACCCCTCGTAACGGCTCCCGGCTCGAGCGGCTACGGCGCCGGGAAGGCGGGCATGGACGGCCTGATGCGCGGGCTCGCACTGGAACTCGGTCCGCACGGGATCACCGCGAACTCCGTCGCGCCCGGATGGATCGCCACGTCGTCATCGACCCAGGACGAGATCCGGCACGGCGACGCGACGCCGATCGGCCGCCCGGGGACGCCGGAGGAGGTCGCGGAGGTCGTCGCGTTCCTCGCAAGCGACCGCGCGAGTTACCTCACCGGCCAGTCGATCGTGGTCGACGGCGGCAACACGATCCAGGAGATCAAGGACTGAATCGTCGCTCACATGAAGTTCGCGGTGTGGAGCTCCGAGATCTCGTTGGCGGTCGACTCGTCGAAGCCGAGCTGACGGAGCCGGCCCACCCGCCGCTTGTGCATCGTCTCGTGGAGCTCCCGGACCGCTCGAACACCATCCGGCAACGCCCCCGGCGACGTCCCGCCGGCCGCCAGGATCACCAGCGCCTCCTCGACGTGCGGCGTCGCCCCCGAGGTCTGCGAGAGGAACTCGGCGCGCTGCTCCACCGCCTGCCGCAACACCGAACCCCGCTCCGGATCGGCGGCTAGGAACAACCGCGCGTGCTCGACGCCGAACGCGACGTGACGTGACTCGTCTGCTCGCGCGCGCCGCACCACGTCGGCCGTGACCGGATCGGGCGCGTAGCGCTCCACGAACGCGAGGTACTCGAGGAACGCGCCCTCGCCCAACACCGACAGCAGGAACGACGCCTGCGAGAAGTCCTCCTGATCGAGCAACGACTTCAGCGAGCGCTGCGTGATCGCCGCGGAGATGCCGAGCTGACCGCCGCTCGCCAGCGCGCGCTTCGTGAACGCCTCGATGTGGCGGGCCTCGTCCACGACCTGCGTCGCCAGGAACAACACGACCTCGGTGAAGTGCGGATGGATGCGCGGGATGAACTTCGAGGGGACGTAGAGCGCCGCGTATTCGTTCTCGGCGAGGTGGGTCATGATCTGGCCGACCGCGCGCTCGACGTGCGACGGCAACGCGGGCAGCTCATGCCACGCGATGTCGGTGGACGCGTCCCATTGCTGTGCGGTCGCCTGGTCGTAGAGAGACGCGACGTTCTGCGCCCACACGCGGTCGCGCTCCAGCTCGGTGTACGGGAAGGCCGGCGAGCCCGCTTCGACCAACGAGCCTCGCGGCGCGAACCCCGTCGCCGGATCCGCGCGGTCGGGGATCCGGCCGGCCAGCCCGATCAGCCACGACGGCGTCGGGAACCCGTCGCCGCGGTCGGGCGCCTCCAGCGGCAGGTCGGGCCGGTCGGCGAACATCAACGACCCGTGCACGCCGCGTTCGATGTGGAACAGGGTCCGGTCGCCGTCGGGCTCCGAGGCGACCAGGCGGTGACCGGTCCCCGTGCACCACGCCGGCAGCTCGTGGGCCAGGCCGGGGTTCGTCGACGACACCTCCAGCACCTCGCCGGGCGCGAGGTCGGACAAGTGCACGTCGATCGCGAACATCAGGCCCTCGGCCAGGCCGAGATCGGCGCCGTCGTAGCGGGCGTTCACCACGCTGCCGCGAGCCCCTGTTCCTCGACCGCGGCGAACACGTCGCGGTAGCCGTCCAGGTGCGGGCCGACCCACTCGCGGAGGCCCTCCAGCTCGAGGATCCGCCGGTGCTCGGGGACGTCCCACGACATCGCCCGCAGGTGCGCGGTCCATGCGTCGGCGGCGCCAGCGTCCAGCGACGGCAGCGCCGTGAAGTTGCAGTGCGAATACGGCGGCGAGGTCCAGAATGGCTGGAGCCGTCCCGGCGGGACCTCGCCTGAGCGCACGAACACATCCCAGCTGGCGGCGCCGATCGCCGCCGCGTCGGCGCGGCCGTCCAGCACCGCCTCCAGGGCGTCGCGTTCGCTGCGGCCGGTGTCGCCGTGCTTGCCCACGTCGGAGTCGAACCGGACGAGCTCCAGGTCGACGCCGGGCTGGATGCCCTCGTGCGTCAGGTAGTGCACCGGCATGATGGCGGCCTGCGCCGAGTCGGCGCTGCCGAGCGCGAGCCGCTTCCCCTTGAGATCCCGGACGGCCGCGAGCTCGCCGGTGCGCGCGACGAGCGTGGAGAAGAACTCGACGTCGGCGTCGCGCATCGCGAGCACGCGGCACGCGCCGTCGGTCGCGAGGAACGTGCGCACGTATCCAAGGTTCGTGTTCCAGGCGATGTGGATCCGTTCGCCCAGCAGCGCCTCCACCTGCGCCTCGTAGTTGGAGAACAGCACGAAGTCCATGCCGACGGGCGCCTGCGCGAAGTACGCGCGGATGCCCTCCCAGATCGGCACGACCTTCGGGTCGTAGACGACGGCGCCGACCATCACGCGTTCCATCGCGATCACCCCAGCAGCGGCATGCCGGCCATCGCGCGGCCGGTCAGCTCGTAGAGGACGTCGGTGGTCGGCGCCATCACCGAGCCGGCGCGCGCGTCGCGGAAGTACCGCTCCAGACCGAGCGCCGGGCTCATCGCGGCCCCGCCGCAGGCCTGCATCGCCTCGGACGTCACGCGGATGGCGGTCTCGTTCGCGACGGCCTTCGCCGACAGGACCGGCGCGGTTGCGTCGCCCTCGGCCATCCGTCGCGCGAGATCCGACAGGAAGCCGGCCAGCGCGTCGACCTCGGTCTGGCAGCGACCGAGCCGGGCGCGCACCGTCGGCAGATCGGCCAACGTCTGCCCGAGGTGCTCGAGCTTCGCGGTGGTGACGTGGCCGACCGCGATCCCGATCGCGCCCTCGGCGATGCCGAGCGAGACGCCGCCCTGCCCCAGCTGGAACCACGGCAGGACCACACCGAGCATCAGGTCGAGGCCCTTGCCCTCCTCGCCAAGCAATGCCGAGTCCGCGATCGGCGTGGTGAACGTCATCGGCGCGCTGGCGTTCCCGCGCAGGCCGAGCCCGACCCACGGCCCGGTCGTCTCGATCCCGACGGCGTCGCCCGGCACCAGGTAGAGGCTTGACGCCAGCGCGTCGGCACCGGCGGGCCGCGTGGACACGACGTACGTCGACGCCTGACCGGCGCTCGTGACGAACGACTTCTGCGCAGCGAGGCGCTCATCCCCGTCCCCACCCTCGATCTGGGAAACCGGCGCCCAGAAGTGCGAGCGCGAGCCTCGTTCGCTGAAGGCGAGCGTGGAGAGCCGGTCGGCGGCCATGCCACGGAGTCGGTCCTCAGGCGCGCCGCCGGCCTGAGCCACCTGCGCGGCGCACACGTGCATCAGGTAGACCATCGCGCTGGACGCGCACGCGCCGGCGAGCCGCCGGACGGTGGTCAGGAACTGGGCGGGTCCGAGGCCGAGGCCGCCGACCTCGGCCGGCAGCGTGATGCCGAGCAGGCCGGCGTCGGCCAGCGCCTTCACGGTCTGCTCGGGGAACGCCGCGTCGTGGTCAACGGCTGCTGCGTTCGCGGCGGCGGTCTCGACGACCGGCGCGAGCCTGTCTTCGATGGAGGACATCAGGGGCATCTCCTCTACATGGGCGGAGCGGCGTTCGGTCAGCGAACGACGCCCTCGGCGTGATCGATGGGCGCCAGGACCGACGCCCGCAACGTGGGCGCTCAAGTCCGTCGCATCGACCGACACCTCCCTCGGAGAACGCGGCCGCCACCATAGCCGGTGCCGGGAAGTGCGAACGCGCGGTGTGTCAGGCCACCTCGCTAATCGCCCGCTCGAACGCCGGGATCGCGCGCGCGACCATCTCGTCGGTTGCCGTGATCGACAGGCGGAAGTACCCGGGCATCTCGAACATGTTCCCGGGCATCGCCAACACCTTGTCCTTCGCGAGCCGCCTGACGAACGCCACCTCGTCCGGGATCGGCGATCGCACCAGCAGGTAGAACGTTCCCTCGGGCGTGTGCAGGTCGTAGCCCGCACCGCGGAGCCCCGCGAGCAGCACGTCACGACGACGCTGGAGCCGGCCCATGTCCACCGTGATGTCCAGGAGATCCGGCAGCGCGTACTGCATCACCGCGTCCGGCGCCATGTTCGCCGAGGAGAACGCCGCACCGAACGCCGCCTCTCGCAATGCCTCGCGGTCCGGCATCGACGGCGGCAGCGCGAGGTAACCGAGGCGCTGCGCCGGCGCGAGCGCGCTCTTGCTGAACGTGTGCACCAGCATCGACCGGTCGTAGTGACGCGCCGGCGTGCGCATCGCGTTCCCGTCGAACAGGATCTTGCTGTACGCCTCGTCGGACAGGACGTAGACAGGCCGGCCGATCTCCGCCGAGTGCTGGTCGAGCAGCGCCCCGAGCCGGGCCAGCGTCTCGTCGGGGTAGATCCGGCCGGTCGGGTTGTTCGGCGTGTTGATCAGGACCATCCGCGTCCGCGGCGACAGCGCGCCGGCGATCGCGTCGATGTCCAGGTCCCACGTCGTTCCGTCCGCGCGGACGCGCACCGGCGTTGCGTTCGCGCCCAGGATCAGCGCTTCGTAGAAGAACCACGGCGGGCTGATGAACACGACCTCGTCGCCCGGATCGAGCAGCATCGCCATCGCGAGGCCCATCGCGCCGTGCGCACCGCGCGTGAGGAGGATGTCGTCCGGCGCGAAGCGCAGGCCGAGCTCATCGGAGAGCGACGCGGCGGCGGCCTCGCACGCCCGCGGATCCGGCATCCCGTAGGCGAACCACCGGCGGTTCTGGGGCTCGATCCACTTCTGGAGCGTCTCGACGTAGCCCGGGAGCGCGGGCACCTCGGGGTTGCCGGCGATGAAGTCGCACGCCTCCGGGTCGTCCATGAGCGGACCGGTCTCCATGATCCCGCGCAGGAAGGGCTGGAGCGAGGCGAGGATCCGCTGCTGCCGCGCCGCGACCGCCATCGACCAACCGTAGGAGGGATGGCGCGGTGCGTCCAGTCATCGAGATCCCACGGGGGCTAGTCGCCCGCCGCGCGGGCGGCCTGCTCCAGCTGATCGATCGCGTCGTCGAGCTGCTGCCCGTCGTTCGACGAGACGTCTCCGCGGTCGACGGCGGCCGAGATCTTGCCCCGCAGGTCGTCCAGCCGTCCGAGCTGGTCCGGCCCTACGTTGTGTCGCAGGACGTCGTCGACCGCGTGCTCGATGTCTCTCTCCAGGTGCTTGTCGATCGCGCCGGTGTCCCCCATCCGCTGCGCGAGCGCGACGAGCGCGGCGCCGGCTTCGTCCGGTGTCAGTGTCGGGAGCGAGGAGGACGAGAACGACGCCGAGGCGGAGGGGGACGTCGAAGCCGGAGGTGACGTGGTGGTCGCGGCCGGTGTGAACGACGGCGCCGCGGCGCCCTTCCCGCGCGGAAAGAGAGCGGCGAGCGCGAGGACCAGCACGAGGATCACCCCGGCGACCAGCGCGGCGAGCGGCCAACGCCTCCTCCGTCGGTTCTCCAGCGTCTGCGTCCTGGTCGGCAGGACCGCGGTCGCCCCCTCGACGATCGGCTCGGTGGCCACGTCCGCGGCGGAGCGCAGCATAGGCCCACCCTCGAGCGCACGTCGGACCTCTTCTGCCGTCTGCGGCCGATCGGCCGGGTCCTTCTCCAAGAGTGCGGCGACCAGCGTGGCCATGTCCGCCGGGATCCGAGGATCGAGCACATCCACGCGTGGCGGGACGGTGTGGACATGCTGGTAGGTGATCGACACGGCATCGTCGCCGGCGAACGGCTGCCGGCCGGCGAGCATGTGGAACAGCACGCACCCCAGCGAGTAGAGGTCCGCACGGGCGTCGACGCGTCCGCCGGTCGCCTGTTCCGGCGCGACGTACGGAGGCGACCCGAACGCCTGACCGGTCAACGTCAACGTCTCGTCGCCGCGCTCGACCCGGGCGATCCCGAAGTCTCCGACCTTCGGCACATCGGAGGGCGTGAGGAAGACGTTCGACGGCTTCACGTCGCGATGGATCACGCCCTGCGCGTGCGCGGCCGCGAGCCCTCCCGCCACGCCGGCGCCGATCGACGCCGCGCGCGTCGGCTCGATCCTGCCGGTCCGCCGCAGCTCATCGCGCAGCGTCGCACCCTCGACCAACTCCATCACCAGGAACGGTCGGCCCGCGTCCTCCCCCGTGTCGAACACGCCGACCACGTTCGGGTGGCTGATCCTGGCGAGGGCCTTCGCCTCACGCTGGAACCGCCTGCGCGCGGGGTCGTCCACGACCAACGCCGGCGAGAGCTGCTTGAGGGCGACACGCCGCTCGAGCATCAGGTCCGTGGCGACGAACACCTCGCCCATGCCGCCGTTGCCCAGCGAACGCTCGAGGCGGTATCGCTGGGCCACGACGACTGGCGCAGATCCTCCGGGAGGGGGCGGAAGCAGATCCTCGCCGTCCATCCACCCGAGGCTAGTCGACGACCACCGACGACCTCACTCGGAACGTGGCACCAGCTGCATCCCGCAGATCGGACACCTCCTTCCTTCCTTCACGAGCCCTTCACATCTTGGCGGCATCGTGGATGCAGACGCGAGACAAGGAGGTCACACGATGCGTCGAGGGTTCGCAGCGATCGCACTGGTGTTCGTGATCCTGGCGGGGGTCGGGATCGGGGTCGCCTCGTACAACGCAGGGCAGCGCAACGGCATCGCCCAGGGCGTGCAGCAGGTCCAGACCGCGCAGCAGAACGGCCAGACGGTGCAGGTGGTCCACGTCGTCGACGAGGGACGGCCGTTCTTCTTCCCCGGGTTCTTCCTGTTCCCGCTGTTCTTCTTCGGCTTCATCTTCCTGATCGGCGGGATCATGCGGGGCGCCGGCCGCTGGGGCCACGGTGGACGAGGGCCCGGCCCGTGGAACGAAGAGGGCCGCAAGCGCTTCGAGGAGAAGGCCGGCGAGTGGCACCGCCAGCAGCATGGCAACCCGCCGACCGCGCCGGCGCCGCCGGCGGCCTGAGGACGGCGACGGGCGGAGGCGTGTTGCCTCCGCCCTCCCGTCGCGAGAGGCTCGGCGCGATGCAACGGATCCTGGTCGTCGAGGACGACATGCAGATCGCTCGCACGCTCCGCGACTACCTCGAGGTGGCCGGGTTCGAGGTGACGGTCGTCGGCGACGGCTCGGCTGCGGTCGCGAGCTTCCGCGGTGACCACCCCGACCTGCTCGTGCTCGACCTTGGGCTGCCCGGGATGGACGGCCTCGACGTCGCGCGCGAGCTCCGGCGCGCGTCCGGCACGCCGATCATCATGCTGACCGCGCGGGGCGAGGAGTCGGACCGGATCGTTGGCCTCGAGCTCGGCGCCGACGACTACCTGGTGAAGCCGTTCAGCCCGAAGGAGCTCGTGGCGCGGGTGCGAGCGGTGCTGCGCCGAACGAGCGGCGCCATGATCGGCGCCGAGGTCCTGCGGGCGGCCGACGTCGAGGTCGACGTGCCGAGGATGCGGGTGCACGTGCGCGGGACGGCTGTGGATCTGACCCCGACGGAGTTCCAGCTGCTGGTGACGCTCGTGCGGGAGCCCGGCCGGGTGTTCACGCGCGGGCAGCTCCAGGATGCGCTGCACGGGGTCGCGATCGATTCCTACGACCGGGCGATCGACGCGCACGTGAAGAACCTCCGCCGGAAGATCGAGCCGGAGCCCGCGCATCCGCGCTACGTCCTGACCGTGCACGGCGTCGGCTACCGGTTCGCGGATGCCTGAGCACGCGCCGTGGGGCGACGGCCCGCCGCCGTGGGTGGGCGGGGGTGGGTTCCGCCGGGGGCCCGGACGCCGGTTCCGGCGCGGCGTGTTCGTGGCGCTCCTGCTGATCGTCCTGCTCGTCGCGGTGCTCGCACGGCTTGTGACGTGGATCGTCGGCGGGAACCCGCCGGCTCCCTGGGTCACGATCGGGGTCTCGGCGGTCGTCCTGATCGGGCTGATCCTGAGCGCGCGATGGCTGTGGCGCAGCGGCCGATCGATCGGCGCGCTGATGGACGCGGCCGACCGCGTGGCGGGCGGCGACTACGCGACGCGCGTCGGCGAGGTGCCGTCGCGGCAGCTGGGCGGTCTCGCCGCCGCGTTCGACCAGATGACCGGCCGGCTCCAGACGAACGAGGAGCGGCGGCGCGAGCTGCTCGCCGACATCGCCCACGAACTCCGGACGCCGCTGCAGGCGATCCGCGGCTCGATCGAGGCGATGCTCGACGGCCTCGACCCGGCCAACGAAGCGCACCTGCAGCCGGTCCTGGACCGGACCGAGCTGATGGCCCGGCTCTTGGACGACCTGCGGACGCTCTCGATGGCCGAGGCCGGCGTCCTGGCGTTGCACCGCGAGGTGATGGATCCGCGCGCCGTCGCGCGGGATGCCGCGAGCGCGTTCGAGACGGCCGCGACCGACGGCGGCGTGGCGCTCGACGTCGACGTGGCGCCCGAGGCGCCCGCGACGATCGAGGCCGACCCGGTGCGGGTCCTGGAGGTCCTGACGAACCTGCTGGCGAACGCGATCCGACACACGCCTCGGGACGGTCGTGTGACCGTGCTCGTGGGACACGCCGCCGCGCGGGGCGCGTCCTTCGAGGTCCGGGACACCGGCCCCGGGATCGCCCCCGAGCAGCTGCCGAACGTGTTCGACCGATTCGTGACGTCGGCAGACGCCGGCGGCACCGGCTTGGGGCTCGCGATCGCGAAGCGGCTCGTCGAGGCGCACGGCGGGACGATCGCCGCGAGCACGCCGCCGGAGGGCGGCACGTCGGTCCGGTTCGAGATCCCGGGCTGAGCCCGGCGTCTGCTCAGCTCAGCGTGAGGTCTCGAACAAGCCCATCGTGTTGCCCTCGGGGTCCTTGAAGTATGCGAACGCGCCCATGCCGGGGATCGGCGTCCGCGGCTGCACGACGGTGCCGCCGCCAGCCTCGATCTTCTTCAGGGAGTCGTCGATCGCGTCGACCTGGATCGTGATCACCGGGCTCGGTGTGTCCGAGGACCGCTTCATCATGCCGCCGTTGATCGCGCCGGGCTCCTTCGGCAGCATCTGCTCGTTCGTCTCCACCGTGCCGATGGTCGTATAGGTCACGCCGCCGCCCATGTCGGCTTCGTTGAGGTCCCAGTCGAACGTCGAGCCGTAGAACTCCTTCGCCCGAGCCTCGTCGTCCACGGGGATCTCGAAGTGCACCACCTTGTCCATCACAAACCCTCCCTCGGGGATCGTTCTCCCTATCCCATACCCGAGCCGCGGATAGGGCAACCCCACCGACGTGAACACGACGCGTAAGGCCGTCGGTATCGTTGGCCTTCCGATGCGGTCGGTGCGGATCCTTTCGACGCGCGCACTGAACCGGGCGCTGCTCGAGCGGCAGATGCTGTTGCGGCGCAAGCGGGTGAGCGCGCTCGCGGCCGTGGATCGCCTGGTCGGCCTCCAGGCGCAAGTGCCGCGCGACCCGTACGTGGCGCTGTGGTCGCGGCTCGAGGGGTTCCGTCCGGCGGCGCTGGCCCAGCCGATAGCCGATCGGCGGGCCGTCCGGATGCCGCTGTTCCGCGCGACCCTGCATCTGGTTTCGGCGACAGATGCGCTGGCGCTGCGACCCGTCATCGGTCCCGTGCTGCATCGCTCGCTCCACAGCCAGAGCCCGTTCGGCCGGCGGTTGACGGGCCTGGACGTCGACGAGTTGATCGCCCTGGCGACGGCGCTCCTGGAGGAACGGCCACGCACGCGGGCCGAGCTCGCGCCGCTGCTCGCCGAGCGCTGGCCGGACCACGACGGTCTGTCGCTCGCCTACGCCGTCACCTACTTGCTCCCGCTGGTGCAGACGACGCCACGCGGCATCTGGGGCCGGAGCGGACCGGCCGCCTTCACGACCGTCGAGCACTGGCTCGCCCGCCCACTCGCATCCTCGACCGATCCCGACCCCATGATCCTTCGGTACCTGGCGGTGTTCGGGCCGGCGCTGCCCGCCGACGTGCAGAGCTGGTGCGGCCTCGCCGGCGCACGAGCAGTGCTCGAACGGCTCCGGCCGCGGCTCCGGACGTTCCGCGACGAGCGCGGGCGCGAGCTGTTCGACGTGCCGCGCGCGCCGCTGCCCGATCCCTCGACGCCGGCGCCGGTCCGGTTCCTGCCCGAGTACGACAACGTCCTGCTCGGGCACAAAGACCGCAGCCGGATGGTGGCGCCCGACGTGCCCGGCTGGACCGACATCGGTTGGGGCGCCATGCTCGTCGACGGGTACCCCGCGGCGCGATGGCGGCTGCTCACCGAGGACGGCTGCGCCACGCTCCGGATCGAGCGCTTCCGCCCGCTGCGAGCGGCAGAGCGGGCCGAGGTCACCGAGGAAGCCACGCGGCTGCTCGCCTTCCTGGCGACGGACGCGGATACGCTCGCGGTCCGCATCTCGTCGTACGCGTGAGCACGGCCGTCGCTACAGTTGCGCCGTGGCCATCACCTACACGTGGCGCGGCGATATCGCGAACGCCGAACTCAACCGGCTGCACGCCGAGGCCTTCGAGACGCGGGTGTACGACGACGCGGAGTGGAACTGGGACGAGCTCCTGCACCGGCATAGCCTCGGCTGGGTCACCGCACGCGACGGCGCGACGCTCGTCGGGTTCGTGAACGTGCTGTGGGACGGGCTCGTGCACGCCTGGCTCCAGGACACGATGGTCGCGCGGACCGCACGGCATTCGGGTGTGGGCACCGAGTTGGTGGCCGTCGCGGTCGTCCGTTCCCGCGAGGCCGGCTGCGAATGGCTCCACGTCGACTTCGACGAGCACCTCCGCTCCTTCTACCTGGAGGCCTGCGGGTTCAGCCCGACCGACGCGGGGCTGATCGCCCTGTAGGCGGTCGCGAGGATGCCTCTCTACCCTGCGCTGGAGCCGTACGCCGACGGCATGCTCGAGGTCGGCGACGGCGATCGGGTGTACTGGGAGACCTGCGGCGATCCCGCCGGCGCGCCGGCCCTCGTCATCCATGGCGGTCCGGGCTCGGGCTGCACCCCGTGGCACCGGCGGCTCTTCGATCCTGCCCGGTACCGCGTCGTTCTGTTCGATCAGCGCGGCTGCGGGCGGAGCACTCCGCGCGCCAGCGAACCCGACATCGACCTCTCGACCAACACCACCCAGCATCTCGTGGCCGACATGGAGCTGTTGCGTCGGCACCTCGACGTCGAGAGGTGGCTGCTCCTCGGCGGGTCGTGGGGCAGCGACCTGTCGTTGGCATACACGGAGGCGCATCTGGATCGCGTCGCCGCGATCGTGCTGTGGGGCGTCACGACCGGCCGGCGCGTCGAGGCGGACTGGCTGTTCCGCGGCGGGCTCGCACCGCTGTTCCCCCAGCAGTGGGACGACCTCCTGCACGGCCTGCCGGAAGGCGACCGCGACGGCGACGTGGTGGAGGCGTACTCGCGGCTGTTGCACGATCGCGACCCGAAGGTGCGCGAGGCAGCCGCGCGCGCATGGTGCCTGTGGGAATCCGCGACGCCGGACTGGCCGCCGAGGACCGGCCTCGCGTCGCGGTTCACCGATCCCGAGTTCGCGCTCGGGTTCGCGCGGCTCGTCACGCACTACGTGCGACACGACCTGTTCCTCGAGGACGGCGAGCTGCTCCGGCGCGCCGGACGCCTGGCCGGCATCCCCGGCGTCCTCGTGAACGGCCGGTTCGACCTGCAGGCGCCGCTCGGCAACGCATGGGAGCTGCATCGCGTCTGGCCCGGCTCGGAGCTGGTCATCGTCGAGGACGCGGGCCACGCGGGCGATACGCCGGGCATCACGGAGGAGCTGATCCGCGCGACCGACCGGTTCGCCTCCGGCTGACCAGAACCGTGTCGACCCCTGAAGATAGTGTTGGTCCATGTCCGCGATCCCGCTGCCCGATCCTGCTCTGCAGGACGGGATCGTTGTCTTGCGTGCCTTCGCCATCGTTGATGCGCAAGCGGTCGCCGATGCGATCCAGGACCCGGAGATCGGCCGGTGGACGTCGCTCGAGCTCCCCTACTCCGTCGAGCATGCCTCTGGCTGGATAGGCGGTCAGGAAGGACAGCGCCGCTCAGGGACGAGCGTCGACTTCGCCATCACCGACGCCTCATCCGGAACGTTCGCCGGTTCGATCGGGCTTGCCGGCTTCGACGACGATCGCCGTATCGCGCAGATCGGCTACTGGATGGCGCGCGAAGCTCGCAACAAAGGGTTCGCGACGCGCGCCGTCGTCCTGGTCTCCGCGTGGGCGTTCGACGCCCTGCAGCTCGAGCGGCTGTGGCTCACGACCATCATGGGCAACAGCGCCTCGGAGAAGGTCGCGACGAAAGCGGGCTTCCGCCAGATCGGACTGGTCAAGGATGAGGAGGTCGGGAGCCGAACCGTCGACGTCATCAGGTGGGAGAGACCCACCGTCTATCCGTGATCCGATCGGAAGGAGATCCGCATGCTGCTGGATTCCGTGCGTGAGCTGAAGTCCGAATGGTCGCAGCTGCTGCTGACGACGGCCGCGCGACCCCGCATCGCCCACGCGATGGCGTTCGAGGCGCGCCGGATGACGGACCTGCGCTCGGCGCCGACCCTCGCGCTGGGGGTCGCGCCCGGCACGAACGGCAAGGACTTCCGGCTGGCCGTCCGCCTGCAGCGCCGGAGCGCGTCCGAGGCACTCCACCTCGACGACCTCGCCACCCGCTCGCGCGGCGAGATCGACGTCCGCTACGTGGGGCGGATCCACAAGCGCACGTGGTTCATGGATCGCCATCGCCCGATCCAGATGGGCATCTCTATCGGGCACTTCCGGATCACGGCCGGCACGCTCGGCGCGTTCGTCACCGGACCGAAGGGCACCGTGCGGATCCTCTCGAACAACCACGTCCTCGCCGACGAGAACCAGGGCGTCAAGGGAGACGCGATCCTGCAGCCCGGCGCGATCGACGGCGGCCTGCGGCGGCACGACCGGGTCGGCGGGCTCGATCGGTTCGTGCGCCTCAAGCCCACCTCCACGAACGCGATCGACGTCGCGCTCGCCACGATCGACGACGGCGTGGACGCGAAGGTCGGCGTCCTCCGCGGGACGCGGGCGAAGGTCGCCGGCGTCGCGGCCGAGGACGCCCCAGTCGACCTCGTCGAGAAGTGGGGACGGACCACCGGGCACACGCGCGGCCGCGTGACCGCCTTCGAGCTGGACAACGTCGTGGTCGGCTACGAGATGGGGAACCTGCGCTTCGACGGGCAGGTCGAGATCGAGGCCGCCGGGTCCAAGCCGTTCAGCGAGGGCGGCGACAGCGGCTCGCTGATCATGACGGCGGGCGAGCACCTCGGCGTCGCGCTGCTGTTCGCCGGGAGCCAGACCGGCGGCCGCCGCAACCTCGGCCTGACGTACGCCAACCCGATCGCGCCCGTGCTCCAGGCGCTCAACATCGACCTGCTAGCCTGACCTGCATGAAGGCGGCGACGCTGACCGAGGCCCGGGCGGCGAAAGAGAAGCTCCTGAAGAAGGTCGCCAAACGTCCGGACGTCAACGGCGTCGGCATCACGCGTGGGCAGAGCGGCTACGGCCTGAAGGTCAACCTCACCGAGGACACCGGCAAGCAGCTGCCCTCCGACGTGGACGGCGTGCCGGTCCGCGTCGAGGTCGTCGGCACGATCACGAAGCGGGCGCCGGCCGCAGCCACGCGCCGCCGCTCGGCCTGAGCTACTTCAGCCGGTCCATCTCCCGCCGGATCCGCTCCTCCGTCGGCGGCCGCTGGTACACGTCCCACGCGTGGAAGAACAGCCCCAGACCCCATCCAAGGATCGGGAAGATCGGCCAGAAGAACCCGGAGCCCGTGACCGCCCAGATGCCCACCAAGAACGCGTTCACCATCACGTAGGCGAACACGTCCGCCGAGAACTCGCGCTTCTTCTTCAGCTGTTTGACGGCCTGCTCACGAAGCTCCTCGTCGGTCTGCGCCATGACCATCACCTCCCGGCTTCAAGACTGGCTCGGCGAGGAGCGCTAGGAGAGGGACCTTCGGACCTCTTCGGACCGGTCCTCTAGCCGACCTTCCGGGCCTTCCAGACCTCCCGGCTCGGCCAGCGTCGCGCCCACTCGACCGGGATGTGCGGCTCGCTCTGCTCCCCACCCTCCGGCGCCTGGATCTCGACGAGGTCTTCGATCTCGAACCCCGACGAACGCAGCAACCGGATCATGTCGCCATACCCGAGATGGAACTCGATGGCGTCGACGGCCTCCTCGGCCTCATGCCATTCGAAGCGATGCATGCCGAAGTACGGCCGGTGCAGGGTCGTCTCGGCGGGAGCGTCGTCGTCGTCGGTCGGGTAGCACAACATCAGCAGGGTCCCGCCGGCGATGAACAGGAGCCGGCCTCCGGGACGGAGGATCCGCGCCGCCTCGGGGATCCACCGGTACGGATCGCACCAGATCGCGGCGCCGTACTCGGAGATCGCGACGTCGAAGCTGGCGTCAGCGAACGGTGCGCGCTCCGCATCGGCGTGCACGAGCGGGAAGCGCACGCCGAACTCCTCTTGAAAGAGCTGCGCCGTCGCGAGTTGCTTCGAGGAATTGTCGAGACCCACAACTCTGGCTCCACGACGCGCCAGCCACGAGGAGATGTAGCCGGTCCCACATCCCAGTTCGACCGCATCGAGGCCGGCCACATCCGGAAGGAGATGCAACTCGGATTCCGTGTACCAACCCCATGCGGGATCCTCGAACGACGCCCACGCGCTCCGGCCCCGTTCGACCCAGTTCGACGCGTCCTCGTCCCACGAGGCCCGGTTCACCGCGACGTGATCGTCGGACATGCCCGCGACGATACTCGCCGGATGCACGCTTCCCTAAGCTGAGCGTCGGGAGGGGCCATGACCGAGTCGCAGGAGATCGAGCAGCGGGTTCGCTTGCGCGACGTCGAGGCCGGCGACCTCCCGATCTACTTCGAGAACCAGCGCGATCCGGTCGCCGTCGAGATGGCCGCGTTCCCGGCCCGCGACCACGAGGCGTTCACGGCCCACTGGGAGACGGTCCTCGCCGACGAGACCAACCTCACGCGCACCGTGCTCCTGGACGGCGAGGTGGCCGGCGGCCTCTTCAGTTGGATGGCCGACGACGGCCGCGAGGTCGGCTACTGGCTCGGCCGGAGACTCTGGGGCAAGGGCGTCGCGACCGCGGCGCTCGCCGCGTTCCTGCGCGAGATCGACGAACGGCCGCTGTTCGCGCACGTCGCGTCGCACAATGTCGGATCGATCCGGGTGCTCGAGAAGTGCGGCTTCACCCGAACGGGCAGCCCGATCCGAGCCGACGATGGCGTCGAGGAGCTCACCCTGGTGCTTGGAACCAAGGAGGATGGATGACGACGAAGGTCTTCTGCGTCACGCTGGACTGACGTGGGCTGAACTGGATCAGTCGGCCAGCAGGTACGCGACCTCGGTCCGCCACGTCGCGGGATCCGGCTCGGCCTCAGGGTCGGTCAGGTAGATCTCCAGTCGCGAGTCCCACCGATCGCCCACGGGGGTCTCGACGACGCCCCATCGCAGACCCTCCCGATCCGCCCACGCCTGGAGCGCGGCGTTCGCCCCCATCAGCGCGTCGTACGGCCCTGTGTGGATCACGCTCGCGTATCGGCCGGGCGGGAGGACACCGGCGATGAGCCCCTCGTCGGCGGGGATCGGCGCCGCGACCGGGATGCCGAGCTCGATCTGGAGGTCGCCCTCCATATCGATCACGTTGTAGCGAAGGAACGGCGGTCCCGTCGGTGCGACGCCGAGCCGCGCGAGGCCGGCTGCCAGCTCGCCCATCATCCACGGGAAGGCTTCGCCGATCGCACGGAGACGGACGGTCGCGCCGACGCCGGCGTACGGCTGTTCCTCGCGTTCGACGATCGTGGGCTCCGACAGCACCGGCGCCTCCTTCGCGGGCGGCACCCCAGACCCTATCCGGACGAGATGTCCGAAACCGGCCAGACGGATGCCGCCGAGGCGCGCTATACCCGTGGGATGGATCCGGAGCGCCGGTATGCGGCCATGGCCAGTAGGGACGAGCGGTTCGACGGCCGGTTCTTCGTGGCCGTCACGTCGACCGGCATCTACTGCCGGCCGAGCTGCCCGGTGCCGCCGCCGATGCGCAAGAACGTCCGCTTCTATCCGACCGCGGAGGCGGCCGAGGCCGGCGGGTTCCGCGCGTGCCGCCGCTGCCGCCCGGAGGCCAGCCCCGACTCCCCCGATTGGGACATCCGCGCCGACCTGGTGGGGCGGGGACTGCGGCTGATCGCCGACGGCGTCGTGGATGCCGAAGGCGTGTCTGGACTGGCCCAGCGCCTGGCGACCGGCGAACGGCATCTGCACCGCGCGTTCGTCGAGGAGCTCGGGATCGGGCCGCTCGCCGTCGCACGTTCGCGTCGGGCGCGCCTGGCGAAACAGCTCCTCGAACAGACCGACCTGCGAAGCGCCGACGTCGCGTTCGCATCGGGGTTCGCGTCGGTACGCGCGTACAACGACACCGTCCGACGCGTGTTCCGGCGCTCGCCGGGAGAGATCCGTGCCCGTCGTCGGCGCAGCGACGTGCACGAGGGCACGCTGACGCTCCGCCTCGGCTACCGACGTCCGTACGCGGCCGAGCCGCTGCTCCGGTTCGTCGGCGACCGCGCGATCCCCGGCGTCGAGACGTTCGACGGCACCACGCTGCGTCGCTCGATCCGCGCCCGCGACGGAGGCGCCGTGCTGATCGGCCTGACCCCGGATCCGGACGGTCCATACGTCACGTTGGAGGTGAGCCTCGCCGAACCGACCGAGTTCGCCGGCGTCGTGCAGGCCGCGCGGCGACTGCTGGACCTCGACGCCGACCCGGTCACGATCGACGGCTGGCTGGCGCGCGACCCGGCGCTCCGCCGGTCCGTGCGCACGCTCCCCGGCCTTCGACTGCCCGGCGCGGTCGACGGGTTCGAGCTCGCCGTCCGCGCGATCCTCGGCCAGCAGATCTCGGTACGCGGTGCTCGGACGATGGCGGGACGGCTCGTCACGCAGGCCGGGACATCGCTCGGCCCGCAGGAACGCGCCGGCGGCATCACTCACCTGTTCCCGACGGCCGAGCAGGTTGCGACCGCGTCCTTCGACGGGATCGGGCTCACCGGCCGGCGCGCGGCCACGCTTCGCCAGCTTTCCGAGCTGGTCGCCGGCGGCGACCTCGACCTGTCGGGCCATGGCGATCCCGAGGTCGCGCTCGACAAGCTGCTCGCGATCCCCGGCGTCGGCGGCTGGACGGCCTCGTACGTCGCGATGCGCGCGCTGCGCGACCCCGACGCCTTCCCGGCGACCGACCTCGGGATCCGTGCGGGCATGACGGCGACGGGCCTGCCGACGACGCCGGCCGCCGTCGAGGAACGGGCCGAACGCTGGCGGCCGTGGCGCGGCTACGCCGCGATGCACCTGTGGCAGATGGCCTCCACCGGAGGTCGTTCGCCCGGCACGCTCGTACGCTAGGAGGCGATGGCCGCCACCTCCACGATGCTCCCGCTCGGCACCCAGGCGCCGGGATTCGCGTTGCCGGACGTAACCTCGGGCGACATCGTCCGGCTCGAGGACTTCGCCGGCGACGATGCGCTGCTCGTGATGTTCATCTGCAGCCACTGCCCGTACGTGAAGCACGTGCGGTCGCAGCTCGCGACGCTGGCGCGGGACATGCGCGGCACCGGCCTCGGCATCGTCGCGATCAGCGCGAACGACCCGGACACGTACCCGGAGGACGCGCCGGAGGGGCTCGCGCGCGACGCCGCCGACGCCGGTTACGTGTTCCCGTACCTGTTCGACGAGAGCCAGGAGGTCGCGAAGGCGTACACGGCCGCGTGCACGCCGGACTTCTTCCTGTTCGATCGCGACCGAGGCGTTGGTCTACCGCGGGCAGTTGGACGACAGCCGGCCGGGGAACGGCAAGCCGGTCGACGGTCACGACCTCCGTGCCGCGATCGACGCGGTGCTCGCCGGCACGCCGGTCGACGAAGGCCAGCGCCCGAGCGTCGGCTGCAGCATCAAGTGGCGCGAGGGCAACGAGCCCGCCTGACCGGAACCCGCACCGACCGCGTCTATACTCCGCGCACGGCGCGATGAGGCTCGCTCCTCGAATTGCCCATCCGGGCTGATGGCCTCTACCAGGAGCGCGAGTCGGTAGAGGAGGCGCCGTGAATATCTACTTCGTCGCATTCGTCTGGATCTCGATGGCCTTCGTGGCATCGGTGATCAGCGTCCGGGTCGGCATCTCGGTCGCGCTCGTCGAGATCCTCGTCGGAGCCGTTGTCGGGAACCTGCCCCACGCATCGCACTGGGTACAGCAGACCGAGTTCACCACGTTCCTCGCGAGCGTGGGCTCCTCGATGCTGACCTTCCTCGCGGGCGCGGAGATCGACCCGGTGTCGTTGCGCCGGCACTGGAAGGCGAGCGTCTCGATCGGCGTCGTGTCGTTCCTCCTGCCGTTCTTGGGCGCGTTCGCGTTCTGCTACTGGGTCCTCGGTTGGACGCTCCACGCCGCCGAGATCGGCGGTATCGCGCTGAGCACCACGTCGGTCGCCGTCGTCTACGCGGTGATGGTCGAGACCGGGCTGAACCGACAGGAGCTGGGCAAGCTGATCTTGGCCGCGTGTTTCGTCACGGATCTCGGGACCGTGCTCGCGCTCGGCGGTCTCTTCACGCGGTTCACCGGCATGCTGCTGGTGTTCGTCGTCGTGAGCGCGGCGGTACTTGCGATGCTCCCGGCGACGACGCGCCTCGTCATCCGATGGACGAGTCACGGGTGAGCGAGCCGGAGATCAAGTTCCTCCTGATGGTCCTCTTCGGGCTCGGCGCTCTGGCCGTATCCGCGGGGAGCGAGGCAGTGCTTCCCGCGTACATCGCGGGACTCGTCATAGCCGGGATCTTCGTGCACGACCGGGTCCTGATCGACCGGATGCGATCGATCTGCTTCGCGTTGCTGACCCCCTTCTTCTTCCTCCGGGCCGGCACGCTCATCTCGGCACCGGCGCTGGTGACCGGAGCGGGTGTGATCCTGTCATTGTTGGCCGTGAAGCTCCTCGCGAAGGGCGTCGGCGTGTGGCCGACGGCGCGCGCGTTCGGACTCCCGAAGAGTGAGCGCACGTACCTAACGTTGCTGATGTCGACCGGGCTCACCTTCGGCTCGATCGCCGCGCTCTATCGGACTGACGAACCACCTCATCTCGCAGCAGCAGTACACCGAGCTGGTCACGGTCGTGATCCTCTCGGCCTTCGTGCCCACGTTGATCGCGCAGCGGTTCTTCCGTCCATCGGTCATCGACGAGGAAGAGGGCGACGCGCTCGGCGCCGAAGACGCGACCACGATCAGGAGGCGATGACGTGGTGTGGGCAGCACGGATGCACCCATCGAGCGACCCGATGCTCGAGGGCCGTCCCATCCACGACGTGCCGGTGGATTGGGAACGCTTGGCGGCGCACGCTCGACCGGTCCGCGATCTGCCCGTGAACCTGGGTCGGGTTGGGACCGCCGGACCGTCTCATCGGGACGGCGGAACCGACGGGAGCGGCTCGCCGACGAGACGATAGATCCCGCGCCGCCACGAGGTGGCCTCCCCATCCACCATCCCCTCGTGCTGGAACCGGTAGTCGTGCTTCCGGGCATACTCGGCGAGCTCGTCGCGGAGCTCCTGCACGCCGTGGCGGAAGCCGGCCACGAAGCGCGCGCGGTCGGCGACCTCGGTAAGGATCACGAGGCCGAGGCTCACATGCGGAACGCAGAGGCCCCGGCCTGGCCGCGGATCCCTTCGAACGGCGCCGAGCCGACGTCCGCCACCGCGAGGATCCGGATGGAGATCTCCTCCGTGTTCCGAACGATGATGCAGGCGTCGCACCGAGCTTCTGGCTTCAGCGGACGGCGTCGCCGGCGGGACGACGGCCGCTTGGCGGCCGCCTCCATCTCCGCGTCCGAGAGGAGGTGCTGTAACAGGTCGTCGGCGAGGATGGCGACCCCCAGTGCGCCGGACTGCGCGTCGGCCACCCGCAGGAGCATCCTGGAATGGTCGCGGCAGTAGCCGTGCGAGGCGCGGAGACCCATCCGGACACCCGGATCGTTCACCGACTCCCAGAGCACGCCGTCCAGGTAGCGCCACGCCGAGCGGTGCGCGCCGTGGCAGATCGGACAGCCCGGTCTTGCGCAGGTCGGCCACGAGGTCGTGGTAGCCGACCATGCGTTCAAGCGGCGACACCTCCGCGCGACGCATGAGCCTGCTACGCATCGGTCGGCCCGATCCGTCGGAAGAACGCGACGGTCGTGGCCCGCCGGCTCTCCGCGCTCTCGTATCGGGGGACCTCGTATGCGGCGACCGCGATCGTCGCCGACCAGTCGATCGACGGCTCGACACCGGCCATGTCGATCCCCCGCGCGATCGCGTCGTCCTCGAGACGCCGGAGCTCCGTCCGAAGGTCGCGCGCTTCGGACCTTCAGCGCTGGGACGAGATCCGCATCCAGGGCGATCGACTCCTCGTACGTCCGCTGTTCGTCGTCGGTCGCGCGACCGAGGCGTTCCCGGTTCGACACGATGCTCCACCGCGAGCCGGCGACCTCCGCCACCGCGTGGGCCAGATCGATCCGCAGGGCGCGCTCGAACTCCTCCTGCCCGCTCGGTGACGCCTCCGTGGCCGAGCGGACGAGTCCGAGAACCCCGAGCGATCAGCCTCCGGCGATCAAGGCGGCTTCGTCGAGATCCGGACGCGCCCGAGCGGCGAGCTCCAGATCACCGGCGAGGAGCGGGATCGTCCTGGTCACGATGCCTCCAGGAGCCGGCGCACGACGTCGATCCTCGCCCGGTAGGCGGCGATGTCCTGCCGCAGCCTCGGAACGAGCCACGAGGTGGTCAGCCCGTTCTCGAGCCACCGAGCGCGAGCCACACGCTCCCGCTGCTCGGTCCTCCTCGCGCGATCGAACCAGGTGTAGCGCGCCACGGGGATCGAACGAGTCGACCTTCCCGATCGCGTTACCGAGCTTCCGGCGACGCTCGACGCGGGGAGCGCCTCCGACGGCGCGGCTTCGACGACGAGATCCGCCAGGCCCGCTACGAGGATACGGCCGAATTCGACGTCGGTCCCGGGACCGTCGTCTTCGATCGTCACCGAACGGACGCGGCCATCCGAGCCGTCGGGATCCAGCCCTCGCAGGAACCATCGAGGACGTCGGCCATGCTCAGCCTCCCGCCCCGTCCAGTCGCGATCGCAGGACCTGCAACTCGCGTCGCTCGGCCTCGATCGCACGGCGGCGGGCCGCGACGCGCTCCGATCCGCCCCGCAGCTCCTCCGTCGCGCGGTCCGAAGCTCGGCGGATCGCCTCGACGACGACGACGAGCCGGGCGGCGACGTCCTTCTCGAGCTGACGTCTCCCGTCCTCCAACCGCGTCACGACCTCGTAGCGGATCCTTCCGCACGACCGGTCCACGACCATCGGGATCCGAGCGGCGAGGGTGCGCTCGAGCTTGCGTCGAGCCATCCTCCGCGAGAGGTGCACGCCGGGGAGCAGCGACCCGAGGATCGTCGGTGTCTCGAACGATCGGTAGCTGATCGGGGCGGGATCGCCAGGTCGGTCGACGTGGCCGAGACGTGCAGCGCCAGTCCGAGCGCGTCGCCGGCGAGTTGGGCCGTTCGCGTCGCCAGCTCATCCACGTGGTCGACCGCAGGGGTCGCGATGCTCCCGAACGCGTCGGCGATCAGCGCGTCCTCGTCGACCCGCCACGCTTCGACGTCGCGCTGGAGCGCCCGCTCCATCTCCAGCTCCGCCGCATCCGGGTCGTTCCCTCCGCGGGTCGATCCACGATCCGGCTTCGCCGAGCAAGCACCGTCGTCTCGCGTTCCGAAAAGGCGGCGAGATCGCGCTCGACCTCGCGCACGAGACGCCGGACATCGCGCGACAGCAACGTCGCGAGATCATCCCGCGCGCGCTCCGCATCCGCGAACACCTGGTCCAGCCGGTCCACCGCCTCCGAACGGGCTTCCTGCGACAGCGAGAGCAAACGCTCCTCGACGAGGAGGCGCATCCGAACGCGCCTCGATCGAGACCGACCGTGCGTCTCCGCGTCGACTCGAGCAGCACGTCGCCCTTGTCCCGGACAAGCATCGTCCGGAGATCCCGCTTCGAGTGCCGGGATCCCGGAGCGCTCCCGCGCGTTCGGCCGTCGGTCTCCGTCGCCAAGCACGCGCTGGTCGGGTACAGGTCTGCGTCAGCGCCGAGGCTGCCGCGCACGACGTCGTGGGTGAACGCGATCGTCTCCGAGCGGCCCTCCGCCGGCACGTGGTCGATCTTGTTCAGGATCACGAACACACCGAGGGGCGACGGCGCGCACCTCCTCGAGGAACGTGCGTTCCGCCTCGGAGATCGGAGGATCCGCCGAGGTCACGAAGATCGCCGCGTCGATCTCGGGCAGCACCGCCCGTGCGGCGGCCGTGTTGTGCAGATGGACGCTTTCGATCCCGGGCGTGTCCACCAGGAAGATCCCATCGGCGAGTCCGTCACTCGGGTCGGTGAGGACGACGCGGTCCACGCCGAGCTCGTTCCCGGGATTGGCGGCCTCCGTCACGTACCGAGCGATGGACGCCGCCGGGACGTCCTCGACGCGGCCGTCGGTGAACGCGATCTGGAGATGCGGCTCGGCCCCCCACCCCACGCAGGTCACCACCGAGGTCAGGGGGATCGCTCCCGTCGGGAGCAGGTCCGCGCCGAGCAGCGCGTTCACGAGCGTCGACTTACCCCGCTTGAAGGCGCCGACGACGACGACGTTGAAGCGCTCCTCGGCGAGCTTCTTCGAGAGCGCCGTGACTGGCGCTGGCCTCCGCGATCGCGTCGTGCCGCTCGAAGGAAGCGGCGAGGTCGGCGAGGACTTCGATCAGGGAGTTCCGCCGGTCCGCGTACGTCTGCTCCACCGCATGCTCCTACCCGTTCGGTAGGAGCCATCAGCTCACGGGAGCGGTTGCGCGGGCCCCATCGCGTGCACAGAGTATAGCGACTAGGTCGCGCGCATCCGGTTGTTGCGCGGCTCGTGTTCGAGCTCCGCCAGGCCGAGCGCCTCCAGCAGCGGCGGCACGTACATCCCGAACCGCCCGCGCAGGCCCTTCTTGATGCCGTACCAGCCGCCGACCGGGTTGTCGGCCGAGCGCGCCCACGCTTCGACCGTCCCGTCCTTCGCCGGCTTCTGCTCGTCGGCGGCGCCGAGCTCGATCCAGTCGCCGTGCTCCTTCAGCATCGCGTGCAGGTCCTCGATGCATCGGAGTTGGTAGCCGAGCCTGGTCTTCCCGACCTGGCACACGAGCGTCGGGGATCGGCGGTCTCGTCACGCCACATCTGGTACTCCGACGTCCCCGGCGGCGTCTTCAGCACCCACGGGTCATCGGCGGTTCCCTTCGCGACCATCCCGCGATGCTAAGCCCGTCGACGACTTCGTGTTCGCGGACGTCGCGGTCGCGCGCTACCGGCGCGGCGAGATCCGGGTTGACGCGCGCGCGCGACTCGGCGGTACTGTCCCGCGATGGCAGAGCTCGCGGAGCGCGTTCGCAGGGTCGTCGGCGATCACGTGCCCGGCGTCGCGATCGTGATCGTCGGCCCCGAAGGCGTCCGGGACCGGGCCGGATCGGGCCTTGCCGACGTGGTCGCGGACACGCCGATGTCGCCGGACCTCGCCGCGCCCTGGTTCTCGATGACCAAGATCGCGACCGCGACGACAGCGATGACCCTGGCCGAGCGCGGCGATGCTCGACCTGGACGCGCCCGTGGCAGCGATCGCTCCGGCGACCCACAGTTGCTACCGAAGGACCAGGCCAACCGGATCACGCCGCGGCATCTCCTGCAGCACAGCGCCGGCATCGCGAACCCGATCCCCGTGAAGTGGATCCATCCGGTCGATCGAGCCGGGCCGGATCCCGAGACCTTCCTCACGGACCTGCTCCATATGCACCCCAAGCTGCGATTCGAACCCGGGACGCGTTCGAGCTACTCGAACCTCGGCACGTTGCTGCTGGGCTCCGCGATCGCGCACGTCACGGGCGATCCCTTCCCCGCCGTCTTGGAGCGCGAGGTCCTGACGCCGGTCGGGATGCGCGCCACCGGCTTCGCGTACCCCGACGGCGTCGGCGGCGGCGACCGGCTACCACCCGCGCTGGAGCCCGATGCGGGCGATGCTCCCGCGGTGGGTCATGGGCGAGCCCGCCGGTCGCTGGGTCGGCTTCCGGCGGTTCCTGCTGGACGGCTCGGCGTACGGCGGCCTGGTCGGAACCGCCGACGACGCGGCGCGCTTCCTCCGCATGCACCTGTGCGACGGCGAGCTCGACGGCGCGCGGATCATCTCGGCCGGCGCCGCGGCGGAGATGCGGGACATCCGGATGCGGGGCAAGCGGTACGACCTCGGGCTCGGGTGGTTCCGCCCGGCGGATCGGCGCGACGCCGATCCGCCGTTCGTCGAGCACCTCGGCGGCGGGGCCGGCTTCTTCAACGTGATGCGGCTCTACCCGACGGTCGGCGTCGGCGCGGTCGTGATGGGCAACGCCACGAAGTACGACGTCGACGCGGTCGCGGCGTTGGCGCTCGCCTGAGGCGCCCGGTCAGCCGATGAGTGGCAGGCGCGGGTCGGGGTGCTTCCCCTGGGGCCGCCTGCCGGACGCCGCCCGGATCCAGCTCAGATCGTCGGACAGATCCGGCGGACGGGTCCCGACCGTCCGGCGAGCCAGGACGTCGTCGAGGATCGCCGCGCACGTCACGATCGCCTCGGGCGTCGCGATCGGATCGATGCCGAGCGGATCGGTGAGGTCGAGCCCGTGCACCACGGTCTCGACGATCCGGCTGGGGATGAACTCACCCAGCTCCATCAGGGCGTAGTAGCCGGGACCGATCAGCCCCGGCGGGTTCGCGCGCGCGCCTTCGATCACCTTCGCGAAGGTCGCCTCCAGGACACCGGGCATGTCCGCCGGGGTCTTCCCCTCGACCATCGTGTAGGCGTAGTCGTAGACGACCGGCGCGACCTCGGAGCGCGGGAAGATGAAGAAGCTCGCCCGGTCGCGACCGACCTGGCCGTCCGGCTGCGGATCGTCGACCAGCATCGCCGCCAGGCCGATCGAGATGTCGAAGTGCCCAGCCAGCTCGAAGAGCGTCCAGTGACGCTGCGACGGATCGAGCGGCTCGAGGAGCGTCTCCTTCCGCCAATCGTCCTCGGTCAGCCCCCGGAACACGCCGAGGAGGCCTTGGAGCTCCCGGTCGAGCGTGTCGACATGGTCCTCGTACGTCCCCACGGCTCCCCCCTATGCCAGCGCTTGTGCCAGCGGCTTTACCGCCTTCGCTCGACGGTGTTATCTTCGCTCGCCTGACGGCTGTCAAGTGGCACTGCACACCGTCCAGTCGCACGGAGCAGTCACCGAGGAGGGCGCATGGCCACCGATGGATTCCCGGTCGCGACCACACCGGCCCCCGGTCTGCACGGCGTCGATTGGGAGAACCGGGTCGACTTCGACCGTCTCCGCACCTACAGGCTCGCGCGCGTGAAGGAGCAGCTAGAGGCGTCCGACCTCGGCGCCGTCCTGCTGTTCGAGACCAGCAACATCCGCTACGCGACCAGCACGCACATCGGCTACTGGGCGTTCAACAAGGGCGAGCGCTACGCGCTGATCACCCGCACGGGCCGACCGCGGATCTGGGACTTCGGATCGGCCGCGAAGGCGCACCGTCTGCAGCTGCCGCAGCTCTTCGACGAGAAGAACGCGGTGGGCGGCAACACCGGCCTCCAGGGCGCGATCTCGGCGTCCGTCGGGCTGCAGGAGCGCGCGGCGCAGGAGCTCAAGTCGGTGCTCCGCGAAGAGGGCGTCGGCGACATGCCGCTCGGGGTCGACGTGGCCGAGACCTCTGTCTTCCTCGAGCTGCAGAAGGCCGGGATCGACGTCCGCGACGGGCAGCAGGTGATGATGCTGGCCCGCGAGATCAAGAGCTCCGACGAGCTCACGCTGCTCACCCAGGCGTGCGCGATGGTCGACGGCGTGTATCAGGACATCTTCGAGTTCCTGCGCCCCGGCGTCCGCGAGTCCGACGTGGTCGGCCTCGCGCACCAGCGCCTGTTCGAGATGGGCTCGGAGTTCGTCGAGGCGATCAACTCGATCGCCGGCGAGCGCTGCAGCCCGCACCCGCACGTCTTCTCCGACCGGCTGATCCGGCCGGGCGACCAGGCGTATTTCGACATCATCCACGTGAACAACGGGTACCGGACCTGCTACTACCGGACGTTCGTGGTCGGACGGGCGACGACGGCGCAGCGCGATGCGTTCAAGCAGTCGCGCGAGTGGATGGACGCCGCGATCGACCTGGTGAAGCCCGGCGCCACGACCGACCAGCTGGCGGCGGTGTGGCCGAAGGCCGAGGAGTTCGGGTTCACGGACGAGTTCGACGCGTTCGGACTGCAGTTCGGCCACGGCGTCGGCGTCGGCCTGCACGAGCGGCCGATCATCAGCAGGCTGAACTCCTTCGCCGATCCGATCGAGCTCAAGGAGGGCATGCTGTTCGCCCTCGAGACGTACTGCCCCGCCTCCGACGGACGCTCCGCCGCCCGCATCGAGGAGGAGATCGTCGTGACCGCCGACGGCCCGCGCATCATCACGCTCTTCCCGTGCGAAGAGCTGATGGTCGCCAACGAGTACTGAGGACGACGTGAGCGACACGATCCCGGTCGTCGCGGACCAGGCGGTGCGCCTGGAGATGTACCGGATGATGCAGGAAGCCCGGCTGTTCGAGCAGCGGGCGCAGGACCTGTTCCTCGAAGGGCTCGTCAAGGGCACGTCGCACCTCGCGCTCGGGCAGGAGGCCGTCGCGGCCGGGTTCGCGGCGGCGCTCCGACGCGAGGACCTCGTCTTCTGCACGTACCGCGGGCACGTCCACACGCTGCTGCGCGGCGCCCCGATGGCCGGGCTCATGGCCGAGCTCCTCGGACGGTCGACCGGCGTCTGCGGCGGCAAGGGCGGCTCGATGCACCTGACCGACGTCGTGCACGGCGCGATGGGCTCCTACGCGATCGTCGGGGCGCACATGCCGATCGCCGCCGGCGCGGCGTGGGCGGCGAAGGAGCGCGGCACCGGCCAGGTCGTCGTGTGCTTCTTCGGCGACGGGGCCACGAACATCGGCTCGTTCCACGAGGCCCTGAACCTGGCCGCCGTGTGGAAGCTGCCGGTGGTGTTCGTCTGCGAGAACAACCTGTACATGGAGTACACGCCGATCGGCTCCGTGACCGCGGTCGCGAATCCGGCGGCCGACCGGGCCTCCGCGTACGGGCTGGAGCCGATCATGGTGGATGGCAACGATGTCGACGCCGTGCACGCGGTGGCGATCGCCGCCGTCGAACGGGCGCGGAGCGGCGAGGGCACCTCGCTGATCGAGGCGAAGACCTACCGCCACGGCGGCCACTCGCGGGCCGATCCCGCGAAGTACCGCCCGCAGGGCGAACTCGAATCGTGGCTCGCGCGCGATCCGATCCCCACCTACCGGGAGCGGCTGATCGCCGACGGCGTCGCCCCCGGGGCCTTGGACGAGATCGAGCGCGGGGCGCTCGCGACCGTCGATCGCGCCACCGAGGAGGCGAAAGCCGGCCCCTTCCCCGACGGATCGACGCTGGAGACCGAACTGTGGGCCGGCGGAGGATCGTCGTGGCGGAACTGACCTTCCGCGAGGCCGTCGCTCGCGGCATCACGCAGGAGATGGATCGCGATCCGTCGGTCTACTTCATCGGCGAGGACGTGGCCGCGGCAGGCGGCGTCTTCAAGACCACCGAAGGCCTGCTGGACCGGTTCGGCCCGAGCCGGGTCCGCGACACGCCGATCTCCGAGCAGGCGATCATCGGGGCGATCATGGGCGCGGCGATGAACGGCCTGCGACCCGATCGCCGAGATCATGTTCAGCGACTTCTTCGCGGTGTGCTGGGACCTGATCGCGAACCAGATCGCGAAGGCGCGGTACATGACGAACGGACAGGTCGCGCTGCCGCTCGTGATCCGCACGGCCAACGGCGGCGGGGTTCGGTTCGGCGCGCAGCACTCGCAGAACGTCGAGGGCTGGGCGATGGCGATCCCGGGGCTCAAGGTGGTCGTGCCGACGACCCCGGTCGACATGATCGGGCTGTTCGCCGCGGCCGTGCGCGATCCCGACCCGGTGATCGTCGTGGAGCCGAAGGTCCTGTACGCCACGAAAGGCGAGGTCCCCGACGGGGAGATCGTCGATAGCCTCGGCGCCGCGAAGGTGCTGCGCGAGGGCGACGACGTGACGGTCGTGGCGCTGGGCTCGATGGTGCCGAAGGCGCTCGACGCGGCCGAGCGGCTGACCGCCGACGGCGTCTCGGCCGAGGTGATCGACGTCCGCTCGCTGGTGCCGCTCGACACCGCGACGATCCTCGCCTCGGTCGGCAAGACCGGCCGTCTCGTGACCGTCGAGGAGAACCCACGCCTGTGCGGTTGGGGCGCCGAGGTCGCTTCGATCGTCGCCGACGAACGCTTCTTCGATCTGGACGGCCCGATCGTCCGCGTGACGGCGCCGCACCTCCCGCTGCCGTCGGCCGACGCGCTCGAGGATCTGGCGATCCCGTCGGCCGAGCGCATCGTCGAGGGCGTCCGCCGAGCGACCGACCAGTAGCACAGCCCGCACGGAAAGGGGAACGGGGATGGCAGATCGGATCTTGATCCGCGGAGGCCACGTGCTCACCGTGGATCCGGCCCTCGGCGACATCGAGGGCGGCGACGTCCTGATCGAGGGCGACACGATCGCGCAGGTGGGCAAGGACCTGTCCGCCGACGCGGAGGTGATCGACGCGACCGGCAGCGTCGTGATCCCGGGGTTCATCGACACCCACCGGCACACGTGGGAGGCCGCGATCCGCAGCTGCGCCCCGGACGCCACCCTCGACGACTACTTCGTGGAGGTGCTCGACAGCTTCGCACCGCTCTACCGCCCGGAGGACGTCTACGCGAGCGACCTCGCCGGCGCGATGGAGTGCATCAACGCCGGCATCACGACGCTGGTCGACTGGTCGCACATCAACAACACGCCGGATCATCCGGACGCCGCGATCCAGGGCCTGAAGGAGTCCGGCATCCGTTCGCTCTACGCGTACGGAAGCGCGAACACGTCGCTGGCCGACTACTGGTTCAACAGCTCGATCACGATCCCGCGTGAGGACGTCGAGCGGATCAAGAGCACGTACTTCTCCTCCGACGACGGCCTGCTGACGATGGGCCTGGCCACGCGCGGTCCCGGCTTCTGCCAGGACGACGTGGTGCGCGCCGAGTGGGGCATGGCCCGCGACCTCGGTATCCCCGTCACGGTGCACATCGCGATGGGCAAGCTGGCCGGCAAGTGGGGCATGGTCAAGCAGCTCGACGGCCTCGGGCTGCTGGGCTCCGACACCACGTACGTCCACTCCTGCTACTTCAGCGACGAGGAGTGGGACCTGGTCGCGAAGAGCAAGGGCACGATCTCGGTCGCCCCGCAGGTGGAGATGCAGATGGGCCACGGCTGGCCGCCGATCATGAAGGCCCGCTCCCTCGGCCTGCGGCCGAGCCTGTCGATCGACGTCGTGACGACCGTGCCCGGCGACATGTTCACCGAGATGCGGTGCGCGTTCGGCCAGTCGCGCTGGAAGTCCAACGACTCGGTCTGGGAGAGCGAGGAGCCCCTGCCCTCCGACGCGCTCACGGCGAGGGACATGCTGACGATGGCCACGCTGGACGGCGCCTACACGGCCGGCCTCGAGGCGCGCACGGGCTCGCTGACGCCAGGGAAGCAGGCCGACGTCGTCGTGATCGACGGGACCGCCCCGGGCACCGCGCCGGTGATCGACCCGGTCGCGACCGTCGTGCTCGCCGCGGATACCGGCAACGTGGACACCGTCATCATCGGCGGCGCCGTGCGCAAGCGCGACGGCAAGCTGACCGGCGACTGGGCGTCGGCGCGGTCGAAGGTGCAGGCCTCCAGCGACTTCCTGCGCGACGCGCTCGCGAAGAAGAAGGCGTCGGAGGCTTGAGCCCCCGCCACCTGGTCCGCCGCGCCGCGGAGATCGACCTCCTCACGCCGGCGACGTTGCCGGCCGACGGGATCCGCCGTCGCGCCGTGGTGGACGAGGCGGGCGGCGCCGTGCACACCGGGTTCGCGATCTGCGAGCTGGACGCGCGGCGGCGTCTCGGCGGCGCACGTCCACAGCTACGAGGAGAGCGTCTTCGTGCTGGACGGCGAGCCGGTGGTCGAGACCACGGAGGCCGCGTACCGCCTGCGCCCCGGCGACTACGGGGTGCTCCCCGTCGGCGTGCCGCACACCTGGCGGAGCGAGGGACCCGCGCGGTGGGCCGAGATGGCCGCGCCGCAGCCGCGCGCCGGGCACGACGGCGACACCCAGGTGGTGCCGCCGTGGGCCGCGCCGGGGACCGTCCCGGTCGACGTGCGCGATCCGCGCGTGCGTTCGTTCGGGCACATCGAGCCCGAGAACATGGACCCGGCCAAGCAGACGCAGGACATGCTGGCGGTCTCGGCGAGCATGCGGACCGCGCTGCTCGTCTACAGCGGCATCACGCTGAAGATGATGGTCGACACCGATCTGGGCGCGCAGCTGTCCACGATGTTCATGGTGCAGAACGACGCGGGCGGCGGCGCCGGGCCCCACGATCACCCGTTCGAGGAGACGTACCTGATCGTGGAGGGCGAGGTCGACGGCGTCTTCGACGGCACGCCCTACCACCTCACGGTCGGCGACGTCGGGTGGGCCGGCGCCGGCTGCGTCCACTCCTTCTCGAACCCGGGACCCGGGCACGTCCGGTGGCTGGAGACGCAGGCGCCCCAGCCGCCGGCCCGACATTCCTACCGGTTCGAGCGGGACTGGGTGTACCTGCGCGAGACCCTCGGCTGAGCCAGCGAAGGAGACAGATAGATGGACGAACCCGCCGTCGTCGTCGTCGGAGGCACCTCCGGGCCTCGGCAGGGACCTGGCGCGACACTACGTCGAACGAGGCCGCCGCGTGGTGATCTCCGGCCGCGACCTCGAACGGACGAGAGGTGTCGCCGCCGAGCTCGGAGACGACGTCGGCGTCGGTCGCGTTCGACCTGGCCGAGCCGGTCGCGCATCGGCTCGGCACTCGCGGGCCTCGGCCCCGTCGACCGGCTCGCGCTCGCGGCGCTGGAGCGCGATCAGAACAACGTCAAGCGAGTACGACGTCGCCGCGGCTCTTCGACTCGTGACGCTGAAGATGGTCGGCTACACCGAGGTCGTCCACGCCCTCTCCGATCGGCTCACCGACGACGCGTCGATCCTGATCTTCGGCGGTTGCGCGAAGCTGCGCCCGTACCCGGGGTCCACCACCGTGACCACCGTGAACGCCGCCGTCGACGGGCTCGTCCGCACGATGGTGGCCGAGCTGGCGCCCCTTCGCGTGAACGGCATCCATCCGGGGATCGTGGCCGACAGCCCGTACTGGGCGCCGAAGACAGAGGCGCTGGAGGGTACGAAGGCGAAGACGCCCTCGGGGCGGCTGGTGCTGATGGCGGACGTCAGCGACGCGGCCTCGTTCCTGTTGGAGAACCCCGCCATGAACGGAGCGGACCTCCGTATCGACGGGGGCTGGTCCCTCCCGTGACCGCCGAGGTCGCGATCCTCGGCGTCGGTCGCATGGGCGGCGCGATGGCCGGGACGCTCCGACGCGCCGGCTTCCCGGTGCACGTGTGGAACCGCACCCTCGAGCGGGCGAACGACGTCGCGGACGCCGCCGGCGGTGTGCGCGTCGCGGTCTCCTCGCAGGACGCGGTCGGCTCGGCGGACGTCGTGATCAGCAGCCTCGCCGACGACGCCGCCGTGACGGAGACGTACACCGGTCCCGGCGGCGTGGCCGCCGGCGCTCCACGAGGGCCAGGTCATCCTCGAGATGAGCACGATCGCGCCGCACACGATCCGCGACATCCGACCGGCGGTCGAGGCCAACGGTGCGGCCCTCCTGGACGCGCCGGTGTCCGGCAGCGTCTCGGTCGTCGAACAGGGCTCGCTGACGGTGATGGTCGGCGGGGACGCCGCCGCGCTCGAGCGCGCCCGGCCGGTGCTGGACGCGCTCGCCGCGAGGATCGTGCACGTGGGGCCGCTCGGCACCGGCGCCACGATGAAGCTCGCCGTCAACGACCTGATCCATGCGATCGACGTCGGGCTGTCCGAGGCGCTGGTGCTGGCGGAGAAGGCCGGCGTGGAACGCAGCGTGGCCTACGACCTGTTCGCCGGCGGCGCGGCGGCGGCGCCGTTCGTGCTGTACAAGCGCGAGGCGTTCGAGCACCCGGACGAGACCCCGCCGGCGTTCCTGCTGGACCTGATGGCGAAGGACCTGGACCTGATCCTCGCGCTCGCCCGCGAGGTGGATGCCCGGATGGACCAGGCGACCCAGAACCGGGCCACCGTGCAGGCCGCGCTGGACGCCGGCTTTTCGGGCCACGACCTGAGCGCCGTCGCGTCGTACCTCCGGGCTCTCCCGTAGAGCCGCTACCCTTTCCGTGATGAGAACGAGGCAGACCCTCAGCCAGCGCGTCGTGATCTCGGCCGAGCAGGCGAAGGCGTTCCTGGCGTCGCCGACCGGCGCGAAGTTCCGCCGCTATGCGGCGGCCGGCGTGATCGTCCTGGTGCCGATGCTGTTCCGCCTTCCCGGCCTCCGGCGCTACCCGCTGTTCCGGGCGCTCGAGGCGATCGGCGGCGTGGCACTGGTGGTCAAGGCGGCAGAGGCGATCCGCGACTGGGACGCGGGCGGGCAGCGCGAGCGACGGATCGTGATCGACGTCCCGCCGGCCCCGAACCCCTAGGTCGCCACCGGGATCGAGATCCCGACGCCGCCACGCGTCGAACCGCCGTAGCGCTCCTTCTCCTTCTCGATATCGAGCGGGAGGATCGAGGAGCGGCCGGCGAGCGCGGCGTCGTCGATCAGGTCGGCCGGCAGGAGCCACGACACCTCGAACTCGAGCCCGTCGGGGTCCTTCGCGTACAGCGCTTTCGTGGTCGAGTGGTCCGACGCGCCGGTCAGCGCGCCGAGGTCGGCGAGCTTCGTCGCGATCCGCCCCAGCTCGTCGAGCGTGTCCACCTCCCACGCGAGGTGATACAGGCCGACCGAGCCGCGACCGGCGGGTGACGGGCCCGCGCCGGCGCCGATCTCGAACAGCCCGAGGTCGTGGTCGTTCGAGGAGGCGGGCGCCTGGAGGAACGCCGCGCCGGGCATCCCCATGACCTTCTCGAAGCCGAGCGCGTCGTGGTAGAAGGCGACGCTCTGCTCGACGTTGCGGACGAACAACACGGCGTGGTTCAACCTGGTGACGGGCATCCCGGTCTCCTCTCGACCTTCAGATCATCGCGCCTTGGCCGTCGATCGCCTTGCGACCGCGGCGGCGGGGTTGTTCTTCGCCTTCGGCGTCCACCGGGTGCTCGACGAGCGCGACCACACGCGAGGTCATGAACCGCGCGGTGCGGACGATCGTTCCGTTGCGCGTGACCTCGGAGACCTCGACGACCCCGCGGCCGGTCGAAACCTCGACGCGTCGCCCGGCCTTCGTGGCGACGATCTCGTACGTCTGGACGCCTGTCCCGACGTCGACCGCGACCTCGACCCGATCCCCGCGCATGCAAGCATCGTAGGACGGCGGCTGCGGAGGCGCTCACGCGCTCGATCGGGTCTTCCGGGGGAGACGAGCCTCAGGGACGCGAGTGACCGCTTCATTGGAATAGCCTTCTCTTGTGCCGACCCTTCACCCCAACCCTGAGCAGTTCATCGGCTCGGGCACCGTCTTCATCGCTTGGCATCCTGACGAAAGGGCCTATCTCGGCTACTGGGATTCAACATCCGACGGCACCCCCGGCACACTTCTCCAAGAGCTATACCCGACACGGTCTCAACGCGCCGGCCGACGAGACGGGCGTTCCACCTCTTATGAAGACTGTTCTGTACCCTGCAGCGCTCCATGATGACGACGCCGCAAATCGAGGAGTTCGTCTTCCCGCACGCCGACCTCCCGCGGGAGTTGGATATCCAGCTCTGGGCCTTCGTGCGACTCGTTTGGGGCGAGGGCCTACGCGGCGATGCTCGATTCCGCACACGCAGTTGGGACGATCTAAGTGCAACACATTTTGTCCGCGCGGCTGGCGACCTGCTAGTCAGCCACGTGCTCGTCTTTCCGCTTTCGATCGAGGGCCATCGCGGGGCGCTGAGAGTCGGATGCGTCGGGGCGGTGCTCACCTTCCCGCAGTTCCGTCGCGAGGGTCATGCGAGCAACCTCATGCGCCGGGCTGCGCAGCATATCCGCGAGACCGCGGATGTCGGGATGCTCTTCTGCGATGCCGTGAATGCTCCGTTCTACGAGCGACTCGACTGGCGTGCGCTGCCCCGCGGACGCACTCTCGTCGAAGGCGAGATTCCCGATGGTGTCCTCATGATCCTGGGCGACGACCTCATCGCGCCTGATCCGATTCGACTGCCCTGGGTTTGGTAACGCCCACTCGAGCGGCTAGCTCGGGGTACATCGCTAGACCCTCGGGCATCCCAGAAGGCTTACGCTTGGACCGAGGGTGATGGGCATCAGACTCGTACACCACGATCCGGAGTGGGCGGATATCTACGAGCGGGCGGAGGCGGACATCCGGGATGCGCTCGGCGAAGATGCGTTGGGCATCGATCACGTGGGATCGACCGCGATCCCTGGCATCGACTCCAAGCCGGTCATCGACATCCTCGTCCTCGTCGAGAGGTACGACCCGGAGGCGGTCTACAGAATCCCATTGGAGTCGCTCGGCTACGTGTTCAAGCACCGCGACCTGGGACACGCCTTCTTCGAAGGTCATCCCTCGGGGATGTCCACGCAGATTCACGTTGTCGAGGAGTCGTCGGAGGATTCGCGGATGATGGTCACGTTCCGTGACTACCTTCGTACACATCCGGACGAGGCCCGCCGATACGAGCAACTGAAGCACACCCTCGCTGATCGATACAGCGACGGGATCGTCTACGCGGACGCGAAGTCCGAGTACGTGTGGGAGGTCGTCCGCCGAGCGGAACCATGACGTGAGGCCCACAGGGCCGTCCAGGTACATTCGTGAACCCTGGGGCCTCGAGGCGTCCTGCTCCTCGACGAGCTGACCCAACATCAGCTAGGAGCGCATGCCTGGTTCGCAATGCAGGCCGTTGAGAAACTCACGAGCCGCGCGCTTCGAACCAAGCACGTGCAGTACCACATGTTGTCCGTGCTGCGAGAAGATCGCGCGTGCTCGCTCGAGTTCTGAATGGCGATCGCGCAAGATGACACCGACCAACCGCCACTCATCGAGCAACCGTCGTCTCACGGAATCGCGGCAACCTTCGGGCATCTCGCCGACAGGCTTTCGAAGCCCGCGCATGAACGCCCGACCCGCGCATGTCCACCACGGCGTGTCAAGCAACACGACGGTCTCCGCTCGTTCGAGGCGAAGGTCGAGGCCTCGCTGGGTGTTGCCGTCGACGATCCAGGCACCGCCCGCGAGCAGGCCGCGTTGCTTGTCCCGCCACTCGTCGTCGGACGGCTTGACCCATCCCGGCTTCCAGTAGTGGAAGTCAAGATGGATCACCGGCAAGCCAGTCTTCGCCGATAGCGCCCGCGAGAATGTGCTCTTCCCGGACCCTGCCATCCCGATGACGAGCACGCGGCGCCCGACGGCCCCGGATGCCTCCTTCACCTGCTCAGTTTCCCAGAGACGCCGTGCCACCCACGATCGCGAACGCTGCGGCCATGGACTCGGTTGTCGGCTCGCTTTCCAAGACGATCCTCGGGTTCAGCCGTCCGACAACGGCCGCCACCGAGAAGCTGAAGGAACAGCTCGCTCTTCGAGGACTAGAGATCAGACAGGTCCAAGACCCGGGTCGACTCCCCTGAGAACTCGGGTCTCGGACTTCGAGCGACATCGGCGAACCCGCGGGCACGCCGATGTGCGTGTCCTTGATGGGTGACGGTGTCAGGCTTGCCCGGATGACCGAAACGCCCACACTGCACTTGACCGTCGGCTTGCCTGGCGTCGGCAAGACGACCCTCGCTCGAAAGATCGCGGAAGAGGACAGGGCAGTCCGGTTCTCACCCGACGAGTGGATGATCCCCCTCTTCGGAACGACGTGGCGTGAACCCGACGCTGCCGGCAAGCGAGACGTCCTCGAAGGTCGCCTGTTGTGGGCCGCGCACGAGGTGCTTGGCGTCGGTGGCTCTACGGTCCTCGACTTCGGGTGCTGGGCGGAAGCAGAGCGGTGGGCCATTCGTGCCGTTGCGGAGCACGCGGGTGGACGTTTCCGTCTGCACTTCATCGACATGCCGGAGGCGGAACGACGTGCCCGCGCAACGGCTCGTTGGGAGGGGGACTCGGGCTCCACTTTCGAGATGACTCCGGGCGACCACGATCGTTTCCGCAGCATCTTCCGGGCCCCCACGGGAGCAGAGATCGCTGCGAAACACCTGCCTGCGCCGCCCGCGGGTCATAGGTCATGGCTGGGGTGGGCTGCCGACCGGTGGCCGAGCCTTCCTGACTTCACTGACGAGCAGGCGTAGGCACGCTCAACGCTCCAGGTACATCCGCGAACCCTCGCGCAGCGCACCGTCCCCTCGCCAGCGAACGGGGTTCTATCCTCAGCGGGTGCCGCCGCCGCCCACCGTCACGCCGGTCCTCGTGGCCGACCTGCTCGCCGAGGGCGAGCGGATGCCGCTCTACGTGCACGTCATCGACCATCCCGACGCGCGCGTGCTTGTCGACACAGGCATGACGAAGTTGCACCCGGCGGTTGCCGACCTCGATCCCCGCCTCATCCCATTGAGCGAGCAGGACTTCGACCTCGCCGGCATCGACGTCGTCGTCAACACGCACCTGCACTTCGACCACTGCGGTGGCAACCACCTCTTCACCGGCAAGCCGATCTACGTCCAGCGCCGGGAGCTGGACGACGCGCGCAGCGAGGACGACTACACGATCCGCGAGTGGGTCGAGGCCCCCGGAGTGCGGTACGTGCCGGTCGACGGCGAGCTCGAGCTGCTGCCCGGGCTCCGGCTCGTCCCGGCGCCGGGCCACACGCGCGGCTCGCAGGTGATCGTCGTCGAGACAGGCGGGCGTCGGGTCGTCGTCGTCGGCGACGTGGCGGTCTAGCTTCGACGAGCTCGACGCGCCGCGCACCGAAGGCCAGCTGCGGGTGCGCGCGCTCGACCCCGAGCTGGTCTGGCTCGCGCACGAGCACGAGCCGTGGCGGCCCCGCACCGTGTGAGGCACGCCGCGGATAGGGGGCGGCGGTGGCCAACGGGGCTCATCAATGGAACAGTCGCCTACCTGATCAGGATACATTCCTGAACACTGGCGCACACGAGCTTCCGCTCGCCCGGCTTGGTGCGATCTCACAGGCGGGATCTCAATAGGTCGAACTCGCAGCCTGGCGAGGACGGGTCGAAGCCGTGCTCGATCAGCCAGCGGGCCGCCAGCAGGCTTCGCAGCGACCACCACGCGTGGATCACGTCGAGGTCGACGTCGGTGCCGTAGCCGGCGACGACGTCGGCCAGGTGCTCCTCGTGTCCGAGCGTCAAGATGGCGAGGTCCTACAGGGCATCGCCCTGGGCCGCATCGGACCAGTCGATCACTCCGGTGATCTCGTGACCGTCGACGAACACGTGGGTGATCTGGAGGTCGCCGTGCGTGAATACCGGTGTCCACGGTCGGAGCGCAGCCTCGGCGATCCGGCGGTTGCGCGTGACCATGTCGGTCGGAAGGACGCCGTTCGTGACGAGCCACTCGCATTCGCTGTCGAGGTGCGATGCGATCTCGTCGAGGCTTTCACCGGGCCATGGCGGCAGTGGCGCGTCGTGCAGCATCCGTGCGGCGGCACCGGCAGCGGCCCACGCCGTCGCGGACGCGGTCGACGGCTCGCCGAGGCGGCCGAGTGCCGTCCCTGGGAGGGCGGCGAGCGCGAGCACGGGCGGCTTCCGCCACAGGACCTCCGGGGTCGGGATCGGCGCCATGGCCATCGCCTCGACCTCGACGTCGGTGCGCGTCTGATCAGTGTCGATCTTCAGGAAGACGTCGCCGACGCGCAGGGTCGCGCGCTCGTGATGGGCGACGACGACCTCGATCTCTTCCACGGCGGCCATCTTCGCGCGGATGACCACCGACGTCACCGGGTCTTGTCCCCTTCGAGGACCATCTCCGAACACTCGCGCACTCACGCGTTACGGTTCCCGGGCGACCCTTGAGACATCGGAGTTCTGATCATGCGGAGGCTGATAGCGACGGTGTTCAACTACTCGATCGACGGCCTCCTCGCCGATCCGGACACCGATTTCTGGGAGTTCTGCTTCAGTTTGCCCGAGAACGATGGGCCCGATGACCCGGCGCAACTCGACTTCCTCCGGAGCGCGTACGCGCACATCATGGGCCGAACCGCCTACGAGGCCATCTCCAGTTCCATGACGACGACGGCCGCCGACCACCCGTTCGCCGAAATACTGAACGCCGGGCGCAAGGTCGTCTTCTCCCGGACCCTGAAGACGGCGGAGTGGAACAACACGGCCATCGCTGCGGGCGACACGGAGGAGGAGGTCGACAAGCTCAGGCAAGGCGGCGACGGTTACATCGTGGTCTGGGGCGGCGTCGGCCTCTGGCGGTCGCTCATCGTCGCTCGACCTGATCGACGAGCTCCAGATGAGCTTGTTCCCGTACGTTGCGGGCACGGGCACCCGCCTGTTCGACGGCGTCCCCGAGTCCTACCGGCTCGACCTGGTATCCAGCACCGCGTCCAGCAGCGGGATCGTCGAGCTGCAGTACCGTCGGCACCGCGAACGATGAAACTCGCCGACATCAGCCGCCTGGCTGCCCAGCTCGACGGTGTCTCCGAGCGTCGTCGGGAGGGCTTGCTCGATTGGCGGTATCGCGGCCGCCTGGTGGCGCGGCAGCTCGACGACAGTCACATCGTTATCCGCGCGTCGTTCGAGTTTCGAGACCTCCTGCTCCAGACGTTCCCTGAGACGTTCTCGGTGCCGAAGCGCTTCGCGAAACACATGATGGTGGTCGCGGACTTCGAGGACGGGGATGCCGACGCGGTCGAAGACGCGGTGATCGGCGCCTGGGAGCTGCAGTCCGGGAAGTAACCACCTGGTTCGTGTTGGATCGTGTTCTCGCCGCGGCCTCGGCGTCTCAGCGTAGGCTGGCACGATGAAGCTCACCCTCGCCGCGATCGTCACGCCTTCGTTCCAGCGTTGGTGTCTCCGGGCCAGTGAAAGGAGAAGTTGATGGCAGACCTGGAGAGGAACAAGCGATCGGTCGTCGAGTACTACGAGCTCGCGTTCAACGGCAAGCAGCCGGAGGAGGCCGTCGAGAGGTACATGGGCTCGCAGCACATCCAGCACAACCCACAGGCCCCTGACGGCCCGGAGGCGTTCATCGGGTTCGTGCGGCCCTTCCCCGAGGTGAGCGTCGATATCCGTCGCGTCTTCGCTGACGGCGACATCGTCATCACGCACAGCTTGGTGAAGTTCACCCACGACGACCGAGGCACCGTCGCCGCCGACTTCTTCCGTCTGGAGGACGGCAAGATCGTCGAACATTGGGACGTGTTGCAGCCGTTCCCGGAGGACAGCGCGAACCCCCACCCGATGTTCTAGACGCACTCGGACGTGATCGCCGGGCTCGGTCAGGCAGGCGCTCGCGGCCGGGCTTACCCCGGCTTCCGCTC
>CAWFNS010000013.1:0-126989 GCA_963817235.1 uncultured Actinomycetes bacterium
TCGGCGGCACGAACCCGAACCTCGCATAGAGCCCGTGCGCGTCGCGCGTGGCGAGGAACCACGCGCAGTCGCGCATCCCGGGGTCCTCGACGGCCTCGCGCGTGAGCTCGACGCCGAGGCCCCGGCCGCGGTGCTCCGGAACGACGAACACGTCGCCCAGCCAGGCCATGTTCGAGCGGTCCGACATCACCCGGCAGAACCCGGCCAGCGAACCGTCCGGCGCGTAGGCCGCGATCACCCGCGTGGACCCGCGCACGAGGCGCTCGATCGTCTCCCGCGACCGGCCCGGCACCCAGTACGCCTCCTCGGCGAGGAACCGGTGGACCGCGTCGACGTCGACGCGATCGCGATCGTCGTCGAGCTCGTAGCCGCCGGGCAGCTCGCGGCGCATCAGCAGATCGACCCCAGCCGGCGGTGGGCGAGCGCCGGCAGCACGGTCCGCACGCGGCGAAGCTCGGCCGGGTCGAGGTCCGCGAACCAGACGCCGTCGCCGTCGCCCGGCGCCTCCGCGAGCACGGCTCCCCAGGGATCGACGATCATCGAGTGCCCGTGGGTCCGGCGGCCGTCCTCCGGCGGCCCCCACGCGCCCCATTGCGCCGGCGCGACGACGAAGCACTGGTCCTCGATCGCCCGGGCGCGGAGCAGGACCTCCCAGTGGGCCTCGCCGGTCGCGCGCGTGAACGCCGCGGGCACCAGCAGGATCTCGGCGCCGAGCGCCATGAGACCGCGGTACAGCTCGGGGAAGCGCAGGTCGTAGCAGATCGACAGGCCGACGCGGCCGAGGTCGGTCTGGTGCGTGACGAGCTCGCTCCCCTCGGCGAACGCCGCCGATTCCCGCAGCGGCGGCTGACCCGGCAGGTCGACGTCGAACAGGTGGATCTTCCGGTAGCGCGCGACGAGCTCGCCGTCGCGGTCGAACAGGCACGACGTGTTGAACACCCGTCCGTCCTCGTCCACCTCGGGCACCGAGCCGCCGAGGACCCACATCTCCTTCTCCCTCGCGACGGCGGAGAGCGGCGCGGTCAGCTCGCCGGGGACGGAGCCGGCGAGCTCGCGCATCCGGCGATGCGATCCGTAGAACGGCCAGAGCTCCGGCAGCGCGGCCAGGTCGGCGCCGCCCTCGGCCGCCTCCTCCAGCAGCCGGACGGCGGTCGCGACGTTCCGCTCGACGTCGGCGCCGCCGGCGTTCATCTGGCACACCGCCGCGCGCATGGGGCCGCGAGCCTACACGCCCGCCGCGGCCCGGACCGCGTCGAGCGACCCCGGGTTCTCCACGCTCGAGAGGTCGCCGGGATCCTCGCCGAGAGCGGCCGCCCGGATCGCGCGCCGCACGATCTTCGCGCTCCGCGTCTTCGGCAGCTCGGACACGAACACGACCCTGGCCGGCGCGAACGACTTGCCGAGGTGCGCGGCGACCAGCTCGCGGAGCGCCTCGGCCGTCACGTCTGCGCCCGGCGTCCGCACGACGAAGCACCAGACCTGCTCGCCCTTGACCGGATCGGGCACGCCGACCGCGGCCGACTCGGCCACGCCGGGATCGGAGGCCAGCGCCGACTCGACCTCGGCCGGACCGATCCGTTTCCCCGCGATGTTCAGCGTGTCGTCGCTGCGGCCGCGCAGGAACCAGAAGCCGTCCCCGTCGCGGGTCGCCCAATCGCCGTGGACCCAGGTCCCCGGCCACCGGCGCCAGTACGTCTCGAGGTACCGCTCCGGATCGCCCCAGATGCCTCGCGTCATCGCCGGCCACGGCTGCTTGCAGACCAGCTCGCCGACCTCGTTCGGCCCCGCGGGGGTGCCGTCGGGTCGCCAGATGTCCACGTCCATGCCGAGCGCCGGTCCGCGGAGCGTGCACGGCTTCAGCTCGGTGATCGGCAGCGGGGACAGGAAGCACGCCCCGACCTCGGTGCCTCCCGACAGGTTGATGATCGGGCACCGGCTGCGCCCGCCCACCTCCTCGAACAGCCAACGGTACGACGCCGGGTCCCAGGGCTCGCCGGTCGAGGCGAGGATCCGCGAGCGTGGACAGGTCGTGCGCGCGCACCGGGCCGGTCCCGTCGGGGATCAAGGCCCGGATCAGCGTCGGCGAAACACCCAGCGTCGTGACGCCGTGGCGCTCGACGAGCGACCACAGGCGGTCGGGCCCCGGATGGGTCGGCGCCCCCTCGTACAGCAGGACCGTCGCGCCGAGCGCGAGCGCGCCGACGATCTCCCACGGCCCCATGATCCATCCGAGGTCCGTCGCCCAGTGCAGGACCTCGCCCGCGTGCAGGTCCACCTGGTAGGCGACCTCCTCCGCGATCTTCACGAGGAAGCCGCCGTGGACGTGCACGACGCCTTTCGGCCTGCCCGTCGTCCCGCTCGTGTAGCCGATGAACAGCGGCTGCTCCGCGTCGAACGGCTCGGCGTCGAGCGGCGCGTCGTCGTCGAACCCGGACCAGTCGACGTCGCGCGCCGGATCCCAGGGGGTCGCGACGTCCGGCAGCCGGCGCCACACCACGATCCGCTCGACGCAGCCGGCGAGCGCGGCGGCCCGGTCGGCGGTCTCCTTCATGGGCACGGCCTTCCCCTTGCGGAGCGACGCGTTCGCCGTCAGGAGCACGCTCGCGCCGGCGTCCGCCAGCCGCGCGCCGACCGCGTCGGCGCCGAACCCGCTGAAGATCGGCACCCAGATCGCACCGAGCTTCGAGCACGCCATCACGGCGGCGACCGTCTCCGGCGCCATCGGCAGGAAGATGCCGACCGTCGACCCGGCGCGGACGCCGAGCGCCTGCAGGCCGCGGGCGAGCCGGTCGGTCTCGCGGCGCAGCTCCGCGTAGGTCCACACCCGGACCTCGCCGTCCTCGCCCTCCCACCGCACCGCGGTGGCCGCCGGGGTGCGGGAGGACCAGTGGTCCACGCACTGACCGGCGAGGTTCAGCGTGCCGCCGCGGAACCACGTCGTCCACTCGACGCCGGCGCTCGTGTCGAGCACCTCGTCGTACGGGTCGACGAACCCGATGTCGAGGTCGCGCACGACCGCGTCCCAGAACCACGCGATGTCCTCGATCGAGCGCCGCACCAGCTCGTCGTACGTGCCGATCCCGTGGGCCCGCATGAAGCGCGTGACGTTCGCGCGCTCGACGTACGCCGGCGTCGGGGACCAGACCACGTCCTGCACGGGGGCATGGTAGAACCCTCGCGATGGGCCCGCGGATCGGCATCGTCGGCGTGGGGTGGTCGGGCTTCCGGCCCACGACCGCGGGACGCAGCTACAAGGAGCTCATGTTCGAGGCCGCGACCGCGGCCTACGTCGATGCCCGCGTCGACCCGCGGACCGACGTCGACTCGTTCGTCTGCGCCTCCGAGGACGTCGAAGAGGGCACGAGCATCTTCGACGAGTACGTCCCCGACCAGCTCGGGGGCGTCCAGCGGCCGGTGCACACGGTCGCCGCCGACGGCCTGTTCGCGCTCGCGACCGCGGTCATGCTGCTCCGCAGCGGGATCGCGAACGTCGTCGCCGTCGAGGCGCATTCGAAGGCCTCCGACGTCCTGACGCCCGGCCGCGTCGACGCGTTCGCGATGGATCCCGTGCTGAACCGCCCGCTCGGCGTGCCCGCGCTCGCGCTCGCGGGCCTCGAGATGCGCCGCTACCTGCACGCGAGCGGACACAGCGTCGAGGACTGCGCCGCGGTCGCGGTCCGCAACCGGGAGCACGCCCGATCGAACCGGCGCGCGTCCTACGCGGACGCGCCGCCGGATCCGACGCCCCTGTTCGATCCGCTCATCGCCGATCAGGCCGCCCGGAGCGCGGACGGCTGCATCGTCGTCGTGCTGGCCGGAGCGCAGACGCGGGCCGACGCCGCGGTCTGGGTCGACGGCGTCGGCTGGAACCAGGACGCGCCGTCGATCGAGAGCCGCGACTGGGCGCGCGCGGTCGCGACCGAACGGGCGGCCGAGGGCGCGTACGCGCAGGCCGAGCTCGCGCCGGCCGACGTCGATCTGGCGGAGGTCGACGACGCGTTCGCGTACAAGCAGCTGCAGCACCTCGACGCGCTCGGGCTTGCCGCGATCGACCCGGCCCGGGTCAACCGCTCGGGCGGCGCGCTCGGCGAGGGCCACCTCCACGAGGCGAACGGCCTCGCGCGGACGTTGGGCGCCGTCGAGCAGCTGCGCGCGGGCGAGGCCCGCACCGCCGTCGTCCAGTCCTGGCGAGGCGTCCCGAGCACGAGCGCGGCCGTCGCGGTCCTGCGGGCGGCCGGATGACGGGCCGCCGCGTCGCGGTCGTGGGCGCCGGCATGACCCGGTTCGTCCGCCGGGCCCAGGAGACCGGCAAGGAGCTCGCCTTCCAGGCCTCGAAGGCCGCCCTCGACGCGGCGGAGCTCCGGCTCGCCGACGTCGACGCCGTCTGCCTGACGAGCGCGCCCGACGCGTTCGACGGCGTGCACCGCAAGGGCGATTACCTCGCCGACGGCGCCGGCGCCTGGGGCAAGCCGTTCATCCGCACCTACGTCGGCGGCGGCAGCGGCGTCTTCACGGCGATCCAGGGCTGGTACACGGTCGCCTCCGGGCAGGCCGACGTCGTGCTGTGCGTCGCCGAGGAGAAGATGTCCTCCTGCCAGCCGCACCCGCAGGGCGCGTTCCTCACGATCTTCGACAACATCATCGAACGCCCGCTCGGGCCGAACCTCCTGTGGATCTTCGCGCTCGAGATGCAGCGCTACATGGACCGCTACGGCCTGGACAAGCGGGACATCGCGAGCGTGGCCGTGAAGAACAAGCGCAACGCCGCCGGGCATCCGGCGGCGCTGCTCGGGCAGGCCGACATCACCGTCGAGGACGTCCTCGCCTCGGAGGTCCTCGCCTGGCCCGTGCAGCGCCTCGACGTCTCGCCGATCAGCGACGGCGCGGTCGCGCTCGTGCTCGCGTCGGAGGACGCGGCGCGCCGGCTCACCGACCGGCCGGTCTGGGTCCAGGGGGTCGGGTGGAACCTCGACTCGACGTACTGGACGAACCGCGACCTCGTCTATCCCGAGTACGTCGAGAACGCCGCGCGCATGGCCTACGCGATGGCCGGCGTGACGGAGCCGCGCAAGCAGATCCACGTCGCCGAGCCCTACGACCCGTTCGACTACAAGGAGCTGCACCACCTCGAGGGCCTGCTGCTGTTCGACAAGGGGAAGGCGCCGGAGGCGGCGGCGGCCGGCGTGACGGCGCGCGACGGCGACCTCCCGTGCTGCCCGAGCGGCGGGCTGCTCGGGGTCGGCAACCCGATCGCCGCCGCCGGCCTGATGAAGATCGCCGAGCTCTTCTGGCAGCTGCGCGGCGAGGCCGGCGAGCGCCAGGTCCCCGGGACGCCGGAGCGCGGCGTGGCCCAGGCGTGGGGCGACCTGATGCAGGTCGGCACCGTGGTCGTGATGGGAACCGAGGACGCAGCGGACGGGAGCCGCTGCGCGCCGCGGCGACGCGCGAGCCAGCCCGCGACGATGCTCGGGCCGACGCCGCTGTCCGACGCCCAGTTCCGCGCCGCCGCGGGCGCCGTCGAGACGGACCTCGACGTCCGCTACGCGTGGGACCCCGGCGAGGTGATGGGCGCGTTCCTGGACGCGCTGCGCGAGGGCAGGATCCTCGCGACGATCTGCACCGCGTGCGGGCGGACGCTCGTGCCGCCGCGCGCGTTCTGCGAACGGTGCTTCCGGCCGACCGACGAGTGGACCGAGGTCGAGACGACCGGCACCGTCGAGACCTTCTCGATCTGCCACGTCACGTGGGATATGCGCCCGCTCGAGGTGCCCGAGCTGCCGGCCGTGATCCGGCTGGACGGCTCGAGCGACGGCGGGTTCCTGCACAAGCTCGGCGACGTCGATCCGGAGCGCCGATCCGCATCGGGATGCCGGTCGAGGCGGTGTGGCGACCGATCGCGGAGCGCACCGGCTCGATCCTCGACATCGCGCACTTCCGCCCCCGGGAGACGCCGTGAGCATCCGGCGGATCGAGGGCGGGATGCCCGTGTCCTTCCGGTACACGCCCGGGGTCGGCAACACCGCGTTCTTCGAGGCGCTCCGCGATCGCGGGGTCTTCCTCGGCTCGCGGTGCGCCGACTGCGCGGTGACGTACCTGCCCGCCCGGATCTTCTGCGAACGCTGCCTCGCGAGCCTCACGCCGGACACCGAGTGCGGACCCGAAGGGATCGTCGTGAGCTGGACCGTCGCCCACCACGGCGTCGACGGCGAGCACGCTCGATCCGCCGGTGACCTACTGCCTGGTGCAGCTCGACGGCGCCGACACGGTCCTGCTCCATCGCCTGCTGGGCCAGGCGGACATCGGCGCGCGCGTCCGGGCGGTGCTGTCCGAGGACCGCACCGGGTCGATCGGCGATCTCGAGGGGTTCGCGCCCGCATGAACTTCGACCTCACCGACGAACAGGAGCAGATGCGGGCGCTCGTGCGGGAGTTCGCCGAGGAGGTCGTGGCGCCCGGCGCCGCCGAGCGCGACGAGCACGAGACCTTCCCGCTCGAGATCGTCCGCGCGATGGCCGGGATCGGCCTGTTCGCCGTGCCCCTCCCCTCCGACTACGGCGGGCTCGGCGCCGACGCGGTGACGTGGGCCCTCGTGATCGAGGAGCTCGGCCGGGTGGACTCGAGCGTCGCCGTCACCCTGTCGGTCACCTCGGGTCTGGCGGGCGGCATGATCGCGCGGCACGGGACCGACGAGCAGAAGCGGCGGTGGCTGCCGCGGGTCGCCGCCGGCGAGATCCTCGGCAGCTTCGGGCTCACGGAGCCCTCCGGCGGCTCCGACGTGCGCGCGCTGCGCACGACGGCGCGCCTGGCCGACGGCGCCTGGACGATCGACGGCTCGAAGTCCTTCATCACGAACAGCGGCACGCCGATCTCGGGGTTCGTGGTCGTCGCCTGCCGCACCGACGACGGGCCGCACGACGTCTCGACCCTGATCGTGCCTTCGGACAGCGAGGGCTTCGTGGTCGGCCCGCCGTACCGGAAGATGGGCTGGCGCTCGAGCGACACGCACGAGATCTCGTTCCAGGGGTGCCGCGTGCCGGAGGACCACCTCCTCGGCGAGCGCGGCCACGGGCTCCGCCAGTGCCTGTCCTCGCTCGACGACGGGCGGATCGCGATCGCCGCGATGTCGGTCGGGCTCGCGCAGGCGTGCCTCGACGCGAGCCTCGCCTACGCGGGCGAGCGCGCGGCGTTCGGTCGCCCGATCGGCGCCTACGAGGCCGTCGCGTTCCCGATGGCGGACATGCAGGTCGGCGATCGCGTCGGCGCGGCTGCTGACGTACCGCGCCGCGTGGCTGAAGGACCAGGGCCGCAGCTACGCGGCCGAGGCCGCCGCCGCGAAGCTGTCCGCGAGCATCGTCGCGAACCGCTGCGCGCGCGACGCCGTCCAGATCCACGGCGGCTACGGCTTCACGGAGGACTTCCCGGTCGCGCGCTACTACCGCGACGCGAAGGTGCTGGAGATCGGGGAGGGGACGAACGAGATCCTCCGCATGGTCCTCGCGCGCGACCTGGGCCTCCGGCCCGAGATGTGAAACGGGGCGGGACGCCTCCCGGCGCCCCGCCCCGACGGTTCGGAGATGACGTGGACTCAGCCGACGAGCTGGAGCTCCGCGTCGATCTCGATGTCGACCTTCTTGCTCACGAGGAACCCACCGGTCTCCACGGCCATGTTCCAGGTCAGGTCCCAGTCCTCGCGATCGATCGTGGTCTTCGCGGAGAACGCGGCCACGGTGCTGCCCTCCTGCATGCCCGGGCCCCATCCCTCGAAGCGGCCCTGCAGCGTCACGGGGTTCGAGATCCCCTTGATCGTGAGCGTCCCGTCCAGCTCGAACCCCTCGCCGCCGGTCGGGCGGACCGCGGTCGACTCGAACGTCATGGTCGGGAAGCGGTCGGTCTCGAAGAAGTCGCCGCTGCGCAGGTGACCGTCGCGCTGGTCGTGGTCGCTCGCGATCGACGCCGTCTCGATCTGGACCCGTACGGTCGAGTCCTCCGGACGCTCCGCGATCCGGATCTCGCCGTCGTAGGCCGTGAAGCGGCCGCGGACCTTCGTGAGCATGTGCCGCGCGACGAACCCGACGACCGTGTGGGCCTTGTCGAACCCGTAGTTCCCGGCGGGCGGCAACGACACCTCGTACCCCTGAACCTCAACTGCCGACATGTGGAGCCTCCTCCGCTGTCCGGCCCTCCCCATGAGGGCCTCATATCCACAGGAACCGGGCCTGCTTGCTCTGTATTCCAGAGTTCCTCCATATCTGGAAGAAAGTCTGGATTCCAGAGCGTTGGAACGGTAGGGTCCGCGGAGAGGTCAACCCGGAGAGTCAAGATGGAACAGGTCGAACACGAAGAGAGCCCGGTCTGCCAGCACTTCCAGCGAGCCGCGGAGCTCGTGGCGCAGCGCTGGACACCGCAGATCATCCGGGCGATGGACGCGGGCGCCGGCCGGTACACCGACCTGCGGGAGGCGGTCCCCGGCATCTCGCACGCCACCCTGTCGGACCGGCTGAAGGAGCTCGAGGCCCGCGGGATCGTCGTTCGCGAGGTCACGCCCTCGACCCCGGTGCGGGTCGAGTACCGCCTCACGCCGCCGGGACGCGACCTGGTCGGCGTCTTCGACGAGCTCGCGGCCTGGGCGGAGCGCTGGCCCAGCGAACCGGAGCCGGCGCGCGCCTGAGCCCTAGGCGACCGCCCCGTCGGCGACGGCGAGCGCCTCGTCGATGATCGCGAACCCCTCGGCCAGCTGCTCCTCGGTGATGCACAGCGGCGGGTTCGTCATGATCCCGTTCCAGCGGACCATCGTGAAGAGCCCGCGATCGAGCAGCGCGCGATTCACGGCGACCATCGTCTCGTTCGTCACGTTGTAGGGCGACATCGGCTCCATCGTGGCGCGGTCGCGCACCAGCTCGAGGATGCCGAACAGGCCGATGTTGCGATGCAGCCCGACGCTCGGGTGCTTCGCGGCCAGCTCCTCGTGGTGGCGTCGCATGACCGGCTCGAGCCGCTTCGCGTTGCCGATCAGATCGTCCTCCTCCAGCACGCCGATCGCCGCGAGCGCCGCCGCGCACGACAGCGGATGCGAGTTGTACGTCAGGCCGCCGTAGAAGACGTTCTCCTCGAAGTACGCCGCGATCGCCGGTGCGATCGCGACCGCCCCGAGGGGGAGGTACGACGACGTCAGTCCCTTCGCGGCGGTGAGCAGATCCGGCACGACGTCCCAGTGGTTCACCGCGAACCACTCCCCCGTGCGCCCGAACCCGCACATGATCTCGTCCGCGATCAGCACGATCCCGTGCCGGGTGCAGAGCTCGCGGACGCCCTGGAGGTACCCGTCCGGCGGGATCAAGCACACCGTTCGTGCCGGTGACGGTCTCCAGGATGAACGCCGCGATCGTGCCGGGGCCCTCGAGCATGATCTGCTCCTCGAGCCGGTCGAGCGCCTGCTCGGCGGTGTCCTGCGGACGGTCGGGGCCGTGGTAGGGATCGAGCACCCGCACGACGCCGGGCACGGGCGGGTTCTCGTTCGCCCAGCGGCGCGGATCGCCGGTCAGGTTCGCCGTGAGGTACGTCGCGCCGTGGTACGAGCGGTAGCGGACCAGCACCTTCTCGCGGCCCGTGAACGCCTTCGCCATGCGCACCGCGTTCTCGTTCGCCTCGGCGCCGCCCAGCGTGAAGAAGGACTTCTCCAGGTCGCCCGGCCATAGCTCCGCGAGCTTGCGGCCCAGGAGCGCCCGGGTCTCGTAGGCCGCGAACGGCGTGACGTAGGGCAGCGTGGCGCCCTGCTTCGCGATCGCGTCGATCACGCGCTTGTCGCCGTGACCGATGTTGACGCCCATCAGCTGGCTGTTGAAGTCGAGGTAGCGCGTGCCGTCGGTCGTGAAGAAGTACACGCCCTCGGCGTGGTCGACCGGCATCGGCAGGATCTTCGACTGCGCCGACCAGTCGTAGAGCGTGTAGCGCTTCGAGAGCTCGACGACCTCGTCCGCCGACAGCGGCATCGTTCCCACGTCCTTCCTCTTCGGGCCTGTTCGGGCCGATGGGTATGACCGGCATGTTCCCAGACGGCGGATGTGCCGGAGCCGTGCGTCAGCGCACGAGCAGGACGGGGCAGGTCGCGTGCTCGACGACCTTGTTCGCGACGCCGCCCAGCAGGAGGCTCTTCCACTCCGACATGCCCGCGGGAGCCCATCACGATCAGATCGCGCCGCGAACGTCGACGCCGCATCGACGATCTGGTCGGGCGTGTCACCGGAGCTCGTCCGTCGGACCTCGCCGCGCGGATCGTCCACGCCGGCGGCCCGGAACGTCTCGACCACGTCGTGCACCAGCTCGTCGGCCGGGGTCGGCGGTCCCATGTCGACGTCGGAGCCCTCGAACCGCTCGTACTCGCGAACGTGCAGGACGGTGACCGCCGACCCGTAGCGTCGCGCCAGATCGACCGCCATCGCGACGGTCTTCTCGCTCCGTGGGGAGCCGTCGACCGCGACGAGGATCCGCTCGAACATCACGTTCCCTCGACGGCGGGGACCGCCGCCGCTACGAGCTGTGGTCGCACGCGCGCGAAGTACGCGACGGCGACGGCGAACCCGATCCCGAACGGCGCGCCGTAGGCCTGCCAGCGGACCCACGTCGTGCGCGGCAGGCCCGTGAGCTCCCACGCACCGGCGTGCTGCGTCGCCGCGTCGATGGCTCCCCAGACGGCGAGCCCGACGAGGAGCACGCCGAGCAGGAGGAACCCGAGCAGCTGCGTGCTGACGCCGAGCAGCTTCAAGGAGGACGCGAGCAGCACGAACACGAGGATCGGCCGGATGATCGCGTCCGGCGCGCGCGACGACAGGCGCGCGCCGACGTACACCGCCGGGCAGGGCCCCGATCAGGATCGACGTCGTGAGCCCGAGCTGGAAGTCACCGACCAGGATGTGCGCGATCGCGGCCGACGTGACGAGCGGCACCGCCTGCACCAGATCCGTGCCCACCAGCTGCGCTCCGCGGAGCTGCGGATACGTGAGCATCAGGCACACGATGATGATCGAGCCCGACCCCACGGACGTGAGTCCCACGAGCAGCCCGCCGACCGCGCCGATCGCGATCGTGAGCAGGACACGGACGTGGATCGCTCCGTCGGTCGGGAGCGTGGCCCGCAGCCCGGCCCGCGCCTGCGCGCTCCGCCGGGCCTGGAGCCAGGCCCGGAACACCATCGCGATCGCGGCCAGCGTGAGCGTGACGCCGAGGAAGATCTTCGTGGTGTTCTCGATCGCCTCGCTATCACCGCTCGCGTGCAGGAGCAGGACGCCGGCGAAGGCCGCCGGGATCGAACCGATGCAGAGCCACTTCACCAACTCCCAGCGGACGGTCCGCCGCCGGACGTGGACGCCGCCCCCGACCGGCTTCATCACCATCGCGGCCACCAGGTCTGAGGACACGGCAGCGGTCGGGCTGATGCCGAAGAAGATCAGGAGGATCGGGGTCATGAGCGCGCCGCCGCCCATCCCGGTCAGGCCGACGGTGAAACCGACGATGATCGATGCGAGGGCGATCCCCCAGTCGATATGCGTCGGGCTTCAGCTCCCCGTGCGTTCGTCCTTCACGACCTCGCCACCGAGCATCACGAACGGCACGTCCTCGAGGATCCGCACGTCGTCGGTCGGGTCGCCGGGCACGGCGATCAGGTCGGCGAGGAGTCCCGGCGCGACCGTGCCCACGCGGTCCTGCCACCCGAGCAGCTCCGCCGACCATCGCGTCGCGCTCCGGATCGCCTGCATCGGCGTGAGCCCGAACCGGACGTAGTACGCGAGGTTCTTCGCGTTCTCCCCGTGGGGGTAGATCCCGGAATCGGTCCCGTGCGCGATCCGGACGCCCGCCTCGACGCACTTCGCGAACCCCTCGCGCTGCGCGTCGTTCGTCATCACGGTCTTGCGGATCACCTCGTCGTCGTACCCGAGCGCGGGTCCCTCCTCCAGCATGTAGTCGCCGTCGTACATGTCGGCGACGAGGTACGTCCCGCGTTCGGCCATCAGCTCGATCGCCTCGTCGTCGAGCAGCGAGCCGTGCTCGATCGAGCGCACGCCGGCCCGGACCGCCCGCTTGATCCCCTCCGCGCCGTGCGCGTGCGCGGCGACGAACGTGCCGGCGAGCCCGCACTCCTCGACCGCGGCGCGCAGCTCGTCCTCGGTGAACTCCGGCAGCCCCGGGTTCGTGCCCGAGGTCAGCACGGCGCCGGTCGCGATCACCTTGATGAAGTCGGCGCCGTTGCCGAGGATCTTCCGGACGTTCGCGCGCATCTGGTCCACGCCCGAAGAGACGCCGAACCGCAGCTCGTGCGGGACGACCGCGTCGACGTCCGGCGCCAGCCCGGTGAGGTCGCCGCCGCCGCCGGGACAGGTCACGTACGCTCCCGCGCAGAGCATCCGAGGGCCGGCGACCCATCCGGCGTCGATCGCCTCACGCAGCGCCACGTCGGCGAAGGCGCGGAACGAGCCGACGTCGCGGACCGTGGTGAACCCCGCCCTCAGCGTCGCCCGGGCGTTCGGCACGCCGGTCAGCGCCTCCTGCGCGCCGGAGCGCTTGATCAGCGCCGCGTACCCCTGCCCGGAGTCCTGCAGCCCGATCAGGTGGCTGTGCATGTCCATCAGCCCCGGGCAGCAGCGTGTGCCCCGCGAGGTCGATCCGAGCCGGTCCCTCGGGGACGTCCTCGGGTGCAAGGACGGCGGCGATCCGATCCCCCTCGATCACCACGGCGCGGCCGGCGAGGACCGCGCCGCGTTCGGTGTCGAGGACCCGGTCGGGCAACAGGACGGCGCGCTCGTGCATACGGCGGCGAGCATAGCGACCTGTCCCCCGGACGGCCGAGCGGAAACCGACCATCGGTCCATGCGGGCGCGGTGTCGCGACGGCCGATATCGGGAGCGTGACCGTTCCGGCTCCCTCTCCAGCCGGACCCGTCACCGACCACACGTCGTGCCGTCCGGGAACGCTCCGGTCCCACCGCGAGAGCGGATGACCGGGGATGGGTCCGAGGCCGCCGGAGCGCAACCGGCGGCGCGGCGGGTCGATCTTCCGTCCGCCCTCAGCCCGCCAGGGCGCGCAGCTGGGCGTCGATCGTCCGGATCAGCTCCTCGCCGTCGAACGAGCGTTCGTGCCCCGCGTGGACGATCCGGGCGTCCATCTCCCGCAGGCGCTGCAGCGATCCGGCGAATGCCTCGGCGTCGTCCCAGCTGAGCTTCCCGTCGACGTAGACGGCGTCGCCGGAGAACAGCGTCCCGGTCGCCTCCTCGAACAGGCAGGCGGAGCCGGCCGTGTGGCCCGGCGTGTGCACGACGGCGAACACGCGGTCGCCGAGCTCGAGCACGTCCCCGTCGTCGAGCAGCATCGTCGCCTCGGCGTTCGGCGTGACCCAGCCGGCGACGTCGAACCCGGGCGCCGGCACCGCCGTGACGATGCACTCGGGCACCGGCGCGTCGTAGTACGCGAACATCTCCTCGGCCTCGGGCGGGAAGTCTTCACGCCGCATGCGCATCGGGTACGGATCGCGCGCCATGTCGTCGTCGGCGCGGTGGATGCGGCGATCGGCGAACCCCTGCAGGCCGCCCATGTGATCGAAGTGGCCGTGGGTCGCGAACGCGATCACCGGGCTTGCCCTCCGCGAGCGCGTCGATCGCCGGCGGCAGCGGGGCGATCCCGTTCGCGGCGTCGACGACCAGGTCGGCGTCGCGCCCCGGCACGTGCCACACGTTCGACCGCAGCAGCGGATCGACGTGCGGCTCGGTCAGGCGCGTGATGCCGGCGCCCGCGTCCTCGGCCGCGAACCACGGATGCGCGACCGGGAGGTCCGCCATCAGCGCCGCTCCGCGAACGCGACGGTCGCCGCCGGCGGACGCAGGCAGTGCTCGGTGTACATCGAGGCGTTGTAGCTGCCGAGCCCGAGCACCGCGACGACGTCGCCCTCGCGCACCTCGGGGAACGGCAGGTCCTCGGCGAACAGGTCGTTGCCCTCGTTGATGTTCCCGGCGATCGTGGCCGGCGCGGCCGGCGGCCGCGTCCGCCGCACGGCACACCACGATCTGCAGGTCGCTGCGGTAGATGAAGCGTTCGCACGCGATCGTCCAGCCCGCATCGAGCCCGACGAACCGGACGCCCTCCCGCTCCTCGACCGAGACCACCTCCGCGAGCAGGACGCCGCACTCCTTCACCAGGAAGTCGCCGGGCTCGGTGCCCACGGCGACGCCGAACGGTCCGAGGTGCTCGGCGAGGATCGCGGCCCATCGGTCGAGGTCGAGCGGTGGGTCGCCGGCGCGCTGCGGCACGCCCAGGCCGCCGCCCGTGTTCACCTCGGCGATCGGACAGCCCGCGTCCAGCAGCGTCCGGACCATCGCCGCCACGCGGCGGACGCTCTCCTCGAACACCGGGAGCTGCTCGGTCAGGTAGCCGTCGCCGACGTGCACGTGCACGGCGTCGATCGTGAGGTCGTGCGCGCGCGCGACCGCGAGCGCGTCATCGAGCTGCTCGGCGAAGACGCCGAACTTCGTCGGGCGCGCGCCCGCGTAGAGCGTCTCCCCGGCCCCGCCCCACGACGCGCCGATCCTCGGGTTCACCCGCAGGCCGAGCGTCGTTCCCGGCGCCGTCCGCCCCACCCGCTCGAGCTGGCTCAGCAGGTCGACGTTCAGATGCACGCCGGCCTCGAGGACCGCCCGGAGGTCTCGGTCGGAGAGGTTCGTGCCGGTGTACGAGATCTCCTCCGGCGCCCAGCCGTGCCGCCGGGCCCACTCGATCTCCCCGGGCGAACACACGTCGAGGCCCACCCACGGCGTCCGGTCGCGGAGGAACGCCAGGACCGCCGGATCGCGTTGCGCCTTCAGCGCCAGCCGAACGCGCCCGTCGAGCCCGGCGTTCGCGAGCGCGTCGCGCAGCGCGACCGCCTGTTCCTCGATCCGCGTCAGGTCGTAGGCGTACGCCGGCGTGCCGCTCTCCCGAGCGATCTCCTCCGCGTCGCGGCCCGCGATCGACAGACGCCCGCGCCGGACCTCGAGCCCGGGACGGGTCCACCAGGTACGTTCGTCGACGGCGGGACCGTGCACGCCGCGAAGTCTACGGACCTAGACGAGCCGGCCTTCGGGTCCCTGGTCGTGGAACGTCTCGGGCTCACCGGTGATGTTGTCGTCGGGCCGGAGCGTGGCCGCGCCGCCGACCAACGCGAAGATCGCGCCGGCGAGCGAGACGAACAGCCCGAGCGCTCGGCTCGCGCTATAGGCGGCGGCGTTCGGCACCTCGCCGTTCACGATGGCCGTCTGCACGGCGAAGTTGGCCCGCAGGAATCCCCAGATGCAGGCGACGAGGAGGACCATCGCGCAGATCGTCACCAGCCCGCCCATCGCCTTGCGGATCTTCTGATCGCTGAAGATCACGTACGCCGCGCCGAACGCGAACGTAGCCACGGATGCCCACAGCGCGAGATCGCCGGCCGTGAAGACGGTGCCCTTCAGCGTGGTGTTGCCCGACGGCGTCTTCGCCACGTACCAGCCGGCGTAGATGCCCAGCAGGGCCACGATCCCACCGACCGCGGCGAAGATGCCCGGGTACCGGAGCTGTGTCTTGTCGTCCATGGAGGGCCCCTCTCGAGGAATGGGTCGGACCGATGCTCCACCATCCACCGCGTCCGTTCAACGACCCTTCGGCTACGGGGTTGCCTCCGCCGCGCGGGCGGGGTACTACGTCGAACGTCCTCGGGGTGGTCGGCGCGATCGTCGGCGGCTACCTGTGGGAGCTCATCTTCTCGAACCACGGCATCGCGTGGATCGGCTCGGTGATCGCGGCCGTCGTGATCCTCTGGGCGTACGAACGGTTCGTCTCGAGCCGCAAGGCGAAGCCGGCGGCGCGCTGAGACGGACGCCTCGTCAGCGCACGACCGGCACCGATCCACCCGTCGTCGCGGCCGGCACGGTCGTCGTTCCCTTCGAACGGACCACGGTCACGCCGGACGCACCGCCGGCGGCGCCGGTCTGCACGACCACCCGGCTCCCCGGGGGGACGACGACCACCTGCTGGCTCGGCGCCTGCGCGCCCGCACGAGGAGCCGGCACCAGCCTGAACGCGGCCCAGGGGATCGCGAACGTGAGGGCGCCGGCGCCCCAGGCGACCGCCCGAACCGTCCTGCGGCTCAGGCGCCTCCGCTTCTCGGTCATGACGATCAGTCCGTTTCCGCGAAGGAAGGTGGTGCTGCTTGTGGTGCCGCCTGCACCACGACCCGCACGGGAGCTGCGGCGGTCGTGGCGTGGAGCGTCAGGGCTCGTGACGCGGTTCCGGCGACGAGGGCGAAGGCGAGTCCCGCTGCGACGATGAAGGCTGACGAGCGGCTCATGTCGGTTCCTTTCCATCTCGGGGATCCCGAGGGGATCCCTCCGTATCCAGTACAAGCCCCGACGCGCTAACCGCCGGCAAAGGTCAGCACTGGGTTCGGGTAACGGTGTATGCGGGTTCTGTGTCCTCGGTCCCTCCGCGTTCTGGAGGACCCACGATCCGTCGACGTCCTCGCCGAACGTCCCCTGAGCGACGGGCCGATCGGACATCTCGGAGGGATCGACGGGCAACGAGACTGCTGATGGACAGGAAGGGTTGGCGTGGCATCTCGACGGATCGTGGGGGTTCTCATGGTCTCGCTCCTCGTTGCATGTACGAGGAGCGGGGCGAGGCTCGGGAACGCGACGGTCCACGCCCTCGCCGTCATCGACGGTGCGGAGCCAACCGAGAGCTGGATCGAAACCCAACATCGTCCTCATCCTGACGGACGATCAGCGGTACGACGCGCTGTCGAGGATGCCGATCGTCCGGTCGCGTCTCATCGATCAAGGGGTGAACTTCACCGATGCCTTCGTCGTGAACCCGTTGTGCTGCCCGAGCCGCACGAGCATCCTGACCGGTGCGTACTCGCACTCGACGGGGATCTACACGAACGAGCCGCCCCATGGCGGGTTCGCGGACTTCCACGACCGCTCGACGATCGCGACGTGGCTCGACGCCGCCGGATACCAGAACGCACTGGTCGGGAAATACCTGAACGGCTACGCGAACACCACGTATATCCCGCCGGGCTGGGACTTCTGGATCTCCCAACAGACGGGTGTGTACTACGACTACGTCCTCACGCACAACCACGTGCTCCAGTCGTTCGGCCACTCGCCGTCGGACTACTCGACCCGCGTGTTGACCCGCCATGCCGTGCAGTTCCTCCGACAGGCGGAACGCCCGTTCTTCCTCTACTTCGCGCCGTCCGCTCCGCACTCTCCCGCCGTACCAGCACCGGATGACGCGCGGGCCTTCCCCAACCTTCCTCCGTGGCGTCCGGCGAGCTACGACGAGGCGAACGTGACCGACAAGCCGGCCTGGGTCAACCGACTGCACCTGTCGGCCGCGAAGCGCAGGTGGATCGATCGATTCCGGCGCGATCAGTACCGCTCGCTCCTGGCGGTGGACGAGTCGGTCGGGAGGATCCTCGACGCCCTCGTGGCGAAACGCCAACTCCACAACACGCTCATCGTCTTCATGTCGGACAACGGGCTCGAATGGGGGGAGCACCGCGTCCTGGGGAAGCAGGATCCGTATGAGGAGACGATCCGCGTTCCCCTCGTCATCCGGTACGACGCGTTGCTGGACCCCGCGGCCAACGGTCCGAGGACGGATCGACATCTCGTCCTGAACATCGACCTCGCCCCGACGTTCGCGGCGGCCGCGGGGACCCGAGCTCCACACGCCGACGGCATGGATCTCTTGCCGCTGTTGGCGGATGCCGCCGCGCCGTGGCGGCACGACTTCCTGGTCGAGCACGAGCGGTACGTCAGCGACATCCCGACGTACTGTGCCGTGCGCACCTCCAGGTACATCTACGTGGTCTACGCGACGCATGAGGTGGAGCTCTACGACCTGACGAAGGACCCCCTCGAGCTTCGGAACCGAGCGAACGATCCCGCGTACGGGCGGATACGTCACGATCTGCGCGCTCGGCTGGCGCACCTGTGCAGACCGGAACCTCCCGGGTTCGACGTCAACCTCGAGCCTGCCGGTACCTGATGGCCCGCTCGGGGACCGAGGATCCCTGGTGGAGGTGAGGGGATTTGAACCCCTGACCCCTGCCGTGCGAAGGCAGTGCTCTACCGGGCTGAGCTACACCCCCGTGGATCGCATCAGCCTAGCAGAGGCCCCCGACGCGACCGCTCTCACGCGTCCCCTTCGAGCGCTCGCGCGTGCCGGTCGAGCGCGTCGTGGAGGTCGCGTTGCACGAACGCGATCGAGAGGTCGCCTCGGGTCTTCTCGATCAGCGACCGAGCGACATCGGTCGAGCGCCGCAGGTTCATCGTGATCGCGTCGGGGTAGTCGATCGTCACGAGGACCCCGTACAGATCCTCGAGGACGGCGAGCGTCCGCTCGGCGGTCGCGACATCGCCGCCGCGCAGGAGATCGAGGATGTGCCGGCGGCCCTCGCCGATCGCCTCGGCCATGCCGTTGAGGTACGGAGCGTCGCCGACGCCGAGCTCTTCCGGCGGCGGGAACGGCCGCTCGGCCACCAGCGCGTAGGTCAGGTTCGCCTCCGCGTACTCCTTCTCGGCGTCCAGGAGGTACCCGGCGAACCGGACGTCGGGATGCGAGCCGACCGCGTCGAGCCCTTCGTCGAGCGCGGTCCGCGACGCCGCGATCAGCTCGGTCGCGCCCTCGAGCTCGCCGCGATGGATCGCACGGATCGCGTTGGCCGAGGCCCGGATCGAACGCCGCGCGGCCGGCAGGGCCCGTTCGCGGGCCGCGGTCTTCGCGTCGAAGCGCTCGTGCAGGGCGTCGGAGAGCGGATCGAGGTCCACGCCGGGGTTCAGGCGCCGGCGGAGGCGGCGGCCGACGCGGGCCGGACCACGACGTGCACGGGATCGTGCTGGCCGATCGCGCCGAGCCCGTTGAAGGTCTGCCGCGGGACGGCCGCCGGGCCGTCGGCGACGAAGCGCGGCGCGAGGCCGGGTTTCGGTCGCTCGGGGACGGCCGCGGCGCGCACGCGCTCGTGCGGGCGCGCCTCGCGGGCCTTGATCGACACCAGCAACCACATGTACAGGAGCAGCAGACCGGCGAGCCCGGCGCTCACGTACCAGACGACGCGCAGGGGCGGCACGAGCCCGATCAGGAACGACAGGACGATCGCCTCGATCAGGACCACGAACACCTTGCGCCGGCGCTCACGCGCCCGCGACCGTTGCCGCTCCTGGGGACCGAGGAACCGAACGCCCTTGCGGGGGGTGACGATCCACCGCCCGTTCGTTCCGTGTACCTCCGCTTGCGCCAACAGCTCCATCCTCTGTTCGAAGTCATCCACCGAGCTCTTGCCGGCGTGCCGCCGGCGCCCGGTCGGGATCAGGAATGCGGCCCACATGATGCATAACCCGCCCAGGAGCAGCCAATCCACCCGGTACGGCCTCCTGTCCGTCGAACCCCGGTCGACACAACATCTAGGCTGGGTGGGGACGCTAGCACCACATATAGTGCCGGGAAAGTACATCCGTGTGATTCGCTCGGAGGCGCCGTCGAACCTCATGCCCGGTAGTCGCCGGACTTCCCGCCGGACTTCGCCAGCAGGCGCACGCCCTCGATCCGGGCGGCGCGATCGAAGGCCTTCGCGGTGTCGTACAGCGAGAGCGCGGCGACGGCCGCGGCGGTCAGCGCCTCCATCTCGACGCCGGTGCGATCGAACGCCCGGACCGTCGTCTGCACGCGGATCCGGCCGCTCGCCTCGTCCGCCTCGATCGAGACCTCGGAGCCGGTCACACGGATCGGGTGGCAGTGCGGCAGGAGCCGGGGGGTCTCCTTCACGCCGATCACGCCGGCGATCTTCGCGGTCTCGAGCGGCGAGCCCTTCTTCGTGCCGGCCAGGAGCTCGGCGACCGTGGCGGGCGTCGTCACGAGCCAGGCCTCCGCGACCGCCTCGCGTTCGGTGTCGGGCTTCGCACCCACCTCGACCATGCGCGTGACGCCGTCGGCGCCGGCCTGGTCGGACACCTCAGTCCTCGGACGCGCGGAACAGCAGGACGCGGAGCTGCTCGCCCGGTCCCGCCTCCTCGACCCCCGCCGGCAGCACGGCGAGGCCGTTCGCGCGGGCGATCGTCGAGAGCAGGTTCGAGCCACGGCCGCCGGTCGGCGTGGCCGTCCACCCCTCCGGACCGCGCGTGACCTCGACCCGCGCGAAGACGGTCTTCCCCTTCGGGCCTCGGACCGGGCCGGTCAACGTGGCCCGGACCTCGGGACGGCCCAGCTGGGTGCGTCCCATCATCCGCAGCATCGCCGGCCGGACGAACATCTCGAAGCTCACGAAGACGCTGACGGGGTTGCCCGGCAGCCCGAAGAACGGCTTGCCCTCGATGAAGCCGAACCCTTGCGGCATGCCGGGCTGCATCGCGACCTTGGAGAACTCGATCTCGCCGCGGCGGAAGAACGCCGCCTTCACGACGTCGCGCTCCCCCACCGAGATCCCGCCGGAGGACACGAACGCGTCCGCCTGGATCTCGAAGCTGAACACCGTCTCCTTCAGCGAGTCCGGATCGTCCTTGACGATGCCGGCGAGCACCGGGATCGCGCCGACCTCGCGCAGCGCGCCGAACAACGTGTACGCGTTGGCGTCGCGCACCTGACCGAACGACGGGTTCTCGGTCGGGGGGACCAGCTCGTCGCCGGTGGACAGGACGATCACCCGCGGCCGCGGGTGCACGAGCGGGTGCGGGATGCCGGCGTTCGCGAGCAGGCCCAGCTCGGCGCCGGCGAGCCGCCGTCCCCTCGGCACGAGCAGGTCGCCCTCCTGGACGTCCTCGCCGCGCGGGCGCACGTGGTGCCCCTCGCCGGCGGGCTCGAACAGGCGGACGAGTCCATCGTCCTCCTCCGCGTTCTCGACCGCGACGACGGTGTCGGCGCCGCCCGGCATCGGGGCGCCGGTGGCGATCTTCACGGCCTCGCCCATCCCGACCGTGGCCTCGGGTCGCTTGCCCATCTCGGAGCGACCGACGATCTTGAGCTCCGCCGGGCGCTCCGGCGTGGCCTCCGCCACGTCGTAGGCGCGCACCGCGAAGCCGTCCATCGCCGAGGACGCGAACTCCGGCAGCGCGACGCGCGCGATCAGGTCCTCCGCCGCGACGCAGCCGTACGCATCGGTGAGGGGCATCTGCAGCGGCGGCAGGGGCTCGATCCGCGAGAGCACCGCGCGGCGCGCTTCGTCCACCGGCACGAGTCCGTCCGCCGAGTCGTGGTCGTGGATCCGGCGCTCGGTCATGGGCGGCAGTCTATCCATCACTCGCGTCGGAGCGGGAGTACCGCTGCCACGTGCGCCGTCCCGCTAGACGAGCTTCTCGCGCACCACGAACTCGGCCAGCCACGCGCGGAACTCGGGTCCAAGGTCGTCCCGTCCGGCGGCCAGCTCGACGCTCGCCCGCAGCGCGTCGCGCGGGTTCCCCACGTCGTAGCGGCCGGAGTCGAACCGGTACGCGTAGACGGCCTGCTCCTGGGCGAGGGCGTTGATCGCGTCGGTCAGCTGGATCTCGCCCCCCTTGCCCGGCGCCGTCCGACGCAGCGCGTCGAAGATCTCCGGCGTGAAGACGTAGCGGCCGATCGCGGCGAGGTTCGACGGGGCTTCATCCTCCGAAGGCTTCTCGACGATCGACAGGATGCGGACGAGGTGCTCGTCGACCGGTTCGGGGTCGATGCACCCGTACATGGAGATCTCCTGGCGGCTGACCTCCATCGTCGCGACGACGCTTCGCCCGAACGTGTCGTGGGCGCGCAGCATCTCGGGCAGCAGCGGCACCGACGGATGGATCAGGTCGTCGCCGAGGAGGACCGCGAACGGCTCGTTGCCGACGTGCGCCTCGGCGACCGACACCGCGTGGCCGAGCCCGAGCGCCTCCTTCTGCCGGACGGTGTGGATCTCGGCCATGTCCGAGATCTGGCGGATCGTCTTGAGCTCCTCGAACTTCCCCTTCGACTCGAGGAACAGCTCGAGCTCGATGCTCCGGTCGAAGTGGTCCTCGATCGCCTGCTGCCCGCGGCTGGTGACGATCAGGATGTCCTCGATGCCGGCTCGCACGGCCTCCTCGACGACGAGCTGGATCGCGGGCGTGTCGACGATGGGGATCATCGCCTTCGGCTGCGCCTTCGTGGCGGGCAGGAAGCGCGTGCCGAGGCCGGCCGCCGGGATGACGCCCTTGCGAACCTTCGCGTGCCCTCTGGTTCCCACGGGACGCGAACGATACGCATCGATCCGCGACCGCGCCAGCCCTCGGCCTGCCTAGGACGTGCGAACCACGACCGGCGCCGAACGACCGACACGGGAGCGTCGCAAGATCGGCCGGGGGCCTCGGTAGACTTGCCCGTCGATGCCTACGTACGAGTACGTCTGTAAGGCGTGCGGCCACGGGTTCGAGGTGGTGCGGTCGATGCACGACGCTCCGCTGACCGAATGTCCCGACTGCGGCGGGGAGCTCCGCAAGGTCTTCACGCCGCCGACGATCACGTTCAAGGGCTCGGGCTTCTACGCCACGGACCACAAGAAGCGCTCGGGATCGAGCGGCGCGAAGGACGGCGACAAGGCCACGGCGAAGCGCGAGAAGGGCGACGCGGGCGAGAAGAAGGACAAGAAGGACGGCGGGAGCACCGGCGGGTCGACCTCGACGTCCGGATCCGACGCGAGCTCGGGTGCGTCGAAGAAGGAGGGGGGGTCGGGAACGTGACGACGGCGGAGATCGGGGTGTTCGGCGGATCGGGCTTCTACGCGTTCCTCGAGGACCCGGAGGAGGTCGCGGTCGACACGCCCTACGGCGCGCCGGCCGCTCCGGTCACGGTCGGCACGATCGAAGGCCGGCGCGTCGCGTTCATCCCGCGGCACGGGCGCGACCACGAGTTCCCGCCCCACGAGGTCCCGTACCGCGCGAACGTGTGGGCGATGAAGGAACTCGGCGTCACGAGGCTCTTCGGCCCGTCGGCCGCCGGATCGCTCCGCCGCGACATCGCGCCGCGAACGTTCGTCGTGTGCGACCAGGCGATCGACTTCACGAAGAGCCGCCCCAACACGTTCTTCGACGGACCGACGACCACGCACGTGTCGTTCGCCGACCCGTACTGCCCGGTGCTGCGGCGGACACTCGTCGACGCCGCGCGGGACCGGTCGATCCAGCATCGCGACGGCGGCACGATGGTCGTGATCGAGGGCCCGCGGTTCTCGACGCGCGCCGAGTCGAGGATGTTCGCGCAGGTCGGGGGCGACGTGATCGGGATGACGCAGTTCCCCGAGGCGACGCTCGCGAAGGAGGCGGAGATGTGCTTCGCGAACGTCGCGCTCGTGACCGACTACGACGTCGGCGTGGACGACATCGCGCCGGTCTCGCACGCCGAGGTGCTGAAGGTGTTCGGGGAGAACATCGACGCCCTCCGCGGGCTGCTCTTCGCGGCGATCCCGTCGGTGCCGGCGGACCGGACCGGGTGTTCGTGCGCGGATGCGCTCGGCGGCTCCGGAGGGGACTGACCGATGCCGCGCAGCCTCGTCCGGATCGAGCTGGCGTTCACGTCCGAGGAGGACCCCGACCAGACCGCGGAGCGGATCCGCGAGGCCGTGTCGATGATCGTGGGGCGCGAGGCGCTCGAGGACTTCCGGGTCCGGACGATGCCGCTCGACAAGAAGCGCGATCACCTTCGACCCGTCGACTGACGTGACCGTCGTCACGGCCCGGGGGCGGGCCGGGCGCGTAGGTTCGCGCGGATGCGCACGATCTCGCTCCGTCGGCGGCTCCCGCCGTCCTCGAAGGTGCTCCTCGGACTGGCGGCCGGGTGCGCACTCGCGGCGTTCGCCCTGGTGCACGCGCAAGGGGCGCGCGCGGCGAGCCAGGGCCGCAGCGACGTCACCGTCCAGGTCGTGGTCGCCGCGCACGACCTCGCCGCCGGGCTCGACCTCACGGAGGACGACGTGCAGATGCAGTCCGTACCGGAGGCCGGCGAGCCGCCGGGTGCCCTGACGTCGGTCACCGCCGCGACGGGCCGCGTTCCGACGGGCCGGATCGCGGCAGGCGAGGTGCTGACGCTCACGCGCGTCGCGACCAGCCTGCTGTCGGGAAGCGTGCCGTTCGGCGACGTCGCGGTGACGGTCACGTTCGCCTCGGTCCCCGACGGGCTCACCGTCGCCGACCGCGTCGACGCCTACGCCACGTTCGGCGGCGCCCGACCGTTCACGACGCTCGCGGGTGAGGACCTGCGCGTGCTGCGGATCGGGACGAGCGACGGAGCAGGACCTCGGCCAGGACCGCGGCACGCGCATCACGCTCGATGTCGACCCGGCCACAGCGCGGCAGCTCGTCGAGGCCGACGCGACCGGTTCGCTCGCGCTCGTCGTGCGCGGCGCCGGCGTCGTCACAGCATCTCCATCCCCGTCGCCGTCCTCGGAGGTTCAACCGCCGGAACCGTCCGGATAGACTCGCCGCGCCTCCGACCGAAGGGAACCGCGTGACGATCTTCCAGGCGATCGTGCTCGGCCTGGTTCAAGGCATCACCGAGTTCGCGCCGGTCTCCAGCAGCGGCCACCTGATCCTGGTCCCGTGGCTCTTCGGGTGGACGATCGTCCAGGATCCGGCGCTCAACAAGACCTTCGACGTCGCGCTGCACATGGGGACGCTCCTCGGCGCGCTCATCTACTTCTGGAGCGACGTCGTGCGCTACGTGAAGGCATGGTTCGCGTCGATCCGGCGTCGGTCGATCGGCTCGGTCGACGAGAAGCTCGCGTGGGCGCTCGTGATCGGCACGATCCCCGGCGCCCTCGCCGGCGCGTTGTTCGAGAGCACGATCGAGGAGAAGCTCGGGCAGCCGTGGCTGATCGCCGTGATGCTCGCGGTGTTCGGCGTCGTCCTGTACGTCGTGGACCGGATCTGCCGCAGCCGATCGCAGCTTCGAGACGATCGGCCCCCGGACCGGGCTGTTCCTCGGCGCTGCGCAGGCCCTCGCCCTGCAGCCGGGCGTGTCGCGGTCCGGCGTCACCTTGACCGCCTCCCGGCTGATCGGGCTCGACCGCGAGTCGGCGGCCCGGTTCTCCTTCCTGCTGGCGATGCCGATCATCGCCGGCGCCGGGATCTCGAAGACGATCGACGCGGCCCACACGGGCCTGCACGGCTACGGCCCGCAGTTCGTCTGGGGCTTCGCGGCCTCCGCGGTCAGCGGCTTCGCGGTGATCTGGTTCCTGCTGCGCTACCTGCGCCGGCACGACTTCCTGGTGTTCATGATCTACCGCCTCGCCGTGGCGGCGCTCGTGCTCGGGCTGATCGCGACCGGCGTGCGCTCGGCCTCGATCTGAACCTCAGACGCCCGCGAGCGTCATCTCCCCGATCAACAGCGACGGCGTGCCGACGCTGGAGAAGAACCGGAGGTCGTTGCCGACGGCGTCGACCGACCGGAGCATCTCGGGCAGCGTCGAGGCGATCGTCATCTCGCGGAGCGGCTCGCCGAGCGCCCCGCCCGCGATCCGCCTGCCGGTGGCGCCCACGCTGAACTCGCCGCTGATCGGGTTCGCGCCCGAATGGACGCCCGTCACATCCATGATCAGCACGCCGCCCTCGGCCTTCGCGAGGAGCTCCTCGAACGACGGCGTCCCCGCCTCGAAGTAGAAGTTCGAGGTGCCGACGCCCGGCGTCGAGCGATAGCCGGCCCGCTTCGCGTTGCCGGTGGAGCGCTGCGACCCGCCGGTGCGCCGCGCCGTGTACGTGTCGTGCAGGAACCCCGTCAACGTGCCGCTGCTGAGCAGCTCGATCCGGCCACTGGGCACGCCCTCGTCGTCGAACGGACACGAGCCGGGCCCGTCGGGACGCCGGCCGTCGTCGACGAGCGTGACGACCTCGGAGCCGACCGCCGTTCCCGTCATGCCGGCGAACAACGAGCGGCCCTTCAGCACGTTCTCCGCGTTCAACGTCCCGGCGAGCACGCCGAGGAAGCTGGAGGCCGCGAACGGATCCAGCACCACGGGGAGCTTCGCGGTCGACGGTTTCACGGCGCCGAGCATCTGGACGCCCCGGTCGACCGCCTCGTCGGCGATCGGCTGCCACGACAGCCGGTCCAGCCCGCGCTCGATCGCGTAGGAGAACCCGGTCTGCGTCTCCTCACCCGAGACCGCGAGCGTCACGACCACGACCCACGCGTCGGTCCGCGCGTACTCGGCGTCGACGCCCGTCGTCGAGGCGATCGCGACCGTGCCGACGGCGTCGCCGACCTGCGCCAGGTCCAGCTTCGACACGCGCGGATCGCGCGACACGGCGTAGCGCTCGAGCTCGAGGGCGAGCCGAACCTTCTCCTCGACGGGCGTCGCCGCGCTCGAGGCGTCGAAGAGCTCGGGCAGCGGCGTCGCTGCCTCGGCCTCGCGGCAGGGCGTTGTGCTCGTCCGGCTCGGCGAGCGCCGCGTTGTCGCGCGCGCGAGCGACCGTCTCGACGACCTCCGCGAGCGAGGGATCGGCGGCCCAGGCGTAGCCGAGCCGGCCGTCGCGGATCAGGCGGACGCCGACGCCGCGCGACTCCGCGAACGTCATGCCCTCGACCTCGCCCCGGAGGGCCTTGACCTCGGTGTGGCGGCTCTCCTCGGCGTAGGCCTCGACCTGCTCGGCGGCCTCGCGCGGCGCCGACGGCGGCCTGGACGAGCTCGCGGAGCTCAGGCACCGGTCCCTCCCACCGTGATCCGGCCGATCCGCAACGTCGGCGAACCGCTGCCGACCGGCGCCCCCTGCCCGTCCTTGCCGCAGACGCCTTCCCACGTCTCGAAATCGCTGCCGACGGCGTCGACCGAGGACATCACCTCGATCGCGCGACCGATCAGGTTCGCGCCCCGCACGGGGGTCGTGACCGCGCCGCCCTCGATGAGGTATCCCTCGGACACCCCGAACACGAAGTCGCCGGTCGCCGGGTTCACCTGCCCGCCGCCGAGCCCGCGGACGTAGATCCCGCGCTCCGTCGAGCGGACGATCTCGTCGGGATCCTCGCGGCCCGGCAGGATGTTCGTGTTCGTCATGCGGACGATCGGCGGGTGCGCGTAGGACTCGCGCCGCGCGTTGCCGGTCGGCGCCACGCCCATCTTCGCGGCCAGCATCCGGTCCTGGAGGAACCCCTGGAGCACGCCCTCGGTGAACAACACCGTCCGCTGCCCCGGTTCGCCCTCGTCGTCGAAGTCGAAGGAACCCCAGCCGTTGGGGATCGTGGCGTCGTCCACGCCGTCGATCAGCTCGCTGGCGCACCGCGTCCCGACGAGCCCGCGGTAGACCGACGCCTCCTTGTCCACGGCATCGGCCTCGAGCGGATGGCCGACGGCCTCGTGGAACAGGACGCCGCCACACCCGTTCGCGACGACGACCGGCATCTCGCCGGCCGGGGCCGGGATCGAATCGAGCATCGTCACGGCGCGGCTCGCCGCACGCTCCGCCGTCACCCGCGGCGGGTGCGCGTCCAGGAACTCCACGCCGGCGCACGCCGCCGGCCCGTCCCAGCCGGTCTGGATCACGTCGCCGCGCTTCGCGACGACCTGGGCCACCAGCCGGATCCGCGGGCGCAGCTCGTCGATCCACCGACCGTCGGAGGCGGCGATCAGCCGTCGCTGCGCCGAGTCCATGTAGATGCCGGTGACCTGCACGACCTCGGGACTGACGCCCCGCGCCACCTCGTCGACCTCGCGCAACCACCGCACCTTGTCGGCGGCCGGCAGTCCATCGGCCGGCCGCTCGGCCCGGTTCGTGCCGGGGCCGGTGCGCTCGGTCAGGTCGACGATCGCGCCCGGCGCGTCGCCGCGGAGCGCGGCGCTCGCGGCCTCGGCCGCCGCGAGCAGGGCGTCGCGGTCGAGCCGGTTCGAGTAGGCGTAGCCGTACGTGGTGCCGAGGGTGACGCGGACGCCCGCGCCGCGGTCCAACCCGGTGGTGAGCTCCTCGATCGTGCCGTCGTCGAGGCGGATCGACGTCGAGGACCGTTCCTCGACGAACACCTCCGCGACGTCGCCGCCCTTGCGGCGGGCGGCGCGCAGGACTTCCTCGACGAGGTCGCGGTCGAGCACGGCGGCGATGCTACCAGTGGCCTGGGGCGCGAACGCCCGGTGGTACGGTCGCCCGGCGGACGTGGCGATCACCGACGAAGCGACGAGCGAGACGGCCCCGAGGCTCCGACCGAGCCAAGCCCGCGCGGCGATCGACCTCGCGTTGCTCGTCGCGCTCGGGGCGGTCGTGCTGCGCGTGGCGCTGTGGCCGACGGAGATCCACGGGTACCCCTTCGCGGTCGGTCCCGACATGCCGGTGTACCTGTGGTGGGCGCGCGTCGGCGCGGCCGGCGGGATCTCGCTGGTCGGCGAGCGACCCGGCACGCCCGCGCTGATCCCGACCCTCGCCGCGGCGCTCGGGACCGGCATCGTCCCCGCGCTCGCCGGGCTCCAGTACGCGCTCGGACCGGCGATCGCGCTCGCGGTCGCCGCGCTCGTGCGCGGCCGCGGCGCGCTGCCGCGCGGGGGGTGGCTCGCCGCGACGATCCTGAGCGCCGCCTGGGCGACCTTCATGGCCGGGGGGTACCTCGCGAACCTCGCCTTCGTGGCGGCGTTCCTCGCCGCGGCCGCGTTGCTCGCCCGCCGCACGCGCCGGGGGGCGCTCGCCGCGGCCGTGCTGCTCGGCGGCGGCGGGCTCGCGCACCCGGAGTTCTTCGCGTTCGGCGTGCTCGTACTGCTGGTGACCGCGGCGTGGGCCTGGTGGCGGGACCGGCGCCTGTCGCTCGGCACGGACGCGGGCCGCGTGCTGGCGGCGACCGGCGGCGGCATCGCCCTCGTGCTCGGCGGGCTGCTCGCGAGCCTGATCGGACCGGCGCGGCTCGGCGGCGACACCTCGATGGACGGCCTGCTCCGGCGGACCGGCGAACTCGCCGCGCTGCGCCGCAGCTACGTCGACCGGCTCGTCCTGAACTGGCGCCGCTACGCGCCGTTCATGACGAGCGCGCTCGCGATCGCCGGGGCGTTCCGAGCCCGCGGGTTCACGCGGCGGTTCCTCGTCGCCTGGGTCGTCCTCACCGCGATCATGCTGCCGGTCGGCGCCCTCACGGGCTGGTTCCCGCCGGACCGGATCGTGATGTTCGCGTTCTGCCTCCCGGCGCTCGCGGGGTTCGGGCTGGTGTGGATCGGCGACCGGCTCGGCCGGTGGTGGCTCGCATGGCCGGCCGGCATCGTGCTCGTGACGCTGATCGTGCTGCCCGCGCTGCGCGACTGGCGGGCGCAGGAGACGTACGTGTCGCCGGCCGAACTCGAGCAGGTGACGCTCGCCGGGCGCATCGCGGCGACCACCCCGCCCGGCACCGCGCTCGTGTTCACGACCGACAGCCCGGACACGCAGGAGGCGCTGTTCCGCCGGTCGCACCTGTTGAACGTGGCCCGCGCCGGCGTGCCGCCGGAGCGCGCCGGCGACGTCTTCACGTTCCTCGGCCGGCCGCAGGACCTGCTGGCCGGCAGGCCGAGCGAGCGGAACGATCCCGCCTACGACGCCGCCTCGGCGGATTCGCTCGCCCAGATCCCGGCGGGACCGCGGGTCGTCTTCGTGATCGGCGAGGTGAACGATCCCGCGGCGCTCGGCGCCTCGGGTCTGACGCGCTGGTCGGCCGGCCTCGCGAGCACGGCGACCGACCCGCGACCCCTGCCCGCCTCGGCCGGCGAGCTGCGCGCGTCGGACCCCTCGACGATCGAACGGACCACGGTGCGGACCTTCGTCCTGCTGCTGGCCCTCGGCCTCGGCTGGGGGTGGTGGGCGATGGGCGACGCTCCCCGGTGGGTTCGCCATCGCGCCCGCGTTCGGTGCGGCGACGCTGACGCTCGCGGCGCTCGGCCTAGAGCGGATCGGAGCCGACCTCGAGCGCGGGACGACCGCCGCCCTCGCGTGCGTGCTCGCGGGCGGCATCGGCTACGCGCTGCTCGTCGCCCGGCTGCTCGGGCGCCGGCGCCGGCGCGCCGCCCGCGGGCTCGTCCTCGAAGGGCCATCCGAACCGCGATGCGTGAGCGCAGATCCGAGATCACGGCGATCACGAACACGATCAGCACCGGCACGACGAGCCAATCGCCGATCGCCACGTTCAGCGCGAAGCCACCCGGATAGCGGTACGCCTCGGCCGACCAGAGGGTCACGCCCAGCAGGGCGCCCGTGCCGATCAGCGCGGTCCGCGGCACCTTCGGCAGGACCCACACGAGCGGCATCGCCCACACCACGTACCAGGGCAAGAGCACCGGCCCGAGGAGCGTCAGGAGCACGAGCGCCCATCCCCACGCCGCGGCCTGTTCGCGCGGGGTCATCTCCCCTCCCGCGGCGCGACGCCACACCGCACGGGCCAGCACCGCCAGGCACGCGAGCAGCAGCACCGCCGCCGCGACCCGGATCACCCAGCCGAGCGTGTGGAACGTCAGCGCGTCGAACCCCCGCGCGAGCACGCTCGCCGGGGCGAGCCAGCCTTCGTGCCCGGCCAGCTCGAGCATCCCGAGCGTCGGGTCGTGCAGCTGGAAGTACGGGAGCGACAACGCGATCGTGATCGCGGCCGGCACCCCGATCACGGCCAGCGCCGTCCGGAGGCGGCGCTCGCGCGGGACGCTCCCGATGCACCACACCACGAGCAGCAGCAGCGGGAGCACGGCCGTCGCCTTCACGAGCGCGCCGAGCGTGAGGACCGCGATCGCGAGCAGCCGGCGGTCGGCGACCACCAACGCGAACGCGCCCGCGATCGCGAGCGCGACGAGCAGGTCGTTGTGCCCGCTCGCGACCGAGTGGAACAGGATCACCGGGTTCGCCCCGAAGGCCACGAGCGCGAACACCGTGCGCTCCGGCCAGAGCCGGCGCACCGTCCACACGATCACGCCGCAGGTGGCGAGGCTCGCCGCGATCGCGAGGTAGCGGTACGCCTCGACGTGATCGGCCGGCAGCGGGAGGAACCTCGACATGACGGCGGACAGCGACGTCCAGGCCGGTCCGTAGACCGCCGGCGTGTCGACCCAGCGCGGCCCGACGTAGTTCCACAGGAGATCGCCCGTGTGATCGAGCGGCGTCTGCACGTACGGGTTGCCGCCGTAGATCGCGGCGATCCGGCCGTAGTACGCGTAGGAGTAGACGTCGTTGGAGAACAGGAGCGGCTCGAACAGCAGCAGCGCGTGGGCGCCGATCACGAGCACGGCGGCCGCGGCCAGGCGGATCGTGCCGCGGAACGCCTCGCGCAGCAGGAGGAGGAACCCCACCGTCGCGATCAGCGCGACGACCACGCCGATCGCCAGCTGGGGATCGCCGTGCACCACATCGAGATGCAAGCGCGGTCGCGAGGTCGCGCAGCGGACCCCTCGGCCGTCCGTTCGGCGTCAAGGTCGGCTGGTACGGGGAGCGGGGCGTGGCGCCGACGACCGCCATCACGAACAGCCCGGCCGCCGCGAACGCGAGGCTCCGCACCGCGGCCGAGGAGGTCCCGCGTGCGCGCGTGCCCGTTCCCACGATGCGTCCGACGGTAGCACCGGACCGCCGGCCGAGGAGGTCCCGCGTGGGAGGATGCCCGCATGCCACGCGGCATGAAGCTCGGGCTCGGGATCGCGCTCACCCTGATCGGCCTGTTCATGACGATCGGCGGCGTCGCGATCGTGGCGTGGGTCGGGCTGGACGGGTCGTTCGCGCTGTCGGAGTCACGAGCCGTGAGCGACGGGAACGCCCTCGTGTTCGACGACATCGCCATCGACCGGCACCTGCCCTCGAGCGGCAACCTCGCGACGACGCTCGAGCTGCGCGTCCAAGGGAGCCACAAGGACGTCTTCATCGGGGTCGGCCCGGCGGCCCTCGTCGCGCGCTACCTGCGCGGCGTGCCCGTCGACCGGATCGTGCAGGTGAACTGGGCCGGCGGCGTCCGCACCGAATCGGTCCCCGGTTCGGCGGCGCCCGCCGGGCGCGCCCGCGACGAAGAAGCTCTGGACCGTGCAGGCGCAGGGGTCCACGGCGTCGATCCGCTGGACCCTCGCGGACGGCGATTGGATCGTCGTGATCATGAACGCGGACGCGTCGGCGGGGGTGGACGTCACCGGCTCGGCGTCGGTCACGCTGCCGCTCCTTGGACCCATCGGCGCCGTCGTCCTCGCCGTCGGTCTCGCGTTCCTCGTCGGGGGCATCCTGCTGACGATCAGCGGGACGAAGATGCGGTCGGCGCCGGCGTCGGCGTCCGGCACGGCGCCTCCGCGCGTCGCCGGCCCGGGGGATGCGCGTCCGGATGTGCCCGCGGGCACGGACGAGGCGCCGCCGCCGAGGCCGGACACCGGCTGAAGGACGCGCGGCGTCGCTGCTACGCTCCGCGGATGGACGAGAACCGCGGGCCCGCGCTCGCGATCGCCGGCGTGGCGATCGTGTTCCTGGCGTTCCTCCCGTTCCTGATCCCGACGCTGATCTGGCTCGTCCTCACCGGGCTACGCGATCACGAAGGCGATCGGCTCGGCGCCCGACTCGGCGAACCCCACCGCCGTGCTCCTGGCCGTCGTCGCGATCGTCACGTTCTTCACGCTCGCGCTCGCCGGCGCGATCTACGCGATCGGCCGCTCGATGACCCCGAAGAAGCGGCGCGACCCCGACACGGTTCGCGATCGCGAGGCCGACCGGCCGAGCGAGCTGCCCGCCTAACGGGCCCGCGCCGCCCAGCGCCCGTCCCGCCGCTCGACCGCGACGTCCATCTCGAAGCACGCCGAGAGGGGGCCGTTCGACACCACGTCGTCGACCGGACCCGCCGCGAGGACCCGGCCCCGCCGGAGCAGCGCGCCGTGCGTGACGGTCGCAGGGATCTCCTCGAGGTGGTGGGTCGCGAGCAGCGTCGTCGGCCCGTCGGGGCGTTCGGCGATCGACGACATCGCCGCCAGCAGCCGTTCGCGGGCGGGCAGATCGAGCCCGGCGGCCGGCTCGTCGAACAGCAGGAGCGGGCGGGCGCCGAACAGCGCTCGGGCGATCAGGATGCGCTGCCGCTCGCCGAGCGAACACGCCGCCAGCGGGCGCAGCGCGAGGTCGCCGCAGCCCATGTCCGTCAACGCGGCCAGCGCCCGCTCCCGATCCGCCGGGCCCAGATCCTGCGACCACGTCTCGAGGACGGACGCCTTGCCGGTGAGCACGACGTCGATCGCCCGGGCCTGCGGACGCAGACGGTCCGCGACGGCGTGCGACACGTGCCCGATACGCCGCCGGAGCCGGCGAACGTCCGTCCGGCCGAGCTCGCCGCCGAGGACACGCACGGCGCCGGCCGACGGCTGGCGCCACGCGCCGGCGAGCGACAGCAGCGTCGTCTTCCCGCTGCCGTTCGGTCCGAGGAACACCCACCGCTGTCCCGCTCGCACGCACAGATCGATCGGGCCGAGGATCGTGCGACCGTCGACGCGCACGGTCGCACCCTCGAAGGCGACGGCTTCGGCGTTCACCGGACGGCCACGCCGTACGGCGACTCGAGCAGCTCGGTGACCGTGCCGTCCTCGTCGAAGAACAGGAACCGGTCGAGCAGCCGCATGAACCACCGGTCGTGCGTGACCGCCACCACCGTCCCTTCGTACCTGCCCAGCGCCTCCTCCAGGGCGTCGGCGGACGCGACGTCGAGGTTGTCCGTCGGCTCGTCGAGCAGCAGCATCGTCGGCGAATCGATCTCCATCAGGAGGATCTGGAACCGGGCCTGCTGTCCGCCGGAGAGCAGGGTGTACGGGTTGCCCGCGACGTGATCGAGCTCGTACCGCCGGAGCGCCGACATCGTCTTCGTCCGGTCGAGGCCCTTCGAACGGAGCACGTCGCCGATCGGTTTGTCGCCGACGTCGGCGCGCTCGTGCAGCTGCGCGAAATGCCCGGGCGTCACGCGGGCGCCGAGCGTCCACTCGCCGCCGTGGACGATCTCCTCGCCGGCGAGCAGCCGCAGGAAGTGCGTCTTCCCGGTTCCGTTCGGACCCACGACGCCGACGCGCTCGCCGAAACGCATCTCCGTGTCGAACGGCTGCACGATGCCGGCGATCGACAGCCCGCGCGCGCGGAACGCGACCTTGCCGGTCCGTCCGCCCGCCAGGCGCATGCGCACCTCCTGGTTGGCGGCGCGCTCCGGCGGCGTCTCCCGATCCTCGAACCGCTCGAGCCGGTGCTCGGCGGAGCGGGCCTTCGAGGCCCAGCCGTCGTTGTACGCCGCCTTCCGCTTCATCTCCTTCACCATGTCGCTCAGTCGCCGGTGCTCCTCCTCGTAGCGGCGATGCCGCTCGTCCAGCCGCTCGAGGCGAGCATCTCGCGCGTCGGCGTACGTGGAGAAGCCGCCCACGTGTGTCCACGCCGCTCGCCCTTCGAGCGTCACGATCCTCGTCGCGGCACGATCGAGCACCGTCCGATCGTGCGAGACGAACAGGATCGCCCGAGGGTCGTCGCGGATCGTGGTCTCGAGCCACTCCTTCCCCGCCATGTCCAGCGCGTTGTCGGGTTCGTCCAGCAGCAACACGTCGAACGCCGAGGAGAACACGATCTCGAGCGCCAGCCGCTTGCGCTCGCCACCGGACAGCGTGGTGATCGAGCGATCGGCGCTCTCGGGGAAGCCGCCGCCGAACGCGCGATGCGCGCAGCGGTCCCACAGGACCTCGGCGCGGTACCCGCCGGCCTGCTCCCACGCGGACAGCGCGGCCGCGTACGCCAGCTGGGCGTGCTCATCGGGGTTCGCGGCCAGCCGATCCTCCGCCGCGCGCAGCCGCTCGGCGGCCTGACGGACCGGCTGCTCGCTGTAGGCGAGCAGGAACTCCCGCACGGTGATCGGACGGTCGGTCGATCCGATGAACTGCCGCATCAGTCCGACGCGGCCGTCGACGTGGATCGAGCCGGCGGCGGGGCGCTCCTCGGCGGCGATCAACCGCAACAACGTGGTCTTGCCGATGCCGTTCGCGCCGATCAGGCCGACGTGCTCGCCGTCGGGCACGCGGAACGACACCTCCTGGAAGAGGGTCCATCCGCCCGGCAGCGCGACGGTCACGTCCGTCAGTTCGACGAAAGCCCATCGCTGCAGCATACGAAGCCCGTTCCGGGCGGGTTGCAGCTTCGTTGGCCGACCGATAGCGTCCGGTGCCAGGGAGGGACGCAGGCGTGGAGATACGGTTGCGGCGGTCCCCCGGGTTCGTTCTGGGAGCTGCTGCGTTAGCCCCGTACGGTACGGTACGAGCGCCCATGCGCTCTTCGCCGGCCCGTTCACGTCCCTTGGCTCCCAGCACGAAGCGTGCGATCGCGGCGTCCGTCGCGAGCATGGCGTTCGTCGCGCTCGTCTCCGCGACGCCGAACTCGCCGTTCAATCCGATCCTGCCCGCGACGGAGCGCGCGTTCGGTCCGCTGCGGTGGATCTCGTCGCTGCTCGGCCTCGGCCATCTCGACCCGGCCGGGCTCATGCTCGTCGGGCTGCTCGCGACCACGTCGGCCGCGGTCGGCTTCCTGCTGATCCTCCGCGAAGCATGGAACCGGCGGATCTCGTTGAAGATGGTGGTGCTGCTGGCGATCGGCTTCCACCTGCTGGTGCTGATGCTCCCGCTGCTGTTCTCCCGTGACGTCTACAGCTACGCGTACTACGGACGCATCGTCAGCACGTACGGCGGCAACCCCTACGTCCTGACGCCGCGCGACTTCCCGCTGAACTCGCTGTGGTCGCTCACGTGGCCGGGCTGGCGCGGCACGCCGTCGGTGTACGGCCCGCTGTTCACCTGGATGTCCGCGGCGCTCACGGGCACCGCGAAGAGCCTCCGGAGCCTGATCACCGGCTTCCAGCTGCTCGCCGCGGTCGCGAGCCTCGGCACGATCGCGGTCGTGGCCCACACGGTCCGCAAGGTGCGGCCCGATCGTGCGACCTTCGCGGTCGCGATCATCGGGCTGAACCCGATCGTGATCTTCCACGTGGTCGGCGGCGGCCACAACGACATGCTCGTCGCGTTCTTCGTGGCCGTGGCGGTCGCGTTCCTGTTCTCCGAGCACGAGCTCCTGTCCGCGATCGCGCTCGCGCTCGGCATGTCGGTGAAGGCGAGCGCGATCGTGCCGCTCGCGTTGCTCATGGTCGCGATCATCGCGAGCGCCTCGCCGGAGCGGCGGCGGCGCGTGCTGGTCACGTACGGCGCCGTCGTCGGCGGGGTGTGGCTCGCGCTGGCGCTCCCCTTCCTCCAGGCGACGAACCCGACCCTCGGCCTGATGGAGGTCTCCGGCCACGACTCGTGGATGGCGCCGGGCCAGCTCGTGGTGCGGGCCGCCTCCGGCCTCGGCGGCCTGCTGGGCGGCGACGCCTGGCGCGCCCCGGCCGCCACCGGCGCCCGGGTCGCGCTGTTCGGCATCTCGCTCGTCGCCGTGATCGCGATCGGCCGCCGCATCTGGCGGAGCCCCGAGGCGCGGACCCCGGTCGCGCTCACCGCCGCGTGGGGGTGGGCGTTCCTCGCGGTGATGCTGCCCTCGCCGGTCCTGTTCACCTGGTACCTCGTGTGGGCCCTCCCGCTGGCGTGGGCGCTGCCGAAGATCGCGCGCCGCGGGATGGTGATCCTCTCGGCGTTCTTCGTCGTGACGCAGCTCGTCACGGAGTCCTCGGAGCTGCCGGCGGTCCTGCGCTCGGTCAAGCTCCCGTTCGGGCACCCGATCGCGATCGCCGTGTGCCTGTGGATCGGCGCCGACCTCGTGCGCCGGTTGCGGCGCGGCACGCCGCTCGAGGCCGAGACCGGCGAGCCGCGGTTCGGCGACGGGTTCGAAGCCGGGCCGACCGAGCCCGCGGAGACGGAACCCGAGCTGGAGAGCCCGACCCTCGTGCCGGTGCGGACGGGCGGCGTCGCCGCCGCGAGCCCGGCCTCGATGCTGCACTTCCGCTGATCCCCGGGCGGTCCGGGAGGCGGCGGGATGACGAAGACCGGGGCACGCACCGCGCTGATCGCGTGCGGCGCCGTCGCGCAGGACACGGCGACGCTCGTGCGGATGCACGGGTGGGACGCCGACGTGCACGGGATCTCCTCGGAGCTGCACATGACGCCGCGGGACATCGGGCCCGCCGTCGAAGCGAAGCTGCGGGCGCTGCTGCCCGACTACGACCGCGTGGTCGTCGTCTACGGCGACTGCGGCACGGGCGGCCGACTCGACGAGGTGCTCGCTCGGTACCCGGCCGTGCGGCCGGCGGGCGCGCACTGCTTCGCGTGGTACGCGGGCGAGCTGTTCCGCGGCTTCGCGGAAGAGCCGGGGATCTACTTCCTGACGGACTGGCTCGTCCAGAACTGGGAGCGCGCCGTGATCAAGGGCCTGGGCATCGACCGCTACCCGTGGATGGCCGAGCGCTACTTCGGGAACCTCGAACGCGTGCTGTTCGTGCGCCAGCACCCGGACGCGGAGCGAGAGGAGAAGGCCCGCGCGATCGCCGCGTTCATGGGCAAGCCGCTCGAGATCCACGATCTGGGCATCCGCCCGCTCGAGGAGCTGCTCACGCCCCTGATGGAGGGAGCCGACTAGGTCGCGGCCGCCGCGAGGGCGAGCTGGCCACAGGCGGCGTCGATGTCGCGGCCACGCGTGTCGCGCACCGTCACGTTCACGCCGTTCGCCTCGAGCGCCGCGACGAAGCGGCGGATCCGCGCCGGCGGGGAGCCCACCACGGGATAGCCCGGCGTCGGGTTGAGCGGGATCAGGTTCACGTGCGCGTGGAGGCGGCGCGCGATCGGCGCAAGGAGCGCGGCCTGCTCCTCGGTGTCGTTCACGCGGTCGATCAAGGCCCACTCGATCGAGGGACGGCGACGGGTGGCCGTCCGCCACTCCTCGATCGCTCGTTCGAGCTCGGCGAGCGGCCAGCGGTCGTTCGGCGGGACCAGCTCCGAGCGGAGCTCGTCGGATGCGGCGTGGAAGCTCACCGCGAGGCCGACCTGCGGGTGGGCGCTCGCGAGCCGCCGGATGCCCGGCGCAAGCCCGACCGTCGAAAGGGTGACGTGCCGAGCCCCGAGACCGAACGCATCACGCGACGGTGAGCGTCCCGAGCGCCGCGAACACGTGCCGCTCGTTCGCGAGCGGCTCCCCCATCCCCATGAACACGACGTTGCTCAGGCGCCGCGGGGTCGTGTCCGGGAGGTTCGCGGCCTCGCGCCGCGCCCACACGGCCTGCGCCGCGATCTCGCCGGCGGTCAGGTTGTTCTTCAGGCCCATCTGGCCGGTCGCGCAGAACGTGCAGCCCATCGCGCAACCCGCCTGGGACGAAACGCACACCGTCACACGGTCCGGGTAGCCCATCAGCACGGCCTCGACCACGTGCGCGCCGCCGAGGCGGAGCAGCGCCTTGCGCGTGGAGCCGCGATCGGCCGTGCGCTCGTCGAGGACCTCGACCCCGAGGGGCAGGTCGGCCGCGAGCCGCTCCCGCAACGCCGGCGACAGGTCGGACATCGCGTCGTACGTCGCCGCCCGCTTCCACAGCTGGTTCCAGACCTGCTTCGCGCGGTACTGCGGTTCGCCCCACGCGACGAGCCGGTCGGTGAGCTGCTCGAGGGTCAGGTCGTAGACGGTCGGCACGGGCTCGAGCGTACGCTGGGCGCGCGATGGCGACCGCGACGATCCGCCTCGAGCACCCGGTGGATCTGCGCCGGACCGTGTTCCCGCTGGTCCGCGGCGACGGCGACCCCACAGCCCGCGTCGACTGGCTCGGCGGTGTGGCGGGCGGTCCGCACCCCGGACGGCGCCGCGACGCTCCGACTGACGCAGACGGCGACGTCGGTGGTCGAGGCCGAAGCCTGGGGCCCGGGCGCGGAACACGCCCTCGCGGTCGCGGCTCCCGGGTTGTCCGGCGCGCTCGATCATCCCGACGCCTTCATGCAGCCGGCTGCACCCCGCCGTGGCGGCGGCCTGGCGCGACCACCGGAACGTCCTGCTCACGCGCGCCGAGCCGTTCCCGGTGCTGATCGCGGCCATCCTCGAGCAGAAGGTGACCGGCATCGAAGCACGCAGGGCCTGGCGGCAGATCGTGCGGCGGACGTCCGATCCGGCGCCGGGCGACGCGGGCCTGCTCCTCCCTCCCGACCCCGAGCGGCTCGCGGCGATCCCCGGCTGGGAGCTGACCCGGCTCGGCGTCACCGGCCGGCGCGCCGCGACCCTCCGCGAGGCCGCCAGGCACCCGAAGAAGATCGCCGCGCTGACCGATGCCGCGTGGCTCGCGAAGCTCCCGGGCATCGGTCCGTGGACGCTCGGCGAGGTCGGACGGATCGCGTTCGGCGACCCCGACGCGATCTCGGTCGGCGACGCCCACCTGCCGAACATCGTGTGCTGGGCGCTCGCGCAGGAGCCGCGCGGCACCGACGAACGGATGCTCGAGCTGCTCGAGCCCTACCGCGGTCAGCGCGGCCGCGTCGAGGTGTTGCTGGAGGCCTCCGGCATCCATCCGCCGGCGTTCGGCCCGAAGGTCGAGCCGCGCTCGTTCGTCTGACCGTCGATCAGCCGGCGCGCTCGAGGACCTCGGCGACCGGCCGAGCTGCGCGGTACCCGGCCGCGCGCTCGGGCGCGAGGGAGCCGGCGACCTCGTGGATGATCGCGACCGCCTCCTCGAGCGAGCGATCCGACGATGCCGCCGCGTCCGGGACGCCGCGCACAGCGTCTGCGAGCGCGGCGCGCGCCTGCCACCGGTACAGGGGCGAGCCGAGGGCGTCGGCCAGGCAACCGCTTCGTCCAGCTGCGACGCCGCGTCATCGCGAAAGCCCCTGCGCCGCGAGCGTCCGACCGAGCGTGATCATCGCAACCACCTCGTACTTCTTCCGGCCGACGGGCCGGGCCAGGTCGAGCGCGCGCCCCGACCACGTCACGGCGTCGTCGAGCCGGCCCCGCATGCGCTCCAGCTCGGCGCGCACGACCGCCAGCCGCCCGGTGATCAGCCAGTGCTCCCAGGCGGGACTCGCGACCGCGTCGTCCCACGCGGCCGGCCATTCCCGCTCGACCGCGGCCACGTCGTCGCCCAGCAGTTGGGCGCAGATCAGATCGGCCCGCGCGTTCATCCACGGCATGTTGAAGTCGCTCGGTCCGAGCCGCTCGACCATCCGCTCGCTCCGTCGTCGCGCCTCCTCCAGCGCGTACACGTCACGGAGCGGCCTCGTCGAGTCGTTCGTCACGCGGATGTCCCACGCGCCGAGACGATGGGCGGTCGCGATCGCCTCGTCCCCGCGAGCGATCGCCTCCTCGTAGCGTCCGAGCCCCGCCAGGTTGAGCCCGATCTGTCCGAAGCTCCCGATCACGTACTCCGCGCTCTGCGGCCCAAGGCCGTGGATCTCCGATCCCTCGCGCGCGAGCTCGAGCCCCCGCTGGTAGCTCCCCATCCAGTAGTTGACGGCGATGTGCATGTGGTAGTGCGACGACAGCTCGTAGGGACGGGAGTCCGCCGGCCATCCGGCGAGGGCTCGGTCGCCGATCTCGGCCGCGCGGGCCAGGTCCCCGGCATCTCCACGCATCGAGTGCGCCTTGCTCAGCACGGCGAGCGCGCGCCCCTCGAGCTCGGGTGCCTCGGCCGACGCCAGCTCCAGGGCCTGCCGCGCCCACGCGAACATCTCCTCCGTGTTCTCCGTCCCGGCCATCGCGTGTCCGCACGCGATGAGCGCCTCGACCTTCTGGGCACCGTGGAGCTCGGGCAGCAAGGCGGTGAGTTCCTCCACCCCTCGATCCGTCTCCCACAGGTCCACGAGGGCGACGCCGCGCTCGAGACGGATCGCGCGCCGTTGGTCGTCGGAACCGGCGAGCTCGAGCGCCTGGGTGTAGAGGTCCCACGTCTCGTCGGTCGCCATCGCGTCGCGAGCCCGCTCGGCGGCTACCAGGGAGTACCGAACCGCCCGCTCGGGCTCCCCCGCCTCACGACAGTGGTGCGCCAGGATCCAGGCGACCTCGTCCGGGTCGTCGGCGCTCCGCTCGATCGCGTCGGCCGTCGCGGCGTGCAGCTCGCGCCGGGTGCTCCGCGGGAGCATCTCGTAGGCGGCGTCCCGCACGAGCACGTGCTTGAAGAGGTACTCGACGTCTCCGGCGACCCTGCTGCGGTCCTGACGCCGCACGAGTCCGGTCGCCGTGAGGACGTCGAGCGCCGCGTCGACGTCGGCGAGTCCGGCGGAGGAGGCGACCACGCCGCGCCAGAACGCCTGGCCCATGACGGAGGCGTGCAGCAGCGCGGTCCGCGCGTCCGCCGGCAGCGCGTCGATCCTCGCGACGGTCGCCGCACGGATCGTCGGGGGAAGCACGTCGGGATCGGGATCGGTCACGGCCGCGAGCTCCTCGAGGAACAGCGGGTTGCCTTCGGCGGTCCCGACCACCCGCTCGATCACCGCCCGCCGCTCCGGTGCCACCAGGCCGGCCGCCATCTCCGTGGCTTCCTCCACGGTCAGCGGCTCCAGCGACAGCGTGATCGGCGACGTCGCGTCGGTCCCCCACGTGCTCCGTCGCTGGAGGAGCTCGGGACGGGCGAGCGCGAGGAACAGCACCGGACGGTCGTTCACGTGCCCGGCCAGGTAGTCCACGAGCTCGAGCAACGGCTCGTCGGCCCAGTACACGTCCTCGAACACGAGCACCAGGGGGGTCCGGGCGGCGAGCTCCTCGATGACGCGGCGCGCGGCGTACTGGAGGTGGACCGGGTCGTCGGTCGGGTCGTCGAGCCCGAGACCCATCAGCAACGAGAGATGCCTCGTCGTGTCGGTGGCCTCGTCGGCGAGGTGCAGGTCGGCGACCAGGCCCGCGAGCTTCCTCCGCGCCTCGGCCGGAGGATCGTCCTCGAAGATCCCGGCCGCCCGCCCCACCATCTCCGAGACGGCGCGGTACGGCGTCTGCTCCGCGTACGGCAGGCTGCGGCCCCACAGGACCCGACGCCCCGCTCCGCTCGAGCTCGTCGGTCACCACGCGGGCCACACGCGTCTTCCCGATGCCCGGCGGGCCGAGCAGCGTGATCAGGCGCGGCTGGTTCGTCGCGGCGACCTGGTCCCACAGCTCGCGGATCGCCTGCAGCTCCCCCCGCCGCCCGACCAGCGGCGTCGCCGACGGCGGTCGGAACGCCGGCTCGACGACGGCGCTCCCCACGAGCCACGCCGCGACCGGGTCCCGCTTCCCTTTCGCGTCGATGGGATCCAGCGGCTCGAACGTGAAGACGTCCTTCGTGAACCCATGGGTCTCCTCCCCCACGACGACGCGGCCGGGCGGCGCGGCCGACTGGAGGCGGGCCGCGGTGTTCACGATGTCGCCGGTCGCGAGCGGCTCGACCGGGCCGGCGTCGAGCGTGACGAGCGCCTCGCCGGTCGCCACCGCCGCCCGGATCTGCAGCCCCAGTCCCGGGTGCGTCCGGTTCAGCTCCTCGATCGCGTCGAGCGAGTCGAGCGCCGCTCGCACGGCCCGCTCGGCATCGTCGTCGCGCGCGAGCGGCGCGCCGAACACCGCCATCACGGCGTCGCCGATGAACTTCTCCACCACGCCGCCGAACCGCTCGATCCGGTCGCGGACCTCGTGAAGGTAAAGGCGGTTCAGCTCCCGGACGTCCTCGGGATCGGCGCCATCGGCCCGCGCGGTCGATCCCACCATGTCGATGAACAGCACCGAGACGAGCTTGCGCTCTTCGCGGCCGCCGCCGGCGAGCGCGGCCCCGCACGACGGACAGAACCGCGCGTCCGGAGGCGCGTCGGATCCGCAGCGAGGACACCGCACGTCGGGCATCGTAGGCACGGGCCGTCGACGGGCGCCACCGGCGGGCGGACCCGCGGCCTGACTATCATCCGCCGCATGCCGGGCCGGGTGATGGATCGTGACGAGGCGCACGCGTTCGCCCGCGAGCGCTGCCTGAAGGACACGACGTTCCGGCACCTCGTCTCGGTCGAGGGGGTGATGCGCGCGCTCGCCCGGCGCTTCGACGAGGACCAGGACCTGTGGGGCCTCACCGGGCTGTTCCACGACCTGGACCAGGACCACACCGGCGACGACGGCGCGCAGCACGCGCGGCTCGCCGCCGAGTGGCTCGGGGAGGCAGACCTCGACCAGCGCGTGATCAACGGGGTCCTCGCCCACGCGTACGAGGAGTACCGGACCGACCGGATGTCGCAGGCGGTGGTGCACGCCGACGCCGTCGCCGGCCTGCTCGTCGCGGCCGCGCTCGTGCGCCCCGAGAAGGCGACCGGCATGAAGGTCTCGAGCGTGAAGAAGAAGCTCAAGGAGAAGGCGTTCGCCCCCGGCGTCAACCGCGACGAGGTCACCGACGTCGAGGAGCGGATCGGCCTGCCGCTCGACGAGTTCCTCGCCGTGTCGATCGAGGGGCTGCAGGACGTCGCCCCCGAGATCGACCTCTGAGAGCCGACCGTGAACGAGTTCCGGACGATCATCGAGCCCTTCCGGATCCACTCGGTGGAGCCGCTGCGGTTCCTCACCGAGGACGAGCGCCGGGCGAAGGATCCGCGACGCCGGCTACAACCTGTTCAACCTGCACGCCGACGACGTGCTGATCGACCTGCTGACCGACTCCGGGACCGGCGCGATGAGCCGCGACCAGTGGGCCGCGATCCAGCACGGCGACGAGAGCTACGCGGGCTCGCCGTCGTGGTTCGTGTTCCTGCAGGCCGTGCAGGAGCTGTTCCCGTTCCCGCACGTGATCCCGACGCATCAGGGCCGCGCCGCGGAGAAGATCCTGTTCTCGGCGATCGCCGGAGCCGGCAAGGTGGTGCCGAACAACACGCACTTCGACACGACGCGCGCGAACGTCGAGTCGACCGGCGCCGAGGCCGTCGACCTGGTGATCCCGGAAGGACGTGACCCTGCCGCGCTGCACCCGTTCAAGGGCAACATGGACCTCGCCGCGCTCGAGCGCCTGTTGGACGAGCGCGGCGCCGACGTGCCGGTCGTGTTCGTCACGGTCACGAACAACTCCGGCGGCGGCCAGCCGGTCTCGATCGAGAACCTCCGCGGGGTCCGCGCGCTGTGCGACCGCTTCGGCGGTGCCGCTGTTCCTCGACGCGTGCCGCTTCGCGGAGAACGCGTGGTTCGTGAAGACGCGCGAGCCGGGCTACGCGGACGCCGCGGTGCCCGACATCGTGCGCGAGATGGCGTCGCTCGCCGACGGCATGACGATGTCCGCGAAGAAGGACCCGATGGCGAACATCGGCGGCTGGCTCGCGATGCGCGACGCCGACTGGGCCGAGCGCTGCCGGAACCTGCTGATCCTGACCGAGGGGTTCCCGACGTACGGCGGCCTCGCCGGCCGCGACCTGGAGGCGATCGCGCAGGGCCTGCGCGAGTGCGTCGACGAGCACTACCTCCGCTACCGGATCCGCTCCACCGAGTACCTGGCCGACGCGCTCGTGGACGCCGGCGTGCCGATCGTGCGCCCGGCGGGCGGTCACGCGGTCTACCTGGACGCCCGCGCGCTGCTGCCGCACGTGCCGCCGCTGTCGTACCCCGGCCAGACGCTCGCCGTTGCGCTCTACGAGGCAGGCGGGATCCGCAGCTGCGAGATCGGGACGGTGATGTTCGGGATGAAGCCGGACGGTCACGAGGAGCCGGCCGCGACGGACCTCGTCCGGCTCGCGATCCCGCGCCGGACCTACACGCAGAGCCACGTCGACTACGTGATCGAGGTGGTGACCTCGGTGGCGGCGCGCGCCGCCGAGCTCCCCGGATACCGGATCGTCGAGCAGGCGCCGCAGCTGCGCCACTTCACCGCCCGGTTCGAACCGCTGCACCCGACCGCCTAGAGTCGTCCGGACCGATCAGAGGAGGTTCGATGCGCGTTCGCCTGCTGCTCGCACTCACGCTCACCGCCGCGTCGATCGGCTTGGCGACGAGCCCGGTCTCGGCCGGACCACCCGGGCACTGGACGAAGATCTCGACCGGGACGGTCAGCCTGATCAACGAGCCGGGCCTCTACCGGACGCCCGATGGCGTCCTGCACGTCGTGTACGAGCGTGAGGTCGGCACGATCAGCTCGATCGGCCACACCGCGATCAAGGCCACCGGCGCCGTGAAGCTGAAGAACGTCGCGATCACGGGCTGGCAGTCGATCGTCCACGACCCGAAGGCCGTCGGCCTGGCCGGGTGGTGGGCATCCGCCTGGTGTTCGGCGGGCTCCGCACGACCAACACCTTGGACTACTGGACCACGGGCGCGACCTACACGGCGACCGGGAGCAACGGCCGGGACCGGCATGGAACCTTCCGATGGAGGCGATCGGGCTCAGTACAACGGATACGCGAGCTACGGGACCGGTGCGGCCACGCTCGCGAACGGCACGCCGATCGCGTCGTTCCCGCTGAACTCGACGCTGACGTGGCACGTCGGGACGAACGACGGCGACCCGGATAGCGTGTACGACGTTCGGCGCAGTGCTGCCTCTACTACTCGACGCTCGTCCGCGACGGCAGCAAGGTCTATGCGGCGTTCTACGCGAACGGATCGACGAAGGCGACGAATGGGACGTTCGTGAAGCCGATCTACCCGACGGTCGGCGCGACGAAGAAGGTCCCCGGCTCGAGCAAGGGGAAGAGCTCGGTGTCGCCCGACCAGGCCATCGCGATGACGGCTCGCAAGGGCGGCGGCGTCTTCGTGGCCTTCTGCGTTGGCTATCCGACGTGTGCGCATATCGGGCTGTGGAAGATCGGCAGCCCCGCCGTGCACGTGGTGCCGGGCTCCCGGAACGCGGACAACATCGCGATCTCGACCGGACCCGGCGGACGGCTCTGGATCGCGTGGAACTCCTCCGCAACGGGCCGTGTATACGCGGTTCGGACCGGCCCGACGGGACTGACGTTCGGCACGGTCCATGCCGTGAAGCCGCCGGGCGGAGCGCTCACCAGCGTCTACCACGTGGCCGTCGAGGGCTCCCGCGGGAGGGCCGACCTCGTGATCAACACGGGCACGGGGCTGTTCGCGACGCAGGTCAAGCCGTAGGGACGGGGCGGCCCACCGGCGCCGGTCGAGGCCGGCGGCGCATCCCGCTACCCTGTGGGTCATGCGGATCGCGTTCGTCTCGACCTACCCCCCGCGCCGCTGCGGCATCGCGACGTTCACCTCGGACCTGATCAAGGCCGTGCGCGAGGCCGACCCGCGGACCCAGGCCCGCGTCGCCGCGATCGACGAGCGGAACGCCGTGCGGGCCTACGGCTCCGAGGTCCGCTGGCGGATCCGCCAGGGCAGCGCGATGCCCTACCGGGCGGCGGCGCACGAGATCGACCGGTCGAACGCCGACATCGTCTGCGTCCAGCACGAGTTCGGCCTCTACGGCCTGTGGAAGGGCGGCGGGTTCGTCGGCGATCACTGGATCGAGGGCACGTACGAGGACCACCTCACGCCGTTCCTCGAGGAGCTGAAGCAGAAGCCGGCGCTCGTGACGCTCCACACCGTGCTGCCCGACCCGTCCCCGGCGATCCGCGACGCGGTCCGCTCGATCGCCGACGCGGCGCACGGGCTGGTGGTGATGGCGGAGACGGCCGTCACGATCCTGGACGAGGTCTACGGCGTCAGCGCGAAGCCGACCGTGATCCCGCACGGCATGCCGCACATCGAGCCCCAGGGCCGTCGCCGGCTGAAGGCGAAGCTCGACCTCGACGGACGCCAGATCATCTCGACCTTCGGGTTGGTCGGCCCGGGGAAGGGCCTCGAGTACGTGATCGAGGCGATGCCCGAGGTCGCGGCGCGCCATCCGGAAGCGCTCTACCTGATCGCCGGACAGACCCACCCGGAACTGCTCCGCCAGCGCGGCGAGGAGTACCGCAACAAGCTGATCGAGTTGGTCGAGGAGCTGGGGCTCACGGACAACGTGCTGTTCGTGAACCAGTACCTCGAACAGAAGGACATCATCGAGTACCTCCTGGCGACCGACGTCTACGTGACGCCGTACCTCGACCCGAACCAGATCACGAGCGGCACGTTGTCCTACGCGCTCGGCGCCGGGAAGGCCGTGGTCTCGACGCCGTACCTGCACGCGCTCGAGGCGCTGGACAACGACCGGGGGCTCCTCGTCGAGTTCCGCTCCCCCGAGAGCATCGCGGACGCCGTGATCCGGATCCTCGACGACCCGAAGCTGAAGGCGCGCCTGGAGAAGAACGCGTACCGCTACGCGAACCAGGCCACGTGGCCGAAGAGCGGCGCCCGGTTCCTGGCCGCGATGGAAGAGCTGGTGGCCGAGCACGCGCCGGCGCCGAAGGCACGCCGGCCCGACCGCGGCACGCTCAAGGTCGCGCACCGGGTGCACGCGAACCCGCTCATCACGCCGGCGAGCGTGACGCCGTCGCAGCCGGGGTTCGAGGTGATCTCGACGATCAACCCCGGCGTGACGAAGCTCGGGGACGAGGTCGTGATGCTGGTGCGGGTCGCCGAGCGTCCGCGCCGGGACGCGCAGCCCGACCCGGACGCCCAGATGATCGATCTCTCCGGCTCGCGGCCGCGACCCGTCCCGCTGCCGGGCGGCCTCCAGGCGGACCAGCTGATCGGGATGGCGTACCTGGACACCGAGCTGGAGCCGCCGAGCGTCGTGATCGGCTACGTCCCGAAGGACCTGCCGGGGCTCGACCTGTCGGATCCTCGGACGATCCGCTACCGGAACGCGGCCGGCGGGTTCACGCCCGGCCAGGACGAGTTCACCGACTACCTGTCGCACATCTCGCACCTGCGTCTGGCGCGGAGCACCGACGGGCTCGCCTTCACCGTCGACCCGGATCCGACGGTCGTGCCCTCGACCGCGCTCGAGGAGTACGGCGTCGAGGACCCCCGGATCACGCTGATCGACGGCGTGTACCAGATCACCTACGTGGCCGCGAGCCGCCTCGGCATCTCGACGGCCCGGCTCAGCACGACCGACTTCGTGACCTTCGAACGGCACGGCACGATGCTGCAGCCCGACCAGAAGGACGTGGTGCTGTTCCCCGAGCGCGTGGGCGGCAGCTACCTGGCGTTCACGCGCCCGATGCCGGGCTCGTTCGGCCGGGTGCTCGGGCTGTGGCTGGCGGAGAGCGACGACCTGGTCCACTGGGGCAACCCGCGGCCGATCGCGACCCCGCGCCACGGGATGTGGGACGAGATGCGGATCGGCGCCTCGCTGGTGCCGATCCGCGTGGACGAGGGCTGGCTCGAGCTCTACCACGGCGTGGATCGGGCGAACCGCTACGGGATGGGCGCGATCCTGCTGGACGCCGGCGATCCCACGAAGGTCCTCGCGCGGTCACCGAAACCGCTGATGCTCCCCGAGGCCGACTACGAGCACGACGGGTTCCTCCAGGACGTCGTGTTCCCCTCCGGTCACATCGACCTCGGCGGCGGGATGATCCGGGTCTACTACGGCGCCGCCGACGCCACGCTCTGCGCGGCGGATCTCGATCTGGCCGACGTCCTCGGAGCCCTGGCGCGCGAGTAAGCCGCCCCGGCTGACACGCATCCTCGACCCTGGAAGACTCCGCTGCCATGCTCCGACAGCTCGCCCGGTTGACGCGCCCGATCGCGGCGGCCGGCCCCGACGCGATGGCGGTCGCCGTCTACGCCGACCGGCGCGGCTCGTCGATCCCGGCGAACGAATCCGGCCGCGAGGGCGTGGCGTGCGTCGACGACGCCGCCCGGCTGCTGGAGGTCCTGTGCGACGTATGGACGCAGACGCAGCTCCCCTGGGTCGAACGGTGGGCGCGAGGGGTGCTCGCGTTCGTGCTGTGGATGCAGGAGCCGGACGGGCGATGGATCAACTTCGTGTTCGACTGGGACGGTGCGCGCAACACGCACGGCATCACGTCGGTCACGGGGGAGAACTTCTGGCACGCGCGTGCGCTCGTCGGCGTCAGCCACGCGTGGCTGACGTTCGGCGACGAACGCGCACACGACGCGCTGCGCCTCGGGCTGGATCGCGCGATCTCCCGCCCGGCGCCGCCCGACGTGCGCGCGCTGCACGTGCTGACGGCCCGGCGCCTCATCGCCGACGCGGGCATGGTGGAGCTGGAGGCGCCGATGCGCACCTGGGTCCGCGAGCTCGCGGCGTGCCGTGAGGGGGACGTGCTGAAGAACGCCGAGCTCGAGACCGGCGTGCCGCACCTCTGGGCGCACATCCAGGAGGGTGTGCTGGCGTCCTCGGCGACCCTGCTGGACGACCCCGAGCTGCTGGAGCTCGCGATCCGCAGCGCCGACGCGCTCCTCGCGCCGGCGGTCGAGCGGGCGTTCGCGGGGCCGACGTCGAGCCCCTACGACGTCGGGGCGTGCATCTACTCGCTGGACCGGCTGCACGAGGCGACCGGCGACGGGCGTTGGTCGCGCCTGGCGACGGACGCGCGCGCGTGGTTCGACGGTCGGAACGCCGCGGACGCGCCCGTCTACGATCGCCAGCTCGGCCTCGTCGCGGACGGCGTGGATGAGGATCGGGTCTCGGCGAACTCCGGCGCCGAGGCGAACATCCAGGCGGCCGAGGCGTTGTTCGCCGACGCGGTCGCGGTGGCGCTCCGGATGGACGACCCGTTCGACGTGGCGTCCGAGGCCTAGAGCCGGCCGTCCCCCAGCTGCTCGGCCAGATCCACCAGCGCCTTGCGCGTCGAGATCGAGAACTTCGCGGTCCACGCCTGCGGCCAGGTGGAGAACTTCGCGACGACGACCTGGGCGGGGCCGTGGACCAGCACCGTCTGCCCGTTGATGCCGGAGCCCATGTACACCGGGCCGTTCGGGTCCACGACCCAGAACTGGTTGCGGTAGAAGGCGCCGCGCGGGAGCTCCCTCGCGTCGGCCGTCGGGGCGAACGCCGCGATCACGTCGGGCTCGGGGAACAGGGTGTCGCGGATCCACGCCGCGGGCACGACCTTGTGCTTGCCGCGGCGTCCGCCCTGCAGCAGGAGCTGCCCGAACCGTGCGAGATCACGGAGCGTGCAGCAGACCCCACCGTCGGCCATCGCGTTGCCGTGCGCGTCCACCGTGACCTCGGCGTCGAACTCCGCGCCCATCGGCCGCCACAGCTCGGAGGAGATCAGGTCGGCCAGGCGCGCGCCGGCCGCGCGCTCCATCACCCACCCGAGCACGTCCGTCAGGACCGAGCGGTAGTCGAACGGGCCGCCGTGCGGTCCCTGGTTCTGCGAGCATCGGGTAGTACGACGTGATGTCGGCGGGGAGCGTCGGATCCGTGCGCGGACGCCACAGGTAGATCTGCTCGTACACGCGCACGTCCGCGTCGAGGTTCGCGTAGTCCTCGTCGAACCTCGTCCCGGCGCGCATGTCCAGCAGGTGCCGAACCGTGCAGCCCTCGAACGACGTGCCGGCCAGCTCCGGCACGTGCGCGGTCACGAGGTCCGCCGGCCGGAGCAGCCCGCGTTCGACGAGCGAGCCGCAGACGGCGGAGGTCACCGACTTCGACACGGACATCAGCAGGTGCGTCGTATCGGGCGTCATGCCCGTGAAGTACCGCTCGGTCACGATGCGCCCGCGATGCAGCACGAGGAGACCGTCCGTGTACGTGTTCTCAAGGAACCGCGCGAACGACACCGGCCGGCCACCGGCGTGCACCACCGCGCCCATCACGTCGCGCTCGGCGCGCGGCAGGCGCCAGACCGGACCGTCGCCGCGCGGGATCCGCGCCGTCGGGATCAGATCGCGGATGTGCTGGAACCCCCACCGGTTGAACGGCGGGTCCTGCCAGTTCGCGAGGGTGACGAGCCGCTCCGGCGGGAACGGCGGCGCTCCCTGCATCAGGTGAAGGTCGTCGCTCACGGATCCGCCGGGGTGTCCGGGTCCGGCGCGGGGGCGGGGGTGGGATCGGCGTCGTCCCCGACGGGGGCCTGACCTCCTTGAGCGCGCCACGGCGCAACTCGATCCCTGCCGAACTGCGAGACCACGAGGGCGACCGCGCTCACCAGGTAGAGCTGGCCGAAGAGCGCCTCGGTCACGGCCAGCATCTTGACGCCGTTCTGCGCGGCCGTGAAGTCGCCGTAGCCCACCGTGGTGAGGGTGACGTAGCTGAAGTACGTGATGTCGGTCGAGGAGGCGGTGTTCGTCTGGACGAACAGCGGCGTGTGGTTGACTTCCGCGATCGCCCGGTACACGAACGAGAAGAACAACCCGATCAGCAGGTACAGGCACAACGCGCCGGCCACCACCTGGACGTTGACCACCTTCTCGTGGGAGAGACGACGGATGATCGCGATCGGGGCCGCGAACGCCATCAGGGCCCCGACCGTGGCGGTCGCGAGGTTCGGACCGGTGTCGTTCCCGAGCCAGATCGACAACGACCGCGGCGCCGACCGCGACCACGACGGCGATCCGGGCGATCCGCAACACCAGACCCCGCTCGGACATCCGCAGGATGAACAGCAACGCGGCGCCCTCAGCGATGAGCGAGAGCACCTTGATCCAGCCGCGCTCGTCGGAGAACGCGAAGCCGAAGATCGAGGCGGTGATGAGCAGCAGCGCGATGCCGAACCGCGCCGGCTCGAGCTGTCTCACTCTTGTGAACCTCTTCCCGGACCCGTCCCATGCCGCGCAGGATAGGCCGACCGACGCCTAGGGGTGGGTAGCCTCCCCGCCATGGACGGCAACCGACGGCTCACCATGACCGCGAACGACGACGGCACCGTGACGGCGACGAACCGCCACGGCCAGACGCTCACGATCGACCATGAGGGCGAACACGGGCTCTCGCCCCTCGAGCTCCTCCTCGCCTCGCTCGGCAGCTGTTCCGCGGTCGACCTCGCCCTGCTGATGCGCAAGCAGCGGGAGCCCATCACGCCGTTCGAGATCGAGGTCGTCGGCGAGAAGGAAGACGCGCGGATGCAGTGGCTCCGCGTGACGTACACCGTTCCGGCGAGCGCCGATGCGGCCAAGCTCGAGCGCGCCCGCTCGAAGACGGCCGACGATCTCTGCACGGTCTCGAGGACGCTGGCGCGCGGCTGCCCGGTCGAGCACGTCACGCAGGCCACGGGTTGAGCCAACTACGATGCTCGTGCAGACACGGGAGGGAGACGCATGACGACGGTGCACGCGACGCTGAACCAGACGACGACGGAAGCAGCCACGTCCATCCGCCGCCAGGCGGCGGCGCTCGGGTACGCGCTCGCCGAGGGGCAGAGCGGACCCGACGTCTTCGTCTTCACGAGAGGCGTCTCGCTCTTCTCCTGGGGCTCGAGCCTGACGGTCAAGGTGGAGCACGACCCGAAGACCAGGACCCATCTCACGGTCACGACCCACGAGTCGTTCGCGATCTCGGATTGGGGACGCGGCAAGCGCGCAGCCGAACGGCTCCTCGACGCGGTCGGCGCCCAGTACGACTGATCGGCTTCGACCCGCACACGCAATGACGTCACAGCCTGTCTCCTCGATCGTGATGGAGGTGTCCGCACGATGCGATAGCCCGCGCAGGACGCATGCGTGCGATGACGGCGCACGTGCCAGGAGGCCGGCTTCCGTTACACCCCCTCGGCCAATTGGCGCGCGTACTCCTCGGCGTCGTAGCTCCCGATCGAGGCGGCGATGAGGCCCTCCTCGTCGATCGTCCATGACTCGAAGCCATCCACACGCACCGCGTTGCCGGTGCCGCCCGGGCCGGTATTCGTGCCGGTGAAGGTCCAGTGGAACTCGATCCGATCTCCGTCCACGACGAGATCGCGGAAGAACACCTGCATGTCGGGGAGGTCCCGGTAGTAGGCAGCGGCGACCGCAGCCAGGGCCTCGCGGCCCACCGCGGGCGTTCCGCCGTTGACCGCGAGCGATCCCTCCGGCGCGTAATGCGCGGCCACGGCCACCGGGTCCATGCTGCACCACGCCGCTGTGTAGTCCTCTGCGAACCGTCGAAGCTGTTCGAGATCCGGTTCCATGCTGCCTCCCCTGTCAGTGCAGCGAACCATACGCGTCGCGGGACTCCCGAGCGGGTGCGGATCGAGACGCTACGCTGCCCGGCGTGACGCACAGCCTGCTCCTGGACGTCTCCAGCATGATGTACCGGTCGTACTTCGCGTTGCGGGAGCCCGGGATGTTCGCGAAGGACGGGCGACCGGTGGCCGCGGTGCACGGCTACCTCGACATGGTCACGAGGCTGCTGACGACCCGGCACCCCGACGAGGTCGTCCACGTCTACGACCACGACTGGCGCCCGATCGCGCGCACCGACATCTACCCCGCCTACAAGTCGAAGCGCCAGCCCGATCCCGAGGACCTGCCCGCGCAGTTCGTGCTGTTGCGGTCCGTCCTGGACCACACCGGCATGCTCCAGGCGCAGACCGAGGGCTGGGAGGCCGAGGACGCGATCGGCGCGTTCGGGGTCGACGCGCGCGACGACGACCGGATCGAGATCGTCTCGGGTGATCGCGACCTGATCCAGCTCGTCCGCGACCCCGTCGTGAAGCTGCTGTTCACCGTCCGCGGCGTCTCGGACCTCCTCGAGCTGGACGAGGCCGGCGTCCTGAAGAAGTACGGGGTGCCGGCCGACCGCTACGGCGAGTTCGCGATCCTCCGCGGCGATCCCTCCGACGACCTGCCGGGCGTCCGCGGGATCGGCGAGAAGACCGCGCGGGCGCTCGTGACGGCGTTCCCGTCGATCGACGCGATGCTCGAGGCGGCGGGCCGCGGCGATCCGGCGATCACGCTCGCGAACCGCACGAAGCTCCTGTCCTCGCGCGAGTACCTCGACGCGATGCGGCGGATCGTGCCGATCAACGCGGACGCGCCGCTGTCGCTGTGGGCAGGCGACCGGGACGACGCGGTGCTCGGTGAGCTCGCCGACGAACTGGGGCTCGGCGGACCGGTGCAGCGGGTGCTCGCGGCGCTCGACGCGCCCGCGGGCGATCGCTGATCAGCCGGTCGCGTCGTCGTGGACCTGCCAGGTGGTCGCCTCGGCGCCCTTCACGCCTTCGGTCATGTCCAGCACGATCCCCACGCTTCCGGACTCGCGCCAGATGCAGGCGGCGGCCGTCACGCCGTTGCCGGCCAGCGGCACGCACCGGTAGTCGGCGCCGTCGTGCGCCTCGGCCAGACCGCCGGTCTCGTCGACCGTGGCGCCGCTCTGCTTGAGCCCGCCGACGAACTCGTTGAACAGCGTCATCGGTGGACTCGATCGACTTGCCGTGCACGAGCATCACGAGGAAGTCCGGCTTCGCGCCGTTGCCGTAGCCGCCGGCGTCCACCGTGAGGTCGTTCCGCGACCCCAGGTCCTGCATGTCCTTCTCGAACGTCTTGATGTCGGCGGTGTTCATCCGTGGCCGGCCGGCGACCGAGGCCGGCAGGTGGACGCTCCCGCCGAAGAAGCTGTGGACCGCGAACGCGGCGACGGCGGCGACCACCACGCCGACGACGATCTTCCCGAAGGACGACCCGCGACCGCGCTGGGCCGGCTCGGGGACGGGCGAGGGCTGGAACGCTGGTTCAGGGCGAGGCATCCTGCCCCACGCGGCCTGCCCGGGACGCCCCGGCGGCGGCGGGGGAGGCACGAACCGCGCGTAGCACTTCCAGCAGAAGTCCGCGTCCGGGCCGTTCTCGGCGCCGCACGTCGGACACGCGCGCTTCTCTTCGACCTGCATCGGAGCCCCTTGGTGCCGTTCGGTCTCCAGGAAACATCGGCACGATGGCCGGGAGCCTGAGCCCCAGCTCAGAGGGCCGCGTACGTGGCGAAATCGGCCTGCACCTTGGGCACGACGCCGACGACGTACATGCCGTTCAGGCAGCCCGGGCACCACGAGGACGCCGCGATCGCCCCGGCGGTGTCGAGCGGGTCGGCGCAGCCCTTCAACCGGTCCACGATCGCGCCGTACCCGTAGACGTCCCACCCGTGCTGGATCGTCTCCTTCGTGGCCTGGAGCCCCTGCTGGAGCGACACGTAGTTCTGGACGCCGACGCTGTTGAAGTCGGTGGAGCCCGACATCCCATGCGTCGTGGCCAGGGGGTTCCAGGACGCCTGGGTGAACTCCTGCACCTGCCACGCGACGACCACGACCTCGTTGTCGTGGCACGTCGGCGCGCCGAGGATCCGCAGCAACAGATCCGCCCACGACCCGTACGAGACGTGGTCGGCTCCCTGGAAGGCCGACGCGACCGAGGCGACGCTCTCTCCCTTCAGCTCCTGCTGGAGGCTCGCGATCAGGTGGACGAGGTGCGCGCGCGTCGCGTCGAGGCGCGTCCACGCGGCCTGCTCGGCCGCGAGCGCGTCGGTCTCCTCGCGCCGGGCCGCCGCCAGCTCGTCGAGCATCGCCCGGCGCGCCGCCAGCAGGGCCTCGACGTCATGCGCGTGGTCGCGCAGCCGCGCCTGCGCCACCAGCAGCTCACCGGCGATCTGCGCCTGCGCGTCGGCCACCGCGTCGCCGAACGCGAGCCGGTCCTGGACCTCGCCGATCGAGTTCGCGCCGAGGACCATGTCGAGCGTCTGCGCCCCCGGCAGGCCGCCCGGGCTGTCCATGAACGTCTCGACCGCGGCGTCGTGCAGCCTCGCCTCGGCGTCGCGGTAGGCGGCCTGCACGGCGTCGATCCGATCGCGGAGGCTGATGCGCGCGTGCAGCAGCAGCCCGAGCTCGCGATCCGCCCGCTCGTACCGCGCCCCAGCCTTGGCCGCTTGCTCCTTCAGGCTCTCGAGGCTGGCGGCCTGCGAACGGATCCGCTCGGTGAGGGCCCGGAGCTGGCTCTGCGCCTGCTCGAGGCGGGAGGAGGACGACCCGGACGCACCCGGCGCGAGCGCGGCGGTCAGGAGCATCGCGACGGCCGCGGCCGTCATCCGGCGCCGCACGCGGGCACGCCGGAGCGCGGTGGACCCATCCCCGGTCATGCCTCGGATATCGTCGCCGGGCGGCGGAGGGTTGAATCCCATTGCGGCGCAGACATCTTGGTGTTCTCCGCGCGTGGGGTCGGTGCCCTAGACTTGCCCCGATGCACGGGCCCTGCCGGATCGGCGTCCAACTCCCCGAGGTCGAGCGCGTCGTGCGGTGGCCGGAGTACGCCTCGATCGCGCGCGCCGCGGAAGCGGCGGGGTTCGACTCGATCTGGGTCGGCGACCACCACCTCTATCGCGAGGACGGCAGGCCCGAACGTGCGCCGTGGGAGGCGTGGACGATGCTCGCCGCGCTCGCCTCGATCACGGAGCGGGTCCGTCTCGGTCCGCTCGTGGCGTGCCTCAACTTCGCGGAACCGGGCGTGCTGGCCAGGGCGGCGGCCACGGTCGACGAGCAGAGCGGCGGCCGGCTCGTCCTCGGCGTCGGCTCCGGCTGGAACGAACCGGAGTTCGACGCGTTCGGCATCCCGTTCGATCATCGGGTCGCCCGGTTCGAGGAGTCGTTCGAGATCCTCCGGCGGCTCCTCGACGGCGAGCGGGTCACGCTCGCGGGCCGCTGGCACCGGGTGGACGACGCGGTGCTGCTCCCCCGGCCGACCCGGCGGCCGCCGCTCATGATCGGCTCGAACGGCGAGCGGATGCTGGCCGCGACGCTCCCCCACGTCGACGCGTGGAACACGTGGTTCGACGACTACGGGAACACGCCGGAGGGCTTCGCGGCGCTGCGCACCCGGATCGACGAGGCGTGCGGCGCGGCCGGGCGCGATCCGGCGACGCTCGAGCGGAGCGCCTGCGTGCTGGTCCGGCTCGCGGGCGGGGGCGCGGAACGACCGGCCGAGCCCGACCTGGCGCCGGTCGAGGCACGGTCGGCGGCCGAGGTCGTCCGGGCGCTCGCGGACGCCGGCGCGGACGAGGTCATCTTCGTCTGCGATCCGATCACCGAGGGGTCCGTCGCGCGAGCTCGCGGCCGCGCTCGAGCCGCTCGCGACCTGACGGTCAGTCGCGCGCCAAGCCCGCGCGCGAGCGACGAGACCGCGAGGCCGAGCCCGGCCCCACCGACGAGGTCCAGCGGGAGGTGCGCCCCGACGTACATCCGGCCGTAGGCCGTGGTGGCGACCCCGGCCACCAGGAGCGGATGCATCCACCGCGGCGTCGCCGGCCAGGCGGTGCACGCGATCGTGATCGCCACGGCGGTATGCCCCGAGACCCAGCCCAGGTCGCCCGCGATCCCCTCCCGGAGCCGGACGTCCGAGAGGATCGCGGCCGGCCGCGGCCGGCCGCCGAGGGGCTTCGCCTGCTTCGCGAGCACCCAGGCCGCCGTGCCGCCCAGCCCGATCGCCGCGCCCAGGCGTCGCCGGCCGGTCAGGAACGCGAGCGCCGCGACCGCCGGCACGGTGCCGAACGTCCCCATCTGCATCACGGCGCGGACCGGCGCCCGGAGCCCGTCGGGGGCGTCGTTCGCCAGACGGAAGAGCTGTTCCTCGACCGGCGCAAGGATCCTTGCGGCGCACGAGCCGCCGGCTCCCCTCGAACAGCGCGGCGCCCAGCAGGAACAGGGCGACGTCCGACCTGCGGGCCCGGGCCATGGCGGCGAGGATACGCGTGCCTACAGGACCGGCGTGCCCCGGCGGATCACGGTCCGCACGATCGGCGCGCCGGGCCGGTAGGCCAGGTGGACGTGCGACGGCGCGTCGAGCACGACGAGATCGGCGAACGGCCCCGGGGGCGACCCGGCCGACGTCCGTGCGCCGGAGCGCGGCCGCGCCGCCGGCGGTCGCCGACCACGTCGCCTCCTCGGGCGTCATCCGCATCGCCGTGACGGCGAGCGCCACGACGAGCGGCATGCTCGTCGTGAACGAGGTGCCGGGGTTGCAGTCGGTCGCGAGCGCGACGCGGACGCCGGCGGCGAGCAGCGCCCGCGCGTCGGGCCACGGGTGCCGCGTCGAGAGGTCCGCGACCGGCAGGAGGGTCGCGACGACGTCGGCGCCCGCGAGGGCGTCGACGTCGCCACCGGTCAGGTACGTGAGGTGGTCGGCGCTCGCGGCGCCGACCTCGGCCGCGAGGCGCGCGCCCGGGCCGTGCTCGAGCTGGTTCGCGTGCAGCCGCAGCCCGAGGCCACGGGCGGCCGCGGCCTGGAGGATCCGGCGGGACGCGTCCTCGTCGAACGCTCCGCGGTCGCAGAACACGTCGCACCAGCGCGCGAGCGGTGCGCACGTGTCGAGCATCTCGCCGCAGAGGAGGTCCACATAGGCGCCCGGATCGTGCGGCGAGCTCCGGCGGGACGACGTGCGCCCCGAGGAACGTGACCTCCTCGGTGATCCCGGCGGCGATCCGCAGCAGCCGGGCCTCGTCGGCGACGGTCAGCCCGTAGCCGGACTTCACCTCGAGCGTGGTGGTGCCGCCGCGGAGCGCCTCGGCCGCCAGGCGTCGCGCGTTCGTCCGCAGCGCCTCGTCGCCGGCGGCGCGCGTGGCCGTCACCGTCGTGCGGATCCCCCCGGCCGCGTACGGCTCACCGCGCATCCGGGCGTCGAACTCCGCGGTCCGGTCCCCCGCGAACACGAGGTGGGTGTGCGCGTCGACGAAGCCGGGGAGCACCGCGGCGCCGGCGGCGTCGAGCCGGGGGCCGGCGACCCCCTCGGGCACCGCGCCCGCCGGACCCGCCCAGACGACGCGGTCGCCGTCGACCGCGACCGCGGCGTCGCGCAGCAGCCCGAGCCGTCCTTCGCCGAGCTCCGGATCGTTCGTGACGAGCTCGCCGATCCCCTCGACGAGCACGCCTCAGTCCTCGGCCATCGGCACGCGGAGGCCACGCGTCCGCGCGACCTCCTCGGCCTCCTCGTAGCCGGCGTCGACGTGACGGAGCACGCCCATCGCGGGGTCGTTCGTCAGCACGCGCTCGGCCTTCGCGCCGGCGAGCTCGGTCCCATCGACCACGACGACCTGCCCGGCGTGGATCGAGCGGCCGATCCCGACGCCGCCGCCGTGGTGGATGCTGACCCACGACGCGCCGCTCGCCGTGTTCACGAGCGCGTTCAGCAGCGGCCAGTCGGCGATCGCGTCGGAGCCGTCGGCCATCGCCTCGGTCTCGCGGTACGGGCTCGCGACGCTCCCGCTGTCGAGGTGGTCGCGGCCGATCACGATCGGCGCCGACAGCTCGCCCGAGGCCACCATCTCGTTGAACCGCACGCCGGCCTTCGCTCGCTCGCCGTAGCCGAGCCAGCAGATCCGGGCCGGCAGCCCCTGGAACGCGACCCGTTCGGCGGCCATCGCGAGCCACCGCTGCAGGCGCTCGTCGTCGGGGAACAGGCGCGCGACGGCGCGGTCGGTCTTCGCGATGTCCTCGGGATCGCCCGAGAGCGCGGCCCAGCGGAACGGTCCCTTGCCCTCGCAGAACATCGGCCGCACGAACGCCGGCACGAAGCCCGGGTACGCGTATGCGCGATCGTGCGCGAGCCCGCCGCGCTCGGCGCCGCCGCGGAGGTTGTTCCCGTAGTCGAACGCCACCGCCCCGCCCTCCTGGAACGCGACGATCGCCTCGACGTGCGCCGCCATCGAGGCGAGCGACCGGCGTTCGTACCCGTCGGGATCGGCCGCACGCAGCGCGTCGGCGTCCTCGACCGACAGCCCCGCCGGCACGTAGCCGCCGAGCGGATCGTGCGCGCTCGTCTGGTCGGTGACGATGTCGGGTGCCCAGCTCACGCTGCACGAGCAAGGGCAGGACCTCGGCGCAGTTGCCGAGCAGGCCGATCGACAGCGGCTCGCGGTTCGCGCGGGCCTCGTCGGCCCAGCGGAGCGCCTCCTCGAGGTCGGCGGTCTCGCGATCGAGGTAGCGCGTCTTGATGCGGCGCTCGATCCGAGACGGGTCGACCTCGACGCAGATCGCGACGCCGTCGTTCATCGTGACGGCGAGCGGCTGCGCGCCGCCCATCCCGCCGAGCCCACCCGTCAGCGTGACGGTGCCGGCGAGCGTCCCGCCGAAGTGCTGCGCCGCGCACTCCGCGAAGGTCTCGAACGTCCCCTGGAGGATCCCCTGCGTCCCGATGTAGATCCACGAGCCGGCCGTCATCTGGCCGTACATCGTGAGGCCGAGCGCCTCGAGCCGGCGGAACTCGTCCCACGTCGCCCACTCGGGCACGAGGTTCGCGTTCGCGATCAACACGCGCGGCGCCCACTCGTGCGTCCGCAGCACGCCGACCGGCTTGCCCGACTGCACGAGGAGGGTCTCGTCGTCGCGGAGACGGCGGAGCTCGCGGACGATCGCGTCGAAGGCGGCCCAGGACCGCGCGGCGCGCCCGGTGCCGCCGTACACCACGAGGTCGTCCGGCCGCTCGGCGACGTCGGGATCGAGGTTGTTCATCAACATCCGCATCGCGGCTTCCTGCTGCCAGCCGAGACACGTGATGGCCGTGCCGCGCGGCGCCCGGACCTCGCGCGCTCCCGCGCTCATCGTTCGCTCGCCGGGTCGAGGACGCCCATCGCCGTACTATCCCTCGTCGGCCTCGTGGCCGCACGGACGAGGAGGCGGAGCCATGCCGGCATCACGGGTGGACGTCCGGGCGATCCAGCGCCCGATCAGGGAGGGCTACAACGCAGATCCCGCCACCGCCGTGCAGCGACTGCGGGTCACCGGCGGTACCGCCGACCTCACCGACCCGCTCCACGTCGAGTCGGAGCCGGCGTCGGTGCCGGGATGGACGTTCCGTGCCGGCGCGCATCCGGCCGTCGGCGGCGTGGGCGACGTGCCGTGTTCCGGGGACGTGGTGCTCGCGGCGCTCGTCGCGTGCCAGGAGATCACGCTGCGGATGGTGGCGGCCAACATGGGGATCGCGATCGAGCACCTGGAGATCGTGGCGGAGGCGGACTGGGATCCGCGGGGAACGCTCGCGATGGGCCGCGAGTTCCCGATCGGCATCCGGGCGATCACCTGCCGCACGACGGTGACGATCTCGGGCGACGAGCGCGGCGAACGCGCGGAACGCCTCCTGCGGAGCGCCGAGCGCTACTGCGTGGTCCTGGACACGCTGCGGACCGGCGTCGAGGTCGACGCCTCGGTCGAGGTCCGCGCCGGATAGGCTCGCCGGCGTGGACGACGACACGCCGGGGACCCGGGCCGCCCGCGCGGCGGGGCTGTCGTTCGACGTCGTCCGCACCGAACGGCCCTCGAGCGCACAGGAGAGCGCCGACCTGCAGGGCATCGAGCTCGGGCAGCTGCTGCGCACGATCGTGATCCGGCGCGGCGCCGACGACTACGTCTTCGTCCTGGTCCCCGGGGGCCGGCAGATCGACTGGCCGAAGCTCCGCATGCACCTCGGGACGCGACGGCTCTCCCTGCCCGACGAGGCCGAGGCGAAGGAGGCGACCGGCTACGAACGCGGCGCGATCACGCCGTTCGGCGCGACCCACGCCTGGCCGGTGATCGCCGACGCCGCGGTCGAACGCTCCGAGCGCGTGGCGATCGGCGCCGGCGAGCGCGGCGCGAACCTCCACGTCGCATCGAGCGATCTCGTGCGTGCCCTGCACGCCGACGTGGTCGACGTCACCGCCTAGTACTGCTGCGACCGGTTCGACACCAGGACGAGCACGGCGGCGGCCACCGCGAGCAGGACGGCGAGCAGGACGTACAGCTGGGCCGAGCTGCTGATCTTGAGCTCGGTGGAGAGCTTCGTCCCGAGCTTCCGGTAGACCCCGCTCAGCTGGCCCGCGGTGCTCGCCGTGGCGACCGTCCCGCCCGTGGTCGCGGCGAGCTGCGTCAGCAGTGCCGCGTCCGCTCCGCCCTTCCCCCCGCCGCCGATCACCACCGTGTAGACCGGGACGCCCAGCTGCGGCCGCGCGGGCGGCCGCGTCGGCCGGCGAGACCGAGCTCCCCGTGTCGTGACCGTCGGAGAGCAGGATGACGGCGGCGTCGGTCTGGCCATCGACCGACCACTGTCCCTCGATCTGGTCCAGCGCCTTCGAGAGCCCGTCGCCGATCACCGTGCCCTTGCCGCGAGGCAGATCCCCGAGCGCGGACCCGACCTTCGTGCGATCGGTGGACGGCGGGGCCAGCACGGTCGGCGCGGCGTCGAAGACGACGAGCCCGACCCGGAAGCTCGCCGGCACGTCGCCGACGAAGTTCCGGGCCGCCGCTTCCGCGGCCGCGAGCCGGCTCGGTGCGACGTCGGTGTTGCTCATCGACTGCGAGGTGTCGATCGCGAGGATCACGATCGGCCCGTGCTGGGTCTTGCCCAGCCGGAACTTCGTCAGGGCGACGCCGAGGGACGCCACCGCCCCGACCAGCAGGAGGATCGGCAACACACGGAGCCACAGCGGCGCCTTCGCGAAGGCCGACCGACGGGCGATCTTCTTCTTCGGGGCCGGCGTCGAACGCATGGCGCTCGACCCGGATGACGACGGAGACGACGACCCGCCGAGCCGCATGTCCCGGTTCGCGGGCGGCGGGGCCGATCGCGACGGCGCCGATCGGGACGACGGCATGTTGCGACGGGAGCCGAGCACGAGGACGACGGCCGCGATGCCCACCAGCAGCGCGACCGTCACGAGGATCGCGGTCACGCCGGTAACGCTACCCGGGGATCGGGGCCCTGGACACGACCGGAAGCCTTACGCCCGAGGCCGGAGCTCGATCGTGCCGTCGGTCACGCGGGTCTCGAACGCCGGCACGGGGCGCGGCGCCGGCGCGCGGACGACCGCGCCGTCCGTCAGCCGGAACACGCTGCCGTGCGCCGGACAGGTGACGGTCGCCTGCGCGTCGAGCACCCGGACCGCGCCGCGATCCAGCGGCGCCCCCTGGTGGGTGCACCGGTTCCCGATCGCGAAGATCCGCTCGTCCGCCCGATAGAGCAGGACCTGCGTCCCGTCGACCTCCGCACGGGTCGCCCGACGGTCCGCCAGCTCCTCGAGCGCGAGCACCGGCGTCCACCCGTCCTCCGACATGGGGTGCATCGTAGGGGCTGTGCCGGGTCGGGACCAGCCGCTCAGGCCGCGGCGCCGACGAAGCCGAGCATCCTTCGCCAGGCGTCGGCGCTGGCGTCCGCGTGCTCCTCGGCCCTCCGGTCGAAGAACGAGTGCGGCGCCCCGGGATACACGACGATCTCGTTCGCGACGCCCGCGGCCGCGAGCGCGGCGCGGAACCCGTCCACGGCCTCCCCGGGGATCGCCTGATCCGCGCCGCCGAAGAGCCCGAGCACACGGCATCGGTAGTCGGCCGCACGGACCGTGGGCGCGGACCGATCGTCCGGATCCGTCTGCTGCGGCCACCCGTAGAAGCCGATCACGCCGTCCAGGCCGTGCTCCGCCGCCGCCTGGTTGAAGGAGTTCCGGCCGCCGAAGCAGAACCCGACGGTGTACGTCCGCGTCGCGCCGCCGCCCGCCGCCGACCGGAGGTGCGCGAGCGTGGCCGCCACGTCGAGGGCGATCGTCTCGGGCTGCGTCTGCTGCACATGGGGGGTGTACTCGAACGTGTCGTCGCGCTCACCGAGCCCCGCGGTCCGGCCGAAGTAGTCCATCGCGGTCGCATGCACCCCGGCCTCGGCGAACCGGATCGCCAGATCCCGGTAGAACGGATGGAGCCCGCGGACGTCCGGCATGATCACCAGACCCGGCGCGTCGGCGACCGAGGCGCGTGCGCCGAACGCGGACAGGCGGTTCCCGTCGGCGGCCTCCAGCACCAGCTCGTCGGTGCCGGCGAGCCCGGCGCCTCCCCGGATCGGCGGGAGCGGCGGTCGCGCGGTCGGCTCGTAGCACATGCGGGACGTCCTCTCTGACGGCTCGTCGCATCGTACGCCGGGGTCGCGATAGGGTGCCGTCCGTGGCGGCCCTGCACGTGATCGCGGCGATCGTCGGCGTCCTGCTGATCGCGGTGGTCCTGTGGGAGACCTTCGAGACGCTCGTGCTCCCGCGCCGGGTCGATCGCCGGCTGCGGCTGACGAGGATCTACTTCCGGAGCTTCTGGCGCGTGTGGTCGGGCATAGGCCGGGGCTCCTCGGGGCCGGGCCGCGAGAAGTACCTCAGCGTGTTCGCGCCCCTGTCGCTCCTGTTCCTGTTCGGCCTGTGGGCGATCGGCGTGATCCTTGGGTTCGCATTGCTGCAATGGGGGCTCCAGCTCGCGATCACCGGTCACCGGGCCGGCGCCTTCGGGACCGACGTGTACTTCAGCGCGACCACGTTCTGGACGCTCGGGCTCGGCGACGTGACCCCGCTCACCTCCCCGGGCCGAGCGATCACGGCCGTCGAGGCGGGGATGGGGTTCGCGTTCCTCGCCCTCGCGATCTCGTACCTCCCGGTCATGTACCAGGCGTTCTCACGGCGCGAGGTGCGGATCTCGATGCTCGACCAGTGGGCGGGGTCGCCACCGAGCGCGATGGAGATCTTCCGGCGCGCGACCCAGTTCGGCGACCTCGCCTCGGTGAACGGCCTGCTGGCCGATTGGGAGCTCTGGGCCGCCGAGCTGCTCGAGAGCCACCTGTCGTATCCGATCCTGGCGTGGTTCCGGTCCCAGCACGACAACCAGTCCTGGCTCGCGGCGCTCACGACGATCCTCGATGCCTCGGCCCTCGCGCTGACCGGCGTCGACGGCATCTCCCCGTGGCAGGCGCGCCGAACCTTCGCGATGGCCCGGCATGCCGTCGTCGACCTCGCGCAGGTCCTCGCCGATCGCTACGAGCCGACGGAGCACATGCGCCCGGACGACCGGTCTTCGCTGCGGGACGGGCTCGAGGCCGCCGGCGTGGGACTCCACCCCCGGATGGAGGAGCGGCTCGCGCCGTACCGCCGGATGTACGAGCCGTACGCGCACGCGCTCTCGCACCGGTTGCAGATGCCGTTGCCGCCGTTCGCCGCCGGGATCGGCGGCCCGGACGACTGGGAGACGTCGGGCTGGACGATCCCGGGCTGAGCGGGCGGGTCCCTCAGTCGTCCGTGCGCAGCCCGACCGCGCGGTCGAGCAGGTTCAGCTGATCGGCGAGCCACGTCGCCGGCGTGTGGGCCAGGACCGTCCGCGACAGGCCGCGGGCGCGCCGGGTGCGCTCGTCCTGAGCCCATCTCGAGCGCCTGCGCGATCGCGTCGGCGGTCTCGCGCACGTCGAACGGGTTCACGCCGATCGCGTGCCGCCCGAGCCGGCCGAACGCGCCGGCGTTCCGCGACAGCACGAGCGCCCCGACCTTCCGGTTCACGAGCGGCCCCTCCATCGCGACGAGGTTCATGCCGTCGAACACCGGGTTCACGATCAACGCGTCGTACACGCCGTAGGCCGCGACCGCGTACGGCAGGTCGTGCTGCAGGCGCACGACGATCGGCGCCCAGCCGTCGCGGCCGAGCTCGGTGTTGATGCGGTGCGCTTCGGCGAGGCACTCATCGCCGTACTCGCGGTACGCGTCGAGCTCCTCACGCGACGGCGTCAGCAGCGCGAGGAAGCGCACCTTGCCGTGCCACTGCGGATGCCGCCGCAGGAACAGCTCGTAGGCGCGGAAGCCGCGCAGGATGTTCTTCGACGGTTCGAGGCGGTCCACGCGGAGCAGCAGCTTCTGGTCCCCGAGCGAGGCCTTGATCTCGGCCCGGATCGTCGCGCACGTCGGGGTCGGCCGGACATCGCGCGCAGCGGCTCGGCGCTGACCGAGACGGGGAACGCGCGCACCAGCGACGTGCGTCCATCGAGGGACAGCCGCCAGCGACGCAGGTCCGCCTTCGCGCCCGGCAACGCCCGCGCCGACAGCAGGAAGTTCTCCGCCCAGGTCCGGGTCTGGAAGCCGATCACGTCGGCGCCGGCCACCCCGCGAACGAGCGACTCGCGCACGCCGACCGGCAGCAGGCGCATGTACGTCTGGCCCGGGTGGGGCACGTGGGAGAAGTGGACGATCCGCGCGTTCGGCCGGAGGTCGCGCAGGTACCGCGGGACCAGGGAGAGGTGGTAGTCCTGGATCAGGAACACGGCGTCGGCCGGCGCGTCGTCGAGCACCTCGGCGAAGGCCCGGTTCGCCTTCTCGTACGCGCTCCAGGCCTCGTCCGTCTTCGCGTCGAACACCGGCGCGCGTGCGATGTCCCACAGGAAGTGGCTCGTGAACCAGAGCACGCCGTTCGCGATCTCGTTGTAGTAGCCCTCGTAGACGTCGGGATCGAGGGACACGAACCGCAGCTGCAGGCCGATGGACTCGTCGACCGCGGCCTCGTCCGGCACGATGCGGTCGGCGTCGGACAACGCCGCGGAGACCCAGGTCGCCTCGTCGCGGTAGAAGACGCCGGACAGCGTCGTGACGAGGCCGCCGGCGCCGCGCTTGCGCCTCGAACCCCCCGGCCCCGTCCGGCTCGAACGTGACGGGCCCGCGGTTCGAGGCGATGACCAGCGGCGACTCGATCGCGGGCGGAACGCTCGGTTTCGCCATCACCCCGAAGTCTAGGGATTTGGCGCGGGAGCAACCTGGTCCGGATGGGCCTTGTCCGTTCTCGCGGTCGGTGCTGCAATCCCTCTCGAGAGTTCCGCGCGGCGCCAGATAGGCTGCGCGGAAACTGGCTCCGGACAGGGAAAGGGGAAGCCGTCGATGCTGCCCTCGGCGTTCGAGTACCACCGGCCGTCCACGCTCGATGAGGCGCTCGCGCTCCTCGCCGAGCATGGGGAGGACGCGAAGGTGCTGGCGGGAGGCCAGAGCCTGATCCCGCTCATGAAGCTCCGCTTCGCGGCGCCCGAGCACCTGATCGACGTGAACCGGATCGCGGGGCTCGACGGCATCGAGGAGCGCGACGGCGCGTTGCGGATCGGCGCGCTCGTGCGGCACAACCAACTCGCGGCGTCCGAGGTGATCGCCCGCTACCCCACGATCGCCACGGCGGCGCCGCAGATCGCCGATCCGATCGTGCGCAACCTCGGCACGATCGGCGGCTCGCTCTCCCACGCGGATCCGGCCGGTGACCTCGGCTCGGTGATGCTCGCGCTCGGCGCCAGCGTGGTGCTGCGCAGCTCGAGCGGCGAGCGCGAGGTGCCGATCGGCGAGTTCCTCGTCGACACCTTCCAGACCTCGATCGCGCCCGGCGAGATGCTGACCGAGGTCCGCGTCCCGACGCCCGGGGCGCGCTCCGGCGGGACCTACCTGAAGATGGAGCGCAAGGTCGGCGACTTCGCGACCGTCGGCGCGGCCGTGTTCGTCCAGATGCACAACGGCACGATCGGATCGGCCGGGATCGGCCTGACGTCGGTCGGCCTGAAGAACCTGAAGGCGACCGCCGCCGAGGCGGCGCTCGCCGGCGCCGAGCCCGGCGAGGACGCGTTCGCGGAGGCGGGTCGCCTGGCCGCGGAGGCCTCGCAACCGGCGACCGACGTCCGCGGCAGCGAGGCGTACAAGCGGCACATCGTCGACGTCTACGTCCGGCGCGGGCTCGCCCGCGCGGTCGAGCTGGCACGCGCGTGAGCCCCGAGCGAGCAGGAGGAACGGTCTGATGGAAGCCACGTTCACCGTCAACGGCGCCGAGCACACGGTCGACGTCGAGCCGCGGATGCTGTTGGTCCACGTGATCCGCGACGAGCTCGGGATGACCGGCACGCACGTCGGGTGCGACACCACCAGCTGCGGCGCCTGCACCGTCCTCGTGGACGGGACCCCGGTCAAGTCGTGCACGGTCTTCGGCGTCCAGGCCGACGGCCGCGAGATCACGACGGTCGAGGGCCTCGGCGCCGGCGGGCTGAGCCCGATGCAGGAGGCGTTCAAGGAGGAGCACGGGCTCCAGTGCGGGTTCTGCACGCCGGGGATGATGCTCGTCGGCACGGCCCTGCTGGAGCAGAACCCCGATCCGAGCGAGGAAGACATCCGGTGGGCGATCTCCGGCAACATCTGCCGCTGCACCGGCTACATCAACATCGTCGCCGCGATCCGCGCGGCCGCCGCCGCGAAGGCCGAGCAGCCCGCCGCGGCGTCCGCGTAACCGCATCGCATCCGGAAGGAGAACGAAGAACGATGGCGACCCAGCCAGAGGAGATCCGCGGGATCGGCCACAGCGTCCGCCGCAAGGAGGACGACCGGTTCATCCGCGGCCAGGGCAACTACATCGACGACATCGTCCTGCCGCGGATGCTGCACATGGCGATCCTCCGCAGCCCGTACGCCCACGCGAAGATCAACTCGGTCGACACCACGCGCGCAGCGGCCGCCCCCGGCGTCGTCGCGGTGGTCACCGGCGAGCTGATGGCCCAGCACAACCTGGCCTGGATGCCGACGCTCTCCGGCGACACGCAGGCCGTCCTGGCCACCGACAAGGTGCGGTTCCAGGGGCAGGAGGTCGCGGCGGTCGTCGCCGAGGACCCGTACGCGGCGGTCGACGCGCTCGAGCTGATCGACGTGGACTACGACCCGCTGCCGCCCGTCGTCACGCCGCAGCAGGCGATGGAAGCCGGCGCGCCGGTGATCCGCGACGAGAAGGAAGGACAGACCGACAACCACATCTACCACTGGGAGAACGGCGACAAGGACGGGACCGACGCGGCGTTCGCCGCGGCCGAGAAGGTCGTCTCGCTGGACACCCACTACCCCCGCGTGCACCCGTCTCCGTTGGAGACGTGCGGCTGCCTCGCCGACGTGAACATGGGCACCGGTCAGGTGACGATCTACATGACGTCCCAGGCGCCGCACGCGATCCGCACCGTGTTCGCGCTGGTCACGGGCCTGCCGGAGGAGAACATCCGGATCTTCTCGCCGGACATCGGCGGCGGCTTCGGCAACAAGGTGCCGGTGTACCCCGGCTACGTCGTGGCGACCGCCGCGTCGCTGCTGCTCGGGCGGCCGGTGAAGTGGATCGAGGACCGGACCGAGAACCTGATCTCCACCGGGTTCGCGCGCGACTTCCACATGCACGGCGAGATGGCGCTCAAGAAGGACGGCACGATGCTCGGCCTGCGCGTCTCGCTGCTGGCCGACGAAGGAGCGTTCCACGCCGACGCGCAGCCCTCGAAGTTCAAGGTCGGGCTGTTCCACATCGTGACCGGGTCCTACGACCTGCCCGTCGCGCACGTCAGCGCCGACGGCGCGTACACGAACAAGGCGCCCGGCGGCGTCGCGTACCGATGCTCGTTCCGCGTGACGGAGGCGTCGTACATGATCGAGCGCCTCGTGCAGAACGCGGCGTACGAGCTCGGGATGGATCCGTCGGAGCTGCGCCTGAAGAACTTCATCAAGAAGGAGCAGTTCCCGTACGAGTCCGCGAGCGGCTTCACGTACGACTCGGGCGACTACCACGGGGCGATGAACCTCGCGCTCGAGAAGATCGGCTACGCCGACCTCCGCCGCGAGCAGGAGGCAGGCGCGCGCCGAGGGCAAGCTCTATCGGCATCGGGCTGGCGAGCTTCACCGAGGTCGTCGGGGCCGGACCGCACAAGGACTACGACATCCTCGGCCTGAAGATGAACGACGGCGCCGAGCTGCGGATCCACCCGACCGGCAAGGCGATCTTGAAGATCAGCTCGCAGACCCAGGGCCAGGGCCACGAGACGACGTTCGCGCAGATCGTCGCGTCCGAGCTCGGCATCCAGCCCGAGGACGTGAAGGTGCAGCACGGCGACACCGACAACACGCCCTACGGCCTGGGCACGTACGCGTCGCGCTCGACGCCGACCGTCGGCGCGGCCACCGCGATGGTGTCGCGGCGCGTCGGCGAGAAGGCGGTCGAAGCTCGCCGCGCACCTCCTGGAGGTCTCCGAGGACGACATCGAGTTCACCGCGCCGACGTTCTCGGTGAAGGGCGCGCCGGACAAGGCCGTCACGATCCAGGACGTCGCGTTCGCCGCATACACGAACTTCCCCGACGGCATGGAAGTCAGGGCTCGAGGCGGTCTTCTACTACGACCCGCCGAACCTAACGTTCCCGTTCGGCACGTACGCGGTCTCGGTCGAGGTCGACGCGGACACCGGCGAGTGGAAGGTCCGCCGGATGGTCGCGGTCGACGACTGCGGTGTGCGGATCAACCCGATGATCGTCGCCGGGCAGATCCAGGGCGGGCTCACCGAGGGGTTCGGCACCGCCGCGATGGAGCTGATCACGTTCGACGAGGTCGGCAACTGCATCGGCTCGAACTTCATGGACTACCTGCTCCCGACCGCGTGGGAGACGCCGAAGTTCGAGCTGTTCGAGACCGTGACGCCCTCACCGCACCACCCGATCGGCGCGAAGGGCGTCGGCGAATCCGCGACCGTCGGCTCGCCGGCGGCGTTCGTGAACGCCGTGATCGACGCGCTGTGGCCGCTCGGCGTGCGCAACATCGACATGCCGCTGACCTCCGCGAAGGTCTGGGAGGCGATCCAGTCGGCGAAGGCGGGCGCCCCGGCGTAGCGGCGCGGAGGTGAGAGGCTTCCCCACGTGAAACCCGAGGTCCTGAGCCTCGCGGCCGACCTGTCGGCACGCGGCGAGCCGTTCGTGCTCGCGACCGTCGTCTGGCGGCGCGCGCCGTCCTCCGGCAAGGAGGGCGCGACGGCGCTGATCACGGCCGACCGGACCGTCCGCGGCTGGCTCGGGGGGGCGTGCGCCGAGCCGACCGTGGTGCGGGAGGCCCTGCGAGCGCTGGAGGAGGGCACGCCGAGGCTGCTGTTCCTCGGCACGCCCGAGGAGCTCGAGGTGCACGCGCGCGACGGCGTCATCACGGTGCCGATCGCGTGCCAGAGCGAAGGCGCGTTGGAGGTGTACGTGGAACCCGTGTTGCCGCAGCCGCAGCTGATCGCGATCGGCCGCTCACCGGTCGCGGCGTCGCTCGCCGCGCTCGCCGCCGGGCTCGGCTGGCGATCGGTGCGGATCGACGAGGACGCCGAGCGCGAGCGCGGACGACACGGGCGGGCCACGGCTGGTCACGACGCTCGACCTCGACGCTGCGGGCGTCGACGACCGCTCCTACGTCGTCGTCGCGACGCAGGGCCACTACGACGAGGAGGCGCTGACGCGCGCGCTCGAGACGCCGGCCGCGTACGTCGGGCTCGTGGCGTCGCGCAAGCGCGCCGCCTCGGTGCTCGGCTACCTGCGCGACCGCGGGGTCGCCGACGAGGCGCTCGCGCGCGTCCACGCGCCGGCCGGGCTCGATCTGGGCCACGTCTCCACCGAGGAGATCGCGGTCGCGGTCCTCGCCGAGATCGTGCAGCTCCGCGCCGCCGGGCGGCTCGCGCCGGCCACCCCCGCGCCGGCGGCGCGCCACGAGGAGATCGATCCCGTGTGCGGCATGACGGTCGACGTCGCGGACGCTCGCTACCGCACGGTCTTCGAGGACCGGACGTACTACTTCTGCTCCGCCGGCTGCCTCGAGTCGTTCACGGCCGACCCGGCGCGCTTCCTGCCGGTCGGCTAGGGCGCCGAGGTCTGGTCCGGTCGCAGCCGCCCGACGAGCCTCCAGCCGCCCGGCAGCAGCGCGGCGGCGATCAACAGCTTGATGAGGTCCCCGATCACGAAGGGATAGAGCCCGAGCTCCAAGGCCGTCTGCATCGTCTTCGGCTCTCCGGCGACGGTGGCCGGGAGCGCGTGGTACAGCCAGGTCACCCCGAGCGCGTAGATCACGATCGAGCCGAGCAGCATCGCCGAGATGGACGAGCGCATCGACCGATCCCACCCGTGGCGCGAGAGCCACCCGACGAGCATCGCCGCGAGGACGAACCCCCACAGGTAGCCGCCGGTGGCCGAGGTGAGGCGGAGCGTCTCGGCGCCGCTGGCGCCGGCGGCGAAGAACGGCAGGCCGACGGCGCCCTCCAGCAGGTAGAGGCCGACCGACGTCGCGCCCAGGGCCGGGCCGAGCGCGGCGCCGACCAGCAGCACCCCGAGCGTCTGCCCGGTGATCGGCACCGGCGTGAACGGGAGGTGGAAGGAGAGCTGGGCGAGCCCCGCGATCAGCAGCGATCCGCCGATCACGCACGCCACCTCGAACCAGGCCCGCGCGGACCCACGCGAGCGGGGTGGCGCGAGCTGCAGCGCGATCGTCGTCATCCGTCCCGGCCTCCGGTCTCGTCCTCGGGCGTGCAGGGTAGCGCGTTCATCGCTCGTGCCAGATGCGCGTGCCGATCTCCTTCATCCGCCTCGCAGCATAGGCGGCAACGCATCCGGGCGGGTTCCGGGTTGCGTCGCGACGCCGGGCGGGAGAGAGTGGGTCTTCGAACGGCGAGGGGGGTCCCGATGACGGCGATGCGGAACACGGACTTCGACTACACGGGGTTGCACGCGTTCGTGTTCATCGACCACGTGCCCGAGAACACGACGCCGCGGAAGGTGGTGAACGGTCTCCGGAAGCTGGGGTCGCCTCCCGACGGCCCGGTGATCTCGGCGCTGGAGACGTTCGGCGCGTACGTCGCGTTCGCTCACCTGTGGCGCGAGGACCCGAACGACCTCGGCGGCCTCCTGGATCTGATCAGCGGCGACCTGCGCGACGAGGGCGTGCGGTGCAGCTACAGCGCCGAAGCCAAGACCTCGGTCGTCGCGACGTTGCCGAAGGGCCCGAAGCGCGCCAGCCCCGAGATCATCGGGCTCGTCTCGATCAAGTGCAGGGCCGGAACGGTGGACACCGTCTTGGAGGCCCTCCAGAACGTTCCCGGGTTCCGCGGCGCCGCGTCGATCTCCGGGAAGTTCGACATCCTGCTGCAGCTCGGCCCCGATCGCGACGTGAGCGACGACGACGACGACTTCTGCGGGAAGAACGGCGAGTTCCGCCAGGTGATGGCGTTCGCGGGCGTCGAGCCAGCTGCAGGGGATCGACGGCGTCCTGACCACGTCCACCGCCTTCGCCGACGGCACGCGCTGAGCGCGACCTCACCCTCGCAGCAGGGCGACCTCCGCCGTCGCGCCCTTGCGCTCGAACAGGGCGATCGCGTCCGCCCGCGCGCGCTCGGCCTCCGCGTGGCCGAGCGCGGCGCACACGTGGGCGAGGGCGGCGGCCGCGGCCGCGCGCGCCAGCAGGAAGTCCGTGCCCGCGGATAGGGCCACGGCCTCGCGCGCCAGGCGGAGGGCCCGCTCGCCCTCTCCACGACGCGCCGCGATCTCGGCCCGGACGCCCCGCCACCCGACCTGCAGCTCGAGATCGTCGGCCGGGGCCGTTCGCTCCACCTCGGCGGCGAGCGCGTCGGCCTCCTCGAGGTTCCCGACCGCGAGCACGTCGGCCGCAAGATCCAGCGCGGTCAGGTGCGCGTTCACCTCGTCGCCCTGCTGCAGGAACGCCGCGTAGACCGAACGACGGAGCTCGGCCGCCCGCACGTGGTCCCGGCGCAGGCGCGCGAGCTCCGCGGCGGTGTCGGAGGCGCGCGCGAGCCATCGCCGATGGCCGAGCTCCTCCATCGTCGCGCGGGCGAGCTCGGTCTCCGCGTCGGCGCGGTCGAGCTCCCCCTCCTGCGCGAGCACCGAGGCGAGGTCGAGCCGAAGGGCGGCCTGCGCGAGCCGGAAGTCGCGGAGCTCCTCGATCAACGCCGCGAGGCGAGGCTCCACCTCGGCGAACGGGACCGGTCCGCGGATCAGCGCGGCGGAGAGCGTCGAGGCCGCGTCGATCATCGCCGTGCGGTTCCCGGAGGACCGGGCCAGCTCCAGCCCGCGCTCCGCATCGGCCTGCATCCCGGCGGCGTTGCCCTCCACCCAGCTCGCCATCGCGCGCGTGCCGTACGCGGCGGCGAGATCGCGCACGTCCCCGTCGCGCTCGAACACGGCGATCGCGTCGTCCAGGGTCGCCCGCAGCGCCTCGCGCGGGATGGCGTTCGGCTCCACGAGCGAGCGCACCAGCACCTGCTGCATCCGCGCCCGTGCGGCGAGCGGCCCCGAGGCGTCCGGGCCCAGCTCGGCCAGGAGCGTCCCCACCACGACCCCGGCCCGGTCCGGGTCGCCCGAGGCCAGCACGGCGTCGTGCAGGTCCGCGAGGATCCCGAGCCGGTCGGCGTCGCCGGGAGGCAGGAGCGCGGCGGCGCGCTCCAGCGACGCCGCGGCGCTCCGGACGTCGTCGCGGGCCGCGGCCTCGCGGCCCGCGACCGCGAGCAGTCCGGCCGCCTCGGCGCCGAGCGCCGCGACCGAGGCGGCCGCGCCCGGCCCGAGGTCCATCAGCGAGTTCCGCGCCTGCTCGAGATGCCTGCCGGCCACCTCCGCCGACCCCGACTCGCCCTCGGCAAGCACGGCGCGGGCGGCACGCTCGTGCAGCTCCGCGCGCCGCTGCTTCGGGATCGAGCGGTACGCCGCCTCCCTCGTCAGGTCGTGGCGGAACCGGAGGTTGCCGGGTCGGTCCGCCGCCACGAGGAACTCCTTGCTCGCAGGGCCCGCAGGACGGGCTCCGTCCCCTCGGGGGAGGAGCCGGGCTCCAGCGCGGCGAGCGAGGAAGCCGCGAACGGTCCGCCGATCACCGCGGCGCGCTCCAGCACCTCGAGCTCCTCCGGCGGCAGCCGGTCGATCCGCGCGGCGAGCAGGGCCGAGATCGTGGGCGGGACCTGCACGGACGGACGATCGGCGGCCGGGTGCTCGCGGAGCTCGGTCGCGATCTCCCGCAGGAAGAACGGGTTCCCGCCCGCCACCTCGATCATCTGCTCCTCCAGGTGGGGCGGCGCGCCGCCCAGGCTCCGCACGAGCGAGCGCCCCTCCTCCCGGGTCAGCGGATCGAGCCGGATCGTCACCTCCCCCGGCGTGCGCCCCCACCAAGGCGTCACCTCGGCCAGGTCCGGGCGCGCCAGACAGATCACGACGACCGGGGCGTCGCGCGACCACTCGGCGAGGTGCCGCACGCAGTCCAACAACGCCGGGCCCGCCCACTGGACGTCGTCGAGGGCGAGCAGGAGCGGACGTCGCCGCGCCAGCGCCCCGAGCACCGCGCGGACGGCGGAGAACGCCTCGTCCTCGGGGACCGCATGGGGGGCGAACCCGACCGCGCCGAGGAACGCGTCCGCGACCGCGTCGGCATCGGCTCGATCGGCCAGCAACGAGCGGAGCCGGACGGGAAGGTCCTCCCGCCCCGGCTCGTCCGCGTCGTTCGCGACCGCCTCGCCGATCGGACGCAGGGCCGATCCTCCGCCGTAGGCGCGGCACCGGCCGATCAGCGCGGCAGCGCCGCCGGGCTCGCGCGCGACGAACTCCCGGAGCAGCCGGGACTTGCCGATCCCGGCGTCGCCCAACACCGTCACGATCCGGCACCGCCCCGACCGCTGCGTGTCCTCCCGGAGCTGGCGGAGCAAGGCCAACTCGGTCTCGCGACCGACGAACGCGGGATCGCCGTCGCCGGCGACGCCGGACGGACGGACCTCGAGCAGCCGGAAGAACTCCACGGGCTCGGCGAACCCCTTCAACGTGCGCGCCTCGACCGGTTCGGCGTCCACGCGGTCGCGGACGAGCCGTCGCGTCTCGGCGTCCAGCAAGACCTCGCCCGGCACGGCCTCGGCCTCGAGCCGCGCGGCAAGGTTCAGCGCCGAGCCCACCACCGCCGGGCCGCCCGGCGCCGAGCTCACCACCACCTCACCGGTGGCCACCCCCGCGCGCACGCGGATGCTGACGCCCCACCTGGCGGTCAGCTCGTCGTTCAGGCCCTCGACGGCCCGCCGCATCTCGTCGGCGGCGGCGACCGCTCGGAGCGCATCGTCCTCGTGCAGGCGAGGCACGCCGAACACGGCCATGATCGCGTCGCCGATGAACTTCTCCACGCGGCCCTCGTGCCGCTCCGCCACGGCGCGCATCGCCTGCCAGTAGCGGGACGTGACCGCGTGCAGCGCCTCCGCGTCGATCCGCTCCGACAGCGCGGTGGACCCGACGAGGTCGCAGAACAGCACCGAGACGCGGCGACGCGACGTGGATCCGCCGACCTCGAGCGAGGCGCCGCACGCGTTGCAGAACCGAGCGTCCTCGGGGTTCTCCGCTCCGCAGGTCGCACAGGTCGGCACGCGTGCGAGCCTAGCCCGTTCCCGGGAGCGGACGGAGCGCGGGCTACCCGACCGGGGCGAGCTCCGAGGTGACCGCCCCGGGCAGGAAGACCCGGAACGACGCGCCGCCGCCGGCGCGCTCCTCGACCCAGGCGCGGCCGCCGTGCAGCTGCGCGAAGTTCGACACGATCGACAGGCCGACGCCGACGCCCGGCGCGTGGCTCTGCACGTCGCGTCCGTGGCGGAACGCTTCGAAGATGCCCGTCCGGAGCTCCTCCGGCACGCCGGCGCCGTCGTCCTCGACGACCAGCAGGACGCCCCCGGGCTCCGGCGTCACGCGCACCCAGAGGTCCGTGCCGTCCGAATGCCGCAGCGCGTTCACCAACAGGTTCTCGACGATCCGCTCGACCTTCGCGGCGTCGATCTCGATCACGAGCGGATCGGCCTCGACATGGACCGTGCGCCGCTCCGCGGCGCCCGAACCCTCGATCACGTGGCGGACCAGCTCGGCGATGTCCGTCGGGGCCCGGCGCGGCTCGATGATGCCCTGCGCGAGCCGGTCGAGATCGAGGAGGTCCGAGAGCAGACGGCTGAGCTTGCGGGCGTTCGCCTCGAGCCGGCCGGTCAGGTCCTGGACGTCCTCGTGCGACAGCCCCATCTCGTCGGCCTGCTTGAGGGACACCGCGATGCCCAGGACGTTCGACAGCGGCGTCCGCAGCTCGTGGGAGACGGCGGTCAGGAAGGAGTTCTTCAGCTCGTCGGCCTGGCGCAGCCGCTCGGCCGCCTCGCGCTCGATCTGCGCCTGCTTGCGCAACTGCCGCGAGGCGCCCAGGACGATCGGCAACAGCACGAGGTAGAGGGTCGCGAACCCGATCAGCAGGAGGAGCTCGATCCGGTGCACGTCGCGCGCGACGGTCGCCTCGGTCGGGCCGTAGGGCACGTACATCTCGAAGACGCCGGCGGGCGCCTGGTCGCGGCCGAACGTCAGCGGCGTGTACACCTCGAGCAGCTCGCCGTAGGAACCGAGCAGCTTCTCCGTGCCGACGTCCGCCTCCTCGCCGGCGTCTGCGTCGGGATCGTTCGCGGTGATCACCTCGGAGTGCGTCTCGCCCGTGAGCGCCTCGGCGAGGCTCTCGGACGGGACCGTCGGAGGACGAGCGGCCGATCAGGCTGTGATCGTCCGAATACACGATCGTCGCGTCGCGGTTCCAGATCTTGATGCGGGCGAGTTGTCCTCCCTGCGTGGCCCCGGCCAGCGCGTGGTCGAGCTCGGCGACCTGCTGGTCGCTCAGCCCGGACGTCAGCTCGGCCGAGGACAGCTGCGGCTGGATGCCGAGGGTGGCGATCAGCTTCGTGGACGCGACCGCGTTGGCCAGCGCCCGCTGGCGGACCTGGGCCTCGAGGCCGCGCTGCAGGACGAAGCCGAGCACGAGGATCGGGAGCGCGGCCGCCAGCGCCACCTTCTGCAGCAAGCTGAGCTTGGAGAACATCGTGGGCTCCCGGTCGGCGGTTCCCCTTCCCCACATCATCGGAGCGTGGAGGGGGTGCTTGAGCCCCGTGAGAACCCCGACGGGAACCCCGACGGGAGGCCCGTTCAGCCGGCCAGACGCTCGACGAGGGCCCGCTGCTCGGCGTCGAGCACCCGCCCGTCGCCGGCGGCGGCGTTGGCCCGGACGTGCTCGGGATCGCGGCTGGCCGGGATCGCGACGTGGACCCGGGCGTCCGAGAGGCACCATCGCAGGAGGGCCTCCGCCCACGACGCCACGCCGAGCGGCTCCAGCAACGACGGCGCCAGGCGGGCGGCGGAGCAGGTCTCCCTCCGCGAACGGCCGCATCGCGATCACCCCGAGCCCGAGCTCCTCGGCCAGCGGGAGGATCTCCCGCTCCGCATCCCGCTCCCGCGGGTTCCACGGGATCTGCACCATGCCGATCCGGCCGGTCCGCATCACACGCGCCAGCTCGTCGAACGCCCCGGCCCGGTAGGTCGTCGCCCCCAGCACGCCGATCCTGCCCGCGTCCCGCTCGGCCTCCATCCACGCCAGGTGGGCGCGCCAGGCGGTGAGGTTATGGACCTGCAGGATGTCGACGTGGCCGCCGTAGAACCCGAGCTGCGCGTCGAACTGGCGCCTGCCCTCGCTCTCGGAGCCCGACCAGATCTTCGTCGCCACGATCGCCTCGCCGCGGCGGTCGCCGAGCGCCCGGCCGAGCACGCCCTCGGCGCGCCCGTACATCGGGGAGGAATCCATCAGGTGGGCGCCGGTCTCGAGCGCGGCGGTCACGACCGCACGCGCCTGCGGTTCGTCGCCGGGCAGGACGTCCAGGACGTTCCACGTGCCGAAGCCCACGACGGGAACCTCGATGCCGGTCGCTCCGAAGGCTCGCCGCTGCACGGACCGCACGCTAGCGGCGATTCGACCGCCGCGCCGGGACCTCCGGAGGTCGTGCGTCCGGGAGAGATCGCCCGGAAGCCGCCCCGGGCCCGACCTACGTACAACGTGGGGAAGGCGTACGCCGAGACGGGGCCGGCAGGTCCCGTCAAGAGAGGGGGCTCTCGTGTCAAGGACGTTTCGCGTCTGCGCGGCCCTGGCCGTCCTGGCGGTCGTGGTCACGTCGTGCAAGTCGAACTCATCGAGCGCGGGCGGCTCGACGCGGTCCGGACACCAGCGCCACGATCGTCCACGGAACCACGGACTCGATCGTGTCGCTGGATCCCGCCGGCCAGTACGACCTCGGCTCGCAACAGATCAGCGCCCAGATCTACGACAACCTCCTCGTGATCGCGCCGGGCGGCAACAAGCCCGAGCCCTCGGCGGCCTCAGCCTGCTCCTACGACGACCCGACGACCTACACGTGCACGCTCAAGCCGGGACTGAAATTCAGCGACGGCTCCGCGCTCACGTCCGAGGACGTCGCCTTCTCGTTCAAGCGGAACCTCGAGATCAACGACCCGAACGGCGCCTGCAGCCTGCTCAACGCGATCAACAAGCCCGGCGCCGACGGCTGCAAGTGGAACCCGGCCTCGATCTCCACGCCGGACGACGCCACCGTCACGTTCCACCTCAACGCGCCCGACGCGACGTGGCCGTTCATCCTGACCACGACCGCCGCGTACATCGTGCCGTCCGACGTCTTCCCCGAGACGAAGGAGCAGCCCGACGACAAGGTGATCGGATCGGGCCACTACATCCTCGAGAAGTACACCCCCGGCCAGCAGGTGGTCCTGAAGCCGAACCCGACCTGGTGGGGCGACCCGCCGGCCAACGGCGGCGTGATCGTGCAGTACTTCGACAAGTCCTCGGCGCTGAAGCTCGCGCTGGAGCAGGGCGACGTCGATGTGGGTTGGCGGACGTTCACCCCCACCGATGTCGAGGCGATGCGCGGCGAGTCCAGCCTCCAGGTGCTGACCGGACCCGGCGCGGACATCCGCTACCTCGTCTTCAACGAGAGCTTCCCGCAGGGCAAGGAGCTGGCGGTCCGCAAGGCGGTCGCGATGACCGTCGACCGGCAGGCGATCGTGCACAACGTCTACAACGACACGGTCGCGCCGCTGTGGTCGATGGTCCCGTCGGCGCTGTCCGGCCACGTGGACGCGTTCAAGGACCTCTACGGCGACGCGCCGGACATCCCCGGCGCGACGAAGACCCTGAAGGACGCCGGCATCACCACGCCGGTGCCGCTGGAGATCTGGTGGACGCCCACCCACTACGGCGACTCCTCGGCCGACGAGTACGCGGAGATCAAGCGCTCGCTCGAGGCGAGCGGGCTGTTCACCGTGACGCTGAAGTCCACCGAGTGGGACGCGTACATCACCGCCGCGCTGACGGACCAGTACCCGCAGTACCAGCTCGGCTGGTTCCCCGACTATCCCGACTCGGACAACTACGTCTACACCTTCTACTCGAAGAGCTCGTTCCTGAACGACCACTACTCGAACCCGCAGATCGAGAAGCTGCTCGCGGACGAGCGGGCCTCGACCGATCAGGCCCAGCGGGACAAGGACTTCGAGGAGATCCAGAAGATCGGCGCGCAGGACGTGCCGGTCGTCCCGATCTGGGAGGGAACGCAGCTGGCCGTCGCGCGGCAAGGCGTGACCGGCGTGCAGGAGCACGCTGGACGTCGCGTACATCTTCCGCTACTGGCTGGTCGGCAAGAGCTCGTAGCTCGAACCGGTCGCCGACGGGCCGGACCCGCGCACCGAGGGTCCGGCCCGTCGGTCGTCCCGGCGTAGCATGAGCGTGCGATGAAGCGGTCAGGGTCGCTGCGCTCCTACGTCATCACGCGGGTGCTCCTGGCCATCCCGATGCTGCTGATCCTGCTGACGGTGGTCTTCCTCCTGATGCGCGTCGCCCCCGGCGACCCGATCACGGCCGCGCTCGGTGGACGGGTGTCCACGGAGGAGCTGGCCCGACGCCGGCACGACGCGGGCTACGACCGCCCGCTCCCGATCCAATACCTCGAGTACCTGAAGGGCGTCGCGACCCTGAACCTCGGCACGACGATCCTCGACAACCGCCCGATGAGCCAGGTCATCGCGCAGAACGGCGCCGCCACGCTGGAGCTGACCTTCTTCGCGATGATCATCGCGATGGTCTCGGGCGTCGGGATCGGGCTGATCGCCGGGAGGTACCGAGATACCGCCGCCGACCTGGGCGGCCGGCTGTTCGGGATCGTGCTGTACGCGGCGCCGGTCTTCTTCCTCGGGTTCCTCGCCCAGCTCACGTTCGGCAAATGGCTCGACTGGCTCCCGACCTCGGGCCAGACGAGCCCGATCGTCGGCGCCACGCTCGCCACGCACACGAACCTGCTGGTGATCGACACGATCATCGACCGCAACTGGACGGCGTTCCAGGACGTCGTGCGGCACCTCATCATGCCCTCCGTGGTGCTCGGGCTCGTGATCGGCGGCGTGTTCATCCGGCTGGTCCGCGTCAACCTGCTCCAGACGATGAAGGGTGACTACGTGGAGGCGGCGCGCGCGCGGGGCGTGAAGGAGGGTCGCGTGGTCTACAAGCACGCGTTCAAGAACGCGCTCGTGCCGGTGATCACGATCATGGGGCTCGAGTTCGCGGTGCTGCTCAGCGGCGCGGTGCTGACGGAGGAGACGTTCAACTGGCCCGGCATCGGCTCGGAGCTGGTCCGCTACCTCGACAACCGGGACTACATCGCCGTCCAGGGGATCATCGTGGTCACCGGCATCGTCGTGGTGATCGTGAGCCTGGCGATCGACATCCTGAACGCCTGGGTCGACCCGAGGATCCGCTACTGATGAGCTCGCAGCTGGAGACCCCGCCGGTCCCGTCCTCGGTGGACGAGGACGCCGATCTCTCGCCGATGCAGCAGCGCCGGCTCGGCGCGCTCCGGCGGATGTGGGCGCCCGATGCACGACGCGAAGGGCATGCCGAAGGCGATCGTGTGGGTCGGCATCGGGATCACGCTCACGTTCGTGCTGATGGCGATCTTCGCGACGCAGATCGCGCCGTACGCGTTCGATCAGTACAAGACCGCCGACGGCGTGCGGTTCATCAAGCAGCAGGCGCCGTCGGCGCAGCACCTCTTCGGCACGAACGTCATGTCGACCGACGTCCTGTCCCGCGTGATCTTCGGGTCGCGGACCGCGATCGAGGTCGTGCTGCTCTCGCTGTTCGTCTCGATGGCGATCGGCCTGCCGCTCGGGCTGATCTCGGGCTACCACGGCGGCAAGCTCGACCGGACGCTCGCTGCTGTTCATGGACGCGATGCTCGCGTTCCCCTCGCTCCTGTTCGCGATCGTGATCGCGTTCCTGCTGTCGAAGACGTTCGGCCACGGGGTGGTGACCGCGGCGCTCGCGATCTCGATCGTGTACGTCCCGCAGTACTTCCGCGTCGTGCGCAACCACGTGATCAGCATCCGGGAGGAGTCCTACGTGGAGGCCGCGCGCGCGCTCGGCGCGAAACCGTGGACGATCATGCGCCGGTACGTGCTCCAGAACGTGATCCAGAACGTGCCGATCATCGCGACGCTCAACGCCGCCGACGCGATCTTGACCCTCGCCGCACTTGGCTTCCTGGGCTACGGGATCCAGCCGACCGAGGCCGCGGAGTGGGGCTACGACATCCAGCGCGCGATCTCCGACGCGGGCGCCGGGATCTGGTGGACCGGCCTGTTCCCCGGGCTCGCGATCGTGCTCCTCGTCACGGGGCTGACGCTCGTGGGCGAAGGGCTGAACGACGTGCTGAACCCGGTGATCCGCAAGCGCGCGATCCAGAAGGTCGAGCTGCCGCCGCGCGAGGGCGCGGCGCCGGTGCAGGACGAGGTCGCGGCGCCGTGAGCGAGCCGGTCCTGTCGGTCCGCGACCTGCGCGTGTGGTACGGCACGACGCGCGGCCCGGTCCGGGCGGTGGACGGGGTCTCGTTCGACCTCATGCCGGGCGAGACGCTCGGGCTGGTCGGCGAGTCGGGCTGCGGCAAATCGACGCTCGGCCGCGGGCTCATGGGGCTGCTGCCCGAGGGCGCGGCGATCGACGGTGAGGTGCGCTACGAGGAGCGGGACCTGCTCACGCTGTCGCCGAAGCGCCAGCGCGACATCCGGGGTCCCGACATCGCGATGATCTTCCAGGAGCCGATGACCCGCCTCGATCCCTTGATGCGGATCGAGGACCACTTCTCCGAAACGCTGAAGACCCACGAGCCCGACCTGTCCGCGAAGGAGATCCGGAAGCGTTCCCTCGAGGCGCTCGGCGGCATGGGCATCCCGCCTACCCGGTTCCGCCAATACCCGCACGAGTTCTCCGGCGGCATGCGCCAGCGGATCATGATCGCGCTCGCGCTGGTCCTGCGGCCGAGGGTCGTGATCGCGGACGAGCCGACCACCGCGCTCGACGTGCTGGTGGAGGCGCAGATCCTCCGGATCCTCGCCGACCTGCGGCGCAACTTCGACACGGCGCTGCTGCTGATCACGCACAACCTCGGCATCGTGGCGGAGGCGTGCGACCGGGTCGCGGTGATGTACGCGGGGAAGATCGTCGAAGAGGGCCGATCGCGCGACGTGTTCCGCGAGCCGGATCATCCGTACACGCGCGCGCTCCTCGGCTCGATCATCTCGCTCTCGACGACCGGCCTGCGCTACATCCCCGGGGCGCCGCCCGATCTCAGCGAGCCGCCGCCGGGCTGCCGGTTCCATCCGCGCTGCGTCGACGCGATGGTGGTGTGCGCGGCCCAGGAGCCGATCGAGGAGCGCCCCGTCCCGGGCCGGCGCGTGAGCTGCTGGCTGTACGGGCCGACCTACGAGATCCCGGAGGGCGGCACCGAGCCGCTCGAGCGGCAGGAGATCGCGGTTGCCGACGAGGCCTGAGACCGAGACGACCGCGCCGCTGCTCGACGTCCGCGACCTGACGACGTACTTCTCCCTGCGCGGCTCCTTCGGCAGCCGCCTGATCGGTCACGAGGCGGGGTCCGTGAAGGCCGTGGACGGCGTGTCCTTCCAGCTCCATCACGGCGAGGTCCTCGGGCTGGTGGGCGAATCCGGCAGCGGCAAGACGACGCTCGGCCGCACGATCCTCGGGCTGGCCGACGCCACGAGCGGGTCGATCCGCCTCGACGGCGTCGAGATCGCGGGCCTGTCGGAGTCCGCGTTCCGGCCGTACCGGCGGCGCATGCAGATCGTGTTCCAGGACCCGCACGCCTCGCTGAACCCGGCGATGGACCTCCTGACGGCGGTCGGGCATCCGCTCGTGATCCACGGCCTCGTGACGAGCCCCGAGGCGCTGCGGGCCGCGGTCGGCGACGCGCTCACCCGCGTCGGGCTCACGCCGGTCGAACGGTTCTTCGGGAAGTTCCCGAGCGACCTCTCCGGCGGGCAGAAGCAGCGGGCCGTCCTCGCCCGGGCGATCATCCTGGGGCCCGAGCTGCTCGTCGCGGACGAACCCGTCTCGATGCTCGACATGAGCGTCCGCGCGAAGATCCTCGAGCTGATGCTGCGGCTGAAGGCCGAGCTCGACCTGACGTACCTCTACATCACGCACGACCTCGCGACCGCGAAGTTCTTCTGCGACCGCATCGCGATCATGTACCTGGGCCGGATCGTCGAGATCGGGCCGACCGCCTCGATCTTCGCCGACCCGAAGCACCCCTACACGGTCTCGCTGCTGAAGGCGATCCCCGATCCCGATCCGGACCGGACCGTGCCGCGCGATCTCCCCCGCGGCGAGGTGCCCGACGCCGTGAACCCGCCGCTCGGCTGCTCGTTCCACCCTCGGTGCCCGCGCGCGTTCGCGTCCTGCGGGTGGGAGGGTCGCGATCTCACCGACCTCCTCGAGCGCCGCTGGACCGCGATGGCCGAGGAGGAGTTCGAGCAGGAGCGCGAACTCGTCGGCGATCTCGCGTCGATGGAGGTCGCCTCGACGACCGCGTCCGTGCCGGCGGCCAAGGGCCGGAGCGGCGAGGACGTGCTCGCCCTGCTGAAGCGGATCCGGCAGGAGGATCCCGAGGAACCGCTCTGGACGGGCGTCCGGGACATGACGGCGCAGAGCGACGGCGTCCTCGTGGCGTTCGCGGAGCCGGAGGAGCCGATGCTCCGCGCGGTGGACGACGTCGAGGTGGCCTGCAACCTCTTCGACGCCGTGCGCTAAGCCGGAGCCCTCGATCGCGGCGACCAGCTCGCGGCAGAAGTCGGGGATGTCCGCGACCACGCGTCCCCACACGAGGTTGCCGTCGCGGAGCGCCGGTGTGTCGACCCAGATCGCGCCCGCGTTCACCAGGTCGTCCTTGATGCCGAGGCTCCCCGTCGCCTTCGATCCCCGCACGATCCCGGCGGAGATCCCGACGAGGCCGGCATGACAGATCAGCCCCACGATCTTCCCGGCCTCGTGCGCGCCGCGCACCACCGCGAGCACGTCCTCGTGCCGCCGGAGCTTGTCGGGCGCCCACCCGCCCGGCACCACGACCGCGTCGAGCTCGTCGACGCGCACGTCGCCGGCCGCGACGTCGCTCGAGGCCAGCAGACCGTTCTTCCCGGTCACCTCCGCGCCTGCCTTCGTCCCGACGATCGAGACGTCGGCGCCCTCCTCCCGCAGGCGCATCACCGTGACCCAGAACTCCAGATCCTCGAAGCCCTCGTCGAGGAACACCGCCACCCGTCGGCCGTCGAGCCGGCCGGCCATCGTCACGCCCGCAGCGCTTCGAGCGCGTTCGGCACGGTCGCCTCGGGCGTCACGCCGTACCAGGCCTGTTCGATCCGGCCGTCGCCGTCCACCAAGAAGGACGACCGGATGATGTCGACGACGCGCTCGCCGTTCGAGCGGATCCGCTCGCCCCAGGTGCCGTACGCCTCGGCGACCGCGTGATCCTCGTCGGCCAGCAGCGGGAACCCCAGGTGGAACTTCTCGTCGAAGGCCAGCTGCTTCGGGGGCGCGTCCGGCGAGATGCCCACCACGTCGGCGCCGATCCCGGTGAGCTCCTGCCGGTGATCGCGCAGCGAACAGGACTGCCGCGTGCAGCCTGGTGTGTCCGCCTCGGGATAGAAGTAGATCAGCAGCTTCCGGCCGGCGAAGTCCTCCAACCGGACGGTCGCCCCGTGCTGATCCAGCAGCGAGAACGGACGGAGCGGCGTCGCCCGGGCGCGAGCGTGGTCATCCCTCGACGATAGCGCAGTAGGCTTCGGACCGGCCCCGAGCCGACGGAGGCCCAGATGGTCTGCGGGAACTGCGGAACGCACAACGAAGCGGGCCGCAAGTTCTGCATGGAATGCGGCTCGTCGCTCTCGGTCGTCTGCCCGGCGTGCGGTTCCCCGAACGCCCCCCTAGAGCAAGTTCTGCGGCGAATGCGGCGCGGCGTTGGGCGGGCAGACTGGACGACGCACCGGCCGCGGCCATCCGGCCCGCCACGGAGCGCCGGCTGGTGTCGATCCTGTTCGCGGACCTCGTCGGGTCCACGAGCCTGGCCGAGGGTCGCGACCCCGAGGAGGTCCGCGAGCTCCTCACGCGCTACTTCGACGCGGCACGCGACACGATCGAGCGGTACGGAGGGCTCGTGGAGAAGTTCATCGGGGACGCCGTGATGGCCGTGTGGGGAACGCCCACGGCGCACGAGGACGACGCCGAGCGCGCCGTCCGTGCGGCGCTCGAGCTCCTCGACGGCGTCGAAGCGCTCGGCGCTGCCGTCGGCGTCGAGCTCCGCGCGCGGGCGGGCGTCCTGACGGGCGAGGCGGCCGCGACGATCGGGGCCGAGAACCAGGGCATCGTGGCGGGCGACCTGGTGAACACGGCCTCCCGGCTCCAGTCCTCGGCCGAGCCCGGCACCGTCCTGGTCGGCGAGGCGACGTTCCAGGCCGCCGGGAAGGCGATCGCGTTCGAGCGCGTCGGCGACCTCACGCTCAAGGGGAAGGAGGAACCGGTCGCGGCGTGGCGAGCGCTCCGGGTCGTCGGCGAGCGCGGCGGCGCCAACCGGAGCGACGCGATCGAGCCGCCGTTCGTCGGGCGCGCGGAGGAGCTGCGCCTGATCAAGGAGCTGCTCCGGTCGACGGGCAACGAACGCAAGGCGCGGCTGGTCTCCGTGAGCGGGATCGGCGGGATCGGGAAGTCCCGCCTGGCGTGGGAGTTCGAGAAGTACGCCGACGGACTGATCGAGGACCTCTACTGGCACCGTGGCCGGTGCCCCGCCTACGGCGACGGCGTCGCGTTCTGGGCGCTCGGCGAGATGGTCCGGATGCGCGCGGGCATCGCCGAGACCGACGATCCGGGCGCCGCCGCGCGGAAGCTCACCGCGTCCGTCGCACGGTGGGTGGTCGGATCCCGGAGGAACGACGCTGGATCGAGCCGAGGCTCGCGCACCTGCTCGGGCTGGAGGCGGCGCCGAGCGGCGACCGCGAGGAGCTCTTCGCCGCGTGGCGCACGTTCTTCGAGCGCATCGCGGAGCAGGGCACCACGGTGATGGTCTTCGAGGACCTCCAGTGGGCCGATGGCGGGATGCTCGACTTCATCGAGTCGATGCTCGAGTGGTCCAGGAACCTGCCGATCCTGATCGTGACGCTGGCCCGGCCCGAGCTCGCCGAACGGCGACCGAACTGGGGCTCCGGCTCGCGGAGCTTCAGCGCATTGCACCTCGAGCCGCTCCCGGACGTCGCGATGATCGAGCTCGTCACCGGGCTGGTGCGTGGCCTCCCGGCCGCCGACATCGACCGCATCGTCGCCCGCGCCGAGGGTGTGCCGATGTACGCGGTCGAGACCGTGCGGATGCTCGCGGACCGGGGCGTGCTCCAGGCGGGGACCGACCGGTACGAGCTGCTCGGCGAGGTCGCCGAGCTGGACATCCCGCCCACCCTGCACGCTCTGATCGCCGCCCGGCTGGACGCGCTGGCGGTGGAGGACCGCGGCTTGCTGCAGGACGCCTCCGTGCTGGGGAAGAGCTTCACGCCGAAGGGGCTCGCAGCGATCTCCGGCCAGGCGCACGCGACGCTGGAGCCTCGGCTCCGGGAGCTGACCAGGAAGGAGTTCCTGGAGCTCGACGCCGACCCGCGGTCGCCGGAACGCGGCATGTACACGTTCACTCAGGCGATGATCCGGGAGGTCGCCTACGCCACGCTCGCGAAGGCCGATCGACGATCGCGGCACCTCGCGGCCGCGCACCACCTCGAGTCGCTCGGCGACGACGAGCTGGCCGCGGTCGTCGCCACCCACTACGTGGAGGCGTTCCGGGAGTCCACCTCCGGACCGGAGGCCGACGCGCTGGCCGCTCGTGCTCGCGACTGGCTCGAACAGGCGGCCCATCGCGCGATCTCCCTCGGATCGCCCGAGCAGGCGCTCGCCTACGCGGAGCTCGCGCTCGACGTCACGCCGAAAGGCGCGGAGCGCGCGGCGATCCTGGAGACCGCGGGCGAGGCGGCAGAGAAGTCGGCCGAGTTCGCCCGAGGTGAGACGTTCCTGGAAGAGGCGATCGTGTCGCACCGTGACCGAGGCGACATCGTCGCGGCCGCGCGAGCCACGGCGAGGCTCTGGCGGGTCCTCGCGCCACAGAACCGGCGAGCGGAGGGGGCGGCGCGGATGGAGGCCTCGCTCGCGGACCTCGGCGAGGATGGGAACGACGACGTCCGGGCAGCGCTCTGCTCCACGCTCGCGGAGTCCTACTCGATCACCGAGTCCCCCGACGTCGCGATCGGCGTGGGCCGAGCGGGCGCTCCCGCTCGCGGAACGACACCACCTGACGGAGGTCGTGGCCGAGGCGATCGGCGCGAAATCCCTCGCGCTCTTCAACCTCGGCCGGCATCGAGAGGCCACCATCCTGGCACGAGGGACGCTGACCCTCGCCGAGGAGATGGGGAGCCTGCGGATGCGCGGCGAGGCGCTGATGGGGATCGCCGTCTATGGGAGCGAGGACGACCCCATCGGGTCGTTCCGCGCGTTCGCCGAGTGCGCCGAGATCTCGCGGCGCGCCGGCGATCGCCACCTCGAGATGGTCGCGCTCCCGAACCTGGCCGAGTCGGCGATCGAGCTCGGCCGGTGGGACGAGGCGGAGGATGCGATGGCACGTCTCGAAGGCCGCGAGCTGACCCGATGACGCGCGACGCGATGGTGTGCTGCGAGGCCTCGCTGCTGGCCCACCGCGGGGACCCCGCCGCCGGCCTCGAGCACCTCGACGCGGTTACCGGCGACGTCGATGCGGTGGAGATGGTGCCGATGCGGTCGTGGTTCCGGCGCGTCCGCTCGTCCGTGCTGCTGCTGGGCGGCGATGTCGACGCGGCGTTCGACGAGGCGATGGGGGCCGTGGCGCTGGAGCCGGCTGGGATGAACAGCCCGCTCGCGGTCCGAGAGGCGGCGCGGGCCGCGGTCTGGTCCCGCGACGCCGCGCGCGTGCGAGCGGCGATCGACGCGATGGACGTCCTCGGCGGCCGGTGGATCGACGCGGTGCGCCTGACCGCGCAGGCGGCCTTGGCGGCGATCGAGGACCGGCGGACCGACGCAGTCGCCGGCTACGCGCGCGCGATCGACGCCTGGCGCGCGCTCGGAGTGCACCGTTCGACCTCGCGTGTTGCGCGATCGACATGGCCGCGGTGCTCCCCGACGACGAGGGCACGCGCGAGATCGTGGCGGAGTCGAGGGCGTTCCTCACCGGCATCGGCGCCGTCGCCCTGCTCGAGCGGCTCGCAGCGTTCGAGCGGCAGGGCTCGCCCGCACCGACGACCGCCTGAGCGCCGATGGGACAGGCCGAGGTGGATCGGGTCGCGACCCTGCTCGGCACGTACCTGTTCGAGGAGCTGTCGCCCGCCGAGGTGGAGCCGCTCGCGCGGGCGGCGACCGTACGGCGACCTCGACCGAGATGAGTACCTCACCCACGTCGGCGATCCGGCCGACTAGCTCTGGGTCGTCGCGTCCGGACAGCTGAAGGACCAGATCGTGACGGAGGACGGCGACGAGGTGGTCCACATCGTTCTTCGGACCCGGGATGGTGCTCGGCGAGCCCGGGATACTTCGCCCCGAGCGGAACCGGATGATGGCGGTGATGGCGGTGGAACCGACCGATGATCCTGGTGCTCGGCGCGACGGCCTGAGCCGTTCCTCGCGCGGCATCCCGCCGTCGTCACCCGCGCCCTCGAAGGGCTCGCATCGATCGCGCGGGGCCAGAACCGAGCTGATCGTCGGCGCTGGCCCGCCGGCCGCTGCAGGACGGCTGGTGCTCCGGCTCCTCGAGCTCGCCGAGACGAACGTGCCGACGGGCCAGACGGCGCCGCCGTGACCCCGAAGATCGCGCAGTCCACGCTCGCGGCCATGGTCGGGCGTGAGCCGGGAGAACACGAACCGCGCGCTCGCGGCGCTCGCCGCGCAGGGGTCGGTGCGGATCGAGGGCGGCCGCTACGTCCTGCCCGATCCCGAACGGCTCCGCGCCGAGGTCTCGAACGGAGGCCCGTTGCTCTGGCGGCGGAACCGGCGCCGCGGCGACGACCGCGGGTCAGCCCGGGGTGTGACGCGGCGACATAGCGCGCCGTTCACTCGACGCGCCACGATGCCGCCCGACGGAGCGGAGGAGGCAGCGATGGGAGCCGTCGGCACCGGCACCCGGTGGCATCGTTCGCAAAGTGGGTTCGGGGGCGACGCGCGTGACGCGCGAGCGACGAGGCCTACGACGAGGCTCGCGCGGTCTGGAACGGCGCGTTCGACAAGCACCCGGCGGTCATCGCACGCTGCAGGACGACGGCGGACGTCGTCGCCGCGATCCGCTTCGCACGGGAGAGCGGGCTCGAGCTCGCGGTGCGGAGCGGCGGGCACAGCCTCGCCGGGCTCTCGACGTGCGAGGACGGCGTCGTGGTGGATCTCTCGCCGATGCGAACCGTGGAGGTGGACGCCGAAGCCCGGCGTGGCGCGGGTCCAGGCCGGCGCGACCTGGGCGGACTTCGACGCGGCGACGCAGGCGGAGGGCCTCGCCAGCACCGGCGGGCTGATCTCGCACACCGGCGTCGCGGGCCTCACGCTCGGCGGCGGCATCGGCTGGCTGATGCGCAAGCACGGACTCGCCTGCGACAACCTGATCGCGGCCGACCTGGTGACCGCCGCCGGCGACGTCGTCCGCGCCAGCAGCACGGAGGAGCCGGAGCTGCTGTGGGGCCTCCGGGGCGGCGGCGGCAACTTCGGCGTCGTGACGAGCTTCGAGTTCCGGCTGCACCCGGTCGGGCCGGTGCTCGGCGGGCTGGTCGCGTACCCGATCGACCGGGGCCAGGAGGTGCTCCGTGCCTACCGTGGATGGGCGGCGGAGCTTCCCGACGCGTTCACGACGATCGGAACGGTGATCACCGCTCCCCCCGCCCCGTTCGTGCCGCCCGAGCTGGTCGGACAGAAGGTGGTGGCGATCGCCGGCTGTTGGTGCGGCGATCCCGACGAGGGGCAGGCGCAGCTGCAGCCGCTGCGGGAGCTCGGACCCGCGATCGACGTCTTCGGGCCGATGCCGTATCCGGTCCTGCAGGGCATGCTCGACGAGGGGGCGCCTCCGGGCATCCGCGCGTACACGCGCTCGGGGTACACGGCCGACCTCGCCGACGGGTTCATCGACGCGGTGCTGGAGCACGGCGGCGCGATGCGGCTCACCGTTCTCGCAGATCCACCTGCACCAGATGGGCGGCGCCGTCGCGCGGGTCGGCGAGGACGACACGGCCTTCGGGAACCGGCGTGCGGCGTACGCGTACAACATCAACTCGATGTGGATGGACCCGGCCGAGGACGCGGTCCACGAGGCCGAGAACGCGGCGACCGTCGCGGCGATGACGCCGTTCTCCACCGGCGGTGTGTACGTGAACTTCCTCGGGAACGAGGGCGACGCGCGCGTCCGCGCCGCGTACGGCGATGCGACCTACGACCGCCTCGCCGCGCTCAAGCGGACCTACGACCCGACGAACCTGTTCCGCCTGAACCAGAACATCCGCCCGGCGGCGTCGTGATCCTCAGAACGTGATGCTCCTCGCGATCACGGTGTCCTTCACGTTCGGCGTGTCCGTGAACCACACGGACATCCGACAGTCGAAGACCTTGTTGACGCCCCGGATCAGGTTCCACAGCTCGAACGTGATCGCCTGCTTCGCGTACGGGGCCAGGTGCACGTTCCACGGCCAGCTCGCGAACGGCCGGTCGCTGATCAGGTTCCGGGCGTGCCAGTCGGGCACCTTCCACGTGCCGATCGAGCACCTCGCGGATCCGCCACCGGTTGCGCAGGCTCGGCTTCACCCCGCAGCCCTCCAAGTGCAGCGTCCGACGCCTGATCGCTGTCGTTCTGCAGCATCACGAAGAACCGGATGTCGGTGCCCTCGTCCATCAGGCCCGTGGCGGTCTGGTGGGAGCCGCTCGTGTTGTAGACGTTGTTGCCCTTGTACGGCGTCGGGAGGAAGGGCTTCTTGTTGTAGGCGCAGCCGAAGTCGAAGCCGCACAGGCGTACCCATGCATCCGCCCGGGCCTGCGCCGGAGGCCTGGCGTCGTGGGTCGTCGAACGGGCGCCGGCCGCGGGGGTGAACGCGGCGAGCGAGGTCAGCACCGTCAGCAGCAACACGATCGGGAGGGAACGCTTCATCGTCGGGCCACCTTTGGGGTCGGGGGTGCGTGCCGACCTAGGTATCGGTCGGATCGGAGGCATGCCTGAACGCTCGGCCACCTCGGGATAGCTCATACCGTACCGCGAACCGGCCCCGGCCACGATCGATCCGCTCGATCAGGCGCATCCCGACCTTCTCCGCCACGCGGATCGAGGCGGCGTTCGCCCCGTTCGCGTAGATCCGGACGATGTCGGCGCCCAGGACGTCGAACGCGTAGTCCACCAGCGCCGCAACGGCTTCGGTCGCGTACCCCAGGCGCTGGAACGCCGGGGAGATCGTGTAGCCCACCTTCATCACGCCGGGCTCGCCGTCGGCAGGGCTCAGCCCGACGTCGCCCACCAGCGTCCGCCCTCCCGTCGATCGCGGAGAGCTGGACCCATCCGCCGGGCTCCCCCGGCGAACGGCCCGGCCATCTCCTCGATCTCGATCCGCACGCCCTCGACGTCGGTGCGATCCCACCCCTGATGGCGGTGCACGGCCGGGTCGCTGCGGTACGCGGAGATGATCCCGGCGTCCTCCGGCAGCGACCGGCGCAGCACGAGCCGGTCGGTCACGAGCGGCTCGAAGTCCGTGTCGACGCGCATCGAGCGGAAGGGTACCCGCCGCGCGCGTCGCGGCCGAGCGGGGATCCGGGGTAGCCTCGCCCATGCCGTCGCACCGACTCGCCGTCGTCGGCCACATCGAATGGATCCGCTTCGCGCGCGTGCAGGCGGTCCCGGCCCCCGGCGGCATCGCGCACGCCAGCGAGACGTGGGAGGGCGCCGGCGGCGGCGGCGGCGTCGCGGCCGTGCAGCTCGCGAAGCTCGCGGGCACGAGCCTGTTCCTGTCGGCGCTCGGCGACGACCGCGTGGCCGGCGACGCGCGCGCCGATCTGGCGGCGAAGGACGTCGAGCTGCACGCGGCGACCCGGAGCGAACCGACCCGGACGGCGCTCACGATGATCGACGATCAGCACGAACGGACGATCGTCACGCTCGGCGATCGGCTGCATCCCTCGGCCGAGGACCCGCTCCCCTGGGACCGGCTCGAGGACGCCGACGGCGTCCTGTTCACGGCGGGCGACGCCGGCGCCGTCCGGCAGGCACGACGGGCGCGGGTGCTGGTCGCGACGAGCCGCGTCCTGCCCGTCCTCGCCGAGGCCGACGTCGCGATCGACGCGATCGTCGGCAGCGCGCGCGATCCCGCGGAGCGGTACGAGCGGGGGGCGCTGCCGATGCCGCCCGGCGTCGTCGTGCGCACCGACGGCGCGCGCGGCGGCACGTGGGAGACCGCGGACGGCAGGACCGGGCGCTACGACCCGGTCGCGCCGCCGGGACCGATCGTCGACACGTACGGCGCGGGCGACAGCTTCGAGGCCGGCCTGACGTTCGGCCTCGCGACGGGCCTCGCGATCGAGGACGCCGTCGCCCTCGCGACCCGGTGCGGCGCGTTCGCGGTGGCCGGTCGCGGACCGACCGGCGGCCAGCTCCGCCGCACGGATTAGGCCTCATGGCGCGTGCGCCGGGATGTCACGCTTCGATGGAGAAGGCGAAAGGTCCCTCGCGCGCTTCGCCGCGCCGGTGGTACAAGGGATACGTGGGATCACGCCTCCGGATCTCGATCATCAGCATCGCCGTGGCCGCCGCGCTCGTCCTGGGCTTCGTCGGCGTCTCCCGCGGCCGCGCGGATGCGACGCCGGCGCTCCAGCCCGTGGGAGCGCACGAGCTCCTGGCATCCGCCATCCGCGCGGCCGCGGCACCGTTCACGATCTCCGGTGACGTCACCAGCTCGATCGACATCGGCCTTCCCGACCTGCCGTCGAACCTCGGCGGCGGCGCGACCGGCCCCGTCGCCTCGTTCTTCGGGACGCAGCACTACAAGGTGTGGCGGTCGGCCGACGGCGTGCGCGTCGCGCACCTGAGCGACTTCGGGGAGCAGGTCGCGGTCGCGAACGCGACCGACGCGTGGCTCTGGGACTCGAACGGCATGCGGGCCGTGCATCTGTCGAAGCAGGGCGACGCCGGTACGCACCACGCGTGGCTGGCGCCGATCCTGGGTGGAACCGCCGACGGCACGGACGCCCACCGGCTCGATCCGTCGATGCTCGCGGCCGCGGCGCTGCTCGGCGTCGCGCCGTACGCCGACGTGTCGGTCGACACCACCGCGATCGTCGCCGGCCGGCCCGTGTACCGACTCGTCCTCACCCCCTCGGCGTCCGAGACGCTGATCGGCCGGATCGCCGTCTCGATCGACGCGGCCACCCGGTTGCCGCTCCAGCTCTCGATCACGGCGAAGGGCGCGGACGCGCCCGCGGTCGAGGTCGGCTACACCTCGGTGTCGTTCGATCCGATCGATCCCTCGGTCTTCACGTTCACCCCGCCGCCGGGCGCCACCGTCGTCACGCCGCCGGCCCCGACCGGCGAGCGGCACCGCCACGGCGAGCACCCCGACACGAAGGTGTTCGGCACCGGCTTCGCCACCCGGGTCGCGGTGCGGCTCGACCGGCCGCTGCCCGGGGAGGCCGCCGCGCTGCTCCCCTTCAGCGGGCCGCTGTTCTCGGTCCTCACGGTCCACGCGGACGGCAGCACGTGGGTGCTGGCCGGCTTCGTCGGCCTGGACACCCTCCGCGAGGACGCCGCGACGCTCCCGTGACCGCCGCGATCCTCGCGCGCGGCCTCACGAAACGCTACGGCGACATCGCCGCCGTCGACGGCCTGGACCTCACCGTCGAGCCCGGCCAGCTCTACGGGTTCCTCGGACCCAACGGCGCCGGCAAGACCACGACGATCCGCATGGCCCTCGGGTTGATCCTGCCCACCGACGGCGAGGTCGAGCTGTTCGGCGAGCCGGTCGGACCCACCCACGCGCCGCTCGAGCGCGTCGGCGCGCTCGTGGAGGAGCCGGCGTTCTGGAAGTACCTCAGCGGCCGGAAGAACCTCGAGTACTTCGCGCGGTCGGGCGCCGGCACCGACCGGGCCGGCGCGCGCGCCCGGCTCGGCCGGGTGGACCACGTCCTGGCGACCGTCGGTCTCACCGAGGCCGCCGGCAAGCGCGTGAAGGCCTACAGCCAGGGGATGCGCCAGCGCCTCGGCATCGCGCTCGCGCTCCTCGGCGAGCCGGAGCTGCTCGTGCTCGACGAACCGACGAACGGCCTCGACCCGAGCGGGATGCGCGAGATGCGCGTGCTCCTGCGGCACCTCGCCGACGACGGCACGACGATCTTCGTGTCGAGCCACCTGCTGGCCGAGGTCGAGGCGATGTGCGACCGCGTCGGCGTGATGGCGCACGGGCGGCTGGTCGCGGAGGGGTCGCCGGGGACGCTCCGCGGCGGGACCGACCGCGTCCGCGTCGAGGTCGACGACGCCGCGGCGGCGCTCCGCGTGGGTGAGGGCATCGCGGGCGTGCGCCTCGAGCGGCTCGGCTCGGCGGAGGGTCCCGGCACCCTGACGGCGACCTTCACCGACGGCGCGGGTCCGGCCGACCTGAACGCGGCGTTCGTCCGGGCGGGCATCCGCGTGCACGCGCTGATCCCGGTGCGCGAGAGCCTCGAGGACGTCTTCCTGCACCTGGTGGAGGGCGCCGATGTACCGCGTTGAGCTCGCGAAGGCGTTCCACCGATGGCGGACGTGGCTGCTCGCCGCCGCGATCGCCGGCATCCCGTTCGTGATCGTGCTCGCGATCAAGGCCTCGCCGCCGAGCCCGCAGGACTCCGGCGACGCGCCGCCGTTCCTGCTCCAGATCACCACGAGCGGCCTCTACGCGGCGCTCACCGGGCTCGCGGTGGTCCAGCCGCTGTTCCTGCCGCTCGCGACCGGGCTCTTCGCGGGCGACGCGATCGCCGGCGAGGCCCAGGCCGGCACCCTCCGCTACCTCCTCCTCCGACCGGTCCGCAGGACGCGGCTGATCCTGGCGAAGTACACCTCGGCGATGACGCTGCTGGGGTTCCTCGTCCTGGCGACCGTGCTGAGCGGCGTCGTCTGCGGGGCGGTCGCCTTCGGCCTGCATCCGATGCCCACGCTGTCCGGCACGACGCTGTCCGTCGTCGCCGCGCTGGCGCGGATCGGGGCGTCCGGCCTCTACATGGTCGCCGCGCTCTCCGGCATCGCCTGCATCGGCGTGTGCATCTCCACGCGGACCGACTCCGGGCCGGGCGCGGCCGTCGCGACGATCGTGATCGCGATCGCCAGCCAGATCATGGGACAGATCCCGAGCCTGCACGCGATCCACCCGTTCCTGCCCTCCCACGGCTGGCTCGCGTTCACCGGCTTCTTCCGCTTCCCGGTGGACTGGAGCGGGATGCGCGAAGGCCTGCTGGTGAGCGCCGTCTATACGGCGATCTTCCTCGGCATCGCCATCGCCGGGTTCCGCCGTCGCGACATCACGTCGTAGCGCACAGGTCCTCCGCGCGGCGGGACCCTCGAGCCCATCCGGGTCGGTTATGGGCGTGCCGCGATCCTCGTCCCTCGAGCTCCGGATCGATACGCCGGTCCGCCCCGGTCGAGCCTGAGACACGGCGAAGGGCTGGGCTCGAACCCGAACGCGGTCCCAACCCAGCCCTTCGAGCCGCTTACATCACTTCGAACGTCTCGAAGATCGAGATCGCCGCGCCGCCCTGGAGCACCGGGCACCCCTTCGCGAGCGTCGTCGCCGCGTCGAGGGAGTCCGCCTCCAGGATCGAGTAGCCCGTCGCCGGGGCGGCGACCTTCTCACCCACGGCGCCATCGCTCGCGATGCTCTTCACCGCACCGGAGAACGGGTTCCCACCGTCGGCCAGGGCCGAGCCCAGCTGGTGGAACCACCCGTCCCATGCCTTCATGACCTCGGCCTGCGCCGCCTCGGTCTCGGGCATGCTGCCACCGGTGTAGAGCAGCAGGTACTTCGCCATGCCGTCCCTCCTCGCTCGGGGTCCGCCTCCGGGACCTTCGACCGAACGACGAACGGATCCGGCCGGGTTCGACAGGATCGAGCCAGAAAGGGTAGGCATCACCCATGACCCCTCCCGATCGCGAGGCGGCGCTCGAGACGCTGCGGGCACGGCGACGAGCAGCTGCGCCGGCTCTTCGACCGCCTCTCGCGAGGACGACGCCGTCCGGCGGGCGCACGATCGGCGGCGGCGACTGGTCCGCGAAGGACCTGCTCGGGCACATGGCGTTGTGGGAGGAGCTGGCGCTGGCCACGATCGACCCCTGGCTCCGCGACGAGCGGCCCCGGCTCGAGGAGCGGTTCTTCGACGGGGACGTGGACGCGCTCAACGCCTGGAACGAGGAGCGCAAGCGCGACTGGCCGCTCGAGCGCATCCGGACCGAGGCCGACGAGATGCACGCGCAGCTCCTCGGCGCGATCGAGCGGCTAGGCCCGGACGGGTGGACCCATCCCCGCGGGTTCGAGGACGACCGCGCCCGGCGAGCGACCTCGGCTCCGAGCTCGGGGGCATCCTCGGCGCGGCGGACGGGCCGTTCCGGCACGCGTTCGCGCACCTGCCGGACCTGCAGGCCTACGTCGCGTCGCTCGGCGGCTAACGCCCTCGGTCGCGGGGCCAGCAGCATCGGCGGCCGAGGAGACTGCCGGAAGTCGAAGTCGGCGAGCAGATCGCCGAGCCCCGGCGTGTCCTCCGCGACGAACGGCCTGCTGTCGGGCCGTCCGTCGTTCGACGGGTCGATCCGCTGCCCCGCGAGGAAGTCGTCCTCGATGAAGCGGAGGTAGGAGTCGGTCGACAGCATCTGGTGATCGATGAAGCCGCGGCGCGCGTACGGGCTGATCACGAGGCCGGGCACGCGCAGCCCGAACCCCTGCGGGTTCGCGTCGGGCGGCCGCACGTGGTCGTAGAAACCGCCCCAGTCGTCCCACGACAGGAAGATCGCCGTGCTGTCCCACTCGGGCCCGCGCATCGCGGCGTTCACGATGCTGGTCACCCACGCCTGCCCGTCGGCGATCGACGCGGGCGGATGCTCGCTGTTGCGCCAGTTCGGGACGATCCACGACACGGCTGGCAGCGAGCCGGCCCTCGCATCGCGGAAGTAGTTCCTCGAGGCCTGCACGTCGCGCACCTGGCGGTCCTGATGCACGGTCTCGAAGCGCGGCAGCGGGTTCCAGATATCCGGCGTGTGGACCTTCTGCGGCTGGAACGGACAGAACATCGAGTCGTCGCTGCAGTCGGGCTGGCCGCCGGGCGCCACGAAGTACCGCCAGCTGACGTGCGCTCGATGGAGCAGGTACGTCAGATCGGTCCAGGAGAACGGCGGCGTCCTGCCGGCCCTGGCGTGCCGCTGCGGCGGGCCGAGGTACGTGCTGCAGCTCATCGGATCGCCCGGCACGGCGCACTTCGCGCTCCATCCCGACACCATGTCGAGGTGCGCCGGCTCGCTCCAGGAGCGCACCCCCTCGAACATGTGGTCCTGGAGCACGAAGTTGCGAGCGTACGCCCAGTAGTTCGGGATCTCGTGGGCCGTGTGGTACCCGATCGAGTCCGGCACCAGGGCGTGCGACGTCGAGCCGCCGCAGCCGGGGCTGTCCGGCGTACCGCCGGCACGAGGCGGTGCGCCCCAGGAACGCGCTCTTGACGAAGCCGTTCATCCGCCCGCCGTCGACGTCCGCCTGCGCCGCGACGTTCGAATGCGGCCCGCCGTCATCGATCAGCGAGGTGTCGTGGAACGGCCGGACGCAGTGACCGACGCGCGGATCCGGGAGGCAGGGCACCGGGACCCCATCCCTCATCGGGATGCCGTCGGCGCCGGGGAACGTGCCGAAGTAGTTGTCGAAAGACCGGTTCTCCTGCATCACCACGATCACGTGGCGGATCAGGTGGATGCCCTCGCCGCCGCCCGGTGGGACCTGCACCACGGAACCGCCCGCGGCGGCGACGGTCGGCGTCGACGAGCGGCACGAGGTTGCGACGGCGGCGACCAAGAGTCCGGCCGAAGCCACGATCCCCGCGCGACGCACCCAGCCCGGCGACACGCCGGGGATGCGTCGCGCGGGGCCGAGCGGTTCAGCCGGCGAGCTTCGAGGAGCGGGCGGCCGAAGTGAAGGCCACGCCGAAGCCCACCCCGTAGATCTCGTACTGCTCGCCCGTCGCGCCGGCGTCGACGCTGAGCACGACGTTGAAGCCCGACTTCACGTAGATCGACTGGTTGAGCGGCGCCTCCAGGTGGCCGCTCGCGCCGGAGATCGTGCCCTGCCAGATGATGACTCCTGCGCCGGACGACGTTCCCTTGCGGATGGTCAGGGTCGCCAACGCGTTGTTCGTGTTGGGAACGTCGAAGCTGATCCCCGAGATCACGCCGGTCCCGCTCTTCGTGGCGTTCCCGGCTCCGGACACGATCACGGTGTTGCCCGCGTCCGACGTGTAGACCAGCGAGCCGGACGCGTCCGTCCACAGGTTGCCCTGCCGTGACCCGCACCTTCTGCGCGGTCTTCGGGTCCTTGATCGTGACCAGGCTGGCGGCGGCCTGCGCCAGCGGCGGCCCCACCAGGTACCCGGCGATGGCGGCCGCAAGGACCAGCCCCGTCACCTTCGCGATCTTCGTCGTGCGCATCGCGTCCCCCTCTCTGTCGATCCCCAACCGGTCGCGATCGAGTGTCGCCCGTGTCGGTGTTGCGTTCAAACAACCCGGGTCGTTGCGGCGGGCCTCCGGTCGGGTAGGCTGTGGGGGTTCCATCGACGCGAGTCTCATCCTGAGACGACGCGCGACGACGTCTCGCGATCTCCTCGCACGCCTCGCCCCTGTCCAACCGGGCGCTCCTGCGCGGCGGCGCCGGTCACCGACGCGCCCGCGCAACGACCTGTAGGAAAGAAGAGGAACGACGTGCCACAGAGCATCGCCGCGCGGCCACAGGCCGCCACCACCACCCCCAGCACCACCTTCGAACGGCTGGGCGTCTCGTCGCCGGTCGCCACCGCGCTGCGCATGCGCGGGATCGACCGGCCCTTCCCGATCCAGGAGCTCGTCCTTCCCGACGCGCTCGCGGGCCGCGACGTGCTCGCGCGCTCGCGGACCGGCTCGGGGAAGACGCTCGCGTTCGCCCTGCCGCTCGTCGAGCGGCTGACCCCGGACGGGCGGAGCCCGACGGCGCTGATCCTGACGCCGACGCGTGAGCTCGCCAGCCAGGTCACCGAGGATTTCCGTGCGATCGCCGACGTCCGCGGCCTCCACGTCGCGGCCGTGTACGGCGGCGTGGGCATCGGGCCGCAAGCCAAGCGCTCGCGGAACGCCGACATCGTGATCGCGACCCCCGGGCGGCTGCTCGACCTGGTCGCGCGGAAGCTGCTCCGCCTCGACCGCGTGCGCATGTGCGTGCTGGACGAGGCCGACCGCATGCTCGACATGGGGTTCCTGCCCGACGTGACCCGGATCCTGGAGCTGCTGCGCCCCGAGCGACAGACCATGCTCTTCTCCGCGACGCTCGACGGCGAGGTCGGACGGCTCGCGAAGCGGTTCACGCGCCGGCCGGTGCTCCACGAGATCGGCGACGCCGGCCCGGACATCCGCCACGCCACGCACCGGTTCATCGCCGTGGAGCGCCCGCGGAAGATGAAGGCGCTCGTGCGGGAGCTCGCCGGCGACCGCGGTCTCGCGTTGATCTTCGTCCGGACCCAGCACGGCGCCGACCGTTTGGCCAGGGCGCTCCGCAAGGAGGGCTTCAATGCCGGCGAGCTGCACGGCGGCATGTCGCAGCCGCAGCGCGAACGCGCGCTCGGGCGCTTCGCGACCGGGGGCAACGACATCCTCGTCGCGACCGACGTCGCGGCGCGCGGGCTCGATCTGGACGACATCACGCACGTGATCAACTTCGACGCGCCGGCGGACGAGAAGGCCTACGTGCACCGGGTCGGCCGCACCGCGCGGGCCGGTCGCTCCGGCGAAGGCGTCACGTTCTTCACGCCCGAGCAGCGGCTCGATGTCGGGCGCATGGCACGGAAGCTGGAGCTGCACGCGGAGTTCGTGAAGTCCGGCGCCGCCTGAACCGACCCCCTCCCCCGTCCGTAGTACCGCCGTTCGATCGGCCACGGGGAGGGAACCGATGGTGAAGAGGGTCGTCGCGTTGTGCTCGGTCATGAGCATGACGCTGCTGGTGGGCTTCGCGTCCGCCCGGCCATGCAGGCACGATGGGCGCCAACGCCTATCAGGTGCACAACCTCGTTTCGGACCAGATGGGCGTGGCGGATCATCACAGATCCGAACCTCGTCAACGCGTGGGGCCTGGCCGCAGGCCCGATGACGCCGTGGTGGGTGGCCAACAACCACTCCAACACGGCGACGATCTACGACGGGACCGGCGCCGCGAACCCGCTGGTGGTCGGGGTCAACGACGCACCGACCGGCGAGGTGTTCAACGGCGGCACCGGCTTCAAGGTCCACCACGCCGGCTCCTCGGGACCGTCGGTGTTCCTGTTCGCGACCGAGGGCGGCACGATCCGCGGCTGGAACCCGAACGTCCCGCCGCCGATGCCCTCGACGCACTCGTTCAGGGTCGTGAACTTCGCGCACCAGGACGCCGTGTTCAAGGGCCTCGCGATCGCGTCGACCGCACCGCGGGGACATGCTCTACGCGACCGACTTCCACAACGGCCGCGTCGACGTGTTCGACGAGCACTTCCACCAGATCCTGCGGCACCGCTTCGTCGACCCGAGCCTGCCGAACGACTACGCGCCGTTCGGCATCCAGACGATCGGCAGCGCGGTCTTCGTCACCTACGCGAAGCAGGACCCGAACTCGGACGACGAGCTCCACGGGGCGCACTTCGGGTACGTCGACATGTACAGCCTCCGTGGACGCCTCCTCGCTCGCGTCGCGAGCCGGCACGCGCTCAACGCGCCGTGGGGCCTCGCGTGGGCTCCGGACACCTTCGGCCGCTTCAGCGGTGACCTCCTCGTCGGCAACTTCGGCGACGGACGGATCAACGCCTACGCGTGGTCATCCGGCCATTTCCACTGGGCCGGGGTGCTCCACGACGGCATGGGCGCGCCGATCTCGATCGATGGCCTGTGGGCCCTCGAGTTCGGGAACGGCGGCCCGTCCGGACCGACGACCACGCTGTTCTTCACGGCGGGGCCCGAACGGCGAGGATCACGGGTTGTTCGGAACGATCGACGCGATACCGGCCTACTGATCGAGGCCGTAGAGGCGCCGAGCCGCGGGCGTCATCCGCGCCAGCTCTGCGGGGCTGATCGCGGGTGCGCGGCTCGGCGCTTCCGCGCGTCGTCGCTCGAACCACTTGCGCTTGACCTCCGGTTCGGGGGCCGGAGCAGGTGGCCGAGGGACGTGCGGGTGTCGCATGACTTTCGGTTGACGGTCGCATGAAGTTCGTTCACCACAGGTGGACGTTCCTCGACCAACTTCATCTCACGTTCTTGCACCTCTGGTTCTTGAAGTTGCTCAACCACCTTCACACCTTGAAGTTCCGTCACTTCAGGTTCTTGAAGTTGCTCGACCAACTTCGAATGAAAGCCATCCACTTCAGGCTTGTGAGGTTGCTCGACCAACTTCATTTCGACTGCTTCGACTTCAGCCTTGTGAAGTTGCTCGACCAACTTCGAATGGAAGTCATGCACTTCAGGCTCTTGAGCGTTGCTCGACCAACTTCTCTTCTTGTTCTGGTTCTGGTTCTGGGTCGTTCGCTTCGGGCGTGTGTGGTCGTTCCCGAACCTCATCCGACGACAACCGGATATCCAGCCGGAAGGGATGGTCGAACGACGAGGGACCGAACGTCGCGCCACACCGGTGCGACGTGGTCGGCGTCGAGCTCAGGCCGGTGCCGGCCGACGAACTCCAGGCGACCGGGTTCCGCGCCGATCACGCGGTCTTCGACCGAGGCGTCCACGAGGCCGGTGAGCATCATCGGCCGGCGGATCGGGCGCGGACCCGTGCGGAGCATGGACCGCTCGGCGGCCTCGGCGCGGAGTTGGCGTTGCTCCTCTTCGTCGCGACGGCGGAACTCGGCGGCGAAGCGCTCGGCGCCCCAGCGGGAGGCCTTCATGCGCGCGTAGGTCAGCAGCGCCGCCTCGACACCGTCGTCCTCGGCATCGGGCTCGGCGGACCCGTCGCCCCACGTGCGAAGGTCCTCCAGCCAGAACGCCGCCTCTGCCGCCACGGGAGAGGTATCGGCACGAGGGGCGGGGGTCCTTCAGCCGCGAACGGCATCCACCTCGGCCAGAAGCCGTCTCGGCGCCGAGGCCGGCGAACACCTCGCGGGCGGCCTCCAGCCGGCCTCGGCCTCGGGTCGGCCCCAGCTCGGAGAGGCATCTCCGGCCCCCAGCAGCGCCCGGATATCCTGCCGCGGTGGAACGCGCCACCGGCTACGCACGTTCGGGGGCCGACCGCATCGCGTACGAGGTCTTCGGTGCGGGATCGGTCGACCTCGTCGTGACGGCCGGCAGCTACGGCGCGTTCGACACCGACTGGGAAGATCCGCTCGCCGAGCTCTTCCTGCGCCGGCTCGCGTCGTTCGTGCGCGTGATCCGCTTCGACCGGCGCGGCACGGGCGGCTCCGATCCGCTGCCGCTCGACGCGCTGCCGCCGTGGGAGTCCTTCGTCGAGGAGCTGGATCGGCGTGATGTCCGAGGTCGGCTCGGAGCGCGCGGCGATCATGGCGAGCTACGACGCCGGCCCGATGGGCATGCTGTTCGCGGCAACGAAGCCCGAGCGCACGACCGCGCTGATCCTCGTGAACACCGGCGCGAAGTACCTCGCCGACGACGACTACCCGATCGGCGTGCCGCCCGAGGCCGCCGAGGAGCTGAACGCGACGATGGCCGAGCGCTGGGGCGGCGACGACCACGTGCTGCTGCAGGTGCCGAGCCGCGCCGACGACGAGCGCTTCCGCGCGTGGTACGCGAAGAAGACCCGCACGATCGCCGGGCCGGCCGCGGCCGCCGCGTACTTCCGCTCGATGTTCCGCGCGGACGCCCGGTCGCTGCTGCCCGCGATCCACGTGCCCACGCTCGTGCTGCACCGCACCGGCTATCGCTTCATGCCGATCGCCCACGGCCGCTACCTCGCCGAGCACATCGCCGGCGCCGAGCTGATCGAGCTCCCCGGCGCCGACGGCCCGCTCTACTGGGAGGCCGCCGACGAGTCGCTCGATGCGATCGAACGGTTCCTGACCGGCGTGACGCCATCCGCGCCGGTCGACCGGGTCCTCGCGACCGTCCTGTACACGGACATCGTCGATTCCACCGGGCTGCTCGAGCGGATCGGCGACGCGCGCTACCGGGAGCTGCTCGACGTCCACGACGACACGGCGCGGCGGCTCGTGGCGGCCAACGGCGGCCGCCTGATCAAGACGACCGGCGACGGGGTGCTCGCGACCTTCGACGGGCCGGGCCGGGCGATCCGGTTCGCCGCCGCGTTCCGCGACCAGCTCGCACCGCTCGGCCTGGTGCTGCGCACCGGCATCCACACCGGCGAGGTCGAGCTCCGGGGCGACGACGTCGGCGGGATGGCCGTGCACCTCGCGGCGCGGATCATGGCCGGCGCCGGCGAGGGGGAGGTGCTCGTCTCGCGCACCGTGAAGGATCTGGTCGTGGGCTCGGACCTGGCGTTCGACGATCACGGCATGCACCACCTCAAGGGCATCGACGGCGAGTGGCAGCTGTTCGCCGTGCGGCCGACCGGCTGAGCCTCAGTCCTCGTCGGGACGGCGGAGCCGCTTCGTGCGGGCGCGTCGCTTCTTGTCCGCCAGCCGCCGCTCGACCGCGCCGCGGCTCGGCCGGGTGGGACGCCGCTTCGGCGGTGGCGGGGCGATCGCCGCCGCGAGGATGCCGGCGAGGCGTTCGCGCGCCGCCTCGCGGTTCTGCAGCTGCGACCGCTGCTCCGACGCCGCGATCGTCAGCACGCCGTCGCTGAGCCGGCCGGCCAGTCGCTCGAGCGCTCGCGAACGTTGGATCGGCCCGAACGCCGTGCTGTGCGCGACGTCGAAGCTGAGCTCGACGCGCGAATCGGTCGTGTTCACCGACTGCCCGCCCGGCCCGGAGGATCGGCTGAACCGCCAGCGCAGCTCGCGCTCCGGGATCACCACCGAGCGCGAGACGCGGAGCGGTCCGGCCATGGCGGCAGTATGCCCGGAGGTCGCGAGGATCCCGCGGAGGCGGTCTACGATGGTCCCCACTCGGCCGGAGGGAGCCTGTGATGCGATGGATCGTGACGCTGACGGTGACGGGACTGCTGCTGGCCGCGCCGGTGAACGCGCAGGCGACGCACCGAGCGACCACCTATTGCAGCGTCACCGGTGACATCTGTCAGAGCACCACGAGGGTCCACGGCGTGCGGATGCTCCGGATCTCGCTGTTCGCGAAGTTCTTCAGCCGCTACACGCTGTGCGTCACGGCGCCGGACAAGACCACCACCTGTCACGACTACCGCATCCACAAGACCGGCGTGACCTTCGGCTCCTCCATCCGGTGGTCGACGCATTTCCCGCGGAAGGGCCCCGGCGCATACACGGTCGTGTGGCGATCGGGCGGCTCGCGCGTCGGCCACGTCCTCGGGTTCCATAAGTAGCTCACAGCTGACCGATCAGCTCGATCGGGAACGGCGGCTGGGCGAGCGGCTTGACCGCGAGCCGCAGGAGCATCAGCGGGTTGTCATCGCCGGCGGTGCGGTTCAGGTGCAGCTCATCGCACCCGGTGCATCGGTGGACCAGCACCCACTCCCCGTCGCCCCGGACCGTGATCGCGATCGGCTCCATCAGGGAACCGCACATCGCGGCCCGGTCGCCCGGGGAGTCGTCCACGTGCCGGCTCCATAGAGCAGTTCGAGCAGTGGTTGCGATGCGCCGAACCGAGGGCGTCGGTCGAGACGTCCAGTCGGCAATGACCGCAACGGAACGAGCGCTGCCGCTCGTCCCGGGCGCCGCGGCGCTGATCGCGAGACATGGGAGACCTCCGGTGGGCAACGGTGGACACGACGTCGTGCCCCGGAGGTTGGGTCCGCTCAGCGAGCGAGGAGACCGGAACCGAGGCGCGACGTGAAGACCACCGTGGCAGCGATCACAGCCCACCTCCTTCCGATCGGGCCGCGCGAGAACCGCGGCGCGAACGACGCTAGCATCGGAGGTCGGCGGCCGCAACGGCTCCGGAGCGACCGGTCCCGGGGATGGTGATCGATGCGGATGAAGGCACCGACGAACGTGGAGGTCACGCGGCCCGACAAGCTGCTGTGGCCCGCGCTCGGCATCACGAAGCGCGACTACGTCGCGTACCTCGAGGCGGTCGCGCCGCACATGGTCCCGTGGCTCCGCGGACGGCCGCTCACCGTCGTCCGCGCGCCCGACGGCGTCGAGGCCCAGCGCTACTTCCAGAAGGCGGCGTCGAGCCACATGCCCGCGTGGATCCCCACGGTCCGCATCCCCGCGCCCAGCGCGAAGCGCGACGTCGACTACGTGGTCTGCGACTCGGCCGCCGCGCTCGCGTGGCTGGGCAACCAGGCCTCGCTCGAGTTCCATCCCGCGCCGGTGCGCGCCGACCGGCTCGATCGCCTCGACCTCCTGACGGTCGACATCGATCCCCCCGAGGGCGCGTTCGCGGCGGCGGCCGAGGTCGCGCTGGTGGTGCTCGAGGTGCTCGCGGACCTCGGGATGGAGGCCGGCGTGAAGACGACCGGCGGCAAGGGCCTGCACGTGGTCGTGCCGATCGAGCGGCGGCTCGGCCAGGCGGACGTCCGTCGGGCGGCCGCGCGGCTGACCGCGATCGTCGTCGACCGGATGCCCGGCGCGGTCACCGACGAGTTCCGCAAGGCCGACCGCGGCGGCCGGGTGATGCTCGACCCCTCGCGCAACGGCGCCGGCGCGACCGTCGTCGCGCCCTACTCGCCGCGCGCCCGGCCCGGAGGGAACGGTCTCCTTCCCCATCACGCCCGAGCAACTCGGCTCGGTCGCGCCGGAGGACTTCACGCTCGCGACCGTGCCCGGCCTGCTGGACGGTCCCGGTCCGCGACGGTGGGACGAGCTGGCCGGCCGGCGCTCGAGGCTCCCGAAGGCGCTGCTGGCGGACGGGTGATCAGGCGTTCGTCGCGTCCGGCGACTCCGGCGCTGCCGGCGGCTCGGGGTTCCGGCGCGGGCGGCTTCTTCCGGCCCGGGAACTGATCGACCTCGGTCTCGTCCCAGACCGTGCTGGTCTTCCCGATCGACTCCACGTTGAACTGGTAGTCGAACACCAGCGTGCCGCCGTAGCCGGCGCCGAACAGCACGAGGCCGGCGGCCATCACCGACAGGACGGTGACGAGGCCGGAGGACCGCCCGTCGTGGAGCTGGCCGAGACGCACGGCGATGTCGACGATCACGATCGCCGTGACCGTGAGCATGACGGCCATGTGGAAGTTCGCCGTCCGCCAGACCTGCGTGTGCTGGGCCGTGCCGAGGACCCCGCCCTTGCGGCGCGGCATGCCCTTCCACCAGTCCCAGAACCCCGTCAGCGCGGTCCCGAGCGACACCACGAACCCGACGATCAGCACCAGCGTCGCCGCGATGAAGAAGTCGTGCGCGACGGCGGCGTCGTTGCGCCCGCCGAAGAAGGACACGAGGTCGAACAGCGCCGCCAGCGCGTAGCAGACGACCGGGAAGTCCGTCAGCGGCGGATGCGTCGGCTTGCCCGACCATCCTCGGATCCCGAAGAACTTCCGGCCCTTCAACGTCCAGGTCGGGCGGATCGAGAAGTACCTGGGCACAGCGGTCTCCCTCCCTCGCACGGTCTTCCGGCAAGAGCCTTACCCCTCCGGGATGCGCTGACAACCGCGCTCGTCGGCGTCCGGGGCCGCCCGGGCGCCTCAACCCACCGGGCCGTCGCGACGAACACCCAGGAAGGCCCTGCCGGCGAGCTCGAGGGAGGCGGCGCACGAGATGTTCGACCTGCACCACCGACCCTCCGTCGTGCTCCGCCCCGCCGGCGCCGATCCGCTCGATCCGGCGCTCCCGGGACCGGAGCCACGGCCCGCGCCGGTCGGTCCCCCGGCGCGTCGCGCACGCGTTGCTGGTCGCCGGCACGTTCCTGGTGATCGCCGCGGCCTCGATCGCGTTCGGCCTGCGGGTGACCCCGCTCCGGTCGGTGTCGGCGCTCGGCCAGACGGTGGCCGTCGGCGCGACGTCGCCGACGCTCAGCCTCTCGGGCCCCGGCGAGGTCGACCTCTTCGGCCAGCCCCTGCCGACGAAGGTCACGTTCCTCGGCCCCGTCCGGCCGCGCCTGGTCCTGACGAACATCACGATCAACCAGCAGGTCGCCGGGCTGCTCGTGCCCGGGGCCGGGAAAGACCCCACCGCCGTGCTCGGCGACCGGCTCGCGAACGGCTGGACCCGGTACTTCATCTCGGAGATCTTCTTCGTGGGTCTCGGCGCGCTGCTCCTGCTCGGCATCGTCGCCGGCTGGCGTCGACACGCGTGGAGCCTGCGGCGGACCGCCGCGACGATCGTCGGCGGGCTCGTGCTGGTGGAGGCGCTCAACCTCGGCGTGATCATGCTCACCGCCTTCACGGCGCCGAGCACGTTCCACGACGTGCACTCGCTGGGCCAGCTGGTCGGCCAGAGCGAGCAGGCCCCGCTCGCGGCCGCGCCGGGGCCGTCGCTCCCCGGCGTGCAGGCGGTGGTCCTCGGCGACTCGACCGCGGCCGGCCTCGGCGAGCCGCCGCTGCAACATGCGAGCGCGCTCGATCAGGCGTGCGGTCGCAGCGTCGACGCGTACGCCGTCCACCTCGCGGACGTGAACCGCTGGCACGTGCAGAACCTCGCGTGCGGCGGCGCGACGATCCGCGACGGCATCCTCGGCCCGCAGGTCGTCGGCGACCGGACGATCCCGCCGCAGCTCGCCGTCGCGAAGAAGGCGGTGGCCGCCTCCGCCGTCATCGTGAGCGTCGGGGCGAACGACCTCCAGTGGGGGCCGATGATCCGGCTCTGCGCCGTGTCCGACCGGTGCGACGACCGCGCCTCGACCGTCTACTTCCAGCGCTCGCTCGCGCTGTTCACCCGCGACTACTACGAGCTGCTGCGCCAGCTCGCCGCCCTGCCGGATGACCCACGGGTCGTGATCAACCTCTATTACGCGCCGTTCGACACGAGCGCCGCGTGCATCCCCGGCCTCACGGCGCCGAAGCTCGGCGTCCTGCTCGATCGGCTCGACGCGTTGAACGCCGTGCTGGCGCACGGTGCGACGACGTTCGGCTACCTCGCCGCCACGCCCGACTTCGGCGGGCACGGCCTCTGCACCGGGCAGTCCTACGTGCAGGGCCTCCAGGACGCCGCGCCGTTCCATCCGAACGCGAGGGGCCAGCTGGTGATCGCGCTCGCCGACGAACGCGCGCTGCTCGGCGCCCCGTAAGCATTTGACCGTACCCCCTCTTCCCGACGAGACTGGGCACGTCCGACCTGGGAGGGGTTCACCATGCGAACGAAGTTGGTCTTGACCGTCGTCGCCCTCGCCGTCAGCGGCTCGATGCTCCTGCCGGGGAGCGCCATCGGCGCCGCTCCGAAGCGCGCTGTGACGACCGTGACGATCAGGGCGCAGAACGGGGACTTCTCCGGAACGATCTCGTCGCCGCATCCGAAGCGGTGCGCGAACAACCGGACGGTCAACGTCTACCACCAGAAGGGCAAGGTCCAGAACCTGAAGGTCGACACGAAGATCGCGAGCGACACCTCCTCGCTGAACGGGGACCGCTACGAGTGGGAGACCGGGAACACCGGCGCGCCGAACGGCAAGTACTACGCGCGCGCGGTCCAGACCCCGCTGTGCAAGGCGGACTCCAGCCAGACGGTGAGGTCGGTCAAGAACCCGTAGCGGGATCGGGCTCGCCCAGGCGCTCGAGACGCGAGCGCACATGGTCGGCCTGGAGCAGGTTGCCCTTCGCCTCGAACAACGCGAGCGCCTCGCGCGCCGCGGCCGCTGCTTCGGCGTGCTTGCCGGCCAGTTCGAGGACCTCGGCGAGCGCTTCGCGTGCGTCCGCCCGGTCGCTCGGGAAATCGGTCTCGTCGACGATCGCGATCGCCGCTCTGGCCGTCGCCTCGGCCTCCTCGAACGCGCCGCGTCGCGCGGCGACCATCGCGCGCACCCCGAGCCCGATCACCTCCTCCGCGATCCCGTACCCGTTGCTCCGGATCGCCCTCGACGCCGCGAGGTCCGCCTCGTCGTAGCGACCGAGCGCGTACAAGGCCTGCGAGTGGAACGCCGCGACGACGCCGAGCGCGTCCGAGCCCATCGCGTCCAGCGCGCGGACGCCGTCCCCGAGGATCCGATCCGCCGCGGACGCGTTGCCCGAGAGCAGCTCGAGCTGGCCCATCTGTTGCGAGCCGTGCGCCAGCGGGAGCTCGCGGCCGAGTTCGGCCATACGACGGTCGCTCTCCTCGATGCGTCGCCGCGCCCCCTCCAGGTCTCCACGCATCATCAGCACGGTGCCGAGCGAGGCCTCGACGTCCCGTTCGGCGACCGGCATCCCGCGCGCCTCGTCCGCGAGCTCGGCCAGCGCACGCATCGCCTCCTCCGTGTGCATCGGGCCCCATGCCGGCACGGACGAGAGCCAACCGAGCTGCTCCCCGTACAAGAAGCGTTGCCCGCCTCGCGGTACAGGTCGGCGGCTCGACGCCAGAGCGGTTCGGCCTCGGCGGCGAGGCTCCGACTCCACGCGCTCCTCCGGCGTCGCCTCCTCCCCCTCGATACCGACGATCTGCCCGACCTGCGCCGCGACGCGGTCGCCGTGCTCATCGGCGACCACCAGCGCGGCGATCCGGGCTCGGGCCTCCTCGGCGGTCTCCGCGCCGGTGAGGCCGGCGGCCTCGCGCACCGCCTCCACGACCGGCAGGAACGTGATGCCGTCCCCGTAGGGGAGGCACCGGCCGCGAAGCACGGTCGCGCGGTCGCCGAGGGCGACGACGAACGCCTCGAGCAGGCGCGACTTCCCGACGCCGCCGACACCGAGGACCGTGAAGAGCTGGCACGCGTGATCGGACACCGTCCGGTCGAACGCGCCGAGGAGCAGCGACAACTCGCGTTCGCGGCCGACCATCGGCGCGTCGAGCCGTCGCGCGAACCCGGCCGCGGCCGGATCCACCTTCTGCACGCGGTAGGCCGTGAGCGGCTCCGCCTTCCCCTTGACGGCCAGGGGATCGAGGCGTTCGGCGAGGACCGCGTCCCGCACGAGCCGGTACGTGTCGGCGCCGATCAGGATCTCGCCTTCGCCGGCGGCCTGCTCGAGCCGCGCCGCGACGTTCATCGCGTCACCCGCCGCGAGCTGCCCGTCGGCATGATCGGTGACGACGACCTCGCCGGTATGCACGCCGGTGCGCACCCGGATCGTGACGCCGTGGGCCGTCGCCAGCTCCTCGTTCAAGACCGCGATCGCCTCCCCCATCTCGGCGGCGGCGCGCACGGCGCGCATCGCGTCGTCCTCGCGGATCCGAGGGACGCCGAAGACGGCCATCACGGCGTCGCCGATGAACTTCTCCACCGTGCCGCCGTGCCGTTCGATCACGGCGCGCATCGTGTCGAAGTAGCGAGCGAGCACGGTCTGGAGGCGCTCCGGATCGAGGCGGGCGCCGAGCTCGGTCGATCCGACCATGTCGATGAACAGGATCGTGACCGTCCGGCGCGCGCCGGGACCGGGATCTTCGACGGCGAGCGCCGCGCCGCACGAAGGACAGAACGAGAAGTCCTCCGGCGCTTCGCGTCCGCAGTTCGCGCAGGCCCGCACCCGGAGAACCTACCCCGAACCGGTGGCCAGGCCCCTCAGACGTACCTCGCGATCGACATCCCGAGCACGGCGATCACCAGCAAGCCGAGACTGATGCGCGCGAGGTTCTTCAGCCGTACCTGCAGCGCCGCCATCTGCGCGGCGACCTCCGGGGTGGGCGGCGCACCCGACGCGGCGACCTGCTTCCCGAGCGCGAAGAAGCGCCCGACCGTCGGGCGCGTGCCGAAGATGCCGATGCCGAAAGCCGTGAGGGCCGCCAGCGCGCCGATCGTGAGGACCTCGCCGAAGCGTGAGCGCGTCCACTCGCTGAAGCTGCCGAACAGGTGCCAGTCGTGCCAGTACAGGAAGAACCCGCCCAGCACGGTGATCGCCGCGAGCGTGAGGATCCAGTCCACCAGGCGACGACGCCCGAGCAGTTCGGTCATGAACGGCGCGCTGGCCGGCGCGATCGCCGCGGCGCTCGGTTGGATGAACACCACCAGCAGGAACACCGAGCCGACCCACGCCACCCCGGCCAGGATGTGCACGATCCGGAACACCACCATGAACCAGTCGCTCGCGAGCACCGTTGCCTCCTCCGATCGAACCCGACATAGCGTGACGGTTCCCGGCGCATCATGCGAGCGCCGGTCGTGACGACGGACGAACCGAGTAGGGTGGTGCTGAAGGAGCGAACAGATGTTCGCTCCGAGACGGGAGGCACCACATGGGAGCCATGGCCGCACCGATCCTGGCCGGCAAGGAAGCAGACCTGGGAGGCGTGGATCGCGGATTGCAAGGGTTCACGCAAGACCGAGTTCGATGACATGAACCAGCGGATGGGGCTCACGAGCCATCATGCATGGCTGCAGCAGACCCCCGACGGTCACCAGCTCGCGATCGTCCTGCACGAGGGTCCCGGCGCCGACACGTACCTCGGCAAGCTGGCGACGTCCGAGAACGGCTTCGACATGTGGTTCCGCGGCGTCATCAAGGACGTCCACGGGATCGACTTCTCGAAGCCGCTGCCCCCGGCGGCGGTCCAGAAGCTGTAGCGAACCGGCTCAGCCGGCCGGAGCGTGCACGGGCGTCGCTCGACGCATCCACACGCTCAGGCCGGCGATCGCCGCCAGCGTTCCGACCAGCCCCGCGACGTAGACGTACGTCAGCGCGTTCCCGTGGTCGAACTCCCGCCACGCGCGCGCGACCGCGATCAGCAGCAACCCGAGCCCGATCGCCTCGGTGCCGAGCATCACGCGCGCCGAGGACCACCGCGGATCGGACGCGATCACGAGCCACCCGACGCCGGGCAGCGCCACGAACGACGCGACGGCCCGAGCGGTGAGCGGCGTGAGCAGCCACGGCCACACCGAGATCGCGCTCGCCGGGAAGAGGTACATCCACGCCGCGACGGCGAGCACGGCCACGCCCGCCACGGCCATCGCGCCGCGGACGGCGCGCGGGAGCTCCGCATCGGGGTCCTCCGGCGTGCCGGGGTCCTGACCCCGGTTGACCAGCCAGACCGCGGGGACCAGCGCGGCCGTCACCACGTAGACCCAGAACCACAGCAGGAACGGGAACGAGCCGTGCCGGAACTTGTTCCAGTGCAGGACGGTCGCCCCCAGCATCATCCAGGTGAACAGGGTCGTGGCGAGGAGCCCGCGGCCGACGCGGTGCCAGCGCCGCTCGGTCAACACGCGGACGAAGAAGTAGAGCGCCGCGCCGTAGCCGGCGCCCATCAGCATCGCGGTCATCGTGGGATGGATCGTCCAGGCGAACCGCCGGTCGGTCTGGTCGGGCAGGAAGTACAGCACCGCCGAGCCGAGGAGCAGGATCGCGATCACCACGACCGCGACGACCCGGGTCAACGGCAGGATCCGATCCTCGGCGGGTGGGGCGGCGCGCATCGGCGCACACCGTAGCCGGGTTGAGGGTGCGCGCGCTCGCTAGGCCGACGGAACGGATGGGACGGGCACGGCCATGCTCTGCGCTCGCACGATCGCGACGACATCGGCGCAGACCGCCAGGATGTTGAAGAAGAACGACGTGATCCCCCACCATCCCTGCACCAGCGTCAGGCCCAGGAACTGTCTCGCCAGCTCGGTCGCGTGCACGCGGCACAACACGGCGTCGACCTTGTAGGAGCGGCGGACCACCAGCATCCCGACATGGCGCCGCGCGACGAAGCGCGTCGCCGGACGACACTCGCAGACCTCACAGCCAAGCCCTTGCACGGGATACCTCCTGCATCGAGGCATCCCCCCGTACCTGCTGTATCGGAGCGCGTGCGCGCGGCTTGAGCGGCGCCGGTGGCGATCAGCAGGGTTGATGGAGGTGGTAGCCGGGGAACCGCGCCTTCGCCTGGGCGAACGTGGCGAAGTGCACGAGGTACGCCGGCGACAGCTGGTGCCACTCGGGATCGTCCGCGCAGTAGATCGTGTGCGCGGTCGGATAGCTCGAGGCGTAGAAGCCGCCGGACGACCCGCCCCCGCCCGACGGCGGCCGACCGACGTACTTCCGGTAGGCGGCGACCCAATCGGCCGCCTCCTGCCGCTGCGCGGCCTTGAGGCGCAGCCGGCCGTCGCACACCAGGGCGTGGAGCTTGTCCTCCAGCACGTCCTTCGTCCGCGCGCCCCATCGACCCGCGTACGGCTCCGGCCAGAGGTTCCTGATCGCGTTCGAGCCCCCGATCTCGAGCGAGATCAGATGGTCGACCTCGTGCTGGTAGGGGACCCACTCGATCCCGTACCGGCGGTACACGGCGGCCTTCTCCGCGTGCGAAACGTCGCGGACCTTGCCGGCGTAGCCGGGCACGCAGATCGCGGCCCGACCCACGGGGAACGCGACGCCGGGCGTCAGCAGGTGGTCCGGGAAGTCGGCGGCCGGGATGTGCGGATGGCGCGTGGCCGCCGGCGCGACCGCGTGCGAAGGGACCGACGACGTCGCGACCAGCATGATCGCCAGGACGGCGCCGACGCGGAAGACCCGTGGGAGGAGGGGAAGTCGCATGGTTTCCTCTTCAGGCTACCGTCCCGGCCGCCTCCGGGGAGCCGGCGCGCACCTCGACTGACCTCGATCCACGCAGCGCCCGAGGGCGCTCAGCCGCGCAGGCGCTCGACCGCCAACCCGGAGGGCAGCCCCACGCTGCCGACGACCACGATCGCGCCGTGGTCCCAGACGGCCTCGGAACCGGCGCTCCGGTCGGGCCATGGACGGGCCTGGAGGCCGCCGTTCGCGAATCCGGTATCCACCGCCCCGCCCGGCCGGAACCGAGCGACGAACATGTCCGGGTTGCGGAACCCGACCAGCACGAGCCTGCCGTTGGGCTGCCGCAGCAGGCCCGCCGCCGCATCGACGCTGCCCGCGTCATACAGCTTGACCCCGTCCCCACCGCCAAAGGCCGGATCGAGCGTCCCGTTGCGCCGGACCTGGAGCAGGGCGACGTCGTTGCGCGACACCCCGTCGCGGACGGTGCCCGCGACGACCACCGAGCCGTGTGGCAGCGGCACCACTCCGGTCGCCTCGTCGTCGGTCGGGAGCGGATCGAACAGCGCGCGTCCGTCGCCGTCGAACGCCGGAGCCAGCGAGCCGTCGGCGCGGTAGCGGGCGACGGCGAACGACGTGACGGTCGATCCGTCGTAGGCCTGGCCCACCGCCACCACCTGCTCCCCAAGGTGCGTGATGCCGTTGCACCGGGCAACGGTCCTGCCGGGGAAGGAGGTCGTGACCATGCCAGTGCCGCCGAACGTGCTATCGAGTCCGCCGCCGGGGCGGTACCGGGCCAACGCGAACACTGGCGTCGCTCCGCCGGTGGACCCGCAGACCACGAACCGGCCGTCGGGCAGCACGGTCATCGCCCTCCCCGACGCGCCGTCGACCCCGAACTTCGTGGTGACGATCCCGTCCCCGCCGCCGAACGTGCGATCGAGCCTCCCGTTCGCCGTGAGGCGGAGCACGACGAACCGATCGATCCCGGCGACGGGATCGAACCCCTGGCCGGCCACGAGGATCTTCCCGTCCGGGAGCACGGCGACCGCGAAGGCGATGTCGGCGTCCCCGAAGAGGTCGACGGACGAACCGTCCGTCCCCGCCGCCGAACGTGCGATCGAGCTTGCCCGCCGCCGTCAACCGGATCACGGCGATGTTCTCCCCCGACTCGAACCCCGCGTCGCCAGCGACCACGATCGTGCCGCCCTGCATCGCGATCGCGAGTCCCTCCGACCCGCCGGGGAACGTGAGGGAGAACCGGCCGGAGCCGTGGAACCTGTGATCGAGCGTGCCGGAACGCGGCGCGGCGACCGCGACACCGACCGATGCAACGAGCGTCGCCGCGACCACGAGGAAGATCCGCCGGGGCATCGATCGCATCGTTCGTTCCTTCCCTCGGTCGCGCGGTTCCGCCGGAGCCTAGAACATCGGTGGCTCCGTCCGTTCGCGGCTCAGCGCGGCGCGAGCCGGTAGACCCCGCCCGCGAGCGACAGCACGTAGAGCTCGCCGGCGCGTCCTGCCCGAACGAGCTCACGGACGGACGCCGACGCCGAGGGCGGCCTGGTCGACGACCCGGCCGCCGTTCCGACGCGGATCGCCTCCAGCTGGTCCAGGCAGAAGTCGCCGAACACGTACGCGCCGACCAAGGACGGGGATCGCCGAGCCCACGGTAGACGTAGCCGCCGGTGATCGCGCAGCCGCCGCCGGTGTGGGGGTACTCGAACACGGGCAGGGTCGCGCCGGGCGGCGCGTCGCCCTGGCGTACGGGTGCGTCCCCTCCATGCCGGTTCCACCCGTAGTTCTCGACCACCCGGCGAGCCCGCCGGCTGCAGGTCGATCTCCTCCCACGTGTTCTGGCCCACGTCGCCGATCCACAGGTCGCCGGTCTCGCGGTCGAACGAATACCGCCACGGGTTGCGCAGACCGTAGGCCCAGATCTCGGGCCGGACGTTCGCCGTGCCGACGAACGGGTTGTCGGGCGGGATCGTGTACGGCACGGTGCCCGAGGTCCTCGGCGCGATGCGCAGCATCTTGCGCGAGCAGCGTCGTCAGCGACTGGCCGTTGCCGTTCGGATCCCCCTCGCTGCCGCCGTCGCCGAGCCCGATGTAGAGGTAGCCGTCGGGGCCGAACGCCAGGTCGCCGCCGTTGTGGTTCGAGAAGGGCTGGTCGACCTCGAGGACGTCGCGTCGCGAGGCCGCGTCGGCCACGTGCGCGCCCATGGAGAAGCTCAGGACACGGGTGTTGCCGCTCGTGTCGGTGAGGTTCACGTACAGGAAGTGGCCGTCGGGGGAGAACACGATCCCCAGCAGGCCCTGCTCGGAGCCGGACGAGACCTGGCCGGTGAGGTCGAGGACGGGCCGGCCGAGGACCTTCCCGTCGTGGATCGCGACGACCCGTCCGGTCTTCTCCGCCACGTACAGATCCGGGTCGCCGGCCCGGACCGCCATGGCCACCGGTTGCTCGAGCGTCGCCACCGGCGCCAGCCGGACCTTGACGTCGGCGAGGCGCCCCACCGGCGAGGCGGAGCCCGACGGCGAGGCCGAGCTCGCGACCGGGCTCGGCCCTGAGGTCGGGGAGGAGGTGGACGTCGAGGTGCACGCGGCCGTGACGCACGCCAACGCCGACACGAGGATCGGCACCGGGCGGATCCGCATCGCTCCACCGTACCCGCGTCACGACTATCCTTCGGGGCCATGCGCGTCCTGATCCTGGGAGCCGGGTTCGGCGGTCTCGAGCTGAGCACGCGCCTGTCCGAGGCGTTCGGCGACGACGCGGACGTGACGTTGATCGACCGGACCGACGCGTTCGTGTTCGGGTTCTCCAAGCTCGACGTCATGTTCGGGGTGCGCACGCCCGAGGCCGTCCGCCTGCCATACCGGCGCATCACGAAGCCGGGCGTCCGGTTCGTGCAGGAGACGATCACCTCGATCGACCCGGAGGCGAAGCGGGTCACGACCGACCGGGACACCTACGACGCCGACGTGCTGGTCGTCGCGCTCGGCGCCGACCTGGATGCCGCGGCGACGCCGGGGCTCGTCGAGACCGGCAACGAGTACTACACGGAACGCGGCGCCGAGGCCTTGCGCGAGGTGCTGCCGTCCTTCGACGGCGGCGCCGCGGTGATCGGCGTGTGCGGCGACGTCTTCAAGTGTCCGCCGGCCCCGAGCGAAGCGGCGCTGCTGCTGGACGCCTCCCTCCGCGACCGCGGCATCCGAGACGCGGCGTCGATCCACCTCGTCATCCCGTTCGGCGCGCCGATCCCGCCGTCGCCGGAGATGTCGCAGGCGCTGCTCGCGACGTTCGCGGAGCGAGGGATCACGTTCGTGCCCGAGCGGAAGGTCGCGGCGCTCGAGCGCGGCGAGGTGCTGCTGGACGACGGGCAGCGCCTCCCGTGCGGCCTGTTCCTGGGCATCCCCGTGCACCGGGTGCCCGACGTGGTCGCCTCATCAGGTCTCGCCGTGGACGGCTGGATCCCCGTCGATGCCGGCTCGCTCGAGACGCGGTTCCCGGACGTGTACGCGGTCGGCGACGTGACGAGCGTCGGCACCCCGAAGGCCGGCATGTTCGCGGAGGGCGCGGCGATCGTGGTGGCCGACGAGCTGATCGCGAAGGCGCGCGGCGGCGGTGAGACGGCTCGGTACGACGGGAAGGGCTCGTGCTACATCGAGTTCGGCGGTGGCGAGGTCGGCCGCGTCGACGTCGACTTCCTGTCGACGCCCGGCGCCCCGAGCGCCGTGTACCACCCGCCGTCGATCCAGACCGCGGAGGAGAAGGCCGAGTACGCCCGCTCCCGCGGCGCCCGCTGGTTCGGCGCCTGAGGCGACGCTCTACGAATACAGGCCGAACGTGCCGCCCTGCGGGTCGGTGAACAGGCCGATCTCGGTCTCGTCGTCGACCTTCATGGCCGGCATCACGATGGTGGCGTCGAGCCCCTCCGCCAGCTCGAGGTACTTCGCCACGTCGTCCACGTGCGCGTAGATGTCGACATGGGGCTGCCCGTCACGCGAGCTGCCGATCCCGCCGCGCGCGCCCCCGCCCGACCCGGTCGAGAACGACGCGTGGATCGGCCCGCCGGCCTCGCCCGACATGTCGGTCTCCATCGTCCAGCCGAAGAGATCCCGATAGAAGTCGAACGCCTTCTCGGGCTCGGCGCAGCCGATCTCGATCCAGTCCACCGACGGGTTGTCGCCGGCGGAGACCGGCGCGTCGCCGTCGCCCTGCATCAGCCCGATCCGGTTGCCCCACGGATCCGTGAAGAGCGCGAACGTGACCATCGCCATCTCCGTGACCGGCATCCGCGTCGTCGCGCCGAGGGACTCCGCCCGGTCGAGCATCGCCTGCACGTCGGAGCCCTGCACGTAGATGATCGAACCGGAGGTGCCCTTCGGCGGCGGCGCGACGATGCCGCCGTTCATGCCGCTCCCGGAGTGCGTGTCGATCAGGGTGTAGCCGCTCTCGGCCTCTTCGGTATGCCATCCGAAGAGGTCCGAGTAGAAGTCCGCGGTCTCCTCCGGCTCCGGTCCGACCAGCTCGAACCACGTGATCGCGTTGCCCATCTCATCCCCCTTGCGATCGTTGCCTCCACCCTACGCGCGTTCGTTCATGCCGGTGACCAGCCGAGCCCCCATGCCGGTAGGAGCGATCCGGAGACGCGCGTCGTCGTTCCCCCGGGCGTCAGCACGAGCAGCGATGGTCCGGCGCCGCCGAACGTGAAGTCCTCGACGAGGAGGTGGTCGCCGTCGGGCGACCAGGCGACGACGTTGCCCGACGGGCACGACCCGTCGCCCGCTGCCGTATCCCCGCACACGGCGATCGCCCGGATCTCCGAACCGTTCCGCGACACCGTGAGCAATCCCTGCAGCTGGGGATGGATCGGGAGGTAGAGCACCGCCACCGCCCGGCTGTCGGGCGACCACGACAGGCCGTACACGCCGAGCGTCGAGCGGGGCGCCAGCAGGACCCGGCTCCGGCCCGTCCCGGCGTCGTAGGCAACGACGCCGCTGTGGAGCTGGTACGGGCCGTAGCTGATCGTCGTGAACGCGATCGTTCGGCCGTCCGGGGACCAGGCGACCGGCCCCGCGACCCTGGCGCCGTCCACGATCCGGTGCGTCCCCGTGGCGACGTCGAGGATCGCGAGCCCCTCGCCCGAGAGCGTGAGCGCCAACGATCGGCCGTCCGGAGACGAATACCGCCACGGGTTGCGCAGACCGTAGGCCCAGATCTCGGGCCGGACGTTCGACTTCCCGACGAACGGGTTGTCCGGCGGGATCGTGTACGGCACGGCGCCCGAGGTCTTCGGCGCGATGCGCAGCATCTTCGCGAGCAGCGTCGTCAACGACTGGCCGTTGCCGTTCGGATCCCCCTCGCTGCCGCCGTCGCCGAGCCCGATGTAGAGGTAGCCGTCGGGGCCGAACGCCAGGTCGCCGCCGTTGTGGTTCGCGAAGGGCTGGTCGACCTCGAGGACGTCGCGTCGCGAGGCCGCATCGGCCACGTGCGCGCCCATGGAGAAGCTCAGGACACGGGTGTTGCCGTTCGTGTCGGTGAGGTTCACGTACAGGAAGTGGCCGTCGGGGGAGAACACGATCCCGAGCAGGCCCTGCTCGGAGCCGGACGAGACCTGCCCGGTGAGATCGAGGACGGGGCGGCCGAGGACCGTCCCGTCGTGGATCGCGACGACGCGTCCGGTCTTCTCCGCAACGTACAGATCCGGGTCTCCGGGGCGGACAGCCATGGCCACCGGTTGCTCGAGCGTCGCTACCAGCGCCAGCCGGACCTTGACGTCGGCCAGCCGCCCCACCGGCGAGGAGGAGCCGGACGGCGAGCCCGACCTCGCGACCGAGCTCGGCCCTGAGGTCGGGGAGGAGGTGGACGTCGAGGTGCACGCGGCCGTGATGCACACCAACGCGGACACGAGGATCGTCAACGAGGGGGATCCGCATCGGTCCACGGTACCTGCGTCACGACTATCCTTCGGGGCCATGCGCGTCCTGATCCTGGGGGCCGGGTTCGGCGGTCTCGAGCTGAGCACGCGCCTGTCCGAGGCGTTCGGCGGCGACGCGGACGTGACGTTGATCGACCGGACCGACGCGTTCGTGTTCGGGTTCTCCAAGCTCGACGTCATGTTCGGGGTGCGCACGCCCGAGGCCGTCCGCCTGCCGTACCGGCGCATCACGAAGCCGGGTGTCCGGTTCGTGCAGGAGACGATCACCTCGATCGACCCCGCGGCGAAGCGGGTCACGACCGACCGGGACACCTACGACGCCGACGTGCTGGTCGTCGCGCTCGGCGCCGACCTGGACGCCGCGGCGACGCCGGGGCTCGTCGAAACCGGCAACGAGTACTACACGGAGCGCGGCGCCGAGATCTTGCGCGACGTGCTGCCGTCCTTCGACGGCGGCGCCGCGGTGATCGGCGTGTGCGGCGACACCTTCAAGTGTCCGCCGGCCCCCAGCGAGGCGGCGCTGCTGTTGGACGCCCACCTCCGCGACCGCGGCATCCGAGACGCGGCGTCGATCCACCTCGTCATCCCGTTCGGCGCGCCGATCCCGCCGTCGCCGGAGATGTCGCGCGCGCTGCTCGCGACGTTCGAGGAGCGAGGGATCACGTTCGTGCCCACCCGGAAGGTCGCGGCGCTCGAGCGCGGCGAGGTGGTGCTGGACGACGGGCAGCGCCTGCCGTGCGACCTGTTCCTGGGCATCCCCGTGCACCGGGTGCCCGACGTGGTCGCGTCCTCCGGTCTCGCCGTGGACGGGTGGATCCCGGTCGATGCCGGCACGCTCGAGACGCGGTTCCCCGACGTCTACGCGGTCGGCGACGTGACGAGCGTCGGCACCCCGAAGGCCGGCATGTTCGCGGAGGGCGCCGCGATCGTGGTGGCCGACGAGCTGATCGCGAAGGCGCGCGGCGGCGGCGAGACGGCTCGGTACGACGGGAAGGGCTCGTGCTACATCGAGTTCGGCGGCGGCGAGGTCGGCCGCGTCGACGTCGACTTCCTGTCGACGCCCGGCGCCCCGAGCGCCATGTACCACGCGCCGTCGATCCAGACCGCGCAGGAGAAGGCCGAGTATGCCCGCACCCGCGGCGCCCGGTGGTTCGGCGCCTGAGGCGACGCCCTACGAATACAGGCCGAACGTGCCGCCCTGCGGGTCGGTGAACAGGCCGATCTCGGTCTCGTCGTCGACCTTCATGGCCGGCATCACGATCGTGGCGTCGAGCCCCTCCGCCAGCTCGAGGTACTTCGCCACATCGTCCACGTGCGCGTAGATGTCGACGTGGGGCTCGCCGTCGCGCGAGCTGCCGATCCCACCGCGCGCGCCCCCACCGGACCCCGTCGAGAACGAGCTGTGGATCGGCCCGCCGTTCTCACCGGTCATGTCGGACTCCATCGTCCAGCCGAAGAGATCCCGGTAGAAGTCGAACGCCTTCTCGGGCTCGGCGCAGCCGATCTCGATCCAGTCCACCGACGGGTTGTCGCCGGCGGAGACCGGCGCGTCGCCGTCGCCCTGCATCAGCCCGATCCGGTTGCCCCACGGATCGGTGAAGAGCGCGAACGTGACCATCGCCATCTCGGTGACCGGCATCCGCGTCGTCGCGCCGAGCGACTCCGCCCGGTCGAGCATCGCCTGCACATCGGGCCCCTGCACGTAGATGATCGAACCGGAGGTTCCCTTCGGCGGCGGCGCGACGATGCCGCCGTTCATGCCGCTCCCGGAGTGCGTGTCGACCAGGATGTAGTCGCCCTCCGCCGTCTCGGTGTGCCAGCCGAAGAGGTCCGAGTAGAAGTCCGCGGTCTCCTCCGGCTCCGGTCCGACCAGCTCGAACCACGTGATCGCGTTCCCCATCTCATCCCCTTCCGATCGTTCCCTCCACCCTACGCGCGTTCGTTCATGCCGGTGACCAGCCGAGTCCCCATGCCGGCAGGAGCGATCCGGAGACCCGCGTCGTCGTTCCCCCGGGCGTCAGCACCAGCAACGACGGCCCGGCGCCACCGAACGTGAAGTCCTCGACGAGGAGGTGGTCGCCGTCGGGCGACCAGGCGACGACGTTGCCCGACGGGCACGACCCGTCGCCCGCCGCCGCGTCCCCGCACAGGGCGATCGCCCGGATCTCCGAACCGTTCCGCGACACCGTGAGCAATCCCTGCCGCTGGGGATGGATCGGGAGGTAGAGCACCGCCACCGCCCGGCTGTCGGGCGACCACGACAGGCCGTAGACGCCGAGCGTCGAGCGGGGCGACAGCAGGACCCGGCTCCGGCCCGTCCCGGCGTCGTAGGCCACGACGCCGCTGTGGAGCCGGTACGGGCCGTAGCTGATCGTCGTGAACACGATCGTTCGGCCGTCGGGGGACCAGGCGACCGGCCCCGCGACCCCGGCGCCGTCGACGACCCGGTGCTTCCCCGTGGCGACGTCGAGGATCGCGAGCCCCTCGCCCGAGATCGTGAGCGCGAGCGATCGGCCGTCCGGAGACCACGACAGGCCCACGACGCCCGGCGAGATCCGGACCGGCGCGACGCGGCGCGTGATCGGGTCGATCAGCACGATGCCGGCCGGCGCCCGCGCGGCCAGACGGTCACCGTTCGGCGACCACGCGAGCTGGTCGCCGCCGCTGATCGCCACGCAGCGGGTGCACAGGAGACGTCGATCCGCTCCGGAGGCGGCGATCGCCCACACCTGCCCGCGTGGGTCCACCGTGTACGCGAGGGTGGATCCGTCGGGCGACCACGCGAGCAGGTCCTTCGGCGCGCCGTCGGTCGTGAGCCGTCGCAGCCCCGACCCATCCGCCCGGACGGTGTAGATGTCGGTGGGGACAGGCGGCGTCGGGACCACGTCGGCCGTGACACGAGGATGCGGCCGGGTCGCGACGAACGCGATCGGCCCGCCCGCGCCGTCGGTGCGCGTGCGCGCCTCGACCGGGGCCGACGCGGAGGTCGGATCGTGCCCGAGCACGACGGATCGGCCGATGACCACGCCCAGCACCGCGAACACCGCAACGACGGGAAGCAGTCTCCGGGCCATCCCACACAGACCTTCCGCCGTTCAGGTCGTTGCGTCCACCCCCGAGGTCACGTTCGTCTCGAGCGTTCTTCGGGTCAGCCCGAGGAGCTACGGGGTGCTCGGGGGGTCGGGGAGGAGTGGCGGCGGTGGAGGTGGCTTGGACGACGGTCCCGCCACGAGCGCGGCGAGCACCAAGCCGACCAGCGGGAAGAACAGACCCAACAGGTACCAGAGTGGCTTCTCGCCCGGCGGACAGCCCCGCGACTCGGCGAGCCGCATCGTGGCGTACCCGAGCGCGAACGGGATCATCACGACGACCGCCGGGATCAGCCACCCGGTCACGGCACGAGCGTATCCCTCTTCGGAACGACAGCGCTACGGGTGCTCGGGGGTCGGGAGCTGCTCCGCGTCGCCCGTGTCGCCCGCGTCATCGGATCCGGCTCGATCCGCGAGCCCCTTCGTCGCGGCCCACACGATCACGGTCCCGACCGCGATGCCGACCGCCGAGCCGAGGAACAGCTGCGTCGGGCCGACGTGCTGGTACACGAGCCCGCCGATCAGGCTGCCGACGACCGGCGCCAGCCCGAACGAGCACACCGCCAGCAGGGTCTGCCCGGTGTTGCGCAGGCGGTCGGGCACGAACGTCCCGGTCATCACGACGAGCGTGACGTAGGTCAGCCCGAAGCCCATCCCGATCGCGATCCGGATCGCCGTGACGCCCGCCGCCGAGGTCACGACGGCCCACCCGAGCGAGGCCGCGACGTACACGCCGGCGCCGGCGGCGAACACCCCGCGCATCCCGAAGCGCCGGATCAGCGAGCCGCTCGAGCGCATGAACGGGATCTCGACGAACGCGCTCACGCCCGCGGCGACCCCGACCAGGAACGCTCCCCCGCCGCCCGCCTGGATCTGCAGCGGGACGTAGTCCCACGAGGCGCGCGTCGACGCGCCGAACACGAACACGCCGAGCAGGAACAGCGCGAAGCCCGGCACCGTCGAGAGCGCCTCGCCCACCGCGCCGAACCGCGACGTCGCCTCGCCGCGTGCCGGCGGGCGCACGCGAGGGAACAGCCCGACGTACGCGGCCGCGCCGACCGCGCCGGCCGCGTAGACCGGCAGCATCAGGCCGAGACCGGCCGCCTGGAACAGCGCGCCGAACGCGATCGAGCCGACGCCCCACCCGAAGCTCGCCCACAGCCGGAACGAGCCGTACCCGTGCAGGCGCTCCGGTCCGAGCGTGCGCATCGCGAGCGCGTCGGTCAGGGGCGACGGCGGCGCCTGCGCCACGGCGAGCGCCGCGGCGACGCCCACGACGGCCAGGAAGGCCGAGCCGGTGAGCGCCAGCGCGATCGCCAGCACGGCCGCGGACACGAACGCGAGCTGCAGCGTCCGGACCGTGCCGGCGCGCCGATCGGCGACGCTGCTCCACACCGGCGCTGCGATCACCCCGACGAGCGCGCTCGAGGAGAGGATCACGCCGATCTCCGAGGGCGAGAACCCGCGGTCGCGGAGCCACAGCACGAAGAACGGCAGGAACGTGGAGAAGACCGCCCCCTCGAGGGCGTAGAGGCGTCGCAGACGCCGGTCGACCACCTCGGCCTCGACGCGGGGGGTCCCTCTCGTCATCTGGCGGCATCGTAGCGACGGCGAGCGAACCGGATCTCCTCCGTACCCGACGTGCCCTTGACGACGACATCGGACGGGGAACAGCATCCGGGGATGCGCCTGAGGGGAGGGACGCTCCGCATCATCGGCCTCGCCTCCTCGTCGTTGCTCGTCGCCGGCGTCATCGTCCTCGCCAGCCCGGCCGCCGTGCCCGCCGCTCCGTGCGCGACCTGGGGTGCGCAGCCGCCGCACGTCGGACCCAGCGACGACCTGATCTACGGCGTCGACGGCACCTCGTCGTGCAACGTCTGGATGGTCGGCAACGACAACGACGGCGTGGCGGACCGAACGCTGATCTATCGGATGACCCCGGCCGGCTGGAAGGTGCAGGCCAGCGCGAACGCGCTCGGGAACAGCTACCTGAACGGCGTGTCCGCCGTCTCGCCGGCCCTCGCGTGGGCGGTCGGCAGCTCCGTGAACGGGTCGCTGCCCGGCCGGACGCTCGTCGAGCGCTGGAACGGGAAGGCGTGGAAGGTCCGGTCGAGCCCGAACGTCGGCGCCGGCTTCAACACCCTCCTGGGGGTGGACGGCACGTCGGCCACGAACGCATGGGCGGTCGGCGACTACCTCGCGGGTGTGTCCCGCGAGGGGATGATCCTGCATTGGAACGGCAAGGCGTGGAAGGTCCAGAAGACCTTCGTGGCGAACGGCGCGGCCGAGGCCCTCCTGATCCAGGTCGAGCGCGACGTCGGCCAAGAACGCCTGGGCGGTCGGCGAGGCGAACAACCGCACCGTGATCCTCCACTGGAACGGCAAGACGTGGAAGCGGCAAGCGAGCCCGAACGTCGGCTCCGAGGAGAGCGCACTCGACGCCGTGTCGGCGGTCTCGGCCACGAACGCGTGGGCGGTGGGGACCTTCCGCCAGGGAACGCACCTCCGGACGCTGGTCCTGCACTGGAACGGGAAGCGATGGAGGGTCCAGGCGAGTCCCAGCCCCGGATCGGGCCTCTACGACGACGCCCTCACCGGGATCTCCGCGACGCACGCCGGCGCGTGGGCGGTCGGCAACGCGCTCGACACGAACGGCACGTCCACGCTGATCCTGCGTTGGACCGGGTCGAAGTGGATCCGGCAGACGAGCCCCGACCTCGACACGACGGCTCCCCTGTCGAACGTCCTCACCGGGGTCCTCGCGATCTCGCCTTCGAACGTGTGGGCGGTGGGGACCTTCAGCGGCTCACCGATCGAACCCGCCGCGTTCCACTGCTGCTAGCGGATCGTCGAGGCGTACTCCGGGAAGTACCGCTCGATCACGCCGAGCTCGAACGCGGGGAGGATCGACCCTTTCGGCTCGCGCTCGAGCAGGAACCGGAAGCTGGCGTCCACCAACGCGGCGCGAGAGGCGAAGCCGGCGCCGAAGCGTTCCCAGTCGGCATCGGAGACCGTGACCTCGTGCGCGGTCCGGGAGCCGTCCTCGTCGCGGATCTCGACCGCGAACCGGATGCCCGCGTCGTCAGCCTGGGTGATGTCGATCGTCGTCATCGGGGCAAGCGTACGGGCACATCAGGACCGTGACGCGCCCCCGTGCACACCGGCTAGGGTGCTCGTATCGTTCACCTGCCCGAGCCCCCGACGAGGCACCCGTGAGACGCAAGCATCATCCCCCGGACGCGCCCGAGGCCGAGCCGGACCTCGCCGCTCCCCGTCCGGACGTGGAGGTTCCCGCGGAGTCCGAAGCTGAGACCTCGGCGGCGCCGGACGTGATCGAGACGAAGGAGGAGCCCGTGACAGGTGGAGACGACTCCCAGGTCTCGGTGGTGAGCCGAGGAACGAAGATCGAGGGCTCGGTGATGGCCGCCGGCTCCCTCCGCGTCGAGGGCGAGGTTCGCGGGCAGATCACGGCGCAGGGAGAGGTCTCGCTGTCTCCTCAGGGCCGCGTCGAGGCGAACATCAAGGCCGCGAGCATCACGCTGGCGGGCACCGTGAAGGGCGACCTGGTCGCAACGGGCGACGTCGCGCTGCCGGCGGAGAGCCGGCTGGACGGCAACATCCGAGCGCGCAACGCGGACGTCGGCGGGTTCGTCGACGGCGACGTCACCGTCGCGGGGAGAGCATCGCTCGGGCCGCGTGCTCGCGTGGAGGGCGACATCACGTCGAGCTCGTTGGCGATCGCCGAGGGCGCCGTGTTCATCGGGCGCTCCGTGATGGGCGGTCA